>CAYVMJ010000001.1:0-52411 GCA_964452625.1 uncultured Methanolinea sp.
AGGCAACGACGTGTTCAGTCCGCAGGTACTAACGTCCAAATCCCCAGTGCTCTATACGTCAAACCCAGACGAAATTCTGAGTGCAAACCTGAAAGCCTTATGTGCTATTCGAACGAATAGAGTAAGGCCAAACACGGCGCCAAGGTGGCGGAGCGGCTACGCGGTTGACTGCAGATCAACTACACTCCGGTTCAAATCCGGACCTTGGCTTTGGGTGATGGCGGCCATAGCAGTCGGGAAACACCTGGACTCATTCCGAACCCAGCAGTTAAGCCGACTCACGTAGGATGTTGTACTGAGGTACGCGAGTCCTCGGGAACCATCCCTCGCTGCCATCACCCTTCTTACTGTACGGAAGATTGGTGCGGTTTTTTGTGATTATTGAAAATAAGGAGCGGAGGCTCTTTTTATCTCATTCGTATCGTTACGACGGATACCGCCAGGTTCGCGGCCTGAAATGAGACTTCATCACCCCCGTCCATTCACATTTTTCTGTCCTGATCCTGATCCTGCCATTCATTTTCACCTTCCACCCGCTGTACATTTTTAACCCCGACAGGCAATGGGTTATATCGGGCAATATTTATGAAAAATTCCTGTGCATGTATGGTAAAACCCATCATAATCGGGGGCATTCTCTTTGCAATTGCCTCGCAAATCATCCTGATGGGCGAGGTGATTGCGACCATGGACATCTACATGATGCCCGAATATTTCCCTGTCTGGAGCACGCTGATGATGCCGGACATGGGCCCGCCCCCGGCAATTTTCTACGCGATCAGCATCAGCGTCTCTCTCGCCCTTGCGCTGCTCTACAGCGCGGTCTATGGAATCCTGCAGAATGGGATACCCGGGACAGGTCTTCGCCAGGGACTCAATTACGGGATTCTCCTCTTCCTGATCTCCAGTCTCCCGTCGATTCTCGGCATGTGGATGCTCATCAACCTCCCGGCAATGTTCTTTATCGCCGGCCTGGCATTCGGTTTTGTCCACTACCTCGTCGGCGGTGTGATCATCGCCTGGGCATTCCAGCGGTTCGGGAGGATGTCTCCTATTGCATGAGGGGATGATACTCTCATCTGTTTTTTCAGGAAGGCGGGTTTTTGGATGCCGGTCAACCGTCAAACCTGCTTGGATTCTCGGATTTTATTCCGAATCAACCTGTTAAGCCGGCACACGTAGGATGTGGTACCGAGGTACGCGAGTCGGCGGGAATCATTTCATGCTGGCATTACCCTTCTTGTTGTACGGAAGATTGGTGCTGTTTTTTGTTGTGGTTGATGCGGGGAGCGGAGGCTTTGTATCATTAGATCTAAACAATATGGAAAATATACTTTAGACAATTAAGAGGATAAATGTGTGATAAAGGATTATGACGTTATCTTAATAAATATTGGTAATTTATTCTGTAAATAGGGAATTTTGTGCCTGTTGAAACCGTAATTTTAGGTGTTGTTGCTAATGTTACAACTCAAGTTTTTGGCAAGGGACTTGAAGCATTTTCACGAGCTATACAAAAAGATCGAGAATTTATTCAATTGGTTGATTCTCTTCTTAAAGATGGACATCTGGATGAATATGACCAAACATCGAAAATTGAAGCGTTTATTCGTTCTCCTGAAGTAGAAAATGTAATTGGGCAAATTTTTTCTGTAGAAGTTATCGAAAAATATAGAGAAAAGAACATTGAGATGATAAAACTTGAGTTTAAAAGCTTATTTCAACTCCATGTTGGGAGTGATCCTAAATTAGACAAAGTCTCGGATATTATTTTTGAAGCGTTAATTAATATCACAGTAAAAATTTATCATGAAAGCATTAAAAAAGGTTCCATTTATGCTCATGAAAAATTGGATCAAATAAGACACCAATTTATTCTCAATTCCCTTGAAAATTTACAGGAAAATATTGAATTATTATTATCAAAAAACGCTGCAACAATTCAAGATTATCTGGATTTCGAGGAAAAATATCGAAAAGATATAGAAGAACGATTTGGAAGTTTTAGATCCCCTCATCTCGAAAATGCCGAAAGAATCCCTCTTGATGATTTATATGTAACACCGAATTTTTCAAGCAGCTTGGAGTATAAAGGTGAAAAACGAGATGTAATTGCATACGAAAATTTGGTCTCGAATATCTATCGTTCAGTCATATTAGGAGATCCTGGAGCGGGAAAAACGACATTTGCCCATAAAGTTTGTTATGATTTCAGCAGGGGATTTGGAAAAAGTAAATTTTCTGGCAGAGATCTTACACCAATATTAGTAGTATTACGTGATTACGGAATAAAACAAGAATCTGATGGACTTTCAATTATTCAATATATTGAACATATTTCAAACAGTTGGTATCAAGAACCTTCTCCTAAAGGTGCTTTCGAATATTTATTGAAAAATGGTCGAGCGTTAATAATTTTTGATGGGCTCGATGAATTAATCGATACTAATAAAAGACAATTAATAAGTGATAATATTGAATCCTTTAGTCATCATTTCCCTTCAGTCCCAATTTTAATTACGTCTCGGAAGGTTGGATATGAACAAGCCCCTTTAAGTAAAGACAGATTCGGTACATTTTACATAGCTGATTTTGATGATAGTCAAGTTGAGGAATATGTCAATAAATGGTTTAATAAAAATTATGAAGATGTAAGTGAAAGGAAATCAAAAATTCAATCTTTTTTGACTGATAGTATAATTGTCAAAGACTTAAGATCAAATCCGTTAATCCTCTCATTAATGTGCGATATCTATCGAGGCGAAGGGTATATTCCAAAAAATCGACCAGAAGTATATGAAAAATGTTCTGAATTATTATTGAAAAAATGGGATAAGGTTAGAGGTGTTTCCCAAGGTTTACCTCTTGAGTCTCATTTAAAACCCACTTTAGGCTATATTGCCTTCAAGCTGTATTCCGATGATAGATTATTGGGGGGAGTAACAGATCGGAAATTAAAAGAAATTGCGGTTGAATTTCTTTACCCGAGGCATTATGACTCCGAAGATGATGCGATTTCACAAGCAGAAAGATTTATAGATTTTTCAAGAGGCAGGGCATGGGTATTTTCTGAAATAGGTGCACCAGGGCAAGGTGAAAGATTATATCAATTCACCCATAGGACCTTTTTAGAATACTTTACTGCGTATTATTTGGTCAGAAATTATCAGACATCTGAAGAACTTTTAGATTTTTTATTACCTAAAATTATTAAGAGAGAGTGGGATGTTATAGCACAACTTGCACTGCAGATGAAAAGGTTAAGCACTCAAGATGCCGAAAATCAAATATTAACTCGAATTCTTGAAGAGACAAATGGAAAAGATATTAAATTAAGATTTAATTTAATTTCATTTTCGGTTAGATCACTTGAATTTATTGTTCCATCTCCTTTTGTGATCAAGAATATCGTTGGCGAATGTCTTGATTTATGTGTTGACCTTTCAAGGCACTCCATAAAAGATACTTCATTAATTAGGGAAAATTATACTTTAGATGAACTAATAAATCCTTTATTGGTCGCAGACAAAGAAAACATTCAATCTATTCGAAAATCACTTATTAATAATATTTCTAGTAAAATCAAAAGTAGTGATGATGAAAAGGCTTCATCGATGCTAAAAATATTTTCTTCACTGCCCTCATTCGACTTATTTTTTAGATTTAAAGGAAAAGAACATTTATTAACAAAAATAGATATTTCAAGATTACAAAAAGAAATAATTCAAGGGAATAAAGAAATAATATTCAGTTTATGTAAGAATCATGAATATAATGCAATAGATGGGATAATTATTCAAAATTTCACAATAGAAGATGCTGTTCATTACCACGGATCTGGTATTTTATTCTCTGTAAATGCGGTTTATGGGACATATCCTATTTTGGTATCTTCAATTATTGATGACATCTTTAATTCATGTGCAGAAAGAATTCGAATTGACTCTGTAAATTATAGCACAGTTGTTGAAGAAATCTCTCGATTAAGTAATAGACTAATGGCGAATCCTCTACCGTGGGAATATTCTACAAGTTCTGTTTCCTATCCCCTAATCTCTCCTTTTTTTGTGGATTTTATTATTCAACTTCAAAATGCAGAATTAGATAGTAAAAATTTATTTTCATTATTTACATTAATTGCTCCATTAATTGAAAATGATTTGAAATTCGAAACATCTTCATATCTGCATGTTAATATTTTTAATAAAATTCAGTCGATTGAGTGTACCACATTAGATCCTATACTATTCATCTTTCGTGGAAGGTTGTATGGATATATTGAATCAGAGGTCGACGATTTAATAAATATTGTGGGTTTTTCTGGGGAGCATAAAGACATTATTTCAAAATGGATTAAAAGAGAATTGAATTTCCTTGAATTAACTGGAGAAATAGATGATGAAGCATTTCTTCAGAATTTGGAAATATATCCTTACTAGCCTTAATATTAAAAAATTATGGCTACCTGTTGGAAAAGGATGCCCCTATTCTTCCAAGAGATATTATGATCAATTTTATGTAAAGCATCGCCCAATTTTCTTAAAAGGCTCATATTAATTCATAAATAAGAAATTGGTTCAATATTTTAATAATTTTCCCATCTCTCGACGAGAGCTATATCAACACTTTCCGGAAACGTACCGCATATCACACATTTAAGATCATTTTATAACATTGATTAATACAATCCCCAATTATGCCACCCCTCCACCTCATAACAGCTGTCACCCTCCTCACCGCATCCCTCCTCCTGGCAGGATGCTCCTCCCAAACACCCCCAACCATAGAAAAACCAACCCAACTTACGTTAATCCTCACCTCCGATGCATTCCCGGCAAACAGAACGATCCCGATTCTGTATACCTGCGACGGTGAGGGAGTATCATCCCCTCTATCGTGGAGCAATGTCCCGGAAGGTACGGGGAGTTTCGCCCTTATCCTTGAAGATCCCGATGCACCGGCCGGGACGTTTAGCCACTGGGTCCTCTATAATATACCCGGTGAGCAAAGAGAGCTTCCCGCGGGCATCTCCCTGGCACGGGAATTGGAGGGCGGTGCAATACAGGGATTAAACAGTTTCAGAAAAACCGGCTATAGCGGTCCATGTCCCCCTTCAGGCAGTACGCATCGGTATGTCCTGACTCTATGGGCGTTGGATGACCATCTGGACACTACCGGGACGATGGATGCTGAAACGCTCCGGAAGGCTATGGAGGGACATATCCTGGGAACCGGGAAGCTGACGGGGACGTATCGGAAGGTGTGATGGGCGGAGAGATCTCCTTGTTTTCAAATGGCACGGCTCTCAACAAGCAGTCAGGAGGATAGCGATTTACGTCGATTGCCCTTTATCGTTCAATCTCATTTTCTTTTCCAATTTTTCCAGATATTAAAAACTTGTTTTAGGCCGTATATAACCATACCAATTGGAATCAGAATTAGAATCATTGAGGAATATATTGTTGGTGTTATTTCTGTTGGAACAACACTAACATGGAAATTGTTATTTCCCTTAAGTGATGCATTGACAGTAATTTGTTTAATAAGTAAAAATGGGATTAAATCTGTTACTGCGGTTATTGAATAATTTTTTTGCCCTAATACAAAATTGACTTCAGAAAAATTAACTTTTTGGTCTATTGAATAGCGCTTTCCGTCTTCAGGTTTTATTTTTATATAATTACAATTTGGACAAATTATGGATAAATTTGAAGCTTTACAATATTTTTCAGTAAGATCTTCATTTGTGCCTATCACAACTACATTCGAATAACCATCCGGATACCATCCAATTTCATTATAAGCGTTTGTATTGTTAAACCAGAGATTTTTATAATTTGAAAAATTGTTTGGATCGTGAATATAGTGGTAGTAAATCGTTGGGTCGACGTGTATCCAATTGTTGTTAATTTTAATTTCATTCCATTGATGATCTTCTGCTTTGGTTCCTACAATTCTTGATTCAAAACCTGATTTATTTGCAATGAAATTAAAAAGAGTAGCCGCCTCCATACATGCTCCAGTCTTATAATATGCGATAAAATAAGGATCATTTTCAAGGAATATAAATGATTTAATTCTTGGACTCTTTATATCTCCGTGAATTTGAATAAACCAGGCATAAGAAAAAAATAAAAATGGATTTGACTTACGTCCATAAGTTTGATAATAGTCTTTCACGGTATAATTTGCTATTTCCCTAACTTTCGCTTGGGGATCTGTAATTTGACTAAGGTTCTCCTCGAATGTATTAATTTCAAGTTCAACTTTAGGTCTCATTTCAAGCATGTATATACTAAATAAAATTCCGTAGGGAACGAAATAGATGAAAAAGCCAGCTAAAAACAACAATATAATAAATTGCTTTTTACCCTTCATAAGTCCTTTAATGAAATTTCATAGTGGAATCTTTTTGTTTCGGTAAATAGCATCAAATGAATCCCTGCCTTTTACCTTCTATTTTTCTTTCCTTATACCTTTGAAGGGTTTGTCATCCTTTTTCGCGTCCATGAATTTTCCTGTATCGGCATTACGTTTCACAAACTGATCTGTTTTTGGGTTATGGACTTGATTTCGATCATCAACAGACCCAATTCGGTAACCTTTCTTGGTATTTTTTGCTATTTATTACATCCCAACGAAAAATCACCATCCCATGAAGAACTATCGTTAATATTTCAATATTAAACTGATAATTAATTACTAGCTGTTGGAGGGTGAAAGTGTGATTTGACAAACCCAGTATCTCCAATGGGGAAACCGCTTATTCTATAAACTTTCATTACCGAAAAATCTTCGAAAAAGGGTGATTTCCTGACTGTTTATCTATTTTCTTTTAATTTCCGTTTGAGATATTAAAACATTAAACTGTTATATTCGATAGATGGTATCAATGATACGTGCAATCTAGTAGCAAGTATCCCTCCGGAGCGGGGATTATCGGGCGGGGAACTGTAGGGATTGAACAATGCCCGTAAAACGGAATACTCCAGTCCCCTCCCTTCGGGCTCACGTTATTTCGACCACACTGGAAAGATTGTTCTCCACATTTCCACCCTCTTTCAGCTCTTCCAGGTACTGTTCGAGGATCCGGATCAGGATCTCCCGCTCTGGTTCATTGTCCGGGTACTCCGTGTTCCAGCGCCGCCAGTAAGGCCTCTTGTGGGCGACCTTGTACTTGACTCCCTGCATGACCGTCTCGTAGGTATCCTGGTCCAGCTTCCGGACCCGCTGGTGGGCAAGGATGAACCAGTGGTACTGTGTCCCGGGGAGGGCTCCGGACCCTTCCGGTGCCTTCCGGATCCTCTTTTTCTCGCAGCGGAAGGAGAAGACCCAGCGGTCCGGGGCCACCTTTTCCTCGTGCCATATGCCGTGGGGATACTCCCAGACATGGGAGCCGCCGACAGACATTCCGGAATAGGCCTTCCCCTTGAAGGTCTTCATATCATCAAATGCCATGGGGAACCATTCTTTTCCGGCATCAATTCCCTTCCGTGAATGGGGAGTGAAAGTGAAATCGGGAAGAGGGAGTTGATTATTCCGACGATCCCTCCGGGGCGGTGGATACCGCGCCGCTCCTGAAGGCCATGTCCTCTCAAGCGGGCAGATTACGGGGATGTGGGTAATATCAGGAGAAAAATAACATGAGCAAACAAGCATAAGCACATTCCGAAGGAACCTCGAACCAGGAAAGATTCTTCGGCGCGATTTCAATTATTCTTAAACACGGCGGAATATTCTTATTCTTTAAGCCTCCGATTATCGTCACAGGTAATTTGAACTCCCCGGTGAAGGCGGTGAAGGCAACATAAAGGAAGCTGGAGAATAAAAAGAGAAGGGAAAGTTATCTCCCATTTATCAAAATATGGTCAATTTTTCCCTTCTGGTCCAACCGGATCATCACGAACCGGCTTTCCGATCTTGCTTCATTCAATCTCTCTTCCAGGCTTTCCGACATGCTCTCAAAGTATTTCAGCTTCCTGTCGATCAATCTCAAGGTGAACCCGATAAATTCTCCTCGATCATTATATGAAAGACTGTATACCTTGCCTTCGATTGTCGGATAAAGGATTCCTGGAACAACCGGTTTGAATCTGGGTATATTCCATAGGTCTTTTCCAAAGAATCCAACTTCGATACCCCCCACTCCAACATTCTTAATTGTTGCCGATAAGGAGATTGACGTTAAGTTTTTGCGACCTCCGGGTGCCTTCGCGAGACGTAACGCAGTCTGTCTAGGGATAAAGACTCTCAATTCTGCAACCTTTTTTTGTTTCGCTGCCAGTGGCACCGGGTATACGTTTTCAGGCAAATAATCCGGTTTTGTAGGCATATCTTCAATTTTTATTTTATCATCGCCGAATACCTTGATCCCATATTTCATCGAGGATGGCAGGTTGGACTGTACATGGATCATCATCCAGACCGGTTCTGGATAAGGATTCGCTATCAAAAATTTCCAGACCCCGTCGCCATCGCCATCAGGAAGTTCCTCGGTTCCTACATTGGTGAAGTTATGCTGGCATTCGTTGTCGCAGGTATAGACCTCACCGGGGTGAATGATTTCCACTCTTATACAAAAATGATCGAAATCACCCACGGGATGTGGCCATTCGCCGCCGAAGGTATCGGTCAAATCGGTCAGATCCCAGTCAACCTCCGCTGCGATGTCCGTTCCATCCGCAGGGACATCGATAACCGCGCTGCCGATAAACTTGAAATCTTCATGCCTGTATCCGAAGCCGAACGGTGAATAATAAAAATTCACGGATGCATTGTTCGCGTCCGTGCTCCCGATATTGCGGACGACCGCAACGAGACGGTTCACTTTGTTCTTTTTCGGCTCGACTATAATATCAGATTCATCCAGGCAATATACATCGGGAGACTGCCAGTAAGGCGCCTGCCCATTCCTGGCTCCCCAGGGGGTTATATGGAGATTAATTCCCGCAGGAATAGGTGTTACTCCGCCAATCGCGTCATCGTAGAGCCCGACTGCATCGAAAGCCCTTTTCACGCACCATTCTCTGCATGTATCGCCGGGATAGAGATCATTGCATGATAATATAACCTTGTCACGGAAGTCCTGTACAGTGTCGTTTGCGGCCGCATGGAACACAAGGTAGCGGTATACCAGGTTTTCCGCAAAATCTACCCCCTGCCCGATGACTGAGATCTCTTCATACCCGGCAACACCCGTCGGGTGTCTGCCTCCCATTGCCATGAGATAAAAAGCATGGCTTAGTATCGTGGAGTTTTCGTAGTAGTGACTGATATCCATCCGCCAGCCGTGCCCCGCACCATCGGCAACCGCATTCATGTGATCGGAACCGCCATACAACGGCGGATTTTCCAGGCTCCTTAATGCGCCTGTAAAGAAAATTTCTGCCTCAAATTCGCGTCGTATGTGCCAGCCCGCATCTATAGTGCAACCGATAATATCACACGACGCCTCTCCAATGGATATCGGATCCACAAGATCCGAATTGAAGCCACCGTAAGCACCGGGAACTGGTGGAGGGATTTCCGAGAACTGGACTCCATGTGTCCATTCATGACCGTTTACATCAAGCGCTGCTTTGTATGTACGTGTTATCCCGTCCCCGTCCCCATGATATACCCGGTGACCATAAGTCGGGTTTCTTGAGAAGAATGATGAAGTGTAATTCGTTCCGGCATATTTTTGATAATGCACAACCACACGCCAATCATTTCCTGCATTGTCCCAGCCATTGCGATTGAAAAGGTGTATTCCATTTACAACAATATCGCGGGTGAAATAATCTACAACCCTGTGCATCGACCAGTACCCTTCCGCTTCGGTTCGCTGGTTGTCCACGCGGGATGGGTTGTTGGAGTCGTTCCATTGGGTGTCGGTATCCATTGAAAGATCATCACGTCCTGCGTAGTTGTTATGCAACCCGCCACCGGCGATATCACAAATGCGGATTTCAGGCGTTATTTCCGTATTACGCAGGTAATAATTATTATCATCGTCATGGAACACGCGAAAATCATGCACAGGGCTTGCTGCAGTTTCGTTAAGGTTTATGCCGATGCCTGATCCATTTACCATTTCTGCAAAATTAATGGCATTAAAACGCCTCATTATCTTGCCTGTGTATGCATCGATGAAATAAATCCAGTCAGCCGGGTTTTCTCCTTCTGATCCGAGCATTTCAACATGATAGGCAAGATGATACGCATTCTCGAAGGGATAAATAACTAAAAACGGTTTTCCCTGTGGTACTCCCCCGCTGTGTTCTTTTGCAACAGAAATTGCATCCCTGGGAGGAATCAGTTTTCGCTCTTTTCTCTCCTCTTTCTTTGTTGAAGTAATGCCTTTAGGCATTTCCACCTTGAAGTCTGTATGATATTTCGCTTCAAAGCCTGTAACAATCCCCTCTGGATTGATTGTGACTGCAATATAGCCACCCCATACAGGGATGTCCTCAGCAATCTGATGAAAATAAAAACGTGAATTGCGTTTGCTATCGGTCTTAAGTGAATTAAACTTCAATTCCTTTTCAGGTTCCTTGAGTTTAAATAATTCGCTGTTTACCTGCAAAAAACGTTTTACGATTTTTTCAGGTTCTTCATTGCTTGGAAGGGAAAGCTTGCCCCTGATTGTCGCCGGGTAGTTTAGTGCCAGATCCCATCGTACTTTCACGCCGGGATCGAGAGCAGAAAACTTCTGTTTAATTTGGATTTTGAAGTCATCAGGTTCCATTTTTTATACCTCCTTTTTTATTTCAGATTTATGGCAATCTGTTCTCCATTCAATCGGAATCGTAGGAGAATGGATGCGGAGATTCTCTCACGGATTTAAAAGAAATCTTTGCCCTTCTCAGGTAAAGAAAGGCATATCTTTCTTCCCAAGAACAAAGATTTCCTTACGGTTACTGGGATCTTGTCGAACTTTCCTCTCCTTTAGATCATACCCTCTGTCTTCCCGCTGATCGGGTGGGTTCCGGGTTCGATTGCATGAGATGCATAATCAACTGTTTCCGATCAGCCTTGACTCCAAAGGTTCGTCCTGATCTCTCTCCGAGCGGTTTGAGTGTGACAGTGGCATTGGTTAGCACTTTACTGCTATAGTCGCGGACAGTTATCTCTACCTCCTTTCCCCTTTTTACCCCCATACAATCATCACCTCCAGCGTTACGCGGATTTCTTCTTCAGGCAGAATCCCTCGATATCCCACTTTTCATGGCCAATCCAGCTGCTGTTTACGATCGTTCTATCTTCACCATGGATGCGGATGTTATATCCACAGGGGTCCATTGCCAGGGTTTTGAGTGTCCAGGTCCCTGCTATTCCGGTTCCCGGAAGCGACAGTGTACTGTAGGCAAGGGAAGATGTCCCAACTCCCACAATTTCCGGCGTGGCACCATGGGCTTCCGTTGATGGCGTTACACTAAGGGAAACGCTGTGACAATGAGCATCACTGATTGAGAATGTTCCTTCGATGATGTCTCCTTGTGTGAAAGTGCCACAATTGCCTGTTCCGCTCGTTATTTCGATATCTACGGTGGGATAGGTCATATCGACCATGAACTTCACAGTGTTACTCTTGATACTCCAGTCGGATGTTACTGGATCGAATACTTCGATATACATCTCGTGAAGGCCTTCTTCAGATGGACGGAACACTCCGAGAAGATTCTCGCTGACTGAAACACAACTGGAGCCTTGTCCGTCAGGATAATAGAATATTGCACCATCCAATGGATTCGGTGTCTGGGTAACTGGTTGCTGGGTAGTCCAGTGTCCCCCAACAAAGTAGACTTCGAAAATCCCGTTGTTTATCCTTGATACATGTATGGTAAATGCTTTCAGCAGAGGCTGAAAGTCACTATGTGAAGGTTGTTTTATCAATATCCGGTATTTTACCTGGCTTATACCAGGTGTGGCGTTATAATAATCGGGTTCATAAAAAATCAGGCCATTTATCCTGATGTTTCCATCGAACGGGCTGTCTTTTGCTACAAGTCCGCTTGCGTTTTCCCCATTTGCGTATCCGGATGGATCGATACAACATATCGGCATGCTCCCTACCGTTTCAATATATGGTACCATCCCCTGTCCAGGGATAACCCCGGGTGGCAATGGTCGAATCTCAATGTTACACTCTTCCCAGTCACCCCAATGCGCGACGTAATCGGGAGTGTCAGGGGGAGGTGGAACATCCCATGAAAGGATTGCCCTTACTTTTGCCTTCCCGGATTCACACCATTCTTTTTGCTCTGCTGAAAGTGACACAGGACGTTGTATATTATACCACAATCCTTCAGCAGGAATATCAGGAATGTCATGAACCTGGACTGACGTGGTTCCGACGTATTCCCATCCACTACCGAAATCGATATAAAATGCTACATATTCCCTGCTTCCCTGTTCGCAGAGGTTTCCAGAATATCCGCAAGACCTTTTGATAACAATAGCTCCATGCAGGATACTGGTGTCACGGTCAAGCCCTATACATTTCAATTCCTCATATGTGGTATCAAATTTAGGCTTGAGAAACGCATCAGTGATTTTATCCAGATTGAAACCAGCATTCTCAACCAACTTCATGGCATAGAGTGCGTCTGCTGAATTGGGATTCGTGATAAACAGTTGTAATGAAGGGAAGACAATTCTGGCATCATCCACTTTTTTTCCATATGCTTCCTTGAGTGAAGCCAAAGTAGCTGTTTTTGGAAGGTATTTCTGTATGGATTTTGAAGTCTCAAATGAAAGTTTCTCAATTATTTCAGGAGTTTGATCAATGATGGATTTTTTTAAAAATGCACAAATCAGGGAAGACAATGGGTCTATCTGGATGTCACTATCAAGATGATTTCCCCAAATCGGAGTCCAGTTGGGATCATCAGCCGGGGGAGGTGTATTCCATGATAGAATTCCTCGTATGCGAGGCAGGATAGGCTTTTCCTCACAACAAAAGTTCTTTTTTGGTGTGATGTGAAGGTGCACTGCATAGCAGAGTGCATTTGAAAATGTGAGATCGTGTGCGTCGAATGAAGTTAATCCTGCATCTATCCAGGAGCCATCTCTGTCATAATCAATATAGAACCGCACATACTCCTTGCTTCCTTCTGAACATGGCCCTCCGTTATATCCACTGTTCCTTTTGATTGCAATAATACCGGATAGATCCTTGGTTTTTGGATCAAAGCTGATGCATGTGAGTTCTTCGAAATAGGTGTCATTTTTCTTCAACAATACTGGTTTAAATTTTTTTACAATCGGTCCGGAAAGATTTCCGAAATAATTTGGATTTTTCAACAGGAAAAGTCCCAGATTATTCCTAAGGGTTACCAATTCCTTTTTCACTTCTGGAGTTTTCTCAATTTTCTCTCCAGATAACTCAACTCGTTTTTTTGTTGTTTTCATTGCTGAACCCCCCATTTTTTCCTGCTCCATGCGAAAACATGGAGGAATGGTACACCACAATCCGCCAATGGAAAATTACGTAAGAATCCGTTCTTCCGGAGAAATCCCCCTATTCCTCTCCGGTTGTCCAAATCCCCAGGTTATTTTTCATTTTTTGATGTAATGCGGTTGGATGTGATCCTAGTAGGGGAATAAAAAACGATATTTTAAACGGTATGGTGTTTTTACACCCAAAGAAAAAAATAACAGCAATAAAAATTTCAATCCCATTAAAAAAAATCAAGCGATTAAAATAATTCATCTCTTTTTCATGTTGACCATGTGGCTCGCCCAAATCTACCAACACTTCATCTTCTTGGCTCTTCAATAGTGGTGGCAGTTTCCGGCAGTCTCCGGCTTCACATAGCATTTTTATTTGCAGGGATTCCCGCATTACTTCCGATATACTGTGCTGCCGGATTCATAATATACGCCACCTATACCATCGACCGGGCAACCGGAA
Organism: uncultured Methanolinea sp.; assembly: GCA_964452625.1. GTDB lineage: Archaea > Halobacteriota > Methanomicrobia > Methanomicrobiales > Methanospirillaceae > Methanolinea_A. The sequence continues at coordinate 13,898 of CAYVMJ010000001.1, forward strand.
GCAAGGAAGATGAATTGAATAGGGCTGAACTCACTGGTTCAAATCGAAAGATAGGGATAGCAATCGCCCTCTTCCTGTTTGTCATCGGAGCTCTCATCCTCGCAAAGGAGAGAATCATTGCAGCACCATTTGTTCCGTTTCTTATCGGCGGACTCTATTCACATGGAATTCGTCTGCATGGTCACCGCTTCTCGCTGAAAGGAGGGACAGGCATGAAGAACCTGGTGATAGGCCTGACATGGGGAGGGACAATGGCCATTATCGTCGGAGGCCTGAGCGGGATCTCGTCTGCTCTTGCGATTCTCATGTTTTATGGAACCAAACTCTTTTACAATTCAGTTCTCTACGACATGAAAGATATCAGGGGCGACAAGGAAGCAGGGATCATGACAATCCCTGCCTGTTACGGGATTCGGAACACTAAAAATCTGATTCTTTTCGCCCTCTTCGGTCTGCACGGTTCAATGGCGATCCTGTTCTTCTGTGGATTTCTCTGCCCGGAATGGACAATTCTTTCGTACAGCCTTCTCTCCGGGCTCGCGGTCATCATCTGCTATAACCCGGAGAGTGAACTCGCCGGAAGCCGGATTCACAAGTATATCCGGGAATTTTTTATTGACGGAGAATCGCTCACCGCATTGATTCTTCGTTCTGTGGTAACCTGGTGATCCTCTCTGATCGAGACTGGTAATGAGAGAATAAATCGTTGCCCCAGGCTAGGGCGGAGGGATCGGCGCTGATAAGATCTCTTTTTGAATCGAACACATCGTTATGGAAGAACAGGGAAAGGGAGAAATAAGACTCTGTCACTATAAAGGCGAAATGAATGTCGCCGTGGTATACATAGAGAGCCGCATTGGGATACTGGAGCCCTTCTTCGAGATGAGAGGAGTATTCTTTCCTTATCTTGTTGAACGCGTTCTTTGTAAGGATCAGTGAGATATTTTTTCCCTGTTTTGCCCCTTCGAGGAAAAACTGGGGATATCTCGGATGCACGAGAGGAGATATTCCTTTTACACTGGCTGATTGCCTGATCCTGTGTAAGAACTGGGCATGCGGTTCAAAGCTCTCCTCCATGCTACATTCAATGATGCTGACATTTCTCAATTCTGCAAAACGTGTGAGCATCTCGAACGGAATAGCGCCGATGTTGTGTTCTTTCCAGAACTTTTTGTTATTGTCGAGGGACTCTATTGTGGAGACCAGGGGTTCCATGAAATATACGATAAGTTTTCCCAGGTCGCTCAATCGGTATTCTTTCCCCGATCGAATGATGAGTCCTTCATTTTCGAGGATGTGCAACTGGGGTAACATGCCGCTTGAGGTAACATCGAGGTTTGCCTTGATCTCCTCCCATGTTCTCGGGCCATTTTTTAAAAATAAAAGCAGCCGTTTTCGTTTATCAGAGGAGAAGATGATACCGGTAAGATCCCCCATACTAAAGAGAACATAGGTACATTCTATTTAAATAATAATGGTGATCCCGGTTCAATTGATATGAGACAAAAAAAGGAGATTTGGTTTTATCCTGTGTCTCTCTTTCTCCCCATCGCCTTGAAAAACGTGTAGCAGAACATCCCTCCCTCTTCGGTGGTCCGGTACAGGTCCCTGATTCCGCGTTCCCATAATTCGGTATCTGCAAGACCCCCTGCAATCGCCTGTGTGCGGACCCCCTCGACCATCGCGATGAAGATGCTCCTGACAGCTTCCGGCCCGCCGGGGATGCTGGCGGATGCATATACCTGTCGTGGAGAGACCGTGACATCAGTACATCCCACATCATGGAGGATATGCTCCAGCTCTCTCCCAATCAGGGCATTTCCTCCCGCCTCCCTCTGGAGCGTAACAAGGCAGTCGATCACGTGATGGGCTGCCCGGGTGTCGGGATAAAACAATGCGGTGCCGTGATCTCCCTCGATGACGGTGATGGTCCCGCCGGGCTTCACGACCTTGAGGAGATTGTGGAGGGCAGCGAGTGGATCTCTGAGGTGTTCGAGGGTGAAACATATGAAGATATGATCGAAGGTGTCCGCATCGAAAGGAAGGTCGCCGATATCCGCATGCCTGAAGGACACATTGGTCAGTCCCTCGCTTTGCACGAGATTTTCTGCCCGGGCGAGGGATTCGGGTGAGATGTCGATTGAGATAAAGTGTGCGTGCGGACTGTTCCGGGCGAGGATGATTGTCTGTGCACCAACGCCGCATCCTGCCTCGAGCACCGTTGAACCCGGAGGGTATATGGTGCCCTCATGCAGGAGGACACTGAGCCCGGATGCCTGGTCGTGCAATCGTTCCGATTCGCGTTCTGATCGCCCGTGAACGTAGGGCTCATTTTTTTGACTCATGATCGGTTCACATTCACCATTGTGTTCCCCGGGTCGGATCTGTCCTGTATTCCGGTTCTAGATATATGGTCATAATCTGGTATGAACATTAGGAGGGTTCTCATATGTTGTCTCACGTTGAATTTTCGCAATTTCAACGTAAAAAATGAGTTTACCAATCTCCATACAGATGATAATTATCAGGATTTTTTATCCACGACCAGGTGAGTACTCAGAATAAACCACGCGAAAATATCCAATAATGACCCGGACAAGGTTTTCAAAGAGGTCTCGGAAAAGGTGTTTACACCGGAACGCCAATGCTCTGGGATAGAGAGGGAATATCTCTATTACACCATCAGGATATTTCAATACCAATTCCTTCACGAAAGACCGGGATTTTTCAATTCCGTTGGTATATACTGCCGCCATTCTCGAGTCTTTTTTGTTGGTTTCAAGAATAATTTAACCAAATGGATAAAATAATTTATATAAGATCCTCTGTTTATGTTCACACATCCCTGGAGTTCGTTGATATGAATATAAAATTATTCACCATCGTAATCTCTGCCCTCTGTGTGACATGTTGTCTTGGTATTCTGATACCTGCATCGGACGCAATCAACGATATTCATAACACTCGCTCGATATTGTCTGAATCCGGACACCTGTCAAAGCCCAATGCCATCGCCATGCACAAGAACAGGAGCGTCACTACAATTAATCCGGGAACAGGGTCAAAAATCCCGATTATACTGCCTGGTCCGATATCAACCCCGGTTTTTTCATCACCAGAGCAGATAAACTCGAATTTTTTCCAGAATTTATCCCGGAAAAAACCACCACAGATGCCATCCATAGTATCGGAAATAAAATCCGAGCCGATTCAACCCTGGAAACCACACGCTTCCACCATTTCAGAAAATGGAAAGGCGATGGTTGAAGCCAATAACCAGTTTGCCATCGACTATTATACCCATATGGTCAACGAACAGGGATATGCAGACGAAAATATTTTCTTCTCTCCGTGGAGCATCTCGTCAGCGCTTGCAATCACGTATGAAGGGGCACGGGAAACCACTGCCGAAGAAATCCGGTCAGTTTTTCATTTTCCCGTGGCAGATGACACTCGCAGGGAGGGGTATTCCGAGCTCATTTCCGTTCTGAATACCAAGAGGACCGGATACACACTGTATACCGCAAACGCATTATGGGCCGAGAAGACATACCCGTTCCTTTCGGAATACATTAGCACCGCAGATCAATACTATGATGCAGAGACGACCAACCTCGATTTTATAAATATGCCCGAAGAGTCCCGGCAGATCATCAACAGCTGGGTGGGGGAGAAAACCAAAAACAGGATCAAGGACCTGATACCCCGCGGCGCGATACACGGCCTGACAAGACTCGTCATCACGAATGCAATCTACTTCAAGGGAACCTGGATAAATCAGTTTGCTGGGGAGAAGACGGTTGATGCGGACTTCCTGACCGGGAGCGGGACAACAGTCACAGTCCCGATGATGGTGCAGACTGATGCGGACGCTCTCTATGGGTACGCCGAGACAGACACACTCCAGGTTCTCAGGATGCCCTATGTCCACAAGAACGGGGACGCACTGTCCATGCTTGTCCTCCTCCCGAAGGGCAATACCCTTGAGGCCCTGGAGACTTCACTTACCGCAGAGAAAATAGCGGACCTGAACCAGGCACTTACCGATAAAAGGGTTTTTGTGTATTTTCCCCGTTTCAGACTGGATACGGGTTACCAGTTGTCCGGGGCTTTGTCAGACATGGGGATGCCAGGTGCGTTCATTTTAGGTGACGCAGATTTCTCTGGAATGGACGGCAGCAGGGATCTCTTCATCGACGATGTGTTCCACAAGGCGTTCGTGGAGGTAAACGAGGAGGGGACTGAAGCTGCGGCTGCGACTGCAGTGACAATTGCGATGGGTGCAGAGATCCTCCTCGAACCGATACCCGTGTTCCGTGCGGATCATCCTTTCCTGTTCCTCATCCAGGACGATGATACCGGCAACATCCTCTTCATGGGGCGTATGGTGAACCCGGCAGGATAACCTTTTTTTCTTGTGAGGGGCGGTGCTCGGGGTGTCTTGTGAATTGTATGTAGACAGTTGGGATCACTTCAAAAAAAGAAGAAAATCTCCCCCTGCAGAGGTATGGTGTAAGGGCAATGCTTGAACCACATGGTTCAAAATGTTTTTCTGGACCGTCATCGTATGCTAGACAACGTCAGGGGTGATTGACATGAGTTTGAGAATACATGCTTTCGCTGTCTTTATTGTCTGTATTGCATTGTGTACCGGTTTTCTTGGACCGGTATATGCATCAGGCAATGACAGGATGAAGATCCCGGAACTGTCGGCACTGAAGGACGCCAAACCGGACATTTCCTCCTATATCAGCCAATCTGGAACCGTAAATGATGTGAAAACGGGTATTCATGCATTATCAGACTCATCACGTGTTGCCCGGATGATCGCGCAAAGGAAGAACCAGACCACATTATCAATCAAACCCACAGGCGGCCCCGGGACGTCCGTTTCAGCAAAGAATCAGACGGGTGCCCACCTGTTTCCTGGTGTAAAACCCTCGACAATGATTCTCCCGCAGGACATCTTCCACGACAGAATACCGCCGAGGATTTCCCTCCCTGCGATAACAAAGCCTGAAAAGAACCAGACGGAAAAACCCTCGGTCATCTCGGTTTCAGAGAACGCAAAGGCGGTCGTACAGGCCAACAACCAGTTCGGCATCGACTTTTTCTCCCGGCTGGCATCTGATCCTGCACAGGAAGGAAAGAACATCTTCTTCTCCCCATGGAGCATCTCCTCCGCACTGGCCATCACCTACGAAGGAGCAAGAAATACCACGGCAGACGAGATACGGTCGGTCTTCCATTTCCCCGCGTCATACGATACTTTAAGGAAGGGATACCTGGAACTCTCAAACGGCCTCAACAGCGGCAATTCCGGAGTCACACTGAACACCGCGAACGCACTCTGGGCCGAGAAGACCTACCCCTTCCTCCAGGACTACATCAATACTGCAGACCAGTACTATGGTGCCGAGGCGACAAACCTCGATTTTGTCACGAAGCCCGAAGAGTCCCGTCAGATCATCAACAGGTGGGTCGAGGAGAAGACACAGAACAGGATCAAGGACCTGATCCCGGAAGGAGGAATCGATCCTTCCACGGTCCTCGCAATCACCAATGCCATTTATTTCAAGGGCACGTGGGTGAAGCAGTTTGATACCGCAAAGACCGTCGAGGAAGACTTCGTTCTCGACAGTGGAGCGACTGTGAAGGTCCCGATGATGGTCCGAAACGATGGAGAGGCAGAATACTGGTATATGGAGAATGACGATCTCCAGGTGCTCGGGATGCCGTATACCCATACGAAAGGAAACGGGTTGTCCATGCTTGTGCTCCTCCCGAAGGGGAATGATCTTGAGGCGGTCGAGTCCTCTCTCTCTGCCCAGCGTGTCGCGGAGCTGAACCAGGCCCTCACCTACCAGCGGGTGATGGTCTCGTTCCCCAAATTCAAAATGGAGACGACCTACGATCTTGCGGGGATGCTCTCCGATATGGGAATGCCCAATGCGTTTCAAGATGTCGATTTCTCTGGAATGGACGGCACCAGGAATTTGTTCATTGACGAAGTATATCACAAGGCGTTTGTTGAGGTAAACGAGGAAGGGACTGAAGCTGCGGCTGCAACGGCTGTTGTGGTTAACAGGTCCGATGCTCCGCGTGTGTCGGTGTTCCGTGCGGATCATCCCTTCCTGTTCCTGATCCAGGACAACGATACCGGCAACATCCTCTTCATGGGGCGTGTAATGAACCCGGCAGGAGCGTGACCTTCGCGACAGGTGCCGGGTCCATGAGCGTCCCCGGATATCCTATTCAATTTTTGAGAACCTGCATATGACAGATACAGACGTTCATTTTCCATCACACATTACCCTGATCGGCTGTTGCGGAGCGTATTGCGGGACGTGCCGTGCTCTCTCGGACGGAGCCTGCAAGGGCTGCAAGCTGGGTTATGATGATGGCACACGGGATATCAGGGCTGCCCGCTGTGCAATGAAACGATGCTGCCTCATGCTGAAAAAGGTGGAAACCTGTGCCGATTGCCCTGATTATGAGGATTGTCCAACAATTCAGGATTTTTTCCATAAAAATGGATACAAGTATAAGAAATACCGGCAATCGCTGGAATTCATCAGGAAATTCGGATACCGGGAATTTATCAAAGCAACCCGGTCATGGAACGGGGCATATGGCAGCCTGAAACCATCAGATGAGTAAAAATACATTTCATGGTGCTGACTGTGATACACTTTTTCATCCGGGAACCATTTTCACTCCGCACCGGCCTTCTTTTAATAGGATAATTCCTGATTAAGATACAGGAGAAAGCCCCATGCTGCCACGAGTCATCCTTCACATTGCAACGAGCCTTGACGGCCGGATTACGAACTTCCCCGCTGATCTCGATACGTATTATTCTCTCGCTGCACGATGGAATCCGGATGCCATCCTGTTTGGGAGCGAGACCGTTCTCACAGCATTCCGGGACAATCCCGAGCTTGAAGTCCCCCCTGAACATGAAGAAATGTTCCGGCCGCCGGAAGGTGTAAAAGATCCCCGGCCGTTACTGGTCATCGCCGACAGCCGTGGGCGTGTCCGCTGCTGGGATGCGATCAGGAAATGGCCGTATATGCGGGATCTTCTTGCGTTCTGTTCATCCTCAACCCCGGAAGAATATCTGGCCTACCTGGATGAACAAAAGATTGCGGCGATTGTCGCAGGAAATGACCGGATCGATATGCGAAAAGCCCTCGACACGCTGAACAGGGATTTCGGGGTTAAGACGGTCCGCATCGACAGCGGCGGGACCCTCAACAGTGTGCTTCTCGAAGCAGGTGTCGTTGCCGAAGTGAGCGTTCTCATCCACCCATTCCTCGCCGGCGGCAGGGCGGATCCGACCATGTTCGATCCGGTCAAAGCAGGGTACCCGGACCTCCAGGTCTCACTCACCCTCACCGGGACCGAAGTGGTGGGAAACGGCCTCATTTGGGTACGGTACTCGGTTGAAAAATGACAAGGGTCTGATAGGGATTGTATTCCTCCCTCCTCGCCGGGTCCCGCGGTGAGGGCAGAAGTCTCAATCCACAAGGTTCAGGTCAGCTTTTGCCCTGTCCAAATCATCGTCCCAGACCCAGAGCCGGTAGCAGGGCGGCACCTCCCAGAACCCGAAAAGTCCTTTAACCTGCGCAGTGCGGATATCCACGCAATGCCGCTGGAATGCTTTTTCCATACCTTTCTGCGCTGTGTCTTCGGTGCCGAGTTTGATGCAGAGCCGGTATTCATACCCGAGGAGCACCTGTTCGCCGCACTCTTCCCAGGCGCCTCTCCTGTTAATCCAGGCGGATTCCGCGGCATTCACGGCCAAAATCCAGTCATCCTTCCTCCTTGGAAGGGACGGGTAGATGGGGAAGAATGCCGCCCACCCGGCATCGATCATGTTCAGGTTGAAAGTGTGCCGCCTGGCATCACCCACCGGGGGAAGCGGGTCACTTGCTGTATTGGAATACCATGGAGTAATGTACGCAAGAAGCCTGCCGTAGCGGTCGATGATCTCGCCGGAAGGGATGATCCCGGTCTTCCTCTTTTTTCCGTCAGGGCGTGTGAGCCGTTCTTCGAGTATCGCATTGAACACTTCGGTGGCCCTGTTCCCGGCACTGATGTGTTTTTCCGCGGCGTCCGGCGTCAGTTTTGCAAGGAGATACTCGCACAGCGGGTCGGGAATGTCAGGATAAAAACTGGATTCAAGGCGGGATCGGCATGTGTTTAGTTTGGGCTGGCTTGTTTCGGGTTTTCCCGCATACCCCGCCTTTTCGGGAGTATCGCATGAGACCATGCGGATGGGCTGCTGGATGACCGGCGTATCGCCATCCGATATCTGCAAAAGTTCTCTTGGCTGGGCTGAATGGGATCCCGGTGTATATGCATACTCTTCTATGAGATTGGGCATATATTCTCTCAAGAAAAGAACGTATAAATATTTTTTTATAAAACAGGGAATTGCCAGGAATTGATGTTGTTTTTCCCGGATTTCTCACAATGAAAAATGGATTCACATCTTATTGCAAAGGGGAGGTCTCTGCCTTTGATGCGACTCCTCCAGTGTACTGCTCCAGGTATCCGGCACAGAGATTATATCCCTCAAGTACCTTTGATCTCTCCACCCCCGGCACACCGCAGGCCACGATGTGGATGTTCCTCGTATCGCTCACAACCTTCGTCGCATCCGAGTCGCGGTAGGGATAGACCGCGATAATCTGTCCCGAATCCGCCAGGATGACCTGGTTTGGCCGGAGCACGACTGGTTTTTCCATCCCGATGCCCAGGAACTCTTCGCCCTCACTGGCAAAACGCATCAGGAGATGTCCAGTGAGTGTATCCGCATCGAATGCACCGATGGGAACATGACTCGTTGCCGACGCAAGGTTGTAGGCATCGACAGCAGTGTTGATGGTCGGCAGTTTTTTTCCTGACAGGATCCTCCTGACCAGCGCTTCAGATGCAGGCCGCGTCTTTGTCGGATCGACCCCCACACTCCAGAAGAAGTCGCGGTATGCCCGAAAAAGGGGTTCATCCTTGACCTGTTCGAGGGTATAGCGGGACGTGATTTGCGTGCTGATCTCCTTTTTCAGGGTTTCGAGCCCCGTATTGTCGCGTGTGATCCTGACTGAGCGGATATCACCCTCCGCCACGCAGATTCCCGGGAATCTGGTCAGGACATCCTGGCTGAATTCCATGGATATACCTTTTATTCATGGGAATTAATAGGATGTAACCACTTCGGTGGCTGTGGAATATCCAATCTGTTCAATATCCATGAGATTTTTTATATAGACTGGTCTGCAATGTTTTCTCTTTTATAATGCACTACATTTATTAAATCACAGAATTCCATCATCTGGTATATGTTCACTGTACTGGTCGTCGATGGCGATGATCGGTTCCTTTCACTATTTCGTCAGGATGCAGACACCTGGGCGGGAGTCAAGATCGACACTGCTTCGGGAATAAAAGAAGCAGAAGAATATCTTCGCAATACTCCCTGCGATATGGTTATCTCCGAATATGCGCTTGGTGAGAAAAACGGCATCGATCTTCTGCGATATATTCGTTCACGCCATGGGGAAATCCCTTTCATCCTGCTTGCCAGCCATGGGAGTGAAGAAATTGCCGCCGAAGCATCCCGGTTTGGAATAAGCGCGTATTTCATGAAAAAGGGCGATTTCATCTCACTATTCTCAGAGGTATATGGAAAAATACGTGTGGAGATGAAAAGAAAAGAATCAGTTGAGAACCTCAAAGAACGGGAGTCCCGGTGCCGTACTATCCTCGAATCGCAACCGGGTCTCATCTGCCGTTTTGGGCCTGACCTCATTCTGACCTTTGTGAACCGTGCATTCACCCAACTCATGGAAACATCGCCAGAAAACCTCATTGGTACGTGTATCACGGATTATATCCAGCCTGAAGATCGCAATACCTTTACGAATGCAATCAGGACTCTCACTCCTGGAAGCCATTCGGCAACGCTTGATATTCGAATACTCTCACCTCATAACAACCCGGAAGAATCACGACTTACCGCGTGGACATTCACCGCCGCATTCCGCGATGAATATACCCCTGCTGTCATCCAGGGGATGGGAATGGATATTTCAACTGAAAGGGAACATGCCGAGGAGCAGGCACGACAACTGGAGAACCTGGCCTTTCTTTCGCAAACGGCAATGGAGTTCGTGGATATGGAGGATTCGGACGATATCTTCCAGTTTATTGCTGAGAAAGTACACTCCCTGCTTCCGCATTCTGTTGTCGGGGTGGTCATGCACGATCATAACAATAATTCTGTGATTCTGACGAGCGTCGTAGGAGAAAGTGACGTTTTTGAAGCATTTAGAAAATGGTTCGGATCTGATTTAATCGGGTGGGTATGGTCTCTCGATAAGGAAACCTTCGCAGATGTAGGGTATTCCATGAAAGGTATTCACGAAGGGCCGCCACTCTACCATTTCCTACTCCAGCAATTTCCCGAAGAGAGATGTCACCAAGTTGAAAAAAGCTGTTCTCTTGGAAAAAATTATTATATGGGTTTTTCCTGCCATGGGGAAAGATTCGGGAATGTTTCCTTTACAATCAGAAAAGGCGATACCATCCAGAATCCCGAACTCCTTGAGGCATTCATGAACCAGGCATCCGTTGCCCTCCTTAGATGGAAGACACGGAAGACCGCCGAAGAAGAGATTGCAAAGGTACATGCCGGCCTTGAACAGGCAGTTGCCGAGAGGACTGCCGCACTCCAGGCAGCAAACAGGAACCTTGAATCATTTTCCTACTCAGTATCGCATGACCTCCGCGCTCCGCTCCGGTCCATCGAGGGATTTTCAAGCATTTTCCTGAACCGGTTTGGAAAAGACCTCCCTCCCGATGGAAGGGAGTTGGTAGAGAAAGTCCGGCAGAACACCGCCCGGATGGCGGATCTCATCGACGACATCCTCGAATTCTCGCGTTCAGGCCGGAAGGAGATCCAGAAAGAGCAAATTGACATGAAGGCGATGGTCCGTGAAGTGCTCGATGAATTGGCCTCCCTGTATCCGGGACAGGAGATAAAACCCGTTATCAGCGATCTTCCGCCCTGCATGGCAGACCCGGTATTGCTGCGCCAGGTATTACAGAACCTGCTCGCAAATGCGGTGAAATTTTCCAGGTGCATGGATATCTCCAGGATCGAGGTCGGTTCTTTTACTGATGACGGCCAGCCCGTCTATTACATCCGGGACAATGGCATCGGGTTTGACATGAAATATGCCGACCGGCTCTTCAAGGTGTTCGAACGGCTGCACGACGGGCGAGAATATGAAGGAACCGGGATCGGTCTTGCTATCGTCGACCAGATCGTCAGGAGACACGGGGGACGTGTGTGGGCGGAATCGGACATTGACCGGGGTTCCACCTTTTATTTTACAATAGGGGGGACAGAGGAGACCAAGACCAATATTTCCCCTGCAAGGACGAATTGATGCATCCAGGGACCTGATGCTTTGCGATGTATGCTTGGCAACCGGGAATGAGACGGTGTACCGGACACCTGTAAGATGCGTTATTTTTATATTTCACACAGGATAACATCAGTCCCTGTAAGAAGGGATGTGTGATGGCAACCGATCCTGTCTGCTACATGGTGATTGACGAGGATGAATCGACATGCAGGACTCATTACAAGGGGCAGGAGTATTTCTTCTGCTCGGATTTCTGCCGGAAGAAGTTTGAGGAAAACCCCGCACGGTATGCAAAACTGGCACGATCAATGGATCTCGGGCCGGATATCAGCTGTTAAGATACTTTTTCCCCTTTTTCGGACTAATCAGGGCTTTTTTGCTTCGACTTCCAGCCTGACCATCTTCACGTGAACCCTGCCTTCTGAATCCGGGGGATACTCTTCCATGTACGCATCGGCCATATCAGAGATGAAGCGATCTCTCATGGATTCCGGTATCCGTTCGGTATACGGGAGCCACGTCGTCCGGATCCAGCCGGAAAGTCCCTCCTTCCCATCCTGTGCCATGTCCTTTGGGATGAGTTCTGCCCGGATCGCGGTAAAGCCGGCATCCTCGAGAAGGACCCTGTATTCTTCCGACGACAGGAATGTATACGGCGGGATAAAATCATGGAAAAATTCCTCCCAGGGACCTGCATGAATCATTATCTCCGCAATGTTCATGACATCCCGGGCATTTCCCTTCCCTCCCATCTGGAAGAAGATTCTCCCGCCCCTTTTTAGGCTCCGGGCAACTCCATGGAGGATACGTGCATGATCCGGGACCCAGTGTAGCGCGGCATTCGAGAAGACAAGGTCAAACTGTTTTTCGTACCGGATATCCATCGCGTCCATGAGGGCAAATGAGATCTGCGGATAGCGGGAAGCGGGGTAGGTCTCCCTTGCCTGCGAGATCATCGCCTCTGAACTGTCGATCCCGGTGACATGGCCGTTCGCCAGGAGCGATCCGATGAGTGTTGTGACTTTTCCATCGCCGCATCCTATGTCAAGCACGGACTCTGATCCCCTGAGAGCGAGTTTTCCGATAATCTCCCTTGCCCACTCCAGTTGTGCCCGGGAATGGGCTGCATAATCGCCGGCGTTCCAGGTATACTCCTTCTTCGTCATGGATGATCATCAGATCCGGTTTTTGGGATCATATCCGATCTACGGACTCATGAGGATTTGGGCATACCTGCTGAAAAAAGAATCTTGTACCGGATGAGGAGTAACGCGATTGTTTTCAGCAGGGTTGCGAAACGGTTTCCTGCCGGGGAGGTGTCCCGTCAGGATTGAGAAGGACTCCTGCGTCCAGCGCCAATTTTTGTTCCTGCGAATGGTGCGGGATTTTTCGCACCCAACGCCAGATTTAACTTTTCCGGATAAAAAAGACACAAGCATGAATCCGACCCTTGCAGCCATCACTGCACTGGCAACTCTCTGCATCCTTGCACTGGTTCTTGCCGGATGCACGAATCCGGGAGAGCCCGGGCCCTCCACTCCAGTGGAGACACCTGCCCCTTCAGAGTCCGTGTCTCCATCAACGACTGTTCCCGCCATCCCCGTTTCAGAGACACATGTGGTCGATGCGAACAACCGGTTTGCCCTTGACCTGTATGCACGGCTGGCAGAGGATCCAGAAGCCGGCGACGGCAATATCTTCTTCTCGCCTTTCTCCCTCTCGTCAGCGCTTGCCATCACGTACGAGGGGGCCAGGGGAACCACTGCCGATGAGATACGCTCTGTATTTCATTTCCCGGAGAACCAGAGCGTTCTGAGATCCGGGTTCGCCGGGGTCATTGAGGACATCAACAGCAGGGCGAATGCGTATACGCTCCGGACGGCGAACGCCCTCTGGGCTGAACAGACGTATCCGTTCCTGGGAGACTATATCAGTGCCGCAGAGCAGCATTACGGGGCAAGGACCACCAACCTCGACTTCATCAATACGCCGGATAAGTCCAGGGGAATCATCAACACGTGGGTGGAAGACCAGACAGAAGACAGGATCAAGGATCTGCTGCAGCCCGGGACAATTAATCCGTTAACCCGGCTCGTGATCACCAACGCCATTTATTTCAAGGGAACGTGGGTTGCACAGTTCGACGAGGAGAAGACGACGGATGCCGACTTCCGGACCGGGACCGGCGCAATTGTCCGGGTCCCGATGATGGAGCAGACCGACGAGGATGCACGCTACGGGTATGCGGAGACCGACATCCTACAGGCTCTCTCGATGCCCTACGAATCGGGCGAGGGGAAAGATCTCTCGATGCTTGTCCTCCTCCCGAAGAATGATGATCTTGCCAGAATTGAACGGTCTTTGAATACCCGCATGCTCTCCTCGCTGCAGGACTCGCTGCGGACCCGGAAAGTTATCGTATACTTCCCAAAATTCGTGATGGAGACGAAATATTCGCTGCCCGCGGTGCTCTCCGCGATGGGGATGCCGACCGCATTCACCCCGTCCGCCGACTTCTCCGGCATGGATGGCACGAGGAACCTGTTCATCGACGATGTAATTCACCAGGCCTTTGTCGAAGTGAACGAGGAAGGGACGGAGGCTGCCGCTGCGACTGGGGTGACTATGCAGCTTACTTCGATGAGGGTTGAAGAACCGCCGGTACCGGTGTTCCGGGCAGACCACCCGTTCATCTTCCTCATCCAGGACAACGAGACAGGGAATATACTGTTCATGGGTCGGTTCACCAGTCCGGGAGCATAATTCCCTTTTTCTTATCAAATGCGATAGAGACGAAAATTTTCGCACTCAACGCCAGATTTAATCGAGGGTATCCCCAACACAGAAGTATGCACAGAACAGTCCTGCCTGCACTGGGATCACTCGTCATCCTCGCGCTTCTCCTTGCGGGATGCATGGGTCCTGGTGAATCCGGGCCTTCCGACACAGTGCAGACCCCGACTCCGCACCCTTCGGAAAGCCAGCCTTCTGCGTCCCTCGATACCGTGGTCGACGCGAACAACAGGTTTGCAATAGACCTCTACCAGAAAATCGCAGGCGACCCGGAATACGGAGACGGCAATATATTCTTCTCGCCCTTCTCCATCTCGACAGCCCTTGCCATCACGTACGAGGGAGCAGGGGGACAGACCGCAGATGAGATTCAGTCCGTGTTCCATTTCCCGGACAACCAGAGCATCCTCCAATCAGGGTATGCCGATCTCATCGCACAGGTAAACAGTGAATCAAATGCCTACACGCTCCGGACCGCAAATGCCCTCTGGGCGGAGCAGACACATCCGTTCCTCCCTGACTACATCAGCACCGCAGACCGTACTTATGCTGCAAAGACGACCAACATGGATTTTATACACCAGCCGGAAGAGTCAAGGATCACTATCAACAGTTGGGTGGAGGACCAGACGGAAGACAGGATAAAAGACCTGATCCCGCCAGGCGAAATCAACCCCAATACAGCCCTTGTGATCACGAATGCGGTTTACTTCAAGGGGACATGGGTGAAGCAGTTCAATCCCGAAAAGACCGTGGATGCGGACTTCATGACGGGAAGCGGAACCACCGTCCGGGTCCCGATGATGCAGCGGACCGACGAAGGCGCGATTTATGGGTATGCGGAGACTGATTCGCTCCAGGTGCTCTCGATGCCGTATGCGTCGGGCGATGGACACACACTCTCGATGCGTGTTCTCCTGCCCAAGGACACTCACATCGATACACCCGGACACTCATTGGATGCCGGGGCACTCGCGGATATCCGGCAATCTCTCACCTGGAAGCAGGTAAAGGTGTATTTCCCGAAGTTCACGATGGAGACGAAGTATTTCCTGCCCCGGACACTGTCTGAGATGGGGATGCCGCGGGCCTTTACCACTTCAGCAGACTTCTCCGGGATGGACGGCAGCAGGGATCTCTTCATCACGAATATCATCCACCAGGCATTCGTGGACGTGAACGAGGAGGGAACCGAAGCCGCCGCAGCAACCGCAGTGATCATGGGCAAGGGTGCTTCACCTGCTGAGGAGAAAGTGCCGGTATTCCGGGCAGATCATCCGTTTATCTTCTTCATCCAGGATGACGAGACAGGGAACATCCTGTTCATGGGACGGGTAAGCGACCCGTCCGGCACCTGATTTTTTTCGGTAGTTCTCCTGGTATATTCCCCATTCAGGGATAAATCGTGTATACGATCGTTCCGTTCCTGAACAGAGTGATCTGGCCGCCGCTCTGCGAGACCACCACGCCAATCGATCCCGATACTATGGTGATCGCGGCGATTGATGAATGGCGGGACCCGAGTCCTTCGGGGATCTTCACCCTGGTCATATCTGCAGTGAGATTCCTGCCTGCCGCTTCCACGATACCCTTTCCAGTCACGATGAAGGCTCCGTCCAGCTGGGCAAACTCCTTGATGTTCCCTCTGATCCCGGCGTTGGTGATGTTCCGGCTCTTCTCGTCATGACCGTGGAAAGGGTTCAGAACGAACTGCCGCGAATGGCGCATGACCGCTTCGGTATCTCCTACCACAAATGAGGTGCCGACCGCCTGGCCTTCCCTTCCCTCCCTTGCAATCTCCCCCGCGACACTTACCACCGCATCAAGGACTGCCGGTTCGACATCGGTTCCCTCACAGAGACGTTCCAGTTCTTCCCCGGAAGGAACCTTGTGAGAGTCAGCCGGCGTTCTCTTTCCGGATCGTTCCTGTTCTGCTGCCTTGCCGGCACTCCCGGCAATCTTCTCCCATTTCTCTGCCATTTCAAGGTAGGTCTTTCTCCTGGCCGGATTTTTTTCTGCAAAAGTCCTGCACATCTGGGCGCATACATGCGCACTGGCGGCAGCGGTGACCAGATCACCGTTCTCTTTTGCCCTGTGGTAAAAATCTTCCTGGACCGACAGCGTTCTGGGGATATCTGGCAGATTGGCCGATTGACTCATCCTGGAGAAGATCCGCTGGACTATCACCGCGAGAATCACGACCAATATGGCGGTCACGAGGATGATCGGGAATACAGGGGAGTCCTCGGGGGGTGGGTTTTCCATGACAGGTCCGCGGGGGATGGAATTTTCAGACTGGAGTTCCACCGAGATCCTTTTGGAAGTGGACTTCCCATCCGACTGAATCGCGGTGATATTGATGGTATACACCCCTCCCGCACTGTAGTGGTGGGTTGCGGGGAGATCAGGATACTCTGCAGAAAAAGTATCGTTCCAGTCAACCATGACGGAAGAAATATTCACGCCCGATCCCCCGGAATCGAGGTTGCCGTTCAGCGTGACATTCATCCTGTTGACCACCGGTTCGAGGAGGGTCAGCGTGGGAGCGCTCGGGGCAATCCCCGGCCCCGCCGGGAGCATCGAGAGGGGACCCGGGGATGTTGCGTTCTGAATACCGGGGATGACCTGGAGCGAGATATCGATGACCACCGAAGTGGAGTGGTATTGTCCGTCTGATTGCGCGGCAGTGACCGTGAGGGAATAGGTCCCGGGATTATGGTAATCATGCGAATTTGGGAAAAGGTGTTCTTCCGGTGTACTGTTGTCTCCCCAGTTCCAGAGGAGCATGGTGATCGTGGCATTGACCGATCCGGGTGTGACACTTCCATATACTGTGCAGGTCACATTGTTCACTTCGACCCGGTCAATGGTGAGTATGGGAGGGAGCGCTTCAGGGACTACCGGAGTGCCGGTCACGCTGGTATTGGTGAGCACACTGGTCTCATTTGAGACAGGATCTCCCCCGGGCGGTTCTGCATATGCCGTGCCGGAAAAGAATAACAAAAAGAAAAGAACCACGGCAATTATCCGCAAGAGCCTGTGCTGCGAAGGTATTCCGTTCTCCATGTGATTCCCGGTCTGACCAGTGTATTATTTCGTGATGTGTGTTATTAAAGATGGAAGTTGTGCCAAAATCCCGTGGGGGGGAATCCCTCTTCACGTATGATTTTCGTTTCCGGCTGGAGACATCATGCCATCCCACTTCATCCAGCGCCCGGGACTGTATCCCGATGAGGCAAAATCCTGATATTCCTCCCATTAAACCGGAGGATCACCTATCACAGGGTTATTCACGCCCAGGGACCAACCACTCCATCAGATGAAAGATCGTGGCCGTATTGACTTGGGAGCCATCGCCCATGAGACGATGGAGAGGTATGGATTCGAACCGGAATTTCCAAAAGCGGTCATGAGGGAAGTCGGCGCGCTGGGGCAGGGCGATATCCAGCGGGATATGAGAGGGACGCAGGATTTACGCCATCTCCTCTGGTCTTCGATCGACAACTACGATTCAGAGGATCTTGACCAGGTCGAATACTGCGAACGCGGAAAACAGGGCAATATTCATGTGAAAGTCGCCATCGCGGACGTCGATTATTTTGTCCCTGCCGGTTCGCGGACCGACCGCCATGCCGCACACAACGGGACCTCGGTCTATCTCGGAGTCGAGACATTCCCGATGCTCCCCGATCATCTCTCCAAGGGGATCTCGTCACTCCTCCCCGGTGAAGACAGGAGGGCCATGGTGATGGAATACGAGGTGCGTCCTGACGGCGGCGTCATCCATGGCAACATTTACCGGGCTCTCGTCACGAACAAGGCAAAACTGGTCTATGAAGAGGTCGGGGCATGGCTGGAGGAGGCCGGCCCACTGCCTCCCACTGTCAGTGCAGTCCCGGGCCTCGAGGAACAGATCCGGCTTCAGTATGAGGTCACGCGACGCCTGAGGAACCACCGGATGAAAGGGGGAGCGCTCGACCTCGAGACAATAGAGGCGGAACCGGTGATGAAGGGAGGGATGGTACACGGCCTCGTAATCCAGGAGCAGAATGCGGCAAGACAGATCATCGAGGAACTGATGGTTGCTGCGAACGGCACCATGGTGCATGTCCTCGGTGACGAGGGGGTTCCTATGATCCAGCGGGTGGTGCGGGTCCCGAAACACTGGGATGGCATCGTCGAGACGGCCGCGTCATACAAATTCACACTGCCGAAGGATCCGGATTCAAAAGCACTCGCGAAGTTCCTGGACCAGCGGAGATCCGCCGACCCGGAGCGGTTCCCCGACCTTTCGCTCACCATTGTCAAGCTGATGGGCCCCGGCGAATACGTGGCGTTCGTTCCGGGAGATACACCGATCGGCCACTTTGCCCTTGCCGTGATCGATTACACCCACTCCACTGCCCCGAACCGGCGGTACGTGGACGTGATCAACCAGAGGCTCCTGAAATCTGTCCTTGACAGCACTCCCCTCCCCTACTCCCCACGCACACTCAGCGAACTCGCAGAATGGCTGAGCGACCGGGAGAAGGCCTCGGAGAAGGCTGAAAGGTTCATGCGGAAGGTCGCTGCGGCAGTTTTACTTAAGAATAAAACCGGGCAGACGTTCGATGCCATCGTGACAGGCGCTGCGGAGAAAGGGACGTACGTGCGCCTCCTCGACCCCCCTGCAGAGGGCAGGGTTGTCGAAGGGGAAGCGGGGCTTCGTGTCGGTCAGAAGGTCATGGTGCGTTTGCTCCGGACAGATCCGCCAAAAGGATTCGTGGATTTTGCCTGTGTGAAAAAAACCTCGCGCTAGGGCAACCTTCATTCCCCTGCCTGCCGAACCTTCCTCATGCCAGATCCAGTCATCCTGGTCACCGGCTCGACAGACGGGATCGGGAAAGCGACCGCGCGCGAGCTTGCCGGCAGGCAGGCAGAGGTTATCCTCCACGGCCGCAATCCCGTGAAAGGAAGACAGGTGATCAGGGAGCTGAAGGGGATGGTCTGGAACAGGAACCTCGATCTTGTAATCGCTGATTTCACTGTCCAGGAACAGGTCCGACGTATGGCCGAAGACATCTCGTCCCGGTACAGCCGTCTGGACGTGCTGATCAACAACGCAGGGACCTACGAGAAGACAAGGGTTCTCACCCCTGACGGGATCGAGACCACCTTCGCCGTGAATTATCTTGCGCCTTTTCTCCTCACGCATGAACTGCTTCCCCTGTTGATGCGGAGTGCCCCCTCCCGGGTCCTGACCGTTGCATCGATTGCCCACCATGACGTCAGGCGGATCGACTGGGAGAATCTCCAGGGAGAGCGGAACTACGACCCGTTCGGGGCATATGCGCTCTCGAAATTTTCCGATGTGGCGTTTTCCCACTCGCTTGCACGCATGAGCGGGCCGGTGGGAATCACCGCACACTGCCTCCACCCCGGAGTGACCGCAACGAAGATGCTGCGGGCGGGTTTCCCGGGGATACGCGGGAGTCCTCCTGCACGTGCCGCAAAGCTGCTCGCACACCTGGCCCTTTCACCCGATCTGGAATCCATTTCAGGCGCGTATTTCGAGGAGAGTATCCGGCCGGGCCTCTCATCCGCATTGAGCCGTGACCGCTCTGTGCAGGAGCGGTTATGGAGGATTGCGGAGGGGTTGACTGGGGCGGATTATCCAGCCCTCTCCATGGCATAGTATTGCCGCCGGGAGCGACCGCTCTCTAAAAAACAAGCTGGAATTTTCATTAAAGCGCCCTTTGGTTCCTGCCGGCCGGGAGATATCACTCCCGGCAGGAGGATGAAATCCCAATCTTCATCTTGCTGTATGGATCACTCCATTCTATCTCCCGGATGATCCATGCTCGAGAAGACAGACCTCTCCAAAACGATCGATCAGGCGATGTGTGAGAAGGAGATCGCCCGGCTTCACCCGAGGCTTGGCGTACTCCAGAGGGCGCTCTGGGACCGGCGTGTGCCCATCATCATAGTCGTCGAGGGATGGAACGCGTCCGGGATTACATCGGTCATCAGCGAACTCATCCAGTATCTCGACCCGAGGGGATTCATGCTCCACTCTATAGGGTCCCCGAAGGACGAGGAGCGCTCCCGGCCGCTCCTGTGGAGGTTCTGGGTCCGCACCCCCGCCCGTGGAAGGATGGCGATCTTTGCCAGGAGCTGGTATTCAAGGTCGCTTGCAGAACGTGTCTCCGGGATCGACTGGAAGACCCAGATCACGCGTTCCATTGCGGATATCAACACGTTCGAACGGCAGATTTCCGACGACGGTGCAGTCATCATCAAGATCTTTCTCCATATCAGCAGGGAGGAGCAGAAGAGACGCCTGGACGAGCGCGAGAGGGATGCACTCACGTCATGGATGATAACCCAGGGCGACTGGGACTTTCACAGCCACTATGATGATTATCTCCCGATCATCGAGCAGTACCTGAATAATACAAATACGTCCTATGCCCCCTGGACTGTGATAGGAGCAACCGACAGCTGTTACACCCGTCTGAAGATGTATTCGGAGGTGATCAGGTCACTCGAGAAACGATGCAGGGATTTGGCGAAAGACAGCCGGAACAACAAGAGCAGGGAGATGAAAAAACCCCGCAGGAGCAGGGTGGAACGAAGCGCAATGCCACCGGAAATCTACTCGAAGCAGGAATACGAAACGGCACTTGCGAAATACCAGGACGAGGTAAGGGATATCCAGTACTGGCTCTACAAGCGAAAGATCCCCCTGATCGTCGTGTACGAGGGATGGGATGCCGCGGGAAAAGGGGGAAACATCATGCGGCTCGTACATTCCATGAATCCCCGGGGCTACGATGTGGTTCCGGTCTCCCGCCCGGACCAGACAGAGGCCGACCACCATTACCTCTGGCGGTTTTTCAGGAGGTTCCCTGCAGCCGGGCACATCACCATCTTTGACCGGAGTTGGTATGGAAGAGTGCTCGTGGAGCGCGTGGAGGGATACTGCTCCGATCGCGAGTGGCAGAGGGCCTATCGCGAGATCAACGAGATGGAGCAGTCATATGTCGGGCAGGGGGGCGGACTTGTCAAGTTCTGGCTCGAGATAAGCCATGACGAGCAGCACCGCCGTTTCATGGCCCGGCAGAACAATTCCCTCAAGGAATGGAAGATGACCGACGAGGACTGGCGGAACCGGGGCAAATGGCGGGAGTACGAGGACGCAGTCGAAGAGATGCTGGCAAGGACAAGCACTCGTGGTGCACCGTGGACCGTGATCGAGTCGGACGACAAATATTATGCCCGGTTGAAGGCGCTCCGGACAGTCATCGGATACGGGAGACAGATACTCACGTAAAGGCGATTCCAGTCTTACCCGATAAATCACAGGAGTCCATTCCAGGACACATGCACAGAGAGTGAAAAAGGCGGAGCCATTCTCATATCAACAGAAACGCCCCCCGCCAGGATGAAATCAGGTGCAAAAGGGTTCCTCTTGGGGGTGCGTTCCTGTCTCTCTTTACCTGTATTTATCCATAGAGTGCATGGATCGGGACGATCATGCAGCCCAGGAGCATGAGTAGGGGGGCGGAATGGAGCATGGTGGCGGCACAAAGCGCTTTTTTGGCGAGAAGGGTCTGCCTGGCTTTGAACGCAGCCGCCGCAATCATGTCTCTTCTTCTATTCATAAAGGGTCCTCCCGGGATGAAAATCCTTGGCTGGATCTCCAACCCGGCTCATAGTTTCGGGACACCATTAAAAAAATGGGTCAATATGCCGGGTGCGTTCACTGAACCCGGCGGTTCAAGGCGGGTAACATGGTTTTCCGATCGAAAGGAGGGCAACAGCACGAATGCCTGGCTGAGTCGTGGTAAGGGCAGGGTGTACTTCAGTATGGGGTGAAGGTAATATATTGGGGATGGCGTCTTCTTTCGCGATGTCGATGAGGGGGTTTCGGATCTCCTGGCGGGAAATACCTTATATGCCGGCCGGATCCGCATGAAAAATCCGAAAAGAACGAAAAGAAGAAAAAAGGGGATCAGGCATTCACAACGTTGACATTCAGCACAAAGCTGTCCTCGCTCCCGGTCACGTTCTCCCAGGGACGCATGGAGACAGCCTCGAACTTCTGCATTCCCGCCACTGTCCCCGTGAGTGCCCAGGATCGGGTCCCGCCCACGCCCACCATGCCTTCCGGAGCAGCATCCATGGCATAGGTGTCATTCAGTATGGCAAGGCCGGAAGAGACCGACGCATTCCACATATATCCTGTGGTGGGATTCTCCCGGAGACTGATCAGGAATTCCTCCCCGATAGTGGCATTGATGGTGGAACCGTTTGCGGATTCGTTGTAGGAAGTCATTTCTTCCGGTGGCATAATGACCTCCGGTGTGGGGGTGGCCATGACGGTGGTCGGTGCTGCTGTGGGCGCGGCGGTCGTTGCTGGCGGGGTTGCTGGCGGGGTTGCTGGCGCCTGTGTGCATCCGCAAGTAAAAATCATTCCTCCAATGACCGTACAGAGGCAGAATGCAACAAGCAGCCTTTTTGTTGAGAAACCATGTGTACGCATACGGCATACTGTTTCTCCTCAAAGACTCAAATAAATGATGGTTTTTCCGGTAACCCGGATGATCTCATCAATGATGCCAAATGTGGGAGGTTGTGGGCAAAAGGCGCGCCAGACTGGAGAAAATAAAAAAATACCTGAATATCCCGGTCACCATCAGGAGAGCACAAAACATGAGGACCCATGGATACAGCCTCATGGGTGTAAGAGCTGCTCTTCCACCAGCAAGAGCCCGCAATATGGCAAGGACGATGAATATTCCGAGAGTAGTGAGGAAAACCAGGAATGCAGTCTCCGATGAGGGATCCCCGTACAGGAGGATGGCACAATTCAGGAGCCCAAAACCAATGATCGGGATGCCGCCACCGATCAATTCCATCATCACGATCTTCCTGTTCAACAGGTTGCTGTTCCCCTGCTCCTTCAGGACGAACCGTAAAGGTCGCATGTACGCTATCCCTCAACCAATGAGTATGGCCGAGGCCGTCAGGAGAAATGTGTCTCGAACCATTGGGGAGTGTCCCGTTCACTGAAGATGAACTTTTTCTCCATGCCCGGACCAGTGGGCGTGTATTCCCGGATATGCAGGAACCCGGACTTCCTGCTGACCTGATAATGCACACGGTGATAAAAAGGTTCAAATACACCCGGACAGGATTAAGGTCTATGCATGACATTGTCGCGACCAGGAAGATGGAGAACGGTGTTGCCTGTTACTTTGGTGAGAGCGGCAGCGAGGAATTAGAGAGCTTCACATACCAGGAACTCATCGATCAGAAGATCAACGCGCTTGACCTCCTGAAAGATCCGAAAAATTATGCAGTCGACACTGATAAACACAGGGTTGTCATGAAAAAGTGATCCGGATCTCACCTTTTCTTTTGTAATAAAAGTGGGTATCAATCCTGAAGAGAAAATGTGGCACTGGATTATTCAGTTCATGCTCCCCATGAACAGGCTCAGCGCAAGTCCGGTGATGAGTGCCACCAGTGCATCTGATGCGAAGTATGAGGGAGACAGGAGTTGCACGAGGGGGATGCCGCCCCAGAAATACCCGAGAATGAGAGAGAGTATCCCGCCGATAAGGAGTGCGGCAGCGAGGTGACGAAGACCTCTCCAGTAATCATGGTATGTCAGCCGGATAAACACGGTGCTTGCCAGCAGGAACGCCAAGAAGAACATGAGCCCTGCCTGAATCGTCGGTGCAGCAATGGTCTTTGAGGAGAATACTCCGAACTCGGCGATGATGATATACGCGATAACCGCTCCTATCCGCTTGTCGTTCCTGAGGGCGCCAAAAGAGAGTTCTTCTTTTACCTGAACTGGCAGGGAGCGCTCCTTCGTCCCGTTTTCTGCAGTCTCCGGTCTTTTATCCTCCGGTTCAGCAATCGTTGTCTCCTCTTCAGCAGGCGTTGCGAGGGGAGAGGGAGATGACTGAACATTTTCTTCCGGGGCAGGTGGGCTTTCTGCTGCAGCCTCGGCCTCTTTCTGCAGCCTGATGATCGAACGAAAGGCCACATACAGTGCGGTAAAGAGAGCAAGGCATCCAATTGTCACCCCGGCAGCTCCGAACAAGAGGGTGTCTGCGGTCATACCCTCGCCGATGATCCTGAGTGCAAACACCCGGAGAAATTCGTAGAAGGCCAGGATCACAATGATCAGCAGGAAGACCTTTTTTAAGACAGAGACGAGGAGAGTGGTAAATTTCTGGATGAGATAGATGGCGATATACAGGAGGATAAGGAAGATCACGATTGCAAAGACGTTCCCTCTCAACACTTCGTCAGGGAGAGCAGTCATGAACGAGGTGACCTGCTGCTGATAAGGAGCGATGGGAGAGAGATCGATCATTGCGAAACCGCCTGCGATATACTGCATACCATTGCTGTTTACTTATCAGTTCCTGTTGCCGATTGTCGCCGAGAACCCGCCTGCATGCCGGGATCACGATACGGATTTGGATAAGGGGATGGATCTGAAAAATGGCTATGGCTTCTCCGGATATTGAGAGGGAAGTGCATCTTTCATGGTCAGAATACCCAGTAGAGGGAGAGTATATAGACGAGATACCCGCATACCAGCAGGGCCCCCCATATCTTTGTGACCGTGCGGCTCCTTGCAAAAAGCGGCAGGATTGCAGCAGTGAAGAGAGCAAGGAGGCTGATGGTCCTGAAATCGGGGGATGGAATGGGGACAAAGAGCGCATTCAGCCCAAGGACAAGGAGAAGGTTGAAGATATTGCTCCCGAGGATGTTGCCGACGGCAATCCCCGGGCTGTTCTTATACGCGGCAACGATGCTGGTGGCAAGTTCAGGGAGGGAGGTTCCCACCGCGACCATGGAGAGGCCGATGACCACCGGGGGAATGGCAAAGATGATGGCGATCTCCACTGCCCCGGTGATCAGCAGGTGGGCACCGATGATGACGGCTGCAAGGCCTGCAAGCGTGAAAAAAAAGGGATATCGTGAATGTGCGTGTTCGGGGTCATCGACGATATTCCCCGATCTCCAGAGCAGGAGAATGGTTCCCCCGAACAGGGCGAGCATGATGATGCCTGACAGAATATCATAGACTCCACGGAAGGAGAGAAGGAGAAAGACCGCTGTGGCGCACAGCATGAGGAAAGTGTGCACCAGGAACTTCTGGCGGGGGGTGTGCATCCCCTCTCCTCCAGGCTGGAGAAATGCATACAGGCCGAGGACAAGGGCGATGTTTGCAATGTTGCTCCCGATAATGTTTCCCATGCCCAGGTCGAAACTGCCTGCCTGGAATGCTTCTGTTGTGACCACGAGCTCCGGGAGGGAGGTGCCGAATGCGATCACCGTCAGCCCGATGAATGTCGGGGAGACCTTAAAACGGGAGGCGAGGCCGCGTGCACCCGCGACAGTCATATCGGCCCCCTTGAGGAGGAGGACAAGGCCGGCGGCAAAGAGGAGCAGGGAGAAGATCATGGGGCACCAGGTGTGTGTGAGGGATATCTTTTGCTACCTTTGGAATCGGGATGGTACATACACTTCAGGATGAAATCACTGTTTCCTGATCAATGATATAATTTCCACCTTGAATTTTCAGATACATTTTCTCCAGGTAATGTTGTTCCAGCAGGCATTGAGATGAGAGAACGCGGGAATTATGGGATCGCACGATATAGTGAGTAGGGATGGGCGGAGTATCAAAGGCCCGCATCCGCCTTTTCGGCGTCTCATTCCTCTCGGGTGCCGGGTTCCGGCTGGGAATTCCCGGACTTGCAGATATCATTGAGGGGTTCTGGGGGAGAGCCGAACCGGCATCACGGGATTTTTTCCCCGCTAAATGGCAGGGAATCATCGGGATTCTCAGTCTCTTCGTGCTCGGGATTGTGCTGTATCTCAATTATGACATCTTCTTCAGGGGTGCGAAGAAGGGAAGGAAGGGACTCATGAGTGTCATTTGCGGGTTTGTTGCCGGAATCGTAATAGCCGGGGCCTGTCTTGCGGGATTATCCATATGACAGCGCATTCCAGGGAAGGGATTTTTGTCTATCCGGACAATGTGTGAATGAAAAATGAAAGAGTATTCCTCATACCGAGGCATTCTCTTTCCCGGGCATCTGGTGGGTCAGGCCGACATGCAGGACAATAGCCGGAATACGCTGGGCATCATCCTTCTCAACTGGAATGCCGCCGCCATGACAATGAGGTGTGCGGGCGAGTTGAGGAAATGGCAAAGATTGAAGCCCAATATATATATTGTCGATAACGGGTCAACCGAAGGGGAGCTGCATGCCGGAGACGGCGGGGATGTACCGGTATTTTTGATACAGTCTCCTACGAACCGCGGGTATGCAGGGGGGAATAACCTTGGAATCAGGAGGGCTCTTGATGATGGCTGTCATTCTATCCTTCTGCTGAATATTGACGCTTCAATCTCCGAAGAGCAGATGGAGATGCTTCTATATCACCTCCGCAGGGACCTGGATATCGGATGTATTGGGCCTGCAATTCATGAGGGCGATCGCACATACCTTGGAGGGAGGGATATCGGGCTCCATATCAATACGAGGAATATCACTTCCCAATGGATGCAAAAGAATGAGATCATCCCTGTCGACTATGTTCCGGGAATGGTATTCCTGGTCAGGAGCGATATCTTTCAGCGGATTGGGTTCCTTGATGAGCAGTATTTTTTCAGCGGCGAGGTTGCGGATTTCTGCACGAGAGCCAGAAAGGAGGGATTCAGGTGTGTTGTGAATGGGAGTGCGAGGGCTGTCCATGTTCCGGATGAAGACAATCCGCACCGCAGTTCACTGTACCAGTATTATTCCCTGCGGAACCGTTTTTTGTTCATAAGGAAACATCATCGTTCGATACGATGGATACTTGAACCGTTCTGGGTCCTGTGGGGTATCCAGAGATATGGGCTGGCGAAAGTGAGAGGGCAGCACAAAGAGTCCTTCGCATACGCGATGGCAATTGCAGATGGAATGAAAGGGAGATTCGGGGACCGGAATGAACTCTTTTCCCTATAGTGCATCTGTGATCATTCCCAGCTGGAATGGCATGAAGTGGCTTCCCGGATGCCTAGATGCACTGAAGAAACAATCCACTCTGGATTTTGAGATCATTGTCGTGGATAACGGCTCCAGTGATGAATCTGTGTCTTACATGCGGGATATGCATCCTGACGTGAGGATAATTACCCTCGATAAGAACTATGGTTTTTCAGTGGCTGTAAACGCAGGCATCAGGGAAGCGAAGGGAGAATATCTCCTCCTTCTCAACAACGACACGCTCCCGGACCAGGAATGGGTCTCTACACTTCTGAGGGTGATCGCGGACTCGCCGGCACACGTGGGTTCCCTGGCATCTCTCATGGTCAGCATGGATGACCCTTCTGTCACGGATGATGCAGGTGACTATCTCGACTGGCAGGGACTCGCATACAAGAGGGGCCACGGCGATCCGGTCTCCCAATGGACCAGGAGTGAGCCCGTATTCTCTGCATGTGCGGGAGCTGCATTATACAGGAGGGAATTTTTCGATGCAACTGGTTTATTTGACGAGAAGTTTGTGTCGTATCTCGAAGATATTGATCTCGGGTTGCGGGGGAATCTCCTTGGTTTTTCATGTGTGTTTGTTCCTGCGGCGCGTGTGCGTCACAAAAGCCATGGATCGGCAATACCTGCTTCGGTCTACGTGTACCATGTCACAAAAAACAGGGCCATGATCTTTTTGAAAAATATCCCGTTCCGCGTTCTTATCCGGAATGCACGATCGCTTGCTGCAGGTCATATCCACAGCTTCTTGGTTTACAGGGATCCACTCTCCTCTCTGCAGGCATATTTTTACCTTCTGTGCAACCTGCCGGCCATACTGCGGGACCGAAAGAGGATTCTTTCACAAGCGGTCCTCCCGAATGACATGATCGGGCACCTCTTACAACAGCCACCCTGTGAGAAACCTGGCCTGGAGAAGATTTAATGAGAGCAGATGTAGATTCCCTCGATTATTTTTATAGTCCTGTATACAAAGGCGGAAGGACGGAGAAGGAGTATCAAATTGAGAACGCTGGTAATCACTGCCTTATGGGGCCGATTGCATCGTATGCATCAGTCCGGAAAAACCGCGAGCAGAACCGATGAAGATCCTCTACGTGAATGCGTCACCACCGTCGATTATCCCGGGAACAGAAGCAGTGGCAAATGAAATTTCTCTTTTGCAGAGGGAATTCCAGGGTGAATACATCGACATCTATCCATTCAGGCGCCCACGATCATGGCTGCCTCCCGCCCTTATCGGTCTCCAGAGTCTTCGATATCTGAAAAAAATGGACAAATCTGTAGATCTTCACCATATCTTCTCCCCGGTTCTTTACCCGTACCCCTTTCTTCGTCTTCTTCGTAAACCCATAGTATACACGGTGAGCGCGGGAATAGATGAAAACCAGCAGGAAGAGCAATGGCGCAATGTTCATGTCGTCGTAGGATCGAGACGAGATCGTGATATCGCCAGAATTCGGGGACTTCCATGGGTATCGTGTATCTGCCCCGGGATTGACGTATCAAGGTTTCAAAGAACATTTCTGCCCCTTACAGATGATTGTGTATTATTCTCTGCTTCTGCTCCATGGACGAGGGAACAGTTCACAGAAAAAGGATTCGACCTCCTTTTTGACGTGGTCTCCCGGATAAAGAACCTCCGGCTGGTCCTCCTCTGGAGAGGACTTTTCACTGAAACCCTATATGATAAGATAAAAAAATATGGAATAGAGGACAGGGTCAGGGTGATCAATGGATATGCTGACATTAGTACAATCCTCCCGAATGTCCACGGGGCTATCATCCTTGCGTCAAACCCACATGTGGTACGGACATATCCCCATTCCATGATAGAATCACTTGCTGCAGGAAAGCCTGTTATCATGAGCAGTGTCATTCCCATGGCAGACTATATTTCCCGGCATGGATGCGGATGTATAGTGGAAGGGCATTCGGCAGAATTACTGGAGTGTGCAATCCGGAAGTTCGTGCAGGAATATCCTGTGATAACTCGGAATGCGATCGAGATCGGGGCAAGGGATTTCTCCCGCGAAAGAATGATCCGTGAATATCATACAGTATACCGGATGGTACTGAATTGTGAGTGATGACGCTCACTTCGTTTCGGGCGGATTAATATGAATTCAGGATAATTCTTACTACTATGCCTATGGGGGAGGTTTTAAGAGATCCGGAAGTCTCTGTGATCATACCTACCCGCGATGAAGAGCAGAATATTGGACTTTGCATCAGGAAGGTACTGGATACATTCTTGCTGAACGGGATAAAGGGGGAAATAATCGTTTCCGATTCGTCCTCCGACAGGACAGCTGAGATTGCCGCCTCTATGGGTGCCACAGTGATTCATCCATATCAAAAAGGATATGGGGCAGCATATCTCGCTGCATTTCCCCATGCAAAGGGGAAAATCATTGTTTTAGGTGATGGCGATAATACTTATGATTTCTCCCAGATCCCAATGTTACTTGAACCATTAAAGGGGGGAGCCGATCTGGTGGTGGGGTCACGTTTTCATGGGGAGATCCGTCAGGGTGCTATGACCCCGCTCCATCGCTATATCGGCAATCCCCTCCTCACCCGGATGGTCAACACGCTTTTTGAAGCCGATTTTTCCGATGTACACAGCGGCTTTCGGGCAATAAAGAAGGAGGCGCTGACCCGGCTGGATTTGAATACCCCCGGGATGGAGTTTGCATCCGAGATGCTGATCCGGGCACGACAAAAGGGGCTTGTGATCAGGGAAGTACCGATTACGTATTATCCACGAAAGACCCCTTCAAAATTGCACAGTTTTGCTGATGGATGGCGTCATATACGTTATGTGCTTCTCTTAAATCCACTCCCGTTCATTGCCGTCCCCGGGGCGTTCTTCTCCCTCATAGGATGTATCCTGATGGTCCTTTTTGCACTCAAAGGAAATGTCGCGACCTCATCTCTGCACTCCTTCATACTCGGTGCCTTTCTCTTGTGTGGGGGCGTCCAGGTAATTGTCTTTGGCATCCTGATGAAGATGTATTCGGTGGTACATGGGTACCAGGAGAAAGCTGGGATTATCGAGATTGTGATGAATTACCACAGCCTCGAGAAATTTTTCTTTGCCGGAGGGATCCTTCTCATTGCGGGGCTCATTGCCGGATTGAGCGTGATTTTTGCCTGGGTCAGGTCAGGATTCGGACATATCGCAGAGATCGTGAATGCTGTGGTGGCCCTCACTCTTGGCACTGTCGGGCTCCAGATCATCTTCATGGCGATTTTTATCAGCATGATGCTGCTCCGGGAAGAGAACGGGAATGGCAAGAACGGTTCATGAGAATTGCCTTCGTCTACGACATGGTCTACCCTTTCAAGATTGGCGGGGTAGAGAAACGTATCTGGGAGATATCGCGAAGGCTCGTGGGTATGGGCCATGAAGTCCATATCTACTCGCTGAAGCTCTGGGATGGGCCCTCTGACATTATTATGGAGAGAGTCAACATCCACGGGGTGGGCAGAAAATTGCCGTTCCACACTGGTGAGAGCGGGAGAAGAGCGATCTTTCCTGCGCTTTGGTTTTCGATTGCACTCGTTATTCCATTCATCCGCAGTGGGAAGTTTGACGTGGTCGACTGCCAGAATTTTCCCTACTTCCACTGTTTTCCCGTGAAAGTCGTATCGTATTTGAGGAAATTGCCCCTTCTCATTACGTGGCACGAAGTCTGGGGATCGTACTGGTTTGAATACATGGGGAGCGCCGGGAGGATCGGGATTGCGATCGAGAAATTCGTGGGATATCTCTCTGCCTGCAATGTTGCGGTCTCGGAGACAACCAGGGAGCAACTGCGAGCAACAGGAATAAAGGGATCCATCTTCATCGTCCCGAACGGAGTAGATTTCGAAAAAATTCGCCCGATTCCTCCCTCATCCACACGTTCCGATGTGATTTTTTCAGGCCGGCTGATACGCGACAAGCATGTAGATGTCCTGATTGGAGCACTCGGCCTCTTACAGAAATCATACCCTAATGTGAGCTGTATTATCATCGGCAGGGGCCCTGAAGAGGAGAGGCTGAAAGCACAGGTTATTTCAGAGAACCTTGAAAACAATGTGGAATTTGTGGGATTCCTGAAAGATCCGGATGATCTCATCGGCCTGATGAAATCGTCACGAGTATGCGTGCTGCCCTCGACAAGGGAAGGATTCGGGATTGTCGCACTTGAGGCGCGTGCTTGCGGGATTCCGGTTGTGACTGCGGACCATCCCGGCAACGCGATACGCGACCTTGCAGCGATCGGAGGAGTGCGTGTCGTCCCGCTTACACGGGAAGATTTTACACATGCGATAGAGGACATGCTCTCCTCTTCCTCCGCACCGGCGCCTGCTTCCCTGGAGGGTGCATGGGATTGGGATGCAGTCACCAGGAAATGGCTTGCGGTAGTAGCGGATCTTGCCACTCCCGCCGGAATACGCACGACAAAAGGTTCATTGTGAGAACAGACGCACTTAATTGGGAGAAGTGTCCGGGATTATGAAAGTACATATTGTCGGCGGGGGATATGTCGGGCTTGTCAGCGCAGCCTGTTTTTCGGAACTCGGGCACGAGGTCCATCTGGTCGAGATCGACAAGGCCAAGGTGGATGCCATCAACAGGGGAATTCCTCCAATTTTTGAACCTGGTCTGGAGGAACTTTTGAAGAAGCATATTCATCGGGAATTCATTACTACGTCTGAATACGATGGAATCACAGAATCAGACTGCACGTTTATCTGTGTCGGGACACCCCCCGCTCCCGACGGGAGTGCAGATCTCCGGTATATCCGGAGTGCAGCCCATTCCATTGGTGAATCTTTAAAGGACGGGAAGGATCCGCATATCGTAGTGGTCAAGAGCACGGTGCCTCCCGGGACAACAGGAACGATCGTTGCGCCGGCGGTGCTCGACGCGTCGGAAAGAAGGGATGGTACTGTTACCTTTGCCATGAATCCTGAATTCTTGCGGGAAGGGAGAGCGGTTGAGGATTTTTTCCATCCCGACCGTATCGTGATCGGCTGCAATGATGAGGATGCCTGCAGGGGGGTGAGCGCACTGTATGACAGGATCGATGCTCCCATCGTGACAACGGGCCTCGCCGCAGCCGAGATGATCAAGTATGTCTCGAATGCGTTTCTTGCCACCAAAATATCATTTTCGAACGAGATGGGAAACATCTGCAAGAAGCTCGGCATCGACGTCTACGAAGTGATGAAAGGCGTCGGTCTCGATGCCCGCATCTCCCCGCATTTCCTGAATGCCGGTGCGGGATTCGGGGGGAGCTGCTTCCCGAAGGATGTCTCTGCGCTGATCAGCCTCGCAGAGTCGATCGGGGAAGACCCCCGGATCCTGAAGTCTGTAATTGAGGTCAATGAGAGCCAGGCTCTCCGGATGATCACAGTGCTCGAATCCCGCATTGGAAACCTCTTCGGAAAACAGGTGGCGGTGCTTGGCCTCGCATTCAAGGACAATACAGATGACGTGCGCGATTCGAGGTCTATTTCTGTCATTGAGGAGTTGGTGGAGAGAGGGGCAGTGGTCCGGGCGTTCGATCCCCTGGCAAATGCTTCGATGTCCAGGATTTTTCCCGGTATTAATTATTATGAATCTGCCGAAGGAGCCCTCACGGGAGCTGATGCCTGCCTTGTCATGACAGAATGGCCGGAGTTCTCACTGCTCGACCGCGAGTTTGATCGCATGGCTTCTCGGGTGATCATCGAGGGGCGCAAGATTCTCTCCTGCAATGGGAAGGAGGGGATTTGCTGGTGATGCATGGTGCCAATCCTGATCTTCAACGCCACAACAGTACCGCATGCCGGTTGATTTTTCAGGAAGGATGCTTAGAATGTAAGAAATCAACTCCGGAGAAATGGTTCTCTCTCTCATGCATCATGCATCAATGACAAGCATATTCAAAAGGTCCATTGCATGAAAAACAATACAGTCACGAAAGTAGTTATCCCGGCTGCAGGGCTCGGCACCCGGTTCCTCCCGATGACCAAGGCCCAGCCAAAGGAGATGCTCCCGGTCGTCGACAAGCCCGTTATCCAGTACGTCGTTGAAGAAGCGGTCTCGTCCGGGATCGACGATATCCTGATCATTACCGGCAGGGGGAAGCGAGCCATAGAAGACCATTTCGATCGCTCCCTCGAGCTCGAGGTAAAACTGAAGGAATCGGGCAACCTGGCGCTTCACTCTGCAACGGATGACATCTCGAACCTCGCAGAGATACATTATATCCGTCAGAAGGAGCAGAAGGGGCTCGGGCATGCCATCCTCTGTGCAGAGAAGCATTGCAACGATGAACCGTTTGCCGTATTGCTCGGGGATACCATCACAATCCCTTATCCTGGTGAGCCGTCATGCACAGCCCAGATGATTTCCACATTTGAGGAATTCAGAAGATCGGTAATAGTCGTTGAAGAGGTGCGGAGAGAGAAGATCCAGGACTACGGGATTATCGATGGAACCGAGATCCGGAAGGGAGTGTATGATATCAGGAGGATTGTTGAAAAACCAAAACCTGCCAATGCACCCTCGAACCTCGGTGCAATCGGCCGTTATGTGCTCACTCCTGACATCTTCGACATTCTCAAAAGGACCCCTGCCGGTCATGGCGGAGAGATTCAGCTGACCGATGCCCTGCAGGCGCTCTCTTCAAAAATTGGGTTGGTAACCCGATGTACACGATACGATATAGGCGATAAGCTCGGGTGGATGAAGGCACACATTGAGTTAACTCTCGGGCGCGAGGAATTCCGGAGCGAAATACTTGAGTTCTGGAAGTCCCTTGATGGAGTCAAGTAGCATGATAATCTACACAGATGAGGATATAGATTGTATTCTCACACATCTTGGTGGCATTTCATATTCCGGAAAGAAGGTTCTTGTCACAGGTGGTGCCGGCTTCCTGGGTTCCTGGATCAGTAATGTTCTCATAAGGCAGGGTGCCCAGGTCACCTGTCTTGACAACCTCTCCAGCGGGAGGAGAGAGAATGTTGCACACCTTGACGGTGAGAAAAGATTTGAATTCGTGAAACTGGATATCTCATCTCCTCCTCCCCTTGACGGGCGATATGACTATGTTCTGCACCTTGCGTCGAGGGCATCTCCTTTTGAATTTGACAAACACCCCCTTGAAATCCTCCGTGCAAACACCTTTGGTACCGTCAATGCACTGGAGATTGCGAAGAGAGACGGGGCAAGACTGCTTTTCACTTCAACAAGCGAAGTGTACGGGAAGGCTACGGTATTTCCTACGCCTGAGAGTTATCCCGGAGTCGTGAATATCCATGGGGTACGGGGCTGCTATGACGAGGCAAAGCGTGCGGGAGAGGCATTCTGTATGGCGTATTTCCGTGAACACGGTGTCGACATCAGGATTGCCCGGATTTTCAACACGTATGGCCCTGGAATGCGAGCAGATGGAATATATGGCCGGGTTGTTCCCCGGTTCATCTCACAGGCAATCACGAATGAACCAATAACTATCTTTGGTGACGGCTCCCAGACCCGAAGCTTTTGTTATGTTACCGACCAGGTGGAAGGCCTGTTGAGACTCGCTGCATCCGATAATGCACGGGGAAATGTGGTGAATATTGGGAACGACCGGGAGTACACGGTCCTTGATCTTGCACACATCATCAGGAAAATAACCAAATCACAGTCGGGAATGATATTTGAGCCATTACCTGAGGATGATCCAATGAGGAGATGGCCCGACATTGCGAGGGCAAAGAAATTGCTGGGATGGAGTCCGAAAGTGGGGCTTGAGGATGGGATTGAGAAGATGGTTGCCTCCTCATGAGTCGCGTTCCCGGGCTCTCATCCGGGATGCGAAAGGTAACATCCTGGAAATGTCCGCGTGGTCGTGACATGGTACAATGACCGCCTTTAAATTATACCGGGTAAACATAGATATAGGGACATCTGTTGACATGATCGACCTGACAGGCAACACGTGAAATAAAGGATTCCTGTCATTGCGTGGAACCATCCCTGATCTATACCAGGAGTTGCATGAAATATGCCGGCCAAATCCCTCTTCCTACTCCTCTGTGCGCTCGTGCTCATGCTCGGAATGACCGGTTCCCTGGAACAGAATAACAGTTCATTCCAGTATTTCGACGATAATACCAGCCAGTCAACCGGTGACTTTCCCGGCACACTCGCTGAATTATCAGTGAATACGACATATTCAACCCAGGACGACAGTTCTTCTCCTCCTGGTGCAGATGAATCGAACCAGACTTCCCCTTCAGGGGATGATCAGGGAATACCTGTCCAGAGGGATTTGAACCAGACTCTTCAGGAACAGGGGAGTACACGGAACAATCTCAACCAGACTCCTCTCAATCAGTCAGATCAACAGGCTTCAGATCAGGGATACAACCCGCAATCCGGAGTTTCGCAGCAGGAGCTGAAAGGATCACAAAAGGAAAAGGGCGAGAAGGAAAAAGCGTCACATGCCGAAGACGAACTCATCATCAGGTTCATATCTGAGCCCGGCAAGAAGACGGACAAAGAGATCGCCGATATAGCTCACAAGGATGCCAGCGAAAAAGCGAAGAAGAACTTAAATGTGAAGGGAGACTTCTCGGTCAAGAAGGACTTCAATGAGAAAGGGCTTTCAGGCACCCAGGTCGTGAAAATCCCCGAAGGGATGACTATCGACGAAGCGATTGCCCTGTATGCAGAAAACCCCGATGTCCTCTCCGTTGAACCGAATTATCGCATAGAGCTCATGGAAATTCCCAACGACCCGGATTTCTCTCTCCAGTGGGGTCTCCTGAATGGTGTCTGTCCCGGTTCGGACATCAACGCAGTATCTGCATGGAATATCACAACCGGTAGTGGCGGGGTCATCATCGCCATCCCGGATACCGGGATCGACATTGCCCACCCGGACCTTGCAGACAACCTCTGGTCCAATGCCAATGATCTTTATGGCAATGGGATCGACGATGACGGAAACGGGTACATCGACGATATCCAGGGCTGGGATTTCGTCAACGATGATGCGGATCCAACTGATGACAACGGGCACGGGACCCACGTTGCAGGGATTGCCTGTGCAGTCGGCGACAATAGTCTTGGGATTACCGGGGTAATATGGGATGCACAGATCCTTCCCCTGAAGGTGATCGGTGCTGACGGGTACGGCTACGAGAGCGATGCTATCGAGGCAGTCCTGTATGCCCGGCAGGCCGGGGCGCAGGTCATCTCCATCTCCTGGGGCAGTTACGGGGAGAGCCAGGCTTTCGCGGAAGCGATTGCGAACTATCCCGGGCTCGTGGTCTGCGCCGCAGGCAACAGCGCCCAGGATAACGACCTGAATCCCTTATACCCTGCATCGTATTCCTCGGAGAATATCATATCAGTCACTGCGACCGATGCACAGGATAACCTTGCATCATTTGCGAATTACGGTGCGGAGTCTGTGGACATTGCCGCACCCGGTGTCGGGATATACAGCACGGCGAGGGGAGCCGGGTATGCAACCAGGTCAGGAACTTCGATGGCCGCGCCTTTCGTGGCAGGAGTTGCCGGCCTGGTATTGTCGGAGCAGGGGGATCTCGGAGGTGCCGAACTCGCCGGTATTCTTAAAGAGAGCAGCGATCCACTCATTTCACTGGACGGGCGTGTTTCCTCCGCCGGACGGGTCAATGCTGAAAATGCCCTGATCATGGCAGAGACATGGAACGGCACAACGCCGCCACCGACATTGACTCCGACTGCAATTGTCACCCCGACGTCTACTCAGGCAGTACTGGAAGGAGAACCGCAGATCGCACCGCTCAACCCGGAATTCGTGGAATACATGGAATCCCTTCTGTCAACTATGAGTGAAGAGGAGAGTGACGATGGATTCACACGCGGCTATATCCCATCTCCGGTCGACAGGTCCTCGATGCAGGGCCGGATCCTCCAGATATCCGAAAATGAGATTCTCTCACTCCCGACTTCGTATGATCTCAGGAGTTATGGCCGGGTGACATCCGTCAAAGACCAGGGCTCCTGCGGCTCCTGCTGGGCTTTTGCCACCTTTGGATCGACAGAATCGGTATTGATGCCGGGAGAAACGCAGGATTTTTCCGAGAACAACCTGAAAAACCTGCATGGATTCGACTGGGGTTCATGTTCCGGGGGCAATTATGACATGTCGACGGCATATCTGGCCCGATGGAGTGGGCCTGTCTCTGAAGCAGCCGATCCATACAATCCCTCTTCGAGTTCCTCTCCCACGGGACTATCCCCTGTGAAACGTGTCCAGGATGCACTGTATATCCCCAATCGTGAAGGTCCCCTCGATAATGACAACATTAAATCAGCCGTTATGGAATACGGGGGTGTCGGCACCGCATTTTTCTGGAATAGTGGATATTATAATTCAAATACGAAAACATACTACTATTCGGGCTCTACTTCGCCAAACCATGCCGTAACTATCGTCGGATGGGATGACA
Organism: uncultured Methanolinea sp.; assembly: GCA_964452625.1. Lineage (GTDB taxonomy): Archaea > Halobacteriota > Methanomicrobia > Methanomicrobiales > Methanospirillaceae > Methanolinea_A. The sequence continues at coordinate 51,657 of CAYVMJ010000001.1, forward strand.
ACAAGGAAGTATCCGGAGCATCAGGCAATGGGGCATTCCTGGTAAAAAACAGCTGGGGGACATACTGGGGCGATCAAGGATATTTCTGGATATCTTATTATGACTCAAAGATGGCGCGGGACTTCACAAACGTGGTCTACCTCACAGAGCCAATAGACAATTACGACAATATTTACCAGTATGATCCCCTTGGATGGGTTCTTTCCTACGGGTATGGTACCAACACTGCATGGGCTGCGAACGTGTTCACTTCTGCCCGGAGCGAGCAACTGAATGCAGTAGGATTCTATGCGATTATGCCGGACACGGAGTACGAAATCTCTGTCTATAAGAATCCAACGAATGGACCCACCAGCACCGCAGGGGCAGTGTCTTATACATCAGGGACAATTACAATTCCCGGGTATCGGACTATTGCTCTCGATACGCCGGTGTCCCTGAACCAGGGAGAAACATTTTCCATCGTTGTAAAGCTGACTACACCTGGCTATACTCACCCGATTGCAATGGAGTATCCCTACACTAATTATGCAAGTGCCGCAACAGCATCTGCAGGGCAGAGTTATGTGAGTTATACCGGGACTTCGTGGACGGACCTGACTTCACAGTATGACGATACGAATGTGTGTGTGAAGGGATACTCTATCACAACAAAACCACTGGATGCCATCATTGTATCGGATACAATTCCAGCGACAACGGCAGCCGGGCAACAATATAATGTTGATATCACCGTGCAGAATACAGGGACAGAT
>CAYVMJ010000001.1:52511-657739 GCA_964452625.1 uncultured Methanolinea sp.
AATACAGGATGCTTAAAGAAGGTGTGAAATGGTTTGGCGAGACACTTTCTCATCCCGTTGAAGTTACAGGAAAACCACTGGATGCCATCATTGTATCGGATACAATTCCAGCGACAATGGCAGCCGGGCAACAATATAATGTTGATATCACCGTGCAGAATACAGGGACAGATACATGGTCAGAAGTGGATCGCATACGACTTGGGGGAGTCGGAAACAATGCTGGTGTTGCTGCGCTATTCGGACCGGCACGGTTGTACATCCCATCTGGAACAACTGTTGGACCAGGCCAATCATACACATTTTCTTTTGCCATGACTGCCCCTCTCACAACTGGATCGTATACTCCCCAATACAGGATGCTTAAAGAAGGTGTGAAATGGTTTGGCGAGACACTTTCTCATCCGATTGAGGTCGTTGACTGGGAGTCAAGGTATTCAATTGTTCACATTTCGGATACCCAGAAGTTATCAGAATCGTATCCATCGACATTAAACTTTACGTTTTCTTATCTTGAATCTATTAAAGAAGAATATAACATTACTGGCATTATTATTACCGGAGATCTGGTTAACGACGGGAGTAACAGTACTCAATGGGTGAATTATGCCAGTGCGCGATCATTGACGGAGATACCTCTCTATGAGATAGCGGGTAATCATGATATACAATCAGGTTATTCAAATTTTGATACTTATATCGGTACAGGAAAAAGAAATTGGACTGCGGACATTAACGACTTTCTTTTTATCGGTCTGGGATATACCACATATGGATTAAGCGAATCTGATGTGAATTTTTACAACAATTTGATTGTGACCAACCCCCCTCAAATTCCATTATTTGCCACTCACTACTATTTTAGAGAAACCACCTATCCTTCCACATTATCACTGATTGGAACTAATATTGAAGAGAATCTAATAATTAAAGATCCTACTTTCGTTATGTGTGGCCATATGCATGGAAATATCCTGCATTCTGGTGATAAAAATGGCAGAACACTGATAGAAGACATGACAAACTATCAGACTTACGGCGATTATATGGCGGGTAAATTATATTCAGTGCATAAAATATCAGATGAAATTATTACAATCACAGTGAGGGATTCTACTATTTATCCTTCACAAACATTTGGACCAGAAATTGTGGTATATCAGAATCCTGATCTCTCTATAACTTAAGAAGGTTTTTATTCCATCACTTTCAATGCTGATTTTCATTCTTCATCCCTAAAAAAAATGAAATCTTCATTTCGGAATTCTACTGATATGGCTATACATTGCAATTGTCTAGTAAGATGGAAGATTTAGGTATTGGTTGCATCTGGTGGAAGTATAGTAATGAACTAACCCCCTTACGAATCCATTACCCAAAACAAGCTAAATCGTAACCCAATCTACTTTTGGGACACATTTCATAAATCCCGGATAAAAGTACAACTGGAAATACCACAAAATTCAGAAATAACCATGAATGAACCGCAAAATTGATCGTACTTAAAGGGTAATACATATTTTATCATGAAATGTACTCCCCCATGATAGTAGAACGGAAATACCCAAAAATGGTTCCTCCTGGAACAGGTTCTGGCAATCGTAACAACTCGTCGTTCACAACAGGAATACTCAAAACACGGGATTACTCCAATAAAGTCAGTTACAGAGGCGATGTTCTTTTCAGTGGATTATGTTTTTGTTTTTTAAGAATTGAAGGATCGAAAGAAATTGCGAAGATCCATGGGAATCCACGCAGTTCTATCGGTGGAAACGGTCTATAGTATTTTGAGTAAAATCGATGAGTACCAGTTCATTTCTTTCATCACAGGCATCCTCAATTCCTTTTGTAAATGGAAAAGAGGCGTGGAATGAATACATTCCTGGTCGATGCGACAGCGATCACACTCGATTAGAATTGGTTCAAGAGATCCTATTCAAAAACCAAACTTGAGAGAAGTGAGTTCAAATAGGGCTATTCACCAACGCATGGGCATTACATTGGGTATAAACTGACCCTGGCACTCGATTCTCGTTCTCTGAAGCCGGTCTGTTTTCTCCTCCACCCGGGATCACCACATGATTCTGTTATCTATAATAAGATTATGATAGAATTGAAAAGACGCAGAATCACGCGTATCGGAGATATTGTCGTCTTTAATAAGGGATAAAATTCGTATGACAACTATGTCCGGGGTATCTTTAAATTCGACATCTTTCCTTTGATCTTTTCCAAAAAAAAGTTCTCAATATCGAAATTGATGAAGAAACTCAACTATCCACTCTGGATTTTCGGCAGGTCTGATACCAAGATTCTTATGAAACGGTTTGCATCCCTGGCCAAGCGATTGTTCACGCATCTTTGGGATGAGATGCCTTTTCTGGAGAAGATATCTCTCATTGAGGATGTCTTTAAAACGGCAAAAAATGCTTTCGGCTTAAGGAAAATCCACAAGTATACAACGAGATCTGTGACAAAGACGGTCATTCTGAACGTACTTTTACTCGGGCTCGTATTTCTTTGGGCTTTGACAAAAAGATCAATTTAAAAGACTTTCTGAATGGTGAGTTGATAAGGGGGCTAGTAGTTTACATGTTGTAACGTAAATTCAGAAGAGACCCTGTTTCCTACATAGATTGAGTAAAAAGGAGAATACAGGGTATGAATCTAAAGGGGCAGTGTATCTAAACTAATGAAAATTCCACCCGAGTATCCTGACACACTATCACATCAGACCCAGATAAATACATACGACTCGTAATCCACTCCTCTTTTATTTCCATGCAAATTGTACCTGCAAGACGAAGCAAAGAGGCGTGATTGGGGAACGCTCCAATGGTTCGGGATCTTCGTTTCAGTTCCTTATTGAGTCGTTCAAGCATGTTTGTGGTTCTTATTCTCCGCCAGTGGTCTTGAGGAGCAATACGATAATTCAGAAGTCCTGGAATGAATCGTTCTACGGTATCTGCTGCCCCGGGGAAACCCTCGAATCTCGAGTTCATCGGCACATTCCTGAAGTCTCCGTGAATCGGAGAGAGATTCCTTGAGCATCTGGGCGATCTCCCTATGCGAGTTCTTTGGGAGTTTACGGAGAACCACCCGAATAAAATAGACATGACACATTTGCCAGCTGGACCCCGGGAAGGCACGTTCAGCGGCGGCCTGTATTTCTTTGTGTCCATCAGGGATCACCAGGCCCACCTCATCTATCCCTCTCTCCTTCAACTCGGCAAAGATATCCTCCCAGGTCAGCTCATCTTCGCTCTTAGCGATTCTGGCTCCCAGAATCTCCCGGAATCCATCACTCCAAATCCCGGCAATTACTAGGAATGCCTTGTTGGCATACAGTAATGCCTTGTTGGCATACCGTATCCCATCTCGTACCTTGAAATACGAAGCATCTACGAAGAGATAGGGGATATGCGTCTCAATCGCCCGGGAGAGGAACAAATCGACGTTCTGGTCCAGCTCTGCAGCAATCTTCGAGTCGTATGACGCAGAGTTCTTCTCAACACCGAGATGAGCTACAATCTCCTGAATTTTCCTGGTGGAGACTCCTTGCAGATACGACTCCAGAATAGCATTTTCCAAGGTCTTCTCGATTCGGGAATATCGTTCAAATATCTTCGTTTGAAATGGGATATCGCGTAATTGGAGTTTATTGAGGATGAGCTCCCCATGCCATGTCTTGAGCGTCCTCTTGCGATGACCGTTCCGGTACGTTGTCCTTGAACTGGTTCTCCGGTATCTCTCAGCTCCGGCCTGCTGATCTGCTTCCTCCTGCATCACCTCATTCAAAAACCAAGTAAGGAGATGCTTCATTCCATCGTCGTTATTGGTAAGATAATCAAGTACGACTTCCTTAAGATTCATGCCCTATATTCTCCTTTGTGCAATTCTAGGTTGGATACAAGGGTTCTTTCGAATTTACATCACTTGGTGTACACTGCCTTTAGATTCATGCCCTATATTCTCCTTTGTGCAATTCTAGGTTGGATATAGGGGTTCTTTCGAATTTACATCACTTCGTGTACACTACCATAGTTACCAAGCGGTTTTTTAAGGGTAATGTTTACGAAGTGATGGAATTCAAAAGAGACCCTTAAAAGATGTTGATATATGTTTTAATAGGCTATTATCTGTTTCTTCAATTCCAAGTTCAGTTAAACCATTGGATATAATGTTAAAAACGATCTCATCGCCATTTAAAATCCTACGAATAAATGTAAAATAATCTTTCGCAGCATTTTTGGGATCGTGTTCATGCTTGATATATTCAAGCGCATTTTTTCCAATTTGTATGCGCAAACATTCATTTGATGAAAGAATTTTCATATATTCGAGCATTAGATCCACCTCAGAAGAATTTACATCAATTTTAATAGAACAATTATCCGGTATTTCCGAAAACCATCCAACATTAGACACAATTACTGGTTTTCCTTGACTCATTATCTGCAAAACAGATCTGCTCGTTTCTCCGGCAGTCGGATAACGTAAATTTACACAAAAATCTGAAATTTTTATAATTTTTGTTAGACATTCATCACTAACATACCCAGTGATTATCACATGATTATGCAATCCATTTTCTTTAATTGTTCCTTTAATGTCTATATTATCCTGGCCGATTATTACCCAGAATGCGTGGGGATAAATCTCTAAAAGTTTTTTGAAGACATTCAGAATTATATTATATCTCTTATGAATGGATATTAAACCAAAGCTAACTAAAATGGGATATTTATTTGTCACACCCCACGTTTGCAGGAGTTTTTCCATTTCTGAATTATCTATCTCATAGTCATCATTATGAACGGTAAATGGCTGTGGAATAACTGAACAAATTGCATTCGGTTGCTCTGCTAACACTTTTATAGCCCCAAATTCACTATGACATATTATTCCCAGACTCTTATCGACAATCCTTTTATTTAGTGGATATGAAAATTCAGGATAAGAACCTGTTCGAATTGCATTGTTCGCGATATTTACTCCTTGATCCCCATAACAATATTGAAATTCAGCAATATACCGTTTTAAATTTCCTTTAGCAATAGACTGGCTCCATAAAAATCCATGCAGATAAATATCATGTAAGACGGTTATCCCAGGATATTTTAAAAGAGAATTGTAAATAAACGCATGAAAGTCACTGTTTCCCATTTGATATATGGGAATATCATAGTTATGTGCTTTTTTCTCATATTTATCGTAACTAAAACAATCAAAATTCTTATATAAATTGGGATTGGTTGGTTTTATTCCTCGATCGATATATACATCAATATCGCAATATTTCGACAAATATGGAAGAATTTCATGTTCTGAATAATCGGCAATTCCAGTTCTCTGAGGACTGACAGGTGTAAAATATGCAATCCTCATTGGAGGGGCTCCACAAGGTGTTTAATAACCTTATCCCAAGAAAGATTTAATCTTGTAACTTTTTCGTAACCTCTCTCTCCCATTTGTCGGAGTAAACCGTGATGTATCATCTGGTCAATTTTTTTAGCAATTTTTTCAGGTTTTGGAGCTGCAATATATCCATTTACACCATCCTCAACAAATTCCAATGAAGCCCCAGAATCAGTACATGTGATAACAGGTTTCTTCGAAAAAAAACTTTCCATTGTGATAAATCCCAAATCTTCATCAAATGGTGTATATACAACAAAGGAAGCATTGGCATATAGGGCAAGTAATTCTTGATCTGTCACTTTCCCATAAAAATCAATTTTATCATTTACCTTGAATTCCGAAGCTAATCTCTGAAATCTAGTTAATTCTGGACCATCACCTACAATTTTAAGCCTTATATTATTCTTTATATATTTCATACTTTTAATAACTAGATCCTGTCGTTTAAGTAAGTCAAGCCGACTGGGATAGAGAATATAATCATCAAAATTTTTACAATAATATTTATCTATCAATGGAGGTGGAGGATATAATGTTGTTCCTTGAATATTATTGTATTTTAATAGACGATTTGTTACATTTTGAGAGATTGTGTAGACTTTTCGTGCGGATTTCAATGACTTACTATCAATTTCATGAATTTTCTCTCTTACGATTTCACCAAATTTTCCATAGGGTATTAGATCATCAAATTCAGTATAGGCTTTATCGTATGCAGATCGATGCTGATGTATCAACCAGACGACTTTTTTTCGATGTGCCACTAAATAGGAAGGAAATTTTGTGGTAATCACACCATCAATTTTCGTTCCATTACTCTCAGAAAGATCTAATAATTTCCAAATAAGCGAATTTGAAATTATTTGTTGGGGAGGATACCATTTAAAGGGAATTTTTATATATTCAATCTCAAAATTTCTTTTTATCATCTCATTATACAAATTATCACAAAGGTATTCTGCCCCTCCTCTAACAAATGGAACTTGAACGGTGCATAGAGCAATTTTCATAATGGCAAAACACCTTTTTATATTATAATAATGAATTTCCCATTTAAGATAATTGATTTGTATGGTTTTTTCCTATTCATTTCTTCCCGATTACTGCGTAATCCTGCTCTCCAAAGAGAATTGAATTCAGTATTTCAACATTATGATTATACACATCAATGTTCTTTCGTCCCGTTTCACCCATATCAGCAGTCCATTCAAATTTTTTTAATTTGCTCTCATCCGAAACCGGCGAGAAAAATCTTTTATCACATTCTCTGAATCCTAATGTAATAAGCAGATACTGCAATGATTCTGGATGAACAGGTCTCTTGTGGGTCAGATCAATATAAAAATTGATAAATGAGATAAAGGATAATGGATTCACAGTCTCGATAACAATATAATATCCTAATTTCAGTTTCTTGTAACATAAGGAAAGTAACTGAAGAAGGTATGTAGATTCGAAGTGTTCCACAACCTGATCTATGAAAATCCCATCAAGACTCTCGTTATCAAGTGTTTCAAGATAGGCGATCGCATCCCCCTGTTTAACAACAAAATGTCGCGATTTGCAATAAGCAATCATGTTTGCATCAATATCAATGCCAATACCTCCTATATTGTTATCTCTAAGGATTTCTAGGAACTCGCCTCTTCCACAACCGATGTCGAGTACATGGGAACAATTCTTGAAATATGGGAGGAATTCCAGTTGTCGCTGTTTTATCATCTCACGAGAACCACGAAATCGTTCCTCAAACTGAAAATAATTGACATCTACGGGTGTAACTGAATCCTGGACATAATTTTTTTGTGAGAGATTTTTCTGTATCCGTTCTTCAAGGATATGGACGAAACCCATTTGTAATTGTAGATTCTTGTCCACTTGGGAAAAGATTTCCTTAAAGTTTGTATCAATGTAATTTTGAATATCAATATTTATTATTTCATCCTGTTGTACAATTTTCTGAGTGATCTCATCCTTAAATTGAGAGATAATGTGAGAGAACTTTTCATCCTGTTGTATAATTTTCTGGATGATCTCATCCTTAAATTGAGAGGTAATGTGAGAGAACTTTTCATCCTGTTGCAAAATTCCTTTTGATAATTCTTGTCTTTGGAGCGATAATTGATTTTTTAATTCTTCGATTTTTGGTAAAGAATAATTAAGGAGCCGAACAGTACTTGCATTAAATTCAGTTTGCTGAAATAATACTGGATCTATAAAACGACGAATTTCGCCATTGACAATCTGGCGCCCTTTAACAAGAAATTTACCGATCAAAGGACGATGGGAACTAATTAAATAAGAATTATTGTGGATATCCCAGTTGGAATTAATATTTGAAAAATCACATTGAATTGCATCATTTATATCGCTACTTATTAAGGGGTATCCTATTGTTAAGTTGAGATCCAGCCTATGGTATCCTGTTGCCCGTTTCCTCCGTATGTTCTCCCGGATCTTCCGCATGATCTCTTCGACATTGATCTCGTTATCTTGGATGTTCATTGTATTATCATTCATTTAAAAACCTTAAGATACATCATCGGTAATTGCCTCAACAAGAATTGAAGGTTTCAAGTTGATAACACCATCATATAACGGTTCATTTTCATTCCGAATAATTCTTAACGTAGCAATATCATTGAGTCGGAGTAAGTATTCATCAAAAGAATTCGTTGCTGTTCCTTTATTATCAATGGCAATGGTGATTAGATAATCATCAGGCTGGAAAGGAACATTTAATCGATACGATACCTGATACTTATTTCCTGGAAGGAGTGGATGGTTCTTCTGTTGTAAAAGATAAGTATTTGTGCCAAAAATCGACATTCCATATCGATTTCTTATTAATATACCAAAAGTTGGATCTTCGATATAGCGATAACTGCGAAATGAAAAGGATATAATAATTTCATCATTACTCCGGATATGTGTAATGACATTTTTTACTGTATTAAGAATTTTGATTGAATCGAATTCAATTTCACTAGTTGAGATATTTGAATGATAATTAACAGGATCTTTACGATCTCTAAGATAAACAGATTTTTCTCCGGAATGGGAGTGTATGCATAACCGCGATATATATAAATCAACAATACTTCGAGGAGTCCCAAATGATATCATATTTCCATGATCCAATAATATTGCATAATCACATAATGCCACAATCGCATTCATATCATGCGACACAAACACAATCGATCCACCGCTCTCCCGGAACTCCTGTATCTTTCTCATACATTTCTGCTGGAAGTAAGCATCTCCCACCGCTAACGCTTCATCCACTAAAAAACACTTCGGATCCGCATGAATCGCGATGGAAAACGCAAGACGCACGACCATGCCGGATGAATAGGTTTTGATCGGCTCATCGATGAAGTCGCCAAGCTCGGAAAAATCAATAATTGTCTGTTTCTTTTTATCGATCTCGTCCCGGGTCATTCCAAGAAGCGTTCCATTCATGTAAATATTTTCAAGACCGGTCATCTCGTAATTGAAACCTGTACCGAGTTCCAGGAGTCCCGTAACCTTCCCGTCGATCTGGATACTACCGCTGTCTGGAATTATAATACCTGACAAAATTTTTAACAAGGTTGATTTTCCGGCACCATTTTGCCCGATGATCCCAAGCGTTTCGCCATCGCCAATCTCAAATGAGATATTCTCAAGGGCGGTGAAATCCTTGTGATAGGGTTTCCTGAAGAGAATCTCCTTGAGCCGGTCAGAGGGAGTATGATATAGTTTGAATTTTTTCGAGATTCCTTCAACCTTTATCATTGATGAATACCCTCTTTTTGGTAAAACCGTGCTCCCATTGGCTTAAATAATTCCTTTACCTGAATTTCGATAGTTGTGAGCATGTTCATCAGATGAAATCGCGGATGTCCCTTTCAAGTTTCCTGAATATGGCAAGGTCTGCAACAATGAGCGATATACTCAGTAGTAGGACGATACTAAGATAAAAAAATGATGGCATTGTCTGGAATACGAAGATATCGTGATATGCGGATACCACCGAAAGCATAGGGTTCCATATTAATATCTGCTTGGCAAATTGGGGAAGGATTTCGAACACATATACAATGGGGGTAAACCAGAACCAGATTTGGAACCCAATAGCAACAACCTCCTTGAGATCGCGAAGGAAAACGACCAGCATTGCAAGGAAAAATCCCAAAGCGAAGCCAAAAAGTTGCTGGACAACATATACCGCTGGGATGAGTAAAAGGTAGGGAGAGAGTGAAAATCCTGCGAGAAGCAGGATTAGAATAAAAATCACCAGAGTCACTACAAAGGTGATTGTCTCTGACAGGACAATGAACAACGGCAGGGTCGGGAGGTCCATGCGGATTTTTGTGATAATGTGTTTTTTATCGAGGAAAACGGTGGAAGACCTTGTCACGGTATTTGCAAATGCGGTCCATGGCACCAGTCCTGCGATGAGGTATATACCATATCCCCATATTGAGGACATCCCCGGGAGACGTGCACCCATCAGGTTGCCAAAAATGACCATATATATGATGATAGTGATAAGTGGATAGATGAACGACCATATAAAGCCGAGTATCGAACCCGAATACCGTTCGATGAAATCTCTTTTTGTAAGCTCGAGAATCAGGCTGAAATTCATGGGGAGCTACCTGTTGGTTATATTATGAGATCTCACTGGGGATAATGAATTCCCAGTCTATGATTGATGATAATAATCGTATTTATAAAAGGAATGAAGCAAAAATTTTTTTTAATGATCAGCGGGGAATCATTAAATAATGAGATCTTTTTACATCCGGCATCTATTCAAATATTCAGTTCATTATTACAAAGAAAATCCATGGGATGATTTAATCACCGGTTCAATCCCCGGATCATGGATCCGGTTTTTTCCCATTAAATACCTGGTGGTTCAATGAAAATCGCCCTGGTCGCTCCAAGTCCGGTCCCATTTACATACGGCGGCACCGAATCCATGATACTGAAAATCCAGCAGCTTTTAAATACCCGGACTTCTCACCAGTGTGAAGTAATAAAAATTCCCACCCGGGAAAATTCATTCTGGCAATTAATTGACTCGTATTACGCTTTTCATACTCTTGACCTTTCCCACTTCGATGTGGTAATCTCCACAAAATACCCGTCATGGATGATACGCCACCCGGTCCATTTCCTGTATCTCATTCATCCATTCCGGCAGGTTTACGATTTGTATCCAAATTTTTCCCAACAATATGAGGTTTATGGATTTGATCAATATGATCTTGTGCAGGAGGTTTTAAAAATAATTCAGACGGGAGATGAGAGAAATAACGATGTATTTGATCTGCTCTTCTCTATCAGGAAAGATATTTCCAGTTATCCAAATGAACTATTCCACTTTCCCGGTCCATTTCTTCGGAATCTCATTCATTATTTCGACCGAAATGCATGCTCGCCTGCACGCATTAAAAAATATTTTGCGATATCTAAACGTGTCAGGGAAAGAGAAGGATACTTCCCAAATAACGTTCCGGTAAAAGTATTGTATCCCCCGTCTTCTCAAGGTCCTTGCCTGGGTGGAACACAGACAAGCAGATATGCGTTGAGTGTATCCCGTTTGGCGAATACAAAAAGAATTGAGATTCTCATCGAAGCGATGAATTATGTAAATCCCGAAATACATCTGAAAATTGTTGGAGAAGGACCGGAAGAGAAAAAGTTACGAAAAATAGCGAAAAACAATCCTCAAATAGAGTTTATTGGTTATGTGACTGATCAGCAATTAAAAGACCTATATTCCAATGCATTTACTCTTCTCTTTATACCCAGGGATGAGGAATTCGGGTTGGTTGTTCCTGAAGCCATGCGATGCAAGAAACCGGTTATTACAGCAAATGACAGCGGGGGTCCTCTTGAACTTGTAAAGGATGGCGTGAATGGTTTTATTGTTAACCCGGATCCTAGAGAAATCGCTGAAAAAATTGAATATCTGTATCAAAATCCTCAGCATGCACAGTGTATGGGTAATGAAGGAAGTGAATTTATACGAAAATTGAGCAAAGATTTTATGCGAGAATTTACTTTTGAATTGGAACATTTTAATTCCTTAAAAACTAAAAACAATCTTTTTAAATCATTTATTCGGGACAGTAATTTATTTTGATTTTCCATAAATAAATAATACCTTGTGTCTATACCCGTTTTAAAGTTCAATAGAATTTTGGAAAATGATTTCTTCAGTGCCAATGATAGTGTGACAATATGAAAAGAATAGAGGATGAATTTAATAAAAGAAAGCCATGGATCACTCAATTTACTATAAATGGCAAAAAATATGGTGGTAGTGTGTCCTTCGATGATGATACCCGCATCAGATTTTTTTTTGATATATTTCCTGATGTAAAATCAGTATTGGAACTGGGATGTCTCGAAGGGGGCCATACATTCCAATTAGTAAAAAAACCTGGGATTTCAGTTCTTGGAATAGAAGGTCGCGAATATAATATCGATAAAGCGAATTATATAAAGGAATTATTGCAGATACAAAATGCCAGGTTTATTTGTGCAGATTTGGAAAATACATCGCTCAGTACTTTTGGAAAGTTCGATGCTGTTTTTTGTTCTGGGATATTATATCATTTACCGAATCCTTGGAATCTTATCCATGAAATTAGTAAAATCACAGAAAAGGTGTTTATTTGGACTCATTATGCTACTGAAGAGCAGGGGATATTACAGATTCATGGATATCGTGGGTTTTGGTATAAGGAATTCGGTTTAAAAATGTGGGGTCTAAAGAAACCCCTTAAAGGTTTATCGAAAAAATCCTTTTGGATGACTAAAAATTCATTGATATCCCTGCTCATAAAAAATGGTTTTAATAATCTGAAAGTCTTAGAAGATGATGTAAACCATAAAAATGGAGCGGCTATTACATTAGGAGCCTGGAAATAAGCGTTTTTTAAGAAACCCAGTAGCTCCATAATCCTGTTTCGGGATGACGGGCAGTCATCCCATAGACCTCACCGCATGTTTCGTCAGCATACCCGAAATCTTCATGTTCAAGTGTGAGGTTCCTATTGTAGAAGGGATCCCCCGATTCCAGTAAATGCTTGAATCTTCTCCGGAAGAATTCGATCTCTGAACCATTTCTCACAGAACCTGATAATAAACTTCTGCTTTTCACAGCAGAAACAGCATGGCAAAAAGGAGTATATACATTGAGATATCCCATCTCATGAAGCCTGATGCAAAAATCGGCTCCACAAAGTGATGAGACATAATGTTGTTCGTCCATTCCCCCTAACTCACGATAACGTGACTTTTTCACCATCATGGGAATTGGGGGGACAGAAATAACATTTTGAATTACATTTATCCGGTGAAAATAACCTCCTGATCGTTCCGGGAATCCGTGGTGGGATAACCCGATCAACCCGTGTATGCCCAGGACATGACCTGCATGAAGTATAGTATGGTTCGGATAGAGAACCTTTCCACCTACTGCTCCGACATCATTCCGTTGGGCATGTTCAAGCAGTGCGTCGATCCAGTAAGGTTGTGGAGATATCGGGGAGGTAAAAAGGATATAATCGCCAGTTGCTGATTTTCCCGCAGAATTTAACAGGGTTGGAAAGGATGAACCCGTAATTGTATCCATAATCCTGATTTCTGGATGAGAGCGGTGGGAATACCTTTCTTTCAAAAATGCGATATCCCGGGGGGAACATCCTTGTGGAAATATTATCAGCTCAAAATTCCGATATCCAGAGACATTTAAAAAACAAGATATACACTTCTCGATAAGGTTTCTGTTCTTATTCCCTATGAGAATAAGGCTGATCAGGGGAGTTCCCTGTATATCGCGAACCACACGGAAATGATTATCAAGTGCGGTATTTTCAACGTGTCCCTCTATAGAACGACGCCGCAGTGTATCTTCAAGGCATCGGAATCCTGCCAGGCTACACCTCTTTCTGGATGCCTGCAGGTGACTTTGTGAACCTGGAAGGAAACGCCAGTGATAGAGGACTTTCCTGATATGGCAGATGATCTTTGGTGTATCCGTGAGCCGTAAGATAAGGTCGTAATCCTGGGCCCCGTCATATTCCGATCGAAAACCCCCGCTTTCGATGAGCAGGGATCTTCTTATGACGAGAAGATGGGTTATATAATTATGAGACAGGAGGAGATCGGGTGAAAAATCAGGCTTATAGTGGGCGTACATGTATTCATGGTTATTTCGGATAATATCTTCATCCGAATAGAGAATATCCGGGTTTTTTGTATGAATTGCCACGGCAGCCTCGTACAGGGCATCCGGAGTGAGTTCATCGTCATGGTCTAGGAAGGTAATATACTCCCCGGAACTGGAAAAAATTCCTTCGTTGCTCGCTGCCGAAACTCCGCGGTTCTCTCTCACACTTCTTACATGGATTTTTGGATTATTCAGGTTTTGAAGAAATGTTGATATTTCTGAACCTGTCGATCCGTCATCAATTATCCATAATTCCCAATGAGGATATATCTGGTTTTTTACAGAATTCACGGCTTGGTTTAAAAGAGTGATATCAGGGTTAAATACCGGTAAAATCACGGAAAAAGTGGGATACCCATGGAAGTATGTGATATCCCTGAAATTTTCGGACTCAGGAAGTGACGTCTGGTATACATATTTTGGTGAGGTGAGAGATTGCTTGAGTGTATGAAAATAATACCGGAAAAAATCCCCAGGAATGGCCATTTCAAATAATGTATCGGAACAACCAGAGAATCTCATTTTTTTAACCATTTATAAAATCCTCTCATTCATGGAGATTATCAAGGAATGTATCATCCTTTCGTACCGTGATGTCTGTAAGAGTATCTTTCAGCACTGTGGGATTACAATGTTCGCGGATATAGTTGATTGCATTGTTCTGTATGCAGGTCCATAATGTTTCGTCATGATAGAGCTTGCATATCGCTTCGGCGAAATCTCCAGGATTCTCAGCTACCAGCACATCCTGTCCGTCCTTTAGCCCAAGTTGTTCTGCAATGTGAGGTGATACTACGGCCGGCAAACCGTGACTCATTGCTTCCAGTAATTTTAAAGGAATCCCCGCAGAGTACCGATGAGGCACAATAAAAACCCGGAATTGTTGGTATATTTGGGAAATATCCTTTACATATCCAGTCACAGCAATATCGCTTGACGAATATTTTTGAACCGTTGCCGGAGGATTATATCCTGCAATGCAGAGTGAGCAATGGGTTTTTTCCCGGACTTTGGGGAAAATATCAGATAAAAAGTAAAGAATCGCGTCTTCATTAGGAGAATCCCGGGCTAAAAAACTTCCCACGAAGAGAATCCCTTCACGTTCAGAAAATGGGGATAATGGTTGATACGGGTTCAACGGGTAACCCCAGATTTGTATTTTACCTTCGTATCCATATTTCCGAATCACCTGCAATTCATGGTCGGATACCGTAAGCACGAGGTCTGCTGAACGCATAAGGTCAACCTCTTCCCGTATCATCGTATCCTTATCATGCGGTGCGGAGATGTTTCCGGTTACTCTTTCTTTGAGGATTTCCCTGATGGAAAAGAGTGCTTCCGCATCGTATATGAGGTATGCATCCGGAAAATATGTGCGGATGATTTCCCTGACCGTCTTAAAGTTATGCGGTCTGCTTATGACAATTACTTTATAGAATCCTGATCGTTCTTTTGCAAATTGAAGAAAATCAATATGTGATCCGCATAATACCTCTATCTGCCTTGTTTGCAGGGTTTTCGCACCCTTACAGCTCTGGTTTACAAGGGGAAACAGAGTGACTTTAAATCCGATATCCTCCAGCATCAGCACCATCTGGTATGACCTGGGAAATCCGGCACCAAGATGAGGGGCAGGTATCGCATCCTCGAGCATCAGGAGAGGATCGCCAGTATGAAAATGTTCAGAAAATGGTCTGATGTTGGGGATGTGTAACAGATTTAAGAGGGAAAAGAAATATCCCTTTATATAGAGTCTCTCCAACCATCCATTCATTCTCACCAATTCCATCAATTATCAGGCCAGGTATATAATTTCAGAATATTCCTACCATCCCGGTGAATACCACGTGCGGACCCAGTGAAAGACCTCATGCCTTGGCGTTGTCTGAATATTCATTTTTCTTTTACGGACTGATAAATTGAGCCCACGCATCGCATCCACCTTCGACCGCACAATAACTCTCAATTGTCCCCTTAACGCGTAATACCCGATCACGCCTATCGTCCGCCCGATGATCCATGGGAGCGAGGTGATGAGAAGCCCGGCAGGGAAATTCTTGAACGCAACCCAGATGATGTTCCTGTTTCCGAAGTATACTGCAAGATCAGATCCCACGCCAGCCGTTCCTCCGTGGTGATGAGAGACGACAGCGCCCGGGACGTACATGCATGTCCAGCCGGCAAGCCGCGCCCGGAACGAGAGATCCACGTCCTCCATGTACATGAAGAAATCCTCGTCAAAGAGTCCGATTTCATCGAGCATCTTATTCCTGTAAAGGGCGGCACCTGCACAGGCTCCAAAGACCTCTTCAATGGTATCGTATTGGCCATGGTCCGGTTCGGACATGCCCCTGTCCCACGCAGCCCCGCTCCGCGAGATACAGGTGCCGGCAGAGTTGATTCGCCCATCTGGGTAGAGCATCTTGGATGCACATATTCCCACACGGGGATCACTTTCCATGGGACGGACAATCTCGTCAAGGAAGCGTGGGGAAAGGCGGGTGTCATTGTTCAGGGACAGGATATAGTCTCCGCGTGCGACTCTGATCCCCTGGTTTGACGCTGCCGCGAATCCCCGGTTGGTGGAGTTCCGGATGAGGATGATGCCAGGATAGTCATGGGTGATGATTTCTATACTCCTGTCGGTCGAGCAGTTGTCGACAAGGATGATCTCGTAGTCTTGCCGTGTCTGTGAGTGAAGGGAATCCAGGCAGTCCCTGAGAAAACGTGCTCCATTATAATTGACAATGACGACGCTGATGTGTGGTTTCAATGAGATCACGCCGATGATTGTTTTTTCCTGCGAGTATTTTCTGGTAATGTGGTATGTGCGGAAACGACAGGCTTCCTGGAAGGAATGAGTTTATTCCCGTGATTAATGAAATGATGGGTGTCACGGGGAGTGCGAATATTCCAGGCGGAGAATGAAATACGGGATGCTGCAGGTCATCACCCGCGTATCTCCCGGTATATTGAGGGGGTCTGCCGAGATACACACGATCCCGCCGTATTACCTGCGTATCTCCCGGTATATCCCCTCGATTTCCCCGGCAATCCGATCCCAGCCATAGTCATTCACCACCAGGTCGCGTCCCGCCTGCCCCATCGCACCTGCTCTCTTCTCGTCATGAAGAAGATCCAGGATTGCTCCGGCGAGCATCTCCGGGTCCCCCGGCCCGACAAGGATTCCCGCACCGGATCGTTCGATTTCGTGGGCGACCCCCGATACCGGAGTGGTGATCACCGGTATCCCGCAGGCCATGGCTTCGAGGGTGACCATGCCGAATCCCTCGAGCGTGGGATCAGATGAGGGCAGGACACACATGCGTGAGCGGGAATAGCAGCGTTGGAGGGAATCATTGGGGATATGCCCGGCAAACCGGACGTTATCCCCGATTCCCAGATTATGCGCCATATCCTGGTAATGATGCAGGAGGTCCCCGGTTCCCCCGATAAGTACCTTCACGCCCGGATGTTCTCTCCTGACAACCGCTATCGCGGAAAGGAGAGTATCCAGTCCCTTGTAGTGATGGTACCTGTCGAGGACGGAGAGGAAGAAGAGGTCCCACTCTGCCGGAGACAGATCGGGGTGGAAGCGGTGGATATCCACGCCAGGGGGAATGATCCGGACTTTGTCCGTATACGCTGCCAGGTGAGGAGAAAGGAAATGCGGCCTGTTGACGATGATCACGTCAGCATGCAAGAGAAGGTTCCTGAGGAGCGTCCGGTTATACGCGGATGCAATATGCGAATGAATCCCTTTGCCGGAGATATCGTTATAGTAATTCAGTACCAGCGGTATCTTTTTCGCGTGTGCGATAATTGAGCTCCAGTCGGCCGACCAGGGGGTGGGAATGTGGGTGTGGATGATGTCTGCATCCTCTTTCATGAGATGAAAGGGGAGGGAGGGGGTGATGTTGGTGTTGGCGATTTTTCCAAGTGTGAACAGGGGGATGATTTTGAGATCCGGGGGGATGGGGAGAAGACCTGGTTCATCCGATGCGAGAATCGTGACATCATTTCCCCGGTCTGCCAGGGCGCCTGAAAGAGAGAGGACATACTGTTCGACCCCTCCGGTCGTAAAGATACGGACCGGGGTCTGGATGATTCGCATGATCGTTTACCTATGCGAGAGCAGGGATAATGAACGATGCGGGACGGATTTTTCCGGAATCATCCCGTTGCCTCGCGACATAAGCCCCGGGACCCGGAACATGAAGGATATGAACAGTATGGAAAGAGGAAGACAGCATATACCAGGAGTGCATCCCTGTTTGCATACAGAATGTGCCGAGATAAAAAAGACCTGGCATTCTCTTCCGGATTCAGGAAACTCCGGGAAAAGATGCAAGTAATACCCGTATACCTGGATTCTGAAGGAAAGGGGGAAATAGACAGTTACCCGACCATTCGTCCTTTCGTCACATCATCCTCGCTGACCGCAATCTCCTTCCCTGTCTCAACAATCCGGTAATTCCCTTTCGTCCTGACCTCCCACGTGTTCCCTGATGTCGCATAAGGCACA
This sequence comes from uncultured Methanolinea sp., assembly GCA_964452625.1. GTDB lineage: Archaea > Halobacteriota > Methanomicrobia > Methanomicrobiales > Methanospirillaceae > Methanolinea_A. The sequence continues at coordinate 70,694 of CAYVMJ010000001.1, forward strand.
ATAAATGAACCGTTCACACTCTTCTGCCGGTAGGTGAATTCACGCCCGGTATTGGACACGATATCGACCTCGATCGTCCCATCCCCCTCAATCCGGGCCCCTTTCACGTATTCGAAGACCTTGATCAGCGGCGTTGCCCGGAGCCTGGGGTCGGATCCCTCCGCATACACATTCCTGCTGTCCCCTGTTGATTCGTGCACGAGGCGGAAGTGCCGGAGAGCGGGAAGATCCTCGAGGGGATACATGACCTGGCTGCTCAGGACTGCCGCACCGGTCCCCGGCAATGCATGGCTGTTGAAGGTATCGGCCTTTTGCTGCCCTGCCGAAACTTCGATCTCTTCGGATGAGGTGATCACGGGATACAGGTAACCGGACTGCTCCTGGTATTCCATATAATATGCGGTGGTGGGGTCCGTCGCGGATCCATCATTGAGGTGGAGCCGGGCGACCATCGTCCTGTAATATTCGGGGGTGTTGAAGGCGATGGCCTTTAACAGGTCTATTCTCTCCCTGTCAGGGAAATAGAGCCATTTCCTGTAGGGGTGTATACCTGCAGTACTGTTGTGCCATTCAGCGATGGCATGGAATTTTTGGGAAACGATCCTCGTATCGGTGAGGATGAACCTGCTCCGTGCCCGGGAGAGGATCTTTTCGGCAGTCGTTTCGTCCTGCGCGATATAGAACGCTGCCGCTCCCGTCGATCCCTCGAGGTTGTCCTGGAACGGGTTCGTGTTCGGGATACGTCCGGCTATGAACGTGATGTAATGGCCGTAATCCCACCAGGCCATCACGCCGTAGGCCTCGTTCGGGTAGGTGAAGGTTGCCTTGTCATATGTCCCGAAATAGTCGACACCAGGTTCGGGAGTTTTTTCTTTCAGCCAGAGGAGGGTTTCGACCCAGTCCGCCTCTGTCATGTACGGCGTGGGATTTGACGCATAGGTAAGATCATTGTTGACGGAATAGACCACGAAGAGTGCAACGAGGAGAAGGACAATTCCGAATAGAATAGTCTTTGCGATAACAGGGAGCGTAATCTTTTGACGATGGCCCTTCTTCTCCCTTGTACTCTCCATTTTTGCACGGGCCTTTTTTTGCGGTTTCTTGCCGGTCCGCACTTGTTTTTCTGGCAGCCCTTCGGGCTTTCCCTCGCCAGCAGGGAAGAGGTATTCGCGGGTCTTTTCAACATGGGAAAGGACCTCCCTTCCGGTTGTCGAAATGATCCACGAGACGGCAATACCCGAGAGGAGTGCAAAATTCACGGCAAAGTAATATTCGAACCGCCTGTGCTGGAGTGTGGCAATCGCCATCACAAGCGACCAGATGGCGAGGAATACCAGCCGGAAGTCCTTCGAAGTCCACGTCTTCCAGAGAAGGGCGATAAATCCTCCCGCCGCAAGGACGATTCCATAATTATAGGAAAGGATGGCGAAACGAACCTCGTATCCCTGCATCTCCTGGATCGTGGCGACATCGGATTCCTGGCCGAAGAACAGGGAGAGCGCGTCCGCAATGAGGGTCGAACCGGAAAAATTGAGCAGGGCGACCATTGCGACGAGGACGAGGACGATCGCCACGAGGTACGTCATCACATTCTTCGTTACTTTTCCCAGAAACCACAGGACAAAGGTTCCCACGATGAGAAAGAGATAGCAGAGGAACTGCCCCGGGGAATACTGGGAGAGTGCCAGGCTCTCCATATTCATCCCGATTAGCGGTAGAGCGATGAGGACAACAAGGAACGTGATCACATTGACGATAAGGAGATAATCCGACGATGTTCTGGTGATCGTATGGAGGATAAAGGCGGCCACGGTGAAGATCGCCACAACCAGGGCAAAAAGGATCATGGTGGGCATGTTCATGAGTCCGAGGGCAAAAGCGACTCCTGCAAGGGCTGCAATCAGGGCAGGCCGGACATAAGTGTGGATATCAGACCCTGATGGCGGGTGAGCCTTTGCATAATACAATGCACAGAGATAGGAAAGGACAAATACCGTCGAGAGCAGCGTCTCCATGCCATGGTGATCGATATACCCATACGTGGTCCGGTAATACAGCGCGAATGTCCCCACGGTGATGAAGAGCGCAGCGATCAGTCCTGCCCAGGAATCCCAGATGTGCTTCCCCAGGAGAAAAACAACGGGAACCAGGGCAACGGCGACAATCGGCCCCATGTAGGATGTTGCGGCCATGAGGTCCGGGCGGGTTGCGGCACCCGAAAGAATTGCAAGGATTGCCGCAGTACAGGGAAATAACGGCCCCCAGTCGACAGTTTTTCCGGCAGGGAACGCCGTCATCGGGTCAAACCAGTTGTACTGGGGGAAGTGATGGACCATCACCTCGATCTGGCGGAGGTTGTACCAGATATCAGGCTCGGCCCCGCCAAGGTAATCCGGATATGAAAAAGATGCAGCAGGTATGATGCGTATCCAGAACGCTGCAACCATGCAGATGACGAGGAACGCGGCAACCAGGACCCGTTTATTTTTAAAAATGAAGTCTCTATTCATATTCACACCAGTTCGTCACTTCTCCCCTTGGATGCCTATTGGGTGAGATGAAAGAATAATGTATTGATACGGCAGGTGTGAACCCCCATCCATTTTTTACTGACTATTATCCTCCCGATAGGTGTCTCCCACTTTCAGGTAATATTCTGGGTGTAGGGGTGTTCTTGAGGTCGTGTATCAGCACTTCATCCGTTTTCATGACATTGTGACATCGGATGTATCCCGCTCTCCACAATGGTATCCCAAAGCGATTTCCCCCGCAACGCCTGGAAACGCCTGCGGGAAGAGGACTCGGGATCGCAGATACGGTTTCCTCTGAAAATGCCTCCGGCATTTTCATGCGCCGGGCCTGTTGTGAAATCCATCATCCGCGGTTTTGATGAAAAGAAGATGAACTATCAAAGGAAACAAATAGTATCGGGATAGTGTATGGAATGAACAAAAGAGCTCCATCCCGATGAACCCGGGAGGAAAGAATACATGAAGAGAGGGCAACCGGATATTCCGGCAATGAATTGAAAACCATGTCACGGCACCGCCGCAAGGTTCCCATTAGGCCCGGGCTCTCCCCGGGGACGCTTGCCGTGAACGGAACGCATACAGAGGGGCCGGTCCGCATCACGGTGATCGACTATGATGCAGAACACTTCTCCGAAAAGCGGGTCGATTCAGTAGAGGAATGTTTTCCCTACCGGGATACGGAGACTGTCACCTGGATAAACATCGACGGCCTCGGGAATACCGCGGTAATTGAAAAGATCGGAAAGCACTACAACATCCATCCCCTTATCCTCGAAGACATCCTGAATACCGGGCAGCGGCCCAAGATGGAGGATCTCGATGGCTACCTGTATGTGAACCTTACGATGTTGCAGCTGGCAGGCCCCGAGAAGCGGATAAAGGGTGAGCACGTGAGCATGATCATCGGGCCGTCCTACCTACTTTCCTTCCAGGAGGACGTGGGCGACGTCTTTGACCCTGTCAGGGAACGCATCAGGAAGGAAGGGCGGATACGCAAATTCGGGCCGGATTACCTGGCATATGCCCTGATAGACGATATCGTGGACAACTATTTCCTCGTCGTAGAACACCTGGAGGAGGAGGTCGAGGATCTCGAGGAAGAGCTGGTGAGAAATGCCACTCCCGCATCGCTTCAGAAGATAAACCGCCTGAAGAAGGGCATGATCTACCTCCGCAAGTCCGTGTGGCCGCTCCGCGAGGTCATCTCGGGAATGGAGCGATCCGAGTCTCCGCTGATCAGGGAGGGCACCATCATCTACCTGCGGGACGTCTACGACCATGTCATCCAGGTCATCGATACCCTTGAGACGGTCCGGGATATGGTCTCGGGGATGATCGACATCTACCTCTCCGGCCTCTCCTACAAAATGAACGAGATCATGAAGGTCCTGACCCTGATCGCCACCATCTTCATCCCCCTTACCTTCGTGGCCGGGGTGTACGGCATGAACTTCCGGTACATGCCCGAGCTTGCGTGGGAATACGGGTACCTGGCGGTCTGGGGTATCATGATCGCCATGGTGCTGGCGATGCTCTTCTACTTCAGGAAGAAGCACTGGATCTGACGTGTCCGTCGTGGTTCACCAGTCTGCTGTCACTATTGTGGAAATGGTGACCGGGAGGATGGCATGGAGTTCTGGCTGATCCTCCCCCTTGCCCTGGCCCCCGGCCTCCTCTGGCTTTACTATTTCTATAAAAAGGACCGGTTCGAGCCCGAGCCGTTCGTCTGGATACTGATCGTCTTTCTCCTGGGGGCGGCGGTCACATTCCCGGTCGGCATCATCGAGACCATCCTTGAAGTCATCACGGGGAGTCTCCTTGCCACCGTCATCGTCGCCCCCGCCTGCGAGGAGATTGCGAAGTACTGGGTGGTGAAAAAGAGTGTCTACCGGAGCGGGGAGTTCGACGAGCCGGTAGACGGCATCATCTATGCAGCCGCAGCAGGCCTCGGGTTCGCCACCCTTGAAAACGTGCTCTATCTCTTCTCGGCGCTCGATGAATCGCTCGTTCTCGCATTGCAGACCGGGGTGGTGCGGGGGCTCATATCGGTCCCCGGCCACGTCCTCTTCTCGATCATGTGGGGGGCAGCGCTTGGCATGGCCCGGTTCATGCCGGGACCGGAGGGGAAGGGCGTCGTCTGGAGGGGGCTCGCGCTTGCCATGGTCGCCCATGCCCTCTTCAATTTCCTCCTCTATTCCGCGCTCGGGTTCGCAGTGCTGATACTGGTGTTCGTCCCCCTCCTCTGGGTTCTGGCAGAGCGGCATATCCGGCACGCGCTCGCCCTTTCATTGTACAAAAGATAAATGGAGCACACTCGCCCCGCGGCTTTTTTTTGGGAAGTGCATGTTTCATGCGTGTGAGGAGAGGGATTCAGGCATGTTTTCCGGCCTTGCGGAAAGACACGAGCGATTTCCAGGGATAGCGCACCATCATCATCAGGATGAGCGAGGCGATGATCAGGACAGGGATGGATGAGAGGGCCGCGTGAAGCGAGATGCTGTCGGCGACCATGCCGGTGAATGCGACGCCGAGCCCTCCTGCTCCGACCGACACCCCGAGCATCAGGCCGGAGGTCAGCCCCACGTGGTCCGGCATCAGTTCGTGGGCCATGGCCACCGTGAGAGCAAAACTTGACCAGAGCGAGAACCCGAACAGGAGCAGCGCGATGAAAGAGAGCAGGCCTCCGGCCGAGAGGAATACGAAGAATGTGGGAATGGCGAACACGAGGCCCAGGATCACGAACTCCTTCTTTCCGTAGATATCTGCGAGGATCCCTCCCGACACCTGCCCTGCCACACCCGAGAGGAGCATAAGGGTGACGAAGAGGTTCGCGGAGAAAAGGTCCTGTCCCTGCAGCACGAGGTAGGGGGGCAGGAAGGCAATCGCGGCAAATACCGCCCATGCCCGGAGAGTGGATGCAGAGAAGAGGGTGAGCACCGGCGAGAACGTGGCAAAAGTGATGGGCATTTTTGCCCTCCTCTCCTGCTGTGCTGTAACGTGAAGCGTATCCGGCCTGGTCTTCCTGAGCAGCACAGACATCACCAGTGCAGGGAGAATCAGGAGGGGAAGGCCGGGGAGCCCGAATGTGACGATTACCGCACCGGCAAGGATGGGCCCGAGTGAGTAGCCTATGTTCCCCCCCACCACGAAGAGTGCGGTCACGCGGCCCCGGTTCAGGCTTGTCGAAAGCCTGCTGACCATGGAGAGGGCATGGGGGTGGAAGCAGGCGTGCCCGATAGCGGCCAGTGCGGCGCATGCAAGGAGGAGGGGATATGGCTCAAAGAGACCCATCAGCCCGATGAAGACCGCGGAGATGAGGACGGACACCGAGATGTGCACCTGCCAGCCCTTCCTGTCCGAGAGCCAGCCGAAGAGCGGCTGCGAGGCAGAGGAGGTGAGGTTGTACGTGGTGACGAGGAGCCCTGCAAGCAGGTAGGAGTACCCTCTCGTCGCGATGAGGAGCGGGAGGATGGCCGCGATCACCGGCATGTAGAGATCGGTGACCAGGTGGGCGAAAAAGAGCCTGAAGACGGGACCAGGGATGCTCTTCATTGTCCCTTCCGCCTCATCACGATGATCTCAACGGGGGTCTCCCTGACATCGCGTGAATGGAACGAGAATGTCCTTTTCATCGAGAACGTCCCTGTCACCACTTCCTCTACCTCAGCCCTGCCCTGTATGTAGGCGGAGATAAAGTCCCTGCTCCCTGAATTGAATATCCCGTAGACTGCGGGGGCGATGGCGAGCGCCGCATCGATGAAAGGCCTGTCGGCATGGGGTTCCTGTGCGCCGAAGGGCGGGTTCATGATCACGGTATCGCAGGGGCAAAGAGAAGAGAGAATGGATGGGTCCTGCATGTCGCCCTGGACAAAATGCAAAGACACCCCGAGTGACCCGGCATTTTCGGATGCGACAGCCAGAGCGTCCCTGTCGCGATCCACTCCGGTCACCTCTACAGCCCCGAGGAGCGCAGCCCCGATTGCCAGGATCCCGGTCCCGGTCCCGAGATCGCAGACCCGTCTCCCTTCTATATCACCCCGCATGCGGGCATGGAAGAGAAGGCGGGCAGCAAGATCGGGGGGGGTGACGTACTGTTCATACCGGGGAGAAGGTGACGGGAATCCCCTGACTCGTGCGAGGAGCATCTCCAGTTTCTTCAGTCGCATCCCGGTCATTCCAGCTCGTCTATATTGTAATCCGAAAATTCCCTCTCCCCAAGGAGGATGGAGAATTCCTGCGGGGTGATGACGGGGGCCGGGAACCTGACCTGGTCGTCGTAGGAGAGGCGGGGGCAGGCGAAGTTCACGTAGGCGGGAAACCCGAGGTTGACGAGTTCGTCAGGGGATATCTCCTTCATGAGGATAATGACGGCATTTTCAGCCCGCAAGGCCATCTCGCGGGCCATGCGGAAACGCTCCTGCCCGCTCTTCGTGCTCACGAGGAGGCCGATACGTTCCGCAGCTTTGGCCTTCTCGATCAGGGCATGCCTGCGCCGCAGGAACCTGTCCGCACTCACCACCTGCACTTCCCCTGTGAAGGGATCGAGTGCCACCACCCTGCAACCAGTGGAGAGCTGGACGCCGAGAGGATGGAAGACCCCGGTGCCCACGAAGAGGATCTCACTCACTCCGGGGATCCGTGCAGCCCCGAATGCACACCCCAGCACCTGTCCTTCTGCACACCCGCGGGTCCCCTTTGCAGTCAATGCCTGGATCCCCGATTCAGAGAGCGCGGATTTCATATCATCCAGCAGGTGGACATGTTGCGCTGTCGTGACCAGCCCCACCCTCCCGGATTTCAGGAATGGTTTCGCGTTCAGGATGACGGAAGGAGGAAAATCTATCCTGTATGGCTCGAAGATGACGCGGGGATCCGGGTGACCGAGAGGCGTGTGCCCGAAATGGACCAGCACGTCCGCATATGAGAGTGTGTCGAGTGCCAGGTCGCACGCACCGTAACAGGGATCACCGCTGACGATGACGAAAAAGCCTTCACCCTGGAGGAAAGACGCCACTTCCCCAGCATTCCTCTTGAGCCCGGCCGGGAACTGCAGCGCCACCACCCTCGCGCCCCGCGATCTCAACCGGGATAAGAGGTCAGCATATCCTGTCAACGACACGCACCCGGTCTGTCACCTCCACGTTCACCAGGGTCTTGTAAGGCCTCCCGATATCGGGGGAACCCCTGCCGATCACGAAACAGATATCCCTGACTTCCGCACCCGCCATGTCGAGGGCCCAGAGGAGAGCCCGCGTGGTCCCTCCCGTGCTGATCACGTCATCCACGATCACCACCCTGTCGCCCCGGTTCACCCCGTTCAGGAAGAGCTGCCCCTTCGAATACCCCGTTGCCTGGTGGACGGCGATCTCGTCGGGCAGCTGGTACTCGCGCTTCCGGACGATGTTCATGGGGATGTCGGTCGCGAGCGACAGCACCGCCCCGATGGGGATTCCCATCGCTTCCGCGGCCATGATGCGGTCGATACCCTCGAGGTCGAGGACCTTGATCATGGCCATGCAGACCTCCCGAAGGAGGTGGGGGTCGACATCAGGGACACCATCGGTGATGGGGTGGATGAAGTAGTTGTATTCGCCCCGCTTTACAAGGGGACAGGTTTCAAGAGAGTGCACAAGCCTTTCAAGCATTATTCTCACCAATATCTTTCAGGAATGATTCAATGACGCCGGCATGGACGTGCGGCATGCATACCAGCCGGAGATGCCCATTCCTCGTCCAGGAGACGACCCAGGGAGGCACGACCTTTGCCGGATGGAACGTGGCCACGTTCACGTCAGGGGTGACGACTCTCGGGATGCCGTAGGCCTCCATGCCATCGATGAGCCTCCGCGTATTTTTCATGCACCCTGCCACGAGGTCCCGCATCCCCTCGATCCCGAAGTATTCGAGTACTGCCAGCGCCCCGGCAACCGGGGCACCGGGCCTCGTCCCGGAGAGGGTGTATCCCTGCTTGATCGAGAGATAGGGAGTGTCCACCATAAGAGAGCAGAGCGCGTCCCGGTTCCGGACGAGGAGTACGCCTGCGGGAATGGTGCTCATTCCCATTTTATGGGGGTCCACCGCGATACTGCTCACCCCGGGAAGAGAAAAATCAAAGGCCGGCGGATCTTCGAGGAACGGGAGGACCATGCCGCCAAAGGCTGCATCGACATGGAAGAAGATGCCGAGGTCGTCCGCGATCTTTGCAAGTTCCCCGATGGGATCGACCATGCCGTATTCGGTGGTCCCTGCGATTCCCACGACGCAGCAGGTGTTGCGGTCGACCATCTCCATCGCAGCCGCGGGATCCATGCGGAATTCGCTGTCCAGCGGGACAGTTCTGACCCCGAGAGAGAGGATGTCACAGGCCTTTTTGAAGGAAAAATGCGCCGATTCCGGGAGCACCACGTTCGGCTCCTCGTTCCCCCGCGGTTTTGTTTCCCGTGCCATCCGCAGCGCCTGTATGTTCGATTCGGTGCCTCCCGAAGTGGCATACCCGTATGCGGAAGGGAGGTGGAACAGGGTGCCGAGGCGTTCTATCAGCAGGCGTTCCAGCGAAGCGGTGCCAGGGAAGAGCCCGGGGTCTCCGAGGTTCGTTTCCATGAACTGGACATGAGCCCTGACGGCCACGGGATGCGGGAGCGTGCACATGGAGCTGAGAATGTGCCCGTAGTCGATGTCTTCTCCCTTTTTTGCGGAGAGGAAAGAAAAAAGGTCTTCGGGAGAGAGCCCTTTCTCACGCATTCCGGGATCTCGCGCTCTCCAGGATAATCTGCTGCTCTGTCCGGGCCACGGTCTCCCGGATCTTTGCGATGGCATCGATATTGGCAGAGACGCTGGAGATGCCGTGTTCCACGAGCCACCTGACCATGGGGGGCTCAGAGCCTGCCTGCCCGCAGATCGATATCTCGACACCGTTCTCTCGGCAGCACTGGATGGCCGAGTCGATCAGTGCGAGGACGGCGGGGTGTTTGGGCTGGTACATGCCCGCGACATGCTGGTTGTTCCGGTCGATTGCAAGGGTGTACTGGATGAGGTCGTTTGTCCCGAACGATGCAAAACAGATCCCCGCATCGATGAACTCCTCGATCAGGATGGCACTGCTCGGGATCTCGATCATCACCCCGAGCGTGGCATTCTCCACGTCGACGCCCCACTGCCGCATCATCTCTTTTGCGCGGATGAATTCGGAAGGGTGCGAGACCATCGGGAACATGATCCCCAGGTTGTCGTATCCCTGCTCCCAGAGCCGCTTGAAGGTCTCCACCTGGAGGCGGAACTGGTCCGGTGACTGGAGGTCCCTGCGTATGCCCCTCCACCCGAGCATCGGGTTGTGTTCGATGGGCTCATTCTCGCCGCCGGCCATGTTCCTGAATTCGTCTGTCGGGGCATCGAGCGTCCTGACCCAGACCGGCTTTCCATAGAACGCGTCGAGGACTGTCTTGATTCCCTTGTACAGCTCCTGGATAAACTCCTCTTCCCTGTTGTTGGCAATGAACCAGCCGGGGGTCTTGTTCAGGCCGAGGATCAGGTGCTCGATCCGGAGCAGCCCTACCCCGTCTGCACCGGTGGCCGCTGCCCGGGCCGCGGCCTCGGGCATGGAGACATTGACCTTGACGCTGGTGGCAGTGATTGTGGGGGCTGCCGCCGCTGCCGCGACCGGGGTCTTTTCCTGTGCGACGGCCATGACACCCTCGTAGATGAGCCCCTTCTCGCCGTCGACCGTGACGGTCTGGCCGGCCTTGAGCACTTGCGTGGCGGTCTTTGTGCCGACCACTGCCGGGGTCCCGAGTTCCCGGCTCACGATGGCTGCATGGCAGGTCATCCCGCCCTCGTCGGTGATGATTGCCGAAACCTTCCGCATCGCAGGGACCATGTCGGGATTGGTCATCTGGGTGACCATGATGTCGCCCTCCTTTATTTTCCCTGTATCCTTGACGTCCCTGATGATCACCACTTTCCCGCTGGCGATACCCGGGGATGCGCCCTGTCCCTGCAGGAGGATCTTCCCGGCCCCGGCATCCGTTGCCTGGGAAACAGGTGCGGATGCCTTGATCGTCGTGATGGGGCGCGACTGGAGGATGTAGATATCCTCACCCACTATCCCCCACTCTATGTCCTGCGGGACACCGTAATGGGTCTCCGCGATCTTCCCGAATGTCGCGAGCTTCCGGACTTCCCCGTCCGAGAGGAGAGTCTTGTCCTGGAGATCCTTCTCCACCTCGACGGTCTTTGTCCCGTTCTCCCTGTCAGGCACGATCTGGTAGCGCTTGTTGGCGATGAGCCGGTCGATGACCTTCTCGCTGCTCTGGTCAAAGACGTACTTATCGGGCGATACCGAGCCCGAGACCACCGCCTCGCCCAGCCCCCAGGACCCCTCGATGATGCTCAGCTGCTCGCCTGTGACGGGATGGGACGTGAACATCACGCCCGCCTTCTCGGAAAAGACCAGCTGCTGCACCACGACGGCGATATTGACGCTCTGGTGATCGAATCCCTGCTTGGTCCGATAGTAGATTGCGCGTGCCCCGTAGAGGGAAGCCCAGCACTTCTGGATTGCCAGGAGCAGGTTCTTCTCTCCCTTGATATTCAGGTAGGTCTCCTGCTGGCCGGCAAAACTGGCATCCGGCAGGTCCTCTGCGGTTGCACTTGACCGGACCGCCACGATCATGCGGGAGTCCTCCATCTCCTCGTACGCTCTTCGTATCTTCTGCCTGATCGGGGCCGGGATCTTCGCCTTCATCACCGCATCCTTGGCTCTCTTCGCGGCCTTCTCGAGCTCGACGCTGTCATCTACGTCGAGTTCCGCGAGATCCGCAAAGATGGTCTTGTCAAGGCCGGCTTCGACAAGGAACTGCCGGAAAGCATAACTTGTCACCACGAAGGCCCTCGGGACGGGGAGCCCGATGGCGGACATCTCCCCAAGGGATGCACCTTTCCCCCCCACAGCATTAATATCCTCTTTCCGTATCTCCTCTAGCCAGAGAATATCGGGCATCTCTTTCATTCACGCACCACTTATTATCTCCACCCTTCCCGGTTTAATACATTCTCATCTCACCGGGAGGAAAAAGAGCAGGTGCCGGGCGGGGAGGGGATTCCGATCACGGGACAAAAACCCTCAATAGGTGGAGTGCAGAATATGTATGGGTTTTACCGTGAGTTTCAGAATACTGGTCAGTGACCCGCTTGCCGAAGAAGGACTCGAGATCCTGCGCAGGGAATGTTCCGTTGACGTGAAAACGGACTTAAAAGAGGACGGGCTCATCGCACTCATAGGCGAGTACGATGCACTGCTTGTCCGGAGCGGGACCGATGTCACCGCGAAAGTGATCGAGGCCGGGAAGAAGCTTCGCTTCATCGGGAGAGCAGGGGCCGGCGTTGACAATATCGATATGGATGCCGCCACCCGGAAGGGGATCATCGTCGCCAACGCACCCGAAGGAAACACCCTCGCCGCCACCGAGCACACGATGGCCATGATGCTCTCGCTGGCACGCAGCATCCCGCAGGCCAGCGCATCACTGAAGAAGAAGGAGTGGAAACGCTCGAAGTTCATGGGAGTAGAGCTGAACGAGAAGACGCTCGGGATCGTGGGCCTCGGGAGGATCGGGCGCGAGGTGGCGAAGAGGGCGCAGGCCCTTGGCATGCACATCGTGGGCTACGACCCGTTCATCAGCAAGGATCGGGCAGCCCAGATGGGGGTGGAGGCGCTCTCGCTCGACGAACTGTTCAGGGTATCGGATTTCATCACAGTGCACACCCCCCTGATCAAGGAGACAAAGCATATCGTCAACTCCCGGACGATCGCCACCATGAAGGACGGTGTGCGGATCATCAACTGTGCCAGGGGAGGAATTATCGATGAGAAGGCGCTCTTCGAAGGACTCACGTCAGGGAAAATTGCGGGAGCCGCGCTCGATGTCTTTGAGGAGGAACCTCCGCTCAACTCCCCTCTTCTCGGACTCGACCAGGTGATCACGACCCCTCACCTGGGGGCGAGCACCGTTGAGGCGCAGCAGAACGTGGCGGTCTCAATCGCCAAGCAGTGCATATCGGTCATGAAGGGCGGATCGGCCCGCTATATCGTGAATGCGCCCATCGTCCCTGCCGAGCACGCGGACACGATCGAGCCCTTTGCCATCCTCGCCCACAAGATGGGGCGCTTTCTCACCCAGATGGTGGGAGGGAGGATGGAGAAGGTGGAGCTCACCTATAGCGGGGAGCTCGCAACGCTCGGGAACAACACCCGTTTCATCACCCTCATGGCCATCAAGGGGCTCCTCGATCCCATCCTGCAGGTGCCCATCAACATCGTGAATGCCGAGTTCATCGCCAAGGAGCGCGGGATCAGCATCTCGGAGACGACGACCCCTGACTCAGGGGGGTTCAAGAGCCTTGTCTCCATCCGTGTAAAGACCGACACGATGGAGGAGACCATGAGCGGCACCGTCTTTTTCAAGGGGAGGTCAAGGATCGTGGCGATAGGCGGCTATACCATGGATATGATCCCCGAGGGCTACGTCATCGTATCCCGCCACCTGGACAGGCCGGGGGTGATCGGCCGTGCCTCCACGATCCTCGGGAAAGGAAACGTCAACATCGCCGGGATGCAGGTCGGAAGGATAAAACCCGGGGAGGATGCCATCATGGTCCTGAACGTGGACAGCGAGGTCACACCGGACATGATGGACGAGATCCGGTCGATGCCCGGGATATTCACGGCAGTATTCGCAAAAATTTCGGATATCCTGATCTGAGAAGCGATCCTCCAGGAACAACCCAATGAAAAGTGGTGGCAGATCATTTTCCCCCCGCCACCCACCATCATGTTCTCACTCCATCTTCTCGAAGATACGCACTTTATCGGGGAATACGGCAGGCCTCCTGTCTGTCATGACGTACAGGTACGGCATCCGGTGGACCATGTACTCGAGGTAGCCTTTCACAAAACCAGAGAGTCCTTTCGACCTTTTTCCAAGAATAAGGATGTAAAACCACTGGATGACGAGGCATACGGTTGCTGCAAGCGCATAGACCCAAGCCACCACGCCGATGGCAATCCAGTAGAGAATGCGGACCAGGAGTTCAAGCCTCCGGGCGTCGTGCTCGTACACGAAGAGCTGCTGCGAATCTGTGTCAGTCATCACTCTCACTCATTCTCCCTTCATGATATGTCTATTCACGGGGAGCGGGCGTGAAAAGAGAATAGTTTTATACTCGATTCACCCACATTTCTCCGCACATTTCGCATTTACCTGCGGGCTCGTGGTCTAGCTGGTTATGACGTCGCCTTGACATGGCGGAGGTCAGGAGTTCGAATCTCCTCGAGCCCATGTTTCTTTTGTGCACAGCATGTGAAAAGAAGGCTGTAATATAATCGGGTCATAAAGAAAATCTTCTTTTCCGGATCAGGATTGGATATGACCCGGCAATTTTTGATTTGTCACTTTCCTATTCCCAATCAACTATTTTTATTCGGGGAGAGTTCAGGATTTGTCTCCGGATAGGGGAAGGCAACCAGTCAGGATATAATCCCCCGCGTGATGGTTTAAACATGCTCAGGTTATATTTTTCCAGTTTTTCAAGAGTATGCCGGTCAACACGTAAATCATTGAGTGTGGTATCATCCACCTGGCTATAACCGATGAAAACTTCCCTGTATTCACAATTTCTCTCGGCCCATAGCACCCCGTAAAACATGCCATCCTGACAATGGAGAAAACACCCAAAAAAAAGGATCGATGCCACAATAGCAAGAAACACACAGTATCCGCAAGTCCGGGATATATGAAGTTGCCGGGAAATGCTGGATTCGTTATCCTTATCCTGCCGGGTGATATTCCATGCGTATGTAGTCAGTACCAACCCATAGAGACCAATGATGAAAACAAATGTGCTGGGAAAATGTCTTACGGCGGGTAAAAAAAAGAGGCTGTTCGCAGGCCCGAAGTAGTGGCCTTCACCAGAACGTGTGACGACGAGGGCGAAATGCACGAGAAATGAATACAGTAGAAGGGCGAGCCACCCTGCATTCTGGGGTCTCATTATTGATTCGCGTTCGTGGATCAGAATACACACAAGTATTGCGAGAAGCAGAAATCCGAGGGCTACTGAATCCAGGTATGAATGAATTATGGTTGAACCGAGCGACTGGATAATCAAAATGCCTTTATGAAAGGGGAATTGGATAAAAGACAGAATATATCGGGAATATCCTTCATATCCATGAATCCCTGTCCTGGAAAAACCGAGAATAATGTAATTGAGATACAGCATTCCAGCCCATACGGATGTCCATGCCATTATTTTCTCCCATTTTCGCATTGATTGTGAGCAAATGATCTGGAGGAATCCTGCGGGAAAGAGGAACAATCCTGCCACCCAGGAGAACATGCCGGCTATGGCGGCTATGATGGCATAAAGGAAGGAGATGTCAAGGTCCCTGCTCTTTTCAATAAAAAAGACCATCGAGAACAAAGCGACCAGACAGAGAGATGAAGACAGGAGAATGCCCCATAAATAGGCAGATATCAGGTACAGGTTGAAAAAATACCAGCTTACAGGAAGCATATAGAGAGAAAGGGGGTGGAGTGTGGGAAGAGAGCGTTTGCAATAGAACCACAGGATTATAAACGCACATACATGCAGCAGATATCCAACATTTGCGTCCACGATGTTGTTTACCCCCGTTGCTGCATCAATCAAAAAAGAGAGTATATGCACAAAAACAGGTCGGTGATCATTGTTTACCGTGAGAAAATCTGAAACCGTGAGGCTTCCATCGTGATATTTAATGATATTTTGGATATTTTGATGGAACTGGTCGTGGTATGGTACATCGACGACACACAGGTTGATGAAGGCAAATCCTATGAGAATTGGGACAATATTGAGGAAAACCAACAGCCATGGGATGTATTTCTCAAAAGAGAATTTCAGGGATTTCACGAAAAAAGGTATGATACATCCGTATATATTATAACCATACTTTGTATATCTGGCTATTTTGAGAACAATTTATAGATAAATGTAAGGATGACAATTCCCAGGAATGCAATGCCCGTCCACCAGAGGCTTGCGGTGAAGAGGTATACCAGCAGTGCGACGATTGCCGCCGGAACAAGCGACCACACGAGCTTGATCAGGAAGAGCACGAGGGCTATTCCGATAATAATGAGGGCGAGGAATCCCGCCAGCGAGATGAAATCCATTGCGATCTCCCGGAATTACGGTTGATCAGACCAGTATAAGGTGTTTCCCTGGGGGAGGCGGGGGTGTGTCCGGCAATTCTGTCTCCCGATACCCTGCCGGTGCCGTCATTTCCTGGCATGGCCCGGCAGAGGGATATTATTTAACCGGAACACCAAATCATGGCTAGTATGAATATTCCCGCCCTTAGGAAGAAAGTCTTCAATGTGCTCGAACCGGGCTACGATCAGAACGGGGCCAGTAAATATTACGAACAATTTTTTGATTACTTCATCACCATCGTCATCCTGCTTTCAATCGCTGTCATGGTGCTTTCGTCTGTCAGCTCACTTTCGGCACAATATTCGCCCCTTTTCAACGTGGTCTTCTTCTTCACAACAATTGTCTTTTCGATCGAGTACCCCCTCAGGCTGTGGACCTGTACCGAGGACCCGAGGTATGCAGCTCCTGTCGCAGGGCGGCTGAAATGGATTCTCACTCCTTACGCGCTGATAGATCTCATCGTCGTGTTTCCTTTTTACCTGGAACTGTTCACGGGGATCAACCTCACCGGGCTCGTCGTGCTCAGGGTGTTCAGGGTATTCAAGCTGGTCAGGTACTCTGAATCGATCAACATGATCATAAGGGTTGTCAGGGCCCAGAGGAACATGCTCATCACCGCCTACCTCGTCCTCTTCATCGCACTGATTGCGGCATCGACGCTCATGTTCCAGATAGAGAATCCGGGCCAGCCTGACGTCTTCTCGAGCATACCTGCCACCATGTGGTGGGGCATTGTCACACTGACAACGGTTGGGTACGGTGATATGGTCCCCATGACAGCGCCGGGAAAGATTCTCGGGGGCTGTATCACTCTCCTCGGGATAGGCATTTTCGCGTTGCCCGCCGGTATCCTCGCATCCGGCTTCACGCAGGAACTCCGGAGGAAGATGACAGGGGAGGGGAAGGAGCAGGGTGATCCTCAGGACGAGATCTGCCTCTGCCCTCACTGCAAATCGGAGATTCGCACGAGTGAATTATGGAAAAAGAAGTGACGGATGCGCAAATAGCAGCTGAATTATGTCCCAAATGCCATCTGACCATTGCGTCTTGTGAGGCCGCCCGCCATGTATGATGAATCAGCACTCAGGCGGTGGATGGGCCTCGAGATGCGCAGGATCAATGAGGGGGTGGTGACCGCCCGGGTGCGGCTCTCCGATCTTCTCGTGATGGAAAAACCCGTGGCGGTCACGAAAGGGGGCAGGGAGCATCGCTTCGATCGGGAAGTGATTCAAAAAATCCGGAGAGCGCTCCCGGAAGATCTCTGCAGGGATCTCAGGCTCCCCATCATCTTCTATTCCGACATGGAGGTCTCCGACAGCTGTATGCTCGCGGATTCTGCAGCGTTTTCGGCCTTCCAGGAGATGGGGGATCTCTCCCGGCAGCGCCAGATGGAGGGGGGCAGGGTCTGGGTGGGGCGGGCTCTCGTATTTGCGCTGCTCCGGAAATATCCCACTGCTATCCAGATCATGATGAGATAGGTCCGCCCTCCTTGTCCCATGTTATATAAACACTCAGGGTAATGGACTAATGAGACTCCCAGCTCCAGTGGTGAAAAGGGAAATGATCAAGGTTCTCCTGGTTGATGACGAGGCAGCACTGCTGGACGTGACGAAGATATTTTTGGAAAAAGACGGCTCCATGGAGATCTCCACCGTACTGAGTGCGCAGGAGGCCCTGGAGGTCATGCACGACACTCCCTTCGATGTCATCGTCTCTGATTACGAGATGCCCCGTATGAACGGCATTGAATTCATGAGGGTCATCAAAGAGTCCCACCCCCACATCCCGTTCATCATATTTACAGGCCGCGGAAGGGAGCTTGTGGCAATCGAGGCGCTGAACATCGGTGCTGACTTCTACCTGCAGAAAGGGGGCCACCCGCGCTCGCAGTTTGCAGAACTCCGGAACATGATCGAGCAGGCGGTCAGCCGGAAGAGAGCGGAGATTGCCCTGCGGATGTCAGAGCGGCGCCTGTCCGATCTCATCAATTTTCTCCCGGATGCAACCTTTGCAATAGACCGGGACGGCCGCATCATCATATGGAACCACTCCATCGAGGAGATGACCGGGATATTGGCAGAGGACATGGTGGGAAAAAATAACTATGAGTATGCCCTCCCGTTTTACGGCGAAAGGCGCCCCATCCTTATCGATCTCATCTTCGAGTCTTCTGATGTGATTGCCAGGCGGTATTACGGGGTTGTGCATAAGACGGGGGATCTCCTGATCGGGGAGACGGATCTTCCCAGGCTGAAAGGCCAGAAAGCCATCCTCTGGGGGAAAGCATCGCCCCTCTACGATGACGAGGGCAGGATTATCGGTGCGATCGAATCGATAAGGGACGTCACCGAGCGCAGGAGGACCGAGGAAGCACTCCGTGAGAGCGAAGCACGATACAAGGGCATCATCGACACCCAGGAGGAACTCATCAGCAGGACACTCCCCGACGGAACGCATATCTTTGCAAATCCTGCATACTGCCGGTATTACGAGAAGCCGTGCCATGAGATTATCGGAAGCAGGTTCCGTCCCGCCATTCCTCCGGAAGAGAGGGTTCTTGTGAAGAAACATTTCGATTCCCTGGATCATGAGAACCCGGTCGGGTACATCCAGCACCGGGTCGTTCTTCCGGGAGGCGAAGTGCGGTGGCAGAGCTGGACCGACCAGGCCATCTTCGATGAGAAGGGACACATCAGGGAATACCAGTCGGTCGGAAGGGATATCACAGATATCATCCAGGCAGAGGAGGCCGTGCAGATGGCAAACCGGAAACTCACCCTCCTCTCCCGCATCACCCGGCATGACATTCTGAACCAGGTCACCACCCTGCGGTTATACCTGGATCTCTCAAAGCAATCTTCAGATGATCCCAGGATGGCGGAGTTTATCGGGAAACTGGAGCGTATCGCACAGAATATCGAGTCCCAGATTGCTTTCACCAGGGAGTACGAGGACATCGGAGTGCAGGCCCCGGCATGGCAGAATGTGATGGATGTGATACGAAAGGTAATGGAATCCTTCGATCTTTCCGGGATTGCCCTGGAGTGCCATGTGAAGGGCGTGGAGGTGTTTGCAGACCCGCTTCTTGAAAGGGTCTTTTTTAACATCATTGACAATGCCCTGCGGCACGGCCAGCACGTCACATCGCTCTCCATTGGAGTATCCGCAAGTTCCTATGGCCTGACCCTCGCGTTCGAGGATGACGGGGTGGGCATACCGCTTGCGGAAAAAGAAAAAATATTCGAGAAAGGATTTGGAAAGAGCAGTGGATTCGGCCTTTTTCTCGCCCGTGAGATACTCGACATCACGGGCATCTCGATCATCGAGACAGGAGAACCCGGGGCGGGAGCGCGGTTCGAGGTTTTCTTCCCGCAAGGGGCGTACCGGTGTCAATCTCCGGGATAAAGGTACCAGGAAGATGGTTCTTATCCATTAGGTTAATAAACTCCTACTTGAGAGGTTATCCCATCCTGGAGATGCACATGGCGGGTGAAGGGGATGACCAGTTCCGTTCTTATCGTTGAAGATGACCCTGTGATCAGCGAGCTGGTCTCCTGGCGTCTCAGGAAGCTCGGGTACGAGGTGAGCGGGACGGCACAGACCGGCCTTGAAGCATTGAGGCAGATCCGTGCACATCCTCCCGATCTCGTCCTTATCGATATCATGCTCCCGGGGGACATGGACGGGACCGACCTTGCCCGACAGATCAACAGCGAGTTCTCCATCCCGTTCATCTATGTCACGGCATACTCCGACAATGAGACCATCTCCCGCGTGATTGAAACTGCACCGAGCGGCTTTTTGTTAAAACCGTTCAAGGATGAAGACCTTAAAGTGGCCATCGAGCTGGCCCTGAAAAAAGTCCAGGACGATTAATGCCCGGGGGTTGCCTGGTGGTTTTTCCCGGGTTTGACCTCTCTTTTCACCCAATATCAAATGGATCCGGGCGTTATTGCTCATTCCACTAGCTTTAAATCCAGCGCTGGCAGAGGGTCAATGGTATATGACATGGCCAGCCTTTCGGATGGGTATTGCCTGCCTCGTCATCCTGGTATTCCTGGCACTGCCTGTGTATGCGAATGACTGCGGGTGCGGCGGTTCAGATCCGGGGGATGACGGGTCTTCGGATTCCTCTGACGGAGGGAGTTCGTCCGGCTATGGATCGGGCGGTGATCCCGCTGCTTTTGCGTCGATGGCGAGGGATCTCCATTCGCAGGGTCTCCTGGATGAGGCCCTCCAGGCTTACAACGATTCCCTGGCCCTGGACCCCTATAATACGCCTGCGCTGATGGGGAAGGGCGACGTGTTCTTCTCGATGCAGAAATACCCCGACGCCGTGGAGGCATATCTCGGCGTCCTGGCAATCACACCTGCCGACGATCAGGCGTACTTCCGCCTGGGAAACACCTACCTGATCATGGAAGACTTCCAGGCGGCTGCAGATGCCTACGAGAGATCGCTCTCCATATACCCCGGCAATACGTTTGCAGCCGAGAACCTGAAAGTGTCACGCCTTCGCCTCGAGAACCCGGGCATCACTCCCTCACCCACCTCTCCCGCGACAACGGGACCCGTGCCGGCTGTCATACCGGAGCATACATACGAGGTGACTGAGCCGTCCTCACCTCCAGCACAGGCGGCCATGCCTCCCACTCCGCACTCATCGCCGGGGATGGGAGCCGGGTTGTGCATCATGTCTTTTTCTATCCTGCCTGCTCTCCTATATGCAGGAAGGCGGAGGGACTGAGGCTTTACAGCCCCTGGCGGGCACACTGAGGAAGCCATAAGTGGGAACAGGTCAAAAAGAAAAACGACCGTATGGAATCCATCAAATCCGTCATACTGGCCGGAGGGGTGGGTACCCGCCTGTGGCCCCTCTCGCGCACCTATAATCCCAAGCAGTTCCTGAAGGTGAACGGCACCTCGCTCTTCCAGGACACATACCAGAGAGCCCTGCAGGTATCGGGGCCTGACGAGGTGCTGGTGGTCACACATGAGATCCACCAGTACCTGGTCAGAAACCAGCTGGAGGAGCTGGGGCTCTCCATCAGTGATGATCAGATCCTCTGTGAGCCCGCAGGAAGGAATACCCTGCCTGCCATCACCTGGGCCATGCAGGAAGTGGAGAAAAAATATGGAGATGCGGTGGTCGCAGTTTTCCCGAGCGATCACCACCTGGGGGAGGGTGCAATGGGGGAGATTGCCGCGGCCCGGGACATCACGGACCGGTACCTTGTCACGTTCGGGATCCGTCCCACCCACCCTCACACGGGCTACGGGTATATCGACCCGGGAGAACCCATCGGCGTGGGAGCAAAGGTCAGGAAGTTCAGAGAAAAGCCTGACTGGGAAACGGCGAAAGTCTACGTCGATGCCGGGTATCTCTGGAACAGCGGGATGTTCCTCTTTTCAACGAGGGTATTCTTTGACGAACTGGCAGCATACCAGCATGAGTTGTATGAACGGTTCAGGGAGGGGACCCCTGATTATGCAGGCCTCCCTTCAGTCTCCGTCGACTACGGGCTCCTCGAAGTCTCGAAGAAGGTCGCCGTGGTCCCGTTAAGAGCGGAATGGACGGATCTCGGCACGTTCCGTGCATGGTACGACTTCAAGCCGCACGACGAATCGGGGAACGCAGGAGTCGCGGAAATCATTGATTCCTCCCGGAATTTCATTTACGCCCCGGGAAAGCGTGCAGCACTTATCGGGGTGCATGACCTCGTCCTCGTGGACACCGGGGATGCTCTGCTTGCCTGCCACCTGGACGCAACAGAGAAGGTGAGCGAACTCGTGAAGCGGTTTGCAAAGGCGGGCGATACCATTACCGATTATCATCTCCAGGTGCACCGCCCGTGGGGCTCATATACCGATCTCGAGCGCTCGCGGTTCTTCCGCATCAAGCGGGTGACGGTAAAACCAGGAAAGAAACTCTCGCTCCAGATGCACCACCACAGGAGCGAGCACTGGATTGTCGTGAGCGGGATGGCGGATGTGATCCTCGGCGACCGTACCATCCACCTTCGGCAGGGTGAAAGTACTTTTGTCCCGGCAGCCACACGGCACCGGCTGGCCAATACAGGAAGGATACCCCTCGAGGTCATCGAGGTCCAGATAGGGGAGTATCTCGAGGAAGATGACATCACGCGGTTCTCTGATGACTACAACCGCGTATAGGATGAATGAAATACAAGGGATCCGCGGCGGCCTGTTCGGAGAAAAGAGACTGTTCCGCGAAATTTCGGGACTCACCAGGTGATGCCGCGACCTTTCCCGATTACAACTATAATAATTGAAACCCCAATAATCTGGACTGCAATGGAATGCACCGGTGACCAGACCACATCGACGCAGTACAATGGAGACCACCCGCATGAGGGAAAGGTGGATCCCGACAGCATTGCGGGTATGGTGATGATCCTTCACGGTCCCGAGATATTCGACTCGGGGAACGCAGCCTGGCTCTTCCGGCAGCTCTCCCCGCGGAAAATTCTTGTCGCGGGAGTGATGGCAAGGGCAGCAGCGGAAGAATCGGGACTCCCGTGTGAATATCCGGGCGTTCCGCCGAGCATGGTGATCCAGTCTCTCGGGGAACCCTGCTACCTTGCGAACCAGGGAAAGACCCCTGAATCTGGGCGGATTTTCGGGGAGATCATCGCTGGAAAAATTGGCGCCGCCGGACTTCTCCATGTGGAATGCGCACGCAGGGAAATCATCTGCTGGAACAGGAAAGCGGATGAGATTGCAGGGGAGATCTCGCGCAGGACCGGATATATGGTGCGTGAAATGAAGGCGTCGCCTGTGGAATCACCCGGCGGGTTTCGCACCATCCGGGGGTGTATTCCCGGAGAGGTGGTGTACGTGAACGGGACTGTCATAGGCAGAGCCACGGAGCATGATGTGCAGATCAGGTATGATGGGAAGAAAATCCTCCCCGTGTCCGGGATCAGTGTCAAAGAGCATGGCCTGGAAAAGCTGGAGAGGGCAGGATCCCTGGATATCACGAGGGCATGGTGCAAGAGCGGGACAATCCGCTCGAGGCCTCCCGCGCCCACTACCCGGGCGGCCGCATCGGGGCGCGTGCTCTTCATCGACCATTGCGGGCACCATCTGTACCGGATGATCAGCGGCGGGAGGGTCTGCGGGATTGTGAGCGTCGGGGACGATACCACCGCGGTATGCGGGCATATTGGGGCGCACATGGGAATCCCTGTGTTCGGCATCGTTGACGGCGACTGTGACGAGATCGTCCCGCCACGGTATGCCCCGGGCTCTCTTCTCGCGGTAGCGGAGGGAATCACCGATGATGAGCTGGGCCGGGAGGTTTCCCGTATCGTCCCCGACGGCGAGGTTTCATGGGACGAGTGCGTGGCGCGCATCATCGCGTTCATCGGAAAACGCGCAAGGGTATACAGGCCCCATGAAAAATAAGGGTGTATTAGCACCAGAAAAGGCGAAAGGAATCCCGCCAGGGACTTCAGGCATTATCTCTTCTGTCTCTGGTGCCTGTCCCTGATCCCGTCAAGTGTCTCGATGTCCGCGGTGTCCTTGTCGTCACGGATCCGGATGAACCGGGGGAACCGCAGCGCATAACCGCTCTCGTAGTTGGGGCTCTCCTGTATCTCCGAGTACCCCACCTCGAACACAAGGACCGGCTCGAGCTGGACTTCTTTTCCCGATTCGGACAGGACGTGATCCTTCAGGAGATCATAGACCTCTGAGAGCTGCTCGTCCGAAAACCCGGTCGCCACCTTGGAAAGAGCGGATAATTCGCCCTGATCCTGGCATGCCAGCAGGAAAGAACCGAATACGTGCGCCCTCTTCCCTTCCCCCCATTCTGCCCCGATGACAGCGAGGTCGAGGGTATCGACGGTCGGCTTGATCTTCAGCCAGTTCTTTCCCCTGAGTCCCGGGGTATAGGGTGATGAAGGGGCCTTGAGCATGATCCCCTCGTGGCCGTCTGCAAGGCTCTGTGTATACAGCGCGCCTATCTCTTCAGGATCGTCGCTTTCCAGCTGGGGGGCGATGTGATCCGTGACTGCCTTTTCCAGGCGCAGTCTCCTTTCCCGGAGCGGAAGATCGATCAGTGTCTCCCCGTCGAGGAAAAGGATATCAAAGATAAAGGGGCGCATCATCACCTCCTTCTGCATCGTCTCGACCCCGTATTTTCTCCGGAACCTGCGAAGCACTGTCTGGAACGGGAGGGGTTTTCCATCCCTGACTGCGATCACTTCCCCGTCGAGGATCACATCATGCGAAGTGGCCCGCTCCAGTGCGGCGACGATATCGGGGAGGGCATCGGTGACATCCTCGAGCTTGCGGGAATAGATCCTGCTGTTCTTTCCCGATTTATGGAACTGGAACCTGCTCCCGTCGTACTTGTATTCGGCGGCCATTGCCCCGTTCTCCTCAACGGCTCCGGCAATCGTCCCCTGCTGGGCAAGCATCATCTTGACGGGGTGGAACGGCATGATATGCACCTCCCGGAGCGATTCTTCACCGCTCATCGAGAGCATCGCCACCTCCCCGAGGTCGTTTTTCGCCTGGTAGGCATGTTCGACGAGAGAGGAATCGACTGAAAATGCCCGGGATATTGCATCCCTCATGGTGCCCTCCCCGACGCCTATGCGCAGGTCTTCCATGAGGAGGCGAGCCAGGTACCTCCCCTCAAGGGGAGTGGCATTCTGGAAGAGGCTCTGTATGAGCGAGAGTTTTTCCTGCTGGGATGCCCGGCCTCCCTTCCGCGCAACCGTTTCCAGGTCGCGATATACCTCTGCGAGGGTGAGTTCGCGGGAAAAGAGCGAGGTCTGTACGGTCGCTGCCCGGGTTGACTTCCTGGATACCTTTCCTTCCCCGAGTATAGCCTCGAAGGCGAGCCCCACGTCCCCATGCCGGTTGATCTCCCTGATCACATCGGCCCTCGTTCCGTCCACGATGAGGGTGATGGCATCGAAAAGGAGGTTGGGTCCAATCCCGAGCTTCAGCGGGCTCCAGTCGGGAAAGATCCTGCCGGTGACGAACCGGACGAATATGGGGAGGTCTGTCGTGTCCAGGCGGGGAAGGATCTGCGAGATATAATCGATCATCTCGAGCCTCCCGGGGGTACTCTCGAGGTGATCGCACATTCTGGCAAATTCGGCAAACAGCATGAGACCGCCGCAGGGGGAATAGTCAGCATGGACGAGGATAAGGATTCCCTTCCGGAGACTGACAGGGTGACAGGAGAGCTCCTGTGGCCGGCACCTGTGATCAAGGTTCTTATATTCTTACAGGAAATTCCTGTACATAATGCCGGAGGAATGGGTCCCAGACGCGCTCGTCGAACAGAGGATGGGACAGACAAAGCGGGAGATGATGGAGTATATCGAGAAGAACTCCGACAAGATAGATTCGAACCTCCCGGTATTCTTCGGTCACGTGGTCTCGATCCTCGAGAACAGTTATCCTGACGTTGCAGACCAGGTCCATGACAGGTTCATCGATGACGTGACTGTCAAGGTCCTCGAAGAGAGCAAGCGATCCACCGACATCGAGCATATCGAGAAGATATTCAGGCATGCCACCCGGGTGAAGAAAAAATATACCGGGAGAGCCATTTTCGACATCGTTCTCGGCCTGAAACTGATAGACCTGGGGCGTTACTCGGAAGCCATCGAAACCCTCAAGAAGTACAGGACCGTCGATGCAATGGTCTGCACGGCAATTGCCTTCTGCTACTACGAGCTCTCCGCGCTCGAGCTCCCCCCCGACAAGAAGCCGGACAAGAGCACGACAAGCGGAATGGCCCTCAGTTCAAGGGAGCAGATGATCGAGCTCGTTCGTTTGAGGCCACCTGTGAACCGGATCAGGTTCCCGCATGTGGTGCAGGAGCTGCGTGTCAACAAGATCTTCTGGTTCATGATAAAGATGGCCACCGACTGGTTCCCGGAGGAGCCGGAGTATATCAAGATCGGTCTTGAGAAGGCGAAGAAGGACAGCAACAGGGAGATGAGGGGCGAGCTGCTGAAACTTGCCGCCGAACGCTATTACAGCGACATGTTCTTCCTCCGCGATCTCTACCATTTCAAGCTCGAGGACAGGGATGCGGGGGGCGCCACCTCTGTTGTACGGCAGATGATGCAGCAGCATGCGGACGAGCTCGAACCCATTTACTATGGCCTGCAGCTCTCCATTATCACCTCCCAGGAATCCGCATACCAGAAATTCCGGAGCACGGCCATCTCCAAGAAGATGCCGGCGCACATCATCCTGATGCTTGACCTTGCCTTCATGACCATTGCAGGCAGGAAGAGCGACGCGGAGGTGATGCTCGAGGACACCAAGAAGAAACTCCCCGCGCTCGGGTATTACCTGGAGGTCCTCGAGTACCTGACAGGGGATATCTTTTCAGAAGAGGAGAAGCGTATGAAGACCGCAAAAAAGATATTCCTCGATTCTATCGACATGTACTGCCTCAAGCTGCTCAAGATGAAGGAAATGTAGTCGGACCCGGATATTTCACAGCCTGATCGCGCGGGGCCATCCTTTTTCAGAGCCCGGGTTGGATGCAACCGTCACATCGATATCTGAGGAGAAAAGCCCGGTCCCCTCACGCACGCTTGCAAGCGCTTTTTCAGGAGTGTTGTTCATCTCGCTCAGGTGAGCGAGCATGATCGCATGCACGCGGGTGCAGAGTTCGCCGACACATTTTGCCGCATCGGGGTTGGAGAGGTGGCCCCTCCGCGAGCGGATCCTCCTTTTCAGCACTTCGGGATAGGGGCCGTTCTTCAGCATTTCGGGACAGTGGTTGCTCTCGAGAACAAGCGCGTCGCACCGGCAGAAGCAGTCCATCATGCTGCGGCTCACCATCCCGGTATCGGTGCAGCACCCGATGGTGAGATCTCCTTCCCTGACCAGGAACCCGCAGGGTTCCCGTGCATCGTGGGAGACCTCGAAAGCCTCAACTGAAAAGTCTCCGATCTCGAATCGTTCCCCGTAATCAACTCTCACCGCACGGATGGGGTTGCGCCGGACGGGCCTCGAATCAAGGAGATCGAGGAGGGTTCCCCCTGTGGCGTACACAGGGATGGAAAGATGGCGGGCAAGTGCTTCTACCGAGGCAATATGATCGATATGTTCGTGGGTCACGAGGATGGCTGCGAGATGCTCCGCGGAACCCCCGGCAGAGTGGAGGCGGGTGAGGATCTCGCGCCTGGAGAGCCCTGCATCGACGAGGAGCGATGACGATTCTCCCTCGATATAGAGGCAGTTGCCTTTGCTCCCGCTGGCAAGCGCAATGCACCGCATTACCTCAATTGTTGGCTGACAACCTAAAAAGGGATGTCGATGCGGCAAAAGAAAGCGATACCGGCCATTGCCGGGAAAACAAATGATGATACCGATACACAGGGGGACCAACAAGGAAAACAGGGTATGGAAAATGGAAGAGAAGGACCGGATTCACCGGTCTTCATTTTTCACGACATGGATGGCACTCGCCTTGAACGAAGTGTATACCGCGGCGCTCTTTGCAAGGCCCAGCTCATCGAACGAACGGCGGGTGATGACCGCGATGAGTGGGATACCTGCATCGACCCTGATCTTGACATTGGGACCCATAGGGGTGACCCGTGAGATGGTCCCCCCGAGTTCGTTCCGCGCACTACTCCTGCCATCCTTCTCGATCAGCAATACGAGGTCCTCCGGGCGCATGTAGGCTGTCACCCGTGTCCCCGCAGGATGGGGGCAGGTGGCAACAATGGGAGTGCCGTCAATATCAATACAGGCAAGGCCCTCCTCATTTCCGGTGACGATACCTTCAAAGATATTCTCCACCCCCACCATCCTCGCGACCTCACGGTTTTTCGGCTGGTAGAAGATCTCATGGGAGTCGCCCACCTGCCCGAGCATCTGGTTCAGGATCACCGCGATACGGGTCGCGAGGCGCTGCCCCTGGACCATATCATGGGTGGAGAGCACGATGGTTGTCCCGAACCTTTCATTCAGCGAAAGGATGAGGTTCTCTATACGCTCTGTCGATACCGGGTCCAGGTTTGCTGTGGGTTCGTCAAGCAGAAGGATGTCGGGTTTGCTCACCAGAGCACGTGCAATTGCAACTCTCTGAAGTTCACCACCGGAGAGGGTGGTTGCCTTCCTTTCCCCGTATCCGTCGAGGCCTACCAGACCGAGTGCTTCAGTTACCCGTGATCTTATCTCGTCACGCGGTGTCCCCCGGAACTTCAGGCCGAGAGAAACGTTGTCGGAGACGCTCCCGCGCAGTGCAGCAGGTTTCTGAAACACGACACTCATTCTCCTTCGGAGGGCCACCCGGTCTCTCTCCGGCACACGGGTGTCCTGTCCCTGGATGAGAATGGATCCGGAGGTGGGGTTCTCCAGCAGGTTGATCAGGCGGAGGATGGTGGTCTTCCCGGTCCCGGAAGGCCCGATAAAGGTGAAGATCTCCCCTTTTTCTATACCGAAAGTGAGGTCTTTCAGGACAACTTTTTCACCGTATCTCATGTCCACGTGTGAGAATTCGATCATGTCAGCGCTCCTGTACGAGGAAGAGTGCGGTGGTGACGACCATGGCGATGGCGAGGAGGATGATCCCAAGGGCAATCGATAATGCGATGTTGCCCATGGATGTTTCGAGTGCGATTGCGGTGGTGAGCACACGAGTGTATCCGCGGATATTCCCTCCGATCATCATTGCCGCCCCCACTTCCGAAATCGCTCTCCCGAAACCCAGGATCACGCCCCCAAGGATCGCAAACCTGGCCTCCTTCACGATCGTCCATATGATCTGGGGAGAGGTGGCCCCAAGCGAGATGACCTCGTCCTGTATGGTCTTTTTCACCCCAGAAAGTGCGATCAGGGTCATCCCGATCATCAGGGGGATGACAAGCACTGTCTGGCCGATGATCATGCCTGTCGGGGTGAAGAGGAGGCCGAGGAATCCCAGCGGTCCGACCCGGGAAAGGAGGAGAAAGACAAAAAGACCCGCGAGGACTGTCGGCAGTGCATACAGTGTCTGGATGATGGTGATCAGTCCGCGTTTTCCGCCAAACTCCCTGAAGTGTATGTATCCGCCGATTGGAACAGCGATCAGCGATGCGACGGCGGTGGCAATGAGTGAGATCGCAAGAGATCGTGCGGTGATCTCCAGGACTTCAGGATCAAGGGTCAGGATGAGCTGCCCTGCCTGGATGAAACCATCGATAATCTCGTTCATATACCTTCCGCCCCGGAGAATGCAGACATTACGCCTGCGTCTGCACTCACCACTCTCTAAAGGATATGGAAGTATCTCAGTTCATTTTATTTGAAAGATGGGAAAAGGGAATCACCTTAACCTGCTGATATACCAACTATTATATCAGCAGGATCAGTATGTTCTGGATTCCAGGTCTGCAAGGACTGCCTCTCCCATCACCCGGGCTGCCTGCTCCCGGAATGTGCCGGAGAGGAGCAAAACCAGTTTCCGGGTCCCGGCCGGGGTGGTGAGTATCCCGACCCTTTCTGCCCGGGTCACGAGTTGCATCTCCTCCATCATGGCAAAATAGGGGAGAACGTAGTAGTGAGGAACCTTGAGGTATTCGGCAAGACGGCGGGTCGTGGGAAAACGGATCATCACAGCACCCGGTGAGAAGACCAGGTTGATCGATTTGTCATCCTCAAGGAGGATTCTCACTGCGGCTTCGAATATCCCTTCAACACTCAATGCAGCCATGCTCTCTTTATCAGTATAAGGAGAGAACCCTGATAAAATGCTCCCACTGAAAGGAAAAAAGTAATTATTAATGCTTCTTCTTCTCTTCGTCAGGGATCTCTTCGAAGTAGACCACTTCAGCCTTTACATCCTTTGCAATCTGCTCGATCTCGAATTTCCGGTAATGGGTGGCTTCAATCTGGATCTGCCCGCCTGTCACTGCCACAATACGGAACATGGGCTGCTTGGCTCCTTCTCCGACTTTCAGACGTTCTCTTACATAGATCTTCATCATGCTGTCAACTCCTTTTCATCTTCCCATATATCTCATGGTATATCAGTTTTCTGTATCACGTGATATATCAACTGATACACAAATAACGTATTAACTATGCCAGCTGATAAAACTATCGTGCACAGAAAGACAGGAGAACGATTCGAAATAGCGAACAGGCTCCAGGGGGAGTCCCTCGTGAGGAAGAGCCTGCTTCGCTCGTTTGAAGGGGGAGAACAGATCAGGCTGGTCCCGGATTTGAGCGTGGTGAAAGTGGGTGGCCACGGTATTTTTGACTATGGCAAGGAAGTGGTGCTTCCCCTGGTAGAGGAAATTGGCGAGCTTTCCCTTGAGCACAAGATCCTTGTGGTTACAGGTGGCGGGGTGAGAGTCCGGCACATCCTCGATCTCGGGCTTGATCTCGGGATGCCCACCGGGGTCCTGGCGGAACTTGCAGGAAAAATCAGCGAGCAGAATGCCATCATGATGTCCCTGCTGCTCTCCCGCTGGAACGGGATGCGCATCCATACGGCAGATCTCCTGGAACTTCCCATGCTCTTCCACCTGGGCGTCCTTCCCGTGACACACGGGACACCCCCGTATGGACTCTATGAACAACCGGCGGAAATCGGGACCATCCCTCCCAACCGGACCGACACCGGCGCGTTCCTTGCCGCCGAAGTGCTGGGGGCAAAGAACCTCGTGCTGGTAAAGAACGTCGATGGGCTCTATACCCGAAATCCCTTCCTGCACGAGGATGCCGAGCGCATACCTGATATCACTGCCTCGGAACTCCTTGATATGAATCTCGATGACATGGTCCTTGAAAAGAAGGTGGTGGAACTGCTCAGGTATGCAAAGAACGTGCACGAAGTCAAAATAGTGAACGGGCACACACCGGGGAATGTCAGGAAGGTGCTCTCCGGGGGAGTGCCTGGGACAGTCATCCGGGCCCGCTAGGATATCTGTTCATCACATTCAGGGACAGGTCGATGGCATTCCGGGATCTTTCGTTCGGTATTCGCGAACTTGCGGGGAGCGCCGGAGACTATGGGACAATTCTCCCTCTGGTGCTGGCCGTATCAGCCGTAGCGGGATTGTCCTTAGGGTATATCCTCCTGTTTTTCGGGCTCTGGTTCATCATCACGGGTGTGTATTACCGGCTTCCCGTCCCCATCGAGCCGATGAAGGTCATCGCCGTGGTCGCGATTGCCGGGAACATGAGTGCCGGCCAGATTGCGGCCGCAGGTCTCATCCTCGGACTCCTCTTTTTCGGCCTCGGGTATGGAAAATGGCTGGACCTCCTTGAGAAGTATATCCCAAGGAGCGTGATCCGGGGCATCCAGCTCGGCCTTGCCCTCCTCCTCCTCAGGACATCAGTGGGATTCATGACAGGAGATCTTCTCATATTCGTCCTTGGCCTCGCACTCATGGCAGGTATGTATGCAGTCACAAGGATGACCGGTTTTCCTGACCTTTCTGCAGTAATGCTCATCGCGGTCGCGTTCTGCCTCGGTGTGATTCTCCACGGGTTCCCTGCCATGGCCCTCCTCCCACTGCCTCACCTTGTCCTCCCAACCCCTGCCGATATCCCGGTTGCCCTTGGAACACTCGTGATACCCCAGGCGCTTCTCACCATTACTAACGCAATCCTCGCGACATCACTCCTCACAAAAGACCTGTTTGGCCAGGAGGTTCGGCCTGCACGCCTCTCCCGGACAATCGGGCTTATGAACCTCACTTCGATCCCGTTCGGCGGGTTTCCCATGTGCCACGGGGCAGGCGGGATGGCAGGGCAATACCGTTTCGGTGCCAGGACGGGAGGAGCGAATGTCTATGCCGGGGTGTTCTTCCTGCTGCTTGCTTTTCTTTTTGCAAGTCCGGATGTGCTCTCGCTCATATCAGGGGGATTTTATGGAGCCCTGCTCGTATTCGTGGCACTGGAACTGGGTCGCCACGGGATCAAGACGGATTCGTACCTGGTGACGGGTGTGATTGCGGCTCTCTCGCTCCTTGCGAATATGACTCTGGCATTCGCCGCAGGAATCTGCCTTGCGTACGGGATACGGTACTTCGGGCGTAGGGGGAGAGATTCACCGGAACAGGATCACTGAATCTGAGAAAATATTCTTTCAGGGGAGAATCACATTCTTATGAAAAATTGAGTGTGAATGAAAACCGCCGGGACGATTTTCATATCCATGGCCACAGGAAAAATCGGTGTATTTTTTCAAAATGGGCGAATGAAAATCGCTGAAGCGATTTTCATAAAAATTACCGGGGGAGGAAAGAGAATATCCGGTTTACCAGGACATAGCCTGTCCTGGTACTACTCCCCTGGTCGTTTGTCACAGTCAGCCTGATGAA
The DNA here is from genome assembly GCA_964452625.1 of uncultured Methanolinea sp. Taxonomy (GTDB): domain Archaea; phylum Halobacteriota; class Methanomicrobia; order Methanomicrobiales; family Methanospirillaceae; genus Methanolinea_A. The sequence goes on from CAYVMJ010000001.1 coordinate 102,801, forward strand.
ATACATCCCTCCATTCTGGTAGACGTGAACAGGGTTCTGGTCTGAAGAGGTTGTACCGTCACCAAAATTCCAGTTCCATGAGGTGGGGTTATTCTGTGAGAGATCGGTGAAGGCGACAGTCAGGGGAGGGGCACCCACCCGGGTGCTCTGGCTGAACTGTGCGACCGGTGCATCCTTCGGGTTGACGGGGGGTATTGGAGGTGTCACAGGAACAGTGATTGTGGGAGGCACCACGGGAAGATTTCCACGGTTCACAGTGATCGTGGATGACGCGGTATCGCTCCCCGCCTGGTTTTTCACTGTCAGCGTCACGGTGTACGTGCGCGGTGTGTAGAATGTATGGACCGGGTTTTTGTCAGTGGAAGTCCTGCCGTCACCGAAGTTCCATTCCCATGAGGTTATCCCTTCACCCGAGGAATTGTCGGCCAGACTGACTTTCAGAGGCCACCTTCCGGTGTCGGGTTCTGCAGTAAACGATGCGACAGGTAAAGAGCCGGTAACCGAAATGTACCCGCTCTTGGCTAGGCTGTCACTTCCCGCGGTATTGGTGACAGTGAGCCTGACCGAATAAGTCCCCGGTTGCTGATAGGTATATACCGGGTTCTGTTCGGAACTGTCAATAATCCCGTCATCCTGGAAGTCCCATGCCCAGGAGGCTGGTTCGTTTGTGGAGAGATCTGTGAACTGGACCGCGAGTGGTCCAGGTCCTGTTGTCGGAAAAGCACTAAAGTCTGCAACCGGGAGATTGACTGAAGGGAGGAGCACTATTGATGAGATACCCTTCACCACTTTGTTTCCGGTCACATTCTGCCCGACCATTCTGAGAGGCCAGCTGGAGTCGCTGTCTGCGATACGTGTTCCATTTAGAGTGTTGGAAACAATGTAGTTAGTGCTGCGAATCGTATCCCTGCTGTCGAAAGTGGCACTGTACCCGTCTGATGCGGATACGACTATCTGGTATCCAGCGAGCGCTCTTGTCTCATTGTAGGCGTTGTCCGAGTGTTGATCCGCATCGTCCACGAACCCGCAGAGGAACCAGAGCGGCATTCCTTCCCAGACCCTGCCCTGCGAGTCCGTGTAAGACGCTTTATGATCTGCACCGAACTGGCATGCAAGTGCAGATTCAAAGTAATTGCGGGTGATTGATTCGTTCATCCCGCCGATAGATTCGCCATCGAGGACAAGTGTCCATTCTGTGACCGGGGATGCATAGATCTTGATAGTATCAATGTATTTGGCCGAGAGACCGGCAACTGAGGGGTACTGGATTCCCCCGTCCCAGTAATAGTGCCAGTACTGCGGGGCCAGGGCTTCATGCATGTTCCATTGACCCGCGACATGGTCTTCCGGAGTAAAGAAGAGCCGGGGCCCGTCACCATACCGGGGAACATACTCTCCGTCCGCATACCAGGCAATGACCGTGTCCCCCAGGTGGGAATAGACATGAGGATTGGTGTATATGCAGTCATAGGGAAGCGTGGTCTCCCATCCGTCAGTTGCGACACATGTAATCTCGGTGCCGGGCTCCATCCCGCCCACGAGGTCACACAGGTCCCGCACCCTGGTCCCCTTGATTGCATTGTCAATCTTGGGAGGGTTCATCCCCTTGGTCTCCGTAGGGTCCCAGAGGTCATCCGGATCAAGGGTAACGCCCTGATATGTGTAATGAGTGATGCCGTCACCGACGACAGGGAGGTGTGCCTCCATCCATACGTGGTCAACGGTGGTCTGGTTAATAATGGTGATACCGTCAGCATCATACTTGATGATGTGAATCTGGGGAATTTCGGCCGGTTCCTGGAAATCGGTCAGCTCGATCTTTACGATGTTCCCCACGCTGTCGCTTGCAGAGGGGAGACCTGCACCTACAAGGCGAAGCGGATAGGGCGGATGCGATCCATCGGTGGGAAGCGGAACGCCGTTCATTCTGTGGGCGATAATAAATCCGCTCGTCGTCCCAACCTGCTGGCTGGTAAACTCCTTGCTGTATCCGTCACCTGCGGTGACAATCACTTTATACCCTGCATTCGCGAGTGCATTGTTGAACCCATCCGGGCCATGGGGAATCCGGTCGTCAACCCATCCCATGAGCCGCCAGAGCGGGATGCCTTCGTACACATTCCCGGTCCCGTCCGTATAGGTGGCAGGGTGGCAGGCAGCCCAATCCTCAAACTCGGGTTGTGGAATGGTATCACTGATGGCTCCCTCGAGAAGCAGATCCCAGTCTCCCTGGGGATATGCGGGCAGTCCCTCGAGTTTGATAGTGGCAATATTCCCGACACTCTTGCCGCCTGTCGCATTCGCCCCGACCAACCGGAGGGGGGCTTCGTTTCCACTCAGCGGCTCCCCGTTTTTCATATTTGCAACGACGTAGTTACCGCTTCGCGCCACATCGGCGCTGGCGAAGGTCCTGTTATACCCGTCCCCTGCAACAACCCGTATCGTGTACCCGCCAATGGCACGTGTGTCATTGAAGGTATGGTGCGTGGTTGTCTCGATGTCGTCAACTGCCCCGACGAGTTCCCAGAGGAGTAAACCGCTCCAGACATTGCCGCCTCCATCAGTCCAGGTTGCAGTATGGGTGCAGGCAAGTGCCTCTTCAAAGTAGGCCTGGGTGATGGTGTCGACGATGTCCCCTTCCAGGCTGAGCGTCCAGCCCTCGGATGGTCCCGGAAGGCCGATGAGTTCGATCGACGTGATGTTTCCTATCAACTTGCCGGATGTGACTGCCGGCCCGATGAGCTGCAGCGGGAAGCAGGGCTTGGTGGAATTTGGTTTCAGAAGCGGTAAGGGCTGTCCGTTCAGCGAATTCGCGACGATATAATCGTTGTTACGGGCGATATCCGCACTTTCGAAATTGACTGCATAGCCGTCCCCCGCTGTCACTTTAATGGAATATCCTTCAGCAGCCAGGGCATCATTGAAGTTATAATGGTCAGGACCCGAGTCAGGGTCGTCATCCACCATGGCAACGAGGAGCCAGAGCGGAACACCGCTCCACTCATTCTCTTCGGAATCGGTCCAGGTTGTCATATGACCTGATGAAGGGCATGCAAGTCCCTGTTCGAAATATGTCCTGGTCACCGTCTGGTCAAGGGCTCCGGAAAGCGCCAGTTCCCAGTCCGGTTCTACCGGAGTGGATCCATTGATGCCGACCGCGATCTTCACAACGACGGTTGCACTCTCAGGAGTGACAGGCTTCTCACCGAAGTAGAAGTCCACCTGATCTCCATCAAAGAGAGGTTTCAGATTGAACCCGTCAGTTTCAGGGCTGCCGTAATCATCGAGGGTGACGCCGTTTACCTGGCAGATCCAGGTGAGCCCTGCAGTCTTGTTGTACCAGTAGGAATCGATCGCGTCGAGGAGGAGAATTCCCTTGGATCCGTAACTCTTGTCACCCACGCTATAGGTGAATCCGGTGCCTGTGGCTGCGGCAGCATTGAGTGCACCGAGCGGGGTGGTGGTGCTGACGGAATATCCGGTTCCGGAGTTGTACGCGGTGACATCAAAGGTGGATCCTTCATCAAGGGTGACGCTCCCGTCAAAGATGGTATCAACGACCGGTCCTGCCGGGATGATATCGACAGTAATCTTCACAACGGCGGTTGCGCTCTCTGGGGTGACAGGCTTCTCACCGAAGTAGAAGTCCACCTGATCTCCATCAAAGAGAGGTTTCAGATTGAACCCGTCAGTTTCAGGGCTGCCGTAATCATCGAGGGTGACGCCGTTCACCTGGCAGATCCAGGAGAGCCCTGCAGTCTTGTTGTACCAGTAGGAATCGATCTCGTCGAGGAGGAGGATCCCCTTGGATCCATAACTCTTGTCACCCACGCTATATGTGAATCCGGTGCCTGTGGCTGCGGCAGCATTGAGTGCACCGAGGGGGGTGGTGGTGCTGACGGAATACCCGGTTCCGGAGTTGTACGCGGTGACATTAAAGGTGGATCCTTCATCGAGGGTGACGCTCCCATCAAAAATGGTGTCGACAGGTGCGGGAGGGGCTTCCTGGCTGAAGATCTCTATGTCAGAAATATATTTGACCGATAATCCGGTCGTGGTGGGATAGCGTTCATCGCCATCGGTGAAATAATACCAGTATTCCTGATCTGCAGATTCATGCCAGTCGTAGTTACCCATCATGTGATAGCCCCATGGATTGACAGAATCGTCGGCATAGAAAACAAGTTTCAGGCCGTCACTATAGCCGGTGTCAGGGTAATCTCCATCTTTATACCATGTGATCACCATTGGTCCCTGCCGGTCCGGGCAATTATAGACATTCTCGTATTCGAAATTCTTGGAAAAGCCATCGGAAGCCCGAATATTCACAGTATCTCCCGGGGCCATCCCGCCCACGAGGTCACACAGGTCTTTTAAATCTGTCCCCTTGACGGCTCCCTGGTCCTTTTCGTTTGCATTTTCAGCGGGATTCCAGCGGAGCTCTTCTTGTGTGACGGGGTCAGGATCATCGACGAAAACCGGGCCCTGGTGATAGTAATGGGTGATGCCGTCACCATGAACAGGGAGGTTTACCTCCATCCACTGATAGGTCACAGTAGTCTCGTCGATGACCGTGGTATTGTCATTCGCATATCGGACAACATGGACCTGGGTGGTTGAAGCAGAGACCGGAACCATGACCAGGGCGATTGTGAGAAGAATAATACATGTTATATCTGTAAACCAAAGACGCATTGATTTCATGCCACCTCACCTCACCAGCAATCTGCGAGTGAAAAGGCCCGTAGAATGGAGAGTGACTCCATTCGGGTATAATGACAATCTTTTTATTATGAATTAATATAGTTTCCTTTACCTGGATGTGAATATCAAACACTATACCAATAGATATACCTGCTGGGTGTTCTGTTCGAAATACAATATCTCTAGAGGAGTCCGACGAAATATCTGTTCGGGCTGTCAGGGCGGATGGTGATATCTCTCGTCCTTCTGATCTCCCCGGATATGAGTGTAAGTTCATGCACTCCCACCGGTATCCCGGTGAAAGTGAATGGTGTTTTTTCCCCGGATGCGATATTATCGATATGTATGGTTGCCCCTTCGGGGTTGCTTTCGACCCGGAGAATTCCACATGGATATGTTTCAAGTATGAAAGATACGGGTCCCTCAATGATGACATCATCTGTCCGCGGAATGCTGATACGTTTCTCAACTGGCATGTACCCCGGCAGGGATACCATCACCAGGTGCGAACCCTCTGACAGGCCGCGTACAAGAGAGGGGGTTGTATTCCCTGTCCGTATCCCATCGATGAATATCTCTGCCCCCATTGGATCGGATTCGATGGCGATCGAATGATAGAAGCCGCTGTATTCGGGCAATACAAAATCGTTCCCGGTCGCGAGACCATCAGGGACAGGGATGCTTGTGTACGTCCCTTCCCCTGAAAGGGTGATATATGATCCTGTGCCGGGCAGGTCCAGTGTGACAGGTGACCGTAATTGTGGGTATCTTCCATTCAGGGTAAAAGGGGTGCTGTTTCCCGATGGGCTCGTGATCCTTACCCTGCGGTCCAGCCTGGGAGCGACGAAATCCATTTCACATATGCTCAGGGCATCATGGTACACCCACGCCCTCACACGCATACTTTCTCCCCTGCCTCCCGTTGTCCCTGGCCGGGTAGCTTGTACGGTATGAGACCCCTCTTTCAATCCATAGAGCACGAGAGGACTCCTGCTCTCCAACAGAATGTTGTCAACGGATAATTCAAGGTTCCCCGGGTAGGTGATGACCAGGAGGCCTCCATGCCGTGACCTTGCGGCGGTTTCGCCCGAATCATCAGAATCCCCCCTTTCATCAGCTGGCAGAACCAGAGAGAGATTCCGCGCCCCTGTCAGATGCACAAGAGTCCGGCATCCGGCATACCCATCCATCTCTGCTTCGATGACGTAGTCCCCCTGGGGAAGAGTAAATGTCGCAGGGGCAAAGCTCGTCCCTGTGAAACCGGAGAGTGAGAGGGCGGCACCTTGCGGAATCGTGGTGACATAAAGCGGGTATGTGATGGAGGATGAGCTCATTGAACTGGTGGCGATGCGGTTCTCTTCATCCGGGATTTCATGTGGAAAATCCACTCCGGATGCAGAATTACCCGCCCCCTGTTCGGGGAACTGGACGCCAAAAATCCAAAATATGATTCTCCATATCCGTGACAGGAGATATTCGTCGTGCGTTGTGCCCACAGGTTCGATTCCGGGAACTTCTGTGGATGAGGATTCGGGGACATAGGTTGCGGACGCTGGCACGTTTTGCCCGTCAGCAGCGGGTTGAACCTGAACGGGCTCACCGGCAGAAAAAGCCTCTCCATGGTATTCTGCACTCACCGTTTTTTCCGGGTAGGCGAGTGTGAGAACAGCCAGCCTCGTCTCCAATTCTGCAGTATCGTCAGGATCGGCCGTTTTCCAGAAAAATTCATTGTGGGTGAACCCGGATACAGTTGAAGTCGCATTGAAGCGGGTGATCCAGACATTTTCCAGCCCGGCGGACAAAACCCCTGGTATCATGACGGAATTCTGGAGGACCATCGGGGTGAGGGCGTCGGAGCCCTTCGTTGCCGTGCCGATTACGATAAATTCAGCATCCGAATGACCCGGTGGAATGGCGGAAAAGTCGGAGATGGTGATGTTCTGCGTATCCTGATGTGAATACTCCTTTGTGGCGTGAATGGACGATGCCCCTTCGGCAATCGCACTCTCCCGGGATATTCCCTCGCCATCTTCGTGTGCGATGAGAAGAACGGGGGAAAATATCGTCCATTCGTTTCCCCCTGGGGGGTTCCTGATGGAAACCTCGATCGCTCCGGCTGGCTCTACCATCGGAGTGACATTGAAAGCGAGGGTTTCTGAGACTTTCCCGTTGCTGTGATAATAGGTGAAGCGATCAGGGATGCCTGCCTTCACGTTGTGTATTCTGACATCCAGATCATGCCCGTTCGTGTAACCTTCCTGTGAGAATATATACAGCCGTGCCCATGTGGAGGGGTGAAGGGGGAGGGAATCGGCTTCAATGCGATACGTGAGCGTCTGGCCGCTCATGCACACACCGGGTCCTCCATCCGCTATCTTTATGGATATATTCCCTTTTACGTCCGGTACAGTCACTCCAAGGGAACCCTGCTCCCAATCATCTGCGAAACCATCAGTGAGAGGCGAATCACTCGTTCCATAAGAGGATGAAAAGAATTCCTGCTCGAGATCGAAATGAACCGGAATGACCGTTCCATGCGATACATCGACCCATTCCTCATCCGGCAAGAGATATCCTTTCATCCTGACACCCACGGTATAACTCCCGGCCGGGAGACTGGAAAACTGGAATGGCGTCACTTCTCCGGTTTCCACCCCGTCCAGCAGGATATCCGCCCCGGCAGGAGTTGAAGTGACATCGATGCTTCCTGCCGGCTCCTCGTGGCTGTATATCAGGATTTCAGATACGAGCTGGCCGGATAGCCCTGTGGTGGTGGGATACTCTCCGGCATGGTAATACCAGTATGCGGATTCAGCCGCTTCATGCCAGTCCCAGTTCCCAAAAGCGTGGATTCCCCAGGGGTTTGTCGAAGTATCGGCAAACCAGACCATCCGCATACCGTCGGTATATCCTGTATCCGGGTACTGGCCGTCCTTGAACCAACAGATAATGATGGGGCCTTCACGACCGGAGTACTCGTATACATTCTCATAAGCAAGCATCTTGGACCAGCCGTCAGAGGAACGTATTTTCACCTTGTCCCCTGGTTCCATCCCCCCCACCAGGTTGCAGAGATCCATCAGGTTCGTTCCCCTGACTGCACCCATGTCCTTCTCCTGAACATTGGTGTCTTCAGCCGGATTCCAGCGGAGTTCCTCCTCCCGTGCAGGGTCCGGGTCATCGACGAAAACCGGCCCCTGGTGATAGTAATGCGTGATTCCGTCCCCGTATACTCGCAGGATCTGCTCCATCCACCGGTAATCGACGGTCTTTTCAGCGAGTATTGTATACTCGTCGACAGCGTATTTCACCACCCGGATCTCTGTGGTTGCTGCGGATACCTGCCCCGGTGCCGTGAAAACGATGCAGACAATGAGAAGGGTAAGGCACAGCTGTGTCATGCGGTGTCGTGCCAGTGATGAAAACGGGATTATGAGGGGATTCATCTACTATCTCCCGGGCCTTTATCAGGAATTGTCGATGGCGCAGCCATTGTAAAGAGTGTGATGCGGCAGGTCAGGGGATCGCATATACTGAAGGAGGTATTCCCGTTCCCTTCCAATGCACTTAAGAAGTATGTCAGACGGGTTGTGAGCCAGACAGGAATTTGGACGCCCCGGGGATGATCCGGATGAGAAGTGCGTTTGATTGTTTCAGGAGAAGGGAGGAGTATATCCTCAATCACCCGTACCTTTTCATCCTCCTGTTCATCACCGGGATATACTGCCTTCACTATAAGGTGCACAAATGGCGTTCCACTCTCCTGCCTGATCACCGAATATCCCAGTGTCTGCTCTGAACTCATCCGGTATTCAGGGATTTTCTTTTCTGCAAGTGAATACCAGGGAGCGCCACCCCTTGCCTCGGTGATGTAGGTGATCCCATCGGCGACATCCCTCTCATAGAGGTGCACGTGACCCTGAAAGACAGCGGTAACAGAATATTTTCTGAAGAGAGATTCCCATTCGTTCCGAAGATTCTCGTATCCTCCCGGGTGTTTCTCATCGGAACTGTAGAGGGGGTGGTGAAGTGCTATGAATTTCGAGGAATAATCCTCAGAAAGCGATTCACGCAGCCATTTGGACTGGGAAGGGAGATCATTCCAGGCCCAGTCATTTGAGTCGAGGACAGCTATCCGGGTGTCGCCTGCTGTGACAGTGTAATTGGGGGGTGATCGGAAAATCTCATGAAAGAGACTGCTGTTCTCCTCGTGGTTTCCCATGACCGGGATGAACGTGGTGTTCGCAAGCATCACCGCACCGGTCGCAAAGAAACGATCCCAGTCCGTGGCATTTCCTCCGTCATGGACAAGGTCCCCCGTATGGATGACCAGTACTATACCGGGTTCGCGTGCAACCGACGCTGCAACCGGCCGATGCCGGTCTTCCTGCGATATGCGGGGCAGTTCATCCCGTGTATCTCCATACACCACGAAACTGATCGGCCCGGAACGGGGATATGTCCGGAAGGAAAAATCCCCATACGTTCTTCCCCCGGTAATGACCCGGTACTGATATACGGTCCCGGATTCCAGGTTTTCCAGGGGAAAGACATGGTGTATATTCTCAGCGCCAGACAGGATGATGTGTTCGTGGGCAGATGAACCCCGATTGGAGGATCCCATGGAATATTCCAGGATGGCTGGTATGGGACTTCTGGTCCATACGTGGATGATCGTTTTGTCAGAAGTTGTCCCTGTGATATATGGTCCCCAGCGTATAGCGCCGGATTCTTCCTCATCAGGACCCGGAGGAGATCCATCCGGGGGAGTTTCTCCACACGCGATGTGGGACAGGGGGCAACAGGAGAGGAGAATGATCAGGAGAATCACAGTCCGGGGCAGCACTGGAGCGGTATGAATCCTGGTCTTCTCCATTCCGGCAACACTTTCACGCGGGAACCCTGACATTCACGCCCCCTCTCCCCCTTCACGAAGGGAATATATTATAACGGGGCAGGCCATCCTGACACTCCTTCATCATCCTGATCAAGGACAAACTGAATAAAATTTTGTGCGTCATCAGCGTGTGCGGCATCGGACGGGATTGTCATCGCATATACGATCGGCCGCCCTGACCTCTCCTGGCCTATTGACGAGAAACGCTGGAATCCCAGAACAACATGGGCTTTCCTGTATGTATCTGCATATTCAGGAGACGCGAGATTGATTTCCGAAGGAAGCGTGACATACGGGAAATCCTGCGCTTCTGTCACGCTCCGGTACTCAAAAGCATAATCAAGTCCACCCGCAGCAAGAAGGGACATTAAGAAAATACTGCCGTCACGTATTGCAACGTGCTGGTCGCCGGGACGCAGGACCTCGGGGAGGAGTAATGTATCGATAGATCCCGATGATACCGGGTGAAGAGGAGGGTCGAAATGGTCACCGATGATCCTGCTGAATATCTCCCGGTCACCATAGTGATCCCCTGCAAGCATGGTGACCATCAGGGTACGATACCCTGCAGCGTCGAGCATGGGATTTGAAAAACCCACCCGAACATCTGGCCTCGCAAGTATCTCGGGCCAGTTGGCAGAGGTGATCTCATCGTGATACATGCTCTTTTGGGTATACGCAATAACCATCTCGTTCCTTGCGAAGGGGACATACCAGTCGGTAAAATTTTTTCCGGTCTCCTCAGAGGGCCTGTACATGAGATCGGGGATAAGCGATTCATCAGCAACCGCGACCACATCGAAGTTCCGGTACAAATCGGTGACCTGCCGGATCGCCTGGATGCTCCCATGGCCTTCCACCTGGACATCTATCTCCGGGTGCAACGCTTCGTACCGGGGCTCGATTTCGGAAAAAGGAACGAGGAGGCTTCCGGCAGCGACCACCCTGAGGGGGACTCTTCCGGTCTCATGGTCCATGATGCACCCGGAAATCAGGACACCGGCGAGAATGAGAAAGACTGCCGGAAAGATCCTGTCCCCCCTCATGCGCCCTTCTCCCGGATCTCGATCCGGTCCACCCATTTCACCCAGGCGCTTCCTTCCGTGATGACTCCCGGTTCTTCAGAGATAATGGCAATACGTGCAGGCCCCCCGTCGTTATATGAGAGTGGTTTTCCGTCCTGTTCATACATAAGGATAATCCGAAGCGGGGGGGATGGAATCTCTGACAGGTTCTCATCGAAAGTGATGAAGCCCCTGCCATCCAGCTGTTCAGAATCAAACACCCAGAGGTACCCGTCTGGTGCAGAGACCCAGACCGTACTGGAAGGCTCCAGAACCCCGGCAAGGGATGTGAGATCGCGGAGGTCAACGCCCCTGCACTGGTAAGGCCCGAACCGGAAACCTGTTGTCGATACGCAATACCCGTGTCCCTGAATGGCAGGTAGATGCCGGAGTTCAGCAAGCGTCAGCTCGGTCTCGTGGCTCCCGTTCAATGTCAGCCGCCAATCCCGGAATGCCGGGTCAGTGAAGGTATCTCCATTCTCCGAACACCCCGTGATGAGAATGAACGCGGTGAGTGTGAGCAGGACACCCAGGAACAGTGCCTCATCTTTCACGGAAGGGCACATCTCCTGAGAATGAGCAGGGATCCGGCCAGTGATACCGCGATCATGGTATACAGTGGGGGAACCGCGCTTTTGGTGGGAGGAGGGGGATATGTCTCGTCCATTTTTGATTCATAGGATTTCGGCAGTGCATCGGGTGATCCATGGTATCCTCCAGAATATACACGGATTTCATCCACCCATTTGACGGTGTAACCGCTGGTGGATGGGTAGAGATTGTCAAAAAGATGAATTGATTCGGCCGGCATCACTTCCCGCATGTCAGTATTGCCAAAGACGTGTTTTCCTTCACGATTCGTTGAATTATCGGCAAAAAATACAAGCCGCATTCCCACATGGTATGACGGAGGATATCCAACACCCTGTCGCTCTCCTGCTTTTGATTCATCGCCGTTGAACCAGCAGACGACGGCCGGCCCCTGCCGGGAGGAAGGGTGATACATATTCTCGTACGTAAATTCCACGTGGTACCCGTCGACCGCTTTTACCATCACCTCGTCACCCGGGGCCATTCCCCCTACCAGGTCACAGAGATCCCTGATATCGGTGCCTTTCACGGCCCCCATATCCTTGAAATTCAGCGTTTCCTGTACATCCCACTGGCCTTCTTTTGATTCCACAAAGACGGGACCCTGGTGGTAGTAATGGGTGATGCCGTCACCATGGACAGGAAGGTTTGCCTCCATCCACTGGTAGTCTATGGTTTTTTCATCGAGAATGGTGTTCCCGTCAGGGGCAAAATGCACCACATGAATCTCCGTTGTGGGAGCTGCGGTTGTGATCGTTATAAAGAACAGTAATATGACCAAAGGGAGAAAAGAAAACCTGATCCTTCCTTGCCACATCCTGCATTGCGATGACAGAACCCTTGCGCTTAAGCATTCTTCTCTGCAACCCTGCATTTCTGTTGTGCACGGGTGCACACTGTTCGTCAAATGCTGAATCATGGTATCAGGGGTCATTGCATCATCCCGGTGAGAAAAAAACCTCATGGGTGATCTCTCCGGCGATCCAGGATAAAGCAGCAGATTCCGAGACTGAGGATTCCTGTCAGAAGTGAGAAAGGTTCTTTCACGGGAGGGGACGGTGTCGGTGCAGCAGTGGAATGCCGGGTGACATGTCCGCCATTTGCGGGCATGATACGCAATGTCGACACGTACTGGACTGATAACCCCGTGGTGGTGGGATATCTCTCATCACCCTGCCGGTAGTAATACCAGTACTGCTCGTCCGCCGATTCATGCCAGTCCCAGTTGCCCATCGCATGGATGCCCCACGGGTTGTTGCCGGTGTCTGCAAAGAAAAGCAGTCTCATTCCTTCCCGGTATTCAGGCACGTAACCGGAGTCTGCATTCCACCAGGCAATAACCATCGGGCCCTGCCGGGGAGATGGTTCATACACGTTCCTGTAAGAAAATTCCCTTGAAAATCCGTCTTCTGCTTTAATGATGAGAATGTCTCCAGGGGACATTCCTCCAACAAGGTCACACAGGTCCCTGACATTCGTTCCTTTCACAGCGCCCATATCCTTTTCCCGGACGTTGGTGTCTTCACCAGGATTCCAGCGGATATTCTCTTTTGTAGCGGGATCGGGATCATCGAGGAACACCGGACCCTGAAGGTAATAGCGGGTGACGCCGTCACCATACAGCGGGAGGTTTTGCTCCATCCAGGTATATTCAACCGTTGTTTCATTCAGTCGGGTCATCCCGTCAGGAGCATATCTGACAATATTGAGGGATGTTGTTGCAGCAGTAACCGAAGGGGAAAAGGAGGCAATCAGGATGAGGCATACAAGACACACTCCGGATGCCATGTGGAAGACTTTCATTATTTCACCTGAATCCGGGGTATCCTCCTGTTAATCCATTTCCCCTGACGAGCTGCCCGGAGGCATGAGTGAATCTGACCATCCGTTCCCTCATCTTCATGGCCTGCAGTTCCTGCGCGAAAAAAGAGAAATGGTCAGGCCGTTGCCGGCCTTGTGGCAGTTGCAGGGCTGGTGCAGTCGCAATTGAACTGGCTGCATCCTCCGGTCATCGGTGTGAAGAGGTTCTTGCCGTACTTGTCCTTTCCAAACTCTCCGATGGCTGTCTGGATCTCCGGGGAGGTGAGGAAGTCCACGAAATTGTTACCCATTGTAATCTTGTCCGCGGATTGCGTCGGCGTGTAGACGGTGATGACGCTGTAGACGTTCAGGAGGATATCTCCCTGTTCGATGACCGGGACCAGGTCGAGGGTCCCCTTGTATGCAAGGTATGTGCCTTCGTCCGTGAGGGTGTATGCCTGCTTCTCGGATGCGAGCTGCAGGGTTTCTCCCATGCCACGCCCGGCCTCGATATACCAGTTGCCTGATTTCTGGATATCCGTTGTATAATTGTATCCGGCCGCCTTCCAGATGTTCTTTTCCGCGGAATGCGTGCCGGAGTTGTCGCCGCGGGAGACAAAGGAGACTCCTGCAGTGTCGGCCATTCCCAGATCCATCAGTGTCTTGAATGCATCCTCCGGCATCATTCCCTTGATGCCTGCGGGGTCGCTTTCAGGTCCCACGACAATGAAATAGTTATAGGCGAAGCAGCGGCGGTTGATGCCGTGGCCCCCGTCCATGAAGGCTTTCTCCTGGCTTGGGGAGTGCACCGCGAGGATATCGCAATCGCCGCGTGTCGCGATCTCGATTGCCTTCCCCGTTCCCTGCGATGTGATGAGCAGATCGACATTATATTTCTCGTCGAACATGGGCTTCAGGTAATCGAGGAGCCCGGTATCATACAGGCTCGTGGTCGTGGCCAGCAGCACTTTCGTCTTCTCGGGTGCCTGGGTCTGGGCAGGGGGCGCCTCTGATTGCGTGGGTGTCGTGCATCCAGCGAAAAACGCTCCTCCGATGACAAGAGCGCACAGAATGATGAGGATTGATACTTTCCAGTGTGTGGGTTTCATAGGTCTCACGGACAGTCCTTGCTCAGGATGGCTGATGAATATTTCCTTTTAATATGATATCCCGGTTAACCAGTTGTACTATCAGTTGTATAGGCCAGGTGATTGATAGAAAAATATCTTTAACACGGCCCCGGTCATAGAGTTTCCGCATGTGGAGGGCTGTCACACTCGGCGAATGGATGGAAAACCGCGTCTCGGAACTCTCGTCGGCCAGGCCTGTGGTGGAAGAGATCATCGCCCGCGTTGCGAGGGACGGGGACCGGGCGCTCTTCGAACTGACCAGGCAGTTTGACGGGGTATCCACTGATTCAATACTGGTGAGCGATGAGGAACGGGAAAATGCCTATCACCGTGTCGATTCCCGCGTGATCGAAAGCCTCATCGAGGCAGAAGCCAGGATATCGCGGTTCCATGAACTGCAGCTCCCCCGTGCATTGTGGCTGGAGGAGGTGAGCCCCGGGGTAATCCTCGGGGTGAGGACCACCCCGCTCGACCGCATCGGTGCATATATTCCGGGGGGAAGGGCCGCGTATTCGTCAACTGCGCTGATGTGCGCCGTTCCCGCCAGAGTGGCCGGGGTGCGTTCCGTCTGCTGCTGCAGCCCGCCCCCGATTTCACCGATGACCCTTGTCGCAATGGATATTGCAGGGGTGGACGAGATATACGCAGTCGGAGGCGCACAGGCCATTGCGGCCATGGCGCTCGGGACAGAGAGCATCAGCCCCGTGCAGAAGATCGTGGGGCCGGGGAACATCTACGTGACCATGGCCAAGATGCTCCTCCGGGACCGCGCAGAGATCGATTTTCCGGCAGGGCCGAGCGAGATCGTCATCCTTGCAGACAGCACGGCACATGCCGGGTTCATCGCATCCGACATCCTTGCACAGGCCGAGCATGATCCAAAGGCAGCAAGTCTCCTGGTGACAACAGACCCGGGCCTTCCCGGCCGGGTGGGATCGCACCTGTCCTCTCAGTTCAGGGATGCAAAACGGGCGCAGGTCATCGGGAAAGCAATGGAGAATGCGGGATACATCGTTGCAGCAACTATGGACGAGGCGATTGATATTGTGAACAGTGCCGCCGCCGAGCACCTCTCGCTCATGGTGGCAGATCCCATGGATGCCCTGCAGGAGATACAGAGTGCCGGGGCCATATTCCTTGGACCCTATGCAGCGGTGGCATGCGGGGATTACGCCTCCGGGACAAACCATGTGCTCCCCACTGCCGGATATGCACGCATTCATTCAGGACTCGATGTGCAGCACTTCTGCAAGCGTTCCACCGTCCAGATGATCAGCAGGGAGGGCCTCGCTGGGATGGGAGATACGATTGAGACACTTGCAGATGCGGAAGGACTGGAGGCACATGCCCGTTCGATCCGAATCCGCAGGCAGCAGCTCTGATCGTTCCATCCACCTTTTTTTCAAAGGGTATCGGGGCAGGGAGATACAGCGATCAGCGACAACAGGTTTGCGGGGCTTGCCTGGAATTTTTTTAGAGTATAGTGTTATTGTGACCCCCAATCTCGTTCACAAATCACGACGAGGAATTAAAGACATTCCAGTTACTAAAATCCGGGGAAAAGAGGTGCGGGTTGTCGGTCTCACTTCGCATATGCGATTGACCCCGCCGCCCCCGAAAATACCGCGGGGCCACCGCCCTCGACCCGGGGCGCTTTTGCACCTGCAGGCGCGTGAGAGTTCCAGGAATCAGTCGCCATGCCTTCTTCGCATTGCGACAACTCCTGCCGAAAAAGCAAGGGCGGAAAGCGGCATTCCCCATCCAAGGGGGATATCAGTGGAAGGACGCTCGGTAAACGTCACATCGAAAAATGTCATGTTGATCTCATCGGTGTCGGTGAGGCGCTCCAGGTTCAGAGGGACATCGACCGCGTAGATCCGGTATGTCCCCGGAACGAGGCGGCCGGCGATGAATGCGGTATTCCATTCGTATGCAAATGTGCCGTCCGGATGGACAAACGCGGAGGTGAAATGGCCGTATCCTGCTTTCAGGTTCAGGTTCTCCAGGGTGACTCCCGCCCTGTCAAGTCCCGGGCCGGTGACAAAGAGGTATGCCGCGATGACATGGGGGGTTGCCGAGTGCCCTGTGATGAATACCCGGTCGCCGACATCGGGGCTGGAGGGTGTGGCCTCGATGGTGATGGCGCCAGCTGCAGTCCCTGCCAGCATCATGCACAATCCGATGAGACAGAGAAACCGGACAACGATTACCCTCATACCTGATATATCGATGAAATGGTGCCTTTAACGTTGTGATGGAGCATGGATCCCATATATTTCCCTCGTTTCGTCCGGGATGCACGCAATAGTCATCCCATTACCGGGGAGACAGGAGGATCAGAATTCCATCACCATCACCGCTTCCTCTTCCTCTTTGAGTTCGCCCCTGAGATGATCGGTGTCGAAGTGATACTGCTGCCAGGGGTCATATTCCTCGTATAACTCGCATTTGTCGAGGACGTCCACATATTCCTTGAGAAATATCCGGGGAATCACATCAACCCTGCCGCCGAATTTGCTGGTCACCTTTTTGATCATCGCACGTATGAACCTGTAGGAGATCCTTGATCGGTCCACTTCGGTATAGGCGCC
This sequence comes from uncultured Methanolinea sp., assembly GCA_964452625.1. Taxonomy (GTDB): domain Archaea; phylum Halobacteriota; class Methanomicrobia; order Methanomicrobiales; family Methanospirillaceae; genus Methanolinea_A. The sequence continues at coordinate 119,578 of CAYVMJ010000001.1, forward strand.
GGAGTAGATGTCCATCACCTTGAGTGCCACCTGCTCCAGTTTTTTCGCATCAAATTTTGCGAGGGTGATCTGCGGCTGCCGGGGGTTCCGGAACTCCTCCCCTGTCTGCACCACGCTGATCCTGTCAAAGAGCGGGGGGAGAGTGCGGATACCCCTCGGGCCTTCGAAGAAGGCGGGCGTCCCGGTGAAGACGAAGTAGGAGTGAGGGAGTTCACCGCGGTCCAGCGAGTCGACGATCATCTGGAGGGTTCGATACCCCTTCTCCCGCTGGTTGCGCGGAAGCGACTGGGTGGTCTCCACCTCGTCGACCGCCACCGCGAGCCCGCTGTATCCCGCACTCACGATGATACGGACAAGGCCTCTCAGGAAGGTGAATGCGGAAGCCTCGTCGATGTCGCCCCTGATTCCCGCTTTCTGCTTGAACTCGCGGCCCACATTCGATTCTGCGCAAATCCAGCCGATAGCAGCCTGGGCGGTCTGGAAATCCCCGGCATTGTTGGCGCGGTAGTAAGTGCGGAGCGCTGCCGCAAGAGAGGTGTTCAGTTCGGATATCCCCGCAAGTGCGGTCTCTATCTCGGCAAGGGTGGCCTTTTCCAGGATCTCGTCGTTGAGGGACTTGTCGCTCACTTTGAGAATCCTCTCCTCTATTCCAAAGAGCCACGAATCGATGATCGATTTCTGGGCATGCTCTTCCTCACGCGTCCGAAGCGATGCGCAGACCTGCTGATAGATCCCTTTTGTCTTGTGCAGGGGGGACGAGGAGGAGATGACGACGTGGGCGGTCACGAATCCCTTGTTGCGGGCAATCTCGAGAGCCCTTGCCACAAGGAATGTCTTGCCGCTGCCGTAATCGCCGCGGATGAACTTGATATCCCCGCCCCCGCGTGTGACAAAGTCGAGCTGTGCACCGATGACGCCCTCTTCCACCTCGAGCCCGACCGCAATTCTTTCGAGTCCGCTTGCCGGAACAGTCCCCCGTCGCAGCGCATTGATGATATTCTGGTTCTCCAGCCGGTCCGCTGCCGGGGGATCAGGATCTCTTGTATGCATAGATCTCTCCATCTTTTCCCACACCTTTCTTCTCGATGACGACAAGTCCCTGCAGTGCCGCTTTCTGCATGATTCTGTTGACTATTCCCACCACACGCCTGGTGCCAAGAAGCAGGCGGAGGTCCATCTCGCTTGCCTGGTGGTGGGCCTTGAGGAACTCAAGTATCTTCTTCTCGTTCTCGTCAAGGTCCAGCGCGAGTTCAGGCGATTCCCTGGTCTTTTCCCCCAATTCCCCGTGCAATGCCATGGATTCGAGGACGGGGATGTCACAGAGAGACCTGCGCTTGCACTCTTCCAGGAGAACAAGGAAGTCTTCCGGGTGAATATTCACAGAACCGGGAGGGATATAGTCCAGGCCCTGGAGGCACCCCTTCTTGCAGGAGGGAAGGTCCCCCCTGTCGAGCGCATGAGAGGCCGATACCAGCAGCGAGAGGGCGAGACACTCCAGGCCTGGCGAAGAGAGGCTGCCTGCTCTCTCCTCCAGCCTCTCTTTCAGGCGCACAATCAGCCTCGGCATCCGGTAGAGTGCCCTGGTGTCCTCCATGACGATTCCGGCAACCCGGATCAGGTCCTGGTTCTTCCTGATACTGTTGATCACGTGGAGCATCACCTTCTCGCACTCCCGCACATCCCCCTGGTGCTCGCAGAACCGCGCATATTCAGGTCCGCCAGAGAGAAAATCGCTCCGGTACGCGCGGTAGTACCAGGATCGGGCTTCCGTGTGATCCCCTATATCTTCGTAAAAAGTGGCCATCGTGAGGAGACAGACCACGTCAGGATGCGATGCCAGTTTCTCCCTCAAGTACGATTCGGCCTCCTTGACAGGGTAATGGGTGCGGAGGAAGGACCGGTAACTGGCAAGGAGTCCGGCCAGGAAGTCCATGTCCCCCAGTGACTCGAGTTCCCGGTCGATGAGGCGCAGGTAATGTTCCCGGGCCTCGGCCCGTTTTCCCATCGCTGCCAGGAGTTCGCACTCTTCCATGAGGTGGACGGGCAACACACCGCTTCCTGAAAGGAGAGGACCGAGTTCGAGGAGAGCGAGGGGGATGTCTCCCCGGTCCCTCCACAGCCTGACATAGTCCAGCCTGATGCCGGGATCATCGGAACACGAGAGAATTTTCTGGTATTCTGCGGGGGCCGCAGCAGGCTGTGATTTTTGAATTGCTGCCAGGTGGCTCCTCGCGTACTGCAGATCCCCCGTCCGTTCATATTCCGCACGGGCAACCGCGGCCATTTCTGCATACCTCCCGCAGGCAGACAGAACCTCGATATACTCGTCATCGATCGCAATCCCACTCCGTGCGGCTCCGACGCATATCTCACGCGCCTCTTCGGCCTTGCCTGCCAGCCGGAGTGCCCGGACAAGGAGGAGGGAATCGTCGGCGCGGCCTGACCGGTCCGAGAGATGACGAAGCACCGGGACTGCCCTCCACGGATCCCCTGCCGCGAGTGCATGCGACGCATAGTTCCGCAGCGCCTCAAGGTTTCCGGGATCCAGCGCAACCGCCCGGGCGAACTCCCCCATGGCACGGTCATCTCCTTTTTTTTCGAGGATCCTGCCAAGGTAACTGTGTACATGGGACGATCCGGGGATCGTGTGAATGAGATCCCGGAAATAGGCCTCTGCCTCTTCAAGTCTCCCCAGATGGAAGAGATTGGTGGCACACAGAACAGACACAGCCGGATCGGGCGAACCGGAGACCAGGTCGCGGCAGAGGGAGTACGAGCCCTGGTAGTCGCCTTTTTCGAAGAGACGAAACGCCTCCTCTTTCTTCCCCTCAATGGTTCCCGGCGCCACCGGCTCTCACCGGGAAAACCTCAGCCTGAACAGGCCGGCCAGCATTCGCATAACGTCCATTCCTTTCACCCGGGAATCCCCCATGTTCTGCCAGGTGATCGGAACCTCCCGTATCCGGAATCCCGCACGACGGATCTTCCAGAGAAGCTCTACATCGAATTCAAAACCCGTAGAGACCATGTCTTCAATTACTGCGTCAATTACTGCCTTTTTAAATACCTTTGCCCCGCACTGCGTATCTTTGAAGGGGAGATCGAACAGGATGCGGATTATCCCGTTGAATAGCCGGCTCTCGAGCCTGCGGGCGAAACCCTGCCGCGCTGCAAGGATGGCACCCTCGACCCAGCGCGAGCCTATCACCACATCCGCGCCGTCAATTGCATGGAACAGGGATAGCATCTGCGGGAATGATGTGGATGCATCCGCGTCCATGTATCCTATGAGGGGCGCACTCGACAGGAGCATCCCCTCGCGAATGGCGCCTCCCTTCCCAAGCCTCCTGTTCTTCTGCTCGCAGCGGACACAGAGGCCGGGGTGCGATCCTGCAAATCCGGCGATGAGGGAGGGGGTGGCGTCGTTGCCCTCGCAGATGAAGAGGATCTCCCCCTCCGCATCTTCCAGTTGCGGGAGGAGGCGGGAGATTCGCTCCTCCTCGTTGTACGCGGGGATGATCAGCGTATACGGATAATCGCCTGTGCGGGGGTTCATGGCATCAACGGGTGCAGGTCACGGGGCATCCAGCCAGCGTCGTCGTATTCTCGGGTATCCATGATCTTTTTTTAGTTACTGGTGGCCGGCAAGGTGCTCTCTGAGCCCTGAATCCGGGTGGTACCTCTCGGCAATGGCGACTGCCACATCCCTGAGGCGGCGATGGTCTTCAAGGCATGACTGTGGCGGGGGAGCTTTTCGCATGATCGAAGAGGTATTCTCGGTTATCTGGATCAATTCCGTTGCAATCACCGCGTTCAGCCAGATCAAATCGGCGAGCATCTCCTTTGCGTCCGGATCCATGTATGATGGTATGTGCGGGAGGGGAATAATGATGGCGGGTTGAAGGCCCCGGGATCACCATTCTTCATGGTGAAAGTCCAAACCCTCTTCCATGGACTACCTGGAGCGGATACGGAGTACGGGAAGCGAGGCGAATCCATTCTTCGGACTTATGGGCATCGAGGTGGAATCCCTCGGGGAAGGCGTTGCAGTCCTGCGCATGGAGGCCCGCGGGGACATGATGAACGGGGAGGGCTGGCTCCAGGGGGGGGTGTTCACTGCGCTCGCGGACGAGGCGATGGTACTGGCAATCTATTCCCTTCTCGAACCCGGGGAGCGTATTGCAACAATCACCGAGACGACCTCCTTTCTCGCGGGCTCACAGGAGGCGATTCTGTACGCGGCGGGCAGTGTCATCAAGAGGGGAAGAAGGGTGGTGTTCGCAGAGGCGGAAGTCCGGACAGGTGAACCGGAAAGACACCTCCTGTCCCGGAGCAGTGCCGCGTTCGCGGTGAGGAAGGACCGCAAGCCCTGAAATCCGCCCCATCCGGCACCCGGTGCGGAAAAGAATCGTCACTTTTCGCCGGTCCGGTCAGGTAAATACATAAAAATATCTCTTGTGCCAGCGTATACACGAAGAGATATCAGTGAACCGGGAACAGCGCACATGTGGATGCGATCTGGAAGGGAGAGCCTTTCGGGCCCGGGCCGGGTTTTCCCCGAAGAGACGGGAAGGGGGTATCTCTTGAAATATATCTTTGTTACAGGCGGGGTGATGAGTGGGCTCGGGAAGGGCATCACCGCTGCATCGGTAGGGCGTATCCTGAAGAACAGGGGGTACGGGATCACCGCTGTCAAGATCGATCCGTACCTGAATATCGACGCCGGGACGATGAACCCGGGCCAGCATGGCGAGGTGTTTGTCCTCTCCGACGGGAGCGAAGTGGATCTCGATCTCGGAAATTATGAACGTTTCCTGGAGATCGACCTCTCATCAGCCCACAATATCACCACCGGTAAGGTGTACAGGACGGTGATTGAAAAAGAGCGCAGGGGCGATTTCCTCGGAGAGACCGTCCAGATCATCCCTCACATCACCGACGAGATCAAGGCCTGCATCCAGGCTGCAGCGAACATGGAGTTGCCCGGACAGAAGAGGGCCGATATCTGCCTTGTCGAGATCGGAGGCACGGTGGGGGATATCGAGAGCATGCCCTTCCTCGAGGCCGTGCGGCAGATGAGGGGCGACCTTCCCCCGCAGGACACGGTCATCATCCACGTGACCCTCATACCTGAAGACACCATGGGCGACCTGAAGACCAAGCCGACCCAGCACTCGGTGAAAGCCCTGCGCGAGCTCGGGCTCCACGCCGATATCATCGTCGGCAGGAGCGAGCGGCCCATCGGTTCACACACGAAGCGAAAAATCTCGGCATTCTGCGATCTCCCCCTCAAGGGAGTGGTCAGTGCGGCGACCGCTCCGGACATCTACCAGGTGCCACTCGAACTTGAAAAAGAGAGTCTCGGGGACGTCCTCTCGGAACACCTCGGTCTCGAGAAGAGGAAGGCAGATACCGGGTGGTATCACCTTGTCAGCCGCGAGTACACCGAGCGGGTGAGCGTTGCAATAGTCAGCAAATACGGTATTGAAGACGTGTACCTGAGCATCAAGGAAGCTCTCAAGCATGCCGGGCGGGCGCTCTCCACAGAGGTCCGGATCACATGGCTCGATGCCGAGCGATATGAAAAGAAGCAGCTTTCGGAATTCGATGGCATCCTCGTCCCCGGGGGTTTCGGAAAGCGGGGAATCGAGGGGAAGGTGGATGCCATCGAGTGGGCCAGGACACGAAAGACACCGTTCCTCGGGCTCTGCCTCGGGTTCCAGATGGCAGTGGTCGAATACGCCCGCCATGTACTCGGGTGGGAGGATGCCACGAGTGCCGAAATGGGAGAGGGCAGGCACGTGATTGCCATCCTCCCCGAGCAGTACGATGTGACCGATCTCGGGGGAACGATGCGGCTCGGAAACTCACCCATCACACTGAAAGAAGGAACTCTTGCCATGCAGGTATACGGAGAGAAAGAGATCGAGGAACGTCACCGGCACCGGTACGAGGTCAATCCCCGGTATATTCCCGAAATCGAGAAGGCAGGACTGGTCTTTTCAGGTCTCTACCAGAACAGGATGGAGATATGCGAGATTCCCGGTCACCCCTTCTTCATGGCCACCCAGTTCCATCCCGAGTTCAGGTCAAGGCCCACCAGGCCTTCTCCCCCGTTCCTCGGGTTTGTGAAGGCCTGCGGTGAACAAAACAAGAGAAAAGACGAGGTGAAAGCACGATGAATGCGGAGAAGTTCATTGCAGATGCGGTGGAGGAGATCCGGCGGGATGCCGGAGACCGGAGGGTGGTGATGGCTCTCTCGGGGGGCGTTGACAGTTCCGTCTGTGCAGCCCTGGCAGCGAAAGCCATCGGTGATCGCCTCGAACCCATCTACGTGGATACCGGATTGATGCGCAGGGGAGAGACGGAGCGGATCTCCCAGGTGTTCGGGCACATGAATCTGCACGTGGTCCCTGCTGCCGGGGAATTCCTGTCTGCACTTTCGGGGATCAGGGATCCCGAGAAGAAACGGAAAGTGATTGGGGAACGGTTCATAAGGGTCTTTGAACGCGAAGCGAGGAGGACAGGGGCAAAAGCCCTCCTGCAGGGGACGATTTACCCTGACAGGATCGAGAGCGAAGGGGGTATAAAGAGCCATCATAACGTGGGAGGAATGCCGATCGAAATGGAGTTTGAGACTGTCATCGAGCCTCTCCGGGATCTCTACAAGGACGAAGTCCGGGTGCTTGCAGGGGCGCTCGGCCTCCCCCGGGAGATCCAGCACCGGATGCCATTCCCCGGTCCGGGCCTCGCGGTCAGGGTGGTCGGGGAGGTGACACCCGAGAACATCGAGGTGGTCCGGCAGGCAAACTGGATCGCAGAATCCGAGATCGTGGAGCAGTTCAATCCATGGCAGTGTTTTGCAGCCCTGCTCGGACTGGGAACTGGCGTAAAGGGGGACAACCGCGTGCATGGGTGGGTTGTGGCGGTCAGGGCCGTGAACTCGCGTGACGGTATGACCGCAGACCCCATCCATATACCGTGGGATGCCCTGGACAGGATCGCATCCCGGATCACATCCGAGATCCCGAGCGTGGCAAGGGTGGTGTATGACATCACCCCGAAACCTCCTGCCACGATCGAGTATGAGTAGCGCAAAGAGACCATTGGGAGATACGATGCAGAACAATGAGGATTTCCGGGCGCTCGAAGCCCGGTATTACATGCCTGCCTTCACCCGGGAGACGATGATCGTCCGGGGAGAGGGCTCGCGGGTCTGGGATTCGGACGGCAAAGAATATATCGACTGCGTGGCGGGTATCGCGGTCTGCAGCACCGGGCACTGCCACCCCGCGGTAAGCCGGGCGATCTGCGAGCAGGCAAAGCGGCTTATCCACTGTTCCAACCTCTACTATGTCCCGGGCCAGGCTGAACTGGCAAGGATACTCGTGGAGAAAACCGGCATGGCGAAGGCATTCTTCTCCAACTCCGGTGCAGAGGCGACGGATGGTGCGCTCAAGCTGGCGCGTGTCCGGACCGGGAGAAAGAAGTTCGTCGCCTTCACCCACGGGTTCCACGGTCGGACCATCGGCTCCCTCGCGGTCACGCACAAGCCCGGCATCCGCGAACCTTTCGAACCGCTCGGGATGGCGAGGACATTTGTCGAGTATGGCGATATCGAGGGGGTGGAGAAGGCGGTGGACGGCGATACCGCGGGGGTCATCGTCGAGCCGATCCAGGGAGAGGCAGGCGTCCTCACCCCGCCTGAGGGATTCCTCGAGGATATCAGGGAGGTCTGTGACAGGACGGGGGCGCTCATGATCGTCGACGAGGTGCAGACCGGGATGGGCAGGACAGGCAAATGGCTTGCCATCCAGCATACCGGGGTGTCACCCGATATCGTGACGCTGGCAAAGGGGATCGCAAGCGGCTTTCCCATGGGGGCGCTTCTCGCCCGCGAGGGGCTTGAGTTCAAGAGTAGTGAACATGGCAGCACATTTGCGGGGGGCCCTCTTGCATGTGCCGCCGCCCTGGCAACGCTGAAGGTCATCGAGGAGGTTTTACCGGAGGTCGCGGGGAAAGGCGAACGGTTCGGGACCGCACTTTCACAGTACCGGCCCAGGGTCAGGGGACTGATGATTGGGATGACTGTCGGGGACCGCTGTGCGGAAGTCCAGAAGCAGTGTGCAAAGAACGGGCTGCTGGTCAATTGTGCTGCCGACGGCAACCTGCGCCTGCTGCCGCCGCTGGTCATCACACGCGATGAGATCGACCGGGCATGCGCAATTCTCAAGGAAGCGCTCGGATAAAAAAAAATCATAATTGTCTCCGGAACACAGGCATGCAGAATGAAAACGGCGGAGCCGTTTTCATAGTAAAAAAGGGGAATTTTTTTACCCTTTCAACTCTTTTTCCAGCCGCAGATTCACGGCATCCCAGTTGACGATGTTCCAGAAGTTCTCAAGGTATTTTGCGCGGTCATTCTTGTAATCGATGTAATATGCGTGCTCCCAGACATCCACCACCATCAGGATTGAGAGAGAAGGGAAGACATTGACGTTGTGCTTTTCGATCTGCATCAGGAGAAGCCGCCCGGTCCCGGGGCAGTAGGAGAGCGCGGCCCATCCGGATCCCTCCACGCTGTTTGCTGTGGCGGCAAACTCCTTCTTAAAACGCTCGATGGAGCCGAAGTCCCTCTCGATGTGTTTTTCCAGGACTCCTTTCGGCTTTCCTCCACCTTTTCCCGCAGGTGCCATGTTCTCCCAGTACAGCGCATGGAGGAGAAAGCCGCCCAGGTGGAAGGAGAGTTCCTTGAAGGTTGCCTTCAGGTCCAGATCTGTTCCCTCTTTCCGTGTCTTGTCCAGTTTTTCGTAAATGGCATTTGCACCGTTGACATATCCCTGGTGGTGCTTGGTATGGTGGATGCGCAGCTGCTCTTCCGAGATGCTTGGGGAGAGTGCCTTGTAATCGTACGGCAGTGCCGGCAGTGAATACGACCTGTTCTGTTCCATGTGATTCAACCCCTTTGCAAGTGTTCCTATCATACGTAACCATAAAAGGATTCGGGTCCTGCCATGCAGGCATCCTGCCAGCGGGTTGTCTTATCGCGTGAATACAGAAAAAGCCCGGTTCATGGCAGGGCGGGTTCATGCAACGCCATTATTAAGAGAGGAGAGCATATACTGAAAGGACTTGCACGAGGGGGCAGAATGGCGGAAAAAAGAATTTCCGGTAATAGTTCACTGGTCCGCGAGTGTTATCGCTCCGGCGGGTATGTCTTTGCACGGCGGGCAGCGGATGTGGCAGGGGAGGAGGAGGCCTGCCGCGTCGCACGCCTGGCCAGCAACGAGAATCCCCGGCCCCCTTCGCCGCGTGCAGTGGAACGGGGATACCAGGCCCTCGTGGATGTAAACCGCTACCCCGATGAGCGGATGGGCGAGCTCATCAGTGCCCTGCAGGCATATCACGGGCCTTACCGGTTCGTGACAGGCGTCGGCATGGACGGGGTGATCGAGACCGTGATCAGGACACTGGTGTCCCCCGGGGAGAAGGTTGCAGTGTCCGTCCCGACGTTCTCATTCTATGGCCTTGCTGCGATGGCGCAGGGTGCGTCGGTCGCAAATGTCCCCAGGAACCCTGACTTTACAGTCGGCATTCAGGAATTTACGCGGGCTGCCCGCGATGCAAAGGTCTCCTTCCTCTGCACTCCCAACAACCCGACAGGGACCGTGACCAGCCCCCGCGACATCGAGGAGATACTCTCCGGGATTACCGGAGTCCTGTTCCTCGACAATGCATACGTGGAGTTCTGTGAGCATGACTACCGCCCCCTGATGGACGAGTACGACAACCTGATTATCGGGCGCACCTTCTCGAAGGCATTCTCCTTGGCTGGTCTCCGTGTCGGTTATGCCTTCATGCCGGAATGGCTCATCCCCTGTTACATGCGTGCCGCCACCCCCTTTTCGCTGAACTCTGTCTCTGCGGCAGCGGCCATCGGTGCCTTGGAAGACCCGCTTCACGTGCAGGAGGCGGTGGAGCGGGTAAAGAGACTGAGGGAGCAATTGGGCAGGGAATGCCGGTACCCGGTCTATCCCTCGGGAGCAAATTTTGTCATGGTGGACGTCAGCCCAGCAACCGGAAAAGAGATCGCAGACAGGCTCGCCGGGGCCGGGGTTCTCGTCCGCTCATGCGAGAGCTTCCCGGGGCTCGGTCTGCACTACATCCGTGTGAGTATTGGTGAAGAATGGGAGAACGAGCAGTTCCTGAACGCGATCAATGCATTATGATGATCGGGATCACCGGTATACCGGGTTGCGGGAAATCGAGTGTCGCACGGGCGCTGCGTGCACGCGGCCGCCACGTGGTGGATCTTGCATCAACAATCACACCATACACCCTGGAGAGGGATGAGGAAAGAGACACCCTGGTTATCGATGAGGAGCGCTGGGCCCGGGAATTTCCAAAGGTTGATGGATATGTGGAGGGCCACCTGGCACATCTCCTCCCCTGCGACCTCATCGTGGTGCTCCGGTGCCGGCCCGACGTGCTGGCATCAAGGCTGAGGGCAAGGGGCTATAAGGAAGCAAAAGTCCTCGAGAACGTGGAGGCGGAAGCCCTGGATGTCACGCTCATCGAGACGCTTGAAGAGTTCCGGCGCGACCAGGTTCTGGAGATCGATACAACGGATGCGGATGTCGATGGGGTTGTCGGGACAATTGAAGGATTCGTTGCGGGCGAAATCCCCCCGTCATTCGGTTTCATCGACTGGTCTGGATACCTGGGTGATACGGCATGACGCTTGAGATCCTCCGGCCGTACATGAAGGACATCATGGCCCCCTTCATCTCCGCCGCAGAAAAGACCGGACTTACCCCAAACAACCTGTCTATAGGAGCGCTCATATGCTCCGCTGCGGCAGGCATCGCCTTTTATTATACCAATGTGCTGGCAGGAACCCTCTGTGTTGCCCTCAATGCCCTCTTCGACGGCCTTGACGGGGCGCTCGCCCGCGCCCAGAACATCGAAGGAAAAAAGGGTGATTTCCTCGACCATGTCATAGACAGGTATGCGGACATCTTCATCATCACAGGTATCTTTGCAGGCGGCTTTGCCAGCTGGCAGGTGGGGGTGTTTGCGCTCACGGGCGTACTGATGTCATCATATCTCGGGACGCAGGCGCAGGCGGTCGGAGTGGGGAGGTACTATGGGGGAGTTCTCGGGCGGGCGGACAGACTCGTGCTGATCATTTTAGCGGGTGTGCTTACCATGATTGTCCCCGTTCATTTCATAGAGCTCTCCATCATGGGCTGGCTTCTCGTGGTTTTTGGTGTGATGGGTCATATCACGGCGGTTCAGCGTTTTTTCTATGTATGGAGACGTATGCCCTGAAGGGACGGCCGTGGCGTACCCGTGCCCAGACCCGGAATGAATAATATGTCTCTCCCCACACAAAACAGCGGGGAGGCAAAAATTGCATGTCCAAAATGCAATTTTTAAAAGGGTATAGTGACAATCTGGCCACCGACCTTTTCATCAAACGATGTAAATAATCGCGTTGCATTAAGGCGGGATCCCTTGTTTTTTGTGAATATCACATTATAACTTCGTTCTTCAAGGCTAATGCGAATAGTTTTTGAACCGCCGCCGTCCTCGAATTCGTGAGTATTGTCAGTAGAACCCTGCAAATTATGATGACTTATCGGTGACCGCAGGTCGCCCCGGGTCGAGGGCGGTAGCCCCGCGGTATTTTCGGGGGCGGCGGGGTCAATCGCATATGAGAAGTGAAACCGACGACACGCACTTTTTTCACTTGGATTTTTATGACTGGATTTCCTTTAATCCACTGTTGTGATTTGTAAGTTGGATTGGTGGTAACAATGACACTATACCCTTAAAAAAGGCAGCCTCTCATAACCCGCCAGGTCTCCTGGAAATCCGTCGTCCGTTCTGATACCTGAGGGGGCATGCACATGTATCGCATCCCAGGGATTTGTTCATTGACTGGTGAATCAGGGAGAGAAGCAATATAGCGACGGTATAGGGAATCACATCACTGGATGAGAATGGTTCCTGGGGATACCTGAAAAGGAAACCTGCATCCAAGGGAAGGGATCCAGCGGGAGAAAATCGCCTCTGTAGCCCGCTGAATATGTATGGAGAATTCATCACCGTTCTGACCCGGGAAGGATAAAGGTCCGGCGAATCATTCAACTGTGAGAGAAATCTGAGGGGATAAGTTGATACTTTACTCCAAAGAAATTCGTCCGCGTTGTCGTGTAATATGCCCCCCTTATGTGCCGGGAGGAATCACAAAGCGGCTTCGTGAGACCAGTCAGAACCAGGAATCAAGTGTCTTCTGCCCCGATTTCACACCAATCCCTTCCAGCGCCTTCTGGATTCGCTCTTCTGAAAAGTCGAACCCGTCACAGAGCATGCGAAGGATCCCTTCGCGGTCCGGGGATTTCCATTCCAGGGAATACTCTTCCGAGACCGGCGGATCCTGGAAGAATTCCATGACGGCCTCCCAGTCTGTATCAGGAAGCTTCTCCTGTATCGTTCTCGCAAATTCCCCGTTCTGAACAATTTTGAGGGCTGTTTTTGCTCCGACGCCCCTGATCCCTGCATTGAAATCGGTCCCCACCAGCAGCGCTACCCTGATGAGGTCATCCCTTGATAATCCGAGCCCTTTCAGCACGTCGGGGAGCATGATCCTCTCAGGTGACACCGAGATGGTCCTCCCCCGTATCTTCCTCTTCCCGCTGACCGTGAGGTTGCGCACGAGAACCTGTGCCCCGAAGAGGAGCGTGTCATAATCCTGCGAGATCACGTACCGGCAATCACCCCTGCCGACCATGAAAGCTGCCTGCGCCTCGCCCTCGCTTGCAGCCTGGACGCAGGGAAGTCCCATGAGGCCAAGGAGTTCCCGGCTTGTCCTGATCACCTCCTCGTCGATCCTCGAAGAAGACCGGGCGTGTTTATACGCCGCGGCCACATCGCCGCGTGCGAGCGCCTCCTGCCATTTTTCACCCGCTTCTTCCCTGACAGCCCGCCGTTCGCTGATTGTCTCCTGCTTGAGCGCGGGAGGAGTCCCGTCGAATACCCAGGCCGTCCGGATGCCCTTCTCAATAAAACTGGCCGAACGGAAGAGGATGCCTGACAGGTGGGAGGTGACACGGCCTTTCTGGTCCATGAGGGGTGTTCCGTCCGGTTGCCTGATGATGCTCAGGAACTGGTAGAGGGCATTGTGCGCATCGACTGCGGCTATCCCCTGCAGGGACTCCCAGCTGACAGGTTCCTTGTATTCCCCGAGTATGTCCCGGAATGCGACGCCCATGGAAAACCTGCACTGACGGGTCCTTCGATCAGCGGTACACGCGTTTCGAGAACTCTTCCACTACGCCGTCGATATGGGAGACATGGCTGTCATACTTCTGCGCCATCTTTGTGGCGATCTCTTCCATGTTCATCCTCACCATCCGTTCCCTGTTCAAGAGACTTTTCTCGATCATCCTCACCTTCCAGTGCACGAGGAAGATGAGCCCTCCGAGCGAGAGCATCATAAGGGCCGCAGCAAAGGATTTGACGAGATCGAAGTTCAGGTGAAATACCAGCACAAGGGTTGAGATCACGAGGATGAGAAGAAGGAGGAGATCCCCCAGGTATTCATGAATATCCATGCTTTTAGATGATGAACACCTATGTATAAAACTAATCCGGATAGGTGTCCAACAGAATGAAACTGTCTCAGATGCTACCCATGCTGGCCATGCCTGCCATGCTCGTCCTTGTAGAAATAGGGGCCATTCTACTCTCTTTCCCCATGCAGGAATCAGGTATGGCGGCCTTTGAGGATCCCTCATCGGTGGCGAATCCCTTCATCTTCATCGCGATCCTGCTTGTCTTCACTGCTTTTTTGCTTCTCCTCATCAAATTCAGGCTCCGCCGTTTTATCGGGGTCATCATCGCGGTCTCCATCTTCTTCACTTTTGTCTATATTTTCGGGTCCGTCTCTTACATACTCGCTTCCGACCCCCTCGTTGCCCTGGCGGGAGCATTCATACCGGCTGTCGCTGCCACCCTGGTCCTCTACCTCTATCCCGAGTGGTACGTCATCGACACGCTCGGTCTCCTAATCGCAGCGGGAGCTGCCTCGATATTCGGCATATCCCTCGAGATCGTCCCGGTGATCATCCTTCTCCTGCTGCTTGCGGTCTACGATGCCATATCCGTCTACAAGACACGGCATATGATCACGCTCGCAGAGGGTGTGGTGGAGACAAAGAGCCCGATCCTCTTCGTCGTCCCCAAGAAACGCGGGTACAGCTATCGCCGGGAGAGTGTCGGCCCCATCGGAGAGGGCGAACGGGCAGCGTTCATCATGGGGATGGGAGACCTGATCATGCCTGCGGTGCTCGTCGTATCTGCGAACGTGTTCATCCAGGGGACGAGGATCGGCATGCTGACGATGCCGGCCCTCGGGGCCATGATCGGGTCGGTGGCCGGCCTCTCCGTCCTGCTCGTCTATGTCAACCGCGGGAAACCCCAGGCAGGGCTCCCCCCCATCAACGGGGGGGCAATCCTTGGATTTTTAGCCGGGTATGCCCTCCATCTCCTCCTCTGACCTCTCGCGGAGGGCGAGGAGGTTCTCGACCACTTCGTTGACGCCGTCCCCTGTCTCGGTGGACATGTTGATATACCCGTCAAAATAGGTGATGTCCGACTTGTTGATCACGACCTGGACGGGGACCGTGACCATCTCCTCGATCTCGTGGAGAAGCCTGAACTGGTCTTCCAGCGGATACCCGCAATGCTCGCTGGCATCGAGGATGACCAGTATCACCGAGGCGAGGTTGATCATGGCGGTGAGTGCCTGGCGTTCGATAACGCTTCGTTCTTCCGCGGGCCGATCGAGAACCCCCGGTGTATCTATGAACTGCATGCGTTCACGGCCTATAGCCCTGTGACCCACGATGATTCCTTTTGTGGTGAAGGGGTATGCCGCGATCTCGGGGCTTGCTGTTGAGACAAGCCTGATGAAGGACGATTTGCCGACGTTGGGATAACCGGCCACCACGACAGTGAATTCATCGCTGACATGGGGGAGTTTCCTGATGACGTTGCGGACCTCGTTCAGGAAGAGGAGATCGTCCTCGATCTGGTGCACCACCGAAGAGAGCCTTGCCACCGCCCTCCTGCGGATTTGCGAGGGATTCTCCGATTTCCTGGTCTGGTAGGCAAGCCCAGGCCCGTGGGTGCGGGCCCACCGGGCAGCCCAGCCAACACCCCCGAGAGCTTTTTTCACCCGATCGAGACCCCACTTGATATCCACGATGTCGCGGTAGAAGGAAGGGACGGCGTCGAATTCAGGAAAAGACTGGATGATCCTGACAAGGCGGTCATGGATGGCCTGGCTTGTCGCACGGACGAACTCCTCGTTGGCACGGTCCTTGTTCTTTTTGAGCTTCATCTTCGATGCCGCCCGTCGAAAACTCCGGTCCAGGATCTCGTCGGCGGTAGGCACCGTGGGGATGCTCTCAAACTCCACTATGGTTCAACCTAATCTATATATGCCCGCGCAGATGATAAACCATTATGGATTTGTCCCTAATCCAGAAAGACATCCTTATAACGCTTATTACACTTTATCGCCAGCATTCTCACCCGATAAAAGGAGAGGAGATTGCGGAGGTGATCAAGAGGAACCCGGGAACAGTCCGGAACCAGATGCAGGCCTTAAAAGCTATCGGACTGGTTGACGGGATTCCCGGGCCTAAAGGGGGATATAATCCGACTGCCCAGGGGTACAGGGCCCTGAACCTGGACATTTCTGACAAGGAATACGATGTGAAGATAGCCAGGAACGGCGATGAAGTGCAGGGTGTCAAGGTGGTGGAGATCGCATTCACCACACTCTGCCATCCCGATATCTGCCGGGCGAATGCGACACTGATGGGTTCTGTGAAAAGTTTCGAGATCGGGGACCAGATCACCATCGGCCCGACGCCCGTGAACAAGCTGCTGATACGGGGGGAGGTGTACGGAAGGGACGAGGTCTCCCAGACCCTGCTCATATCCATCTTCGAGATGATATCACTCCCGAAAAAACCGATAAAATACTACATGAGCAGCCCTCTGATCTCCTTTTCCAGAAAAGATTCTCTCGAAAAAGCACTCCATCTATTCAATTCCCACCATATCAGGGGGGCACCTGTCATCGAAGGGGATCACCTCCTTGGGATCGTCACCATGAGCGACGTTGCGAAGGCAATGGAGAAGAAAACCCCCATGGACTCCCCGGTCTCGACTATCATGACCGCAGATGTGGTCATTGCATCGTCGTCGGTCCAGCTCTTCGAGGTGATACGGAGTTTCAAGGAGAAGGATATCGGCCGTCTCGTCGTTGTGGATGAGGGGCGCCCGGTGGGAATACTCACACAGTCAGATATCATCAAGGTCTTCCCGTCACTTTGAGGGGCCGGTGGACCGCAATGACGGTTTTCTGCTCTTTGATTTTAAAAAAGCCATGAATATACAACCGAAATGGGAACAATCCAGGCGATTTTAAACATCTTTATATATGAATAGGGCTACACCATTTTTCATGTCAAGAGTCCTTGCCCGCACGCTATCCAAGAAGAAGATCGTCACGAATGAGGGGAAGGTGATCGGCACCCTCAAGAACCTGGTGGTCGATTTCGAGACCGGCCAGGTGGTCGACCTGATCATCTACCCGGATCCCTCCTTCGACACATCGGGATACCGGACAGAAGGAGACCGCCTGTATGTCCCGTTCGAGGCGGTGAAGGATATCAAGGACTACATCGTTGTGGACCGCTACCTCTCCAGGAAATAAGACGAATACTCCTTTATTGCCTCGACAAACCCGTCCCCGTACCTTTTCTTCGTGACCCAGTCGGCACTGCGTGCAAGGTCAGGATGGGAATTTGCCACCGCGACACCGACCCCGGCCCTTTTTATCAGATCGATGTCGTTCTCTGCATCGCCCACAGCAAGGAAGTCCTTTGCAGCCAGTCCCAGCATCCCGGCAAGAACTGAGAATGCCTCGCCCTTGCTGACCCCGGGGGGATGGAGGTGTATGGCAAATCCCGTATCCAGAACTTCCACGGGATGATGCCTGATCATCCCGCGGACTTCATCAACGGGAACGGTCTTTGCGAACGCCACGTCCACGAAACGATAGGGGAGGCTGTAGAGATCGAGTGTAATGCCTCTTTCCCGGTAAGCGTGCATCAGATCGTCGAGTGCCCTCCGTGGGGGGCCGCCATCGCCGAGAAGGGTGAGATCCTGATCGTACCCTGTCCGGATGATCCCGCCATTCTCACCGATGTATGTTCCGCCGGTGCCGATCATCCTGGAAACCGCATCCATGAAACACGACGTGTTCCCGCTTGCAAGCACCACGGGAATGCCCCTGTCAACAAGGTCACGGATGAGTGTCATCGCCCCGGTATGAATCCTCCTGCCGGGATCAGTGAGTGTGCCGTCGATATCGGTGATCAGGCCACGCAGGCGAGGGTGATGTTCCATCGGATGATACCGTGTAAAAATCTCTTCCCGGATCCTTATGCCTTTGGTTCCGGACGGGCCCTGCATGGCAGGTGAACAGACGAGAGAGGTTTTTCGGAAGGATACACAAATGTGGGTCAAGCCCCCCATCTCCATCGCCAGGGAAAATAAGTCCTTCATTCCCGGGGCATTCTGAAACGAGTCCCAATAATGCCCGCACGGTGACCCGGATTCCATGAAAAACAAGCATTAATACTCCACGGGGACGCATCTGGTAGGTGATTGTGGATGAGACTTCCGGGCGGACCCACGAAAGACGAGATCCTCGCAATAGCCCTCTTCAAGCTGGACCTGCAGCCCGGCGACCTGTTCATGGATATCGGCTGCGGGACCGGAAAAGTCTCCATCCACGCGGCCCGGACAGTGAAGAGCGTGTACGCAATCGATACCCGGGAGGAGGCAGTCCTCCATGCAAGGAGGGAGGCGGAAAGGGCAGGAGTGACCAATATCGAATTTTTCCATGGGAACGCCGCCGACATCATCCCGGATCTTTCCCGCCCCGACTGCGCCTTCCTGGGGGGATCGAGGGATATGCCGCGTATCCTTGCGCTCCTTGCCGGACAGGAGGTGCGAACCATAGTCGTGAATGCGGTGAAACTTGATACCATCACTGCCGCCATATCGCAGATGAGGGAACTGGGGATATACAGGGAGGCAATACACGTGCAGGTCTCCCATGCGAGTCCCCTGGGGTCAGGTCTCATGTGGAAACCTGCCCACCCTGTTGCCGTCATCGTCGGGGGGGCAGCAGGGTGCTCGTAGGACTGGGCCTCGGTCCGGGGGATCCCGAATTGCTGACCCTGAAGGCGGTGCGGATACTCAAGGAAGCGGACGCCGTCTTTGTGCCCGGAAGGCTTGCACACTGCCTGGTCGCACCCTACAGGGATGCGGAGATCCTCGACTTTCCCATGACCGACGATGAGGCGCACATCAGGTCCTGCATGGAGAAGAATGCGGGCCGGATCGCGGAAGTTGCCGCATCGGGAACCGCTGTGCTTGCCCTGATCGGGGATCCCAATTTCTTCTCCACCTATTCCCGCCTCTGCGATGTGATGGGAGCCCTCTACCCCGGGGTCGTCTGCCGGACCGAGCCCGGCATCAGTTCCATCACAGCCTTTGCTGCAGTTGCCGGAATCTCGCTCTCCGAGGGGTTCCAGGTGACAGAAAGGTCCGACCCGCGCTGCCGGATACTCCTGAAAGTGCGGCGGCCGAGGGACACAGCCCAAAGACTCAAGAAAGAGGGGTACGACACATTTATCCTCGTGGAGAGGATGTACCTCCCGGATATGCGCATTTACAGGGATGATGCTCTGCCCGAGACCTGCGACTACTTAAGCATCCTCTATGCGGGAAGGCGTTATGCATAAGATCTACTTCGTCGGGGCGGGGCCCGGTGACCCTGATCTCATTACTGTGAAGGGACGGCGCCTGCTCATGCAGGCCGATGTCCTCATCTATACCGGGTCGCTCGTGAACCCCGAACTGGTCGAACAGTCACCGGCACGGATCAAGAGAGACAGTTACGGGATGAGGCTGGAAGAGATCGTGAATGCCATGGTCATGCACGCGAGGGAAGGGGGTCTCGTGGTCAGACTTCATTCGGGGGATCCTTCACTGTACGGCGCCATCGTCGAACAGATGCAGGGGCTTTCACGTGCCGGGATCGACTATGAAGTGGTGCCCGGAGTATCCTCGCTCTTTGCAGCGGCTGCGGCTCTCCGGACGCAGTTCACACTCGGCGGTGTTGCAGAGACTGTGATCATCACGCGCCCCGCAGGGGCGACTCTCGGGGAAGATGAGATCGAAACACTCTCCACCCACAAGGCCACAATGGTCTTCTTCCTCGGGACAGCGCACCTGGAGGATATCACCGCGAGGGTGCGCTGCCCCCCCGGGACCCCTGCGGCAGTCGTCTACCATGCCAGCTGGGCTGACCAGAAGATTGTGAGAGGAACTGTTGCCGATATCGCAGCCCGGGCCAGGGACGCCGGAATTGAGAAGACCGCCCTCCTCGTCATCGGGGGGGTGCTGGACCCCGCATCATGGGGTCACCACAGGTCGCGACTGTATACATGAGCCGTACGGTCATTGCACTCGGGAGGTTCGAAGAGGCAGGAAGGAGAATCGCAGAGTTCCTGCATGCCGACTTTTCCTATTACTCGGCAGAGGCATTCGGCCGGGCATTCTCCGGCTCCTCGCACATCATTGCGGTGATGTCGGCAGGAATTGCCGTCCGGTCGATTGCGCCGCTCCTTGAGGGCAAGTGGTCGGATCCGGCGGTCGTGGTCGTGGACCCGGGCCTCACATTCGCCATCCCGCTTATCGGGGGACACCACGGCGCCAACGACCTTGCGAGGGAGCTTGCGTCACTCGGCATCACTCCTGTCATCACCACCGCAACGGAGCGGGCAGGAAAGGCTGCCGTTGAGGTGGTGGCGGGAGCGCAGGATTGCCGGGTGCTGAACCACAACTCCACTGTTGCGGTCAACGCGGCTCTCCTGGATGGGGATGTCCCCGTGTACACCGTGTCCGGCCCGGCGATGGTTATCGCGGGGAATAATGTCTCGATCCTTGTGAAGGACGGAGAATATTCGGTCGGCCTGGGATGCAGGAGAGGAACCTCCCGCGAGGCCGTCGAGCACGCGCTCAGAGAAGCGTTCCAGGCCCAACGCATCTCCCCGGACGAAATATGCGTCTACGCCACCACCGAAAAGAAAGCCCACGAGGCAGGCATTATCGGAGGGGTGAGGGCACTCGGGGGAACCCTCGTGTTCCTGGAGGATGAGGTTCTCTCCCGGCATCCCCCGGAATCGCCTTCGAGGGCGGGTGCGGTGGGCCTCGCCGGTGTCGCCGAGCCGGCGGCACTTGCGACATCCAGGAAAAAGGAGATAGTAATGAGAAAAACCGTGTTCGGAGAGGTGACCGTTGCCATCGCGAGATGAGGTGGGGGGAATCCTCTATATCGTGGGTTCGGGGCCGGGATCTCCCTTGTATATGACAGAAAGTGCGGTTTCGGCGATTTCCGATGCGGAGTATGTCATCGGGAACGAGACATATCTTGCCCCCCTGTCTCCCCTCCTCGGGGGAAAGAAAGTCATCCGGAGCAGCATGGGCAGAGAAGTGGAAAGGGCAAAGGAAGCGGTGTCCCTGGCCGAAAATCACGTGGTCGCCATGGTGAGCGGAGGCGACCCGGGGGTATACGGGATGGCAAGCATTGTCCTGGAGGTTGCGGAACACGAGGGGGCGACAGCCCGGATAGAAGTGATCCCGGGTGTCACAGCTGCGACTGCAGCGGCGTCGAGACTTGGATCACCCCTTTCAGGGGATTTTGTCGTGATCAGCCTCTCGGATCTTCTCACCCCGATGGAGATCATCGAAGAGAGGCTCGGGCATGCATTTGCCATGGGTGTCCCGGTCGTGCTGTATAACCCGAGAAGCAGGGGTCGTCCCCATAATTTTGCCCGGGCAATGGAGATTGCCGCACGGCACCGGAGCCCCGACACCCCTCTCGGCCTCGTGAAGAATGCATGCCGCGAGGGCGAGACAGTCATAATCACGACACTTGGAGACGCAGCCGCGCTCGAAGAACAGGTGGACATGCACAGCACGGTCATTGTCGGCGGGCATGAGAGCAGGATATGGAAGGAGGGAGCACATGCGAGAGGGATCATCACCCCGAGGGGATACCACAGGAAATACGTATACTGACCTGGGGGCCACTACGGACGAGGCCTACCGGATTTCAGAGACCAGCAGGACACTTGCGAGAAAAACACTCGGAAACCAGGGCTACGAGGACAGGATACGCCAGAGGTGCTCGATCGCGGTGGGAGATTTTACAATGGCGCACCTGCTCCGTTTTATGAACACCCCGGTGCAGGCCGGCCTGGATGCACTGTCGGAGGGCGCACCTCTGATCACGGATATCCGCATGGTGCAGGTGGGAATCCAGAAGAAGGGGCATCACTCCGACGTCATCTGTGCACTGGATCACGCGGATTTGGCCCCCCGCCTCGGCATCACGCGGTCCCGGGCAGGCATCCTGGCACTCGCGGGAATGCTCGACGGTGCAGTGGTTGTGATAGGAAACGCGCCGTCGGCACTCCTCTCTCTCTGCGATCTCATCCGGGAAGGCGCATCCCCTGCGCTGGTCGTGGGGACTCCTGTAGGATTTGTCAACGCGGCCGAGTCAAAGGATCTGTTGAGGACTCTTTCTGTTCCATCCATCTCCAACGAAGGGACGAGGGGGGGGACCCCTGTAGCGGTCGCAGCCATCAACGAGATCATCACAATCTATGCAGAACAGCACACGAATGAGCAGGGATGACTCTCCCGTCATTGATCCGGTCACCGGGTTTCCCTACCCCCCGGAATGGGTCGAGGCGTGCGGGGATGCATCCTCACTGGCGATGGTGAAATCCGGACTTGCAGTGCTCACGTCAGGCGGCACGGTGCGAAGGAGAGGGTATACCACGGGAACCACGGCAGCTGCAGCATGCCATGCCGCGATCCTCTCCCTGCGAAGGCCTGTGGAATGCGTCCGGATCCGCGTTCCCTGCGGACTCGTGCTGGATATCACAGCCCGGGGGGAGATGGGGCATGCGCAGGCGGAAAAATATGCCGGGGATTATCCGGGTGACGCCACCGCAGGAATCGTGTTCGATGCGGTTGCGGTCCCGTCTGACGACGGCATCACCCTCACCGCCGGCAGCGGTATCGGGCGGTTTGAGCGGGATACCCCGCGCCAGCGGAAAGGGGAGCCTGCCATCAGCCGGGCAGCTTTACAGGGCATCATGGATGCAGTCACAGACGCATTGCGGGAGACTGGATTTTACGGGGTGGATATTGCACTTTCGGCACCGGGGGGTGAGGCCGTGGCAGCGCGCACTCTCAACCCCACACTTGGCATCAGGGGGGGCATCTCGGTCCTCGGGACGACCGGTCTCGTGGAGCCATGGGATGATCATGTCACAGAGTCGGTGCTCGAGAGGATCGGGAAAGCGGAACGGCTCGTCATCACGACCGGGAGGATAGGTTTGCGCCATTCACGGCTCCTCTTCCCGGACCATGAAGTTGTGCTTGCCGGGTCCGGGATACGGGAGGCGCTTGCGCGGGCGCGTGGTGAAGTGATCCTCTGCGGTCTCCCGGGACTGATCCTGAAATTCTTTTCGCCGCACATTCTCGATGGGACCGGGTGCCTGACAGTGGAGGAACTCTCTGCAATGGCGGGATTCGATCGCATGGTTGCGGGCATTTTCCGGAATATACGGGGGGAGCATCCCGGGTTGCGCGTGGTCATCCTTTCCCGTGAGGGAAGGATCCTGGGGGACAGCGGATGAAAATTGTCGGAGTGGGGTGCGGGCCGGGAATGCTCACCCGGGAAGCTGCCCGGGTTATTTCACACGCCACTCTTCTTTACGGGTCACAGAGGGCCATCGATCTCGCCCGGGATCACATCCGGGAAGAATGCACGGTGCATGAGATACGGGATTACCGGGCTCTTGCGACCCTCCCGGACAACGCGGTTGTTCTCTCCACCGGCGACCCCATGCTCGCGGGGCTCGGATATCTCGATGGGGAGGTAATACCCGGGATCTCCTCCCTCCAGGTTGCCCTGGCACGCCTGCATATTCCGCTGGCACGTGTATCTGTCGTATCGGCCCACGGAGGCGATCACCACGGTGCAATGGAAGAGGCTGTTGCAGAGGTGGCGAGAGGGAAGGCTGCATTTCTCATCGCAGACCCGAAGTTTGATGTGAGCGCCCTGGCCGGTCTCTTCCTCAAAGACTCACCGCCACCCGCCATCATACTCTGCGAACACCTGGGCTACCCCGACGAGCGCATCGTCAGGGGGACTCCCCAAAATCCCCCTATCCCGGAGCACGACCTCTTTGTCATCCTGATAGACCCCGGGATCAGGAAGAAGACCCGGTAGTTCTTTCATGACCTGGTGAGAGGGCATTCCGCCACGACATGATGGCCTGCCTGTTCTCGCAGAACTGCCTGAAAAGGGAATATATCCCCCCTCTTCCAATGTATTTTAGAGCACGCAGATATAGGGTGTTTTTTCATGGAAAGAAGCACAAAAAAGCAGATCAGCCTGGTATGTTTCGCGGCAGGGTTCATCCTGCTCCTCATCCAGGATCTCGAAAGACTGAAAAGTATCGACCTTGGATTCACCTGGCCGTGGGCAATCATGTTCTACTGCGGCCTCCTGCTCATCCTGATTGGGTATGCCCTGAGGGCGTGACGGGGTATTCGTCAATCCCCTGCGGTGTGGTTGCGCCCGGGGAGGAGGATCAGGTCCCCCTGCCTGGCGAGAATCCCCTCTTTTTCCATCGTTTTGATGATCCTGGAAACCCTCTCCCGGTCAGGATCGAGCCCG
This sequence comes from uncultured Methanolinea sp., assembly GCA_964452625.1. Taxonomy (GTDB): domain Archaea; phylum Halobacteriota; class Methanomicrobia; order Methanomicrobiales; family Methanospirillaceae; genus Methanolinea_A. Next base: position 143,492 of record CAYVMJ010000001.1, read on the forward strand.
GAAGCAAGATCCTCCTCTACAATTTTCTTCTCCTTTACCAGTAGAGAGAGGATTTTTCCCCTGATCATCCGGTCCGATCCCATAAACCCCGGCTGTTTCCTGTAGTGTGCGCTCCTGCGGTTGGGATTGGATACCCGAATTTTGAGGACACTCCCGAGATCCATCAGTGCATAATACCAGTCTCTCGGATTTTTTTTGTCGCACGTCGCCGCAACCAGGGGGGCGATCTCCCTGTCGGTGACGGATTCGCGGCCGGAGAAGAAACAATGGAGAAAGACCCGCCGTATATTCGTTTCGATGACGACCGAGGGTCTCATGAACGCAAATGCCACCAGTGACGCCGCGGTTGCCTTCCCTATCCCGGGGAATGAAGCAAGGATTCTTTCGTCGTCAGGCATGACCCCTCCGTGTTCCCTGACGATTATCCCGGCAGTCTCATGGAGGAATTTGGCTCTCCGGTTATACCCGAGACCCTGCCATTCGGAGAGCACCTCTCCGAGATCCGAGCGTGCAAGTGACTGGAAATCCGGAAAACGCGCCAGGAATCGTTCATATCTCCCGCGTACCCGTTCCACCCCGGTCTGCTGGAGCATCATCTCGGATACCAGGATCGCGTAACAGTCGGAGGTGTTTCTCCAGGGAAGATCCCTCCGGCTGGTCCGGTAGAACCGGTACACCTCTCTCCTGAACCCGCTGATTTCCTCCGGGGTAAGGCCCCCCGGTTCAGTATCTCCTGGCAGGGGCGCGTCCCTCCGCAAGAGCGTCAATCCGCTCGACATAGCGATCTATCCGGAATTTCCTCTTCAGCCCTGCAGCATTCATATACCGTACCTTCCCAAAAACCGGCCGTTCGCTCCACGCCCGGTCGTGCTTTCCGAAACACCATGCAACCCCCGCGTATCCGTTCGGGTCACGGCCGTCAAGTTCGTAGGTATTATTGAGTGTAAGTGCGATTTGGTATGCCTGCGGGGGACTCTCCGACCATTCGAGTATCTTCTTTCCCCAGTACATGCGCATGTACCCGTGCATCTTCCCTGTCGCAACCATCTCCCGCTGCGCGGCATTCCAGTAGGGATCGTGGGTTTTGCCCTCTTCGAATTCCTTTTCGGAATACACATGCTCCCTGGGATCCTCCGCGTGATCCGACAGCGTCCTTTTTGCCCATCCCGGCAATCCCTCGAAGGTGTGATAGGATGGATTGTAGGTCACGAAGTTCATCGAGAGTTCGCGCCTGACAATCATCTCTTCCAGGAACGCGTCTGCACCTGGCTTTCCTGATTCGAGCACCCTCTGGGCGATATAGACAGGGGATACCTGGCCGAAATGGAGATACGGACTCATCCCCGAAAGGACCGGAGAGGCAGGGTCGCTTCGCATCGCCTGGTATGAGGGGAGATCATGGGTGATGAATCTGTCAAGGCGGCGCAGCGCCTCGTTTTCTCCTCCCCGGTAGAAGGGGGAAGGCCCGGCGGGTTCTCCCGGTATCCCCTTTATGAGGGTGAATGCGTCCTGGTACGGGAGCCCGGGGCTTTCCGGGGCAGGTCGCGGATATAAAACGCGGCCAGGCGCCACCGGTTCGAGATAGCGCATCATGTGGCGGTGTATCTTCATCCGGATGGTCCCTGCTGACCATTCCTCCTTTCCGGATGCCGTCTCAACAGGCACGACCACGTTGTCCTCCACCTGTATGAGAGCGCACCCGATACTTTCGGCCACCTCGTCTCTCCACTGGCGGTGCAGGGCAAGGTACCCCCGGTCGGTCACCACGAGCGCGGCTTCTCCGGCGCAACCGGGGAGGGTTTTGGCAGGCGGCCCATCCAGGAGGATGAGCGGAATATGCCGCTCTTCAAGTGCTTTTCCGGCAGCAAGCAGCCCTTCTGCCATGAAATGGTAATGCCTGAGATTTGCCTCCGGGTAGGAAGGGTCAATGCAGAAACAGGCGAGCACGGGGATGCGGAGCTCGTTCGCTTTGCCGATGGCCAGTTCGAGTGCAAGGTTTGCGATGGATCGCGGGGACGACTGCATCCAGTAGAGGACGTATGCCCCCCTCCGGACCGGTCGGGTGTTGAGGAGCCGGATGCGTTCTCCGGGAATCATGTCATGAGTGAATGGTCTTTTCCCCATTTCAGACCATCCCTTCCGGCATCATGGGAGAAGATGTGGCGCGCAGGCAATGGACGGCGGGGTCAACCGCATATGCGAATCGGGACTGACACCCCGCATACAAAATGAAAATGGCGGAGCCATTTTCATATAAAAAATTAGAGGTGGATAGAGAACGGGGGTATCCTGCCCATCCTCGAATACTGGAACATTAATGTGTTCTCGGTGGTTCCAAGGAAAAGGTTCGAACCCCAGGCGTTCCGTTGCGTGGCTGAAAAAGTGTCTGAATACTTCCATTCCTTCTTTTCGAGGAGATCACCGGTGAAGGTGGTCATCTTGAGGGTTGCGGTTTCATTCACCACTGCCTGTCCCGAGACACTGGTGCTGCTGGATATCCAATGCCCTGCCAGGCCCTCTGCCGATACAGCGGCGGGGATTGTGATCCCGCACAATAAAAGGCAGAGTGCCAGGATCAGGGTCATGTGTGTTTTTTCTGGCATTGTTGTCCTCCGTGTGGCGTGGCGGCACACAACGGACCATGTTCACACTATACTCAGGCATGCTCCCCTATATGCTTTGTTCTGCCGGACGGGCAGAAAAACAGCCCGATTCATTCATTTCCTGTAAAAAAGACTGTCAAGATCCTTCTTTTTGAAAGTGACCATCGTCGGCCTCCCGTGGGGGCAGCTGAAGGGATGCGGAGTCCTCCGGAGCTGGCTGATGAGCATCCGGCACTGGTCGGGGGTGCAGGGTGTCCCCCCCTTGATTGCGCCGCGGCAGGCTATCGTCTTCAGAACCTGGTCCCTGTCGGATGGTCCGGTATGTGCTTCCCCCGCAAGGATGAATGCGAGGATCTCCCTGATGCCCTCCCTGTTCAGGTGTTTTCCAAGCACCACGGGTATGGCACGGACCGAGACCGTCCCTTTCCCAAACTCTTCGAGGGAGAAGCCTGTCTCCTCCAGGACAGGCATGAGAGAGGGGAGCAGTGCCGCCTCGCGTGGTGAGAGGTGTAAGGCGACCGGGACGATCAGTTCCTGGCATTCCGGGTCCCTCCCCCGGGCCGCCTCAAGCTGGTCGTAGAGGATCCGCTCGTGTGCTGCATGCTGGTCGATGAGGATGAGGTCTTCACCACCTTTCGGGCATGCCAGGATGTAGGTGTCGTCGAGCTGGCCAAGAAATTCGATCTCGGGGACCGGGGATTCAATCTCTCCCTCTCCAGTGAGTGAAAGTTCCGTCTGGTTCAGGCGCCTGTCGGTATCGGTGCGTATCGCCCGCGCGGGTTCCGCAATCCCGGAGGGAATCTGGTCGTCAGCCCTGTATCCGGTGGATATCTGCTCATCAGGTATGGTGGACTGGGTTGAACGTATGTCGGTCTTTCGCGCATCGAACGTGAGATCCCGCCCTTCGAGAGCCTGTTTTACTGCGTGCGATATCTCCGTCCGGACCATCGCTTCTCTCCCGAGGCGGACCTCCCGCTTTGTGGGATGCACGTTCACATCCACGAGACCGGGATCCATGCTGATATCGAGAATCGCCACAGGGAACCTGCCTGAGGGGAGAAGGGTGCCGTATCCGTCCCGCACAGCCAGAGCGAGGGCTTTGGACTGTACGGGGCGGCAATTAACGGTGAGGAACACCTGGTAATGGTTCTGCCTTGAAAGCGACGGATGGGAGATCTCTCCTTCGACGCGGATGTATGCACCGGAATAGGAGACGGGTATGAGGGCTGACGCGACATCGGTCCCGAAGAGGTGCAATGCCGTTTCATGGAGTGATCCTCCCGGCCCAGACATGAGCACTCTCCGGTTGTGGAGGACGTGGAACGCGACATTTGGGTGAGAGAGGATGGTGCGTTCCATGATCCCGGTGATATAGGCCATCTCCGCGGCGAGCGATCGCATGAACTTCCGCCGTGCGGGAATGTGGGAGAAGATCTCCTCCACTTCGACGGTCGTCCCTTCAGGGCACCCGGCAATCCCTTTCCCGGTTACCTTCCCTCCGTCGTTGACAATCCATACCCCGTGAAGGGAGGAACCTCTTTTCCGGGTGGTGAGGGTGAGCCTTGAGACTGCAGCAATGCTCGCGAGTGCCTCTCCCCTGAAACCCAGGGAATGAACGAAGGCAAGATCGCCAAACGTCCGGATCTTGCTCGTGGCATGCCGCACGCATGCGAGTTCGGCATCTGCCGGGGACATTCCGCACCCGTTGTCGCTGACCCTGATGCCGGTGATCATCCCCTTCCGGGAAGTGATCCCGACGTCGATCCTGCCGGCCCCTGCATCAAGCGCGTTCTCCACGAGCTCTTTTACCACCGATGCAGGGCGCTCCACCACTTCCCCGGCGGATATCTGCGAGACGGTATCCGCATCGAGGATCCTTATCTCTTCCGGCGTGTCCTGCAGGTCCATCGTTCACCTTCCTGTATCCCTCGCCCTCTTCTGGAGGTCATACAGGAGCGAGAGTGCAGAGAGCGGGGTCATGTCGTCGAGGTTCATATTTTTGAGGGTTTCCAGGACCGGGTGGGACGCTTCCGCAATTCCGGATACATCCGGGAGGAGCATCTGGGTATACCTCTTCACCCTGGTTTTTTGCGGGTGTCCGGAGGTTCCGTTCTCCATCTCGAGGAGGAGATCTCTTGCACGGTCGGTCACGCTGCGCGGGATTCCTGCAAGCGCCGCCACGTGTATCCCGTAGCTCCTGTCAGTGGCACCGGGAATAATTTTTCGCAGGAACACCACCCCGCTGCCGGTCTCTTTCACCGCGAAGTGGAAATTTTTTATGCGGGGGAGTTCCCCCTCCATCCCGACGAGCTCGTGGAAATGAGTGGCAAAGAGCGTCCGGGGTCCCCCTGGTTTCCTCCCGTGAAGGTGCTCGAGCACGGATCTTGCGATGCACAGGCCGTCGAGGGTGCTCGTGCCCCTGCCGATCTCGTCGAGTATGACAAGGCTTTTTCCGGTGACGTTGTTCAGGATGTTCGCAAGTTCGAGCATCTCCACGAGAAAGGTGCTCTGCCCGCTGGCAAGGTCGTCAAATGCCCCCACCCGCGTGAAGATCCTGTCCACCACACCGACGAGGGCATACTCTGCCGGCACAAAGCTTCCCGCCTGAGCCATGATCGCAACGAGGGCGGCAGACCGCATGTATGTCGACTTCCCGGCCATGTTCGCCCCGGTGATGATCAGGATCTGGTCCCTGTCGGACGAGAGGTCAAGGTCATTTGGCACGTATTTTCCGGCCATGCTCTCTTCGACCACAGGATGACGCCCTTCACGCACAAGGATGCGGGCGGAATCGTCGATCACGGGTCTGCAGTAATGGTGCGATTCTGCAACTGTCGCGAGGGAAGCGGCCACGTCAAGGAGTGCGAGTCCTGCCGCGGCTGACTGCAGGGCAGGTACCGCATCATTCAGACGTGCAATGAGACGGGAATACACCTCCTGCTCAAGGGAGAGTCTTTTTTCATCGGCGTCCGAGATCACGGCCTCCTTCTCCCGGAGTTCCGGTATGGTGTAGCGCTCCCCTGTTGACGTGGTCTGCTTCCTCTGGTACTCCGGCGGGACACGCGCGAGGTTAGGGCGGGTGACCTCGATATAATACCCGAAGACCGAGTTGTAGGCGACTTTCAGCGACCTGATCCCCGTCCTCTCCCGTTCGCGCTGCTGGAGGTCGAGTATCCAGTCTTTTCCCGAAGTGGAGATACTTCTCTGTGCATCGAGCTCGGGCGAAAATCCCTCCCTGATCATCCCCCCGTTCCGGGTGACAGCAGGAGGGTCGTCGATGATTGCCTCACTGATGATCCCGGCCACCCAGGAGAGATCTGCAAGCGATTCGCATGCATCCCGGATGAATGACGGGTGTCCGTCGGAAGTATCGCATCCGATGATGGCCTTGATCCGGGGAATGGTCCCGAGCGCCGCCTCCAGGCTTTTGAGATCCCGTGGACCCGCGTTCCCGAAAGCAATTCTCCCGGCGATCCTTCCGATGTCCGCGCACCGGTGCAGGGCCCTGGAGATTTCCATTCTCACTGCAGCATGACCGAGGAAATATTCGACCGCGTCAAGCCTGGCATTGATGGCATCCACCCGGACCAGGGGCTGGCAGAGCCATTGCTGGAGGAGACGGCTCCCCATCGGGGTTTCGGTCCGATCGAGGACGGAAAGAAGAGTCCCCCCCCGTGTGTTGTCCCGGATCCCCTTCACTATCTCAAGATTCCGGAGGGTAATGGCATCAAGGTGGCAGAACCCCCCCGGGTGGCGCACGGAAAGTGACGTGATCTGGGAGAGATCGGATCTCTGCGTCTCCTTTGCATACAGGAGCGCCGCGCCTGCAGCCTGGACTGCACATGTGTGCGGCTCGAGACCGTATCCCTCGAGGCTCGGGACTCCAAAGTGCCTGCACAGGGCGTCCTCTCCTTTTTCAATCGAGAACAGTTGCTCCGCGCCGCGGGTGACAATAAGGCCGCTTCCGGCAAGGATTTCTGCAAGATCTCCCGGGGCATCCTCGGGGATGAGGCATTCGGCAGGGGAATTCCGTGCAATTTCACCCTGCAGGCCGGCAAACCCGGGTTCGTGGGGAAGCATCGCGGTGAAAAATTCGCCGGTCGAAATGTCGAGGAAGGCCATCCCGAGTTGTTTTGTCTTCCGGTCCGTGCATATTGCAAGCAGGTAACGGGCGGCAGGGGACGAGAGCAGGTTCTCCTCCATCACCATCCCGGGGGTGACAACCCGTACCACTTCCCTCCTGACGATTCCCCTGGAGGATTTCGGATCCTCCACCTGGTCGCAGACTGCAACCCTGTAGCCTTTCTCGATCAGTCTCGCGATATACCCATCCGCGGCATGGCAGGGGACCCCGGCAAGGGGGATACGGGCGCCGTCCCTGCCCTTTGATCGGGAGGTAAGGACGATATCAAGTTCCCTTGATACGGTCTCTGCGTCTTTGCCGAACGTCTCGTAAAAGTCACCGATATGGAAGAAAAGGAGCGCATCCGGGTGGCGTGATTTGATCGCCTGGTACTGGGCCATGGCAGGGGTCAGGCTGCCTTCTGTATGAACCCCCGCCGGTTGCGTTCCCTTTGCCATTACCCATACTCTCATCCCCGCAAAAAGTTATGTCTAACGATCCCGCATGGGGACTGGAAAAAAAGGGTTATGGACACCAGGCCACGGTGCACCGCAAGAATATTGATGAAGGGGGTTGCCCCATATCCCAAGAATGGAGCCTTCATTGCGATTCGAAGCTGGTGTGCAGGTCCTGACAGTGGCGGCTCTCTTCTTTGCCCACTACAGCATTGCCCGCGATGAATCCGGGAAAAATACACTGGGGGAGAATCTGTGAACGAACAGGAAACGGATGAAAAAAGAGAAGCATCGGGGTCGAACCGTCTTGCCAGGGAGTTATCGCCGTACCTCCGGCAGCATGCCTGCAATCCTGTAGACTGGTACCCGTGGGGAGACGAGGCATTCGCCAGGGCGCGGGCGGAGAAAAAACCCATCTTTCTCTCGGTCGGTTATTCCACGTGCCACTGGTGCCACGTGATGGAGCGTGAGTCGTTTTCGGATCCTGACGTTGCAGCTCTCCTCAACGAACATTTTGTCAGCATTAAGGTGGATCGTGAGGAGAGGCCTGACATCGACACCCTGTACATGCATGCAGCCATCGCTCTCACCGGGTCGGGAGGCTGGCCGCTGAATATTGTCCTCACTCCGGATCTCCAGCCGTTTTATGCTGCCGCGTACCTGCCGAAGAACCGGAGGGGGGGTCTGCCCGGTCTCATGGAGATACTCCCGGAGCTGGCCAGGTACTGGAGAGAGAACCGTGAGAAGGTGGTGGAATCGGCAGGCCTTCTTGCCAGGTCGATCATCGATTCCCAGCATATTCGTGCGGGCAGCAGGGTGGGCAGGGGTGCCGCAGAGCGTATGACAGAAGATCTCATCCTCCGGTATGACAGCCTGAACGGAGGATTCGGCCCCGCCCCGAAGTTCCCGATGCCCCACCTCCACCTCTTCCTGCTCCGCTACTGGAAATGGACGGGGAACGAAAAGGCGCGCCGGATGGCAGAAAATACTCTCCTCTCGATGGCCAATGGCGGTATATACGATCATCTCGGATGGGGATTCCACCGGTATTCGACCGATGCCCGCTGGTTCGTTCCCCACTTCGAGAAGATGCTGTATGATCAGGCCCTGGCAGCGGCGGCCTACACGGAAGCCTTCCTTGCAACCAAAAACAGGGAATTTGGCGACGTGGCACGCGGGTGCATGGAATATACCTGCAGGGAGCTTGCAGCCCCCGGGGGCGGTTTTTATTCCGCAGAGGACGCGGACAGCGAAGGGGAGGAGGGGAAGTATTACCTCTGGACAAGGGACGAGATAGCCTCACTCCTGGAACCGGAGGATGCCAGGGTCGCGTTCCTCGTGTATCCCGTCAGTAAAAACGGAAATTTCTTTGATCCCGCTGCGGGGGGCTATTCCGGGCAGAATATCCTTCACCGGACTCATTCTCCCAAAAAAGCAGCGCACGTGCTCTCCATGGATCTCCCCCAGGTGAACGAGCGGCTCGAGCGGATGAGGATAACCCTGCTGAAAGCCCGCGGTCAGAGAGAGAAGCCGTTTCGCGATGAGAAGATACTTGCAGACTGGAATGGCCTTGCAATCGGGTCGCTGGCCATGGTTTCCCGGGCACTTGGCACCGGGGAGTTCATGGATGCTGCAAAAAAGGCGGTGTCTTTTATCCTCTCCCGCATGCGCATGGACGACGGGGGACTGTACCACAGATGGATGGACAATGCTGCGGGGGTTGCGGGCATCTCCGCAGATTATGCGGCGATGATCCATGGTCTCCTCGAAGTATACATCGCATCAGGGGACCCCCGCTGCCTGGAATCGGCCCTCGATCTCGAAGAGTTGCATGTGGAACGGTTCTGGGATAACACTGAGGGGGGGTACTTCTCCGCCCCGGAGTCTGCAAAGGATCTCTTTTCGAGGCAGAAGGAGTTCACCGACGGGGCAATACCTTCCCCGAATTCCCTCTCCTTTGCAAACCTCGTGCGCCTCGGGCTTCTTACCGGAGATGATGACTTTACCCGGAGGGCAGAATTGCTCTCCCGCATGTACTCGCCCATACTCGCGCGCAGTCCCGGGTCCTGCGGGATGTTCATGGCAGCATACACGCTTTCGGCAGGACCTGCCAGCCGGGTGGTGCTCACGGGAGAGAGAAGTGAACATACATTCAGGGAGATGCAGTCGCTCCTCGATCATCATTACCTCCCATTCACACTTCCCTTGTCAATGGGATCAGATGAAGAGAGGGACGCACTTATGAGGCTCGCTCCTTTCACGCGAACGTATGCTGCAACAGAAGGCGCTGCAACCGCATATATATGCACAGAAAGATCGTGCCAGGCCCCGGTTCATACCGCGGGGGAACTCGCGGATCTTCTTGGGATCAGCCGGGGGTAATCCCGCGCGGGCATGAACTGGCGGTGGAATGGGGAAAAAAATCACTTGATTCTGATCGAAACACATGCATACAGGATGAAAATGCCGGAGGCATTTTCATATTAAAAAGAGAGTGTTCAGAGGTTCTTCAGGGCAACCATATCCATGACTCCGGTCAGTTTCCACACGAGGGACCGCTCTTCCAGGGCGATGGCTTCCGGAGGATCCTGCGGTGAATGCCCGAGAGCTGCCAGGATATTCGTGGAGAGGCGCCGTTCCTTGATCAGATCCACGAACTCCTGGCGGATGAGTTTCTTTTCGATCGAGTCGGTGACCTCTTTTAAGTAGCCCTGCATGCTGACAAATGTGTAACTGGAGAGATCACGGGTGTATTTCTCCACCTCTACTGCCACGTAGGGACTCTTCCTGAAATATTCAAGTTTCTTTCCATACTTCGTGGACAGGAAATAGAGAAATTTCCCATCGAAGACATAGAGAAAAGGCGCGATATACGGATACTTCTCCCCCTGAAAGGCAATGCGGCACACATAGCCCTTCTCTATCAGGGTATCATACTCCTTCTTCTCCATCCGGGGGATCTTTACAATTTCCATAGGAGCTTCGCATTGACACTTGAGACGTCTGTCTGATAAATTTTGTGAAATACTGTCCCTGCGAGGAAGCGTGAAAATGGAACGATTGACCTATGAAAATGCCTGCGGGATTTCCGTGTGCCCGGCCTTTTGCAAGATACATCGTGATTGTTTTCATTTCAGGATGCCCGGCGCTCCCACCGCGGGAATTATCTCTCACACACATTATTTGCGGGGATTGGGCATCCGGGACGGTGTGGGAACAATACTTCCATAAGGGACAAAAGAGACCTAAGCATGCTGTGAGAACTGCATGCGGGACAACCCGGGTAAAGACTCTGCTCTTTGATATGGATAATACCCTCTTTGACCTTGTGGAGGCCAAACATGCTGCCTGCAGGGCCATCACGGATGAGCTGGGTGTGGGCTCCCCGGAGCATCTCTTCTCTTATTTCCTCCGCAGGACGCGGGGATTTGAGGATCCTGAAAATATCCGTGATTTCATGGCAGACGCCGGACTCTCCTCAAAAGAAGTGTTTACCCGGTGCTGTGCAATATACCGCGATGTGAAGCTCTCCCGCATCGCGCCGTACCCGGGAGTCCCGGAGACGCTCATCGAACTGGCGGAGAGGGAATTTTTGCTTATTCTTGTGACGGATGCCCATCACCGTGATGCAGTCCCCCGCCTTGAGAAGACAGGTCTCCTTCCGATGTTTGATCATATCGTGACCTACGACATGACATGGCAAAAGAAACCGAGCCCGGTTCCCTTCCTGTATGCCCTTCAGATTGCAGGCACATGCGCGGAAAATGCCATGGTCATTGGGGACAGCCCGGGGCGTGATATCGCGCCCGGGAATGAACTGGGCATGTATACTGTATATGCACGATACGGGGACCGCTTCTCTTCCGGAAGGGATACCGGGAACGCACAGTACATCATCGATGACATCAGGGATCTGCCCGTATTGCTGGAAGGACTTGTTGAGGATCCGGGAAGGAGGGAATTGCCATGTGCGGCAGGTTCACCATCACACTGACGGTGGGATTCGGGGAGCGGTTCGGTGTGGATGAATCCGCCCTCGCCCTCTCTCCACGGTATAACATAGCCCCATCCCAGCAGGTCCCGGTCGTGTATACCACTCCCTCCGGGGAGAAGGTGGCCAGGCCCATGACATGGGGGCTCGTCCCGAGCTGGACAAGGGACATGACGGGTGCAAGACCTCTCATCAACGCCCGGGCAGACACTCTTGCGGAACGCCCGGCATTCCGCGGCCCGCTTGCACGACACCGCTGCCTTGTCCCTGCCACTGGTTTTTACGAATGGAAAAAGACGGGAACCCAGAGGACCCCGTATTATATACAGCGGAAAGACCAGGATTTCTTTTCATTTGCAGGTCTCTACGATGTCCTGAAGGGGAGATATCCCGAGCTGCGGACATTCACCATCATCACCACGGAACCAAACCCCCTCGTCGCGCGATATCATGACCGGATGCCGGCGATCCTCGCACGGGAGGATGAGGCGCGATGGCTGTCGCCAGGGCCACTCCGCGAAACAGACCTTGCATCGATCCTTGCTCCATGCGACGAGAGTATCCTCGATGCCTATCCTGTATCCAGGGCAGTGAATGATCCCTCGCGCGACAGCCCGGATCTTATCCGGAGGTCGGGGGACCGCACACTGGACCTATAATACGAAAAGGGTCTTTACGGATTTTCCATCAGGCATGCCTTCACCCTGTTTTTTACCATTGCCGCGATACCCGGGGTCCTCCTGATATCCCTGACCTCGTCCATATTGTCGATGAGGACAGGACTTTGAGAAGAGATGCCGATGAGGGAGAAGAACGCTTTCGTCACACCCGTCACACACCTGAAATTTCCGGCTCCTTTCCGTCCTGCAACCGCGAGGAGCATCCCTTTCCCTCCATGCACATTTCCCCCGAGAGTCATTTCCGCGTGCAGGGCCTGGAAACGATCGATAAGGGCTTTGAGCCCGGCAGGCACCGTGTTGGTATAGACCGGGGAGCAGATAACCACGAGGCGGCTTTCGGCGACAGAGTCAATAATGGAAGTCATGTCATCCCCGAATACGCAGGATCCCTTGTTGTAACACTGGTAGCATCCGATGCACGGGTGTATATCGAGGTCGTGGGGAAAGATGACATTCGCGTCTATGCCCGAATCGCGTGCCGCCTCTTCCGCCCACGAGGCGAGAATGGCACAGTTCCCACCCGGGCGCGGGCTTCCCTGGATGATGACCATGCCCCCGTTCTTCCTGCGCTCTTTTACAGGGGCAATATCCAGGCCCTGATCGGGAAAGGTTTCGGGGTCGGCCTGCAACTGCGATTCCCATCGCTTCACGGTCTCCAGAGCGACTTCCCTCGCATGGTAGGGCATGCATGGCGAGTATTCATAGGAATTGGTACGGCAAAGAGCGACGATGTCTTCTCCCTTGCAGGAATCCATGGTGTACCTGACCATCCCGGGGTAGACAGTTGAGAGGTCTTCTTTCAGGATCCTGACCCGGAAAGAGGCCCCGGCTGCCTGTACCTGCCGTTCGTATATGGTATGGGCAGCCGGTTTCATAGAAGAGATTTTAGGCACTCCCCTGTATTTATTCCAGTCCCACGTGATAGGTTTATATAAGCGCCGCAGAAGAGTTCCTCCATGACCCGGCCATGACCACAACACTCGAACAGGAGATTCAAAAGCTGATCCTCCTTGCAGGGGATCGGGGAGCCGAAGCCCGTCTCATCCCCACCCGCGATATCGTGGTGTCCGACTGGGTGCGGTTCAAGTGCCGTTACGGCTGCAAGGGATATGGGAAGCATCTGAATTGTCCGCCGTATACCCCGACGCCCGAAGAGACGCGGAGGATGGTAAAAGAATACGAATCAGGGCTGCTCCTCAAGTTCGAAGGCATTCCAGGGCACCGTGATCTCTCGCCGGAGCAGATTCCGGAGGATTTCCACCCGTTCTACCGCGACCTGATCCTCTGGGTGAATGGCACAGTCCACTTCCTTGAAAAAACTGCCTTCTATGACGATTTCTACAAGGCAATCGGCCTTGGAGCATACCCCTGCATCTACTGCGAGCACGAGCACTGCGTTGCAGAGGAGCACCCGGGTATCGTCGATGAGAGCATCCGCAGAATGTGCCGGCATATGGACCTTGTCCGGCCGAGCATGGAGGGGGTGGGAATGGATGTCTTTGCGACCGCAAAACGCGCCGGCTGGGACCTGCACACGGTTCCCTGCAGGAACCTGGAGTACGGAATGATGGTTCACGGGAACATCACTTCGATAGGTCTTGTCCTGCTTGAATGACGGAAGTCTTCGCTTCCGGTCGAGATGCACCTCCACTGCCGCGTTTCAGGTTTTCCCGCAAGAGATTCTTTCTTTATTCCCTGTTTTTGATTGCAGAGATAAAAAATTATAAATAGATTGAAGCTTAAAAAAGAAGCGCACTTTCTACCATCCCCGCCCCGACTCCCTGCAGGCAATATCTTTTATGGGACTCCCTGCAGCGGAACTTCACACAAGGCGGCCACGACCAGGGGGATGGTGAGATCCCGCAGGAGCAGAACATGAAGAATCCCGTGTATATCACATCACTCGATGACCTCCCGGGCATCCCGGAGGATGAGAGAAAGAGACTCTCGGAGGTGACCAGGAGGTTCGCCTTCCGCACCAACGAATACTATGCATCACTTATCGACTGGGATGATCCTGAGGACCCCATCCGGAAAATCATCATTCCCGACCCCCGGGAACTCGAGGAATGGGGGGCACTCGACCCCTCCAGGGAGAAGGATTACACCGTTGCCCCGGGGGTCCAGCACAAGTACCGCGAGACTGCACTCTTCCTCACTGTCGATGTCTGCGGGGGTTTCTGTCGATTCTGCTTCAGGAAGAGGCTCTTCATGAACAGGGCGGATGAGATCGCGCGTGACTTCTCCAAGGGTATTGAATATGTACGCGAACACCCGGAGATCACAAACGTCCTCCTCACCGGAGGCGATCCACTCCTGCTTGCCACATCGAGGCTCGAGCGCATCATCTCCCGGCTGCGGCAGATCGACCATGTCCATATCATCCGGCTGGGAAGCAAAATGGCGGCCTTCAACCCGTACCGGATCCTCAATGACCCGGAACTTCCCAGGTTGATAAGGACCTACAGCACTCCCGAGAAACGCATCTATCTGATGGCACACTTCAACCATCCAAAAGAGCTCACGTCACAGGCGATTGCAGCGCTTGACACCCTCCGCGATGCGGGCGCCATTGTCGTGAACCAGACACCGCTCCTCAGGGGGATCAACAGCGATCCCGCGATCCTGACAGAACTCTTCAAAAAACTCTCTTTCATCGGAGTCCCCCCCTACTACGTTTTCCAGTGCCGCCCCACACTCGGGAACCGTCTCTTCGAGATGCCTGTCGAAGAGTCCTATATCATCTTCGAGAAGGCCAGGGCATCCTGTTCGGGCCTTGCAAAGAGGGCCAGGTTTGTGATGTCCCATGCGACCGGGAAGATAGAAGTTGTGGGCATGACAGATACCGCGATCTACTTCAAGTATCACCAGGCAGCCGATCCAAGAGACGTGGGCAGGTTCATGGCATTCAGGAACAACCCCGAAGCTTTCTGGTTTGACGACTATACCGATCCAATCGAGGATTCGCGGATTCATTCAGACGAGGACGAACATTTCCCTGCATTTCCATCCGGGAAGCGTATCCCTGATGACAGCAGCGCGACAGGGTAAGGTAAGAATCCCGGCTCCACCGGTATTCTTTTTACCCGTGTCCATGCGCTTTTTTTAAATTACTAGGCCTCAAAAACGAGGCATTTCGTGTGAATTCTCCCGGGAATGGCGCTCCAGGGTTCATGTGTCCGAAAATGCCTGTTACTTTCCTTTCCTGAAGAAGCTGTGGGGATCCCGCCAGTTCAGGAGTGTTCCGCCATGCCTGCGGGGAAACACCCCCTCTCTGACAGACTTTATATCTTCGACGGTGAAGAAGGCGTTTGGCTGGGACTCCTGGATCAGGGCAACAACCCGTGGAAGATCCTCCCTCCTGCTGATCGTGAGAACCACCCTGACAGCCCCGCTCGCCCCTTCGGCATCCATGGTTGTGACCCCGAAGTTCTCATCCCTCAGGGAATCCACGAGGTTCCTCGCGTCATGGGTCGTGATCACCCGGACTACAACATTCCCAAGGGAAAGCCGTTCCTCGACTGCCATTCCTATGAAGGTGCCGGCAGCAAACCCTCCTCCATACGCGATATATGAGGCCACGTTGCCCACGTTCTGCATCACCTGCCCGATGGCAAGGAGCCAGATGATCACCTCGAAAAACCCAATCAGAGGGGCAATATGCCTGAATCCCTTGGAGATGAATATGACCCGCAGCGTGCCAAGGCTGACGTCGCATATCCGTGCAAGGAAGATGAGCAGGGGCAGCACGACCCATGCGAAGATGTCGCTCGAAACGGATGAATCCAGCATTCACTCACTCCCGACGACCATCGCAAAACGCGTCTGTTTTCCGGATTTTTTTCGGAAGAACCGGGGGTCCCGCGGGTCAGGGGGTACTTCTGCGAACACTGTTTTGGCGACACACCTACATAATCCTGGTGAGAGGGTGTATGGAAATATAAAGGCGAATTGGAATTTCAGACCCAGCCTCTCATCTTCATTGCATTCACCACCCTTGCGACGGCGATCGAGTATGCCGCCTGCCGCAGGGGAACACTGTTCCGGACAGCAAGATCATGCACTGCATGGTAGGCGTCACTCATCTTCTTCTCGAGTTTCCGGTGGACTTTCCCTTCATCCCACTGGTCCATGTTGAAGTTCTGCACCATCTCGAAATACGAGACGATCACGCCTCCCCCGTTTGTCAGGAAATCCGGCAGCACCTGCACTCCCTTCCTGAAAAGCGTATCGTCGGCTTCGTTGTCAACCGGGCCGTTCGCAAATTCGGCCACTATCGTCGCGCGAATCTTTTCTGCGTTCGACCTGCTGATCACATTTTCGAGGGCTGCCGGGATCAGGATGTCGACGGGGAGGAGAAGGAGGTCATCGTTGCTGATGTCCGTCGCGCCGCGGTACTGCTGCACCGAGCCTGTCGCTTTCTTGTGCGACAGGACATCGCGGATATCGAGACCTTCCGGGTTGAAGATGCCCCCCCGGCTATCGCTGACTGCCACCACTTTCGCCCCGAAAACTTCCTGCCCGAGAAGTGCGGCGAATGATCCCACGTTCCCGAATCCCTGTACCGCAACCTGCAATCCGGGGAGTTCGCGCCCGAGATCCTTCACCGCTTCGCGGATAACGTACCACCCGCCCCTTGCCGTCGCATCCAGTCTCCCTTCTGACCCCCCCAGGCCGACCGGTTTTCCCGTGAAGGATCCAAAACTGGTCTTCCCGGCTATCTTGGAATACTCGTCCATCATCCATGCCATGATCGCTGGTGTGGTGTAGAGATCGGGCGCGGGGATGTCCCTGTCCGGACCAAGGTGCGGGTACATGACCTGGACATATGCACGGCTGAGCCGTTCCAGTTCGTGGGCCGAGAGCTCCTTCGGATTGCAGATGATTCCGCCTTTTGCACCCCCGAGGGGAAGGGTATGGAGGGAGCACTTCCAGGTCATCAGTGCGGCAAGGCCGCGGATCGTGTCGATGGTCTCTCCCGGGTGGAACCTGATGCCCCCCTTTGTCGGGCCGAGGGCATCATTATACTGGACCCGGAATCCCTGGAATGCCCTGATCTTTCCGTCGTCCATCCTGACCGGGATGGATACGTGGATCTCTCTCTGCGGCATCTTGAGGATCGCCTCCACGTTCCTGTCCATCGCAAGATCAGTCATGCAGGAGCAGAGGTGCCCCTTCACCATGTCAAAGAGGTTATTGTCACTCATTGGCATCCCCTCCCGCCAGAAGACAGCACACCTGTTCCAGCGCCCCGGAGCAGCAAGGGACCTTTCCCGGAAAAATATCCCCGCGATCCATTCTGCGGGTGCATGGAAATCATTTCCTCCTTTCGAGGATAGCCCTGACCGTCGCATCACTGTCATTTCCACTGTGACGGGCGGCATGAAACCGCTCTTCAAGCGTGGGTTTCCGGGTGCGGTAGAGTATTCCGAGGCCTATTGGCGCATCCGTATTGTAATCCCATTCCCCTGACAGCCGGCAGGCCTCCTCGAAATTCCCCTCGTCGTGGCCTGTGATCTCATACACCCACCGGTCGTAATAGTCCGAGAGGTTGTAATAGGATGCGCAGACCTGCAGGACATCGATGAAGGCAAAGCCCGGATGGCGGATACCTTCAAGAATCACCTTCTGCAGGAGGGGCATCTTCCTTGTGCATCCTCTTGCGAGGAATGTGGCCCCGGAAGCCAGCATGATCTCCATGGGGTTGAAAGGGTATTCGAGGGTTCCGGAGGGGGTCGAGCGGCCCCGGAACCCGAGTGGCGAGGTGGGGGTGTACTGACCGGTGGTGAGGCCGTAGACCCTGTTGTCGTGCACGATGAGGGTGATGTCCGTGTTCCTCTTTGCGGCAAAGATGAGGTGATCCAGTCCCTCGGCGTAGCAGTCTCCGTCCCCCGCGCATGCGAGGACCACGAGATCGGGGTTGGCGAGCTTGATCGCGGTTGCAACCGGAAGAGTCCTGCCGTGGATGGAGTAAAAGCTGTTGATGTTGAGATAGTCGGCAATCTTGGCGTGGCACCCTATCCCGGAGACAAGGACAATCCGCTCAGGGTCCACCCCCTCCCCTGCAAGGGCCTCGATGGTGTTTTTCAAAGCGAACTGTATGACGAAGTTGCCGCACCCCGGGCACCAGGTGTTCTGGGCGCCCGTGATCAGGTTCCTGCCCGCGGTCATGCAGGCACCTCCCTGATGAGGCCTTCCAGTTCCTCAATGGAGAACGGCCTGCCGTCATACTTCTGTATCCGGGCATGCACGGGTATCCCGTGCGCTGCGAGCAGCATCGAGAGCTGCCCCCCGGCATTCTCCTCGACACATATACACCTGGCAACGCCTGACAGGGCGTCCCGCACCCCTTTTTCCGGGAAGGGAGAAAGAACGACCGGCTGGACGAGCCGGAGCCCCATGCCGGAAGCAACCTCACTGCAGACCCCGAGCGTGGAACCCCAGCAGATGATGGCCGATTCAGCACCTGCGGCTCCCCCGGTGTTCACTGAGGGGAGACTGGAGATGACCTCCGCGAGGGCCGCCCCCTTCTTCTGCCTCTTTTCGGTCATGAGTGCGGCGATGTCGGCCCTCTCCGTGGTGATGCCTGACTCGTCATGGGTATACCCGTTCACCTTTATCACCGTATCTTTCAGGGGGGGATGGAGCATTCCCGATATGCCGTTTTCCGTCAGTCTGTATCGCTGATATCCCGGCCCGGGTCCGCCGCCCCCTCCCGATACCTCGCTGATCACCGGCATCGATGCACCGGGATACGTAAAGCTCGCAAATCCCTCGCAAAGGGTCTTGTCGCAGAGGATGAGGGACGGCACCTGGAACTTCCAGGAGATATCGAGGGCGAGGGATGACCATGCGAACGCCTGCTCCATATCGCCGGGGGCTGCGACCAGGCGGGGGAACTCCCCCTGCCCCGCGTGGAGTGCGAAATGGAGGTCGGACTGGGCCGTATACGTGGGCATCCCGGTGCTCGGGCCGGTCCGCTGCCCCAGCACCACGACAACGGGGATCTCGCTCATGCCTGCAAGGGAGAGGCCTTCTGTCATCAGGCAGAACCCGCCCCCCGATGTCCCGACCGCCGTCTTCTTCCCGGCATACCCCATGCCGAGCGCCATCATGATCACCGCGATCTCATTCTCCGGATGGAACACCAGGAGATCATGCATGTCTGCCACCTCGGCCATGAAATGGAGGATATTCGAAGTGGGAGTCATGGGATATGCCACATAGGCATCGAGCCCGCCATGGATGAGGCCAAGCCCGATAGCCTCGTTTCCTGAAATGACGGGCAGCACCGGGCGGTCGAGCGCAGGGATCCTGCAGCACTCGCGTGATGCATCGAAACCCATGCGGGCTACCTGCAGGTTCAGATCCAGAGACCTGGGGATCTGTCTCCTGAACACCTCTTCGAGCACCGACCACCCGATCCCGGCGGCGCGTGCAAAAGCACCTATGATGCATGAATTCCCCATGACCGGCGGTGCCTGCTTTTCTTTCAGGATCGCGGGGAGATCAACCGCGATTCCCTCCCCCCGGGCACGCGAACTGTCGAACACGTTTACAGTCCCTTTATGGCAGAGATCCTCGTGGAGGTCCAGTGATTCCTGGTTCAGGGCCAGGATAAAATCCACGCGGTCCCGGTGCGCTCCGATCTTTTCGCGGGAAGCCCTGATGATGGCAAAATTATGCCCACCCTTGATGAGGGAGGGGTAATCGAAATACATGCAGACGCGGTATCCCATCCTGTTGAAGAGATGGGCTATGATCATGCCGGCACTGTTGATCCCGTCACCGGCCTTTCCACCAATCAGAACAGATATCTCTTTCATGAAAAACCCGAACCCCGCACAACACTCTCCCACCCGGGGGTAGATATAGGTTCTTTCTGAGATACTTCCTGTGAAAAAAGAACTATTTTTTCCTGGATGACCGTATGCGGGCAGCTTCTTCAGCATTCTCCGCCCGGAGCAGGAAAGTGCCGTAGCAGGGCTTTGTGAAGGGAAACGTGAGGATATCCCCATCGAGGCCGACGAGGATGGGCGGCACTCCAATCACCGCCTTCCCGAATATCATGAACCCAGGGTCCACCGTCACCTGCTCCCCGCAGTGCTTCTTCACGTATTCCCTGCATTCTGCAAAGGATGCGCCCCGGAGGATGATGTCGTATTTCAGAGATTCGATACAAGCCATGGCAGGACCTCGTCTATCTTCTTTTTAAGCGGCATCGGGTTGTGCACTGCACTGGCAGCAATCTTCTCGCAGGGGAAATCGATGAGAGACGACATCTCCTCGTAATGCTCTCCGTAGAGCACGGCAGCAACCCTCCTGCCCGAAATGGCCTGCACAGTGGCCGCATACGAGACTCCCGCGTCGTTATGGACGAAAATAAAATAATACGAGAATCCCCTCTTTCCTGAAGCGAGATCGGCGATACAGGTGTCAAGGTCAATCATCTCCCCCACGTAGTGGTGGAGTGGGTCGGATACTCCGACAAGCATCCGGGCTGCAGGGTTCCCTGCAACCACGGGAGTAATCCCGTGTCTCCGCAGCCCGTGCATCAGGTACAGGGCAATTCCGGTCTGGACCGGGACCTGCGGGCACCCGAGCACAAGGAGCGCGTTTTTGTGTTCATCCGCTGATGCGATGGTGCATCCCCTCTTTCATTAACAGTATGGTGATCAACACCTATTTCACTTGCCATCCCGGGCGGGGGGTCTCTGCCGGACGCCACTCAAGATCCTGTACCCTCTCCGGGTGCGTGTAGACGGTGAACCGTTCGCCACGGGAGAAACATATCAGGGTAATTCCAGCCTGTTCTGCGATCCGTATTCCCTGCTCCGTGGATGCAGCCCGGGATATAACCACCGGTATCCCTGCATGTGCGGCCTTGGCCACCATATCCCTTGGCTGTCTTCCGGTGCATCCGAGAATACAGCGTGAGCGGTCGATCGCGCTGAGCACCGCGTAGCCCACCACCTTGTCAACCGTATTATGCCTTCCCACATCGCTGGATCTCACCAGCAGATCCCTCTGGTGGAAGAGGACAGAGCAGTGGACTCCTCCCGTCAGCCGCCACATCTCCGTCTCGATGGAGGATGTGATATGGTACACATCCTCTATTGTGAGAGTGAGGGACGAGATGACCGGCCTGCACGGTCTCATGACCCCCATCGCACCGGTTGATATCATCTCGCGTACGAATTTTCCCGTGACAGGGGTATCGACGTGGATCTCATCGCCCTTTACCGTGACCCTGTCGATCCTGTCACACAGTCCCTGGCAGATGGCGAACCCTGCACCCAGTTCCGCGAGCTGGTCGTCGGTGGCAACCAATGCGGAGAAGAATGCCCCGTTCAGGAACAGGGAGAACCTGCCCTCGCGAACCACGATATCCTGTATCTCCTCTCCCCTGCCCTGCCTGACCTGGATTCCCCTGGCTGTGTGCGTATTCATGCACCGGTCCCGGATGCAATCCATTCCAGGTAAGGGGGATGCCCGGCTACGACAGGGAGCACGATAATCTCGGGCAGCTCATAGGGATGTACCTGGAGAATTGCATCCATGACATCGTTACACCGTCCGGCAGTGGTCTTGATGACCAGAAGGGCTTCTTCATCCTCGCAGAATGCGTTCTCCCAGCAGTAATACGACCTGACATCGGTGATATTCACGCAGGCGGCGAGTCTCTTGTCGACAAGATGGCGCGCAATCATGGGCCCGTCACTTCGTCGGGTCGTGGTGAGAACGATTCTTACGTCTTCGCTCTTTTCGGCTGCCATGGACGCCCTGCCTCCCGGGGCCTCCGGAGATTGGGACACTCTTCTCCTGTACTGCTGCACATGATATGAACTGCCCGGGCGCGGGATATAAGAGTATTGTTGCGATTCAGTCGTTCCAGGGTGATTACACGGATTTGGTCCCAATTATTGCCTTATCTGAATGTGTGCAGGGGTGATCCTTATTGCATGGGCAGCCCCAATATTCCCCTGCATGTACGCGGAAAGAATGGCAATGCTCCCCCCTTACCTCTTCGCCCGCATTGACGAGATGAAGGCGAAGAAGATCAGGTCAGGAGTGGATGTCATTGACCTTGGTGTCGGTGATCCTGACCTGCCCACACCCTCCCACATCGTCGAGGAGCTCTGCCGGGCGGCAAGAGATCCGGCGCATCACCATTATCCCTCCTATGCAGGGATGCCTGATTTCCGGGCGGCGGTTGCAGGGTGGTACCGCCGCCGTTTCGGCGTGGAACTCGATCCTGCCAACCAGGTGCTCGCCCTCATGGGGTCAAAGGATGGGATTGCCCATATTCCTGAGGCTTTTGTCAATCCCGGTGACTATGTGCTCGCCCCGAGCCCGGGGTATCCTGTCTACCGCACATCGACCCTCTTTGCAGAGGGAAAAGTGCACGAGATGCCCCTCACCGCAGAGAACCACTTCATCCCGGTGCTCGACGACATTCCCCGGGAAGTGGCGGATGCCGCAAAGATCATGTTCCTCAACTATCCGAACAACCCGACATCGGCAGTCACCGTCCCGGGATTCTTCGGCGAAGCTGTGGAATTTGCCAGGGAGCATGATATCATCATCGTGCATGATAATGCCTATTCGGAGATCTCTTACGACGGCTACCGGGCGCCGTCTTTCCTGGAGACGGAGGGGGCCATCGATGTCGCCATCGAGATGCACTCGCTCTCCAAGACATACAATATGACAGGGTGGCGGATTGGCATGGCGGTCGGCAACGAAAAGGTCCTGTCAGGCCTCGGAACTGTCAAGACGAATGTAGATTCGGGTGTCTTCGACGCGGTCCAGAGGGCGGCAATCTGTGCGCTCGCGGGACCGGACGATCCGGTCAGGGATGCCTGCCGCATCTACCAGGAGAGAAGAGACGTGCTTGTGCAGGGTCTCAGGGAACTTGGGTTCACCGTTGAGGCACCGAAAGCCACGTTCTATGTCTGGATGGCGGTCGGGGACTGCATGGCATTTGCCACACGGATGCTCGATGAAGCGGGGATTGTCGTGACCCCGGGCATAGGTTTCGGATCGAGTGGCAACGGCTTCGTACGGTTCGCCCTCACACGGTCCACCGGACGTATCCGGGAAGCCCTGGCGAGGATGGAGGACATGGATTCATGATGCTGCCCCCCCACCTGGGCATCCGGAAAGGCCACCTCACCATCGGCGGTCTGGACTGCAATGACCTTGCGGAGAGGTTCGGAACCCCGCTCTATGTCACTGATCAGGATCGTGTCATCACGCAGTACCGGCAATACCATGAAGCACTTGCTTCGCGTTATCCCCGGGTGCAGGTGCTCTATGCAGCCAAGGCGAACGGGAACCTGGCGATCCTCACCGCTCTCGCCCGCGAGGGAGCCGGGGCAGATGTGTTCTCGTCCGGGGAACTGCACCTGGCCCTCGCTGCGGGCATGCCGCCCGGAAAACTTCTCTTCAACGGGAGTTCCAAGAGACCGGAAGACCTCATGATGGCGGTCGGGCACGATGTCGCCGTCTCTGTGGATTCCCTCGACGAGCTTCACCAGCTCGACCAGATCAGCCGCAGCATGGACAGGACCGCACGGATCGCTTTTCGCGTCAATCCGGCGCTCGAGATCCCCACACATCCCAAGATTGCGACGGGGCTTGCGACCAGCAAGTTCGGGATAGCCCATCATCTCATCCCTTCCGCCTACAGGGAGGCACTCGGATGCACCCATGTCAGGCCGGTCGGCATCCACTGCCACATCGGGTCGCAGATTCTTGACCTGGAACCCTTCAGGAAGGCGGCGGAAGTGATGGTCGGGATAACGGGTGATCTTGTCGCGATGGGAATCGAACCGGAGTTCATCGATCTCGGTGGGGGGCTCGGCATATCCTACCGTCACGACGGCTCGGAGGCTGCTCCCGGCCCGCAGGAGTATGCATCGGTTGTCGTCCCGGTCGTGAGGAAGGGCATCGAATCACTCGGCATTTCACCCGCACTCTGGATCGAACCCGGCCGGTCGCTTATTGCCGATTCGACCGTACTCCTCTCGCGGGTGAATTCGGTCAAGAAGGCGCACAAGAACTTCGTGAATGTTGACGCGGGCTTCAATCTCCTTATCCGGCCGGCCATGTACAACTCCTACCACGAGGTCGTTGCAGCGCAGCACATGGATCAGACCCCCGAAGAGACCTACACCATCACCGGCCCGATCTGTGAAACGGGAGATATCCTTGCATCGGACAGAAAGCTCCCTGCGGTCAGGGCAGGCGATCTCCTCGCAATCCTGGACGCGGGTGCATACGGGTTTGCCATGTCGTCGCAGTACAACAGCAGGCCGAGGTGTGCCGAGGTCCTCATACACAACGGTGTTGCTGCCCTGATGCGAAGGCCTGAGACGATCGAGGATCTCATGGCAACCATGAAGGCACCCCCGTGGCAGTCCTGAAGGGGTGAGACGGCGCAGTGCAGTTCCATTATGCCCTCGTGGACGACCTCCTCACAAGGGAGGAGTTTGAGCGGCGTGTGGAGGAGAAGATGGAGGCCTGCGGGGACCTTGTCGACGAGGTGACCGCGGCGATGATGGTGGTGCAGGACTGCGGGCGCCACCACGTGAAGATCAGGGATCTCTCGGGAAAATCCAGCCTTTTCTCCTTCTTTGGCAAAGTCATTGCCAAGAATCCCCCCCGGGAGTTCGAGCGGCCGGGAGGTGAGAAGGGGCTGGTCACGAGCATCATCCTCGGCGACGAAACAGGGCAGGTTCGCGCGATTCTCTGGGATGAGAAGGCAATGGCAGGACGGGAGATCGAGGTGGGGGATGTGCTGGAGATCATTGGGCGCCATCCGAACCGGACCCCTACCGAGATAACCGTCCTCGCCATGCGGCAGGCCATGGTGGAGATCGCAGGGCCCGCGCAGGTGGAGCCATACCTCGCACCCCCGAAGAGAAAAGAGATTGCTGTCAGGGTGCTGGCGCTGGGAGATCCGCGAATGGTTCCGAAAAAGGATGGAACAGAGACGGAGATGAGGGATCTCGTGGTGGGAGACGAACAGGAGATCACACGGGTGGTCTGCTGGACGCCGGGCGTCCTTGAGAGTATCCGGGAGGGGATGACCATCCGTGTTCAGGGGGCGCTGGAAAAGGTGCGCAGGCACGGGAAGGAGTACAGCATCGACGAGCGGAGCACCCTGGAAGTCACGGATGATGATATCCCTGCCCGGCTCGGCTCTCTCTCCGATGTGAACGAGGGTGACACCTGCTCGGTATCCGGGACTATCCGTTCCTGCCAGGCAACACGGCCGTTTGTCACGAGAGACGGCCGGCAGTCATGCGTGCGAAACCTGGTGATAAGCGACGGATCGCATGATCTCCGCGTAGTGCTCTGGGGTGAGCATGCCGGGACAGAACTCCTGCCCGGCGAGGAGATGACCCTTTACCTCGTTTCTGCGAGGAGGGGGCGGTCAGGGGAGCTCGAACTGCATACACACAGGGGAAGCATGGTCCAGGTACGGAACAAAGGCGATGCTGTGGATGAGGAGATGACCGGTACCGTGATTGCGACACAGGATGGCACATTTCTTGATACGGCAGAGGGAAAATTCCTCCTCGCAACCCCGCTTCCGCACGGCCATGAAGTCAGTGTGAAGGCCAAAAGAAAAGGAAAACGTATCACTGCCATCTCGTGGGAGGACTTCCTTTTCGACCCCGCTGATCTGAATGTGCGACTGGATGATTTCCTCGCGAGGACCGGAACGGGTAATACTTTCACCCCGCACGGCCGCCAAGATATAAGAGAGTGAGTACACCCTCTCTCCACGAACAGGTGAACAACACATGAGTAATGGACCCCTTGAAATTGAAGACCTCCCCGGTGTGGGACCTACCACCGCTGAAAAGTTGCGCGAAGCCGGTTTCCTGAGCGTGGAGAGCATTGCCACGGCATCTCCGCAGGAACTTGCCGAGACAGCCGAGATCGGCGAATCGACCGCCAAGAAGATGATCAAGGCCGCCCGCGAACTGGTCGATCTCGGGGGTTTCCGCACGGGGAAGGATGTCTTCGAGCAGAGGAAGGAGGTGCGGAAGCTCCGGACCCGCGTGCCAGAATTCGATGCGCTCCTCGGAGGCGGGCTCGAGACACAGGCCATCACCGAACTGTACGGCGAGTTCGGGTCGGGAAAGAGCCAGGTTGCGCACCAGGCGGCCGTCAACGTGCAGCTCCCTGAAGAGGAGGGCGGCCTTTCCGGGTCGGCCATCTTCATCGACACCGAGAACACCTTCCGCCCCGAACGTATCGAACAGATGGTGCTCGGCCTCGGGATCGATGCGGACCCGCAGGAGTTCCTGGAGAACATCCATGTTGCAAGGGCGCATACTTCTGACCACCAGATGCTGATGGTGGAGAGTGCGAAGGAGAAGGCCCAGGAACTGAAAAATTCAGACCGGCCTCTCCGCCTGATCATCGTGGATTCGCTGACCGCACATTTCCGCGCCGAATACGCCGGCCGCGGCACCCTCGCAGCACGCCAGCAGAAGCTGAACCGGCACCTGCACGACATCTTCCGGCTGGTCGACGAACACAACGCTGTGGGGATGGTCACGAACCAGGTGCTCTCCAACCCCGCGGTCTTCTTCGGGGACCCGACGAAGCCTATCGGCGGAAACATCGTGGGCCACACCGCCACCTTCCGGATTTACCTGCGGAAGAGCAAGGGAGGGAAACGCATTGCCCGCCTTGTCGACAGTCCCAATCTCCCCGAGGGCGAGGCGGCGTTCATGGTGGAAGAGGCCGGGCTGAAACCGGTATAATCTCTCTTCTCATTTTCTGCACAGGATTTTTTTTAAACCCCGGCGTGTCCGGTTCCGGCCGGGGTATATTGTGTTGTATGGAGAGATGTACAGGAAGATCGCACAAATAAAAAAAAGTGCAGGGTGGGGACCCCGCAGTTTTTACCGGGCAGCCCCGGTATCCTGGTGGTATACTCCAATCTTCGTGATATCCCCTTTTTCCATGATTCTGATAAGTGTATCCGCCCCCTCCCTGACTGCAGGACTCAGGCCTTCTCCGGTCTCCACAATTTCCGGCTGGATCCCGACCAGCAATATCCTGCCGGCGGCATCGCCCAGGAAATCAATGAAGATATCGAGGGAGAGCTGGTGGGTCCCGAGGCCCACGTCCCTGATCCTCTCTTTCGGGATGATCGAAAACGCCCCCGGATCCAGTCCCATGTCTGCGGCATCGACAAGGACAAGGATATCCGGATGCTCTTCCCTTACCATCCCGGAAAAGTTTTCAGGCGCAGTCCCGCAGTCTGCCGTCTTCCAGCCAGGCCTGTTGAAACTCGCGGCCACATAGCAGCCAACGCCGTCGTCTCTCCGGAGCGTGTTCCCGATGCCGAGGAGGAGATTTCGCATGATGCCAGCTCACGGGAGCGATGCAGTCGAACCCATTCCTTCCGGCACACATGGGATACTCATCGCTGTGTGTCCCCGGTATTCCGGACCGCGGACTTTTTCTTGCCCGGACCCGGGATATCTTTCCTGATCTCCTGGATCCGCTCCCTCAGTGTGTTCTGTGCAGCCTCGAGATGACCGATGGCATCCAGCAGTTCCTCTTTCCTCGGATCGTCGTCTGCCGCGGTCCGGTAGACATTCCAGAGCAGCAGGAGGAGCCGCTGGTGCACCTCGATCTCCCGCGAGAGGATGCGGAACTCCTTGATGACCTTCTCCTTCACCCCGCCCAGCCTGGCTTTCTGCACCTCATCCTCGATATCTGTCTCTTTTCGGAAAAATTCCCGAATCACCCGGCACAGGTTCCTCCGTGTGATGGGTTTCTGGATATAATCCTCAAATTGTGCGCTGTGTGCCTGGACTTCCGCGGGGTCCAGGGGTTTGCCTGTAATCATCATCACGGGGATATCACGGGTTTTTGGATTCTTTTTTATCCTGTGAAGCGTCTCCCATCCGTCCAGCGGCTCCATGAGGATATCCAGCAGGATCAAATCAGGGTGCTCCTTTTCAAGAAGGGCGAGCACCTCCTCGCCCGAATGTGCAACTGTCGCCTTCAGTCCCTCATGCCTGATGATCCGTGCAAGGATATCTGTAATCGCAGGATTGTCATCCACGATCAAGATGTGATACATCAGGATTCTTCTCCCCCTGTATCCCATGATGCAGGGATGTCTTTCAGGATCTTCCTTATCTGCCCGAGGTTGACTTCAGGGCCGGTCAGGATGCAGAGGTATTCATTGAAGTAGGGTGCAATAATCACCTTCCCCGCTGGAATCTGGAGGGTGAGGTGCACAAAGGGCCCTGTCCGCATCACGGAACTGATCTCCTTTGCCGCCTCCAGCATGTCTTCGGCAAGGACCACGAGCGAATCAAGCTCCACGTTCCCTATTGAGAGCACCGAACTGCCCCTCCCGAAGATGGAGACCGCCTGAACGCCGGGAAGCCTGAGCATGCGCCCCAGGAGGAGGTGAGCCAGGTTCTCGGTGTCGAGACCGCTCGGGAGAACAATCCCTGTCTCTTCTGCCTCATCCGCTGTGCGGTCACTGACTGTGACGAGGTGTGTCTCCATTTCGCCGGATTGGGGAGATCCATCCTGGGCTTGTGCACCTCCATGAGCGGACTCTCTCCCCGCATCTTCTGCAGTGTGTTCATGGGCAGCACCGGTTCCCGCAGGAGTATACTCCGCACCCTCTGACGCGAGGAGATGGGTTGCAGCGTCCATCTCTTCCCCACTGTACCGGTGAATGAGGAGGTTCACGACCGGAAAACTGACGATATGCGCATATGCCTCCTTCCCTTTCAACAGATTCCCTTCCCGCTGGAAGGTGCAACCCAGCGGCTGGCCTTTCCTGACCATGACAAACCCTTCCCCATCACCTGCCTTTACCCTGATAACCCCCTGGAACCGTGCAGCATGGATGAGGATCCACTTGAAGGGAGCCTGCATCTCCCCTATGAATACGCCGGGTGGAATTGGATCTGTCATAAGAACGACCCGATGACTTCCTGGTTCTTCTTCAGTTCATAACTTATCTGCCCGACATTGGCAGAAGGATGCGTAATCAACACAAGGAAATGCCCGCCTTTCAGCGGAATCGACAGGAGAGCCAGGTCCCGGAACTCCACAAAGACCATCGAGATCTGCTCTTCTCCCAGGCGCGTGGCCATTGCACGGGACTCGGCCATCACGAAGGAGACCACCGCTGCAAGCTGGTCCCCCTCGATGTTTGCAGCCCCCATCTCTTCAAATACCCCGCCGTCCGGATCGATAATGAGGGCCATCCTCACCCCGTCAAGGGAAAAGAGCCGCTGGAGTTCGTTTTTCGGCATTCGTTCCATTCCTCCTGTTCTTGAATCAGGATCCCGCGTTACTCAGGCTCTTCCTTTGCCAGGGTATCCAGGATCCGGTAGGTATTGACCATTCTGTTGAATGCAACGACGAGTTCCCCTATCTCGTCATTTGACCGGACATCTATCTCTTTGTTGGGCAGATATCCCCTGCTGATACGTGTGGCAATATCCGAGAGTTCGATGATCGGACGGGTGACGTGGTGGGCCACGAAGTAGCTCCAGAGCAGAACCACGAGCACTGTGCCCACGGTCAGTATCAGGACAGTGGCAGATGAACCGAAGGTAGCAACGATACTCTCCGTGTCCCCCATTGAGACCACTGACAGCAGGATGACCGGGATCACCGCCACGAAAATCATGCTGACCAGAATCTGGTAAAAAATAGGGATCTGCACTCTGCTTCTGGGAACGATACTCTTCCCCATCCCGGAAGACTGCATCATATAAGAGAGATCCGGCAGTAATTCCATTAAATCTTTTCTTGATCGCTGTTCCTGGGGAAGTCATATACCAGAAGCCATATCACCATAAGACGGGTAAAAATGTGCCCATCGATGCATGCCAGGGGCTGGAGATGAGCAGGAACAGATACACAGATATCGTCACAGCATGGACTTCCTGGCAGCTGCCTTCGCACGTATCCCGGGAACCAACCCCCTGCCGGAGGTGTGGCGGTGGACATCACCGTATGGACGGGAAGGATTGTTCTTTTCACCGGCCACCGGAAGATAATTTCATGCTTCCCTGCCTGGACATATGCAGATACAGTCAAAACAAGGATGATTCCCCGGTCGGGCCGCATGCATACAAAATGAAAATGGCAAAGCCATTCTGGCATGAAAACCGCATCCGCGGTTTTCATCGGGGGGTCATGTGACACGACAGCCTCATGTGTGTCTGGGATAAAAACAAGGATGAAGGATTTCGGAAGAGGCCTGGCGAATGAAAATGCCGGAGGCATTTTCAATGGAAACCGCATCCGCGGTTTTCATCAGGAGGGCATGTGACACGACAGTCTCATGTGTGTGGCATGAAAACAAGGATGAAAGATTTCGGAACAGGCCCGGCGAATGAAAGTGCCGGAGGCATTTTCAATGGAAACCGCATCCGCGGTTTTTATCAGGGGGGGCATGTGACACGACAGTCTCATGTATGTTTCATAGTAAGATGACAGAGCAATTTTCACATGAAAAAGGCGAAAAAAATGGATTTTCGGCCTTCTTCTGACCCTGAACCGTTTGCCGTTTCACAAATAGTTAAATAATCTTGCTGCCAATCCGCAGAGTGGTCATTATGGCAACCACAGATATAGCCTCAGAAACGGTTGGCTCATTAACTGAAGGCATAACGCGCATGTTCAATTCGGTCATTGCCTATCTCCCAAATCTCATTGCAGCAATTATCATCCTTCTCATCGGGTGGGTGGTGGGCCGGTTCCTGGGCAAGATAATTTCCAGGATCCTCGACAAGGTCGGCGTCGACGATGCATTGCGGAAGACCTCCATCGGCAAGGCAATCGAGCAATCCGGGATGCACATCGTGAGACTCTTTGATCTCATTGTCAGGTGGTTCATCTACCTGATCGCGATAGCGGCGGCAGCCAGTGTCCTCAAGATCGAATTCATCAGTGAACTCTTCGAGAAGATCATACTCTATCTCCCCCATGTCGCGATGTTTTTGATCATCCTGATTGCCGGATTCATCATTATCGATTACTTCGCCGACATCCTGCATGCGTGGGGGAAGACGCAGGACATCGAGTTCCTCGAGGTCATCATCCTGCTCCTGCGTGTCTTCTTCTACTTCGTCGTCCTCATACTCGCACTCTCCCAGCTGCTCATCGACCTGACAATCATCTACACATTCGTTACTCCTATCGCATGGGGAGTGGGGATTGGGGTAGGGGTCGGCATTGCCGTGTTCATTGCATATGGTTTAAAGGACCGTGCACCCGGAATGATGGACGACCTGCTGAAAAAAATCCACAAGTAAATCCTCCCCTCTCATTTTTTTATCGCATTCAGTGAACTGTCACAGTCGGCCTTTCACACTCCAAAAAATACCTGCGGCAGTGTCTGCAGGAATACATTTCCTATAAAAATACGCCTCTTTCAGGTGAAAAACTCACAATTCCCTCATGTTTTCCATGCAAAAAAAGGTCTTTTCCGGGATGGGAGTTGTTCACTGCATCAGGGTGCAAAACCCGCACGTTTGTATGAAGTATATCCGCCCCCGAGATTGGAGATGCGGGCAAACCCGTGCATCTTCAGGATGGCTGCTCCAATGCTCGCCCTCTGCCCCCCCTTACACATCACAATGTAGTGTGCGGCGGGATCAAGTTCAGTATACCGTGTCCTGAGATCATGCCAGGGGATATGGACTGACTTTTCTGCATGTGCAGTGTCCCATTCCTCCTTCGACCGGACATCGACAAGTACCGCTTCACCTGCATCCACGAGGGTGTGTGCGTCCTTTGCGGAGATGACGGGAACGCGGCTGATCGGAAGTCCTGCGGATCCCCATGCGAGCATTCCTCCTTCGAGGAAACCGGCGATGAGATCAAATCCGACCCTCCGCAGCTGGAGGGCCGCCTCATCTGCCTGGTTTCTCCCTTCTGATACAAGGAGAATATCGCGGTCGGGCGGGAGTATCCATCCCGCCTGTGTTGCGAAGTTCCCCGCGAGATCGATGTGCCATGACCCGGGGATATGCACGCCGGAGAAAGCCGGGTAACTCCTTGTGTCAAGGAGCACGGCATCGCCCTTTTTGATCCTGGCGTGAAAGTGACCGGGTTCCACAGGGGGAGGGTGGGCGAGGGTTCTCATCAATGCCGGGCCCGCCCTGTTGATCTCGGAACATCGTGCAAAATGATCAGGGGCTGCAGGCATATCAGACGTGAGTGCCTTTATGAATTTTCCCTTATCCGCGATACGAAGTGCATAATTGTATCTCTTCTCATACCCGATGGTGCTCGTCCTTTTTGCCGCCATCGCCCTCCCGCAAAGCGAACCCATCCCGTGTGCGGGATAGACTTCGCATTCGTCAGGAAGGGTCATGATCTTGGTGTGCAGGTTGTCAAAGAGGGAGGTGGCAAGTTCTTCCGCTCTTCCCGGAAACAGGTCAGGCCGGCCGACATCGCCGACAAAGAGGGTGTCTCCCGAAAAGAGTGCGACCGGTGTCGGGCCCCTCGCCATATCGGTCGCAATGTAACAGATATGCTCGGGAGTGTGTCCTGCGGTTTCGATCACGCGGAACCGGATATCCTCAAGCGCGACCTCATCACCTTCAGCGAGAGGAGTATGAGGGAATGCACAATTGCCTGATTTCGGTGCATAGATCGTGGCCCCCGTCGCTTCGGCCAGGTCCATGTGGCCCGAGATAAAATCCGCGTGCAGGTGGGTCTCCAGGATGTGGCTTATCCGGAGTCCCATCTCCCTGGCAGCAACAAGATACCGCCCGATATCACGCGACGGGTCGATGACGGCACATGTCCTGTTACCGGCAACAATGTAGGAACTGTGGGCAATGCCGGGGATAAAATACTGATGAATGATCATGTGTGCTCCCACTCTCTACTGGAACAGAAAATAGATGAGTGTTACGGCAATCGTGATGAAAATAACCGTCATGATGCTCCCCGCTTTCAGGTAATCCCTGGTGCGGTATCCCCCGGGCCCCATCAGGAGGGCATTGACCTGGTGCGTGGGAAGGATAAACGAGTTCTGTGCACAGACTGCCACGAGGAGGGCGAGAGCACGGGGATCGACTCCGGCCCCGATTCCCGCAAGCATCACGAGCGGGACGAGAAGAACCGTTGCCGCGACATTCGAGATGACAAGCGAGAGGCCCGTTGCGAGGACGGCCACAACGCACATCAGGACAATAGGGGGAGCTCCCGCGAACGTCCCCGTGAGAGATCCGGCAAGCAGTGCCGCGGCCCCGCTCTTCTCCATGGCAATTCCAAGGGGGATGAGACCCCCGATGAGTATGATAGTCTTCCAGTCGACGGCCCGGAAAGCCTCGTCCATCGAGAGGATGCCTGCCAGCACCATCCCGGCAGCGCCGGTAAGCAATGCCAGCGAGAGCGGAACACCTGTCATGGTAAGGGCAAGGGATGCAGCGAATATCAACACCGCCGTGTGCCCTTTCCTGTACCGTACAGTGTCTCCTTCGGGCGGTGTTATCAGGAGGAGATCGGGATGCCCTGTCAGGAGACGGAGGCTGTCCCATGACCCGAACACAACAATGATGTCACCGGCGGCAAGCGGGGTCCGGGTGAAATCCACACGGGTCTCGGTTTCCCCACGCTGGTGAACGATCGGCTCGAGGGAAAATGTCTTCCGGAACATGATCTCCCGGGGGGATTTGCCTATGATCGAGGCATTGGGCCTGACCACAAGCTCGGCGAACCCGAACCCTCCACCGGTCAGGATCTCATGAAACCCGCCCTTCTCCCCGAGTGGGGTGCATCCGGAATCCCCGATGAAACGCAAGAAATCCGCTTCGGTTCCGATGAATGCCAGTTCCTGCCCGGCCTCGAGCCTCGCCAGTCGCGAGGGTGCGATGGTGATCTCCCTGTCCTCCCGGACTGCGAGGAGATCAAGGCCATAACGATCCTTGAGGAAGATCTCCTCCCGGGTTTTCCCTGCAACACCCGACGTGGCAGGGATACTGCATATTCTGATGGGATGATCGATGCCCCAAATCTCGGCAACAGACGGCCTCTGCCGCTCCTCCTCTCTCATGGGGAGGAGCCGTCCCCCGGCAATGGAGAAGAGTGCCACACCTGCAATCAGCAGGGGAAGGCCGATCGGAGTGACTGCGAGGAGCGAGAACGGTTCTGCACCTCCCTGCCTGAGAAGGTCGTTCAGGACGATCATGGGACCCGATCCTATCATTGTCAGGGTCCCTCCGAGGATGGCGGCAAACCCCATCGGCATCATCAGTCGCGATACTGGTATCTTCGTCTGCTTTCCAATCCTTCTTGTCGCCGGAAGGAAAAGGGCAGCTGCTCCCACATTGTTCATCACCGAAGAGATGAGACCGACTGTCATCGATGTGGTTGCAGTAATACGTCTTTCGCCGGTCCCGGAATACCTCACGATGGCATTGGCAAGCCGTGCCGTCACACCAGTTCTCTCGATCCCGTACCCGAGTATCATCACCGCCGCCATTGCGACGACCGCGTTTGATGCGAATCCTGAAATCGCTTCAATCGGGCTGATGATACCCAGCCATGCAAGGGCCAGGCTCGCGAGGATTGCGACAAGGTCGATACGGATCCTGTCGCTCACGAAGAGTACGATGGTTCCCGCAAGTACGAGTGCGACGATGAGGATGCTGCTGTCCATTAGGCGCCAGTAGGCAAATCTGGCTGAGGAGAGGAAAAAGATTCTCATGGAGTGCCAGTGGAGGAGATGTTGCCTTCTTACAATTGTATCCACTTTGCCATTCGGGATAGCCGGATCAGTACCGGCAAGAGTTTCCTGTCATGGTGACCGGACAACAGGTATTCGGTCGAATATGGGTGCAAAGAGACATCGGGAAGATCCGATGTTTTTGGGAATCCGTGAAAAAAACGGAAAAAATAGGAAAAGCGAATATCTACACTTGTGTGGCAGGATCCCCTGTGCCAAGCCATCTCCGGGCAGCGCAGGGATCGTCGGTGGCAAACCCGTCCACACCCATACCCCTGGCATTTGCCCACTCCTCCGGCGTATTCAGGGTCCAGGGGACCACCCTCACCCCACGGGCATGTGCATCATGCACCAGTTCCGGGGTCAGGAGATCGAACCTGGGAAGAAGCGCCTGCAGGTGTTTACGGACGGCGAAACCGACCGCGTCGGGAAAAGGGCGTGAATAGATGAACCCGGTGACCGCGTCGGCCAGCATCTCCGGGATCACTGCAAGTATCCCGTGATGAAAGGAGACTATCCAGAGAGGAGAAGCTGCCTCCTGGTCGAGAACCGCACAGATTTCCCACTCGCTTCCCGGCTCCTTTATCTCCACGCACAAGCCGCACTGCCCTTTCACGCGAGTGCATACGTCCCGCAGCGAAGGAACGTGCTCCCCTCCTCCGGCGTCAAGAGCCTGTATCTCTTCAAAAGTCATCTCCCCGACCCTGCCTCTGCCGTTCGTTGTTCGGTCGACATCAGGGTCGTGCATGATCACGGGTATCCTGTCCCGCGACAGCCTGGCATCGACCTCGACGAACTCCGCACACTTCATCCCTGTAAGGATCGCCCTGATCGTATTCTCCGGGGCCGCCGCACGTGCACCCCTGTGGCCGATGATAATCATGAGCCGTGTATGTGCCTGCCTGAATGATAAGATGAGCGGTCAGGAGGAATCTTTCACAATACTCATGTATTCATGGTGCCGATATGAGTGGGACACACCCCTGACAGAATCATCCTCCATAGCCGCGTTCCATGCCCCTCCCCAATCCCATCCCCTGCCTCGAGATAAGCCCCGCCGTGCAGCTGACCCTGCCCGCCCGTATCTTCCGGATCATCCTCCCGTTCCTGATCGGGGGCTGTTATTTCGGGGTCTGCCTGCTCCTGCTCCCAAATGAGACGGCACTGCTCCTCGGCGGGCTGATGCTCACCTACCTCGTCCCTCCCGCAGGTAAGGAAAGTGTCATTCCCATCGGGATAGCACTCGGGCTCCCCTGGTGGCTGATGGCATTCTCAATCGCCCTCATGGACGTACTCGCAGGGATTTTCATGGGCTTGAATTTCGGTCTTGCATTGAAAATTCCCCTCCTTGGACGCTGGATACAGCATTTCATGGACAGGGGCGGTGCATTCGTCAGAGCACGACCGTGGCTCGAGCGCTTCTATTTCACAGGAGTCGTGCTCTTCGTGATGTTTCCCCTGCAGGGAAGCGGCGGAGTCGGGGGCACGCTGGTGGGATGGATAATAGGGCTTTCAGCCGGCCGCACACTCCTTGCAATCACCATCGGCGCTTTCCTGGGATGCACGCTCATCGCCCTTGGTTCCCAGGTCATAAAAGACCTGATTCTCGCGAACCTGCAGACGGGATTGTGCGTGCTGGCGGCGCTCCTGGTCTCACTTGCCGCAGCATACATCCTCTACCGGAAGAGATGGCGGAGGTGACCGTCACGCGTTGCCGTCATGTCAGCGGGAAGATGAAAAGACGACGGGCAATCCTGGCACGAATCGGAAAAATTCCTTTTTACATCAGGGGAATTTTCATTATGATGCCGGGTTTCGATACCGACGCGTCCGGATCAGTTCCGTATCCCCGGGCGAACAGAGACGGAGATGGTCGCACATGAGCCTCGTCATGGCATTTTCAGGGCTGCATGGTGCTGTGATGGCAGGAGACCACCGCGAGATCTTCTTCCAGGGGGATCCGCAAAACATCACGATTCTTGAAAAAGAACTCAACTGCGCCCAAATTCGCACGGACCAGCAGTTGAAGGACCGGGCTTCTGAGCTGGGAGTGCACATCACAATCAGCGACAACAAGTGCAAGGTTGCAGAAAAGAATGGGCTCCTCATCGGGGAAGTCACGGAGACGGACGGAGCGATAATCAGGAGGAGGCGTCTCTGCGTGTCCTGCGGGCAATACGCCATTGCAGAAAAGACAGGACCTGAATGGGTTCTCCTATCCAGTGGTTCCGGCAGCCATTTCCTGGTCCTTGGAAACGACGCAATAAAGGAGATCGCCCACCGGTGTATCAGGGAACACTGGAGTGCGGGGAGGGGGACACTCGCGGATGCGGTGAAGGTTATCCTCATGGCAATGCAGGAATCTGCGTCAGGGACGCCTTCTGTGAGCGGGACATACACCCTCGTCCAGACAAGGAGAAAGGTCCCTGTCACCGGAAAACTGGCTCTGTGACTTCCGGAAACATTCCCCGAAAGTGACATTTATGAGAGGACAATGAACAATGAGAAGGAGTGAACAGGAGGAGGCAGGCCTGAACCCGAAGGTGAAGATAATCATTGATGAGTACTTCCCGAGGATTATCGATATTCATATCCGCACCAGGTCTTCTGTGGAGAGCACAAGGCAAAGCCTTGAACGGTACCGGGCGATGGGCCTGCAGGCAGTCCGGAACCTCTCTGCCGAGGAGCAGCAGCAGAATTCAGAGGCCCTGGAGTCAGCTTTTGCGGCCGCGATGACTCGTCTCGATGAATTTCACAGCAGGGAGACTTCCACCAGCTCTCCGGTTCTCCCTGACACAACAGAAACCCGGTAAGTCCCCCCGTGCCCGGTTCCCGCCATCCCCTCTTTTTTTGGAATCTGTTCCCTTCAGCCTGGCTCTTCCAACGCCAGTCCGTTCCGCACTGATATTCTCCTTGTATTCATATTATTCAGCCACGGCACTCGCACACACCCGTTCTCCGATCTCCTGCCGGTCCGTTGCCATTCCTGCAGGATACGTGTTGGGCCAACACGGGTGTCATCTCTCCTTTCACGCCGTGAACAATATCGGAAATCCTATTAACTCACCCATCCAAGAATGTGATATGTCATGCTATGTCATAGCATGGTGAGTGTTCATGAAGCGCGAGAGTATTTTCTGTGTATTCCTGGCAATCTGCCTGGTCTCCCTGGTTTTGTTGTGCGGCTGCACCGACCAGCAGCCCGCCGCCCAGTCTGGAGAAGTAAAGATCGGTGTGGTCGCATCCATGACTGGAGCGGCAAGTACCACAGGCAAGGACATCT
Source organism: uncultured Methanolinea sp. (assembly GCA_964452625.1). GTDB lineage: Archaea > Halobacteriota > Methanomicrobia > Methanomicrobiales > Methanospirillaceae > Methanolinea_A. Next base: position 181,383 of record CAYVMJ010000001.1, read on the forward strand.
GGCAATCGGCCGAACTTGCCGCGGACGAGATCAATGCCAATGGGGGTATCTATATAAGCGGACTTGGCACATCAGTCCCCATCCGTCTTGTCCAGGGGGATGACGAATCCACCCGTGAAGGGGGCATGAAGGCAGTCTCGAAGCTGATCGACCAGGATAACGTCGACATCCTCGTGGGGGGCTATTCGAGTGCAGTGGTTTCTGCACACCAGTCGATCGTGGCTGACAAGAAAGTCCCGTATATCATCTCCGGCGGTTCGAGTACCTCTGTGTCCCACCGTGATGATATCGATACCTCGTACATGTTCTTCCATCGCCCGAACACCGATGACTCCGGGGAGGCGAGTGTCCTGTTCATCAACGAGGTTGTCAGACCGGCAGTCAACAGCAGGTTCGGATTTTCCGAAGACCGGCTGTTGAGGGTGGCGGTCATCTACCAGGACAGCCCGTTCGGGAAGGGACAGCTGGATGCGGTGAAGAACGTCATCAAGGCAAGGAATCTGCCCATCGAAGTGGTGGCCGAAGAATCCTTCAAGATGGGAGAATCGGATTTCAGGACTGTCCTGACGTCTGTCAAGTCCAAAAACCCTGATATGATCTATTCCGTGACTTTCCTCAATGAACTGGTCCCGCTGACCCAGCAGGCCAGGAGAGATGTCGGCCTCAACACCCTGATCATGGCCATCGAGAACAATGACGACCCCGATTATTATTCCGGAGTCGGCACATACGGCGACGGGCAGGTCATGGAGAGCCGCTTCTCACCGTATGCGGTTCCCACGGGGTCCACAGAGACTGCAACGAGGGAGTTTTTGGATAATTTCGACAGGAAGTATGGTGGATTTGCGGGGATGATGGGAGCCGCGACCTATGAATCCGTCTATATTGCAAAGGAAGCCATTGAGAATGCAGGGAGCCTCGACAAGGCAAAAATTAAAGATGCGCTTGCGGGTCTTGCCATGCCCCAGATGATGGAGATCATGAAAGGGGGAACCATCCAGTTTTCGCCCGATTTCCATGAGAGCAAGTTCGACCTTTACGTGGTGCAGCTCTCCATGGACCAGGCATCAGGTGAACCCCGGCCGGAAATTGTCTGGCCGAAAAACCTGGAAGCCAGGGCATTTGTAATTCCAGAGTGGTACACTCCCGGAACCTCCTAATTTTTTAAGGAACGGGAGAAATATCCTGCTATGGATGTGAGCATCGGAATACTCAGCCAGGTGGCTTTCTGGGGGCTTTACTCGGGATGCATTTATATCCTCCTGGCGACCGGACTCAACCTGATCTTCGGAGTGATGAAGATTGTCAACTTCGCCCATGGCGAATTTCTGATGCTCGGGACCTATGTCACCTTCTTCCTCTTCGTCATCACCGGGTTCAACCCGTATGTGCTTCTTATCGGGTCTGTCCCTGTACTCATCATCGTGGGCATCATCGTGGAGCGGCTCTGTTTCAGGCCTATCCTCGGGACAGGGAAACTGAACGAGATATTCATCAGTCTTGGCCTGATCTATATCTTCCAGAACATGGTGGCCATGATATGGACCGACGAGTGGAGGTCCATGAAGAGCCCTTTTGCAGATATCACCATTGCACTGGGGCCGCTCCAGCTGCCCCTTGACTACGTGATTATCATCATCGTCACCGCTTCGATCCTTGTCGGTTTCTACTTCTTCCTCCAGAAGACTGTGATAGGGCGTGCGATCCGGGCAACCAGCCAGAACCGCAAGGGGGCCATGCTGATGGGGATCAACGTGGAGAGGATGGACATGCTCACGTTTGGAATTGGCGCCGGGCTTGCCGGGGCGGCGGGCACGCTCTGGGCGGTGAGCGGGCAGGTCTTTAATCCCTACATGGGCTCCATTCCGGCCATAAAGGGTTTTGCCATCATCATCCTGGGAGGGCTCGGGAGCATACCCGGTGCCATTGTAGGCGGCCTCGCCGTCGGAATGGTCGAGAATTTTACCGCGTTCACGCTGGGCGGATCATGGAAGGATGCAGTCTCCTTCATCCTACTCATCATAGTGCTTATAGTGAGGCCCACAGGGCTCTTCGGGGAGGCTGAGGAATGAAACCTCCATCGCTGCGCGATCCCCGCACCCTGCTTATCGCGGCCATCCTGGTTATCGCCCTCATCGTCCCCTTCATTATCGGTGCGAACCTCTACTACCTAACCATCCTAGTCCTGATGCTTGTCTTCATCATCTATGCATCTGCCTGGAATTTTCTCACCTTTTCAGGCCAGGGGTCGCTCGGGCATGCCGCGTTCTTCGGTATCGGGGGGTACGCGGCATCTCTCATGGCCGTCCGCCTGGGTCTTCCGGCTCCTGTCACTCTCCTCTTTGGTGGTATCTTTTCCGCAGTGATTGGCGTTCTCATCGGCCTCACCTGCGTGCGCCTGCGTGAGTGGTTCCTTGCCATGGTGACATTCGGGTTCGCGGTCATAATCCAGACCCTGGTGGTGAGCCAGCTTGCCCCCGTGACAGGGGGATGGGATGGATTCCCTGTCCCAAAACTGGTGCCCTCCGGCATCCAGGGTCACATGATAATCGAGTATTACCTGATACTGGCAATTGCCATCGCAACCATTCTCATCTTCCATTTCCTGCTCAGGTCGAGGATCGGGCTTGCCCTCGCCGCGATCAGGGAGAACGAGGTGGAGGCCCGGGCTGCGGGTATCAACCCCGTTCCTTTCAAGCTCTTTGCATTCGCAGTCAGCGCATTCTTCACCGGAATAGCAGGCAGCCTGGAGATCTTCCATTTCGGGTATATCACCCCTGAAATTTTCGGGATAGACCTCTCGTTCTGGCCTATTATTTACTCTATTACCGGAGGGCTCGGAACACTTGCCGGCCCGGTCGTTGGCACGATAGTCGTCACACTCCTCTGGGACGGGCTGAATGCCCTGGGATTCACATATGCACGTTTCGTCATCATCGGGGTCCTCCTGGTCCTTATCATCATCTTCCTCCCGAAAGGCCTGGTCTCACTGCCAGCCGAGATCAGGAAGCGGATAGGGAAGAGGAACACCTGAAATCCTCTCATTTACGGCAGGAGTCGAAAGGAATTGAGGACCGTACTCACGAGCTTATGCAAAAACAATGGAAAATGATAGACCGTAAGATAAGGGGGAACACCGGGGGTGCTTTTACATCCCCAGGTATGCCTCGCGTATCTGGTCATCATGGAGTAGATCTTTAGCGGGCCCTGACCGGGTGATCCTCCCGCTCTCGAGCACGTACGCACGGTGGGAGATCTCAAGCGCCTTTCTCACGTTCTGCTCGACCAGCAGTATTGTCAGGCCCTCCCGGTTGAGCCGCTGCACAGTGTCGAGGACGGTTTGCACAAGTATCGGGGAGAGCCCGAGCGACGGCTCGTCAAGGACGATCATCTCGGGGTCTGCCATCAGGCAGCGGGCTATCGCCAGCATCTGCTGCTCCCCGCCGCTCAGGGTCCCGGCATTCTGGTCCTGCCGCTCTTTGAGTTTCGGAAACAGGTCAAAGATATGATCGAGTGATTTTTGGGAATGCCGGACATAGCCTCCCAGTTCCAGGTTTTCCCGAACAGTCATCCTGGGAAAGAGCTCCCGTTTCTCGGGTACAAGTGCCAGACGACGGTGCACGATCTCATACGGGGGAAGGCCCAGGATATTCTCCCCTCTCAATTCTATCCTGCCGGCTGCCGCAGAATTGAGCCCGAAAACAGTGGAGACGAGGGTGCTCTTGCCGGCGCCGTTCGAGCCGATCAGGGTGACCATCTCTCCCCTGGAGACCTGCAGCGAAACGTCCCACAATACCTGGAGCTGGGAATATGATACATTCAGGTTCTCGATGCGAAGCACGTATATTCTACCCCTGTGAAAAGTGGTAGCGCTCCCCGAGATATGAATCTATCACCCGCTCATTGCACGCGATCTCTTCAGGGGTTCCCTCGGCAATCTTTTCGCCATGGTCGAGCACCACAATACGATCAGATACGCCCATGATGATTCGCATCACGTGCTCTATCATCAGGATGGTCAGCCCGTCGCTCTGTATCTCCCTGATCAACCGCATGGCCTCTTTTCCTTCGCTCGGGGTCAGGCCCGTGGTCAGCTCATCCAGCAACAGGATTTTCGGGTGGGAGGCAAGTGCCCTTGCGAGCTGGGATCTCCGGAGTTCGATGGTGTTGAGACTGCTGATGGGGCTGTCCAGTTTCCCTTCCGGGAACCCAACCCTGCGCAGGCATTCCTCGGCTTCGGCATGGGCTTCTTTGACGGACGGGCGCCGGCCGTTCCCGTACAGGGCGCTAATCATGACCCCCTCCCGGGCGGTAAGGCCGGGGAATGAGCGGGGGTGCTGGAAAGTCTTCGAGATCCCCCTCTTGCACACCGCATCAAGGGAGAGCCGCGTGATATCTTCCCCCCCGAAGACGATCCCCCCCGAATCGGGACGGTAGATGCCTGATATCAGGTTCAGAAGCGTGGTTTTCCCTGCACCATTCGGGCCCACAAGGCCGAGTATCTCGCCCTTATGCAGTGATATATCCACGTTGTTCACCGCAGTGAGACCTCCGAACGATTTTGTCACTCCGTTGACCCTGAGCATTCCATGCACCCTGCTAACAAATAGCATGATATATGTTAGCATATAACATTATAAGTATATCCTTCGGGGTGACGAGAGGAGATGAGATCATACATTCTGGGCGCAGCCCTGGTACTGGCACTGCTGATCTGTGCCGGATGCACGGAACAGCAGCCGGTGTCGCAGGAGACCCTGAAGATCGGGGTGGTGGCCTCGATGACAGGGGCATCCAGCACGACTGGAAAAGATATCTGGCAGTCAGCGGTCCTTGCTGCTGATGAGATCAATGCAAAAGGCGGGGTATACGTAAAGGACCTCAATACGAGGATTCCCATCACCCTCATCCAGGGCGACGACGAATCGACCCGGGAGGGTGGTCAGAAAGCCGTCTCGAGGATGATTACCCAGGACAGGGTGGACATCCTCGTGGGCGGCTTCTCGAGCGCCGTGGTCTCGGCTCACCAGTCCATCGTGTCCGAGAACGGTATTCCGTATATCATCACTGGTGCATCGACTCCCACCATCACTCAAAGGACTGACCTTGATACAAGCACCATGTTCCATTACTGCCCGACAACCGATGACTACGGGGAGCAGACGATACTGTTTGCGGATGATGTCATACGGAAGGCCGTAAATACCCGCTTCGGGTTTTCGGATTCCCGCCCGTTGCGGATCGCCCTCCTTATCCAGGACAGCCCCTACGGAAAAGGCGTGCAGAATGCAGTGAAGAACACAATCGAGAGGCGGAATCTCAATATCGAGATCGTGGCCGAAGAGGTATTCAAGATGGGAGAGACCGATTTCAGGACCTCACTCACTTCGATCAAGTCCGCACAGCCTGACGTGGTCTACCCTGCTGCGTTCCTGAACGAGCAGATCCCGATGGTCACCCAGGCCCGCAGGGATGTGGGCCTTCACACCATATTCCTGGCAGTCGAGTGCAATGACGACCCGGACTACTACGAGGGTCTCGGGAAGTATGGAGAGGGATCGGTCATCGAGTCCCGTTTCGGTCCCTATGCCATCCCGATGGGCCCGGTTGCCGATGACATGAAAGCGTTCCGCGAGAACTTCCAGAAGAAATGGGGGACGTACCCGGGGATGATGGGAGCTTCAACCTACGAGGGCGTCTACATTACTGCACAGGCAGTAGAGAATGCCGGGACCAGGGACAAGGCCAAAGTCACAGAAGCCCTTGATGCGCTCGTCATGCCACAGTATATCGAGGCCATGAAGAACAGCGTGATCACGTTCACCGATGATTACCGCGAGGCAAAATTCGACCTCTTTATGGAGCAGCTGGTGTGGAACGAGGCGGCCGACGAACTCCGGCCCGTGATCGTGTGGCCCGACCACATGAAGGAGACCAGTTTCGTCCTCCCGGACTGGTATGTCCCGGGATCGACTCCTTCAGCCTGAACCTTTTTTTAAATGAAAATGCCCTTGGCATTTTCATTCTGTATGCGTGTGTTTCGATGAGAATCATGCAATAATCCAGGAGAATCCAGTGACAGACAGGGATCATATCACCGTTCACAGGGACCCTTCATCTCCCGGCTTCCTCATGCGGTATAGTTCCCCGGGTATACGCAGTTCGAACCTTGCCCCTTCCCCCGGCACACCCAGTTCCCGGATGGTAATCCCTGTCAATGCAAGGATCCCCCTGGTGAGAAACAGACCGAGACCGCGGTGTTTCCCGACACCCTTATCGAAGATACGTTCTTTCTGATCGGAAGGGATGCCAACCCCGTCATCCTCGTACACGAGTATACCGTCATTTCCTTCCTGGCGGAAGGAGAACCGGATGCATGTCACCTTCTCTCCGTGATTGAGGGAGTTATCAATGAGGTTATAAATGATCCTCTCCAGGAGCGGGTCAGAGAATATCTCCAGGGCATCTGTCTGTATCTCAACCTCCACCTGCCCGAGCGGCACCTTCCATGTCACCCTCCTGATGAGATCGGATATATTGAACCAGGCGGGGGCCGATTGTGCACCACCCAGCTGGTATTCCTTTGTGAATGCCAGTTGATCCTCGATGTGTGTGGATGCGGTGCTGATCCGGTCAATATACGGAACAGCCGGAGAGTCAGGTGGCAGCGATTCCTTTGAGAGATTTGCAAAGCCCCGTATCACCGTGACCTGGTTCAGGATATCATGACTCGTGATCTTGGAGAGGAGTGCCAGTTTTTCGTTTGCTATCCGGGCTCCCTGCACCGCATTTCTTTCTGCGGATATATGGTCCTCAAGGGCATCCAGGGTGCTGTCAATCCGGGTAGAGAGGCTCGTGATCTCATCATCACCGGATACCCCGATTCTTTTTGAGAAATCCCGGCTGTCCGCGATCTCCTTCATCCTCCTTTCCAGATATGCGAGCCTCTTTAAGAAACTCTGGTCCAGGAGCCAGAGGATGATCAGGACGCTCACCACCCCTATGAAGAGGATGATGAAAAGGAAGAGAAGCATGCTCTGCTGCGCAATCCAAAACGTCGCTCTCTCGCTCTCAACCTCGAATACCACGCCAGGCTGCCCGTATATGTCCTTCAATGCCGCGTAGGACATGATACTGAGCGAGTCTCCGGATACGACCACCCGGGTCGACCTGTCCTGCTCCCAGAGTGATGACGTAAGACCAGGGGCGCCCTCCATGCCGGCCCCTGCAGCCCTGATGGCAAGGGTGGTGGAAGTCAGGTGGGCGATTTTCCGGACTTCAGTCTCATCAAGGCGACGGGCAATGCAGAGGTACCCTGCTGCCGGTCCGGATCCGTCGCTCCTTGTTATCGGGTTGATGGAGACCAGGAGCACCCCTTCGGGGAGTGAGACAATTCCACGGATGCCTGTATCCTCCCCTCCCTGGCCTGGCTTCTTAGAGTGAAGGAGAGAGCCGGCAGGATTTATTGTCAATGATTCAGGGATTTCCAGGGGCTGATATGCCGAAAAATCATATCCTTTCCCGTAAATCAGGGTGTGATTGCAATCATAAAAGAGCATATAATTGAGTTTCAGGGATGTAAAAGTATCATCCATCAGGTTGTTCTCGATATAATCCTGACTGGGCTCCAGCAAAAAGTTGTAGGTATCATCCCACATGGACCAGTCAATGCACGAACCCTGCAGGGTGTCCAGTTCATGATCAACCACCCGTACGGCGTTGAGGACCTTATCTGATGCTTCCCTGGATTCAATCTCCCCGATTGCCGGCACCATGATATACTGGATGCCCCCGAGAATAGCGATAGCCAGGGCAATGATAAGAACAATGATGGATACAACCACCTTTTTGCGAATATTCATTTTTTTATTGTCCTCCGTGGAATACCGCGTGGCCTTATCCGTGACCCACAAAATACGCACCTGATGAGAAATCAGGGAAATGTGTGATGAATCATCACCATGTCGTGAGGAATCTGTCAACCTGGAAGACCATCAAAATTGCTATCATGATACATTTCCAAGAGTATGCTGTATGGGAAAATATACCTGCATATGCGTGGTCCTCTTTCTCTGCATCGCATTTCTGGTACTTGGTGCGGGTTGCCTGACTTCCACTTCTTCCAGCGGCGGCGCCTCACGATCTGATGGTATTACAATCCAGGGCACCGCATCGGGAGACGCGGGATTCCTCTCACTGTACGGGAGTTCGCAGGAAGACCTTGCAGCAAGGATGGGACTCATGAACAGTTATTTCCCGGTCGGTGCAGCAACGAGGGGTGTCCCGTATCTCGCATCGGAACTGCGTTCTTCGGCACTCGGTGTCAGGGACGCAGCAGACACATACCATGCGACGATGATCAGGATGGAATCGTTTGAGACCAAGGAGAACGAGCTGCAGAGGAATGACTATCTCAAGTACCTCTCCGCCATACGGAAAGCCGGAGCGGATGTCGCCGAAGCTGCAAAGGCAGAGATGAACGGGGAATACGGCCTTGCCCAGAATTATGCGGAGTCCGCCCGCGATGCCCTGAAGGATCCGGAGGGCATTCCCAATGACGCACACAGATCCCTTCTCCGGGCCATCACCGTGTCCCTCGATGATTATATCCAGAAGATGAGGGAGAAGAGGGTGTAGCGGCGGCTCACCGGCATCCCTTTTTTTTGTTTCGAATCCGTGGGCTTCGGTCCTCCGGCGGAAATTATAGTAAAGCCCGCCAGCCCGGACCCTGCATCAGGTATTTCCCCTGATCGCATGTATATAAAAATATGAACAGAAGGATCACTCTTACCGTATATCTTCTCACATGCTTTGTTTTTGCCGCGTTCATTACCGGCACCGGGTGCATCTCCTCATCGCCCGCACCCGCTGCAGAGCATTCCGAGATCACGGTCACTCCCACTCCGTCGCCGGAAGTACAGGAACAGGTGCCGACCCTCACAGGGATAACCTGGGAACTGGTCTCCTATGACAGCGGGAGGATTGCACAGGAGAGCGTGACTGTCGGGACCACTGTCACCGCCCGGTTCGAAAGAGGCGGTATCGTCCACGGATCTTCCGGGTGCAACCAGTACAGTGCCAGTTTCGAATCCACCGGTACCAGCCTCCTGATCTCGACCCCGCAGCACACGCGTGAACGCTGCCATGCCCCTGCCGGCGTGGAAACCCAGGAGAAGGTATACCTCCTCGACCTCGAGAGGGTGAGGACCTGGTCGATCGGGGGTGGTCTTCTCCGGCTCATGGATGAGAACGGCAGGGTGACGCTACTCTTCAGGGAACGCGAAGTCCCCTCTGATGCACCACGGATTTCCCAGGAGACCTGGTATCTCTCCACATACAGGAATGATACGGGTGCGATGACCCCGCCCCCAGGCGGAATCGTCATGACAGCGGGTTTCCTTGACGGCACCCTGTCCGGTTTTTCAGGCTGCAATTGTTACAGGGCCACGTACCAGGAAGACGGGGGAGTCATCACCATCGGAGAGCCTGTGCGCAGCGATACCTGGTGCAGGAACGAAGCGGTAACGGAAACTGAAGGCGCATTCTTTGACAACCTGAAAGACGCGGGAGCCTACATAGTCGATTCGGACAGCCTTCAGATGGTGGATATCAAAGGAGAGCCCCTCCTGGTATTCCACTCGGACTCTCCCTGATCGTGCGTGCACAGTGAGCCGGCAGGAACTGCCGGCATGCACCCTTTCGTTTCACCTGGTTCAAAAGAGAAGGAGTGCCAGGGTTATGCACATCCCCCGGGAGGACACCCGAATGGCGGGATTTCCATGACGGACCATTCCCTGAAGGTGTGCCTCTCGACCGGCTGGAAGTTCATCGCCCTCACAAGGGAAAGAAGATTCAGTTTCTCCTGGAGGGGGGATAAGGCGCTGCCGGAGCAGGTCGGGCAGGTGTTGCAGGTCGAACAGGATGGCTGGGTGAGCTGTGCGAACTTTTCTTTTACTGAAAATTTTACAGGTGCGGCAACCGCAACCGCCGAGAAGACGAGAAGGACTGCCAGCAGGGCTGCGAAGACTGCCGGGAAGCGGGTCGCAGATGGCATATGTATCACTGCTCACATTGTGCCAGGGACGACTTAAACGTTTTTATCATTTCTTTCCAGAATAAAACAAGGAGCAGTTCCCGATTTTGTGGAAACGCTTGGAAAATGATTGGATCCAGGAGAGAGACTGTCCATACCCGCGCCTCGTGTTCCGCACCCTGTTTTTCTCCATCAATGGCCCACCGTCATCGAAATGAACCCTGTCCCGGGTTTTTTCCTGCTGCAAAGGGTGTGTTCATCCCGGTATTTGTACTCGGTTAACTAGTTGTATTTGACTCGACACATTTGAGATCAGAGCCTGAATTATCGTCCGATCGGAAATCCGGGCTTACAGGAAATGCATTAATTTAACCTGATTAATATAAAACAAAAGCGATATATTTTATATGGTCTCCTCTGCATTGATGACATGAAGTGATCCATAATGGTATCCATCGAAGGCATCATGCATAGTTTCGTCGCAAAAGAGCTCAGGCGGCTCTTTCCCAGTATCGATGGCTGGCAGATCAGGAGCATCCCGAACACTTCGGGTGAGGGATACATCGTCTCCCAGACACTGCCGGGACACCCGGAAAGCGCACATGTGCTGGTGAGGTTTGCCAGGCATGCGACCGCAGAGGATGCGAACACCCTGAAAGAGATGGCTGCCGCAGCACCTCTCCGCGGGATGGCACAATCCCGGCTTATTCTCATGGTTCCCCATGGAGCGGAGGTCAACGGCATTCCACCGGAGATCGAGGTCGCAACCCTCCGAAGTTACGGGTTTTACGGGAACGACCTCGTCTGGATCAGGCGCCGGAAAATGATGAATGAAAAAACCGTGAAAGATGCGGCAGAATAGTCCCCGCGGGTCCGGGAGGAAGGTGCGTGCCGGGGATCGCAGGGGGACCATGATCTCAAATGGCGGATTCCATTCGGGAGTGCCATGACGGAGCATGCACACCGGAGGGTGAGGACACTTCCTGATGCTTCCTGCTTAAAGAGCCCGTGTCGAAGGAATGTTGTCGGCCTGGCACTCGTCATCTTCGTCGTGATCGGATCCATACCTTTCGCATCTGCGTCCGAGGCGGGTGATGCGAGTTCCTCATCTCCCGCGATCCCTGCAGTCCCCGATTCTCCCCCGGATCTTTCGGCATCCGGACACATGACGGGGGACGCATTCTCCCTGGTATCCGGCACGTTCGACGAGATGGTGTCGGGCATCTTCCTGCTGCTGTTTTCCCTCGGGGGAGTGGAAGAACCTGCAGCGGCGATCCACGAGGAGACTGCATCCGCCGTGGAAGTGCCTCCCGAAGAGGGGACGTTTTCTGAAGAGCCCGGGGCCGGTGCCCACATGTCCGCCCCGCCTGGACCTGACTCCGCCGGGTGGACGGAGCCGGGACCGACGACAGAGAACTCCACCGATATCGCCCCATCTTCCGGCCAGGAGGTATCCGTCGCCCCTGAACCCACTCTGTCCTGCGGGGGCATCTCGATTCACTCTCTCCCGAGTGGTGCCGCGATCAGCATCGACGGGAAACCGATCAACGCCGATACTCCCAAGGTCGTCTTCGGGTTTCGCGAGGGATCCCACACGGTGAAGATCTCCAACGACAACAAGGTTTTTTTCGTCACCGATCAGCAGGTCTGGGTTTACAAGGGTATCATTTCCCGCGTCATGTTCGATTGCAGCCCGGCCATGAAGAAATCCGTTGAGATACGGTCCGATACCTACAAGGGCGATATGTTCACGGTGAACGGAAAATACCCGGCCTTTCGTATCCCTTCCCGCGTGACGATCAGGAGACCTGCGTCCTACCTCACCATTCTCCATAACGACTCATACCTCACAAGGGAGATCTCCGACTACCTGTCTGCGAAAGACGCAATCGAGATCTGGTCTTCCCCGGTCACACTCGGCAGGATCCAGGTGCGATCGGATCCTGCCGGGGCCGATATCCTCGTGGACGGGTTCCTGCCAGGACAAAAGACCCCCTCCACTGTGGAGAACCTCTCCGAAGGGCGTCACACGGTCGCCGTCTCGATGCCGGGATTCCTCCCCGATGAGAAAGAGATCACGGTCCTTCACGACCCTTCCCGCGAGTTCGATAATGAATTGACGTTTTACCTGACGCCGTACGGATTCGGGCAACTCAGTGTGGAGAGTGATCCTCCCGGCGCATCGGTTGCGATCGGCACCATCAGCCTCACGCAGAAAACGCCCTGCACCTTTCCGCACCTGATCATGGGAGGCTACAGCATGAAGGTGACATCAGGGGATGAGACGAAAAATATCGATTTTGAGATCGCGCCGGGCATGGTCACGGAATACGAATGCGACTTCGAGAAGGATGTGTTCAGGCAGCGCCAATACAGGATCTGACAAGGGAGCCTGGAACCCAGGGATTCCAATCTCCCACAACGGTTTTTCATTCGTTCAATTTTTTCAAGCCCCGGGAGGACTCGTGGCATCTGATAAGGAACCCGGAGTTTTTTGCTGATCCGCCGGCAGGCAGGATCATAATGATCCGGATCCTTCCGCTCGTCCCCATGGTTCCCGACGAGAAATGGGTTCCCTGTCCGGCGCTCATTGTTCCCTGACCCGACCGCGATGCCTCCTTCCCGCCACGCGTTCAAGATATACCTGGCAGGAAAGAGGCATGTTCCGTGCATTTTCCATGAGGCTGTTGATCAGCACCGCCTGTTTCCCGCTCCACTCGGCATTAGGAGTTCGTTTTACCCATGCCGCATAGCTGCGGACGAATGCCAGGCGCTCCATCCTGCGGGTTTTTTTATTACAAGAAAATTCCATACTCATCTCCGGAGATACCGAATTCTTTCATCCATTTTTTCATGCGGGGAGAGTCAAGGTCATCCTTGAAGATCTCCCAGAGATAGACTGCATCTTCGATGTCCTTGTCCGAACCGAGGTAAAGCTTGTAGGCGATCTGGATGTCAACGGGAGAGATGAAGAACGATGCATCCGGAATGGTGACTGCGACCCGGTTCTCCAGTACATGACGATCGACATCATCCTTGAGAAATTTAAGTTCGATGTTAGGGATGAACTGATCGTGGTGTGCTATCCGGATACCCATCCCCCGGACGAGCATATCGTACAGTCCATGGTCATGTTCGGCATTCAGGAATTCGAAGCCGCCGGCGATAAGGTCCCGGTGCAGGTGCACGAAGGTATCCTGCTCCAGGGGAGGGACCAGGATATCGATGACCTCCGTTCCGCGGGATCTCCCGAACAGGATGGCGATATACCCGCTGACAATGACATACGGGGTGCTCTTTTCCAATATCCGGGTGAAATCCATGACAAACCTGTCCAGGTCGGTCAATACTTTTTCCGATAAGATGATCTGCCGATCGGAGTACTGGATGTCCATGTGAGTACCCTCACTGGTCTTCCGGATCAAAAGAGGGTATCGTTCTTTTCGGAAGAAGGTGCCTTCAGCATTTTCATATTTTATATTCGATCGCAGAGCGGTCATGGGTGGTTCGAATGAAATGCCTTCCTGGATCTTCACGATGCAGGATCTGACAAGGGGTACCGTGATCGGGGATTCAAATGTTACTTTTCCGAGGGGTCATCCCCCGTTTTGGAGCGGTTAACTACTGATGTTTAAAAGCATTTTTTTGGGCAAACTGGCGTTTGTTTCTCTCTGATCTCGTATCGCAGCTTTTTTCTTCCGGAATGTGAATACGCGGCAGGAATTCTCTGACGAGAGAATGGAGTTAATTATTTTTGTTTAACTGCCCTCTTTTTCAACGGAGCCCAAATCATTGTCCGATTGGCAAAAAGAACCCCGAAACAATACATTAATTTAACCAGATTAATATAATTTTAGATCAATATATTTAATTAGGGTTCTTTTCCACCTTTTAGCACCTGTATTCATTTGAATTACAGAGGGGTCAGGGTATGTCAAAAATTTCATGTATAGGAATCAGTATTTTTATCCTCGCTGCACTGATGGTTTCCGTCGTGTCGGCCGCCATACCAGTGGCATCATTTACAGTATCCGAACGAACCGGGCTCACACCCTTCGAGGTCCGGTTCACCGACCAGTCGACCAACGGGCCCACGTCCTGGCTCTGGGAGTTTGGGGACGGCGTCACGTCGGCCGAACAGAATCCGTTACACTCCTATTCTTCGGTCGGGACGTACACAGTCAACCTGACGGCTACCAACGGTGACGGATCGAACACCAGTTCGAAGGCGAGCTACATCGCGGTGGTGACGAAGCAGGCACTGTCCAATTACCATTTTATCAACGTCTATGTCGCGAATGACGAGGGCGTGAAGTACGATGTCCCGAATGGGGCCGCAGCCAGCGGGGGCACGTACGAATACGTTCCCAATACTTACTGGGTCATGTTCCGCCAGTCCGGCGGGGGGCTGAACCCGATCCACATTTCCGCGACGAGCAACGCCTTCTCCGGTGCCGACATCACCCGGACGACCGACCAGTCCGGCTCGTTCTGGATCACATTCTCCGGCGGGCAGCCCTCCATGCCTGAAGGTGTCCTTCTGCTGGCCGTCAATGGGACCATCCCCGACGACTTCCAGGTCCGCATCAGGTCGACCGGGTACGAGTTCGATCCCGGTCCGCCGGGAACGAGTAACCAGGGGTTACCCACCGAACGCTATTTCCTTGACGGGGCGGTGGACCAGACCTTCGATAAGGGCGACTTCTTCTACGGCACACAGAGCTGGAAGCCCTGCAGCAGTACGGGATACCCGATGTACGGCGGGGAGGACCAGGCCGACCCAATCAACCAGTTCAGCCTCATGTTCATCGACCTCAGGGTGGGAGCCCTTCAGGATTCTTCCCTGATCAACAACGGCATGATCAAGGTCGAGTACTGGTTCGAGAACCTGGAGAGTTTCGCGGTCTTCAATATCTACGGCTGGTACTCGACCTGCAACCACGGGACAGGCATCATCATGACCAACAATGTCGATCTGAGCGGCTACCAGGTCGTTGGTATCTCGGGTCCGCCCGTTGCAGACTTTACGGCCGATACAACGACCGGGTTCGTCGACCAGCCCATCCAGTTCACTGACACCTCAACCAATGTCCCGACCTCGTGGTCGTGGGACTTCGGGGACGGCGGCACGTCCACCGAGCAGAACCCGTCCCACACCTACACGAGTGTCGGCACGTACACCGTGACCCTGACAGTGACCAACCCCAAGGGCTCGGACACCGACACGAGGACGGACTACCTCACGATCGCCTCCAATGTCCTTACCCTCCCGGGACAGGCTAATGCACCGACCGACCCGGACGGTGACGGGCTGTTCGAGGACACGAGCGGGAACGGCGCAGCCGGATTCGCCGATGTCGTCCTGTTCTTCAAGCACATCGAGTGGATCGCCGCGAACGAGCCGGTGGCCGCGTTCGACTTTTCCGGCAACGGAGGGATCGGGTTCCAGGACATCATCGTGCTTTTCAAGGAGCTCCCATGAGCCCTGCATTGCGAACAGACAATTCAATTTTTGTGATTCCCATGAAGAAGATTCCAGTTTCCATTCTCACGCTCTGCACCCTTGTGCTGCTTGTGTGTGCAGCATCCGCGAGCGTATTATCGATCGAAAACGGCCAGGTGGCCGCGATCGGAAGCACCGCATCCGTGAACATCGTGCTCGACGAAGCGCCTGCCGGGCTTGCGGGATACAGCCTCAACGTCTCGGTCGAGAACCCGGGCGTCGCAACCATCACCGCAGTATCGTATCCGTCCTGGGCGTCTCTTACGCAGACGTCCACACTCCCGGCATCGGATTGCTGGATCAAGGCGGTCGATATGGGGGATCAGGTCCAGGCCGAGGCAACGAATACTACGCTTGCGACCGTGACCCTCCAGGGCCTTGCAGGCGGTTCGACTGCCGTCAACCTTGTCATCAACATGATAGAGGACGATAATGAAGTGAACATCAACCCGACCCTCGCACCAGGAACCTTCACAGTCGACGTCCCGATCGTGATACCGGTTGCGGCGTTCTCCGCGACCCCGACATCGGGAGCACTCCCGCTGACGGTCGCGTTCACCGACCAGTCCACCAACGCACCGACGTCCTATGCCTGGGACTTCGGCGACGGTGCGACTTCGACCGATAGGAATCCGAGCCACCAGTATACGACGGCCGGGATCTTCACCGTCACGCTGACGGCCACGAACTCCGCCGGCAGCGATTCTGAAGTGAAAGCGGATTATATCACCGCGATCCCCGAGCCGCCGGTGGCGAACTTCGCCAAGAACGTCTCCTCCGGGCAGGCACCGCTTGCGGTCCAGTTCAATGACACCTCGACGGGCGGGGACCCGACCTCCTGGTCCTGGGACTTCCAGAACGACGGCACGATCGACAGCAACGAAGAGAACCCGGTATTCATCTACACGGTTCCCGGCACGTATTCGATCAACCTCACGGTCGCCAACCTGGGCGGGACCAGCAGCAAGCTGAAGGAGAGCCAGATCACCGTCAACACACCACCCGCCCCGGTCGCCGACTTCACCTCCGACGTCCAGTCCGGAACAGCCCCGCTGACTGTCGCGTTCACCGACCAGTCGACGAACACACCGACCTCGTGGGCGTGGACCTTTGGCGATGGTACGACTTCTACCGAACAGAACCCGAGCCACCAGTATACCGAAGTCGGGACTTATACGGTGAAGCTCACGGCGACGAACGCCGTTGGGAGTGACGACGAGGAGAAGAGCGGGTTTATTACCGTGACCAGTGCCCCGGTTGCACCCGTTGCAGCGTTTACCTCCGACGTCCAGTCCGGAACAGCCCCGCTGACTGTCGCGTTCACCGACCAGTCGACGAACACACCGACCTCGTGGTCCTGGACCTTTGGCGAACACCCCTCCGGCAACGTATACGTAGCACAGTACCGGAACACTCTGAAGGTGATCCTTCCTGATGGATCAACGACAACGATGGGAAGTGGATTTAATCAACCCTACGGTGTTGCGGTTGATTCCCAGGGCAATGCCTACGTTGCAGACAATGACGGCAATAGTGTTTATAAAGTGTATACGAACGGGACGACGGTAGCATTGGGAAGCGGGTACCAGAATCCGTTTGACGTTGCGGTTGATTCTCAGGGTAATGTCTACGTTGCAGATTTTTTCAATGCTGCAGTAAAAAAGATTAATCCGGATGGGACGACGGTAGCATTGGGAAGCGGATTCAGCAAGCCCAGTGGTGTTGCGGTTGATTCCCAGGACAACCTGTACGTAGCGGACTACGATGCAAAGACTGTGAGTAAGATCTTTGCCAATGGGACCGTCGTAACGATACGCAGCGGATTCACGATTCCGTGGGGTGTTGCGGTTGATTCCCAGAACAACGTCTATGCAACAGACTACGGCGCCCACCAGGTTTATAAAATCTCACCGGACGGGACAGCAGTGACGCTGGGAAGCGGAATCTCTTCGCCGGCGGGTATCGATGTCGACCCCCAGGGGAATGTCTATGTAGTGGAAAGGGGTTCAGGTATAAAGAAAATCTCACCGGACGGGACAACCGTTTCAGTGGGCAGCGGATACAATTCGCCAAATGGTGTGGCAGTAAACCCACCGGACAGCTATGCGAAGAACCCCGCATATACCTATAACGCCGCGGGCACCTATCAGGTAACCCTGACTGCAGCGAACGCCGATGGCAGCGATTCCGAGACGAAGATAGATTACATCACTGTAACAGCAGCACCGGTCGTCGCACCCATCGCTGCCTTCACCGTCAGCACAACCACCGGCGTCGTCCCGCTCTTTGTCCGGTTCACCGATGAGTCGACCAACACCCCGACCTCATGGCTCTGGGACTTTGGAGATGGCGGGTCGTCCACCGAACAGAACCCGACACACACCTACATGGCATCCGGGACCTACACGGTCACGCTGACAGCGACGAACGCTGGCGGGAGCGATAGTGAAGTGAAGACGGGATTCGTTACGGTAACGGTTGGGACTGGCGGGTTGGCGAATACGCCGTGGCCGAAATTCGGGGGAGATCTCAACAACACCGGCCAGTCCGCATTTACCGGTGCACAGTCCGCCACGCTGAAGTGGATGTATAGCACGGGTTCAAACAGTTATGCCAGCCCGGTTTTTGGATCGGATGGGACTGTATATATCGGATCTGCAAATGGATTTTACGCTTTTGATCCAAATGGAACCGTAAAATGGAGTTATGATGCCAAAAGCGCCAGTGCCGCATCCATCGGATCTGATGGAACGATCTATGTTTCAGGATCAACCGGTCGGGGTATTTTTGCACTGAATCCGGATGGCACCCAGAAATGGAACTTCTATCCGCCCGCTACATCTTATCCCTGCAGCTCCACGATTGGTTCAGATGGGATTATTTATGTTGTAAATGGCACGGGGTATCTCACTGCTATGAATCCGGATGGGACCCAGAAATGGGTAACACAATTGACCTCCACTTCAAATGCTAATGTTGCCCCGGCAATTGATCCCGAGGGGACAATCTATGTTGCAGCAGGGAGTAAAGTCTACGGGGATGCAGTGCTATCGGCAGTGAACCCGGACGGGTCCCTGAAGTGGCAGTATCCTTCTGCAGGAAGTCTCCAAGGCCCAACGGTAATCGGGCCTGATAATACGATTTACATCGCAGATTCAGTAAATAATGTAACCGCCCTGAATCCCGATGGGACCGTAAAATGGCAGTATAATGACGGTGTGAATGCCTATGGTTACGGATCACTCGCCCTTGGTGCAGACGGGACAATTTACACGGGAAGTACCCAGAAAAATGTTATTGCCCTGAACCCGGACGGCACCGTGAAATGGACGTATCTGACCGGCGGAGCTATCAGGGGAGCACCCACAATGGGCGCGGATGGCACCATCTACATCGGAAACAATGGTGACAAAAAAGCATATGCCCTGAACCCGGATGGTTCTCTGAAGTGGACCTACACGATAGGGAGTCGCATTGATGCTACACCAGCAATCGGCCCTGATGGGACAGTATACTTCCCGTCTCAAGGTGGATTGTATGCCTTCACCGGAGTCGTGGACTTCACCGCCGACAAGACCACCGGCGCTGGTTCGCCGTTCACCGTCCAGTTCACCGGCTCCTCACCCCTTTCAGTCACAGGATGGCATTGGGACTTTGGCGACGGTACCACATCGACAGAACAGAACCCGTCGCATACCTACACCTCCCTCGGAGCCTACACCGTCAAACTGACCATTACTCATGCCAGCGGGACGAATTATCTCAACCGTCCCGGGTATATCACCGTCACGGCACCGGTCGCACCGGTCGCAAATTTCACCGCGACGCCCCTCATCGGCATCCCCCCCATGCTTGTGCAGTTCAACGACACATCCACCGATCTCCCGACTTCGTGGGCATGGGACTTTGGTGACGGTAGCACATCGACAGAACAGAACCCGGCCCACACCTACTCATCGTCAGGTGTGTATTCGGTCAACCTGACAGCGACCAATGATGTGGGCAGCAACAGTCTCGTAAAGAACAATCTCATCACGGTCGTCTTGTCCGGACCGGCAAACCGGTTCAGCAACCCAGGATTCGAGACCGGTGACCTGACGAGCTGGACCGGGGAATCCGCGACACCCGTTACATCGACGAACCCGCATACGGGCAGCTATGCGGCATTGTTCGATTACGCGGGAGGAGCCGGGAACCAGTACGTGAACCAGTACATCGACCTGACCGATATCTCCAGCATCTCGTTCTGGGGCTTCCAGGACGGAAGCATGGACAGCACGACCTATCCGCAGTACTTCCAGACCTCAATTGATGGAACGCTGGTCCAGACAGACAATTGTGCCCATGCCTGGACAAAGTACACTGTCCCGGTATCCGGCTATACCGGTGGTCACCTGGTACAGGTCGCCTTCAACCCCAACTCTATTGGACAGAGTGCCTACGTCGATGACTTCATGGCTGAACCATTAGGAGGAGCTCCGCCGGTCGCCAACTTCATTTCCGATGTCCAGTCCGGCACCGCCCCGCTGACGGTGAACTTTACTGATCAATCTACGAACACTCCGACCTCATGGGCTTGGGAGTTCGGTGACGGTGCCAACTCGACCGACCAGAACCCGCAACACACGTACCAGACGACCGGCACCTATACCGTCAACCTCACTGTTACAAACGATGGAGGGACTTCAACTCATATCGAAGAGGATTATATCGTAGTCTCGGGAGATGTCTCGACCAGGATAACCAATCCCGGCTTTGAGACCGGCGATACAACCGGATGGCAGGTTAGTTCCGGTGATGATGTATATGTCACATCAGCTTCGGTGCATAGCGGCAGTTACTGCCTTTACCTGAATTACGGAACTGGTAGTTATGCTTCACAGACCATCGATCTGACCGGAGTTTCTTCAGTCTCTTTCTGGAATAATGGAAAGAATTCCCAGTACTTCAGGACATACATCGACGGAGAACTGGTGCAACAGGACACAGCTATAAAAGCGTGGAACCAATGTACAGTCCCTATTTCAAACTACACCGGTTTGCATGAGTTGAAGATAGAGTTCGATTACAACAGTAAAACTTATGGTGGATACATCGACGATTTCTCGCTAGAAGCTGAAGTAGACGCACCCATAGCAGACTTCAATGCAGTACCGGTATCCGGGACTGCTCCGCTGACAGTCAACTTCACTGATACTTCCACGAACACTCCGACCTCATGGTCCTGGGACTTCGGTGACGGTGGTACATCTGATCAGCAGAACCCGAGCCACCAGTACACTGCGGCCGGGACATACACGGTGAAACTCACGGCAACGAACGGTGGCGGCAGTGATGACGAGGAAAAGACCGGGTACATTACCGTCACCGCTCCCCCTGCACCGGTCGCAGCATTTATCTCCGATGTCCAGTCCGGTGTTGCACCTCTCACCGTTACCTTCACCGACCAGTCGACGAATGCACCGACATCGTGGGCATGGACCTTTGGTGACGGTGCGACTTCCGACCAGCAGAACCCGAGCCACCAGTATACCGCGGCAGGAAATTACACCGTCAACCTGACGGCCACGAACTCCGCCGGCAGCGATTCCGAGGAGAAAGCAGAATACATCACTGTAACAGCAGCACCGGTCGTCGCACCGGTCGCGGACTTCACGGCCAGCACAACCACCGGCGTCGTCCCGCTCTTCGTCCGGTTCACTGATACCTCGACCAACGCACCGACCTCGTGGCTCTGGGACTTCGGCGATGGCAGCACTTCCCCTGACCAGAACACGACCCATACCTACATGGCGACCGGGACGTATACGGCGAAGCTGACCGCGACCAATGCCGGCGGGTCGAACGATGCAACAAAGACCATCACCGTGGCAATCGGCACCGGTGGAGTTGCCGCTACCCCCTGGCCGAAATTCGCTGCGGATATGAACAATTCTGGCCGTTCCGGGTTCACCGGTCCGCAGACAAACACGGTCAAATGGATTTACGCTGCCGGGGGCTCGTTCCGCGATGGCAACCCGGTTATCGGGCAGGATGGCACGATATACATCCCGAACTCAGGGGACTCCCATTTCTATGCAGTAAATCCGAACGGCACCCTCAGGTGGTCCGCGGTAATAGGTAATGCCTTTGCTGCACCCGCTGTTGCGGCAGATGGCACCATTTACATCGGGAACTATGCCAACAAAAATCTCCAGGCAATAAACCCGGATGGGACAGCGAAGTGGTCTTACCCGGTCGGGAGCACCGTCTGGGGATCGCCCGGGATTGGGACCGATGGCACTATCTACATCGCAACTGCCTCCTCCAACAATATGATTTATGCACTGAATCCGGATGGGACGCTGAAATGGTCGTACAAAACCGGAGGACTTATCCGGGGTTCACCTGCAATCGGAGCGGATGGTACCATCTATTTCTGTAACCATGGGGACTACCGGCTCTATGCACTGAACCCAGACGGGACCCTGAAATGGACCTATCTGACTGGAGGTTCCCTGCAGGGTTCCCCTGCAATCGACGATTCCGGGACAATCTATTTCGGAAGTTACGATTCTAAAGTCTATGCGCTGAACCCAGACGGGACGCTGAAGTGGTCGTACACAACCGGAGGACAGGTCCGGGGCGCTCCTGCAATTGGCAGGGACGGGACTATCTATGTCGGGAATAATGGTGACAGTAAACTTTATGCGCTGAACCCGGACGGGACGCTGAAATGGTCGTCCGATGCCGGACAGATCGAAGGATCACCGGTAATTGGTGCAGATGGCACCATCTATGTTGGAGCATTTAACACCATTGTCTATGCCTTCAGTCCTGACGGCGCCCAGAAATGGTCGTACACTACAGGAGGATACCTCGGTGTTTCCACCGCTGCAATAGGATCTGACGGAACTCTCTATGTCGGAAGTGGTAATGGCAACCTCTACGCCTTCCAGGATCCAGTGACAACCATCCCCGTCGCCTCCTTCACCGCCAACACAACCTCCGGCACCGCTCCGCTGACGGTCAACTTCACCGATACATCGACCAACACCCCAACCTCGTGGTCCTGGACATTCGGTGACGGTGCAACTTCCACCGAGCAGAACCCGAGCCACCAGTACACCGCAGCCGGGATCTACACCGTCAGCCTGACGGCGACAAACGCAGCAGGCAGCGATTCCGAGGCGAAGGCGGGATTCATCACCGTGACCGCAACCCCGACCCCGCCGGTCGCGGCCTTCGTCGGAATCCCGTCGTCCGGATCCGCTCCTCTTGCGGTCCAGTTCTCGGACCAGTCGACCGGTACTCCGACCGCTTGGGCGTGGGACTTCGGTGACGACACGAACTCGACCGATCAGAATCCGTCCCACACCTACACGAGCGTCGGCACGTATACCGTGACCCTGACCGCAACGAACGCCGACGGGTCCGACACCGAGACGAAGACGGGATACATCCATGCCGTCGACTCTTCGCAGCCGACGGTCATCCTGACCCCGCAGTCCGGGAACGTGCCGGTCGGGGGCACGACGGAGTACGCACTCACGATCAACTCCCTGCCGGCCGGGATCGCCGGGTACAACCTGAGCGTCAGCCTCACCGACCCGGTTGCCGGTGAAATCACGGCCTTCAGCCTTCCGGCCTGGGCGACCCTCAACGTCAGCTCATCGGCCCCGGGAGACTCGGTGTGGTTCAGCGGCCTTGACCTCGCACGGAGCGTGGAAGCCGGTGCAACGAACGTCCCGCTCGGGACTGTTTCGGTTCGCGGGGATGCACTCGGCAGCTCCCAGGTCGTCGTGACGGTCAGCGAGATGGACTCCGATGGCGGCGGGCTGATCGTCCCATCAATCGTGAACGGCCAGCTGAACGTGTACCAGCCGGTGGTCGCGGACTTCTCGGCCGACAACACGACCGGAAAACTCCCCTTCACCGTGCATTTCACCGACCTCTCGACCGGTGACCCGGTCCCGACCTCCTGGTCCTGGGACTTCGGCGACGGGACGACGTCGACCGATAAGAACCCGACCCACACGTACACCTCCGTCGGGCAGTTCACGGTCATCCTGACTGCTAGCAGTACCTACAGCCAGCACACCGTGACGAAGGCGAACTACATCACAGTGACACGTCATGTCGTTACGTTCCCGGGCTGTGAGAACCCACCCCTCGATCCGGACCTTGACGGCCGGTACGAGGATATCAACGGGAACGGCCGGCTCGACTTCCACGATGTCGTGACCCTGTACCAGAACATGCAGTGGGTCCGCGACAACACCGGGGTAGGAGTTGAACCGTTCGACTTCAACGGGAACGGCCGGCTCGACTATGACGATGTCGTCCTCCTCTACTACGAGGTGCTCGCGGGTTGAGGCGATATTTCAATCACCGGACCTGGGGATATGGTTCACAACCGGAACCCTCCCCGATTTTTTCGGAAAAATGACCGCTCTTCCCTGAAAGATCCGGCCCTTCAAAGGTTCGAACGAAGACGTACGTCAGTAATCAATGATAAGAGGATAATCCTCAAAACAGGTACATGAAATGTCAGCACACAGAAAGAGTCTCATCCTCGCGATCCTTGCGTTCTGCATGGTGATTCCCGGCACCGTATCTGCAGCCACCATCTCCTTCGCTCCCTCGTCCGCTGCCGTGGATGCAGGGAACACCGCCAACATCACTCTTGTGATCGATTCGCTGCCCGAAGGACTTGCCGGGTACGACGCGGTCGTCGCCATCTCCGATCCCGCGGTCGCGGAGATCTCGTCGGTCTCGTTCCCGGCATGGGCGAGCCTGTCCGATGTCACCGGCGCCCCGTCCTCTTCGGTCACGCTGAATGCGGTGGATCTCAACCGGAATGTGGAATCCGGTGCGACCGGGATCGAGCTTGCCACCATCACGATCAGGGGAAAGGGTCCGGGGTCCGCGACGATCAGCGTCGGGCAGGCAGCTGCCGATGCGGACGGGGGAGATGCCATTGAAACGACATCGAATCCCGGGTCGATTACCGTCAAGAATGCCGGAGGCGGCTCCCAGCTCCCCGTTCCGCTGCCCGGTCTCATTGCGATCGTGGCCGTGCTCGGTGCAGCATCAGTAGTGCTCCACCGGACAGTCTCCGGAAAGAAATGATCGGGGGATCCCGCCGTCATGCAGGATGAAAAACAGTTTAGTGCAGGTACAACCGGGACGACCCGTGACGTCACCGATGGGTGCCGGGTCGTCCGGGAGAGGCGGCAGGTCCAGCTTGATTTCCTGAAAAAGATCGAAGGACTCTCGGCAGGAAACCGCCTCTTGATCGGGGCGAGCGACAGCTTCCGAAGGAGAAACGATAAGTTTCGTTCGACCTGGGACGAGATACCCGGCATCAGGGATGTAGTGCGGAAGGAATACCAGGAACTCCAGGAGAACTATCGCTCCCTCCAGGAGAGCGAAGAAAACTACCGGCTCCTCGTGGAATCCCTCCCCTGTGCATTGATAATCCGGGACGGCGACGAGATCCTCTTCGGAAACCCAGCGGCACTCCGGCTCTTTGCGAAAGAATCGGTTCGCGAGCTCTGTGAAGTACCGTTCCACACGCTGATCTCCCGGGATGAGGGGAATCGTGGCGTCGGTATAGACCACCAGACCCCGCTCATGGGGGAGGAGTCTACGCACCAGGAACTTGTCCTACTGCCTCCGGAGGGCTCTCCGGTTCCAATAGAGATGACATCCTCTGCTGTCTGCTACCATGGCAGGAGTGCGACACAGATCGTACTCAAAGATGGTACAGGAAAAAGGCGAAGAGAGGAGAACCTGCACGTGCAGAGAGAGGAGCTGGACCGGTCCGTCCAGGCGCTGGTCCGGGCAAACAGGACTCTCGGCCTGGTGAACACCGTCACCCGGCATGACATCCGGAACCAGCTCGCGATTGTCAGGGGATACCTGGCGCTCGCGAAGGACCTCGCCGCCGACCCGACCCTCTTTTCGTTCCTGGACAAGATCGATGCCGCTGCCCGGTCCATCGA
The DNA here is from genome assembly GCA_964452625.1 of uncultured Methanolinea sp. Lineage (GTDB taxonomy): Archaea > Halobacteriota > Methanomicrobia > Methanomicrobiales > Methanospirillaceae > Methanolinea_A. Next base: position 206,905 of record CAYVMJ010000001.1, read on the forward strand.
GAAGCAGATCCTCTTTACCACAGACTATACGGGGCTTGGGGTCTGCAACCCCGAATGGCAGCAGGTAGAAGTCGTCATTTCCCGGGCGAGGGAACAAGTGCCGACTTCAGAGATTTCATTCGCACTCGACGTGCAGGGCCTGGTAATCTACGCCGAACACCTCCTGTTAAAGGTCTTTTCCAATCTCATCGAGAACTCGCAGAGGCACGGGGGGATTGTCGACGAGATCCGGATATACAGCAGGAAAGACGGCGCGACTCTCTCCCTGTTCTACGAGGACAACGGGACCGGAATCCCTGCAGCAGACAAGGAACTGGTTTTTTCAAGGGGATTTGGGAAGAACACGGGGCTCGGACTCTTTTTTGTAAGGGAGATCCTCCATGTCACCGGGATCTCGATAATCGAGAACGGGGAGCCGGGAAAGGGTGTCCGGTTCGAGATGAAGATCCCCTCCGGCTCTTTTCAGTTCGTGCATGGTGAAAGACCCGCCGTTTGCCAGGGTGGAAGAAAACCGGCGTGAGTGAAGCGTGGGAACCGGGAACGCGCCGGCACAATCGCGATTGTCCCGTGCCGGGTTCAACTTCCTAATCCATGGGAACACCTGTGGTTCCCGGTGTTCGCCATATCCCCGATCTCTCCGAAGGGGAAACGTCTCCCGGATTCTGTGGTTAATCAAAATTGTTTAACATGGCCCTTTTTGGAACGGGAGCCGAATCACCGTCCGATTCGCAAACGGGCCATCCCGGAAAAGGATTAAGTTAACCTGATTAATATAAAAGAAAACCAATATATTTTTCAAATCAGGTTTACAAATACCAGAAGGTGAGTACTCTCCTTATATTCTGCAGCAACACCTGGACCGGGATCGGCCCAAAAGGCTTCAACGGCTCCTTCAAGGACGGCAGGATCGCTTTTACGTATCGGGAGGTGCGCCAGGAGTGAGGCGGTGCCAGAACCACAGGACCCGGTGCCTCCCTTCGGGGTCCGGGACTACAAGGGTCCTGTATGAACCGTGTCCGGCGGGAGAAGCACCGGAAGTGGACACAGCAGGGATTCCGGCATTTCACACGGACCGGCCGGGTTTTCACAATGAACAATGGGCGATGAAACGATGAAAGAGACGACCAGGAGAAAGCCGTATCGACCGGCCGTGCTCCCGATTATCGCAGGGCTGTTCCTCGCTGCGGCGATCGTCCTGCCTGTCGTTGCAGACGACACCTCGACCCTCCTCGGGGTGATCCCGTCGATGAGCGATATCGGGAACCTCGCGTTCGCGAACCGGCCGGCCGGGTATTACTACTTCAAGTTCAACCAGGAAGGCGGGGGCGGCTTGAACGCCCTCCACATCGCGTCGAGTTCCGCAGACCTGCCGAACTACGGGGACGTCTCAACCACCACGTCCCAGTCAGGAACCTTCTATATCACCGACACGGGAGGGAGGGGATACCAGGACAGGGCCATCCTCCTCGTCGGGATCAAGGGGGCCATCCCCGATGACTTCGAGATCCACCTGAAATCGAGCGGGTACTACTGGGAGCCCACCGGGTTCCAGGACACCGCGCCTATCCTCTCGCAGATCACCTACATGGATGGGGCGGTCGACGACACCTTCACGAAGACCGATTTCGTGTACGGCTCCCAGAACTGGAAACCGGCCGGCAACAACGAACCGTCCGAATATCCCCTCTACTACGGCCAGGACACCTCGGATGCAACCAACCTCTTCAAGCTGATGTTCGTCGACCTGAAAGCAGGGCCGCTCGGCCCGAACTCCAAGTGGGGCCGCGAGGGGGAAATCGATGTCTCGACCCTCAACGATTACGGCGCGGTAAAGGTCGAATACTCCTTCAATAACCTCGACACCGTCGCGGTCTTCAATGTCTACGCCTGGAACGACAACACGACCCAGGGTCATGGCATCTCCTGGGCCAACAGGGTCGTCGGAACAGGGTGCAGCGGGTACACGGTCCTCGGGACAGAGTACGCGGACCGGGCGTCCGAGTTCCCCACCGCCGAGGGCGAAGTCCCGATCTACCACGGGCCGAACACAGACTTCACCGCAACGCCCACGTCAGGGACCGCCCCGCTCTCGGTCCAGTTCATGGACACGACCGCCCAGTCGGTCAGCGCACACTCCTGGGACTTCGGCGACGGGGAGACCTCGGAGGAGGAAAACCCCCTGCACGTATACCAAAACCCAGGAGTTTACACGGTCTCCCTGACCGACGCGAACAACCAGGGGATCACGACGACCAAGACTGAGACGGATTACATCATTGTTGCCGGGAACGTGGTCTCTTTCCCGGACCTCTCGAACGTCCCCCTCGACCCCGACCATGATGGCCTGTACGAGGACATCAACGGGAATACCCGGCTCGACTTCCACGATCTCGTGACCTTCTCGCGGAACCTCGAATGGTCCCGCGACAACACCGGTGTCGGGCCCTATCCGTTCGACTTCAACGGGAACGGAGGGATCGATTCGGGCGACGTCACGCACCTCTACTGGGAGGTGCTCTCCCCGTGAGAGGGACAGAGAATCCCGGATCTTCGGGAATTATCCAAAAAAGAAACAGATATGTGAAATTCACGCTCATGCCATACATCCAGCCAAGGAGTTCACCATCATCCAGGAACAGGTATCATCTATGAAAGAACACCGTATCACCTTTCTCGCAATCGTGCTCTGTATCGTCTGCATGGCCATACCCCTGACAGCATCGGCAGCCACGATCTCGCTCTCAAAGACCTCCTCGTCGATGTATACCGGGGCGACCGACGAGTTCGTCCTGACCATCGATGAACTCCCGCAGGGTCTCGCCGGGTACAAGCTTACTGCAACAATCTCCAGCCCCGCGGTTGCCGAGATCTCTGCAGTCGCGTTCCCGGGATGGGCATCGCTCTCCAACACCACGACGATCCCCTCCTCCTCGGTGAGGATCAGCGGCGCGGATATGTCGGAGGCCGTTGAGCCCGGTGCGACGAATATCGTCCTTGGAACGATCACCGTGAAAGCAAAGAACACGGGGACAGCGACGCTCACGTTCGGGAATATCCAGGTCGATGACGATCAGGGAGACCTTGTGGAGTCGACGGCAGGTTCCGCGACCATCACGGTTACGGGCACCTCCTCCGGCGGAGGGGGAGGGGGCGGTGGTGGAGGCGGGTCGTATTACAGCACCACGACAACCACGGCTGCGACAACGAACACCACCACCACGCCGACGACGTCGGCAGCCACAACAGCCCCTACGAGTAATGCGACAGGCGTCCAGCCTGCCGAAACAGGGGCACAGTCCTCCGGGGAGGAGCCCGTTGCGACGGAGACCACATCCGCAGCGACCACGTCTGCTGCTGCAGCGAGTGCCGGCTCGTCTCTGCCCCTCCCCCTGCCGCTGATCATCGGGTTCGCGATTGCTGTCATTGCGGCGGTCACGCTGCTCTACCTGGCGATAACAAAGAAACTCTGATCCGGGGACCCCTCGGCCGGGCAGCAGAGCCGGGCGGCACGGCCTGCCGTCCCTCCCGCCGGGATTCTCCCTCTGGTTCACCCCGCATCACGAAGGTTGAAACGATGATCCCCAATTCCCGTTCACTCCTGGTACTCACCGCCCTCATCCTCTTCGTCACGTCAGCGACCGGGAGCGTGCTCTCCATCGGTAACTGCGAGGTGACGGCCGGGAGCACCGCGTCGGTGGATATCGTGCTCGACGAGGCCCCTGGCGGCCTCTCCGGATACAGCATCAATGTCACGATAGAAGACCCGTCCGTCGCAGCGGTCTCTGCGGTCTCGTTCCCGTCCTGGGCTTCCCTGCACGAATCGTCTTCGCTCCCTTCGGGGGATTGCAAGGTGTGGTCGCTCGATCTCTACGAACAGGTGCAGTCCGGGGCAACGGAGATCACGCTTGCGACCATGGCCATCCAGGGTCTCTCCACGGGTACGACGGCCATCGCCCTGAACGTGTCCATGATGAGCGACGACACCGACGGGAACATCAGTCCCTTGCTCATGCCGGGGGTCTTCACTGTTGCGGAACCTTCCGGTGGATCCGTGATGGTCTATGAACCGGAGAAATACAACCCCGGACCATCACAGGCACCTTCCTTCGCGACCACCATGGCGACCGTCACACCGACAACCCAGGTCACTTCAGGCTCTTCGGGATCTCAGGGTGGCGCCTCCACGGTCTCGGTCGAAAAAACCGCCACGACCATGAGTTTTCCCACCGTGTCTCCTGAGGGCACAGGGGAGCAGATGAGGGCTGAAACGCCCGCAGCGACGGAGGATATCCCCGATGCCCTGCCGATCACGGAACCCCCGCAGGGCTTCCCGCCGCCCCTCACCAGCCCCCTCCTGATCGCGGGAATGACAATCCCGGTCATCGCAGCGCTCGTCGTGCTCGTCCTGGCAGTCAGGGGAAAACTCTAAACCCCGGACCGGGGCCGGGTATGCGAGGAGATCCCGGTGGGGATACGCAGCGTATCGGATCGGAGGATGCGGACCCGGGACCCGTCACGACAGCATTTCCTCATACAAAATGAGAGAGATTAAAGACGCGGGGATGAACCAATTACATCAATGTACCTGCGTGAGGGATCTCAAAAGACCGGAAAATCGCGTCGCTCTCCGTTCCCGGAACCCGTCGCTCCTTTTCCCGGGTGGAAGCGGAGTTGCTGCCGGCTCTCCCGCCCGGTCGCACCCGACGATATCGATGCTTTCCTGAAAGACCAGGAACTCTATGTAAGGGAAACCGCGAAATTGCCTGTGACTCTCATCCATACATGGGGGGTCCTCGAGATCCATGCAATTCCCGGGGTAAGGGAAATCGAGGTCTGGTTCAGCCCGGACCATGCCGTATGGGTCTCCGAGTACCTCGATGCCCTGCTGGCCACGCGGTTTTAGCGGGCGGGGAGGGAAGCCGGTCCTGTGCCGCCTGACCTGAATCTGGAGAGACCGTCCCAACCTGGGAAACGTGGAATATGTCTGGAGGCGAGCGATTCCTGCATCGGTTGGTTATGCCACAGAAAGGGGAACCGGAGGATCCGGAGAAGGCCGGGTCTTTCGCCCGGACGAGAATGAATGCGAAAAAAGAGAGTTTAATCGATCCCGACCAGGACTTCCGTGGCCTTCATGACCGCGTAGACCGGCTTTCCTTCCGCAAGCTTCAGGTGCTCAGCCGAGTGGGTGGTGATGACCGAGACGACCTCGGCACCTCCCTGGAGGGTTATGACGACCTCGGTGCTGACCGGCCCCTTCTTTATCATCTTGACTGTTCCTTTGAGCTGGTTTCTTGCGCTGATCTTCATGCAGTATTACCGGATAATAATTGTCGACTATAAATATTAAACTAGTGAGGAATGTACATCAAATCCATTTCCAGGAGAAGTGTCCTGTTCTTTCGTGGAGGTCTCACGGAAGGATCCTCCCCTTTCCGTACCGGAGGAAGAATTCTATACACAGGAGGACAAAGGCGCCGAAGAAAAAGAGATATGCGACCGACGTCTCCTCCTTCTCCCGGACGATCTCCTGGGTAAGATCGGCATAGATCTCCTTCAGCGTCTGCTCGTCCACGGACCGGAAGTACTTCCCGCCGGTCTCCGTAGCGATCGAGCTGAGCGTCTCCTCGTCGAGCTCGGCATACTGGGGGTTCCCCAGCCAGTCGTAGCCCGCCACGACCCGCTCCGACGACCCCATCCCGACCGAAAAGACCTGGACCCTGGCTGCCTTCGCGAACCCGACGGCCTCGGCAGGGGAGATCATCCCGGCGTTGTTCACCCCGTCGGAGAGGAGGATCACCACGTTCTTCCGGTTCGGGATCGACTTCGCCATGTCGATGGCAAGCGCGAGCCCGTCGCCCATCGCCGTCTGCCCGTCCCTCGGGGCAACCGCCGCGAGCTTCTCGCGGACCCGGTCCTTGTCGGGACTCAGGTAGGCCGCGGTGGTCGCACCCGACTCGAAGACCACGATCCCCGCATAGTCCTTCGGGTCGAGGCTCCTTAAGAGGATGTCCCCCGCACTCTTCGCCGCCTCGATCCGGGAGGGCGTGTAGTCGGCGGCCTGCATACTGCCAGAATCGTCGATGACGAGGACAACGTTCACGCCCTCCCGGGCCTGTTCGAGGGGGAGGTGCGGGTTGGCAAGCCCGACGGCGATCAGGGCAATCGCGGCAAGCCCAACGGCGAAAAGGAGGTGCATCCGCCGGGACTTCTTCGTATCGCCCAGTGCCGACCTGGCGAACGAAACCCGGGAGAACCGGATGGCCTCCTTCTTCCTCCGAGAAAAAAGCCAGGAGTACAGGGCCCCGAGCGCGGGAACGAGGAGCAGGAGAAGGAGCCAGGCCGGCTCATGGAACCCGGGCATCGGACCTCCTCTCCGGAGACCGCGAGAAGAACGCCCTCAACGGGACATCATACGATTCCCCGGTCGTCACCGCCAGCTCGCGGATGCGCAGCCGCCCCAGGTCGCGGTGGAGGTCCTCCTCCGATTCCCTGGCCAGGCGCCGGTACCGCTCCCGGAATTCCGCATTGGACGTATCAACGAGCAGCTGCTCGCCGGTCTCGGGGTCCTCCAGGGTGACGAGCCCGACGTCCGGGATCTCGCGTTCCCGCGTGTCAAGGACCCTGAGGGCGATCACCTCGTGCCTCCGGGCGAGGATCGCAAGCGGGCGAAGAAAGGGCGGCGAGACGAAGTCCGAGAGGACGATCACCGAACTCCGACGGGGGAGCGCCCGCGAGAGGAACGCGGCCGCGGTTTCAAGATCCGTCTTCGCAGAGGCCGGCTGGTGGTCGATCACGGTGTTCAGGATCGCAACGAGGTGCGCCCGCCCCCGGCGGGCCGGGACAAACGCCTCCACCCGGTCCGAGAAGAGGCACAGCCCCGTGCGGTCGTTGTTGCGGAGGGCGGCGAACCCGAGGCTTGCGAGCAGTTCGAGGATCCTCCTCTGCTTGGTTCTCTCCGACCCGAACGTCCCCGACGCCGAGACATCCACCAGGAAATAGAACGTCTGGTCGCATTCCTCTGCAAATTCCTTGACGAACGGCCGGTTGTACCGGGCGGTCACCTTCCAGTCGATCGAACGAATATCGTCGCCGGGCACGTACTCACGGATCTCGGCAAACTCGATCCCCTGCCCCCGGAATACCGAGCGGTGGAGCCCGGACTGGAGGCCCCCGGCAGGGATGCCGGTCGCAAGCTCGATCCTCGCGACCTGCCGGATCAGTTCGTCCCGGTCGTCCATCTCCCCTGCCTCGTATCCCGCACCCGGCAGCCGGGGAGTTCCCCCCGGTCCCCGCCCCGGGCTTTTCCGTTCATGGGACCTTCACCGCTCCTGTGATGCGGTCGATGATCGCATCCGTCGTGATGCCGTCCGACTCGCCCTCGTACGTGAGCAGGATCCGGTGCCGCAGGACATCGTGCGCCACCGCCCTGATATCCTCGGGGATCACGTAGCCCCGCCCGGCCTGAAGCGCCCGTGCCTTGCCGCCGAGTGCGAGGTTGATCGACGCCCTCGGGGACGCCCCGAGCGCAATGTAACGGGAGTCGTCAAGCCCGTAGGCTCCCGGGTCCCTTGTCGCATCCACGATCTCGCTGATGTACTTCTTGAGCGCGGGATCGGCGTACACCTTCCACGTAAATGCCTGGATTGCGAGGATATCCTCCGCGGAGACCACCGTCCGGGGAGTATGGGAGATCCCCTCCGTGTACCGGTCGAGGATGGCGATCTCATCCGCCTTGCCCGGGTAGGTCATCAGCACCTTGAACATGAACCGGTCGACCTGTGCTTCCGGCAGCGGGTAGGTTCCCTCGGACTCTATAGGGTTCTGCGTCGCCAGCACGAAAAACGGGCGGGGGAGCGGCCGGGTGTCCCCCTGTATGGTGACCTGACCCTCCTGCATCGCTTCAAGGAGGGCGGACTGGACCTTCGGCGGCGCACGGTTAATCTCGTCGGCGAGGACGAAGTGGGAGAAGATCGGTCCCCGCACCGTGGAAAACCCGGAGTCCTTGTGGTTGTAGATCCTGGTCCCCATGATGTCGGCCGGGAGCAGGTCCGGGGTGAACTGGATCCGGGTGAAGCTGCAGTCCACGCACTGCGAGAGCGTCCTGATCGTGAGGGTCTTCGCGATCCCCGGTACGCCTTCCAGGAGGACGTGGCCTCCGGCACAGAGCGCCAGGAGCAGCCGGTCGATGACTTCGTCTTGTCCCACGATCACGTGTTTCATCTCGTCGCGTATCGCACGCAGCGTGGCAGCGTGTGCCTCTGCCTCTTCCGTCAGTATCGCAATCTCTTCGTTCATGGTATCACGAAGCCAGCCTGTTCAATTCGTGCGGCGGGGACAATGCCCCTCACTGGTGCACGCGCCGTATCGCCAGGGATCCGCACGGTGTCCGATGCACTACGGGCTCTCCTGGGAATACGGCACCACTCCTGTACCGCCCGCAATCGCATTGTTCTCATGCAGGACCGGCCTTCCGGCCGGATCACTTCTCCCCTGCCCGGGTTCACGAGATCCCTCCCAGCCTGATCGCCAGGATGCCGAGGACCAGAAGGAGAAGGACGCCACCCATCATGAAGTCGGGGCGGCCGAACACCCTCACCCGGTAGCACGACTGGGGCGCGGACTGGCAGAATCCCCGAGCCTGCATGGCATCCGCGGTCTGCTTCGATCGCTTCAGGAGGGAGACGCTCACCGGCACGAAGAGCGCGGTGAGTTTTCTCCAGTTCCGCAGGAAATTCCCCCGGTCCAGTTCGAGCCCCCGGGATTGCTGCGCATCCGTGATCTGCCGGGTGTCCTCGGCCAGCGTCGTCGTGGACTGCATGGCGTACCCGAGAGAGAACGTGAGCGTGGCGGGGAGCCCGATCGTCTTCAGGCTCCGGACGAAATCGTCCTGCGAGGTGGTCATGAGGAAGAGGAACGAGATCCCCGCGAGGCAGAGGAGCCGAAAGCCCATCGCGGCAGCGAAGACCATGCTTCCCGGCGTCACTTCCAGGTAGAGGAAGCCGGCCTGTGCGGAGAAAAGCACCGGCCCGGACGACGCCTTCGAGAACATGCTGTCCAGCACGATCACCATGACAAACAGCGGTGAGACCAGGGTGAGCGCCTGCAGGAACTTCTTTGCGAGATCCGACGTCGCGGCAAGCACGGCCTCGAAGAGGAAGAGCAGCACCATGACTGCGAGGGAACTGACAAGGAGCGATGCGGCGCTCACGAGGACCACCGTCAGGAGCTTCGTCCTCGGGTCGAGCCGGTGCAGGAACGAGTCGCCGGGGACGAACCGGAGGAGCATCATCCGCCGAAACTTCTTCCGCTTCCCTCTCCCGGCCGGGACGTCAACTCCTGGTGTCACCGGCATCCCCCGGGCTCCGATGCCGCTGCGCCGTGCAGGTTGCACTTATCGTGCTGCCGGGATATCCGGGTGTCGGACTCGATCCGCCCTGCCGAGATCCCGATGAACCGGTCCCCGCAGCAGCCTGCGAACTCCGCGTCGTGGGTTGCGACAATCACGGTCCTCCCGGCCCGGCGCAGATCCCGAAGAAGGCGGCCGAACGCATCCTTCAGACCCGGGTCCAGGCCGAACGTAGGTTCGTCAAGGACGAGGATCGGCGTGTCCATCGCGAGGATTCCCGCGATCGCAACCCGCTGCTTCTCCCCTCCCGAGAGCCCGAGCGGCGGGGTCGCGGAATCGAGATGGTCGAGCGAACACCTGCGGATCGCCTCCTGGACCGCCAGCCCGATCTCGTTCTCCGTCTTCCCCAGGTTCCGGGGACCGAAGGCCAGTTCGTCCGCGATCGTGCTCTCGAAGAGCTGGTAATCCGCGTGCTGGTTGAGGAGGCCGACCGAACGGGCCGCGAATGCAACGGTCCTCCCGGCCAGCGGATCGGTGCCGATGAGGACAGACCCGCGATCCGGTACGAGAAGGCCGTTGCAGTGCTTCAAAAGCGTCGTCTTCCCCGAACCGTTCGGGCCGGTGAGCACGGCGAGCTCGCCCGGAAAAAAATCCAGGGTAATCCCGTCGAGGGCTGCGGCGTTCGTCCCCGGGTACCGGAAGAAGACATCGCGGAACGAGAGCGAAGGGGATGCAGCCTTCCCCAATGGCGAGAGAGGAGTTGTTCCGGCGGCACAGTCCGGGGAACAGGGCAGCCCGGAGAGGGTGTTCGGCGTTGTCCGCGCAAGAAGGCCCGGGGAGACCACCCGTTCGTCAGAGACGATCGCACCGTCCCGCATTCCCACCAGCCGATCGGCGATGGGGAGGAGCGGGGAGATACGGTGCTCGAACACGATGATGGTGGTCCCGGACCGCGATTTCAGGTCGGAGAGGAGTGAGAATACGTTCCGGGCGGCGGACGCATCGATCCCTGAAAGCGGTTCGTCCATGACGAGGATCGAGGGCTGCAGGACGAGCACCGAAGCGATCGCGACCCGCTGCCGCTCCCCCCAGGAGAGGCTCTCGGTTCTCCGGCCCATGAGGTGGCGGATGCCAACGAGGTCCGCGACCCCGGACAACCGGTCCCGGATCTCCCGTTCCGGAACGTTCCGGGCCTCGAGCCCGAACGCGATCTCGCTCTCCACGTCGCCGGTCACCAGCTGGTGCCCGGGGTCCTGGAAGACCATCCCGACGTGCGGGGCGAACTCGGTCACGTCGTGATCCCTCGTGTCCATCCCCCGGACGAGGACGGATCCCTCGAAGGCGCCCCTCGTCGAATGGGGGATCAGGCCGTTCGTGCACCGGGCGAGCGTGGACTTCCCGGATCCGCTCGGCCCCGACACAAGGATACACTCCCCCTGCCTGACCGCGAGGCTGACATGGGAGAGGGCTTTTGCAGTCCTCCCGGACACCGTTTCCGGGTACCGGAACGAGAGGTCCCTGATCTCGAGCGCCGGTTCAGGCCCTGTCACGGGTGATCACCCCTGCGTTCAGGAGGCTGCGTAGGACAATCGCCGCGATCACGCCCCCGAGTCCCCCGAAGACGAGGTGGGTGACAGACGCGACGCCGATCCCGATCACGATGAAGGCCGCAGGGATCCCGAGGAACGTCTGGAGGAGGTAGTTTGCCACCATCTTCGCGAGGTTCCCTGCCGCTCCCGCCACGAACCCGGCAGCCGGGTTGTCCAGCCGGTACAGGAAGAGGAACCCGGCGAGGTCGACTACTCCCCCAAGCGCGAGGTAGATGAGGAGGTTGAAGAGGTGGAGGGTATTCAACCCGAAGAAGGTGGCGAGGATCCCCGAGATGAGGCCGATGTAGGTGCCTGCTCCGGGCTTTTTCACGATCCCCACCCCGACGATCACCGGGACCACCCAGTAAATCCCCGAATGCCCCGGGATCTTCAGCGGGAGCGAGAACGTCGTATTCAGGACAACGATCAGGGCCCCGCAGAGCGAGAGGAGCGCGATCTCGTGCAGCGAGAAGTACGTCGTTCTGACCGCCATCTACGTCGTCCTTAAAAATTCGGTCCGGACTCTTAACGAAAACCCGTCCGGCTGGGGTCGGTCCACGGCGGCGAGGAGGATGAGGTTGTTCCCTGCATCGGCACCGGTGGCGGTGACATAGAAGATACCATTCTTGTCGGTCGTCTCCGTGATCCCCCCCATCGGCTGGGAGAGGTTTCCCGTCAGGTGGAGCGCTCCCTGGCCGGCACCGCGCTGGTTGAAATGGAAACTGCAGGTTCCGGCAGTGAGGTTGTCGGAATCCGAAAACAGGGTGTTGGAGAGGGTGATCCGGTACTGGTGGGAGCTCGGGAACGCGAGCGGGGTCGCCGCGGGCATGGACGCTCCTTCCGGGGCAGTCCCGGTCACCATGAACCCGCAGTTCTTGGCGCCGATCTGCCGGTTCGTCCTCGTCGGGGCAGTGCCGGTGGTGAGACCGTAGACGTGGAAGGCTGCCCTCCCGGACAGTTCGGTGAAGTTGTACCGGATCCGCACGGACCCGAGCTGCTTCACGTTGGGATTCCCGCTCACGGGGGTCGTGTTCAGGTCGATAAACATCAGGTACCAGGTCTCGCCTTCCACCACTTCCTTTCCCGGGGAGATCCCGATGGGATCGTAACCCGGGCGCCATGACTGCGGGCCGTACAGGAACCCGGCCTTCGTGAACACCTCGTCGAGGAGCGCTCCCGGCGTCTCGTCATGGACCGGCTGAGGAAAGAGTGCCGGCCCGTACATCTCCAGCGCTCCCATTCCCGCGAGGAAACACCCGAACAGGAGACATGCAAGGACCACCCGGGAGAGTAATTTCATGTCAATCCCGCTTGTCTTCCACGAGGCGATCCCCGTCTTCCCTGACAAAGAGGACGGTCTTCCCGTAGATCGGGCAGGGCCTGCAGGGTTTCCCTTCGCGGAAATACACCGTGCCGTTCGAGAAGACCGTGCCGTCCCGGGAGCAGATCTCATCGATTCCAAGCACGTGGAGCCCCTCGACGGAACACGAGGTGAGGGTGCCGCGGATATCCCCTTTCTTGAGGTACCGCCCGTCGTTCCTGACGAAGGCGAGGGATAGCCCCGCCATGGCGCCGATCACCCCGTCCTCGGTTCCCCCGAGGCCTTTTAAGCGGATGCCGAGGTTCCTCGCAAGCGTGCGTGCCCTGTCCTGGGAGAGGACGCTGCATTTTGCATCCTGCCCGTATACGATGAGCGACGGGGTGATCTGCTGGTCGGATGCGACCGCAAGGCCGGGATCGCTTCCTTCCAGGAAATCGCCGAGCATGACCTCCTCCGCAATCTCAACGAGATGGTCCATCGCAATATCGCCGTTCCCTTCAACGTGGATGACGGCATTGCTGTTGTGGGAGGTGTAGGGAATTTCCGGGTGCACGAAGAGCTGGTGGCGGGTCACCGCGAAGACCGGGTATTCCTTCGCAGCGGCGTCCGCAATCATCCGGGCCAGTTTTCCGGTTCCCCGGGGGCCCGTGAGAGTGTCGGTATCGTCAATACTGATGTATATCATAGCCGTCCCCTCACATCCAACCGGGGATTCTCTATCTCCCATACAAGGACGTATCCTTGTGCCGAGGATCCGCCTTTTTCATTCGAGACCCTGAGGGTCACCAGGTAGAACCCGGGAGACGTATACGTATGGTCCGGATCCTTCTCTGATGAGGTGGTGCCATCCCCGAAACTCCAGAGGTAAGTGTCAGGGTTGTTGAACGACCGGTCCGTGAATGTGACGGTGAGAGGAGAGTTCCCCCTTCTCATGTCCTGGGTGAACCGGGCTATCGCAGGGAGCGGTGTTCCTTCCTTCACGGTGATATATGCCTCTTTGATCTCGCTTTCGGTGCCATCCGGACCAGTCACATCAAGCCGGACGGAATAGACCCCTGGTTTTTTGTAGAGAGCGACAGGATTTTCCTCCCAGCTGTCGATAGTCCCGTCATCCTGAAAATCCCAGGCCCGGGAAGTGATAGTTCCCGAAGAGAGATCCGTGAACCTGACGAGAAGGGGAGGGAATCCTTCAAGGGGTGTTGCGGTGAAGTCTGCGAGAAGTGAGCCAGGCTGCGAACCGGAAACCGTGATATACCCTGTCTTCTCCTCGACATCACTCCCGGCGGAGTTTGTCGCGGTCAGGGTGACCGTAAAAGTCCCGGTGGAGTTATATTGGTGTGAGGGGTTCTGTTCGGCAGATGTCCCGCCATCGCCAAAAGTCCATGACCAGGAGGTCGGGGAATTTGTCGACTGGTCCGTGAACTTGACGGAGAGGGGAGCGATGCCCGAGGTCGGGGAAGCCGAGAATGCGGCGACCGGTGCGACGGTGCCGCTCGTCACCGTGATGTATCCTGCCTTCTCCTCGGTATCACTCCCGGCGGAGTTTGTCGCGGTCAGGGTGACCGTAAAAGTCTCGGTGGAGTTATATTGGTGTGAGGGGTTCTGCACTGCGGATGTCCCACCGTCGCCAAAAGTCCATGACCAGGAGGTCGGGGAATTGGTCGACTGGTCGGTGAACTGGACGGAGAGGGGAGCGGTGCCGGAAGTGGGTGAAGCGGTGAATGCGGCGACCGGTGCGACCGATGGAGCGGTGACGGTGACCTGGTTCTCCTTCAGCTTGCTGCTGGTCCCGCCGGGATTTGCGACCGTGAGGTTGATCGAGTAGGTCCCGGGTACGGTATAGATGAAGACCGGGTTCTCCTCGTTGCTGTCAATCGTGCCGTCGTTTTCAAAGTCCCATGCCCACGAGGTCGGGTCCCCTCCCGTGGAGGTGTCGGTGAACTGGACCGCAAGTGGGGCAGCACCTCCTGAGGTGTTCTTGGCGAAGTTTGCCACCGGCGGGACGGTGCTGCCTGTTGCCGTGATGTATCCCGTCTTCTCCTCGGTGTCATCCCCGGCGGAGTTTGTCGCGGTCAGGATGACCGTGTAGCTTCCCGGTGAGGTATACTGATGTGAGGGATTCTGCACCGCGGATGTCCCGTTGTCACCAAAGGTCCATGTCCACGAAGTCGGGGAATTGGTTGACTGGTCCGTGAACTGGACGGAGAGAGGAGCGGTGCCCGAGGTCGGGGAAGCCGAGAATGCGGCGACCGGTGCCTGGGTCGGGGCATTATCCCCGAAATAATACCGGACCTCGTCCATCAGGGGGGCGGTGTCGGAATCAAGGGGGGCCGTCGTCCGTATCTCCTTTATGGTATCCCCGATCCCGTTGCCATCCGCATCGGTCCCGGAATACGTATCCCAGTAGTTTCCAAGCGGTGCGGCACGGACGACGCCCTGGTAGGTATACGTGATGGGATCCGGCGAGATGAACGTGGTTCCTGACGGTGCCGTCCCGGAATACCTGATGTCCTGCCCGTTCCCGATGAAAGTATTCAGGAAGATCGTCGTGTCCGGTCCGGCGGAATTGAACAGGATAGCCGCACCGGACTCATTGCAGGCCGAAAACGTGTTCCGCAGGATATGCGTCCCGGCAGACGCCTGCTGGTTGATGCGGACACCGTACCACACCGACGTAAAGGTGTTATTCTCGATCGTGTTCGAACCGGCCTTGTTGACCCGGATGGCATCGCCCATGCCCAGGTCAGAAAAGGCGTTGCCGCGGATCGTGCATCCCGATGCAGAATCGAGATATATGGCGTTAGACGATGTGCCGAGCCACGCGTTCCGGAAGATGGTCCGTTCGATCGTGGCACCCGGGGAAGAGACCGCAACGAGGGTATCGCTCCCGCCCTCGAAGATGCAGTCGCGGATCGTGCTGCCCGATCCCGCGAGGGTGAGGGGAGCGTTCGCGGACCCGGGAGGAACGATGAAGGTGATCCCTTCGACCACCGTCCCGGGACCATTCAGCGCGACCGGCCCGGGCCTGGTCCAGGCGACCGCATCCGGGCCCTCTCCTTCGAGGACAAACGACACGTCCTGGGTCATCGACTCACTTCCATCCGTCGTATACGTCCCGTTGTACACGAAGATGGAATCGCCTGTATCCATGTCCGGGTTTTCGATCGCCTCGTGTATCGTCGAATAATCGCACCCTTCTGCACCCACGGTCCATGCTCTCGCACCTGTCACGTCGATATACCCTGGTTTTGCCATCGTGCTGGTCCCGATGCCGTTCGAAACCGTCAGGGCGACCCGGTACATGCCCCGCACCGGATAGGTGAAGGAGGGATTCTTGTCGGTGCTGTCGACAGTCCCGTCGCCGTCGAGGTCCCAGGCATAGGTCAATGGCGGATTGCCCGTGGACTGATCGGTGAACTGGACAGCAAGGGGAGCCGGGCCTGACTGGACATCGGAGGTAAATCCGGCATGAGGGGCACCCGGGATATTGACAGAGAATGTCCCTGGCACGATCACGGGAACCATGAGGTTCTCCAGATCGTCTTCCATCATGTTCACGGTGAGGTTCACCGGGGTAGACCCGCCCCCCGTCGCAGAGAGTGTCAGGGTCGCAAGCGTGATGTTCGTTGCCCCTGACTGCACCTGCTCTCCCATATCGAGAGCCCTCACCTTGCAGTCTGACGACGGGAGTGCAGAGGTCTCGGACAGTGATGCCCACGACGGGTACGAAACCCCGGTGACAATCCCGATGGCCGGGTCTTCGAACGTGACGTTGACGCTGAACCCTGCAAGGCCGGAAGGAGCCTCGTCTAGGATGAGGTTCACGGATGCGGTGCTCCCTATTGCGGTCACTTCACCGCTTTCGAGAGAGAGAACGGTTGCGGATGCTGTGGCGACGAGCATCACCAGCGCAGTGAGCGCCATGAACGTGAAAAGACATGATTTCATCGTGTGTCTACCACCTTGACACTGCCTGATGCAGCATTGTTGAGCGATTGACCCCTCAGTCAATGGATACTACTTACTCTCCTGAGTCTGTCAACGGGTACTAATAAAATATATCCATTTGTTTTTATATTAATCAGGTTAAATTAATCCTTTTCCGGGAAGCCCCGTTTGCCAATCAGACGATGATTTGGCTCCCGATCCAAAAAGGGCCATGTTAAACACTTTTAGTTAATCCTGTGTTTTCCAGGGGAAGAAGAACCATGACCGCAGAAATCCGGCGGGTCCATCCGACATCTTGATGAGCCTCCGGACTGAAGTGACTTCCCATGATCCTGACCCCCGGACAGGCCCTGCTCCTCGCCCGCATCTACGATCTGAGCCAGGGAACCACGACGAATCCCGTGACCATCGGCGCACTCCATGGCACCTACTTCCACCTCGACGTCCGCGATCTCGTCGCAGACCTCCGGGTCCTGGTACGCCATGGCCTGGTTGAAAATGCGGTGGCAACCCGGGAAGAGATCAGCAATACGGTGGTCATGACTCCCGAGGGGATTGCGTATCACTCCGGGAATGCCGGATAGCACTGCGTTCCCGGAGAGGGAAAACCCTGCGGAGGGGGATCGCGACCGTCCTGTTCCCTGTCCCTGGTGCCCGCTCCCGCAACGAGAGAAGCCGGCATCATTTCTTTCCCGTCACTGCGAACATCATCCCTGCGAAGGTGAACTGCCCTTTCTTATCCGCTGCCTTGAGATCCTGCAGCCACGCATCGACCTCATCCTGCGTCAGCACATCGTGCTCCCGGGCGTCTCCAAGGAACTGCTCCATGTGCAACATCTTCGATGCGAGGGGAAGGCTGTGCATGACAAGCGGTTCAGGATGGACGACCACGTCGGACAGGCCCCGTTCCTGGAAAAAACGAAAGAGCGTGCGACCGGCGGATCCGGCCGGGAACCGGTCAGCGCAGAACCGGAAGAAGGTGCGGGCGGTATCCCGGTATCCCGGATCGCATACGAAGGTCTCCCAGTCAGGTTCGATGGCAAGGATTTTCCCGCCCGGGCGGAGGACACGGATGAGCTCGTCGAGGATCTCTCCGGGGTTCTCATGGATCTGGAGGATGCGATCGATCCTGACGGCATGGAACATGGCATCGGGGAAGTCGAGCCGCCGGACATCGCTTGTCTGGAACGATACCGGGTAGGTGCTCCTTGCCGCATTCTCCCGCGCGATCTCGATCATCCGCGTGCCCGGATCGATGCCTGTGACCTTCCCGGTACTGCCGACAATCGCCGCCATCCTGAGGGCATCGTAGCCCGGCCCGCACCCGGCATCGAGGACACTATCCCCCTCCTTCAGATCGAGATACCCATGACTTCTCACCGTGATCCTGCGGCCCTCGGGGAGGGAGTCCTCGAGATCCGGGTACCGGACAGGGTGGTCGGACGACCCGGATGAACCGGTGGGTGGGAACTCCGGTGAGATGGTCCGTTTCTCCATACAGGTTGGAGGAACCTGGAACCTCTTATGTGCCACCCTGTCACGAGTGCTCCTCACCTCTCTCTCGTCCACCTGCGAAAGCGGGCAGTCCTGCACACATCCGGAGATACTCCCGCCTTCATCATCCCGAGCTCAGGAGATCCGAAAAAAACCCCGTACCAGGAACCAGATGCCTAAAAAGATAAGGAACGCGGCGATGGCATACGGCCAGAGTGCAATCGGCGACCAGGCAATGCCGATCCCGGTGAAAACCATGAAGGCTCCGAGAAGAAGCAACGCCACGTTCTTTCCTTCCGGCGACGATCCTTCAGATTTTCGTAGTCTCTTCACGAGGGGGATCAGTCCCACTGCGAGAAACCCGGACCCGAGCCCGATCAGGACACCGGAACCTGGGAACCCCGCGAACAGTCCCACGCCAAGTCCGATCAGGATGCCGGAAGGGATGATGAACCCGTAATGCCGCCCCTGCTGTTTCATGTGTTCCTCGAATGGTGTGCTCCGTGGCACTCAGTCATCGTCATCGTCGTGGCGGCGCCCGGCACCGTCATGGCGGTGATGCCGGCCCCCGCCCCCCTGTCCGTGGCCGCGGGCACGTTCCTCCAGGTTCCGCTCCACGACAGTTCCATCCGTGTTGTGGACCCGTATCCCGTCGATGAGGACAGTCTTCCGGGCCCCGGAGGCGTCCTGGATGGAGACGGCATCGCCCGGCCGGATGGTGACGTCCTTTAATTTTTCCCGCTTGCCGTGCATCTGGAGATCCTCGAGACGGACGTGCGTCCCGAACGACTTGTTCAGCACCATCTGGACGACCCCCGAATGGACCATCTGCCGCATACACCCCGCAGGGAGGAACCGCTGCCGGTACCCGACCACCGGTTCGTGCCGGACCGTCTCGGCCACCCCTTCAAACCCTATCTCGTGGTATGCCCGGACATCATGGACGTGTCCGCACCCCCGGGCGGCCACAGGCCCGACCGTGTGGCATGCGAGGATCCCGGCCACCGGATCGGTCGAGATGACCCGGAGCACATGCTGGATGGGGCAGCTGGGTGCGACGGGGCGACCGCGGACTATCTCGCCGGGCCCGATCCCCCACCGCTCGATAAGGTCCGGCCGGAACGGCTGGATATACCGCCGGGCGGAAGGTTCCCCCGGAAACGGGCGGACCACGAAGTCGTAATCGAACCCGAGGATGTCCCTGCCGGAAAAGACGGGAGGGGGAAGGACCTGCCCGGTCCAGGATGGGGACCGGTAGTACGGGCAGTCCGCAAGGTCCTTCTTCCCGGTCCGGGCGAGTGCAATGAACTCGCTGCATGTCGCAGACCCGCAGGCCCCGCAGTCCCGTCCGGGCGGCTCCCACGCCATCGGCTCCTCACTCCCCCCGGTAAAGATCGTCGGCACCGTCAAGAGTCTTCAGGATCCCGAAGTGGTGTTGCCATCCGATCTCCTTCTTTCCCGCACAGATCGTGCAGACCGCGAGGGGAGGCATGCCCCGGAGGACAATCTCGTCGGGGGACACGATCTCCGGCACGGACCGGATGGCTTTCATCAGGAACCGGAGCCCCGTCCCGTGCACCGCGTTCGTCTCGATGATATCGACCCGCGGCGCCACCTCCCGGACCCGTTCCCGGAAGACCTCCTTTTCGGCCTGCGAGACCAGGTCGACCTTGGTGACGACCGCGATATCGGCGAGCGCGATCATCGGCGCCATCTTGAGCGGGCTGTTCGTCCCGCCGACCGCCGAGAGCACGACAATCCCGAGGGACTGGGTGGTATAGGGCGTGCAGCGGAGACAGAGTCCTGCACTCTCGACGATCAGGATATCGGCACCGAGGTCGTCGGCCCACGAGATCGCGTCGCGGAGGACCAGGATCCCGGTATGGTCGGGACAGACGTCTCCCGAGTAGACTTTCCGGGCCGGGATCCCGAACTCCTTCGACAGTTCTTCGTCCTCGAATGCCCGCACGACATCGATCTTCAGGAAAGCAATAGTCGAATCTCCCGCAAGCTGCCGCAGGATCTGGCGGATGACTGCCGTCTTCCCTGCGCTCGGAGGACCGGCAAAGATCAGGAGCTTCACGGTGCCGGCACCTCCCCATCGAGAAGATCCCCTGCCCGGATCTTCTCTCTCATGGACGAGAGGAACCCGTCGATTACGGAGATCCTCGCGAGGATCTCCCTCTCCCGTCCTCCCGGTTCCAGGATCTTTTCCACGGCGCCGTTTTTCATCACGATGCGCCGGTCGGAGAGGAGCGCGAGAAGCGGGTCGTGCGTCACGAAGAGCACCGCCTTGTTGTTGCGCTTTAAGGAGGCGATGACGTTCTCCTTGAAGATCCCGCCGCTCTCCACCTCGTCGAGGAGGATGAGGGGGGTGTTGCTCACGGAGACCGCGTCTGCGATCAGGAGCGCCCGTGTCTGGCCTCCTGATAACGCGGTCATCCGCATTTCCCCTGCAATCTTTTCACCTGTGAACTCGTTTGCGAGCGCAATCGTCTCCTCCGTCCGATGGGCGTCGGGGATCCTGCGGGCCTTGACGTGCATTTCGAGGAATTCCTGTACCGTCAGGTCCGCGAGACACTTGGTGTTCTGGGTGATCAGCGCGATAGGTTTCCTGGCCGGGTCGCGCACCATCTCGTCCGGGGGAACCTGCGCGTTGACAAGGATGCTTCTCCCGGTCACCGTGTCACGGCACGCAAAAACCTCGATATCGTTGATGAACGCGGTCTTCCCGGAGCCCGTCGGCCCGACGATCGATATCGTGTCCCCTGCCCGGATCGTGATCTCGTCAAAATTTTCCCGAGTGCCATCCCGCGCCTTCCCGGGAAGGACAGTGATTGTGGCAACAGGGAGGCGATCCTTTATCTGGTGATTCCTGTCGTTCATGTGAGGCTCCGGAAATTCCCGTGGAAATGAACGATCTGTAGTTTACCGCGTGGAATAGTTAAGTAGTTTTTTTTATGATTCCGGTCAGAGATCCTTCACCGGGAGGTGTATTCTCCGGAAAGACCAGGACTGCGGGATTTTGCGGATGCACATCCCCGGGAAGGCACGATCCGGTGAGTCAATCGCCAAAAAGGATCGGCGTCCCGGTCAATCCGGCACCAGGATATACCTGCCTGCACGACCCGTTCATCCTTCCCTCAGGATGCGATCATGGCAGTCAGAGAGCGGGCAAAAAAACCTGGTTCCTGCATGGGTACCCCGGAGAACCGTGTGAATCGAATGAAATCCGAGAGAGAGATTCCGACACATTGCCGGAAAAAAACCACGACCTGCACGCGATTCGTCGTCGTACTGTGCTGTCTTCTCGCCTGTTCATGTCCTGCTGCGGTCGCTGCATCGGACGTGGTTCTCTCCACTCCCGGGCACGAGTTTTTTTTCCCGGCCGGGGATGAGGCATCCATCCCCATTACCCTTGCCAGCATAACCGGACGGGACATTCCCGGCACCCTGAAACTGGTCATGGTTCCCGCGGATCCGGGGATTCCGGGGCCCGGCGATGCGAGCGTCCGGATCCGGGAGTTCTCTGCATTCACGGAGGCCCGCACGGTCTCAATCCCCATCGGGAGATCCGAAACCCCTGCAGACTATCTCCTCTCGGTCTCGTTCAGCTATCCCGACGACGGAGGCAGGGTTGCGAGGATTGATGGAATCGCAATCCATTTCGTCACCGAACCCGAGGAGCCCGACACGACCCCCCGGCCGCTGGTCGGGACAGATACGACGGACCCTTCTGCGACCTCCCCCGCTGGATCATCCGCAAAGGAGAAACCCGGAGGGGAGAGTCCCGATGCGGCGCTGCAGAGCGGGCAGATGCCCCAGGATTCCTCGGCGTTGAAGGAGCAGATGCTGCAGGAGCGCAATCTTTCCCTGGAAAAGGAGACTGCACTGGCCGACATCATCCTTTCTGATCCCCTTATCGTTCCGCTCAACCGCTCCCTGTCCGGTGCGGGATACATACTTGAAAAGACCGATGTCATCCCGGATTCCGACGTATCCGGAAGGTTCCTGCTTTCGTACCGGTCGGGGCGGATGAATGCAGATGTCCGGGGGTATGTGGAGGATACCCGGGTCCTGTTCGCCGAACTCTCGTCGAAGAGTCAGGTGCCCTTGCCCCCGGCTCTGCGGGAGAACGAGACATACCGGGAGTACGAGAACCGGGTCTCGGGGATTGGATTCTTTGTCGATCAGCATGTCCTGAACTTTACGCCGGGCAGGACGTCCGTGGATCTCACGTACTCGGGCGTAGGAACCCGTATCCTCCATCTTCGCGGAGCGATCGTGAACGGGACGGTCACCTCGATTGCAGGGGATGACCCGGAGGACCTTCTCTCGATCGCAGCACCCTACCTCGCGCTTCTCTGTGTCATCCTTCTCTCAGTGGGAATCCTGTTCCTCGCCCGGCACCGACGTCCGGTGGAAACAACTCTCGAGGACTCTCCACCGGCAGCGGAATCCAAGGTGGGTCCCCGGGAGGCTGCCGGGCGACTCCTGGAGAGCGCGGAAGCGGACGCAGAGGGAGGTGTCTACCCCGAAGCCTACCGGAAGACCGGAAGGGCGCTCCGGATCATCCTCTCGCATGAAGCCGGGATCGGCCAGGAGATAACGAGCGATGAACTGGAATCGCTCCTCAATTCCTCTACTGGCATGGATGAACGGGCCCGGTGGGTGCTGGAACGGTCAAGGGCGGTGGGGTTTGCAAAGGACACTCATGAGGAGAGCGAATTCAGGAATATGATCCGCATTGCCCGGACATTTCTCGAGGGACCGTGAACAGGGGAAGGAGACTCGCGTACATGACGGAGAGAGCAGGAAGACCGGCAGGGCGGTGGGGAACCAGCTCTCATGGGTGTCGGGACGTCTGAATACGTCGGACGCATGATTTTCAATGGCGATGGGTTTTCTCTCTCCTGGTTCCCATACCCGGATGAAAATATCCCGATCTCTGATACCCGGGAGAATTGTTCAACCGCGGGAAATTGTTCTCTTCACTATCTTCTTGAGGATGATCCCCAGGAGTCCGCCGAACGGATACAGGATGATTGATAAGAAACCCCAGGCGAGAAGACCGATGAGACCCAGCCCGGTCTTATCAACAACGCTTCGCGGGAACACAAATACCTGGATAAAAAGGATAGAACATACGAGCAGCCCTGAAAGGAGTCCTGCGATCAACCCCCTTTCGCCTATCCTGTCGTCCCCTCCCGAAAGGATACCTGCGATACACCCTCCCAGAATTGCAAGGAAGGTGAGAATCGTCTCATGGAAATAAAAAAAGCCGGGTATGTTCAGATAGAACGGAATCAGGAGAAGATTCAGATATAACGGAACCAGGAGAAGACCGGCTCCGAGAACAATTCCTGCAAGGGGGATGATTCCTCTCTTCAACCGATCCGGTCCGTGGAACATGCGGGTATCCCTTTTCTATGGTATGGTGTCAGGGCCGGAATGGTCAAAAGGTGTCTCACATGCGAGTCCCTGGGATGTCATGGTATTCATGGTGTTGACACCATCCCGGGTCTGAATCGTTATCATCACAGAACCCCCGGATACCATTCACACTGATGATTCATGAGTCGTTGTTGTATGATATGCTCTCCCCCGGGACTGACACAGTCAATCTCAGGGGTCCGGACAACAATGAAAGGATCTTTTCCGAGGGGTATCTCCTCCCCCGGATTGAGCAGGGTTCTCAAGGGCACCTCTCTCCACCATCGGCAGGGGATTTTCAGTACGGTGAGATCAGGCATGGTTCGATCCATTGAAAAAATGGTGCAGGAATTCGCTTCCCATCCCCATCACTTCCTGCGGGGTCCCGGTCTGGACGACGCGGCCCCGTTCCATGACACCGACCCTGTCTCCAAGCGCAAACGCATCCCGGAATGAATGCGTTACTGCGATGCAGGGGATATCGGCGTTCCGGATATAGGACCGAAGCTCCGACCGCATCCGTTCCTGTGCAACCGCATCAAGGGCACTGACCGGCTCGTCGAGAAGGAGGAGTGCGGGCTCGATGACGAGGGCTCGTGCCAGCGCCGTCCTCTGGCGTTCTCCCCCCGAGAGATGGTTCGCACGGACACCGGAGAGACTCTCGAGAGAGAGGAGGGAGAGGGAGTCTTGAACCCGGGACCTGATTTCGGATGCAGGCACTTTTCTTCTCCGGAGTCCGAATGCCACGTTCTCAAACACGGTCATATGGGGGAAGATGGCATAGTTCTGGAATACAAACCCAATATTTCGCTCTTCTACCGGCACATGAATGGTATTGAGAGGGTCAAACAGCACCAGTCCGTCGAGTTCAATCCTCCCGGAATCCGGGAGCAGGAGTCCTGAGAGAAGGAGAAGGAGACTCGATTTCCCGGAACCATTCTCACCTATCAGGACCAGGGTCTCCCCTTTCCTGACACAAAATTCTGCTTCGAGAGGGAAATCCCGCAGGTTCCTGTGGATTACTGCTTCGAGCACTATGCATACCTCTTGAGCCTTGACTTTATGAGAGCTATCACGATGAATGAGATCAGGATAAGGATCACGGAGAGCGTGATTGATGCATTGAGGTCACCCTGCATCGCTGTGTAGATTGCAAGGGGCATCGTCTGGGTCCTGCCCTGGAAATTCCCGGCAAACATGATGGTCGCCCCGAATTCTCCAAGAGCCCGTGCAAACGACATGATGGCTCCCGCAATCAGGCCGGTTTTCACGAGTGGAAGGATGATGGTGATAAATGTAGGCACTGCCGTGGATCCAAGAGTTCGTGCCGCATTTTCATACATCATGTCAAGCTGCTCGAAACTGGCACGGGCCTGCCGGATATAAAAAGGGAGCGAGACGAACACCTGGGCGATGAGCACTGCAAGGGTAGTGAATGCAATACTTATTCCGAACTGGTAAAAAAATCCTCCAAGAAGCCCCATCCTGCCAAATGCCATGAGCAGGGCGAGACCTGCCACCGTCGGGGGGAGCACGAGGGGAAGATCGATCACGGTATCGACAATCTCCCTGCCGGGATAGCGATGCCGGGCATTGATCCAGGCAACCGGCGTTCCGATGAGGATGATCACAAGCGTCGAGAGACTCGCGGTGATGAGGCTTAATGTCAGTGCATTCCAGACCACCGGACTGGAAAGGGAAGAGAGGAACTCTCCTGGAGAGATGCGAAGGAAGAGACTGAGAATCGGGGTGACAATAAAAATGAGGACAAGGGTGACGAGCACCCCCCCCAGAAGGAGAAATGGGCCTTTCCTGTCCAGGAAATACCTTTTTCCTGCATCCATGTCTTTTTTGTTCACGGCAACGCGAACCCGTACTTCACAAAGGTTGCCCTGCCGGGATCACTCTTCAGGTAGTTGATGAACCCGGATGCCTCGTCCTTATTCCTGGAATCCTTCAAGATCCCTGCCGGGTACTCTGCAATCACATTGTACTTGTCAGGAATCGCAATGATAAGGAATTTGTCACGATTGTCGGGTGTGATATCCGATTCATACACGATACCGGCATCGGCTTCACCAAGCTGGACTTTGGCAACAACGGCAGTCACCGCGGTCTCTTCCGACATGACATTGGCAAGCACGGCCTCCTGGTAGGATGAGCCGTATGCAGTATCATTGGCCATCTTTTTCAGGATCTGACGGGCATAGTCTCCGACTGGGACATCCTTCGTCCCGATCACAAGACGGACACCCGGCTCCGCAAGGTCCTGGAGAGTGGTAATTTTCGCAGGGTTGGATGCAGGAACTATAACCGCAAGTTTGTTCTTTACGAACAGACCGATGGTTGTGTTTTCCATGAGCCCCTTATCACGGAGTGCATTCATGTGTTTGGTATTCGCCGACAGGAACACGTCGGCATATGCGCCCTGCTCGATCTGAGTTCGGAGGGCCTGGGATCCGTCAAAATTGGTCACCACTCTGACACCTGGATGGAGCAGCTCGTAATCGCGTGCGATTTCTGTCACAACATTGGTAAGCGATGCTGCAGCAAACACTGTCAGTTCTTCCTGCTGAATTGCAGTGGGAGTCGGCGTGAGTGCAGGTTGCGCGGGTTGGTTGGTACAACCGGCAACAATGATTGCGGCAAGTACTATGGCTACGAGTGAGAGGGCAGTGAGGTTGGATAATTTCATGATAAAACATGGAAAAATGAAGCCTAATTAAGTAATTTATTTGAATATGAGTTTTAATCAAGTTACCATGATTGACCTATTAAAAACTGCCTTAAGGAAGAAGTACTTAACTTTTAGAAAAATGGGACGGACGCGCAACGTGGCGGGTGATGGAGGAGTCACACGTCGTCAACATGCAGGGAACGTGAGCGAGGCGAGTTTCCCACTCTGAAAACCCCCTCATAGAGCATCGGAAAAAAGGCACGGTCACGAGAGTGTACGCAGGCTATGAGTTCCGCTTCCGCTTCCTCGCGAGTGAGGATGTGGGCTGCCGTCACAATCATGGTCTCCGCAGAGAAGACAGTGATTTCCTCTCCATTCTTCCGGGTAATCCGCGAGTGCCGATGGAGATTCAACCAGAGGTAGAAACTTCTCAATTCTGCAATGTAACCGCGAACCGGATTTCGGGAGAAGGATTTTCCCCGTTCGGAGGGAGCAGTGCGAATTGTCTGGACGGCACAATTGAGATCATCTTTGGTATCCTCCGGGTTAAGGTCCGGTGAACCTCCGCCAGTTCCTGAAGATGGACGTCAGCTTCATTGCTCATTCCCGAGTGATACTCGCAGTTGCCTGGATCAGGAAGGGTGTTACATGGGCCAGGCCAGGGTCTTTGGAATCCTGGCGGCGGGGCGTATGTGGGGATTAATATCCCCGATTAATTTTTATGGACGGAGATATGTATCCAGGACTACTTCCCGGGTGCCACTGTCAAGCACTGCAATTGCTATCAAGCGATCCGGACTTCCAGACCTGGTTCCTACCAGAATTTCTTTTCCAATCGCGGGTGTATAATCGGCCACACCCTCACCATAAACCCATCCTGCACTCAATTGGAACTCGAAAAAACTCACATTTGAAAATTCCGGCCCGCCTTGTTCAACGATGTATACAGCATCCCCCCTCTGCAGAACAGTAAGATTCACCAGGTTATCATTGACGTATGATGGTTTCGGCGGGTTCGAGGTACATCCTGTCAGAGAAATAAAAAGAATGAGAAATAAGAGTAAGATTACTCTTCTGTACATGGAAGGAAATACCTGGAAATACCGATAATATTATCTGTGGGCTGAGCACTCCTTTCCCCGTCCTGGCGTGCAGTGCAGGGGATCGGACTTCAGAAGGGGATGCGCCGACCGGGACTCGAACCCGGGTTTAGGCGTTGGCAACGCCTAGTGATAACCACTACACTATCGGCGCAAAATTTGCTCTACACACTATGAGGTTATCGCTAATAAGCATATCGAATTCCCGGCTAAAACAGGCATTGTCCGCCAGTCCTGTCAGGAGAACGGGGGGATTTCCTGGCATTTCTTGTCGCCACATTTAAGGCTACTGTCCACCGGTTGCGGTTCACCAGTGTCACACAGTATTGACGACAGGAGAAGGGCGCTGAATCCTTTATTTTCTGTTGTGATTCGTGAATTCCGGGGTCTTTCCCTCCCCGATCAGGCGGATTGCTCTCTTCTTTATGCAGGCGGTGACAGGGGTTCCCGGTTTGAGATGTAGTCCCTCCGCTGTTTCCCTTATCATCACTGCCGAAAGCGTGATCCCCGCATCTATCCGGACGCGGGTGAGGTATCCTGCCTGGGTGAGAGAGATCACACTGCCCCGTATCGCGTTCTCGTGATCGTCGGGGAATGCTGCAGCAGGATGAAGGATGACTTCGTCTGCCCCGATGCAGAGAGTGACCGGGCTTCCTTGCGGCAGGTCACATGGTGCACTCAGATGGATGCCTGACGCATCAACCAGGCACTCTCCGTCTGCAGAAGAGATCACCACGCCGTCGATGACATTCTCGTAGCCAATGAACTCGGCAGCTCTCCGCGAACCCGGGGATTCATAGATTCCCCTGACCGATCCCACCTGCTCGAGGCATCCGTCCATGATCAACGCCATGCGGGTGCCGAGCGAGAGGATCTCGTGCCGGTCGTGACTCACCTGGATGATGGTGAGGCCGTTCTCCCCATGGACAGCCCGCAATTCGTTGATGAAATACTCCTTCATTGCCGGATCAAGGGCAGAGAGAGGTTCGTCCAGCAGGAGGACGTCAGGAGAGATCGCCAGTGCACGCGCAAGTGCGACCCGCTGCATCTCACCCCCTGACAGGGTCAGCGGCGCCCGTGAACGCAGGTGGGCAATTCCGAAGCGCGAGAGGAGTGTCCCGACGGTCTGCTTCATCTCCCCCTGGGGGCGTCTGTGCATCTTCAGGCCGAATTCAATGTTCTTTTCCACGTTCATATGCGGGAAGAGCGAATAATCCTGGTACACAAGCCCCACACCCCGGTGTTCGGGGGGGATCGTGCTCACATCCTTCCCCGAGAGGAGGATTCTCCCCCGGTCGGGAATGTGCAGCCCCGCAATCGCCTCGAGAAGGATGGTCTTCCCTGCCCCCGAAGGTCCGACGATGAAGAAGTAATCCCCTTCCCCGACCGAAAAGGAGATGTCGTTGAGGGTAAACCCACCCAGTTCAAGGGTGACATGGTCAAACGCGATCATCATATCTCCCCAGGTACCGTGTTCCTAACCGGAGGACAAGGAATACAGAAAAGCTTGCGAGGATCATCAGGAACGCAATCGCGCTGCTCTCCTTGAGCCCTCCCGTCGTGAACCTGTAGTAAATGAGCGTGGAGACGATCATCGGGTAATAGGCTATCATGATGACCGCGGCAAATTCGCTGATCGCCCTGCCCCATGCAAGGACGCAGCCGTTCAGGATGTGCCGGGTGGAGAGTGGGAGCACGACCAGGGCAAAGGAGCGGAAACGGGTGGCTCCGAGCGTCCGCGCGACATTCTCGATATGCAGGGGCACCTTCTGGAATCCCTCCCTGACAGTGTTGACATAGAAGGGCATTGCCACAAAGAGCATAGCCACCACTATCCCGGGGAATGCGTCTTCGAACACAATCCCGATCTCTTTGAGGGGGGCTCCAAGAAGGCCCCTCTGCATGAAGAGCAGGTAGACCATGATCCCGGCAACGGTGTGCGGGAGCACGAGAGGGATATCGATCAGCGCTTCTACGAGACTGTTTATCCTCATGTGCGTCCTGGCCAGCACGTATGCCAGCGGGGTTCCAAGTAGCAGGAGGATAGCCACCACGGCAAGACCGGCGCCGAAAGTGAGGAGGATGGAATCGATCACACGGGAATCGAGAGCTACCTGGATGAGGAACGGGAGATCTGCAAGCTGTGTGAGCGTGATTGTGGCAAGAGCCAGGAAGGCGAATATCACCAGGGTCGAACCAACCAGGGTGAATGCGATGATGCAGGTGTCCGGCCGCCTGTATTTCATCCAGATGGGGCACTTCACCTTTTCAGCCATTTCATGCCTCGTGCGTGAAAATCAAACCTGTTCAGCAGTGAATGGAAATTATTCCGGGAGATATTCGTGTAGGCGTGTGTGGAAATGAAAGAAGGGTAGGGTCAGGATTTCATGGTCACCATGCCGGCCAGGTCCGCGGGGACCGTGCCAAACCCTCCGGCGGGCACGATGGGCGGCTGGCCGTCAGCGGTGAGGATTGCCTGCCCCTCGGGGCCGATCAGCATCTGCACGAACAGGAGACCATAGTCGGGGTGCTCGGCGATCTTCGGCACTGTGACGCCGTAGACAATCGGGGCTCCCACGTAGAGGGTGGTTCCGTTCCCTTTCACTGCCTTTGTCTGGACCGTCGCATACGTATCGGCATAATCAACGGAAGAGAGATCGATCGCCTCGGGAAGTTCAAGATACTTCAGGTTGTTCTGGACAGACACACTCCGGTACTCCCATGCATAATCGATCCCGCCTGCCTGGACCATCTGGACGAGCTCGACGCTCTTTGGCCGGATGGTCAGCTTTGTGCCGTCAGGCGCAGGGTCAGTGGCATCGATTGTCCAGACACCCCCGCTCCCGGTGGATGTGATCTTGCTGTGGTCAGAGACGAGGGTGTCGAAGATAGTACCATCCTTGTAATAGTCCTCGGCAAGCTGTATGGTCATCGGTGTCCTGTACCCGCACGGGTCGGCATTCGGGTCGGAGAAGGCCCACCTGACACCGTCACGGTTGAGGATCTCGTACCAGTTGTCGGCCGTGATCTCGGATGCATACTTGCTCTGGTCTGTATACGCGATAGTCATCTGGTTCTTTGCAAACGTGAGATACCAGTCTGCATCGTTCGGCACCATGTACTGCGGGATCAGCGCATAATCGGCTGAAGCCACCACATCCGCCGGTTTGTCGAGATCTGTCACTTTCTTGATCACATCGACACTACCTGCCGGCTCAAGGAGGACTTCCGTATTGGGATACTTTGCCTCGAACTCGGCTTTCAGTTTCTCGAACGGGCCGGTGAGGCTCCCGGCATGGAAGACCTTGACCGTGATCTTTTCTGCGGGTGCAGCAGTCTGTGCGGGCGCAGTCGTGACAGGAGTCGTTACCGTTGGAGCCTGTTCCTGGGTGACACATGCACACGACAGGATGAGCGCGAATACAAGCAGGAGGAAAACACTGGATTTCAACATACGGTTCACAGGTAGTTCTTGCTCCATATCTTATAAAAGATTAATCAATTATCATTACCATGCAGAGAGGCATAATCAGTTGATAGTACAAGTGCTACACATAGTGTACTGAAGTGAGTCACCGGCATCCTGCTGTCAGGGAAGAGTGGTCTGGCAGGACGTATTCTCCCCTGCCTTCCGGACCTCACCAGAACGAAACAATAACACCCGGAGTACAATTTTCATCCTGATTCCAACATCTTAATTAAAAAAGACAGGGTAGATCTATAGCAATGATACCCCTCCTTGTGGACCTGTCCGGAAAGAAGGTAATAGTATTCGGAGGAGGAGAGGTCGGCGCCCGGAAGGCCGCATATTTCGCACCCGAAGCCGATGTGCGGATCTACAGCAGGTCGTTCTCCCCGGAAGCGGCCGGCCTCCCTGTAGAGCGTCACATCCTCGAACTGGAAGAATGCAACGATGACCAGATGCGGGCATTCCTGGCAGGGGCATTTCTCGTGGTTGCAGCCACCCGGGACAGCGCCCTGAACAACCGGATAGGGAGGATCTGCAGGACTGAGGGGATCCTTTTCAATAATGCAGAAGGAGATGCAGGCGACCTGCTGATACCATCCGTCATTGAGGGGGAACGGTTTCTGGTCGCCGTCAGCACGCGGGGTTTTAGCCCTGCAGTCTCACGCTTTCTCCGCGAGTTCCTCGAGGCTCAACTGCCAGACCTCGACCTGATGATCGGCCTCCAGGAACGGTTGCGCACATACCTCAGGGATTGCGAGCCCGATCAGCGGTCAAGGAGGGATATCATGTGGAACGTGTTGAGGGACAGGGACGTCTGGTCAGCCCTTCGCGAGGGTGAACTTTCTGCCTGGACCCTCATTTCGAGGAGATACCTGGAATGAACAACGCCTCCCCCCACCTCTTCTTTCCGCTGGCAATCGCCGGGATCAGTCACCACACCGCGACGGTCGACACGCTGGAAAAGGCCAGGTTTCCCGATGAGGAGGCATTTCTTGAAAGGGCCCGGGATCGTTTCAGGGGTGTCTTGCTCCTCCAGACCTGCAACCGGGTGGAGATTATCGTGCACGGGGAGCCTGAAAGCCTGGCAGTGTTCCTGCAGGAAGAAGGAAAAGAGGAATTTTCTCTCTGCAGGGGTATCGAGGCCATACGGCATCTTCTCGAGCTGGCATGCGGTATGGATTCCATGATCGTGGGCGAAGACCAGATCCTCGGGCAGCTCAGGAAATCCCTCCAGCAGTCAAGGGAGGCCGGGTGCGCAAGCCCGGTACTGGAACTCTGCGTGAACAAGGCGGTGCACACCGGAGTCGAGGCACGGAGGAGGACCCATATCAACAAGGGTGCCGTCTCCATCGGTTCTGCCGCGGTGCAGCTTGCAGAGGAGCAGCTCGGCACGCTCCAGGGCAGGCACATCCTTGTCATCGGATCCGGGGAGATGGGTATGCTGGTTGCCCAGGCGCTTGCCGCAAAAGACCTGACGGCGATTTACGTGGCCAACCGCACGTATTCGCGGGCCGAGATGCTTGCAAAAAAGATCGGGGGAAGAGCGGTACGCTTTGACGACCTCCCCCGGTACATGATCCAGTCGGATGTCGTGATCTCCTGCACATCCGCTCCCCACCCGGTTATCCACTGCAGCCACCTGCGGGAGGTGATGAAAGCCAGGTGCTGGCCACATGACAAAACCCCGCGGCCCCTGATCCTTATCGATATAGCCCAGCCACGGGACGTCGAGGAGGGAGCAGATCACATTGCAGGGGTCACACTCTTTTCCATCGACAATCTTCGCCGGATCAACGAGATGACCCTGCACTCCCGGAAATCAGAAGCGGAAAAAGCCGCCGAATTCCTGGAAGAAGAACTCCTCCATTTCATCAGGCTCCTGAACAGCCGTGCTGCCGACGAAACCCTGGCGGCCCTGCACACGTGGGCAGACGCGATCCGGGCCAGGGAGAGGGACAGGGCACTCTCGCGGATAGGTACAGGGGACGAGCGAACCAGGGAGATCGTCGACGACCTCTCACGGGTGCTGATAAAAAAGATACTCTCCGATCTCACAGTCTCCATACGGCTCTGCGCCGAGCAGGGAGACCTCAAGTCCGCAGAATCGCTGGTCGCAGCCATCACAAGAGGTGAAAAATTATGTTTCCGCAACGACGAATGAGAAGGCTCCGGGGCCGGCTCATCCAGCCTCTCTTCAGGGAGCAGGTGATCCGGAAGACCGATCTCGTGGCCCCGCTTTTTATTGACGAGACTGTGCATGTGGAAAAACCCATCCCATCGATTCCGGGGCAGTACCGCTACCCTCCCGGAGAGGTGGGAAAGATCTGCCGGGGCCTGTGGGATGCAGGCATACGCGCCGTCCTCCTCTTCGGCATTCCACGAAAGAAGGATGCAGAGGCGTCCAGCGCCTATGATCTCGCCGGCGTCGTGCAGAATGCGGTGGGAGAGATCAAAAGGTCTGTCCCGGGGATGGTGGTGATTACTGACGTCTGCGCCTGTGAATACACCGATCACGGCCATTGCGGCATTATCGGGGATACGCGGTGCGGTCCTGATCTCCTGAACGACCCCTCCCTCTCTCTCATGGACCGCATCGCACAGAGCCATGCGAAGGCGGGGGCCGATATCGTCGCACCCTCGTGTATGCTTGACGGAGTGGTGCAGTCCGTCCGGCATGCCCTTGACAGGGAAGGGTTCACCGACGTGGGAATCATGTCGTATTCCACAAAGTTCGCAAGTGCCCTGTACGGGCCGTTCCGTGAAGCGGCGGACTCGGGTTTCCAGTTTGGGGACCGGACCACTTACCAGGTGCATCCCGGGAATGCAAGGGAGGCGATCATGGAATCGATGCTCGACCTCGACGAGGGAGCGGATATCCTCATGGTAAAACCAGGGGGGTTCTACCTGGATCTCCTGGCCGAGATCCGCACCCTCGGCATCCCGGTCGCAGCCTTCCAGGTCAGCGGGGAATACGCCATGATCAAGGCTGCGGCCGAAAAGGGATGGATTAAGGAGAGAGATGTCGTGATGGAGTCCCTCACATGCTTCAAGCGGGCAGGGGCAGACCTGATCATCACGTATTTTGCACAGGATGCTGCGGGATGGCTGGATGAAGAGCAGTGACTACTACAGGAAAGCAATTCAGCTGATACCCGGAGGAGTGAGCAGCCCGGTGCGTGCAATCAGGCCATACCCGTTCTACACGAGGGAAGCTGCCGGATCGCATATCACGACCGTCGACGGGAACGACCTGATCGACTGCTGCATGGGCTATGGCCCCCTGATGCTCGGGCATGCGCATCCCGCAATCAGGGACGCGATACGCGAGCAGCTGGATCGTGGCTGGCTCTACGGGACTCCCACTCCACTCGAACCCGCATTTGCCTCTCTGGTCACGGGGGATCATCCGGGAATGGACATGGTCAGGTTCGTGTCGAGCGGATCGGAGGCCACCATGGCCGCAATACGCCTCGCCAGGGGTTTTTCGGGAAAGAAAGATATTGTCAAAGCCGAGGGGGGATTCCACGGGGCGCATGACGCGGTCCTCGTGAAAGCCGGATCAGGGGCTACCACCCTCGGCATCCCCGACTCTGCAGGAGTGCTCCCTGAAGTGGCCGCACGCACACGCCAGGTGCCCTACAACGACCTGGAGGCGCTGGAAGACCTGCTCTCCCGGAATCATGACATCGCGGCGTTCATCCTGGAGCCTGTGATGGGGAACATCGGCCCCATCCTCCCGGAGGACGGATACCTTGCCGGAGTCCGGGAGATTACGAAGGCTCATGATGTGCTGCTGATCTTTGACGAGGTGATCTCGGGATACAGGCTTGGAATCGGCGGAGCCCAGGTGCGCTACGGGGTGAAGCCCGACCTCACCACCCTCGGAAAGATCATCGGGGGCGGGCTTCCCATCGGTGCCTTCGGGGGAGGAAGAGAGATCATGGAACTGATCGCCCCTGCAGGGCCGGTGTATAATGCAGGGACATTCTCGGGCAATCCGCTCTCCCTCTCCGCAGGCATGGCGACGATCCGGTGGCTGCACCGGAACGAGGCGATATACCATGATCTCGAAGAAAAGGCACGGAGCATTGCCGACGCAGGCGCCGATGCCCGGAGCGGGACACCGGTCACACTCGGCTCGATGTTCAAGGTCTTTTTCCGCTCCTCCCCCCCCACAAATTATGCAGAAGCGAAAGAATGCGACACCACGGCATTCCGGGACTTCTGGGAGAAGATGCTCGCCCGGGGCATATTCCTGCCCCCCTCCCAGTTCGAGACCAATTTCCTCTCCGCAGCACACGGCGATCGGGAAATCGAGACCATCTGCACGGCGTACAGGGCATGCCTCTGCTGATCGGGACCAGGGGCAGTGCGCTTGCACTCGCCCAGGCAGAGAAGGTCATCTCCCTCCTCGAAGGAGCGGGTATCGGTGTAGAGAAGGTGATTATCACCACCCACGGGGACACCGCGACAGGGGTCCCTCTCCACGAGATTGGCGGGCAGGGAGTCTTTGTCCGGGCACTCGATGACGCCATCTTCCGGGGCGAGATAGATGCTGCAGTCCACAGCATGAAAGATATCCCCGCAAAGAGGCCGGAAGGCCTTGTCACGAGCGCCATCCTTCCACGGGACTCCCCGGCGGATTTCCTGGTGCACGACAGCGTATTTCAGAAGATAAGGACCGTGGGGACGTCGAGCACCCGGCGGAGGGCGCAGCTGCTCCTGCACCACCCTGACTGGAAGATCGGGCCGCTCCGCGGGAACGTGGACACGCGGCTAAAAAAACAGCGGGAAGGGATGTATGATGCCGTCGTGCTGGCCGAAGCGGGGCTCCAGAGGCTCGGGCTCCCGGTCCCCGGCACGAGGCTCTCTCCCGAGATGTATATTCCCTCCCCGAACCAGGGGACAATCGCAGTGGTCAGCAGGACCGGAGAACACGCGGCTCTCCTCGCAGGCTTGCTGGACCACCCGGGTACCCGGAGGGACGTGATGTTCGAACGAGTGGTCATGGAAGAGGTGGCCGGGGGGTGCTTCACTCCCCAGGGGATCTATTGCCGTGACGGGCACATCCACGCGGAAATCCTTGCGCTGGACGGGAGCAGGAGGGTGAGGCGGGAAGGCACCCTCGCAACGACCGGAGATGCCCGCTTGTTCGGGAAAAGACTCAGGGAAGATGCACGTGATTTAATACAGGATGCATACATGAAATTGGGGCTGAAAGAATGAAGGGGAAAGTATTCCTGGTAGGTTCCGGGCCGGGAGGCCCCGGGCTTCTCACTTTACGGGCCCGCCAGGTGATCGACCAGGCGGATGTGGTGCTCTACGACCAGCTCCCCGGAGAGGAGATCCTGGCAACCCTCCCGGAAAAAGCCGAGAAGATCGACTGCGGGAAGTTCGGCGGGAGACATACGCGGGAGCAGGACGACATCGAAGCCCTGATGGTGGAGAAAGCGCAGGAAGGAAAACGCGTCGTCCGGCTCAAGGGCGGCGATCCCTTCCTGTTCGGGAGGGGCGGCGAGGAGCTCGAAGTCCTGCGGGCGCACGACATACCGGTGGAACTCGTCCCGGGGGTGACGAGCGCCCTCGCGGTCCCGGGCGCGGTCGGCATCCCCCTCACCCACCGGAAATATGCCTCGCAGGTCACCATCCTCACAGGCCACGAAGAGCCGGGAAAGGCAGAATCCGGCCTCGACTGGGAGAACCTGGCAAAAAACCCGGGGACCCTCGTGATCCTGATGGGCGTGAAGAACATCCCTGTCATCACGCAGAGCCTTATCACCCACGGCAAGAGCCCGGATACACCGGTGGCCATCATCGAGCGGGGCCTGCGCCCCGACCAGCGGGTGACAACCGGGACACTCGGATCAATCGCAGATATGGCGAAGTTACGGAATGTGAAACCCCCCGCAATTATTGTCATAGGAGATGTGGTGAGGGTGTACAGCGAGGACGATCCAGGGATCATCCCGCTGTGAGGAAACCCAATTTTTGGGTATAGTGACAATCTGGCCGGCCACCGACCTTTTTATCACGCGGTGTAAATAATCTCGTTACATTAAGATGGGGTCGCTTGTTTTTTGTGAATATCAAATTATACCTTCTCTATTCAAGGCTCGTGTGTGTAGTTATTGAACCGCCGCCGTCCTCGAACTCGTGAGTCTTGTCAGTAGAATCCTGGACTCCCCTGACATACCCTGGATGCTCTTTTCATTCACCGGGAGAAATCCAGGGGATACGCGATCTTCCCGATTCGTCCAGGGAGCGGATTATCAAAAAGCATGAAGAGTAGCTGAAAAAAAATCTCTTCCCAATCGCCGGAAACAAAAAATATGGGGCCCCCTCTCACTCCACGATCAGGTTCTCGGAATAACGGTCCTCGGCGGCGAGGAGAAACTCATCCCCCATGGAGAGGCTGCCCTTGGGGCAGATGCCTGTGCATTGCGAACAGAAGATGCACTGGTCCACCCATACCCGTATTTGCTTCGTGTTGGGGATGAGCTCGATGGCATGCGCGGGACACACTTTCACGCACAGGCCGCACCCTATGCAGCAGTCCTGCTTGTAAGTGATCTTTCCCCGAAATTGCGGGGGTGTCGGGACTGGCGGAACGAGGGTTGCTTTTCCTTCTCCCACGTCCTTCAAGAAACCGGTCACGGACGGCGGGAGGTACTTGGCCGGGAACCGGTTGGTGGCCGGCACGCGGAA
Source organism: uncultured Methanolinea sp. (assembly GCA_964452625.1). GTDB lineage: Archaea > Halobacteriota > Methanomicrobia > Methanomicrobiales > Methanospirillaceae > Methanolinea_A. The sequence continues at coordinate 243,987 of CAYVMJ010000001.1, forward strand.
GAGCTGGCGCACGAGTTCGGGGAAGGCTGGCAGGAATTTCATGCCCCTACCCCCGCGAGTGCTGCGGCCGATGCATCGGCCATAAGGAGGAGAAGCCCTGCAATCCCGATGACCGAGAGGTATATCCAGTAGATGGAGACGACCTGGTTTATCCGGAACCGGGCCATTCCCACCCTGACAAGCGTCACTGCAAAGAACATGACCAGGATGGCTTTTGCAAGGAAGAAGAGGAGGTCCGCGGGGAGTGCGAGCCACGGGGGCATCGCGATAAACCCGGAGAGGTTCCAGGGGAAGAAGATGGCGACAATGACTGCCGCAAAGACGAGTGTCTTGACTCCCTGCGCGAGGTAGAACATCGCAAGGTTCCTCCCAGAGTACTCCACGAGAAGACCTCCTGCAAGCTCGGTCTCGGCCTCCTGGGTGTCGAACGGGATGCGGGAGAGCTCGGCCGGGGTGACAATGGCGATCACGAGGAGGAGAAGGAGTGCCCCGATGAACCCCAGCGGCCCGACGACCGTCCAGATCGGGTGTGCGGCTATCGTATCGAGGGCAAAGGGCGACGCAAGCCCGGCAGCCCCGAGGCGCCATGCTATCCCGATCACGACGATCGCGAGAGGGAACTCGTACGCGATCATGGTCACCATCTCCCTTTGCGCTCCGACCGTCGCATACGGCGATCCCGAGGCAAATCCCCCCGTGACCATCGCAAGTGCGGGGACGGTGAGCAGGTACATCACCAGCACAAGGTCGCCATACATCCCGAGGACGGGGAAGATGCTCCCCACCGGGAGGTAGAAGAGCACCGCGATGCTCGATGCGAGCGCGATCACAGGGGCAAGGTGGAAAAGGCAGGGGATGGCGTTTGCCGGGACCATGTTCTCCTTCTGGAGAAGTTTTGCCACGTCGATGAACGGCTGGCGGAGCGGGGGGCCGATCCTCGCCTGCATGTGGGCGGCAAGCTTCCTGTCCACACCGAGGAGGATGAGCCCCCCCGCGAGTGCGATGAATGAAAGGACGATGCACCATCCCAGGAGGACGGCAATTCCTGTCAGTGTCATCCCTGAAGCCTCCTCGTCTTCTCCACGGAGAGGCGCCGCAGATCCTCCTTTGTCAGGATGCTCCGCATCCCCTCCCGCACCACTGCCACCCTGTCGGTGCATGAGAGGCAGGGATCGATCGAAGCCACGATGATGGGAATATCCGCGATCTGCTCGCCCCGGAGCATGGGAATCCAGGACATCAGGTTGCTGTACGAGGAGGCTTTCACCTTCCAGGTGTGCGGAGCCTCCTGTCCCTCCATGCGGACGTAATGGAAGCACTCTCCCCGTGGCGCTTCCACCCTCCCGATGGCCTCTCCGGTTGCCTTCTTGCATATGGCAAGCAGTTTTGCCAGTTTCTCCTCCGCTGTGAAAGGTCCGGCCGGCATCTCTGAAAGGCACTGGCGGATGATCTCGCAGGATTGGCCGACCTCAAAGAGCCTGACCACGATCCTGTCGTAGACATCGCCGTGTGTGTTCCCGATTTTCTGCCCGGGGAGGACGGCCTTTACATCGAGATCGCCATAGGCGGCGTACGGGTAATCCTGGCGCAGATCCACGTTCACGCCCGATGCCCTCGCCGTCGGCCCTACCGTGCACAGTTCGAGCGCCTCCTTTTCGGTGAGCACTCCGCAGTCCCTGCATCTCATCGTGATGGTTCTGTCATCCAGAAAGAGGTTCAGCAGCTTTCCCAGCAGCCCCTCGTAGTTGGAGAGGCAGTCCTCGATGACCCGGTGCTGCTCCGGGACGATGTCCCTCCTCACTCCTCCGACCTGCACGATCCCGTAGTTCACCCGGTTCCCGGTCAGGTTCTCTATCACGTCCATCGACTGCTCCCTCACCCGCCAGGTGAGATGGAGGAGGGAGTCAAAACCGAGTTCGTGTGCCGCGACTCCTGCCCAGAGGAGGTGCGACTGGATTCGTTCGAACTCGGCAATGATGGTCCGGATGTAGTCAGCGCGTTCCGGCACCTCGATTCCGGCAACCTGCTCGACGGCCCGTGCGAATGCGAGGGTATGGGAGACCCCGCATATACCGCATATCCGGTCTGTCAGGTGGACGATCTGGACGGGGTTCCGGCGCATTCCCATCCACTCGATGCCCCTGTGTGCCTGGCCTGGTGCGAAATCGACGTCCCTGACCATCTCCCCGTCCATCTCGAACGTGAACATCACAGGCTCCTTCAGTGCGGGGTGGTTTGGACCGATGGGCACGATGTAGGGTGCCTTCTTCGATTCGTCGCTCATGGGGACTCCTCCTTTCCGGCGCCGGCATCGCAGGCCTCTGTTTCCCGTAGCGGGGGAGCGGGGCGATCCAAGGGTCGCTTCGATGCCCAGAGTTTCTTCACCATGCTCTCGGGGACACTGGTTTCATCCTTCCTCCAGGGGAAGATCCCCTCGGGGAAGTCCTCCGGGAGAAAGAGACGGCGCCCATCGGGGATGCCCTCAACCTTCACTCCCAGGAACTCCTGCTTCTCGCGTTCGGAGAAGACAGCCCCCGGGATCAGGTCGGAAATGGTGGGGACGACGAGGTCTGACTTCGGCAGGATCACGGCAAACGTGACCGTGTACTCCCCATCCTTCCTCCCGTAGTAGATGGAGAAATGGTAGAGGAGGCGGATCGACTCGCCCATATCGCTCCCGGATATCACCGAGAGGTGGGGATAGTGTATCTCCATGAGGGTGCGGATGGCCTGTTTCAGGAGATCGCGTTCCAGGTCTATCCAGATGTTGTAATTGGGAATTTTCTTCTTCCCTTCACGCCTCTCATCTATCCGGGTGCTGTGAACCCCGGAACCAAACGCCGTAGTGAATCGCTCCACCACCTGCCCGGGTGCAAGGAATATCTCAGTCATGCCGAACCCTCCTGGAGTCTCTCGAGTTTCTGCAGTGCGACCACCACGCCGTGTATGATGGCCTCGGGCCGGGGCGGGCAGCCCGGGACATAGACGTCGACCGGGATGATCTCGTCGACCGGCCCTTCGAGGTTGTACGAATCGTAAAAGACTCCGCCCGAGATCCCGCAGGTGCCGATGCACATCACGAGTTTCGGGTCTGCCATCTGGGCATACACCCTGAGCAGGCGATCTTTCATCTTGTGCACCACCGGGCCGGTCACGAGCATCACATCGGCGTGCCTCGGGCTTCCCACGAGCTTGATGCCGAACCTCTCGGGGTCGTACCTGGGAGTAATCGCAGCAACAATCTCGATCTCGCACCCGTTGCAGGACCCTGAATTGAAGTGGTACACCCAGAGCGAGCGGTTGAATGCAGAATTGAGTTTCATGCGGTCATCACCACCAGGACGAGGAAGAGCGCGGTTATCCCGAGATACCAGAGGACATAATCATGGAGGTTTCCTGTGTGCAGGGGCACCAGGCGATCGTAATACCCTTTGAGAGCCTCCAGGTAGCCCCAGTAGAGGTTTCCGGCACGGACGTGGACAAGCCCCTTCTCGGGTTCCGGATTCCCCGAAATGAAGGGGTCGGCACGGGCGGTTCCCGGCTTGAACCCCTTTTCGCCGAGAGAGTACATGAGCCATGCGATGACTGCCGCCACGACGATGCCGAGGACCCATGCCAGGGGGTTCCAGAATCCTGCCCCGGTGAAAAGTGTGGATGTCAGGTCCATGGATCATGCACCTCCGAGGACGGTGCCGATGTACGCACCCTGGTCCACCAAGGCATGGGCGGCAGGAACGATCAGGGTATCGACGACGATTGAGGGGAAGAGGCCGAAGAGAATGACAACGACGGCCAGTATGCCCATCCCGACAAGCATCGGGAACGGGGCCTCTTTCACCCCTGCATACTCGGGGAGAGCCGGTCCCATGAAGATGGAATGGAATACTTTCACGAACGAGGCGAGGGTCAGGATGCTGACCACCATGGCAATGATCGCGATGACCGGGTTGAAGATGAACACGGACTCGTAGATCATCAGTTTGGATGCAAAACCGTTAAAGGGAGGGATCCCGGCAATGGCAAGGGCGCCGATGATGAAAAAGACCATGGTCCACTTCATGGAATGTCCGAGCCCCCCCATCCTGTTCAGGTTGTAGGTCCCGATCCTGTAGAAGATCGCACCTGCGGTGAGGAAGAGGAGCCCCTTGTACATCGCATGGTTGATGATATGGAAAATTCCCCCCTCCATCGCCATGTACCCGAATGCATCCATGAGGGGCTGGTTGCCTAGCACCGCAAGCCCGACACCGACTCCGAGCAGCATGTATCCCGTCTGGGAAACGGCGTGGTAGGCCATCAGCCGTTTCACGTTCTTCTGGGGGATTGCCATCGTCACTCCCACCACCATGGACAGTATGCCGAGAATGATGATGAGCCAGCCGACCGTCACCGCGTTCAGGGAGAGGTTGTAAAGGGAGAACACGACCCGGAAAAGCCCGTACAGGCTTGCCTGGCTTGCCACGACCAGGAGTGCGGTGATGGAAGAGGGAGCCATGGAGTAGGCATCGGGAGTCCAGAAATGCATCGGCACTGCACCGCATTTCATGGCAAGCGCCGCGATAACCAGCACGAGTGCGACCTGGTCGAGAAGGGTAAACTGCATCCTCGATCCGATCATGGCCATGTTCAGGGCATTGTATTCCCCGTAGTAGATACCTATGGCGACCAGTATTGCGAGCGCCCCGAGAGTGCTCAGGACAAAATACTTGAGAGCCGCCTCCACCGCAACCCCTCCGTCGATCCGGTAGGCGATCAGGCCTGCGGATGCCAGCGAGAGGATCTCCAGGAAGACGAAGAAATTGAAGATGTCTCCCGTCGAGACCATGCCGAGTATCCCCGTGATCATCAGGAGGTAAAGCGTGTAGTAGCTCCCGAGGTCCGAGTGCGATCGTTCGCTCGACAGGGAATAGAGGATTATTGCGAACCCCGATACGGCGGCGATCACCAGCATCAGGGCGCTCATGGGATCGACCTCGAATATGATGCGGATGGGAATGCCGCCCGAGTCCGGCGGGACGACCATCGATTGCGCCGATGCCCCGAAGACGTAAAGCCGCGTCCCTGCAGAATACACGTCGAATGCGAGGATGAACGCAATCACGGATGTGACGGCCATCGCTCCGCCCACCCAGATCGATCGGACCGCAGCGGATATGCGGCTGGTGAACGGAGTGATAAAAGCTGCAACGAGCGGCACGATCACCATGAGTGCGGGCGAGTTCTCCATGACATATTCCGCGATCATTCTTTCAGCCTCCGGATCTCATCGATGTCGATGCTCCCGTACTTCTTCCAGATGAGGATGGCAAACGAGAGGAGGAGGGCGATTGTCGCAACCCCTATCACGATGGAGGTGAGGGTCAGCGCCTGGGGGGTCGGAAGGACCATCGCGGTATTAGGAGCATTCGTGTAGATGGGAGCGATCCCTCCTTCGCGGTAACCGAGTGAAATGAGGAACAGGTTCACGGCAGACTCGAGGATGACAATCCCGAAAAAGATCTTGATCAGGTTCTTTTTCAGTACAATCGTGGCGAGGGCGATCATCGTCAGGGCCACTATCGCCACGTAGGGGAGGTTCCAGAGCATGGTCAGGACGCCTCCTTCGCTATCCCCGAAAGCATGTAAAGGATGATGACGGCAAGTCCTCCCCATACCTCGATCCCCACCGCAATGTTCATGATGGGAATGACCCCTGCCGTGTTCAGTTCACCCGGGTTCGGCCCGTCCATGACAGGCATCCCGAAGAGGAGGCCGCTGTGCGCGAGGAAGTTGTAGAAGAACGGCGCTCCGAGGAGGAGGGCCGCGGCACCCGCACCGATGAAGAGCAGGAGGCCTGCAGATTCCTGCGCTTTCAGCAACCATTTTTTCATCATGCCCGTGATCTCGCTGTAGGAGTACGCCACGATTACCAGTGCGGCAGCCGTTGCAACCACGGCCCCGCCCTGGAACCCCCCGCCCGGGGTGAGATGGCCGTGCATGATCACATAGAGCCCGAAGATGATGGTGAAAGGATAGAGCAGGTTGGCACCCGTCCTCACTATCTTACTCATCCTCATGCTCTTCACCCCCTTTCATGGACCGGAACAGGATGCCCACACCGACGACGGCGGTGAAGAGCACGACCGATTCCCCCAGGGTGTCGAATCCCCTGTAGTCGAACACGATGGAGGTGACGATATTGTTGGCCGCGGTCTGTGACTGCCCGTTCGCGATGAAGTACTCGTCCATGTCTGATTCGGCGGGTTGCCCGAAGACGAGGAAGACCGGGATGCTGCAGAGCCCGACAGCGAGCACCAGGAATATCGCGGCGGTCAGGATCCGTTTCATGGGTGTCCCCCCTCGTACCTCGAAGTAGCGCGGATCGCGATGATGAAGATGGCCGTGGTGAGACCGGCACCGATGGCTGCCTGCGATATCGCCACGTCGGGCGCCTGCAGTATATAGAACTCAAGGGAGACGAGGAAACTGAAGAACCCTGCGGCAAGGGCTGCTGCCAGGAGGTCGCGGAAATGAAAGACCAGGAGAGCAGAGACGATCAGCCCTGCAATCACCAGGGCATTGATGACCATGGCAATCATCGTGAGAACTCCTCCAGCCTGTCGACAACCGCGGGGCTCGGTGTGATCCCGGCCCTGTGGGCTCCCCGTGCAATCGCGTGCGATCCTATGGCGTTCGAAAATCCCAGTGCGACCGCTGCAATCAGGGTATGAATGGAGAGGGTCATGAACTGGCCGTCTCCCGTTCCGATGAACCTGGCGGCCCCGTAGATTATGACAGAAAGCGCTGTGAACACGGACCCGAACGTGGTCATCTTGGTGGTCGCGTGCATCCTTGTGTACACATCAGGGAACCGCAGAAGCCCCGCGATCCCGAGAATATTGAAGAATGTCCCGATGCAGAGGCATGCCATGATGAGAATATCGGCGATCACAGTTCACCCCCGAGGTATTTGGCGATGTAAAGAGTGCTCACGAACGAGAGCAGCGCATAGACGATCGCGACGTCGATAAAGATGATCTGCTGGTAGGCAACCCCGAGGAGTATGAGAACCGCGACCATCAGGGTATTGACCGTGTCAACCGATACGACCCTGTCTGCAATGGTGGGGCCGAGATACAGACGGACAAGGGCCAGGCACACCAGGACGACCAGGATGAGCACGACGGTCAGCCAGGGGTCGATCATTCCGCGATCCTCCTGATCCAGGCAGGCAGGTTGGCGAGAGAGAAGAGTTCTCCCTCCTGAACTGCCGGCCTGTCCTCCCAGTCGCGGGGGACATTGATATTATGGACATAGAGGTCGTGTGTCTCGTCGTCTATATCGACGGTGATGGTGCCGGGTGTCAGGGTGATGGAGTTTGCGAGCATGAAGATGCCGAGGTCGGTCGAGAGATCCGATTTCACCCTGATGATCCCCGGGTGGATCTTCCCGGTGATCACCCTGTAGGCGACATCGAAATTGGCCTTGGTCACCTCGATCAGGAACGGCCCGAGGAGATATACGGGGACGAGGAGAAGCCGGAGGGGGTTTGCCATCCGGTAGTTCCGGGATCTGCACAGGAAGCTCCTTGCAACACCGGCAGTGAGAAGGGACAGGGCCACACCTGCCACAAGCTCTGAAGGCGACCAGAGCCCCACATTCCCACTCCCTGCGGTGAGCAGGAGGTAGATGAAGAGGGCCAGGATGAAAGAGACCAGAAAGGGGATCATCCTGACCTCCTGCAAACATCATCCGGGTATTCATTGCATGGAATAACGGTCATGGATATCACTGGATGCCAGGGGCAGGGAGAGAGCTGCCGGGAACACTCCCGGGAACTCTTCCGGGGAGGGTATATTATCATGATCAATTATGTAGATCAAGAGAGATAAACAATGCTGTTTGGTGTATCGTGAATACCTGTAAATATCGGCCAAATACGACAAATAACGCAATATCAACGGTTCTCTCACAGTGAAGACCCGGAATGGCACGCACAGTGCGGGAAGGCAGTTACCTGTGGGTATTTATGGATATATCTGCACATAGTACGGTGGATGCGTCCTCCTTTCTCACGAAGCGACATGCTCTGGTGGTGCGATACATGTCATATACCCGCGCTTGCCAGGGTCTGCTCCCGCTGTGACGGCCCGGCAAGGGAAATCAGGGTCACCCCGCCGGGGGATGCCAGGCCCGCATTTCCTGCCGACATCTCACTGGTGAACAGGGTGTTCTCCGATCATTTCGGCAGTTCTCTTATTCCTCCCGGCCACCTTGCGCTCCTGAACAAGGTCCCGGATACCGATCGCATGGAGGAGGTCATCGTCGGGGGGGGTGTCGTGGGATCACTGCGGTACCTTCCCGGCGAATCCAGGTGGGAGCCCATCCCGCGTCCCGAAGCCGCCGTATTTCTCGTTCCCTCCAGGAAATACGTGGTGGTGGACAATGGCGCCGTCCCCTCCATCAGGGAAGAGGGGGCGAGTGTCCTTGCGCCCGGGCTGCTGGAGATTGAACCATCGGTCAGGAAGGGAGACGAGGTATTCGTGATGGATGAAGGGAGGTCAGTCGTCGCGGTCGGGCGGGCAAAGGCAGGAGCAGCGGAGGCGGAGTCCATGGAGAGGGGAGTCATTGTCCGGACCCGCCGCAATTTTCCTTCGGTCTGCACAAGGGGCATAGCGACATGGCGCGATGCGGTCGCAGGCAGCGCCTCAACACTTGATGACCGGGAAGCGGAAGCGATCTCCTTCATAAGGGAGGTTGCGGATCGGAATCCCCTCCCGGCAAATGTCTCGTATTCAGGGGGAAAGGACAGCCTTGCCACGCTCGTCCTCGTCAGAAAAGCACTGGGTGTGGTCCCCCTGCTCTTTGCAGACACGGGTCTTGAATTTCCGGAGACGTACCAGAATGTAACGGACGTTTCGGGGATCTTTGGCATGCCGGTGGTGCGTGCCAGCGGGGCCGACGCTTTCTGGGAAGGATTTCACAAGATGGGGCCTCCTGCAGTCGATTTCAGGTGGTGCTGCCGGAAAGCGAAACTGAACCCCGTGGAACACCTGATCAGGGAGAAGTGGGGGGAGTGCCTCTCGTTCATCGGGCAGAGGAAGTACGAGTCGGCACGGCGCATGGCGAGCAGGAGGGTCTGGCGGAACCCGCACCTCCGCAGCCAGCTCTCGGCAGCACCCATCCACCACTGGACCGCGTTGCAGGTATGGCTCTATCTCTTCCGGGAGGAGGCTCCCTACAATCCACTGTACGAGAAGGGACTCGACAGGGTGGGGTGTTTCATGTGCCCTTCCAGTGATGTCGCGGTCCTTCGTCATATCCGGCATATGCATCCTGAAATGTGGAGGGAGTGGCATGTGAAACTCGAAGCCTGGCGGAAGGAGCGGGATCTCCCCGATTCATGGGTAAGGAATGAGGAATGGAGGATGAAGGGGGTGCCCGGTGAAGAGGATTATTATTGTTGATTACGGTCTCGGCAACCTCCGGTCGGTCCTGAGGGGAATCGAGAGATCAGGCGGCCTGCCGGTCATATCCATGGATATCGGGGAAATAATGGCCGCGGACGGGATCATCCTCCCTGGTGTGGGTGCCTTCCGTGACGGGATGGAACACCTGGGCCGCCTGCAGAAGGTCCTTGTCGATCTCTCCTCCTCTGTCCCCACTCTCGGTATCTGCCTCGGTATGCAGATGCTCATGGAATGGAGCGAAGAGCACGGCATGCACAGGGGACTCGGTCTCGTGCCGGGAACGGTGAGAAAATTTCCAAGGAAGCCGGGATACAAGATCCCCCACATGGGCTGGAACTCTCTCTCTTTTACTGACGAGGAAAATCCTCTCTTCGATCGGATACCGACAGGGGAGTACATGTATTTCGTGCATTCGTACTTCGCCGATACAGATCCGGCCCATACCCTGGCTGAGACAGGATATGTCTACCGGTTTGCGTCCGCCATCTGGAACAGGGACCATGTTTTCGGGGTCCAGTTTCACCCCGAGAAGAGCGGGGCGGCCGGCCTGCGGCTCCTGGAAAACTTTATCGGGATGATCTGATATTCCCGGGAGAATCGCGGCGTTCTTCCTTCCCCCCGGGATGGGCCGCCAGTCACAACAAGTGTCCCGGCTCGGTTTTCCAGGAACATGGGAAAATGGAGATACCCTTGTTTCCTGGAAAAAACTTTCAGCATTTTTCCATTGCCGGCGTCAGGAAGAGGCGGGTTTCATGGTGCTGAAAGTGAGGATGGGTGCTCCATGGCCGTCCAGCAATGTGAGAACGCAGCCCTCGATCCTGTAACCGGAAACCCGCTGGAGCATCGAGAGGTATGTCGCCTCCTGGCTCTGGATGCCTGCAGGCGAAATGCAGGACATCCTGGTGGTGGCCGCGTCTCCTATGGTCAGCCGGTCTGGTGCCCCGTCATAGGGTGCGGTGTACTGGTTGCAGCCGGCTGACCCGCTCATCTTTCCACTTCCATCGAGATACGCAGTGATCTGCGTCCCGGGAAGGATATCGGCCGATCTCCCGGAAGCGGTGTGGAACACCACGAGATACCAGGTCATCCCCTCAAGCCTGCCCTCGATGCAGTATTCAGGCTCCTGCGCCTGGGTCTGACCGGGTTCAGGAGACCGTGTACTGCATCCGCATGCACAGATCATAAGGATGAAGATGGTGGCAAGAAGGCCGGTGGCAGCCGGTTTCATGCAGGAATACTTGCAGTCTGTCATGTTAATCTATCGGTTGCACAGCGCGCCAAAGAGGAGGATTCCGGCATGATGCCGCCGGGAGGAGACGTGCCGGCACTTCACAAGCTTGATGCAGCATTTCACCCCATTACATCCTGGAAGTGACCGGATGACAAGACTCGATGATCTCCTTTCGCCATTGCAGCAGGGAGTATGGGAGATTACGGTGCCAAAAGACCTGGTCACCGAACCGCTGGGACGGGAATGGGAGAAATCACTGCTCAATATCCCGACACCAGGCACCGTTGCGAGTTACCGGAAAGGGCAGTACCACGCGCATGAGACGCCTGCGGAGTGGAAGGTCCATATTGACAGGTATGATCCAAAGGTTCACCCGTTTCTGCACCTCATGGACGACGCCCCGCTCCTCCTGATGATTGCGGATACCTTCATCACTCTTGTTGCCAGCGCGAGGAGGAACGGTCCCGATGTAAAAACCGGGATCGTACTGAAAGAACAGAAACGAACGTGGCAGGTATCAGTCCTGATGGGATTCGCCCTTGCGCTCACGGCGGTCTGGATTGTGGTCAATCCGCTTATAACACTCGGGGGGATCATTGGCACACTGTTACCCATGGGGATCATCGTCCTCGGTTTTTTCACTCTCAGGAAGGGAATCAGCCTGCATCGCAGGAAACCCGTCTCACCAGGGAGTATCTTCCTTGGTATTTCGGTGATGTTCCTTGGATTCATGACCCTGTTCCTCCCGCTGGAACTATTCATCCAGATCCTGCTCCTGGTCCTGGCATCCTGGGCATTCGGGAGCGCGTACATGTCACTTTCACGTGTGGCCAGAAAGAGGATGGGAGTGCCTGAGGGTTTTTATTACAGGCTTTGTACCGGTGTGCTCTCGCTGCTCCTGGCACTGGCAGTTCTCCTCATCCCTGACGCCACACTCGCGATCCTCATGGAGACTTTCGGGGTCATCGTATTCCTCTTCGGTTTGGTAATCGGCGCGGGGGGCTTGCGCCTGCGTGAAAAGATGAAGGCATCATCAGTGTGAATGCTGCAGGGCACAATCCCGCGGGAACCGGGGTCAGGGTCTTCGTTCCAGGATAAAGCCATCACAAATAATAACCGCCTTCCCGGTGATATCTCATCATGCGTTCCAGGGTCCGGTCTGCATTCCGGATAATGAAGGAGATCTCAAAGGCACTTCTCTTTTTTGTCATTTTAGTGGTAATGGTACCGGTCCTTATAGGAGTTATGCAGCACATTCCGCCCGGAAATATCCTGAGTTTTATCGCATCCACATTCCTTCTCCAGGCAGCGGCACCCCCTCTGGGCGCGCCTCTTGGTCTCTCCCGTGATGTGATACTGGCAGTGATGGCATCCTTTGCCGCGGGTGTGGTGCTGGCAATCCTGGAGATATGCGAGAGCCTGGCACTCTCTTCCGATCGCGTCTCACGGTGGATCGACACGATTGGCAGGAAGATGGAGAAATACCCGGTTATCCGTAAGTACGGGGCGGTGTCATGCATTTTTATCGCATGGATACCCGGAATAGGCCTGTATGGCACACCCATCATCGCATGGATCCTGGGATGGAACAGGCTGCTTACCGTCGTATTCACCACGATAGGATTTATTATTGCGGCCCTGTTCGTCCTCTTCGTGGCATTCAGCATTCACAATATACAGGACATCATCATACTCGCGGTGGCAGGAGCAGCAATTGCCCTCATCCTGGTATTTCTTGGAAAATATCTTCAGAAGAGAGCAGGATAACCACTGTTCGTGTTATCTGATAAAGAGGGGGGGGACCAGGGATCATGCGTCAGCATACCGGGTGCAGATACAGTGGCTGAGATACCCGGCAATTGCCATTGAGATCCCCAGTATGATGAAATATATCCCGACGAGGTATCCGAAGAGCACGATCTCGCCGAGCAGGGGATAGAATATAATCAGGAGCGCAAAGATCACTGACAGTAATCCCGCGATAAAATACAGGGTTCTCCGGGAATCGCCCTCGTATATAAGTCCGAAGAGCATCTGCATCATCCCGATGATGATGATTGCAGCACCGATGATCTCGGTCAGAATCGATCCGGCAAGGATGGGATAGACGATGATACCTACACCGACAAGGATTCCCGCGATTCCGCCCAGCAGCATGAGTGTCGACCGGAAGGCCCCCGCAGGCATGAGGAGCGATGCAAGGAGCATGATGACACCGAGGATGATGACGAGCACGCCGATCAGTGTCATGACAGCGACCGCGGTGGTTTTCGGAAACAGCATCATCAGAAATCCAAAGAGGAGGGAGATGACCCCGAGGATGACAACAGCTCCCCATCCCCTGTCACAGGGAGTCACAATGACTACAGTCTCTTCCATGGAGAAGACTGGATCCTCTCCCTGTAATGAAGATTTCGCGCATCCGGCTCAACCAGGTTTGAGTCATCAGGTCCCTCCATGTGAATGTCACACGGGATACCCGAAGGGGCTGCTGTGGCAGATACAAGGAAAGAGATTTCCCCTCAAAAACCGGTCGCTCTTCTCCTGGAATCCCGATATCGATGATGGAAAGGGAGATCAAAAAAAGATCAGCGGGGTTTTTCCTCCTGCAACGTATGCAGGGTGATCATCCCGTTACAGGAATTACAGATATAATATTCGTCGGTCCAGCATGAGGGGCAGGCCCACCGTCCGCAGAGAACGCATTGCCGCAGTCTGGTGTGAGGAAAAGGCATATTGCAGAGATCGCAGAGAAACCGCGAAAAACTTGCCGGGTCCTTGTCAGGGGTATCCCCCTGCTTCCTGATACGCGGGATATCCTCCCTGACGCGGGATACAAGGCCTTCCTTCTGCACTTTGACCTGCGTATTACCTGGTGACCTGCTTTTCCAGAGTCTCAAGACGCTCCTCCATACGTGCCAGGTGCTCCCCGAACTGCTTCTCGAACTCTTTTAAATCTGCCATCCTCTTTTCATCCTGCGAGAGGTCAGCAGTCTTCTCGTCACGGAATTTCTGTGCCTCAGGGCGGCGGATGAGTGCCCATTCCTCCACCATGGCATCGAAACGCCGGTCGAGATACTCGTCGAGCCTGCTCTCGAGGGGATGCGAGATGTGCACTTTTCCCGATGATCCCCTGAAGAAATAGTAGACGATGAAACCTGCAAGTATGATGAGCAGGAGGATGAGGAGTGCTTCAGCTGTTGTCATCTCTTCATCCCCTTCAGGGCTTCCACCCGTCTCTCGAGTTCTGCAAGCTTGGCAGATGCCGTGGCCTCGAAAGCGGAGCAGGTCGTTGCTTCGTCCTCGATGGTGTGGAGGCGCGTATAGAAATCACCGAGATCCGTACGGGTGGCAAGGTTCCATTCGTCGATGAGGTATTTCATCCTTCGATCGAGATATCTGCCCATGTAGTCAAGACGGCTCATACGCCCTCCAATGTCCTTATCTCCATGTCGAGATTTTCTGCCCTCTCCTCAAGGCCGGCCCGGTTTTTCTCCAGGTAATCGATCTGTGCGTGCACCCGTGAGAGCCGCCTTTCAAGTCCGGCGAGATGCATTCGGCTGATGAGGCCCCATTCATCGATGATATCCGGCAGGCTCTGATCGAAATACCTGTCGAGACTTTTGTCCATTGTGGGGAGTTTCTGGTCAATGTAGCCCGGGAGTTCTTTGATTGAATCAGCGAAAGAATGTCTCTCTCCCGGCTGTCCTGGTGTTTCATATGCATGCATTCTGTGTCACCCCAGTCGGTCCTCTTCCTTTTTTATCTTTTCCAGCATGTGATCGAGTTTTGTGAGCTTGACCCTGTTCTCCAGCCTCTGGATCCGCTTCTCCACCGCATTCTGCCGGGCAAAAATGTCCGCATCCAGGATGACATTCTCATCGTCGAGGCTTTTCAGCTCCTCCATCTTTGCGGGAGGCACCCTGTAGAACGGGTTGGCTCTCTGTTCGATGTCCGTCTTGATCAGTTGCAGTTTCTCCTTCTCAAGATCCAGTTGTGCAATTTTTGTTCTCGTGTACATGAGCCGGATCTCGCGGATGATGAAGTACAGGATGATCAATCCGGCAATGAGAAGGAGGATGGGAAGTGAATTGGAAATCGTTACCCAAATATCAACCATGGTGTGGCTCCGGATCTCACAGGTCCTTCTCTTGCAGCTTCTTCTTCACCGTTTCAGTGCTTTTATCGATAGACTCCTTTGCAGAAGCCGCGCTTTCCTTAAGATCTTTCTCTGCCTTTTTCGTCTTCGATTTGATCGTCTCTGCAGCGTCTATCGCCCCTGATTTCACGCTCTTTGCTGTCTCTTCCGCACCCTTCCTGACCCGTTCCGGGAGGGGGGGCCTCTTTTTCACCGTGATGCTGGTGCCGGGAGCAACACCGATGCGTGCAATATCCTCTCTGGCAAGGCGGATGAACCCCTCTTCGACAAGCGTATCTGCAAACACGGTGACGGCAACGGGTTTTGCCTCCTCGTCCCTGAAGAGGTCGACTTCATCCCCTTCCTTGATGCCGAGAGTCCTGAGATATGATTCGTGGAGTCTGGCACGCCCGCTGCTCGGAAACGCTCTCTCCTGAATCTTCAATTTTACCGAATCCATATGTGAGAAACATGCGCTGACATTTTATATATTTTGTTCTGAAAACAGGGTAAAATTGTGCAATTATCCTGCGAAATTAAAATTGAATCCGGATTTTATCTTTTTTCCCGGAGGGAAATGCGACTGCATTACAGCCGGGCCTGCCCGCGGATCCACGGGGAGGGGCCCGATTCCCCCCTGCTCTCATCCCGTACTCGTTATCAGGAGTGTGGCGCAGCCTGCTGCCGGTGCCCTGTGAGAAGGGCTGTGTTCACGCCGCACGGCAGAGATGGAAGAGACGTTGCAACTGAGCAGAAAGTAATTATTTCTGCTCTGCTGAGTGCATATCATGAGATACAAGGTGTTTTTTCTTTTTATCGGCCTGTTCTGCCTGGCGGGGATTGTCCAGGGATATATACTCACGATAGATGCGCCTTCAGAGGTAAGGGCAGGAGCACCACTCGACGTGACCGGCAATACCACGTTTCCGGTGGAAACCCAGTTCGATCTCGTGCTCTACAGGCTGCAGCCCGCAACCCCCGAGGAGATAGCAAGAAAGATGGTCATCGTGGATGATTCAAAAACATTCCAGGCTTCTTTTGTCACCACGGGGCTGGAATCGGGTGAATACAAGGTGGAGGTCAGGTTCCAGACGGATCCCGGTTCAAAGATAGGGTCAGATTCTGTCACGATGAGGACTCTTTCCATCATAGACAGGTCGGGGGAGATCGTTCTGACCGTCGACACCGAACAGGTGCTTGGCGAGGCACTCAGAATTGAGGGATATATACCGAAAGCAGGGGTGACCACACTCACGATGAAAGTCAGCGGACCCCAGGGCGCCGTGATATCTCCCCAGGACGTCAGGACCACTACCCGCATGGGAAGGGACGAGGGGTATTTCTCAAGGACAATTCCTGTGAGCGAGAGGGGGAATTATTACGTGGACTTCTACGATGCCAGGGGCTTCATGGCCACCATCAAGTTCATGGTGGACAACCCCGTTCCGGAAACGACCGGAACGACGCAGAATATGACGGTGCTGCCGTCAGAGACGACCTGGCCTGCCCGAACACCGCTCTCCTTCGCGAGCTCCTGTGCAGGGCTGCTTGGTGCGGGACTGGCCGCATCCAGGATCAGGAAGAGAGAAAAATAATATGCTTCGGTATTTTTCCCGTCGCCGGGAGCATTCATCGCCGCATGAAATGCCCCGATACTTTTAATTCTTTGTGCTTAACCGGTACGAGCCTACAGGGACGATAATCTCGAACCTTGCCCCTGTTCCCTCCTTTCCCGTTTCAGCGATGGACATGCCGTATATTGAGAGGATTTCTCTTACGAGAAAGAGGCCGAGACCATAATTTCTCCCGAAATTCTGCTCGAAAATGTTGGTTTTGAGTGCGTCGGGTACACCGACTCCGTCATCCTCGCACACAATTACGATATCCTCCCCGCGTTTCTCATAGGATACCTTTAGGGTGCTGGCCTTTCCTCCATGACGTATGGTATTGTCTATGATATTGGAGAAGACCTTGCTGATAAGGGGATCAGCAAAGACTGCAAGACCCTGGATGGAATTCTCTATCTTCAGTCCATCGCGTTCTACACTCAGGGCAGACTGGTCGATAGTCGCACCGAGATCCAGCCAGAGGGGGGGGTTCACCCCCACATCCTTGAACTCCCGTGAAAAGAGCATCTGTTTCTCGATGCTGGATGCGGTGTTCCGGATCTTTTCCAGGTGCCGGGCCGCTCCCGCATCTTTCACGGAATTTTCGAGGAGTCCCACGGTCCCGCGAAGGACATTGAGCAGGTTGAGGACATCGTGACGTGTTACGCTGGTGAGGAGGCTCAATTTTTTCCCTGTCTGGAAGAGGGCCTGTTCAAGCATGATCCGATCACTGATATCCATGACCCCTGCGATGATCCCGGAGTGACCATGGCCGTTGTTCCGGATGCGGGAGAAGGAGAAGAGCACATGCATCCTGGTCCCGTCTTTTTGCACCAGCACCAGATCCTGCGTCGCAGAGGGAGAACGCGGGTCATTGAAGGCTTTCCTGATCGCAGCGATCCCCGGTTCATCCAGATAGGAGAAGAGATGCTTCCCGATGATCTCTTCCGGGCTGTACCCCAGCATTGTGGCCATGCGGGGATTTATGAAAGTTGTCACACCTTCGGAATCCATTGCCCAGATGCCTTCATGGATGGTGTCGATAAGAGTCCTGTATTTGTTCTCGCTGATCGCAAGTTTCTTCTCTGCCTTTTTATGGTCCTGTATCTTTTCCTGCAGTCTCCGGTTCGTCACGACCAGTTCCTTTGTTCTCTCCTGGACCAGATCCTCCAGTTCCTGCTGGGACCTCCGGAGAGGCGTGATGTCCTGCATGACGATCGCGATGCCCTGTTCTTCGGATTCAAAAACGAGGGGGACGATCCGTGTCCTGAGGTAATGGCGGAAATCATCGAGTGCGACCTCGAGATCCAGTGAGATCTCCTGGGTTTCCATCACACCCTTTATCAGCCCCGAATCGAGCGACAGGTACCCTCCGACCGGGGTGAATTCGAGAGACTTCCCCACGATGGCTTCCCTTTCGCAATGAAAAAACGAGAGAAGTTGTTCATTGACCTGGGTGACGAAGAGGTTTTTGTCCATGACAAGAATCAGGTCGGACGAGAGGCTGAGCATATGGGTGATCGGGACACGTTCACAGAGTGAATAGACCTTCGCCCTGCCATACTGCCGCATTGCGGCCTGGCCCTGCGCAACCATGATGTTTAGGTACTTGGCGGTGGAAGGCCTGCTCATCGGGAGAGACCTGGATACTTCCTCGATGGTGAGGCCCCTTGGATTCCGGGAGAGGAGGGTTCGTATTTTTTCCTGTTCACTCTCTTCCTGGAGCATATGATAGATCCTCCTTGTTTTTGATTATATAAATATGCTCTTTCACAGACATGCTTGATGTATGCTGTTAATAAAAAACATTAATGGTTATTATTGCACGAAATAATTAAATAGTATTAATGCAAAAAGGGGTGTGCAGGAACTGCCGGGGAGGGGGCGGTCCTCATGCCATCCCCTCCTTTGCAGGGAATGAAATCTCTGAGCAGGTGAAAAGAGATGGGCGCACACAAAGACTTTTCCAACTGGACGAATGTAGGAGACCTGATCGTTGATTCAGGTATAATCCAGGATGTTATCACTCACGAGGCGGCCGATACGCAGGCTGCTGCGGGTATGGCAGTTACCAGTGTTGACCGTTCCTGGGTGAGGTCCGGTGGAGAACACCTCCCGGACTGGACACGTTTCGCTGAGATCATCGTTGAGTCAGTCCTGATGGAAGGGATGTGTGATCCCGGGTATTCCTGTAACTGACCAAAACATTGTGAGGTGTCGGGATGCGGCTGACGCTCAACGAGGAGATACGGTATGCGGTCTGGAGGATCACCGGGCTGGTGATCCATACCCCCGGGGTTCTTCTTCCCTGTATTTCCCGAGAGATTGCAGAACAGACGGGGAAGGATGCCGGGCAGGTGGACAGGGCACTCAAAGCCCGGATAAAGGACATCATCCGTGATGATGTCTCGATGCACTACCGCATGGACCGGCTCCCCGGTGCATTGCCTGCAGAATATGTGCGGGCAGGGGATTCCAAATGACTGATGCACCCTTATCTGCGATGAGAAAGGCACACCTGATGGCAGATATCGAGACACTGAACGATGCAATCACACATGAATTCGAGCAGTCGGTGGACGCATCAAACATGTGGCTGGCATACCGCACCTCCTGCGCAGCGAGAGTTGAGAATTCAGGCAACCAGAGGGAATGGATCAGGCTCGCGGATCCCCTTACTGGGACAGCCCAGCTGTCAGAGGTTTCCGGGCAGGAACTGGTGAGTTATTGAATCAGGGTGAAAGAAAACGTACACGCTGCCCCTCAAATATGGTCCTCCACATGCCATTCCCAATATCAATACAACACACTCCTTTTCCCAATAAGAATTCCTGACACTGCCCGTTTTGACATCGCGCGCACACACAGCGCCATTTCCATACGATCTCTTTTGCAGCGCATGCGCGACCATTCCGGCCGGAAATGCTCAGGATGACTGCGGTGCTGGACATGCAGGCCTCCGGGAATACACCCGCTGCGAGAGAAAAGGATGCCGGCTATTTGAGCCTTCGCCAGAGTGCCACTTCATACAGGAGCAGTATGAGAATGACGAGGCATCCCCCTATGAAGAAGGCCAGGACCGGGTCAAAAGGAACACCCTGCATGACCTCGTGACCCATCCGGATCGCGGGCTCGGCAAGGGGTTCAATGTTTTTTTCAGCCTGGAATGTCGACATGTCTTCTGCCGCCTGGGAGGCGCTCCCCCCGCTCCCCCCGACCATTCCGGGGGGTGGGGTAAGGACAGGCATCATGGCATGGGCAGCAAGGGAAGCGAGGATGATGATTGCGAAAAGAGTGGCATATTTGAGAAGGATGGAACGGATGTTCTGTATCGCCGGGGCGACGATGAGGAGCTGATCCCTGAGCCCGTACACCTTGATCTCCCTCCCTTTCACGCTGTATCGCGTCTCGCGGACCTCGATCAGCCCGGCCTCGAGGAGGTTCTCGAGATGGTATTTGACAGTTCCCATGGGCATCCCGAGGAATGATGTCAGGTCACCCGCGGTCCTTGGATGTTCCCTGAGTGCATGGAGGATATCGTTTGCCGACTGGCTGGCAATCGCCTTTCCAATCTTCTGTGCCCTCTCGTCACCGGGCCGGAGAACCACCACCTCGCCTCCGGATTCTGCTGCAGCCGCCCTGTTGCTGTCATCCTGTGAGAGAGTATCCATACCTGACACGGCCTATAAATCTACCTGCCCCGGAGTGCCCCCAGGATCCGGTTTCGGCCCTCTTTAAGTGCGAGATCGAGATGCTGTACGCCCGGCCCTCCCCCCTGGGCCATCGTACTGGAACCGCCCCCCTTTCCCCCCAGGAGCAAACAGACCTGCCCGATAATCTCCCCGGCATTCACCTTCTCGGAGCCTGACATCAGGAGCACCGTGGCACGATCGGTTCCGCTTGCGAGGAGGGCGACTCCGCCCTTTCCTGAGAGTTCTCCCCCGATGGCCGCAAGTTCCTTGCCGGAGAGGTCAAGATGGCGTACCAGGACAGGAATGCCGTTTACCATCTCCGGGGACATGTGTTTCATCTCGAGCTCGACGATTTTCTGCCTGAGTCGTTCGATCTCCTTCTTCTGGGACTTCCATTCTGAAAAGAAGCGCCCGACGGTTGCGGGAAGGTTCTCGTGCTGTACCGAGAGGACTTCGGAGGACTGGCTTACCAGGTTTTCTATCCTGTGCACGTATTCTACCGCGGCAAGCCCGGCAGCGAATTCCAGCCGCTCGATTCCGTCCTGGATATGTTCGACCCGGATAATCTTGATGAGCCCGATATCGCCGGTGCTCCGGCAGTGCGTCCCTGCACATGCCTCCACATCACCGGCTACCTGCACGATCCGTATGTCCTTTCCCGGGGGGACGCCTCCCTGGTACAGGGCAAATCCATAGGCCTGCTCGGCCCGTGTCCTGTCGAGATGTGTGACATCGACCATCTGGTCTGCCATCACCATGCGGTTTGCGGCGATCTCGATCTTCCGCAGTTCATCGGGGGTGATGTGCTTGTAATGGCGGATATCGAGCCTCGAGCTCTCAAGGCCTTTTTGCGCTCCTGCCTGGTGGATATGTGCGCCAAGGACTTCTTTTGCTGCATGCAGGAGAAGGTGGGTGGCCGTGTGGTGCCGCATCAGGGACCACCTCCGCTCCTCGTCCACAATCCCCTTCACCCGGTCTCCTCGCCGGAGCGTCCCACCGCTCACGTGGTGGACAATCACATCGCCCACCTTCTGCACGTCATCCACCCGCACCATGTTCTCTGCGGTAATAAGCATCCCGCTGTCAGCAGGCTGCCCGCCTCCTTCAGGGTAAAAGAGAGTCTGGTCCATCACGACGTAGCCGTCGAAGAAGTCGATCACCATGGCATCGAATTCCATATCGCAGGGCTGCTCGTAAAAGAGCTTCCGCGTTGCGGGCAGGGCATCGGCACGATCCCTGTACCTCGCGAACGGATCCTCCTCCGCCTCGCCCCCGGATTCCGAGTGCATTTCTGCGATAAGAGAATAGAAATTGTCGGGCAGCTCCACCACGGCCCCTTCGGCCATGGCGACCTCTTTCACGATCTCCGGGGGTATGCCGTGCGAATCGTAGAGGGTGATCACTTCTTTGAGGGGCACCCTCTCCCGCTTGGTCCTGTAGCCCCGGGCAATCCTCTGGACGATCTTTGTGCCGCGCTCCATGGTGGCGTTGCTCTTCTCCACCTCCCGTTCGACGATCTCGCGCACGATCAGAAGGTCCTGCTCGAATGACCCTGTCCCCACAATCCGCATCTGCTGCTCGATCAGGTCTGCAAGCGGCTCTTTTATCCCGAGGTCGTTCATCATCCGCAGCGTCCGGCGGAGTACAAGCCGCACGAGATACCCCTCCCTGACATTGGACGGCACGATGCAGTCGCCGAGCATGTAGGCGAGGCACCGTGTATGGTCGACGATTGCGTAGACCTTTTCGATGGGTGCAATCATCCTGTCCAGACGCTCGATCGGCACATCGATGGCAGTCGCCACCTTTTTACGGAGCTGGAAGAGGTTTGTGCCTGAGATATCCATGACTCCTGCAAACTTTGCGTTGAGTGAGAGGATCTTGGTGTATTCCTTGTCTTCGAGGGCATGTGCGAGTCCCGCGGCCTCCATGACGCGGCTGACCATCTCTGGAAAGACCGCGTCATAAATTGTCGGAGATCCCCGCGAGGCCCACACGAAACGTTCCAGGCCATAGCCGGTGTCCACTATCCAGTTGGACATGGGATAATATTTTTCCCCGGCGAGATCGATGGAAGGTTTTGCCGTCTTCTGCCTGCCCAGGTTCATGAACACCAGCGTGGCTACCTCGAGCCCTCCTATCAGCACTTCCACGCTCGGGCCTGCGTTGCCTCCCCCAATCCAGGGATGCTCCTTGTAGGTCACTCTCGAGAGATCGCCGCCGATGGAGGTGATGAACTTCTCGCAGAGTTCGAGCGTCTCTTCCTTCCAGTAGATCTCCTCGATATCGGAATTGAAGGCGTGGTGGGCCATCATCTCGAAAAGGGTGAGGTGTCTCCCCGAGCGTCCCACGGAGTCGAGGTCATTGAGCCTGATGCAGGGTTGTGATATGGTGAGCGGATTTGCGGGAGGCGGGACCACCCCGCTGGTCACCCATGGCTGGAAGTCGGCGATGGAGGCAATGGTCAGGTAGATATCGTCTCTCCACCTTGCCGCGACAGGGTACCGGTTGATCCGTGCATGGCCGTTTTTCTCGAAGAAGGAGAGGTAAGCCTCGCGCATTTCATCCACGGTATGGCTCCTGAAAACGGGAGCCCCGATAAAATTATAGGTTTCGCAGGGTGCATCGCCGCAGACCTCGGTTCCGGGATCCCTTGTCCAGAACGCCGCCCCGCATTTGGAACAAATCTTTCGGGTCAGCCCGTGGGTTTTGAAATATTCGAGCTGGTATTCCTCTTCAAGCATAAAAACCACGTGTTCCCAGTTTATTCAGTTTTTAACGATAAAAATTGTTGGATTAACCCGTCTCACGGCCGGTCCAGACGTCCTGGTACCACATGTCGAAGGTCTCGCAGCCGCCGCATGCGACAGCCAGGCGGGCGGCAAGGATATGCCAGCAGCATTTCCCGCGGTACATGAAGTCCTGGCAGGTACAGAAATCCTCCTCGACCACGTATTCGCCGGACGCTCCGACCACCACGATGAAGTCCAGGTATCGCTTGACCATCCCGTGCTGTATGGCCTGGAGGGCCTTGTGTCCCCTGTCGCCATATATCCGGATGAATTCATCCCTGAGGGCGGGCGAGAGGTGCCCCTCTTCTTTCAGCCGGTTCCAGAATCCTTCGGTATCCATGCCTGCAGGGGAGGGATATCTTCGATGTAGTTCCAGCCCATCCTCTGCGCGAGAACCCGCATGGCGGGTGATTCCAGCGCATAGTGGGTCGCTTCGATGAGGGGGAGGGGAGAGTGGCGAATGACGGAGTGTCTTGCCTCGGCAGAGAGGAACGAGGTCGCACCCGCATCAGTTGCTTCCTCGATCAGTTCCTGACTGAAACCCGATCCGCCGACGACGGCCAGTTTTCCGGGGAGGGTCGCAGTTCCCCATACCAGGAGGGGGCAGCCAAGGCGGCCGGCAATCTCCTTGATGCCTATCCTGCATTCCCCCACGACCCCGAGTGAGAGGGAGGCTGTCCCTTCCAGTGAGAGGAGCCCGGCAAGAACATCGTTCACTCCCCCGGGAGCATGATCGAGGTTGGTGTGCATCACGTAGATGTGCATGCGGGATGCCAGCACCTCCCGCAGGAGCGATGCCAGCGGGCCGCGGATCGCGGTGACGGGATCCCACAGGGGCGTGTGGTGCACGACAAGGATATCCGCATCCTGTGACACCGCCTCTCGGACGACTGCCCATGTCGCATCCAGAGCACAGCAGACACGTTCCGGGTCCCTCTTCCCTTCCACCACGAGCCCTATCCTCTCACGATCCCACTCTTCTGCAAGCCCCGGCGGTGCCAGGTCCTCCATGCTGCGAATGAACTCCCCGATCTCCATAGATTATACATCGCAGGCCCGGCTTATTAATGATTTATTACCAAGAGTAATACGAAACATCTATAAATATATGTAATTAAACATTACTGCATGCCAAAGACCATCCATCAGATCAATGAGAGGATTCGCGATGGGAACGCCCGGGTGGTCACCGCCGAGGAGATGCCTGGCATTGTTGCTGAACTCGGCGAGGAAGGTGCGCTTGCCGAAGTGGACGTCGTGACCACCGGTACATTCGGTGCCATGTGTTCCTCTGGTGCATTTTTCAATTTCGGGCATGCGGATCCCCCGATACGGATGGAGCGGGTATGGCTGAATGATGTGGAGGCGTATGCAGGTCTTGCAGCGGTCGACGCCTACCTGGGGGCGACCCAGCAGTCCACGACCAGGGAGGACGAGTATGGCGGCGCCCATGTCATTGAGGACTTCATTGCAGGGAAATCGGTCGAGGTCCACGCAATTTCCAGGGGAACGGACTGCTACCCCCGGAGGACTCTCACCACCGAACTCCTCCTCGAGAACCTCAACCAGGCGATCATGTGCAATCCCAGGAACGGGTACCAGAGATACAATGCCGCATGCAACTCCACTGAACGCAGTCTTCATACCTACATGGGAATGCTCCTCCCGGCATACGGCAATGTCACGTACTCCGGTTCGGGTCTGCTCAATCCCATCTCGAACGATCCCCTGTTCAGGAGGATAGGATCCGGGGTCCCCTGTTTCCTCGGGGGAGCCGCGGGCATGGTGATCGGGGAAGGGACCCAGGCCTCACCGGGAGGAGGTTTTGGAACCCTGATGGTCACAGGTGACATGAAAGATATGAATACCGACTATATCCGGGCTGCTACGATGGCCGGGTACGGAGTCACACTCTATGTCGGACTCGGTATACCCATTCCCGTGCTGGATATCGAGACGGTACGGAGCACCGCGGTCAGGGACGAGGACATCTGGGTGGATGTGGTCGACTACGGGGTCCCGGCCCGCAACAGGCCGTCGCCGGGGAGCGTCAATTATGCCATGCTCAAGAGCGGGCACGTGGAGATCAACGGCGAGGAGATCCGTACATCCTCACTCTCGAGTCTCCGCAGGGCAAGGCGCGTTGCAGGCGAGCTGAAGGACTGGATCGAGTCGGGTAAGATGACGGTCTGCCTCCCCACCCGGACCATCGATTCCACCAAAATTGCAGGTCCCATGAGGGAGACGGTCCAGGGCCCACGGGTGCTCGAGATCATGGATCGCAGGGTTTTCACCATCTCGGAAGAGGAGCTCATCAGGGATGCTGCAAAGAAACTCCTGAAAGGCGAGACCAACCACCTCCCGGTCATCAATGACAACGGGGTGCTTGTCGGGATAGTCACCACCTACGACATATCGAAAGCCGTGGTTAACCCCGCGAAGGGAACGCACGTGAAGGATATCATGCGCCGGAAGGTGATCACGACAATGGCGGACGAGCCGGTTGATGTCGCGGTGCAGAAACTCGAGAAGCATAACATCAGTGCTCTCCCTGTCGTGGACAGAGAATACAGGGTGGTGGGGATTCTCACGGCCATGAATCTCGGGAAGCTCTTTGGAGGGAGGTGGCTGAAGTGAAGCTCCTGGTGACGTTCTCCCGGAAAGAAGGGAGAAAACCAATCATAGCCCAGGTGGTGAGGGATACCGGCGTCCTCGTCAACGTGGAACGTGCCGTGATCGATTCGTCAGAGGGAGAGGCACTCATCGACATCCCGGACGAGTCATGCCATATCGTCAAGGACAAACTGGCGGACCTGGGTGCATCCGTCAGACTTCTCGAAGAGGAGATCACACTCGACGAGAGCGAATGCGTGGACTGTGGTGCCTGCATAAGCATATGTCCGCAGGAAGTGTTCTCGTTTGACCGGGAGTTCCGGCTGCAGATGGATACGAAACGCTGCGTCCTGTGCGGCAGGTGCATCGAAGTCTGCCCCCATCATGCCCTCTCCCGGAGAGTCGAGATCTGAAGGAAAAATTTTTTGATTTCAGGATTGTTCGGGAGGAAAACCTGCCGGTTATTCTTCATGTTCATTCGCTGCCTTCCGGCACATGAGTGCCTCCCTTCGGTTGAGCCACGCACCCTGTGCCAGGTCGAATGCCCCCCAGACAACTCCCCTCCGGAATACCTCGAGACGATGAGATCGAAGGACGGTCCCTGAAAGCCGGCATATCCCCGGCAGGTCGCCTGTGCCGGTCCCGTGCAGGTCCAGGGCATTCCGGATGGCCTGTGCCCTCTCATGGCTCAGTCCGAAACCGAGACTGATATGGAAGATGCGGCGTCCGGGTATCCTGTCAATCCACGTCAATGTCTCTGCAACGGGGAAAAAAGTATCCCGGATGTCTGCTGCGAGCTGCGCAAGTCCGGTGGAGGGATCAGCCCGGATCACCACCGCCCAGCCCCTCCTGCCTTCGAGGATGAGAGGGTCCATGAGCCTCGCATCGCAACAGGGAAGTTGACCGGTCATGAGGGGGAGATCAGCGAAGCGGGCGGCCGGATCGCACGATGGGCGGAGCGTGAAGGGTCCGCACAGGGTGATGTGAGGTTCATGCCATTCGTGGTCTTTCAGGCCGAAATGCCAAACCAGCCTGGCCATGCAATCCCTGACCTGCCTGGTATGCACCGGCAGGGTGACAAGGTAGGACGGCAGGGAGTGCATGCCGGTCCTGTGCTTCCGGTGGCCTGATCCTTTCCCGTGCAGCATTGTTTCAGAAGATCGCTGGTATTTCGGCTATAAAAAGATGATGACGCATTGATCGGGGTATCCGTGCTGTTTTTCTCCAATCCCGGGCAAACCTTCCTTCATGATACGACGGCGGTTCCAGTTCAGGGAGACGATCGCCACCATACTTGCCGATACAGAAGAGCATATCCAGGCCGCACGGGAAGGCATGATGCAGGCAAGGCAGGATCTGGAACGCCACATTTCCCATGACCCTTTCTTCCTGACGACTCTCGAGCCGTATCATGCCATTTCTGACAGTCCTGTGGTGCAGCGGATGACATCTGCTGGGATCTCGGCAGGGGTGGGTCCGATGGCGGCAGTGGCCGGGACCATTGCCTGGGGAGGGATCGAGTCCATGGCCCGAAGTGGTGCGACCATGGCCGTCATTGACAACGGGGGGGACATCGTCATTCTTTCGGACAGGACACTGAGGGTGGGAATCCATGCCGGGGCTTCCCCCCACAGTGACAGGCTTGCGTTCGAGATACCCCCGCAGGAAGAGATCCTGGCGGTTGCCACGTCATCGGCGACGGTGGGCCCCTCACTCTCATTCGGGACTGCGGATGCGGTGACAGTCTTTTCACGCACCCCCGCACTGGCGGATGCATGGGCTACCGCAATCTGCAACGTGATCTCGCAGGACGATACCAGTATCATGGAGAAAGTACCCTGGCAGGAGATCGACGGGGTCTTTGTCGTGGCAGGGGAATGGACCTGCTCGTTCGGCCGCCTGCCCCCGCTCATCAGGGCCAGGGTCGACCGTGACCTGGTGACAGGAGGCCCCTGGTGAGAAGCGGGTCAGATCAGAGGGATTCGTCGATAAAACGGAGCGCTCTCCGGTACGCGTCCTTCCCCCTGTAATTGACAAGGATCCGGTCACCGTCGCCGACGCTCACCACAGGCTGGTCATCCTCGACACGGAACATGATCTCGAGGAATTCGAGTTCGGCCATCATCACACCCTGGACAAGGGCAGATGCCGGCTGGAGAATGAGCCGCTCCCTCTCCAGGTCGCCGGGAGATTCCCTGAAATAGTAGTAATAGACCTGGTATGCGTTGAAGAAGTCTGAAACGAGGAGGTCTCTGCGGAGCGGATCAGGCAGGAGGGTAAGTTCCTTTGCGAGGCGGGTCTCATCCTCGTCGGCCTTTTCGAGGAGATCATCAGCAATCTCCGCCATATCCCTGTAGGAAAGAACATTCTCCTCTTCGGGCATACTGGAATGTGGATGCCCGCCTGCTTATATGTAGCGGGTCGGGATCGCCTCCCTGGGCGGGAGCAGTCGGGCATCCTGTCCGCGGGTTCTTCACTGAATGTTCCCTGATCGTTGGTGTATGATTCACTATAAACACGAACATTATCTTCTCAATGTGCGATACCTTACGCAGCAACGGGATATGAAAGACGAAGAAACCGACTGGGAGGTCTACCATCTCCTGGCAGCACACCACGGAATGGATGAAGACTCACTCATGGAACTCCTGCCCATCACACGCGAAGAGATTCGCGGATCCCTGGTGCGGCTTGAGAAGGCAATGCTCATCGATGTCACACCACAGGGACTCCGTGTCCTGTCCGTCCCGGAGATGGTGCTCCGGTGCCAGGCAAAATACGACAGGGGGTGCCGGTTCTCCATCGAAGGGGGCGTCATCCGGCTGAAATCCGGAGAGGATGAACACAGATGACAGAGGTCTTCGTGCTTCGCATCGGTCACAGGCCTGAAAGGGACCAGAGGGTGACTACCCATGTCGGCCTTACCGCACGGGCACTCGGTGCCAGGGGGATGCTGCTTGCAGCGCGTGATGCGGGTGTTGTTGCAAGCATCAGGGACGTGGTTGAGAGGTGGGGCGGGGATTTCCTGGTGCAGGACCAGGTCTCCTGGAAGAAATGCATCAGAGACTGGAAAGCCGGCGGCGGGGCTGTGGTTCACCTCACCATGTACGGCGAGGGCCTCAAATGCCATGAGGAAGCTCTCCGGGGAAAGGATCGGCTCCTTGTCGTCGTCGGGGCAGAGAAAGTCCCGGGCGAGGTGTACGGCCTGGCCGACTTTAATATCTCTGTGACCGGCCAGCCACACTCGGAGATCTCGAGCCTTGCCGTCTTTCTTGACCGTCTGTTCGGGGGTTCCGAGCTCGATGCGGTCTTCCCCGGGGCCAGGATTCGGGTCATCCCCTCTTCCTGCGGGAAGGAAACAGAGGAGACATGAACGGTTCGGTGCTCGTATGTGGTTTCGCCACGCGTCATGTCGCGAGATCTGCGCACCTTGCAGGGTATACTGTCTACGCGGTGGACCATTTCTGCGATCAGGACCTCTCCTGGTATACCCGCGACCGCATCCGGTTCGACGAACTTGCGGACCTCCCCGGGGCCATCTCGGAGATATGCACGCGCCACCATATCGACTGGATGGTTCCCACATCGGGTGCGGAGCAGCACCCGGGCAGCATCCCTGTTCTCGGAACATCCCCCGACCGTGTCCACCGGTTCATGGACAAACTCGCAACCCAGGATTTTCTTGAATCGCTCGATATCCCCGTCCCGGCGATCCTGGGTCCGGGGTGTTTCCCGGCAATGATCAAACCGCGGACGGGGTCAGGGGGATGGCGCAATGCCGTTATCCATAATGCAGAAGAGATGGAAGCCTGGTGTGAGGCATTTTCGCACCCTCCCTATATTTCCCAGGAGGTGGTTTTGGGAACGCCTGCTTCGGTCTGCTGCGTTGCCGATGGCTGCGGGAATGCACGGGCACTTGCGGCAAACCGCCAGATTCTCAGGGACGAGGAGGGGGTACAGTATGGTTTTTCCGGGTCCCTCACCCCGTTTCTTCATCCCGGATCTGCGCGAATGATGGAGATGGCAGAGAAAATTGCCGCAGCAACAGGCTGCCGGGGCACCCTGGGGATCGATTTTGTACTTGGGGCTGTACCCTGTGCGATTGAAGTCAACCCCAGGTTCCAGGCAACACTGGATACCGTGGAGGCTGCCACGGGGATCAACCTCTTCTCCCTCCATGCCGGAGCATGCCATGGCATCCTTCCTGATAAGAGGCCGCCGGTGTTGAGGCATGCAGTCCGCAGGATCCTCTTTGCCGACCGGAATATCGAAGTGAAAGCGGATCTTGCGCTCCTTGCGCCAATTGTCGCAGATATACCCTGGCCAGGCTTTTACTGTGAGGAGGGGCATGCCCTCATCAGCGTCTACGGATGGGGGAGGAGCCCCGGTGAAGCCATGGACAGTCTGGATAAGCATATGAAGAGAGTCCGACAATATATGGGTTGAAGGTCCTATGGAAGAGATACTCGCCAATCCCCCAATACGTGCCTATCTCGCCCGACTGATCGGCGAGGAAGGAATCTCGCTCCTCGAGAGTTTTCCCCGGGAGGGGGAGTATTCGGACGAAGAGCTGGCCGCCCAGACGGGGATCAACCTCAACTCGGTCAGACACACCCTGTATACCCTTTACGAGAAGAGGCTTGCAGAATATCGCAGGATCAAGAACAACGAGACGGGCTGGCTCACGTATCTCTGGCATCTCAGGATTGACCGGGTGTATGACGTGATTGCAGAGGATATGGAGATGATCCTCGAGAAACTCCAGATACGGGAGCGGTTCGAGGAGGAGAATGATTTCTATATCTGTAAATCATGCGGATTCATGTTCACCTTCAGCCAGGCCATGGAGTGCGAGTTCCAGTGTCCCTCGTGCGATCTTAACCTAGAACATTTCGACAACGAGATCCTGCTCAAGGCCTTGAAAAAGCGTATCATGAGCATGAAAGAATCCCTCGGGCATGCCTGATCCTCCGGATCGCTGGCACGCACTTCTCAGGGATACCGGTTGCAGCCGCAGGGTGATCGCACACTGTATTGCCGTCAGAAATGTGGCCATGGAATATGCGAAGGGGGACATTTTCGACGCTGAGGCCACCGGGGCAGGGGCACTTCTTCACGATATCGGGCGCAGCAGAACCCACGGTATTGCACATGCACAGTCGGGAGCGGCACTGTGTCGCGAAAAGGGGGTGCCTGAAAGAATTGCGAGGATCGTTGAATGCCATCTCGGGGCAGGCCTGACGGCCGATGAATGCACACTGCTCCGCCTTCTCCCTATTGATTGCATTCCCCGCACACCCGAAGAGAAAGTGGTGGCGCACGCGGACAACCTGGTCGCGGGGACCCGCCGCATTCATATCGAGGAGAGGATGATGCGTTCTCTCCATCTTTCACGAAAGATGAGAAAGCGCCTGTTCCATCTCTGGCTGGAGATGGAAGTCATCAGGTCAGCGGTCTAAAAAATGATCTGCCGTACCTGGGGAAGACGGCGGATTCCCTCGATCACAGAAGGGGGATACTCCCCGTCGATGATCACCACCAGACGCGGATCTTCGGAGAGGAGCGGATCGGTTACGTAGATCTGGCGGATGGAGAGCCCCTCCTCTGCAATCACCCGTACCGCGGCGCTCACGATACCCTTTTCGCTCGCATCCTTGGGAAGGATGGTCATGACCGAGAGATC
The DNA here is from genome assembly GCA_964452625.1 of uncultured Methanolinea sp. Lineage (GTDB taxonomy): Archaea > Halobacteriota > Methanomicrobia > Methanomicrobiales > Methanospirillaceae > Methanolinea_A. The sequence continues at coordinate 275,192 of CAYVMJ010000001.1, forward strand.
AAGGTGTTCGGCAACCCGCGAGAGATCGGGAGCAACCCTCATGTGGGTGAATATATTGCGGTGGAGCGGGAGGGAGAGGATACGCTGGGCGGTGGTGTCCACGACCCTCCTGTCGGTGTCGAGAGCCTTGGCCACCTGGGTGGCGGGGATCTCGAGTCCGTTGCAGGTGATCCTTCCATCAGTATTGACCCCGAAACCATTTTCAAGGAGGAATTTCACCACCCTGGTCTGTGAGGGGGAATCGGAAAATTCCCCGATGATCTCCGACCACATAGTGGAGATGTGGTTTTTGGGTATTAATATACATCACTGCCGCGTTCTGTTCATTGGTGGACTCAAAATAAGAGTGACCTGAATGGCAGAAGCGGGGCTGGTCCATCTCCTTTCCTGATATGGATAACCTTATTTCGCAGTGGCATCCATGTAGTATGGCACGTGCGAGGGTTGCCGAGCCAGGTCAAAGGCGCCAGCTTGAGGGGCTGGTCTCGAAGGAGTTCTTGGGTTCAAATCCCATCCCTCGCATAATTCTGTTTTCGATCTTTGCAATACCCCGGATATCACGCAATAGGAATATCCCCGCATCTTGGGTGTGCAGTGGACAGGAATGAATATCCCCCTGGTTCTTTCGGTGTTGCCGCAGAGAAAGGCGAAAATCTGCCTCAATGAAGACTATTATCATTAAAGGAAAGAATGCCTCCTCCATGGGAACATTCAACCCCAGAGAGCATACTGCTGAAGAGTCGGGATATGATGCAAATGACAATTACGTGCGCGGGCTCAGGATGCCCGAATCCCGATTCAGGAACATGGTGCAGAATCATTCGGAAGAGGAGAAGGCGGGCATGCGAAAACAGGTCGACGAGGCCGAGGCAAAAGGCATCCGGACCTACCAGGTCAGGCATTCGCGGGGCTACTACTCCATCGAGAACGGCATCGTCATCGGAAGCGCCCGGGAATAACCTTTTTTTCTCACCGCGAATAGCCGGGCTATCCCTTCAGGGGAATTGCCCGGGAAAAAAGGGGGATCAGGTCGGCCCTCACCTGTCCTTCCTGGCCCGGGAAATCAGCAGAAGAGTGGAGATGAGGATTGCCACGAGGGCCGTATACATCGGGAGCGGGGTTGTCGTGGGAGCCGGCGTCGGGGTTTGTGTCGTACCCGGCGTTGCTGTTGCGGGAGGTGTTGTTGTTTCAGGAGTCAGTGTGGGTGCGGGTGTCGTGGGAGTGCTCTCCACCATGGTATACCCGGCCAGCTGCACATTGTCGATATATCCTTCAATGAAAGGCCCGAATGCATAATCTCCCCGTGTCGTAATGGCAAGGCGGTCCATGAAAAAGAGATCACGCCCGACACTCACGAAATATCCCCATACCATGTCTCCGCTCCCCTTTTCTGTCACCTTGATGTCAGCCATCTGGCGATCCTTGTTATACCTGACGGTCACATGATACGTCGTGTTTTCCGCAAATTCGACCGTGTTGCATCCTGTCACATCACTGCAGTAGGAGGAATAGTAACTGGTGACCTCGCGGAGCATGTTGTTCTGGTCAATCACACGTAACGATATCAGCCTGCCGTATTTTCCGTTCTCAAAACAGGAGAGCACATTGGTTCCCCTTGAAAAATCCATCTCCGAGCTGATCAGTCCAAAGCGGAAAGCACTGTTTTTATCGGAGGAGAGGATGACGACATCGTAGTCCAGGGTACAGGTCTGTCCGTCATAATCGATGGGAACGAAGGCATAGCCATTGGTCCCTCCTTCAGCCTTGAAATGGTACATTTCGAGCGAGGGGTCCCAGTAATACCGGGTCGCGCTGTTGGTGACCCAGTTGGGGTTCTGCGAGAAATCGGACTGGTATAAGATCGTCTCCTGTGTGGTGTCTGCAGCCAGAGCAGGGAGTGCACCTCCCGCGCCGATGAGCATGAACAGCAGGAATAGTGACACTCTGCATGGTGACATAGCGTAGCTCCTCTGTGTAAATGTCCAGTGATGCACCCACCCTTCCTCCGTCCGGGGGGGAGTGCCGCACGAGGGTGAAAGGACGAACTGATGCACAATCAGGATTATGTGTCTGATTGTAGGGTTTTGGATGTTGATCTCTATAACCGTATCGAATGTCCCGTGTGATGAAAGCGCCCAATTCTATCCCGGATCCTCTCCGCACCATCACTTTTCTCCCTTTTCGCAGGGAGAAAAAGCAATATAATTTATTATTATTGGCATATATGGTGTATAAGGGGTATATACGCGTGTTTTTCTTTACTGGTGATGAGCGGGGGTTCTGATGGACGGCCAGATTTACTATAACAGGGGAGTGGCCTTCCACAAGAAAGGTATGTTTGACGAGGCCATCGCCGATTATACCCGTTGTATCGAGTTAGACCCGTCAGATGCGGAAGCATACCATAACAGGGGCGTTGCCCGCGCAGGAAAACATGATTATGAGGGTGCGATAGCGGATTATCACGCGTCCATTCGCCTCAATCCCCATTTTACAGAAGCGTATTACAACAGGGGGGTTGCATTCGCCCTCCTGCATCAGCCGGAACATGCGATCAGGGAGTTTACGACCGCACTCGAGATGGACCCGGAATTTACAGAAGCGTATTACAACAGGGGTCTTGAGTATGCCCGGCTTGGAGAGGACAGCCTCGCCCTCGCAGATTTCTCGAAGGCGCTCGAGCTTGACCCGGGCTACGTCGCGGCATACAATAACCGTGGTGTGATTCTGGGCCGGAAAGGGCTGCACGAGGATGCGATTGCGGACTACAGCCGGGCATTCGAGATAGACTCAACATTTATTGAAGCGCTTTTCAACAGGGGCATCGAGTTCTCCAGGCAGGGAAACCTAAAATCCGCGATGGAAGATTATACCCGCGCACTCGAGATCGATCCGGGGAATACCGATATTCTCTATAACAGGGGCATCGTGTTCGGGAAGATGGGGAATGCGGAATCCGCGGTCGCGGATTACCTCGCGTGCCTGGAGAAGAATCCCCGGTCTGCGGAGGCATATAACAACCTGGGAGTGGAATACAGCAACCTGGGCCTGTGTGATGCATCGCTTGAGCACTATGCAAAAGCTATCGAGATCAATCCCGGGTTCGTGGAAGCATACAATAACAGGGGCGTGCTCTTCAACCGGCTTGGACGCTATGATGAAGCGATTGAGGAATTCTCGAGGGCCATCGAGATCTTTTCGCAGGGTGCCGGTGAGACTATCCCGTCGACTGCGAGCAGTCCTGCTGCAGCGCCGAAACCCGCGACACCGGCAGACATGCGGGAGGAGATCCGGGAAGCTGCCGACGAAAAGCCCGGAAAAGAGGCGAGTGCCAGGGACAAGAGCGTTGAAGAGACGGCCCGGGACCCACCAATCCTCGAACTCACACAGGAGATTGGAAGGACTCCCGATGATCCCGAACTCTACAACAGAAGGGGAATGGAATATTCCCGGCTCGGTTCATCTGCAAAAGCCATAGAGGATTTCAACAGGGCCATTGAGATCGATCCCGGTTTTATCGAGGCATATTACAACCGGGGGAATGAGTATGACCGCATGGGAAGGGTTGAGGATGCCATCGATGATTACACACGGGCCCTGAAGATCAATCCCCAGTACGCCGAAGCCTGCTTCATGCGGGGGAACAAGTACCAGAAGTCGGGGATGTCCGACAAGGCAATATCTGAATATACAAAGGCACTCGAGATTAACCCCGGTTATCCCGAGGCCCTCTACTGCCGTGGCCGTGAATTCTCCCGCATAGGTCTCTCGGACATGGCCATCCGGGATTATTCAAGAGCCCTCGAGATTCGCCCGGATTGTATCGAAGCGCTCCTCTGCCGCGGTGCAGAATATACGAAGAAAGGGCTGTCAGAGGAAGCTGTCGCCGATTATTCCAACGCTCTCTCACGTGATCCTTCCCAGAGCGAAGCATACTTTTACAGGGGTCTTGAATATTCCAGGCTTAATAAGACTGACGAGGCAATCGACGATCTCACCCGGGCTATCGAGACAGATCCCGGATATGAGGAAGCATACGCCCAGAGGGCACAATTGTACAGGCTGAGTGGCAAGCACCAGGAGGCTGTACGGGATTATACTCACCTTATTGATATCGACGGGGGAAACACCGAGGCGGTGTTCCAGCGCGGGGAAGAGCATTCCGCCCTGGGGGAGTCAACGGATGCGATCAGTGACTTTTCCCGCTGTATCGAGATCAATCCCGGTCATTTCGATGCACTGGTCCGCCGCGGTCAGGAATACAGCCGGTCCGGAATGGTCAAGGAGGCGATCGCCGACTTCTCAAAGGCCATCAGCCAGGATGATCATTCCCCGGACGCGTATATCTTCCGAGCTGCCGAGCACGGCCGGGCCGGAAATTTTGAAGAGGCGATCTCTGATCTTTCCAAAGCCATCTCACTTCAGCCCGAAGACGATGCGGTTTTCTTCACCCGTGGTCTCATGTATGACCGGCTCGGGATGACGGATGAGGCAATCGCGGATTTCACCCATGCAGTCGAGCTCAATCCCGACAACGAGAAGGCGTACAACAACAGGGGGAACGCGTATGCCGGGCAGGGCCTGTACGACGAGGCGGTTGCCGATTTCACACGGGCAATCGCACTGAACCCGGAAAACGCGACAGCCTTTTACAACCGCGGCATCGAGTACGGCGAGAGGGGATTAATCGATGAAGCCATCGCGGATCTCAACCGCACCATCGAGTTACGCCCCGATATGGAGGAGGCGTACTACAACCGCGGGGTTGCGTATCACAAGCAGGGGATGCTCGATGAAGCAATCAGCGATTACCTGAAGGCACTGGAACTGAATCCCGACAACGAGAAGGCGTACAACAACAGGGGGAACGCCTATGCCGGGAAAGGTAAGTTTGATGAAGCAATCGCAGACTTTTCCCGCGCAATTTCCCTCAATCCCGAGAACCCCACGGCATATTACAACCGGGGCATCGAGTATGGGAAGAAGGGATTGATCGATCAGGCGATGGAAGATTTTTCACGTGCGATAGAGATCAAGCCTGACCTCGCAGAGGCATATTATAACAGGGGGGTTGCGTACCAGAGGGTTGAGCGACTTGAGGAGGCAATAGCCGACTATACACAAACGATCGAGTTTGCACCACACAACGAGAAGGCCTGGAATAACCGGGGCAATGCATATGCGGTAAAGGGGATGTACAATGAAGCAATCTCTGATTTTTCCCGTGCCATCGAGATCAATCCCAGAAATTCCACTGCATATTATAACAGGGGCATTGAATACGGCAAAAAAGGATTCAATGACGAGGCAATCGCGGATTTCAGGCGGGCTGTCGAGTTGAACCCGAATCTTGCGGAAGCATTTTACAACATGGGAAATATTTACTACAACCGCAACCAGAGCGAGGAGGCCATCCGGGAGTTTGATGCAGCCCTCTCCATTCACCGTGATTATGCCCGTGCGTATCTGAACAAAGCTCTTGCGTGCGAGAAACTCGCACGCATCGATGATGCCCGCGCGGCGTATGAAGGGTTCCTGCGGTGCGCACGAAACGAATCAAAGGAACTCACCGATTTTGTGTCCCAGAGGCTTCGCGATCTCTCGCTGAAAGGCCACTAAAATAGATATGAGAAAAGGGAGAAATCTCCCGGTCCATTGTGTGAGTTTTTACGTTATTGAAAAGGATTCTGCCCCGCCCTTGTAATCGAGGATGTTGATCTTCGTCACCAGGCTCATCTGGCCAAGGGCATTTTCACCAAGATTTATGAGAGTGACATGCTGCCCGGATGAGGGGGCGATCCTGCCGCCGTTGATGAACAGCACGGTGTTCGGGTCTCCTGGGGGAACAGAAAGGGCAAGCGTGGAACGCAGGCCCGCATACGAGGGAACCCGGATATCCGTCACAATACCGCTTCTTTCCAGGTTTCCGTTCACGAACATGCGTACCGAGTCAAAACGAAGTCCGGCGATCTCACCCGCATTCACATCGATGACACCACTGCTGGTGTCATCGACGAAGATCTGGACGGTGTCACCGGGTGAGAAGGAATAGATGGATCCCGCAACCTTGATCCATCCCCCTTCGCCCGTAACCAGGAACTGCAGGTATCCGGGCAGGACGGTCCCCATACGGCTCCCTGTAAGATAGATCTCTGCCATCTGGGGGGTGGTCACACGGACCGCCCCACTCTGGATGCGGGTATTGTATCCATACTGGTTTCCAACGGTCAGCGCCACATCGTAGATACCCTCCCTTGTATAGGTGTGGAGCGGCGACTTTTCTGTCGATGTTTCACCATCTCCGAAGTCCCATGCGAAGGTCGAAGGTATGCCTGTCGAGAGATCGTTGAACTGGACCACCAGCGGAACGGCCCCTTCGGATGGTATGGCGGTGAACTGTGCGGAGGGGAGAGTGCCTGCCAGGATGAAGTTCAGCTCGCTCTTCTGGCTCGTCCCGTACTCGTTTCTCACCGTCAGCGACACGGGGTACGACCCGGCAGTCGTGTACGTATGCGAGGGGTTCTGTTCTGTGGACGTTCCCCCATCGCCAAAGTTCCAGACCCATGAAGTGGGAACGCCGCTGCTGGTATCATAAAACCGGACGGTCATCGGGAGCTGGCCCGCCTGAGTATCGGCGGAAAAGCCTGCTTTCGGGGGCTGCGGGGCTGCGGGTCCCGCCGGGGTTGTGACCGTTTGGACAGGCGAAACCGTGGCGGTCACTGCGACCGTTTCACCAGGGGATGCAGGAACGCCGGTGGTTGCGGTTGCCGCCGGAGGCTGCAGGGTCGAGACAGGGATTGTCGTTGCCTGCACCGGAGCCGCTTCGTCCATGAAGACCAGCATCTCGCCCTGTCCTCCGGAGTAGATCACCTGGACGAGGTCGGGTGTCCCTGCCCCGTCGTACTGGATTTTCATGGTCTTCCCCGGTGTCCATGGCCAGTCCTGGGCATGGAGGAAGGTGATGGATGAGGCCGGGACCTCCTGGCCGTTGATCTTCACGAGAGTGTTTCCCTTCTGCAGGGCATCGCCGCCATCATGGTAGAGATACACGACGTTATCTGCACGTTCGATGTTGGCCTGAAACTGGGGCACGATATCCGGCTGGGGTGGGAAGAAGATCATCACCATCACCATGACGGCCATGATGATCACCACAGCTGCCACCAGTGCCAGTATAATATTCCTGGAAATTGCCGATTCCCGATCCATTCTGCTCCACTCGAAAAATTCTTTTTCCTCCAAGGAAGGGCCGATTGGCTCACCGTCCCCTTCAGATCTGGTATTTAAATTTTATCTCTCCTGACCCTATATCAATCTATCCCCAAAAACCGGCATATTTGCTGCGGGAATGCGTGATTGGGCGTCTCTTTTGGACATATGGGGTGATCGGCCATATCACGGTTTCCTCCCCTCTGCCCGACCGGGTTATCGCGTACTGTATGAAGTGACCGCCCCCTGGAAGAAGGTGGAACCCTCCCAGGAACAGTCAAGAGTCATGGTGCCGGATGAGTCAGGACGGATAGCCAGGATGTGGATGGAAGCATCCGCATCAGGCACGGGGACGGGAATTGAGTCCTGCAGTATACGGATATCTCCGGACCCCGGTTCCACCACCAGTTCGAGGCTGGAGATGAGGTCTTCATAACCCTGGACCAATATCTCCTGCACGACACCCCTGGCCTTCTCACTCCCATCGAGAGAGAGAGTCACCCTGTCAAAAGAGAAAGCCATGATTGCTCCATCCCGGATTGATATTTTCCCACCCCCTCCATCCTCCAGCGCAAGCCGGAGGCGTGTCCCCTGCGGGAGGTCGATGTTCCTGCCCCCTATCTTGATTCGTGAGCCTGGCGCACCGACAGTACATTCAAGGAATCCCTCCGGGAAGATTGCCGCACCCTGTGGCCCCTCAAGAATAAGATCGATCTGATTTGCAGGACGTACCGTGATATAGCCCTGGCTGATCCTGGTATGGCCGCCGAAATCGTTCTGCACCGCGAGGCTCACCTGGTAACTGCCTTCCCTCGTGTAGGTATGGAGGGGATTCTGCCGGGAAGAGGTCCCGCCGTCGCCGAATGACCATGACCATGCATCAGGCATTCCAGCCGATCCGTCGTAAAAATGCACCATGAGGGGGACAGGACCTTCCCGCGGTTCGGCGGAAAAAGCGGCGGCCGGGACACCGGATGTGGGGGTGGGGCTGGCCGTGTGTGTGGGAGTCTGGGCTGGAGTTGCAGGAAGCCCTGTTGGGGGTGGGACGGCGGTTGCGGTTATTTCCGGAACAACCTGCATGGGTTCGATCTCCGCATAGAACAGTTCAACGGGGGATTTTTCGGGATGGTAGATGACGCGGATCGTCTGGACGACATCTGACGGAGTGAAGGGGATGGCGATGGCTTCCCCGATGGACCACGGGCAAGTTGCGAGGCTCTCCGGGGGAATCGCTATCTCCTCATCATTCAACTGTACGGTGAGAAAGTCGCACCAGAGTGATTCTCCACCGGCATGGGTGATGATGATGTGATCCTTTGTGGTGGTGAGGTCAAACTGGGTCGAGGTTTGGGATTCCGGGACGGTGAGGAGGAAGATGCCCAGCATCGCGACGATGATCGCGGCTATCACGAACAGGGCCGCGATGAGTGCCGTCCGTTGGAATTCGGTGAGGGGCATGGGAACACGAAAAATTAGTTATATTAACTGATATCCGGTTGCACCGCCGCTATAGTAGATATTATCCCTGGAATTGAGATTCATCTCTCCAAATCCATATTGATTGACTCGCAGGTTGAAAATTCGTATTTCCCTGCCATCGTATCCATTGATAACAGGAGGCGGCCCGTTGACAAAGAGTTGAGTCCATGCATAATCGGCCGGCACGACAAGGGTCAGCGTTGAGGCATATGAGTCATACGTATTTATCCAGATATCAGATTGCCCGATATCCCGGGTTCCTTTGTCAATGCCGTTGATGTAGAGTTTTACGTTATCAAAGTGAAAAGAATTGATAGATGATGATGTTGCGTAGATTTGTCCTCTCCCGTCATCTGTGATCACCAGTCTTACAATATCATTGAGAGCCAGGTTATAGGTGGTAGCCCCGTGACGGATGAAGGAATAAGGCCCTCTGACCCTGAATTCCATATATCCTGCACTTTGAAGAGAACCGGTTTTGCCTGCATTCAGGTAAATGCTGCTCATTGAAGGGCCGGTCACTGTAATATATCCGGTTTTTGTATGGGTATCGGACCCACCCGCGTTGGAGACAGTTAATGTCACTGTATATGTTCCTGTGTTGCTGTAGGTATGCTGTGGAGTCTGGCTGGTATAATCAATGGTCCCGTCATTATTGACATCCCATTGCCATTGGGTGGGAGTATTTGTGGATAAATCAGTAAACTGGACAACCAATGGAGCGTTTCCTGAAACGGGAGAACCCATGAAGTCTGCAACAGGAGAGGGAACTGGCTCGGTCACTGTGATATAATTGATTTTGGTCTCGGTATCAGACCCGTCGGGTCCTGTGACAATCAGGGATACTGTGAAAGTTCCACCCCCGGGGTATGTGTGTGATGGATTCGCACTGGTTGAAGTACCTCCATCACCGAAGTTCCATGAATAAGACGTGACGGTTCCCGTTGACTGGTCAGTGAACTGGACAGAGAGTGGAGAATCGCCTGAAAGCGGATTTCCGGAGAAATCCGCACGAATCGATGAGCCTGGCCCCGATGAACCGGTTCCGCCGCCCGAAGGAGCGAAGGAGGTTGTCAGGATGAGGTTCTGGGCAGTTGGTCCCTGATACACGATGGAAACACTCTGCGGGGTTTCTGCGGAAGGAATGATAAGTGTCTTTCCCACACTCCAGGGGATGCTCGAGCCGGCCCAGGTTGTCATTGTCCCGTCTTCATTTTTTATCTGGATGTCTTGGTGGGAAACGGGTGTGGGATTATTGTTTATTCGTATAAGTGTCTGTTGTTCCTTCAACTCATCTCCTCCGGTATGGTAGAGGTAGATGGCAGTGGTATCATTCCCAGCCAGGGCATTCAATTGCGGGACTTCTTCCGGCGGGGGATTCGAGAGCAAGAGGACGGCAACGATTGCCATGGCGGTGATGACCAGGCCGACCAGCAATATTGCCCCTATCAACTCAGATACTGCATATTCTTTCCGTTCGCAATCAGGCACAGGTATTCACCACGGAATTCTTGCAGATTAGTTTCCTTAAGCTATTGATATAGATGAGGGTCTTTCCAATCAGGTGACGGGGCAGGCAGGACTATATCAGGAAAAATACTTCTGCACCAGCACTGCCTCTCTTCCATCTGGCCCTTTGTAGACCACCATTCCCGTCCTGGGAAGAGATGAGCCTTCATACATAAGCATGGTTCCCGGTTTGAATACTGTTGTGCCCGGCGAAGGAGTGAAGGAGGCAGTCTTGTCCACATCATTGACGAAAATGCGATACGAACCTGCAGGAAGCGGGTCTCCACCCCCATGTGATATGGTGATATTCTGGCTGCTATTCGAGATGAGAATGGACAGGGATGGAGTCTCCGAGGTGTCCACACTGGACAGGATGGTGACTGCAACGATGCTTACCGCAAGGCTGATTACTGCGATGAGAAGGAGGGCACCGAGGATTTCTGAAACAGCAGAGTCAGGAGAAAAAGGGGGTTTCATATTGCGACTGGCTGGAGTTCCACGCTCATGTTCACCCGGGAATAATCAAGAATGATGTCATAATCGGAACTTGAGGGGATTGGATCAATTGTGAGAGTGGCCAGATTTCCATTGTGTGTATTTACAATCCAGCTCTGTCCTCCTGCAGTACTTTTGATGCTTGCAAATGTCTGGTTCCACATCTGTGCGGTTGCTGTATCCTGTAAATTCAGGGTGAGAGTAACATTTTTTGCATTGGGTATTCCCCGAGCGAGGGCATATCCATTGATGTTGTTATGAGACACTGAATCGAGTCTTGAAATGACTTGTACGGGCGATGTGCCACCGATATTGCCTGTTCCACTGATGGAAATATCAATGATACGGACTGTGGGAATTCCGGTCTGATTGGTCACGCTGATAAGTGGCAGGACTTTAGTAACCATTCCATCGTTTGGTTGTGCGAGGAAGACTCCGCCCTGCTGGTAATAGTAGTTTTGTTGAATCCAGTAATTATTGTTTGAATAGTACTCAAGAGAACCCATGGAATGTTCTTCAGTAACCGATAAAGGTAGGAAACCGATCTGAACAGGATACCTGTATTGTATCCAATTGCTTGAAGAATTGCTGATAGTGAGCGTAAAAGGATAATTTAGGTCACTTTCCAGCCCATACGCATTATCCAGAATATCAATTGTATACCATGAATTATTTTGGATATTTTTCACAATCGGCAAATCAGAAAAAATTGAATTATTGTTTTTTGTAAGAGTAATTGTATAAAATGGGACTGCTTCAGTGTTGATTCCAGTATTATAAATCCAATTTTTTAAATTATTTACCCAAATAAGGAAATCTTCCCACCTTACGCTTGCTTGCTGATTAGGTGTTGGTGTGGGAATAGGGAATGTACCAGTGGGTGTAATTGTTCCCGGATCGGGGGTGGTCATCCAAGTCACATTCAGCCAAATTGACCAGTTCCCAGAACTTGGAGTGATATTCAGTCCACCCCCTTTTGATGTATCGGTCGTCATCACCTGCATGTAGATATGATCAGGCTTGAAATAGACGGGGTCAAGATCCGGGGTTGCACTTCCCGGAAATCCCTCAACCAGTGCATCAGCACTGATAACGATCGTCTCCCCCCTTCCATTCACCACGATCGAACCGCTTGAGGGATATGGCTGGAATATCGGTATCACGAAAGAGCCCTGGGTCGTTCCCGTGAGCGTCCCGAGGGTGAAGGTCCGTGAAATCGGTACATTTCTCTGGTCATTGATCCAAAGCGAGTCCACTGCCGCCTTGTAGCCGAGGAACTGGTCGTTGATCCCGGCCATGTGCTTGATCTCCCCCTCCCTCCCCTGTGCAGGTACGACGTAGGTGAGATATAGCGAGGCAAGGGCTGCGATGAGTGCGAGAATCAGGATAAATCCGATGACCTCGGATAACGCATTCTCGTGCGATCTGGGCGGCATGGAAATTAAAAGGTATGTGTGGCGGGTCATTATATAAAGGTATCAAATATTGCCGCTGAATGCGGGGAGATTTCGTCCTGGAAACCCGGTTCCCGGATGCATCCGGGGTACAGGGGCGCCGGTATTCCGGAGTGCAGGAGAATACCCCGCCATGCAACGGGATCCCGACCATATTTTATGTGAAATCAGGAATTCTTCTCCGCGTTCCGCTCGATCCACACCATGGGGGACGATTTCTGGAGAAATTCCGAGATGAAAGGCGCAAACTCCCCGTCGTAACACTCGATACCGTGAGAGACCTGCCGCGTGACCTCGAGGGACTGCTTGACGTGCTTCCCGAGCGCCACCTGCAATACCTGCTCGGAGCGGAGGAGGTCGATCGCCCTCGTGAAGGGACGGCGGATCTCGACGACGTAGATGCCATCCTCTATGAAGGGCCCTGCAAAGAAACTCCTCTCGTCGGCCTCCAGGTATTTCCCCACGAACTTCGCGGCATTGACCCGGTTCCAGACCGGGGGGCCGGCATGGCGCTTCACCGCGGGGAGTTCGTCGACGAGGAGTTCGAAGAGGAGCATGGACCGGTCCTCGTGCATCTCGCAGTCGGCCCGGTTGACGAAAAAACCGTGCCGGTCAAGCATGGCGCGAAGGGCATCGAGACTCTTTCTGAGTTGAGGGACCACGATGTCCTCGATGTAGGGCGGGGTGGGGAGAGTGATGGCATAGAGGAAGGTCCCCCGCGATGAGAGTAAACCGGCTGCTTCGTCTATAGTGAGCTGCGCTCTCTTTTGAGGGAAGAAAAATGCCCGCGAAGGGCATGCGAGGTACCCCCGTGCCAGCTCCATGAACTCGCACATCCGGGAAAGGGAGACCGAAGCGGAGACGTTCCTGCAGGGGTCCACGGGGTCGATGACCACCAGGGGTTCGGGGAAATCGCGTGCACGGTGCCCTTCCGGATCGATGATAACCCCGGGGCGCCACTGGGCCGCCGCCTCAAGGAGAGGGCGAAAGCCCCCGTAGTAGAGGACAAGCAGTTCGCAGAGGTAGCCTGCAAACCCCTCCGTCATCTGGTCGGAGCCGTAGATCCCCCCGGCTTTTGCAAACTGCTTGAGGAGGATGACGTCGTCGACAAACGGCCGGATCCTCTCGCGGATGTAGGCCATGTGGAAGGGTGTCCGGTCTACAGCGCTCTGGATGCAGGATGCAGATTCCACGCGGTAGCAGGGGACCAGATCGACGGAAAAGCCGCATATACGCGCATTGATATACGGGTGCTCGGCATACTTCTCCCTGAAACCCGCAGCCTCGGATGCCGCGATCTCCCGTGCGAGTGCCAGACCCAGACACTCAAGTTCCTCGCGGGGGAGCGACGGATCGAAGAGGAGGAAGATGTCGAGATCGCGGTCACCGTGGATCCAGGTGCCCCGTGCGACCGATCCGACCAGCATGGCGGATGCCTGCCCGCCCGCCTCAATCCGGGAGATGACACGGTCTGCAACCTCTTTGATCTGTTGCGTCTCTTCACGTGTCGGCCTGATGGAACCGAGCACCTCCTCTTCAAGGGAGGTCCGTGTCAAAAGGGCACTTCCTGCACGTCCTGGTAGAGTGGCCCCCGGGGTGTGAGCGTGCTCTTCTTGAGGACGAACCCGGGCACAATCCCTCCCCCGAAGTCCATGTCGCGGAAGCGTTTCATGAATTCCAGGAGGTCGGGGTGGAACTCCTTTACCCTGGCCACCGTTGCATGGCTGCGGAACGCGCGATCCTCTCTCTTCACTCCGAGGGGGGCGAGCACTTCTTCGATGCGGGCATGCAGTTCTCCGCACTTGCCCCCATCATCAACATGTGCCCAGATCACCCGTGGTGTCCGTGGATTATTCCCGGAAATCCCCTTCACGCGGATCGGAAAAGGTTCTCCGCGGATCCGCCCAAGCTCCCGGGCGATCTCCCTGGTGGCCGGCTCCGGCGTATCGCCGATGAACTTGAGCGTGACATGGATTATTTCCGGATCCACGAGCGTGAGCCTTGCCCTGCTCTTCTTCAGGTGCTCCTGTATTGAGCCGAGTCCGGACCTTACGTCGGGGGGGAGTTCCACTGCAACAAAAAGCCTGTTCACAGCCATCCCTCCCTGCCGCTGGTACTGGCCCGACCTGTCTCCGCTGCCATAACATATCACGACGAATTTTTCGCTTTTTGCCTGAAAATTCCTTTATATGAAGGTATAATTACAGTCAGATCAACAAATATTTTTTCACCAAAGAGCTATTATTGCAACAGCATATTGTGTGGGGGAGACCTTTGACCGATACTGACGACCTGATTGTATATACACTGGAATTTTGCCCGAACTGCGATACCCTGAAACACTTTCTCCGGGATCGGACCGTCCGGTTTCAGGAACGCGATCTTTCCACCCCTGAATCGCTCACTGAACTGCGTATCAACGGTGTCTTCGTGAGTGAAGCGCCGGTCCTCCAGAGGGGAGAGAGATTCCTGACCTCCCCAGAGATGTTTGCCGCAGGAGCAGTCAGGGAAGAGCAGGTTCTCGGCTTTATCGAGGGAATATAATGCCGTCCCGGGATACGCGCCAGTCCACTCTTGACGGGATCTTCATCCCCGGCATGCCCCCCGTCAGGACTTCGGACGGGCATATCCTGGAATGGGACCGGCAGCGGATCGTCCGCCAGATCGTGGAAGAGACAAGGCTGGTGTCCACGTTCTACGGCTACGAGAGCGCCACTGAAGAGACTGCCCAGGAGATTGCGAGGCTTGTCGAGCAGCGGATCAAGTCCATGGACCTTCGCACCCTGAGCGGACCGCTTATCCGGGAGATCGTCAACATCACACTCATGGAGCGGGGGCTGGTCCAGTACAGGAATGTCTGCACAAGGGTCGGGACCCCTGTCTTCGATGCACATCTTATCGACGTGGGGCGCGGGTTCGAGGCGAAGGACAATGCGAACCTGCAGGACAACGCCGAGACCTCCCACAAGAAGAAGGCGGACAAGATCAGCAAGGAGCAGTATCTCCTCCAGCTCCCCCCGCATCTCGCCGATCACCACCTCTCCGGAGATATCCACATCCACGACCTGGAATATTTCGGTACCAGGCCGTTTTGTCAGGACTGGGACCTCCGCTACTTCTTCTATTATGGCCTGATGCCGGACGGAAACGGCACCAAGGCGTCTGTCGCAGGCCCGGCGAAGAGGGCGGAGGTCGCGGTGCTGCATGCGGTCAAGGCCCTCGGGAGTGCCCAGACCAACTTTGCCGGGGGACAGGGGTATTATAACTTCCTCACGTTCCTTGCACCCTATTTCCAGGGTATGGAGTACGGCGAGATCAAGCAGCTCATGCAGATGTTTGTCTACGAGATGACACAGATGATGGTGGCCCGTGGCGGGCAGCTCGTCTTCTCATCCGTCCAGCTCAGCCCCGGGGTCCCCACACTCTGGAAGGACAAGCCCTGCGTGTACAGGGGGAAGATATGGGACGGGAGCTGTGGCCCCCGCCAGACCTATGGAGACCTGGAGCGGGAAGTACGCCTTCTCTTCAAGGCGCTGATGGAGGTCATGATGGAGGGGGATGCCTGGGGGAAACCCTTCAGCTTCCCGAAACCCGAGATCAGCATAGAGCCTGACTTCATGAAAGAGGACGAGGCCTTCAACGAGGCGCACCCCGACCTTCCCAGTTACCAGGATCTCTACCTTCTCACCTTCGAGCTGGCATCGAAATTCGGCACCCCGTACTATGACAACCAGATCCCCCCCTACCGGGGTGCCGGGAAGGGGATCTCCTGTTACCAGTGCTGTGCCTACCAGTTCTCTGCGGTCGCGGACCAGGACTCAGAGTTCGATGAAAAGCTCTACTTTAAGGATGGCAAGCATTTCTCCATGGGCTCGTGGCAGGTTGTCTCCCTCAACTGTCCGCGAGCTGCCTACAGGGCGGAAGGGGAAAACGAACGGCTCTTTGCAGAGCTCTTCGCCCTGATGGACATGTGTGTTGAGGTATTCCGCATCAAGAGGAGGTGGCTCGAGACGATCCGTTCCCAGGGAAGGATGCCTTTTGCCATGCAGCGCCCGAGGGACCCGGCGACAGGGGAACGGGGGTCTGTGGCCGTCGATCTTGACGGGCTGGTGTACACCATCGGGGTGGTGGGGGTCAACGAGATGGTGCAGCACCATGTCGGATCCCAGCTCCATGAATCGAAGGATGCCTTCAGGCTGGCGATCCTTGCGATGACCCACATGGAACAATACGCCCGGGAACTCTCGAAGAGGCACAACATGACCATTGCCCTTGCCCGTACTCCCGCCGAGACCACCGGGCAGCGTTTTGCGGTTGCGGATCTCCTGAACAAGGAGTACCGGGACGGGGCGGCAAAGGTCATAAAGGGGGACCTCGAAAAAGCCCTCCCCCAGCTCGGCACCACACGGGACCTCCCCATTTACTACACGAACGGGACCCACCTGGCCCCGGGAGCAAATGTGACGATGGCGGAGCGGATGTCCATCGAGCATGTCTTCTTCCCTATCGTGGACGGGGGAAATATCTTCCATATCTGGCTGGGGGAATCACGGCCCAATCCGCGGGGGCTGATGGAGATGGCCATGAACCTCTGCCGGACAACTCAGATTGGATATTTTGCATTCACCCGCGATCTGACCGTATCCCTGCACCAGTTCCGGGAGTTCCGGCATGACAGGAACCGGATATCTGAATGGGTCTCGACAGAACCAGGGATACAGGCGTAATCCGTTTATCGTGAGAATGAAAATGGCATGCACATGCCGCAGGCATGTGCATTCATGATGCGAAGAGGTATCCCGGGGCAGGAGGGAGGGTGAGAATGAAAATGGCATGCACAAGCCGCAGGCATGTGCATTCGGGATGTGGGGGGTGTCCCGGGGCAGGAGGAAGGGTGAGAATGAAAATGCCTCCGGCATTTTCATGGCAAAAAAACGCCTGGCTATCCGTGCTCGATACCGGTATTCGGCGCAGCGACAGGTTTCTTTTTAAGGGTGATGTCGATGACGCCATGGCGGACATTATAATAACTGTGGATCACATCCACCGTGCAGGGGAGAGGAACCCGGGTCCGTCTCTCATTCACCACGATGTGCAGCGAATCGGTGGTGATATCGGCATAAGGTGCTGAACTGAGGGTGACAGGGAGAGTGGCAGTGACAAAGATCCTGTCCGGTCCTTCAATCATCTCGAAGCCTATCTCCTCATCTTCCTGTTCCGGGTTCAGGATAAAATGCGGAGGTTTTGCCCCGTTCCCGCTGATGATGGTGCAGCCTATGATGTGGGTTGCCTCGTCC
The DNA here is from genome assembly GCA_964452625.1 of uncultured Methanolinea sp. GTDB lineage: Archaea > Halobacteriota > Methanomicrobia > Methanomicrobiales > Methanospirillaceae > Methanolinea_A. The sequence goes on from CAYVMJ010000001.1 coordinate 292,635, forward strand.
CGGGGGAGATTCTTCAGGAGATCCTCGACCATCTTCGCCATGTTCCTGATGAATTCGTCGTATGGGTTCTCGCTACTGGGCATGAACATCACAGAGGCGGTAAGTCTCCCCTTCCCGCTCGATTATGTGTTTCTCCCTCAGCCTCTCAAGACTATCGGATACGGCATCCCTTGGGGCTTCCAGAAGCTCTGAGAGTTCCTGGATACTCAGGTTGCAATGGGCGAGACTGATGAGGAGGTCTATCTGGGTCTCGTTCTCCAGCACGTCCTGGCCACATGAGATGATCTCCTTGATCTGCTGGTCGATATCGTGTTCCAGGTTCTTCAGGCTCTCTGAGAGATCCTCCCTCGTCTCGATCATCTTCTGGAGCCGGCCGAGGGATGAACGAAGCCGATGAGCATTGTCCCTCATCACGAGGGAGACCTGCTCCTGCCGGAGAAGCCTGACCATCACGTCGATGTCGTTTGCCAGGAAATAGTATTTCCTCCTCCGTTCATCAAGGCGGAACGAGAGGATCTCTTCTCTTTCCATCAGCTGGAGGTGCTCGATCACAGCTTTCGGGGAGAGTACCAGGCGTTCGGATATCTCGGTGACAAAGCACGGTTTCTGCCTGAGCAACTCGATAATGCGACGCCTGTTGCGGTTTCCGAGGATATCGAGGAGTCTTGCGACCTCAACCTGATCCAGCATTGATTACTTTATGTTAGTCTCTTCAGTATATAATAACTGGCCGATGCGGTTCTGGTGCGCTGGCGGATGTTCACTCCGAGGCATCGAAGATGATACATCACGGTTGACCCATCCTGCGTTTTGTTTTTCATGCTGGATTTGAATAACTTGTAGATACACTATGAGACCCTACCATATTTTTCTCGGTATTCTCGCGGCGGTATTTGGGGGGTTGTTGTTCCTCGATGTCATCCTGACAACCACGATCCTGAACCTTGGCGGGATCGAGTTGAACCCGATAATGCGGTTTGTCGTGGAATATCCCTTCATTCACCTGATTGTGAAATTCATTTTCGCAGGATTCGTCATATGGATGGTGAGCCGGGCCGAACAGACGAAGGAGTATTCCGGCGCGCTGTTCCTGATCGCGGTATGTTCACTCTTTTTGATTGTATTCATTCACAACATCAGGGTCTTCATGGACGGATTTTTCCCGTAAAGAGTATATTCCCATCAACCGGTACACATCACCAGTGACACACCCGGTTGATACACTGCCCGGCAATCAGAACCCACGGATACTCCAATGGCATTCAGGGTGATGCAGGATGCCTGGAAAATTGGAAAAAGTGGAGGTGGTCAATCAGAGAACCGGTAATTGGGAGCCTCATCCGTGATCATGATGTTGTGAGGATGGCTCTCGGTATGTCCGGCAGAAGTGATGCGTACAAACCTGGTCCTCTCGTGCATCTCGTCGATTGTCCGGGAACCGGTGTACCCCATCGCGGATTTCAACCCCCCGATGAGCTGGTACACCACGTCGGAGACGGGACCCATGTACGGGGTCACTCCCTCGACTCCCTCGGGAACGAACTTGGTCTTTCCTATCTCTTTCTTCTGGAAATACCGGTCGCTCGAGACTCCTCCGCTCATCACGCCGAGGGAACCCATGCCCCTGTACTGCTTGTACCGTCGTCCCTTCATGGTGATGACCCTCCCCGGTGATTCGTCGGTTCCTGCAAAGAGGCTCCCTATCATGACGGTATCTGCACCGGCAGCGATGGCTTTGGCGACATCGCCGCTGTACCGGATCCCTCCATCAGAGATGACTGGGATCCCGGTTTCCCTTGTCACATCCGCGACACGGGCTATCGCGGTGATCTGGGGAACTCCGACACCTGCAACTATCCGGGTCGTGCAGATGGATCCGGGTCCTATGCCGACTTTCAGGGCATCCACCGTGTCGATGAGATCGGCAGCCGCCTCGCTCGTGGCGATATTGCCTGCGACCACATCCGCTTTCACACTCCCCTTGATGTCCCGGATGGACTTCACCACCTTGAGGTTGTGGCCGTGGGCACAGTCCACCACAAGTGCGTCGATCCCGCATTCATCGAGGCGGTTGGCCCGGTCAGTGTCAAACGGCCCCACGGCGGCGGCGACCCTCAGTCTCTTCTTTGCATCCCTGGTGGCATTCGGGTACTGGCGTTTCTCCAGGATGTCCTGCATGGTGATGATCCCCGTCAGGTGGCCTTCATCGTCCACGACGGGCAGGCGCTCCACCTTGTTCGTATACATGGTCTCAAGCGCCTGTTCCATCGAGATATCCTCTCCTGCGGTAATGGGCTGCCTGGTCATGATTGCCTGCACCTGTTCGTGACCCCTCCGGGAGGCAATTGCCCTGACATCCCTCCTGCTCACTATCCCCACTATCCTTCCCTTCTCGAGAACCGGCACACCCCCGATACCCTGTTCCACCATAAGGCGTTCCACGTCAGCGACGCTCGTTGAGGGGCTCACCGAGACCACTTTCCTCTCTATCAGCTCCTGCGCCTGCTTGACCCTGCGCACCTCCTCCGCTTCCTGTTCGGGGGACATGTTACGGTGAATGACGCCGATTCCCCCTTCACGGGCGAGGGCCATGGCCATGGAAGATTCAGTCACCGTATCCATTGCCGCCCCCACGAGAGGGATATTGAGGTGTATATTGCGGGAGAACCGGGTGTGGATATCGGCTTCGTTCGGTTCCACAAGGGAAGGGGCAGGGACGAGGAGAACGTCATCGAACGTCAGCGCGAGGGGGGCGTCGAGCTTCTCCGTGAACATGGTCAGTGCACCATCCGGACGAGCCGGTCCACCAGGTGTTCCTGGATGCCGGTATTCCTGTCTCCCCCGCACACCATCCCCCGGACGCCGATGATATCGGGATCAATCCTTTTTAAGGCAGGCATATCATCAAAGCAGAGAGATCCTGCGAGGGCGGTCATCATCCCATGGTCCCTGTTCATGGTACAGAATTCAACGAGGGCCTCCTCATCCATGAATTCGAACGTGCTCTTCCCGTCTTTTATGCCGGTATCCACCATGGCGACATCAGCCCCGGCTTCTGCTGCAAGGGGGGACATGGAGAAGGGCGAGATGCTTCCCAGTCGTGTATAATCCGAGTAACCTGCAATCACAACCTTTTTTTCTGGGAATTCATCCTTGACTGCCCTGACCACCGCTTCGATGAGTTCCCTGGCTTTGGCGGCTCCGTCGAACATCAGCCCCACCTTCACATAATCAGCACCGGCACATGCGGCTCCATACGCGGCCATGGCAGCCCCGCCCGGGCGGAAATCGAAATCGCCGATTGCAGCACTCACCGGCTTTGTAGAAAATTCCTTGATGCTCCTGACCACCCAGGGAAAGTTCGCCCCCAGCGACCCCTCGGCCGGTCTCTTTACGTCCACGATATCAGCAGCGAGAGAAAGCCTGGCTTCCTCGATGTCCCTCGGGCTGACCAATAATTGCATAGGATTTAATGATCCTTCTTGCTAATAGTGATTGCGCTACAGTATGGATTTGATTTTAGCGGTGGACTTGATGGGAGGCCGGGTAGTGCACGGGTCTTCGGGAAAACGTGATACGTACCGGCCGCTCACCTGGGGGCTCTCCCCGACCTCCGACCCGGAGGGATATATCCTGGCGCTCTCACCCCGGAATCTCTATGTCGCGGACCTGGACTGCATCATGCGGACGGGCGACCACACTGCGCAGGTGATTGCCTGCAGTTCGCTCGTGGACCGCTGTTTTCTTGACAGGGGCTGCCGGAGCCCGGCTGATTATCTCCGCAAGCCGGGGATCATCGATATCGCCGGAACCGAAACCACGCATGCAGATCTCTCTGAATACCCGGGCGGCTACGTGAGTCTCGATATAAGGGACGGGCGGGTCATCATGTCGGGCGGGGAACCCCGCGATCTGCTCAGATCGGCAGTCGACTGGAATTTTGAAGGGGCTATCATCCTGAACATCGGGGCCGTGGGTACCGGTGCGGGTATATCCCCGGCCTCTTTTGGGGGATTGAGGGACGCGTACGACAAGCCGCTGCTCTACGGGGGAGGCGTGGCCACGCCCGCCGATCTGGATACCCTTTCGGCACTGGGATTCGACGGCGCCATCGTTGCAACTGCAATACACAGGGGAGCGATTCCGCTGGAGAGCCTGCGGAGGGGAATCTGGTGCTGATCACGCTGGAGGGTATCGACGGCAGTGGCAAGAGCACCCTCTTTTCCAACCTCAAGCACTCGCTCTCTGACCTCGGCGCCGTGTTCACGCGGGAGCCCGGGGCGACCTGGATCGGGGAACAGGTACGGAGGGCGATTGCCGAGGAAGCGGATCCGGTCACGGAAGCGCTCCTCTTTGCCGCGGATCATTCCGCACACCTGGACAGGGTGATCCGTCCCGCACTTGCACGGGGTGTCCCTGTCATCTCTGACCGGTACATAGACAGCAGGTATGCCTACCAGTGGGCGACGCTCGGGGGTGTGATGCCCGATCCACTCGCCTGGCTGCGCCAGGTGCATCACGGGTGGACCATCCTGCCGGATCACACCATCCTGCTGGTCCTCCCGGTTGAGGTCGCTCTCCTTCGCAAGCGGAGCATGGGAAAAAAGGAGCATTTTGAGGAGGCACCGGTGCTTGAAGAGGTCCAGGAGCATTACCTCTTTCTCGCACGGGAGGAACCCTCCCGTTTCGTGCTGGTGGATGCGGAGAAAGATGAAGAGGAACTGGCCTCATTTGCAGCCCGGTTGATCAGGGACTGGTGTGGATCGTCACGATCACTTCGTCCACGGTGAGCACATCCACCTGTTCCCCTCTTTCGAGGTAGGTGTACTGGAGAGAGAATGCACCCGGCGGGACCTCGATCTCCCTGCCCCCGATGTCCAGAGTTGATGGCGGGTTCTCCTGGAGCGCGGGCGGGAGCGCCCGTGCCGCGTTCATGAATGCCCCCGCATCTTTCCGGAGTCGCGGCCCGATGACAGCCATGTTGAACTGGAGCGTCCCCGGAACTTTTTCCAGGTGGGGTGGCTCGCTGTGCCATTCCACGGAGGCATTCAGGGCCCGCGAGGCGTCCCCGTCGTCATCGGTGAAAGGGGAAGAGAAGACAGCGACCCTGCCCATGGGGGCGTTGAGTGCGAGGCCTTTCTCGTGTTTGTACCGGCGTAATTCGGCCACAATCCGGACAAGGAGATCTCCCATCTTCCGTCCGTCCGGGTCCTCCCCGCAGGTCCCGGGCCACGGGCTTTTATGGACGCTCCCCTGGCCAAGATATGAATAGCACTCCTCGGCAAAGTAAGGGGTGAACGGGGCCAGGAGGCGGCAGAGTGTGTCGAGGGCGGCATGCAGAACCCTGCAGGCGCTGTCACGGCTCTTTCCATGGGCATAGAGCCTCCCCTTGACCAGCTCGATGTAATTGTCGGCAAGGATATCCCAGGAGAATTCCCGCAATGACTTCAGGGCGCGGTCAAACTGGCTGGATTCCATGGCAGATGTCACTTCCCGGACCATATCGTCAAGCCGGGCCATCAGCCAGCGGTCTGCGAGTGCGGTCACCGGGGCATCACGGGAATACTCCTGCCGCACGAACTGGAGATGGACAAAGCGTGCGATGTTCCAGAGCTTTGTCTGGAAACGGGAAGCCGCAATGACATCGTTCCAGTTGAACATGATATCAGAGCCGGTCGCAGCACCCGCGGCGGCCCACTGCCGGAGAGCATCCGCCCCGTATTTCTCGACAATCTCTTCGGGAGAGATGATGTTTCCGCGGCTCTTGCTCATCTTGTAGCCGTCCTCGCCAAGTACCATCCCGTTGATGAGGATCTGGTCCCATGGCCTTGATCCCGTGAGAGCAACGGACCGCAGGATTGTGTAGAATGCCCAGGTGCGGATGATGTCATGCCCCTGTGGGCGCAGCTCAGCCGGGAAAAGGCGGGGTGACGATGCCCCGTCCCAGCCTGTGACATTCAGCACAGAAATGGATGAGTCCATCCACGTGTCGAGGACATCTTCTTCCCCTGTGAACTCTGTGCTTCCGCAACCCGGGCAGGGATGGGACGGGCTGTCAACAGTGGGATCGACGGGGAGACTCTCTGCGGGAGGCACCACCATCGTGCCGCATGAGTTGCAGAACCATACCGGGATGGGGGTCGCGAAGAGACGCTGCCGGGAAATGCACCAGTCCCATTCCATCTGCCCGACCCAGTTCTCCATCCTGAGGAACATGTGCTCCGGATTCCACGTGATCTCCTTTGCTGCCTTCATGATGGCATCGCGATCGATCTTGACGAACCACTGCCGTTCGCTCATGATCTCGATGGGGGTCTTGCACCGCCAGCAGGTGCCAACCCGCTGCTCAAGGGGCTCCTGGCGTGAGAGGATCTGCGTGCTCTTCATATCCTCTAGGATTGCTTTCCTGCATTCCGATGACTTCATGCCGGCGTATTTTCCGGCAATGGCGGTCATGCGGCCCTGGCGGTCTATTGCCTTCCTGAGGTCGAGACCGTGCTGTTTCCACCAGTGCACGTCCTGCTTGTCCCCGAAAGTACAGATCATCACCGCTCCTGACCCGAACTCCGGGTCCACGGCCGGGTCAACGATAAGAGGCACAGTATGGCCGAAGATCGGGACAGTGAGACTCCTGCCCCCGGCATCCCTGTAACGGTCGTCATCCGGATGGACAGCGACCGCAACACAGGCGGCCAGTAACTCGGGCCTTGTGGTGGCAATCTCCAGGCCGTCGAAGTCAAAATAATTGAGCGTCGTCTCCCTGGGTTCATAGGCAACCTCTGCAAAGGCGATCGCGGTCTCGCACCTGGTGCAGAAGTTCACGGGGTGCTCGCTCTGGTAGATGTAGCCGTCTGCGAGCATCTTTAAAAACGAGAGCTGGGTCTTTCCATAGTAGGCCGGGAGCATGGTGATGTATTCGTGGCTCCAGTCGACAGAAAACGCCATGCGGCGGAGAGTCCTGCGCATCTTCTCGATATTGACGCGGGTGAGCTCGCGGCACATCCTGCGGAACTCTTCCCTTGGCACATCGTTCTTGGTGATCCCGTGGATCTCTTCCACCTTCACTTCGGTGGGCAGCCCGTGGCAGTCCCATCCCTGGGGGAACATCACGTTATAATTATTCATCCTCCTGTAGCGGGCAATGAAATCGATATAGCACCAGTTGAATGCATTCCCGATGTGGAAAGTCCCGGTGGGATAGGGGGGCGGGGTGTCGATGATGAACTTTTCCTTGGTGGAGGCGGGATCGAAATAATGATCTTCATCGCGCCAGGCAGTCTGCCAGCGCTGTTCCACCTCCGAAAAGTCATAATTTTTTGGGAGGTCCCGAGACGACGGCATTTTTTACATATGGGTGTTTTCAGGAGATATATCTAATCGATTCCAAATATGGCCGGACCGGCCTTCATACGCGGATCGAAGCGGGCAGAGGCGGTCCCGGGGATGAAAAAACCTTCCGGACCCTGACAAAGACTCTTATCCCCACGGGACCAACAAAAAAAGGAACATGAACCGCCTTGGAGAGCGCCTGGCAGCGGTGGTGGTACTTTCCTTCATTCTTCTCGCACCATTCGTCCAGCCACCCTGGTTTCTGGCAATCATTGTGGTGCTCTGCGCTCTCGTGCTCTACCTCATCAGGAGGACCCGGTTCCTGGCAATTGCCCTTATCCCCATTGCCCTGCTCTATGGTCTCACCATTCTCCCCCTCCCTGTCTTCTGCTGCACATTGACGATCATGGTGATGGGTGAACTTGCGTTCAAGGAGACCAGGGAACGGCTGTATTCCTTCATCGCCTACCTCGCAGCAGCGCTCATCGGCTGTATTCTTGTTATGGCATACCTTGGCACATGGACCCCCCTCGTGGTCCTTATCGGGGTCGTGGTGGCGGTTCTCCTCAAAGCCATCCTGAAACAGCGGGAGGACGCCCTGATGATTGAGGCGCTCGGCATCGCCATGACAATGTTTCTCATCGATGAACTGAATTACCATGCCGATCTCGTCCTGATCGCATTTGCGGTGGCTATCGCGTTCTCTTTCGGATATTTTGCGTACCGGACCCGGACTGCGGATGTGAGCGGCCTCTTCTCCGCCGCCCTGGTGGGCATCATACTCATTGTTTTTGCTGATATCCGCTGGTTCCTGGTGGTCCTTGCATTCTTCATCCTTGGTTCGGTCAGCACCCGGTATAAATACGATTACAAAATGCGCATGGGCGTCGAGCAGATACACGGGGGGGCGAGGGGATACATGAATGTCTTTGCAAACGGGAGCGTCGCGGCAGCATCGGCAGTCCTCTGGGGAGTGACGGGGTCACCTGTCTTCCTGGCCCTCTTCGTAGGGAGCGTGGCAACAGCGGCGGGGGATACCATGGCAAGCGAGATCGGGGTGACAGGCGGCGAACCTGTCATGATCACGAGTTTTACCCGGGTTCCGGCCGGGACCAACGGAGGAGTGACACTCACAGGTGAGGCGGTTGCCGTCGTTGGGGCCCTTATCATCTCCCTCATCGCATATTTCCTCGGCATCATTGACCTGCCGGCAATCGCGATATGCACGGTTGCAGGTTTCATCGGTACAAACATCGACAGCCTCGTCGGGGCGGTGATGGAGAATCCCGGCATGGTGGGAAATGCGGGCACGAATTTCCTGGCGACACTCAGCGGAGGCGCATGTGCGGTTGTCCTCTCCTGCCTGCTGTGGTGACACGGGAGAGTCAGACTGAGGGTGTACTTGGTGATGGAAAAGCCGCCAGATCCCGGGAGTGGTTTCATGCCCCGGGGTGAACCGGGAAGGATTCACCCTGTATGCGCAGGCAGCATCATACGGTTGTGGTGTCCGGGTGAGCGTCACAGTGTATATTGCAGCGAGGATCAAAAAGGTATACGCGGGAGAAGTGAGGATTAATGGAGAAGATCGACGGCGAACTGTGCCCTTTCTGTGGTGAAGAGACGGAACACCAGGTGCTTGCGAGGGGGCGCAATCCCACCGTGCGATGCCTGGTGTGCGGGGGGGTGCATCCTTTCACTGCCATGGACGAGAAGAAGTCCGTTCGCGTGAAAGCGATCGTGAGCATGGAAGCGACCTCCAGGGTGTGCCATGTCGAGATGGACCAGGGAGAGATCTGCCGCCTCGGCGACCAGTTCGTGGCGGAATGCGACGGTGACTTTTTCGGAGTCGAGGTGACGGCAATCGAGTGCGGTGATTCCCGTGTGAAAAAGGCGGTGAGCACCGATATCGCGGCTGTCTGGACCAGGAAAACCGAGGAGGTGGCCGTACGTATCGCGATACATTCGGGCCGGGTCACCTCCCCTGTGCAGGTAAGGGTCCCGGGGGACGAACCGTTTGTTGTCGGGGAGGTCTACAAGGTCGGGGCCAGGAGGATCAGGATATCCCGCATCAAGGTTCGCGGAGGGGGTATCCTCCGGCGCGAGGGTGCAAAGATCGAAGCCCGGAAGATACGGAGAATCTTTGCTCTGCCGCTATAAGCTCTGGCGGATGGCCTCTTCCAACTGTTCGCGGTAGACAAGGCCTTCGAACCTCCGGGTCTCGACACCATCCTTCAGGATGATGATGGTCGGAGTCACAGTAAGGTGATATTTTTCGATGGCGGCTTTCTCCCTGAGAGGATTGATTCGTTCGGCCCTGATGGTGCAGGCGCCCTCCACTTCGGCAAGGACCGGCTCCTGTTCGTGACAGGCCATGCACCCCTCCTGGAAGAAATATATGACACGCGGTTCCATGCAGAAAAAAAGAAGGGGGAGTATTAAAAAGTTCTTGTTTCTCCTAATTCGCCTGGACGACTGAAATCTCCGCTACGGGATAGGCATAATTGACCGACACCGTGTCATTGGTCTTACCAGTGATATATCCCGTTCTGATAAGGTAACTGGGAGTGACATTCTCGTCGTATTCGGCCTCCGGATTTTCGGCAAAGGCCAAAATTATCTGGTCCCCTGTCATGACTGTGGTGAAATTGCCCCCGATTTTTGCGAATTCATCGGGGGTCATCTCACGCTGGAAACCATAGAGCGAGGGCATCTGGACCCTCTTGCTCTCCCCCTGCTTCATCCCTTCCAGGTTCCTGGCGATAGTGTCCCATTCAGGGGAGAAGAGCGCATATTTCGCTTCCCCGTAATAATAATTGAAACAGGGGATGGAGATGAGTTCCTTCTGGCTGGTCCCGTTTGCCCGCATCGCGAACTGCCCGCACATCCAGACGATGCCACCCTCCTCGAATGTGGCATTGAAGGTGCGTGAATTGGTGGTCAGCACCGGCCGGTTCATACCGTCATAGAAGGAGACACCCACCACGACGTTGTCTCCGCTGGTGATCGGGTTGAGGCTGATGAGCCACCCGGTGCCAAGAGAACTGACGACCATGATGACCGCAAAACCCACGCAGAGTATGATAATCCCTATCTTCTTTGCAGTCCAGCGTGATGCGGTCTTCTTCTTTTTCTTTCCTTTTTCCTGAGCGCACATCCCTCTCAGTTTTCACTGCCGGGGAAATAAACATTGCAGGCTGGTGCCTGCGGGATTTGTAACTCTGCAACGATAATTAAACTTATATAAGATAAATGCTAACCAATGGGTAGTCCAACGGTGAAGACCGCTGGTCAGGAAAAGGAGGAATTCTATGGCATACAGAAGGAGATATCCATTCGGCTGGATGATGCGTGACTTCGAAGACATGCTGGCGGAGATGGAGAACCGTTTCTGGGGGACCGGGGGACGCCTTCTTCCGCCAGGCGGAGTGACGGACCGGATGCTTCCTGCCATCCGTGGAGAATTCAGGGTGGATGTTCGGGAGCATGAAGACGAGGTCATGATAGTGGTCGATCTTCCCGGTGTGGACAAGGAGGATGTATCCGTCTCACTCGTCAACCCCGGGACCCTCGAGATATCCTGCGAGAGAAAAATGGACAAGGAGGAGAAGGAGGAGGGATACTACATGAGGGAGAGGATGTACGGCTCCATGTCCCGCCTTGTCGACCTTCCGCACAATGTCACTGAAAAGGGCGCCACCGCGAGTTTCAAGAACGGGGTCCTCGAGATTAGGATGAAAAAGTCCAAAGAAGAGCGGGGAAGCCGCATTAAAATCGAATAATCTCCCCTTTTTTCCGATGGCTTTTAGTCTTTTCAGCCGGAAATGAGTTACGATGGATAAAAAAAAGGTCCGGGACTACATGACCTACGATGTGGTGACCGTGGATGCGCAGGGGACCATCCTTGAGGTCATGGAGAAGATCCAGAGGACCGGGCACGACGGGTTTCCCGTGGTGCGGGGAGTCGAGGTGGTGGGGTACGTGGCAGCAAGGGACCTGCTCTTCAAGCCCACAACCACACCTGTCCGCGAGGTCATGTCCGACAACCTCATCGTTGCCGACCCTGACATGAGCGTCAATGACGCGGCAAGGGTGATATTCAGGTCCGGCATCCAGAAACTCCCTGTTGTCGATGAGCAGAACCGCCTGCTCGGGATCATCTCCAACACGGATGTGATCCGCTCCCAGATCGAGCATGTATCCCCCGAGAAGGTCTTCAATTTCATCACCACGCTGAAGACCCTCCATGGCATCTCCCCGGAACTGAAAAGAGAAGTGGTCTCCATCGACCAGCTTCTCCCCACCCAGTCGCGCATTTATGAGGACGAACTTGAAGGGAGGATGTACGAAATAAAGAAGGGGCTCGCAGAACCCCTCATCGTGGTAAGGAGGCCCGGGAAGATGATCCTTGTTGACGGGCATCACCGGGCCATTGCCGCCCGGAAGATGGGGATCAAGTCACTGGACGCGTATGTGATCGAGGTGAACGAGGATCTCGAGCTCGGCATGGAGAGGACTGCCCGGGCCATGAATCTGCGTTCACTGGATGATATCCAGGTCCTCGACTATGCCCGCCACCCCCTGGTTGCAATCACCCACAGGCTGGTGCGGAGAGGCTAGGACCCTTCGCACTTGATCTCATAATCCTCGTTAAGGAGGTGCTCTTTTACGATGGTATTCTCCGGGACGACGACCTCGGGCCATATCCTTGTCCGGGAGTGGACCACGACCCCGTTCCTGAACACCACCCGGGGGCCGATCACCGTGTCGTTCTCAAGGCTGCAGTCATCCCCGATCACGGTATCATTGTCGATGATGCTCCCCGAAACGGTGCTGTTCCTCCCCACGATCACCCTGTTGTAAAGCGAGGAGGAGAATATCTTGGCATTGTTCTTGACAAGGCAGTTCTCCCCGATGCTGGTATAGGGGCCGATGAGGACATGGTCCCCGATGGCGGTACCGGCCCCGATTGCGACCGGGCCGATGAGGCGTGAATTCATCCCCATCGAGAAAGAACTCCCAAGCTGCACCGGCCCCTGTATCTGCCCTGCCCTGATGGTCAGGTCACCGCTGATGCGGGAATAGGGTATGTCCTGCAGTTTCCAGCGCTCGGCCTGCCGGAGAGAAGCGGGGTTTCCCACGTCCGTCCAGTTGCCCCGGGCGAGCCATGCTTTAAGTGTGTGGCCGCTCTCCATGAGGCGGGGAAAGAGGTCCCTTGCAAAGTCAAATTTCTTTCCCCGGGGGATCACATCAAAAATTCCGGGATTGCAGACATATATTCCTGTGCTGGCGAGGTTCGAGAAGATCTCTCCGGGCCCCGGTTTCTCCTTGAACCGCTTGATCTGGAAGGCCGCGTCGATCTCCGCAATCCCGTATTCTCCCGGCTCGTCGATGCTGATCAGCCCGATGGAGACAAGCGCGGGGTTGCGTGCATGCTCGCGGTAGAACTCGAGGAGGTTGAGATCGGTGACATGATCCCCGCCCACCACCAGGAAATCCTGGTCCTCAAGGTGCTTCTGTGCGTTCTTGACGCTCCCCGCTGTTCCGAGCTTTGTCTTCTCATGCACATAGGTGATCTCGGCACCGAAGAGCGAGCCATCGCCAAGTGCTTCCTCGATGGCTTCTCCCATGTATCCGAGTGTGATCACCACGTCGCGGAATCCAAGGTTGGAGAGATGGGAAACCAGGTGCTGAATGGAGGGGCGGTTCACGATGGGTATGCAGGGCTTGGGGCGCTCGAACGTGAGCGGGCGGAGCCGCGTCCCTTCGCCTCCGCACATGATGCACACCTTCATACCTCATGGTAGCACTCCCAGACGTTTAAACCATCTGGGAAAGCTCCTCAGGGGATGCCGCGGGGATATTGAAATCTTTTTCAGGTGGAATCCCCACACTTCCATGGTACTTTGTCACCAGATTCGCCTGACACTCATGATATGAAGATGGGAAAACAGGAGCGTGCGCTTTACCTGGCAGTGCCTGCCTGTGCATTCGGCGGGCTTATCCTTGCCGTCCTCCTCGAACAATCGGGAATCATTGCGGATGCGGCGGACTTTTACTGGGGAAGCGTTGCTGCTTCGGTTATCCTCGCGTACATAGCCTTCCGCAAGCCACGAAAAGACATCGTCTCCCTCTGCACACCGTTCTTTGCTCTCCTCATCTTTATCGTTCCGCTTGAGACAAAGGCATCTCTGCTCCTGCAGGCGCTCTATGCCGTGAGCATCACCCTTCTCATGATCAGGCTCTATTATCGCTTTGGCACCCCCAGCAATGTTCCAGGAGAAGAAAACACCATGGAAAAATTCCTGTACGAGTATATCCACCGCATGACACCCTTCTTCAGGGGTATAGATCCCGACACAGCTCATGAAATTGCGTCTGCGGTCATGTCGTTTAAATTCGGGCTGTACGAAAAGACTGTCACCGATGTCAACCGTGCCATTTCCGGCCTTCCCGAAGAAGGCTCGAGCCCGGTGATCAAAAAGGCCCTCGAGATTGTGCAGGAACGGGCGGCTGCACTTGAGGAAGTGAGGATAACCGATTATTCAGAAGTGAGTTTCGGGGAAGAGGATGTGCCGTATCTTGCCGTGAATCTTGCCCCGGAGCAGGTGGAGGACCAGGACTCCCTGACCCTCGACAATGCCCTTCTTCTCCTGTACACGGTTGCCTACCTCCAGTCTCCTGACGACGGGCAGTCACTGGAAGAGCACCAGAACTTCGTGATCCAGATCCTGGAGAATTACCGCGAACCACTCAATCTCATGTGACGGGGTTTCGCAGGATCTCTCTGTTTTTTGGAAGAATTGATGGACATACCATAAAAATAAAGGAAATTTCCCGTTTTTTACAAATCCTGATAAAAAATCCGATTGTCCATGGCAGAGCCATGTGTATGCCGGGAGAATCTCTTGAAAAAAACCTAGAGGGAGTCCATGCTGATGCTTCCGAACTCCTGCGGGATCTCCCCGATCTCCTTTACCCCGAATGCAGTCTGTACGGCGGCGATCTCGAGTTCCTGTGCCACGTCACACATGTAATCCAGCACATCGACGGAAAGCTCCTTGTGCTGCTTGCTCTTTCTGAGCTGCTCCATCAGGAATGAATATTTTTCGGGGGGTTCCATACGGATCTTTGCCAGGCTTACCACGCACATGTATATACGGGTCAGGTTCCGGTCGGTACCCGTGATGGTATCAAAGAAGTTCTTCAGTATCTGGGCCTGATACACCTCGCCACCCATATCAGTACTCCGGTTGAAATTACCAGTATATAAATATATCTCACCTAATGCCAGTCTCCTCTCTCTTTTCAAGGAAACAAGGTCATTTCGCGGCACTCACGATGCGGATGATATCCCCGTTCTTCAGCTCGTGTGTGTCCTTGACCCGCATGTTGGTCCTTGCATCAATCGCGTAGAGGAAACCCCTGCCTATATCGGTATGCACCTGGAATGCAAGGTCCCGGGGGGTCGCCCCGGTCCGCATCAGGTAGGCATCAGGGAGGATGCGCCCTTTCGAATCAGAAAACTTGTGCTCGTCTTCCACGGGATATACGACGATCATTCCGAGGAGATCGAACACTGCCCGGTTGAGAGCCTGCTGCACGCCTGTCCCGCTGTTCTGCCTCATGACCTCCCCGATGGTATGGAGCCCTGCCTTCTGGGCGGGGGTCAAAGCATCCTCCTTCACAACCGAGAACCCCGTATCCCCGGGATGGTAGCGGATTAGCCCTCCTGCGACAGCGTTTCGCAGGGCCAGTTCTCCTGCGGCGGACGCAAACGCCAGCCCTGCGCCACGCAGTGTTTCCACGAGTCGGGCAGGAGCAAGGTCGACCCTGTTTCCCACGGGGAGCATCGGTTTGCTGATGTGCACGATCTCCTCGCAGAACCTCACAAGGCCCTCCTGGTCTGCCCGCACAAGGTCGATTCCCACGGCCCTCTCCGCGTCCTGGACATCCTCGGGCGTGATGCCAAGTCCGGTAAAAACTTCCGAAATGCCCCGGTGGATGGAGTACGTCTTTGACTGCGCCTGCCGCTGGATCTTGGCCCAGTGCTTCTCGAGGATCCCGTACACCCACATGGTCATCTCGAACTTGAGGAAAGTGATATCCTCGCGCGGATCATGGCTCCCGGCCTCTACCGGGTTTCCTTCCGCATCCGTCGATCCGCTCGCGTCCACGATATGGAGGATGGCGTCCGCCTGGCGGAGGTGGTCCAGGAACTGGTTTCCCAGGCCCTTGCCCTTGTGGGCATCAGGGACCAGCCCTGCCACATCGATGAGGTTCACAGGCACGTACCTGATGCCGTCGGCACAGTTCCCGCACGAGAGACCCAGGCTCCTGCAGGGGCAGTCGGTCCGGACATAGGCAACGCCGAAGTTGGCGTCGATGGTGGTGAAGGGGTAATTGGCAATCTCGGCATGGGCCATCGTCGCCGCCCGGAAAAAGGTCGACTTTCCGCAGTTAGGTTTTCCGGCGAGTGCGAGCGTGATCATAGCAATTCCCTTTACCTGGAACTACCTAAACCTTAGTGTACGTATGTCATTTGTAACGAGATCCACTTATTACTTCGATGCCCCGGGCCCTGCCAATACCGTTGATTGCGCACGGTTCGCCCTTGAGAGGGCACGGGAACTCTCTCTCGATCGCGTGGTGGTGGCCAGCACTTCCGGGGACACCGCTCTTGCCTTCTACCGGATGCTCCGCGGATCCGGGGTCAAACTCATCGTGGTGACCCATGTCGTCGGGTTCTCCCGGCCAGGGGAATGGGAATTTTCTGAGGATGCAGCAAAAACCCTGAAGCAGGAGAAGATCACCGTGGTGACCGGTACGCATGTCCTCTCCGGGATGGAACGGGCATTCTCCCGTTCGCCCAAGGTTGGTGGAGGGTCACGGACTGAGGCAGTGGCCGAGGCACTGCGCAGGGTCGTTGCCGTGGGATTGAAGGTTGCGGTGGAATGCACCCTTATCGCCGCAGACCAGGGAGTCATCCCAGTTGACGAGGAGGTTATTGCTGTCGGCGGGACAGGCAGCGGGGCAGACACCGTCTGCGTGATTCGCCCGGCCCACACGTCATCGTTCTTTGATCTGCAGGTCAGGGAAATCGTTGCCATGCCGAGGAACCGGTGACCTGATGGTCATTGCATCGCTCCAGCGCGGAATTTCGCTGCTCTTCCGGAACCCGTTCCTGTGGCTCCCGGGGCTCGTCACAGGAGTGCTCGGGGCACTGGACCTCCTGCTGCAATATTCCTTCGGGACATTTCTTGCGTCGCGCGTATGGATAATCGAGGCGCTTCTCATCCCGTTTTTCATTGCAGGGGCATATACCCAGATCCGGTCCGGCGAACGGGGCGCGGGTACCTTTTTCTCGGAGGCAAAAAAGAACTATTTCCGGGTCCTTCTCCCGTCGCTCCTGATTGCGTTTGCAATCCTTGCAACAGTCATCCTCCTGGCAATACCGCTCATGTTCATGGGAATCACCGAGGTCATTCTTCCCTTCGCGGCGATCGGGTGCATCATCCCCATCCTCTTCTTCACGTTCTTCTCTGATACGGCAGCGGTCTTCGAGGACCGTGGGGTATTTGAATGTATCCGCCGGAGCGTCGAGGTGGTCATGAACAGGCCCGGCCGGGTCATCGCATTCTTTCTCGTGATGATTGGAATATTCATCCTGGTGTCCCTCCCTCTTGCCATCATCTGGACCGGCCTCCTGTATGACCAGCTCCTTCCCCTGGCGTCCATGGATCCGACCCGGGTGGAGACGTTCACCATGGCCACCCTGAACGAGATGCTGGGATACCGGGGAATCGTCATTACCGCGATATTCTATTTCACCTGGGTTACCATTGCGGGGAGCATCATCACTGTATTCAAGGCAGCCTTCTACCAGGATACCTGCCAGTCGGTATCAGGCGACAGCCCCGTGATCCTGCAGGGTGAATACGATGAAAAAGGGCGCTGGTACAAATACTGATCCTTCACCCTGCCGTGAAGAGATCCCCGGAACTGATCCTCTCTTTTTCCTTCATGAACGGGACGTATGCGAATGAGCCGCCAGGCGCACGTGACCATCCGGTGCAGGGGGCATCCCCTGGTCAGAGCAGCACACCCCACCACTTTTGAGATCACCCGCGAAAAAGAACTGACTCTGAAGGGGGACTGCATCATCGGAGTCGGCGCGGATCTCGGGGCGCGTGATCTCCCGGAGGATTTCAGATCGCTCCTCTGCAGGGACGATGCAAGGCTCCTGACAACCCTCTCCTGCGACGGGAGAGTGGTGGAGATACGGGCGAGGGGGAGTTCTGCCATGACCCTCGATCATCCGACCGACCTCGTCTGGAGGAGAAGCGGGTACGTGTGCGGGAGAACCGTCGCCATTTGTGCGGATACCACTGCGCGTCTGATGCCACGGGATTTCGTGCAGGCGCTCAGAGGGGCAGGTCCGCTCACGGTAAAACTCACGGTGACGGCCGGTATCTGAAAGGTTCTGCCTATTCTCTCCCCACCATGGTGATCTTCATCTCTGCCGAGGCAAGGAGATCCTCGGCCTGCCGAACCAGGACCGCCCCGCGTTCATAGAGGGCGATAGCCTCATCGAGCCCTGTCTGGCTGTCCTCGATTCTGGCGAGGATCTCTTTCAGTTCCTTCATCAGGTCTTCAAACTTCTCTGTCATGGCAAATCCTCTCAACCTGTGTCATCGCCTTCCCATCCCTGAGCCGTAAGGAAATATGGTCACCGGGGACCATCTCGGCCACTGAACGTATCACCTTTCCATCCTTCTGCAGGATGCAGTATCCCTTCTCCAGGAGATGGACGGGGTTCCTCGCGGCAAGGATATCCGCAGCTGCTGAAAGCCTCTCGCGCTCCAGGGCGAACCGCGACGAGACTGCCCTCTCCATTCTCTGTTGGAGCATGGCGACATCCTCTCTCCTGGCAGTGACCATCTGCCCGATTCTGCGTGGTGAGAGCCTCTCGCGCAACTGCGAGAGGGCTTCGCTCTCCCTGTCCAGCCGTGCGAGAAGCCGCTTTCCCATCATCTTCCTCATCTCCGCGATGGATTCAAGGACCATGATACGGTCGGGAACCACCAGTTCGGCTGCAGCCGAAGGCGTGGGGGCACGGACATCCGCCGCGAAGTCAGCGAGTGTTGTGTCCACTTCGTGCCCGATGGCACTCACAACGGGTACAGGGCAGGAAGAGACTGCCCTGACCACATCGGGGTGATTGAAGGGAAAGAGATCTTCAAAGCTTCCGCCGCCCCGTGCAAGGATAATCACCTCCACCTCGCTTTCAATCCTCTTCAATGCGCCGGCTATCTCCACGTGTGCTCCCTCTCCCTGGACAGCCGTCGGGGATACCACGAGCGTCAGTGGATAACGCCGTGAAATCACGTTCCTGATATCCTGGAGGACGGCACCTGTCTCCGATGTGACCACGCCCACCCTGCAGGGATATGGCGGGAGCGTTCTCCGGCGTGCAGGATCAAAACACCCTTCCAGAGAGAGCTGCTTCTTCCAGTTCTCCACCATAAGGTGCTTCTCCCCCCGTCCTGCAGCCCGGATATCCCGGACGTAGAGCTGGTAGCGGCCCTGGGGGGCATAGTGCCCGATGGAACCGAATACCAGCACCCCCGTGCCATCACGGATTTCGCCGGTCATCCTCTGCGCATCCTTCCTCCACATGACACACGAGAGGACGGCGGACTGGTGTGCGTTTCTCTCCCCGAGAGAAAAGTACCAGTGTCCGGAACCATGGATCTTGAGGTTCGTGATCTCCCCCCTGATCCATATGTCCTGCAGTCTTGAATCATCCAGGAGCGACTGGACGAGGGAGGAGACCTCCGATACGCTGAGCACGTCGAAGGTATGCCCGTCTCTCTCTTCGGAAATCCCCTGATGATACCAGGTCATCAACAACTATTATGGCCGGAGGGTAATGAATTACGATCATGGTCCGTTTTGCCGTCTCCAGCATGTTTTTCCATGAATATCCCCTGGAAGAGATCTTCTCGAATATCCTGGAGGCAGGCCTTGATTCGGTGGAATTCTGGATGGAGACCCCGTCCTACTGGCTGGCAGGGCAGCCCGAGGAAGAGCTTGTCCGCTGCCTGAAGGAATTTTCAGCGTTACAATCCCCCACTCTCCATGCACCTGTCCTTGATCTGAATCCCACCTCGATTAACCCCGGGGTCGCCGACATATCGATAGGGTATGCCGTCTCCGCAATACGGCTGGCATCACGGCTAGGCATGGAAGTGGTGACCGTCCATCCCGGCCGCAGGACCGCGAAACGCCCTCCCAGTGCCCATGACTACGAGCGCTTCAACAGGTATATTGGGTCCCTCCGCGACGCGGCATCAGGGACCGGGATCAGGGTGGCCATGGAGAACATGGAGAAGAAGGTCAACTCTCTCCTCTGTACCCCCGAAGGGATGCGGGAACTCCTCGACCGCGAACCATGGATGTGGTGTACTCTCGATATTTCCCATGCCATGGGTGTCAATGCAGCCGAGGTCAGGCGCTACATCGATATGTGCGGGGACCGGCTCGCGAACGTGCATGTGGGGAGAGCGGAAGGAGGAAGGATGCACCTTCCGTCTGAAAACAGCAGGGAGATGGCGGGCATCCTCCGGTACCTGTCCCGGAACGGATACGAGGGGAACCTGACCATGGAGATCGAGGATCGTAACTTCTCCCACGATCTCTCTTCCGAAGAGAAGATCCTCCTTCTCTCCGCAGAATTGTCATTCATGCGTGAATGCTTCGGATAATCGACGGTTTTATAAAATGTCAGCACGATACATGTAGTGTCCAAGGACATATGAATAACTACCGAATAGCCGCTCGTGCGGCGTGGCTTTGATGATTGAGGATTTTATACTCCTTTTGCTGTTCATCCTCTGCCTGGTGCTCTCTGCATTTTTCTCGGCCTCGGAGGTTGCGCTCATTTCCATCACAAGGGCAAAAGTCCGGACCCTCGTCAACGAAAAGAGGCCGGGGTCCGCCGCCCTCGCCATGCTGAAAGAGACCCCCGACCGTTTGCTCATCACCATCCTGATAGGAAACAACATCGTCAATGTCGCCGCTTCGGCCATAGCAACCGCTGTGACGATCAGCCTTTTCGGCGATATCGGTGTCGGTATCGCCACGGGTGTGGTCGTGATATTGCTCCTGGTGTTTGGTGAAATTGGTCCCAAGACATATGCGACACGAAACACGGAGCGCTTTGCGCTTGCCGTGTCAAGACCGATACACTTCCTCTCCCGGGTGTTCTCCCCCCTCATCTGGGTCATTGAAAAATGCACGAGGAAAAAAGCCCCGGAGGACCGGATTGTCGAGCCAGCCGTGACAGAAGAGGAGATTCGTGAGTGGATCGAGGTGGGGAAAGAGGAGGGGGCGATCGAGCAGGAAGAGAGGGAGATGCTCTACTCGGTACTCGAGTTCGGCGACACAACCGCACGCGAGATCATGACTCCACGGGTGGATGTGGCTCTCATCGATGACCAGAGCACACTTCAGTCGGCGCTCCATTTCTTCAATGAGACCGGGTTTTCGAGGATACCTGTCTATCATGAACACATGGACAACATCATCGGGGTCCTCAATGTGAAGGATGTCATATCCAGCCAGATTGCCGGAAAGAAAAGTACCCCCATCAAGGACCTGATGTACGACCCGTTTTTTGTCCCCGAGAGCAAGAAGATCGATGATCTCCTGAAGGAACTCCAGCTGCGAAAAGTCCAGATCGCCATTGTGCTGGACGAATACAGCACTTTCATCGGGATCGTCACCGTCGAAGACATCCTGGAAGAACTCGTGGGAGATATCCTCGATGAATTCGACCGGGAGGAACCGGGAATCCAGAAGACAGGTGAAGGGATTTTCCTGGTGGATGCAAAGGTATGGGTGGAGGATCTCAACGACGAACTGGATATCACTCTGCCTGTCTCCGAATCATACGAGAGCCTGGGGGGGCTGATCATCGAACGACTCGGGCATATTCCTCACCCGGGAGAGAGCGTGTATATAAAGGAGAGTCATATTTCGCTCGTCGTCACGCAGATGCTGTCGAGGCGCATCGTGAAGGTCAAACTTATCCAGCACCATGTCGGTGAGGACGCAGCCGATGAGGTGAAGCGATGAAACGCATTGCGGTCCTGGCATCTGGCAGGGGATCGAATTTCCAGGCGCTGATCGATTCCATCCGAAGCGGTGAGATCCCTGCGACCTGCGTGGCACTGATCTCGGACAATCCGGAGGCATATGCCATAACCCGGGCAAAGGACGCAGGCATCCCGGTGCATGTCGTCGCATATGCCGGGTACGGGGGAAAGGAAGAGTACGAGGCGGCCCTCCTTGCGGTGATGCGGGATCTGCGTGCAGATCTTTTTGTGCTGGCTGGCTACATGCGGATCCTCGGTGAGGGGATTGTCCGCGAATTCCACGGGAAGGTTCTCAATATCCATCCAGCCCTCCTCCCGAGTTTCGCCGGTCTCCATGCCCAGAGGCAGGCGCTCCTCTACGGGGTGAGAGTCTCCGGGTGTACGGTGCACATGGTGGACGAGGGGATGGATACCGGCCCCATCATTCTCCAGGCATGTGTGCCTGTCCTGGACGGGGACGATGAAGAGCGGTTATCTGAAAGGATACTGTACGAGGAGCACCGGTGTCTCCCGAGGGCGGTCAGGCTCTTTTGCGAGGGAAGGCTCAGGGTGGAAGGCAGGCGCGTGTTCATCTCGGACAGAGGCCCTGCTGCCTGAACGAGAGGGGAGGATGCGATCTTTTGCATCCGTCCCCGCGGGGAATACGGAGATTTCCATGGCCAGAAGAAGCACCCATCCGGATACCAGGCGCATCGCCCGAGAACGGATTGCCATTCTCTTCACCCGTGCCCGGGAGTGTTTCCCTTCCGATCCCTCGTTGAGTGACAGGTACATATCCCTTGCAAGAAAGATCTCCATGAAACAGAGGGTGAGGCTGGAGCGGAAGTTCAGGAGGCAGTTCTGCCACCACTGCAAGCGGTTCCTTGTCCCGGGCGTGAACATGCGTGTCAGGGTAACCCGGGGGCGGGTTGTCATCACATGCCTGTCCTGCAAAAAGCAGATGAGGTTCCCGGTGAGGAGAAAGAAATGAAGGAGACATCACGCATCCCGGGAATGCAGGAGATAAAGGCCACGGTATGGATCGGGAAGCAGGGGGTCACTCCCACTGTGGTGGAAGAGGTGGTCCAGCAGTTGAAGAAGCGGCACCGCATCAAAATAAAGTGGTTGCGCAACACGGATATCGATCCTGCGGATCTCGCAGAGAGGGCTGGTGCGGATCTCCTCGAGGTAAGAGGACGGACCGTGGTCCTTGCGGAGAGGAAACCATAGCGATTTCGGGCAATCTCCCCCACGAAAGGCCGGAATATGGCATCACGCTCGAAATATATAAAAGCGCAGGGAACATATAAGTAAAGACTGTTATATCCAATCGGTGACAGTGAGGTTCTAATAGATATGACAACCGTCTATGATGTCCCGGCTGAAAGGTTCATCCGCACCCTGGCCGAGGAACTGAAAAAGAAGCCGGAGATCACACCCCCGGCATGGGCTGCATTCGCCAAGACGGGAGTGCACAAGGAGATGCCCCCCCAGGACCCCGAATGGTGGTTCGTCCGGGTAGCCTCCATCCTCCGGAGGGTCTACATCGAAGGCCCAATCGGTGTGCAGCGGTTGCGCTCCATTTATGGAGGGAAGAAAGACCGGGGATCCCGCCCCTCGCAATTCAGGAAAGGCAGCGGATCGATCCTCCGCAAATCACTCCAGCAGCTGGAGACTGCGGGCTACATCCTTCACGACAAGACCGGACGCAGAGTCAGTCCCGCGGGAGCGTCCTACATGGATGGCCTGGCTGACAGGATTGCGAAGGAAGCAGCAGCACCCCGTGCCAGGTAGAGGGATTTTTCATGGCGGCGGAAGACGAGCTCGCTGAACTGCGCAAGAGAAGAATGGCCCAGCTCCAGCAGCAGTCCTACGACCAGCAGATGATGCAGGAGGAGATGGAGCGCCAGAAGCAGATCGATGCACAGGTACATACCGTCCTCCTCCAGATCCTTGAACCCGAGGCAAGGGAACGGCTCAATGCGATCAGGCTGACCCGGCCGGATTTTGCCCGGGCGGTTGAACAACAGCTGGTCGTGCTTGCGCAGAGCGGTCGTCTCAAGCAGAAGATCACGGATGCACAGTTGAAATCCCTGCTGCAGCAACTGCAGCCGGCCAAGAAGGATTTCAAGATCACCAGGAAGGGATGAAAGCCGGAGTACTCTTCAGCGGAGGAAAGGACAGTTCGCTCGCGGCAGTCCTTCTCTCCAGGGATTATTCTGTGGAGCTGAACACGTTCGTGTTCAGCCCTGCCCATAGACTACCCGCCGTGGAGAGGGCGGCAGTCGCCCTGGGGTTTCCCTGGCATGTCCGGACATTCGGAGACGGGCTCCTCGAAAAGGCGGTTGACATGATCCGTGTGGCGGGGTATCCCAACGATGCCATACAGATGGTGCACAGGCAGGCACTGGGGGAACTCTCTCTCCATTACCGGGTCATTGCCGACGGCACCAGGTTCGACGACCGGGTCCCCATGCTCTCCCGAAACGAAGTCCTCTCCATGCAGGACTCCCGGGGGTGCTCCTACGTCCGCCCGCTGCTCGGGTATCCCAGGAAAGAAGTCGATCGCCTTGCAGAGCGGCATCTCCGCCTCATCTGCGGCGAAACGGGAGATCTGGAGAACGGGGATTACGAGACCGAGATCAGGGCTGAGATGCAGGCACAGGGCGAGGATGCCGGGAAGTATTTCCCTCCATTCCACGAGCAGTCCCTGGTCACAGGCACTACGACAATACAAGGGTGAGATACACATGAGCAGATCTACAAAAGGATACAAGATACGCCTGGCCAAGGCGTGTGAGCAGAATCGCAGGGTTCCCCAGTGGGTGATGATACGGACAAAGCGGCAGGTCACAAGTCATCCCCGCAGGCGCAACTGGAGAAGGAGTACTCTGAAGGTGTAAGGCTATGGCCGAAAAAATGCAGGAGCAGATTTATGTGATCCCGCTCCGGGATGCAAGGCGGTCTCCGCGGTGGAAGCGGAGCAATACTGCGATAAAGGATATCAGGAAATTCCTGGCAAAACACATGAAGAGCCAGGACGTGAAACTGGACAGGACCATCAATGAACGGGTATGGGACCGCGGTGCAGAGAAACCACCCTCGCGCATCCGTGTCCGCGCCATGAAATTCGATGACGGTCAGGTCCAGGCGGAACTCGCCGAGGAGTGAAATGGACAGGACGATCTCCGTTGGAGGGGACCCGAATATCGGAGTTTTTTCCAGGGTTTTCGACGGCCTTGCGGTAATCCCGCCTTCCGCGAACGATTCGTTCAGGGACGCACTGGCGGAGCTGCTTGACGTGGAGATCCTCTCAACCACCATCCAGGGGAGCGAGATCGTCGGTTCACTGCTCACCGGGAACCGGAAGGGATTCGTGGTCAGCGGGATGGCGTTTGACCGTGAGATTGCGGAGCTTGAGGAGTACCGCGAGGTGTTCCTCCTTGAAAACACCATGAATGCGGCAGGCAATGTGATCATGGCAAACGATTCGTTTGCTGCCGTCCACCCTGACATGCCCCGGGAAGTGGCAAAAGAGGTCGGGGAGTTCCTGGGAGTCACACCCGTTCCACTTACACTCGGGGGTGTGAAGACCGTCGGAATGGCGGGGGTGGCTACCAACAGGGGCGTGCTCGTGCATCCCCGGAGTTCCAGGAGCGAGATCCAGGTGCTGGAGCAGATTGCACAGATACCCGTCGGCACCGGCTCTGTCAACAGGGGAACCGGGCTTGTGGGGACCGGGCTTCTCGTCAACGAGTCCGGGTATGCAGCGGGGATCGAGACCACCGGGTTTGAACTGGGAAGAATAGAAGACGTGTTTGGTTTTCTGGAGTGAGAATTACATGGCAGATCAGAAATTTGAAGTGAAAGGCGATTTCAGGATGGGAGATGAATGGCGTTCCTACCGGAAAGTGGTGGAGGCGCCCAACGAAGCGCAGGCCAGAGAGCGGACATTTGCGCTTATAGGAAGCAAACACCGGTTGAAAAGAAGTTATATCACAGTGCAGTCCATTACGTTACTCAGTGGTGAGTAAGGTGGAAGGGATTGACCCGAGGGAGTTGCAGTCGCTGCAACTCTACCTGAACGAGTACCGGCAGCAGGCTGAGATATTCACGCAGCAGCTTTCCCTTCTCGAAGAGGGAAGGATGGAGGCACTGGCAGCAATCGACGCCATCTCCGGGATACGGGAATCATCCGGTGATACGGTGCTCCTGCAACTGGGTGGAGGGGTCAGTGTGCGGGCACACATCGATGAGCCCCAAAACGTCCTCCTGAATATCGGATCTGATGTGGTGGTCGAGAGATCCAGTGAAGAGGCTGTGGAATACCTGAAAGATCGCCTCACTGAAATGGAAGCCTCTGCAAAGAAAGTCGTCGAGACTCTCGACCAGCTCAAGTACCAGATGAACGAGATCGCCAGGCGGCTGGAAACCGGTTACCAGCAGTACCAGATGCAGCAGGCGCGCCCTGTTCCGGGGGAAGACCTGGGGTAATGTACCCGCCGGGCAGAGGTGCATGATGTTCGAGGGTCTTCGGGCCAGGCTTCAGAAGGTCCAGGGGACGCTGGAAAAGAACATTGCCGGTGCCGCGACAAAGGATGAGGGCAGCACCCTGCCGGCGGCACCGCCGGAACCCGCTCCCGACAGGGACCCCACTCTTCTCAAAAAAGTCCGGGTCCTCATCGCCGACCGCGAGTTTCTCATCTCTGAAAAAGACGTGGAAGAGCCTCTCTTTGAACTCGAGATGGTCCTTCTCGAAAATGACGTTGCCCTCCCTGTCACTGATGAGATACTCAGGAGAGTGAAGGACGACCTGACCGGAAAGCGCCGGCGTATCGGAGAATCGGTTGATGAGATTGTCATCTCCGCTCTCCGGGGGGCGCTGACAGGTGTGCTTGGCGAGGGGTTCGACCTGCTCTCCTATATCAGGAGCCACGAGCGCCCGGTCAAGATTCTCTTTACCGGTGTGAACGGGACAGGAAAGACGACCACCGTCGCCAAGGTCGCATCGTACCTGAAGAAGCACGACTGCTCTGTGGTCATTGGTGCGGGGGACACCTACCGGGCGGGTGCACTCGAGCAGATCGATGTGCATGCAGGACGGCTCGGGATCAAGGTTATCCGGCACCAGGCAGGGGCGGATCCTTCAGCCGTGCTCTTCGATGCAGTCCAGTACGCACAGGCCCACCGGATCGATGCGGTTCTTGCCGATACCGCCGGCAGGTTCCATAACCGGGCAAATCTCATGAACCAGCTGGACAAGATCCGGAGGGTGATGAAACCGGACCTCATTGTATACGTGGACGAGGCCGTGGCCGGGAATGATGCGGTGGTGCGGGCGCACGAATTCGAGAAGACCGTCGGTGCGGATGCCATTGTCCTCACCAAGGCGGACATGGATGCAAAAGGCGGTGCGGCAATCTCGATTGCCCATACCATCGGCAAACCCGTCATGTTCCTTGGCGTCGGCCAGGGCTACGACGATATCATTCCGTTTTCCCCTGACAACGTTGTGAACGAACTCCTGGGGGTCGGAACCTGATGCTGGACAGGCTCGGTACATCGCTCAAGGACGCCCTCAAGAAACTTGCAGGGAAGACCGTCGTCGACAGGGCTGCTGTCGAGGAACTCGTGAAGGATCTGCAGCGGGCACTCATCCAGGCCGATGTGAATGTGAAGATGGTCATGGCCCTCTCCCAGGCCATCAAGACGCGATCCCTCGATGAATCCCCTCCAAAGGGAATGGCCGTGCGTGAGCACGTGCTGCGCATCGTGTACCAGGAGCTGGTGAAACTCGTGGGGTCAGCCGGGGAAGCGAAGCTTGAACCGCAGATTATCCTGATGGCCGGCCTGCAGGGGAGCGGAAAGACCACCACGACGGCCAAACTGGCACGGTTCTTCCAGCGGAAAGGCCTGCGGGTGGGAGTTATCTGTGCCGATACATTCCGCCCCGGTGCCTTCGAGCAGTTGCACACGCTCTGTACCCGCATCAACGTGCCCGTGTACGGGAACCCTGAGGAAAAGGACGCCCTGAAAATTGTCAGGGAAGGTCTCCCTGTGTTGTCCGGAAACGAGGTTGTCATCATCGATACCCAGGGCCGCCATGCCCTGGAAGGCGATCTGATCCAGGAGATTATCGACATCCAGAAGATCGCCTCCGCACGTCACCGCTGGCTCGTCATCGACGCGGCACTCGGCCAGCAGGCGGCCGAGCAGGCACGCCGCTTCCACGAGGCCATCCACATCGACGGGGTGATCATCACCAAGATGGACGGCACAGCAAAGGGAGGTGGTGCGCTCTCCGCCGTCGCGGAGACCCGGTCAGGGATCGTTTTCATCGGGAGCGGCGAGACGATCGACGATCTCGAACGGTTCGAGCCTGACGGGTTCATCTCCCGGCTCCTGGGAATGGGAGACCTGAGAGCCCTCGTGGAGAAGGCTGAGGAGACCATGGCCGGCCAGGAAGTCGACGTCAATGCCATGCTCCGCGGCAAGTTCACTCTGCGTGACATGTACCAGCAGCTCGAGGCGGTGAACCGGATGGGCCCCCTCAAGCAGATCATGAGCATGCTCCCCCTGGGAAACATGGACATTCCACAGGACGCGTACGATGTCACCAGCAACAAGATGCAGCGCTATCGCATCATCATGAACTCGATGACCGGCCCCGAACTCGATGATCCTTCGCTGATGGGAAGCTCCCGCGTCCACCGGATTGCCATCGGTGCAGGAGCCACCCCGGAGGAAGTGCGGGAGCTCCTTCGCTATTACAAGATGATGAAGAAGGCATTGAAAGGCGTCCGCGGCGGACAGGGAAAATTCAACATGCAGCGGATGATGAAAAAATTCGGCGGGATGTAAGGGGTCCCATGATCAGGGTTGCCGTCATCGGGCACCTGGCCCGCACGGCCGGGGATTTCACCCTCTCGGATCTTCCGGGTGGCGCCGGCCGGATGGATGTCCTCTGCCGGTGTGTCAATGCGTCTTTTTTCCTCTCTCACGAGTTCAGGAGGGACGTGGAATGCCACCTGGTGCTGCTCGGTGAGCCTGACCCGCCGAAGATCATCCGGTTCTCCGGTGAGCGTCTCCGGTACCTGAGCCCTGACGAACGGAGTGCGGGTTCCCTGATAAAAAAAGCTCTTGCCATTCCCGCGGGAAATGAGTACAGGGAGTCAACCCCCGGCGTTGAAGTCAGGAGAGGCTCACTTGAGGACATCCTCCGGGAATTCCCCTTTGCAGTACTGGATGAAGGGGGATCCGATATCCGCGATCTTCCACGCCTGCCGGAAGCGGTTCTTTTGAGCGACCACCTGAACTTCACCCCGGAGGAGATGGATCATCTGGCAGGCCTTGACCGCGTCTCGGTAGGTCCGTGTTCGCTGCACGCGGATCATGTCATCACCGTGCTGCACAACGAGAGAGACAGGAGGAAGGCGGGATGGTAATCCTCGATGATGTCGAAAAGATACTGGGATACGGGGATATATGCGATCACTGCCTCGGCCGCCTCTTCGGAAAACTCTCGCATGGCCTCTCGAACGACGAGCGAGGAAAGGCCCTCCGTATTGCCCTGGCACTCGAAAAGAACCATCCCTCAATTCCTCCCGGCCCGTGCTGGATCTGCGGCGATCTCTTCTCCAGGACAGAAGAGTGGGCGGACAGGGTTATCGCGGCAACGGAGGGGATTGAATATAAGACATTCGTCATCGGCACCCGCGTCCCCCCCGTCATGGCGGAATGCGAGGAGATCGTCTGGAGCGATCTCTCCCTGGCCCATGCCGAGCCCCTCAAATCCGAGATGAACCGCGAGGTCGGAAAGGCCGTTGCACGGAAGAGCGGCAGGACCGCAGACCCGAAACACCCCGATCTTTTGGCCATTCTGAACCTGTCGGAAGAACGTGTCGAGGTCCAGATCCAGCCTGTGTTCTTCTATGGCAGGTACCGCAAGCTCGTGCGGGGAATCCCCCAGACCCACTGGCATTGCCGGAACTGCCAGGGGGCGGGGTGTGAGAAATGCAATTTCACCGGCAAGCAGTACATGGACTCGGTGGAGGAGTTGATCGGCCGCCCGGTCATGCGCCTCTTTTCAGCGGAGAATGCAGTGCTGCATGGGTCGGGGCGGGAGGATATCGATGCACTCATGGTGGGAACAGGAAGGCCCTTTGTCATGGAGGTGGCATGTCCGCGTGTGCGAAACATCGATCTGCCCCGGGTCCAGGACGAGGTGAACAGGGAAGCCGGAGGCAGGGTCGAGGTCACCATCGGGCGGTGGAGTTCCCGCGATGAGGTGGAAATTATTAAATCGACCAAGGGTTATAAAAAATACAGGATCCTGGTCGAGATTGACGGATCATACTCAGAAGATGAGCTCCGATCCGCAATCCGGGCCCTGAAAGGGGCAAAAGTGAACCAGCGCACCCCAATTCGGGTTGCACACCGCCGGGCAGATCGCGTTCGGGAACGCCGGGTCCTGGATATCAGCATGGAAAGCGTGGAGGATGCGGGAGTGATCCTGGAGATCACCGGTGAAGCAGGCCTCTACATCAAGGAGCTGATATCCGGTGACCAGGGAAGGACCGAACCAAGTCTCTCCGGCCTCCTGGGGAGATCCGCCCGGGTGTGCAGACTGGATGTGGTGCAGGTGCAAGGAGAGAATGAGGGAGAGTAAGTATCATGGCGCATCATAATGGCCCACGAAAGAAGACACGATACAAGTTGAAAAAAGACCTGCGAAAGCGCGGGATGGTCCCTGTGACCTCACTCATACAGAAATTCGATCTTGGCCAGAAGGTGCATGTGGTCTGTGAACCCAGCATCCAGAAAGGCATGCCCAACCGCCGTTTCCACGGGATGACCGGAACGGTGGTCGGCCAGCGGGGCCGTGCATGGCTTCTCTCGATTCGCGACGGTCAGAAAGAGAAGATTGTCATTGCCAGACCGCAACATCTAAAAGCACAAAAGTAAACACTCCACACAGGCGAACAATCAGGTGATTGGCATGAAAGTGAAAGGAATTATTCGCGAGGAAAGGATAACCCTCCCCGAACTTCGGGAAGTGCTCCATACTGTGGAGACTGAAAGGATCGAAGCAGGGAAGGAGATGTCATACGAGCTCCGCAAGAGCATCGAGCATGCCAATCAACTCTCCAAGACATCGAGCGAGAAGTCCCGTCTCCTTGTGAACGAGCTTCTGAAAATGGAGAAGATGAAGCCGGATATCGCCTTCCGTATCGCAAATGTCATGCCCCGGACGAGGGACGAGCTTCGGGCGATCTACGCGAAGGAGAAGTACACCCTCCAGACAGATGAACTCGATACGATCATCGAGGTTGTCAAGACGCACTTTTGAGGGATTGTATGAAGACGGAAAAGAAGGAGGTCAACGCGATAGTGCTGGATGTCCTCCAGAAAGGCCATCCGGAAGATCCCCGCCCCCCATTCAAGCGCGAACCCATACTCCAGGGAGTGGGGCTGACGCAGTTCAAGCTTCTCGAGATGGTTCCGAAGACACTCGATATCCAGATCCACGAGAGCGTGTATATCGGTGACGGTGAACGCGAGAAGATCGAGCGGGTCAAGAGGCGGATAAGTTACGAGGATCTCACCCAGACCGCCCGGCTCGAGCTTCCCTTTGCGGTGGAGAGGATTGTCAGGGAGAAGGAACAGGAGTTCGTCCAGTTTTTCAACAAGTCGATCTCCATCAGCCCGAAACTGCATATGCTGCACCTCCTTCCCGGCATTGGCAAGAAACTGATGTGGGAGATCCTCGAGGAGAGGGAGAAGAAGCCATTCGAGAGTTTCGCCGATATCAGCCAGCGGATCAAGTCCATAGCCCATCCCGAGAAGATGATCATCGCCCGGGTGCTCGAAGAGCTGCAGGATCCGTCCGTCAAATATCATCTCTTCACCTCGCGATGAGTGCAAGGAAAGATCAGCATTTCCTGGTGGACCAGCGGGCCGTTGACCGTATCGCGGGGGCTATCGAGGTGTCCGGGCGCTGTGTCCTCGAGATTGGTCCGGGCAAAGGAGTGCTCACGAGGGCGCTCCTTGCCAGGGGTGCGAGGGTTCTCGCGATTGAGATCGATGCCGGGCTCGTGGATGCGCTGGCGTATGAATTTGCTGATGAGATACGCGAGGATCGCCTGAGCCTGCGCCAGGGGGATGCTGCCCGCTGCCTGTTGCCTCCCTTTGACGCAGTGGTCTCGAACCTTCCCTATTCTGCATCATCGAAGATCACCTTCAGGCTCCTTGACAGGGGATTCGAGGAGGCCGTGCTGATGTACCAGAGTGAATTCGCGGATCGGATGCTTGCCCGCCCCGGGACTTCAGAATGCGGGAGGCTCTCGATCATGGTCCAGACGTACTGTGCCGCCAGTAAACTCTTCGAGCTGCCCCCCGGGGCATTCTCTCCTCCTCCGCAGGTGAGATCCGCAGTCGTGCATCTCATCCCGAGAGAGCCTTTCTTTCCCATCCATGACCGCCGGATGTATGCGGACGTTGTCAGGGCACTCTTCTCCCACAGGAGGAAGACCGTGCGGAACGGCCTGAAGAGTGCAGTGGGTATGATAGAACGCGAGAGGGTGGAACGGATGCTCTCCGGGCTCCCTGAAGAGATCCTCGCATCGCGGCCCGAGGCGCTCTACCTCGAGGACTTTGCGACCATCACGAACCTGGGCTGCACGTGACCGACTCCCGGGTCTATCCCCCATCTGAAGATACGTTCCTGCTTCTCGAAGCGGCCCTTTCAGAAGAGAGACCAGGGGACAGGGTGCTCGAGGCAGGCTGCGGGAGCGGGTATATCTCCTCGCGTCTTTCAAGAGAGGTATCCGTTATTGCATGCGATATCAATCCCCACGCAGTCCGCCTCACCCGGAGTCTTGGTATTGATGCCGTACGTACCGATCTCCTGAAGGGTATACGCGGCCCATTTGATCTTGTCATCTTCAATCCCCCCTATCTCCCCACGCTCCCCAAAGAGAGGATGGACGACTGGCTCGAGTATGCGCTGGACGGGGGGGAGGACGGGACCCTTGTAATCGGGAGATTTGCGGAACAGGTGGAAAGGGTTCTGGCACCTTCCGGGCGGGTACTCCTTCTCCTCTCGTCGCTTACCGGGCTCCATCCTGTCAGGGATCTCTTCCTGAATTGTGGCTTTGCGACCGATGTCGTGCGGGAATGCCGGGTGGAAGGAGAAGATCTCTTCGTACTTAAGT
This sequence comes from uncultured Methanolinea sp., assembly GCA_964452625.1. Classification (GTDB taxonomy): domain Archaea; phylum Halobacteriota; class Methanomicrobia; order Methanomicrobiales; family Methanospirillaceae; genus Methanolinea_A. The sequence goes on from CAYVMJ010000001.1 coordinate 325,312, forward strand.
GCACGCGGGCCGGGGAAAAACAGGGATAAAACGGAGGCGAGGGTCAGCTGCACCCGCACCCGCACCCAAAGCTGACAGGGGGGTTCAGATAACTGTCCCAGTCGCCGAGCGATAACGCTGAGGAGGAGGTTGTTTCTGAAAACCCGGATGGGATGAGGGGCTGGTAGTTGAATGACCGCACGGCAGACAGATAAGAAAGCTTTGTGGTCATATCTTTAGAACCAATGCCATATGAGTTCGCGTGCGGGAAATGTATCGCGGGAATACGGGAGGAATATATCCCTGCGGCTGCCGGGGTTATCACGAGTATGAGCACCAGCAGGAAAGCCAGGATCACCCGCATATTTTCATTCATGATCATGAAATCTTTCCTGCACTCATTAAAGGTATCCGTCGTACAGGGCCTGCTTCATTCAGATCCGGATTTTTCCTGAAAACATGTGTCCCTGCCCGGGCAGCCCGTGTGATGAGCATGAAGACGGGGGACCACGCCAGGATACGGGAGTCCTCACTATCCGCAAGACTCCCGCAGGGCAGATCCCCCCGGGTTCTTTTAAGGTGTAAAGATGATCACGTGATCTAATGCCGTCAAACCAGCGGGGAAAAAAAGGGACAGGTGCAACGCAGCACCCGAATACGTGTTCAGGAGTCTATCCGAACAGAGAACCCCACTGACCTGTCGAGAGGGTAATCCCCGTTCCCGAGCCGGTGAATCCCGAGGGGGATATCGGCTTGAAATTGAATGACTGGACGGCCGAAATAAACGGCAGCCTGCTCGACATGTCCTTCGATCCCAGGCTGTAGGTGTTGCTGATTGCATACCTGATGTTGGGGATCCGGTCAGTGTAGATCCCGGCGGCAACAGGTGTCGCGACGAGGGCAACTGCGATCAGGATTGCCAGTATGCAGAGTGTTGTCTTCTTCATGATCAAGAAGTGTCAACCACAACATTTAAAAGTATGTGTAGTACCGGGGTGGAGTAAGACATGAGACAACCGGTTTATTGGAGAAATGGACCCTGAGAACCCCTCGCATCGACTGGAAAACACAGGTGTAAATCTTCAGGTGCCGCTGTAATAGACAAATTCGATGGTGGAATAGGGACAAATACAGTGGAATAGCTCTCCCTGGCGATTATATGAACGGTGAAGCTTCTCTTCCTGGTTTCGACAGGTCTCCAGGACAATTGGAGAAAGGACGTTACCATGGGAATGTATGCATTTTCCCAGCCCGAAGTCGCTGGCTTTTGCATATTTGATGGTGGGAGGCGGCAATGGAGAACCTGCAGCAACGGGTGCCGCGATGAAGGCTGCAAGGAGCAGGATGACAAGTATACCTGCAATCCTCGTGTTCATGAGAGTGGTTTTTGAACTGCGCATAAATAAGAGTGACTGAAGGGGAGGGATGTGGATCATGTCTTCGGCCGGAACGTCCTCGAAGGACACCGCTCCGCGTCCCTGTCGGCCGGGACAGGACCGTTGATTGTGCACTCTCCGTCATTCCCCCCTTTTTTCGGCTGGTAGAGGAAGCAGTCTTTGCAGGTCGGCATAAGGGATCATGCCGGTCCTGGAATAAAAAATGTTGTCCCTACCCCATACTGTACCCGAAGAGGGGGAGGAAGGTTGCAGCCAGGAACGCTGCTAGGAAGACTGCGAGGATGCCGAATACGGCTTTGTCGAGCAGGTTTAGGCTCTCTTCACGAAACGGCGTCCTGGCACGCGTCCGGTACCCCCGCATGTCGATGGTGAGGCCGAGCACTGTTGCCTTTGCAAGGGCATTGGAGACAAGGGGGACCATCACCGGGGCCACGCTCTTTATCCTTCCCACAAATCCCGATCCGGGGAAATACCCCCGGGCCAGCTGGGCCTCGTGGATCTTCTTTGCCTCTATCTGGAGGGTGGGGATGAACCGGAGTGCGATCAAAAACATCAGGTTATAGTCGATGGGGACACCGATCTTTTCAAGGGTATTCACAAGGTCCCGCGGCTGGGTTGTGATCACGAATATCTGGAATGAGATGATCAGGATGGCGAAACGCAGTGTGAGAAGGACCCCCGCTGAGAGGGCGCCGGTGGTGACCGGGAGAAAACCTCCCGGGAGAAGGTAGGTAAGCACTTCTCCACCTGGCATGGTGACAAGAGTGATGAGTATGAATATCACGCTCATCGCAAGGATGAGTGCCATCTGCCGGAGAACCTCAGGGAGCACCCGTCCTGCGAGCGCCATGATGAGGACGGCCAGAAGGATGAGGCAGAGATGGGAGATCTCAAGGGTGAGAAGGGTGACAATCCCTATGACCAGGAGAAGGAAGATCTTCGTCCCGGGATGCATGCGGTGGAAGAGCGCATCCTTGTGGATGTACTGGAGGATTTCAGACATCGCTCTTCACCCCCCCTGTTTTCATGTCGGATGATATCCTGCCCGCATCCATCGTGATGATCCTATCAGTACATTCCACTGCAATCTGCCTGCTGTGCGTGACCATCACGATGGCCCTCCCCTCGTGCTGGAGGTGTTTTAAGATTTCCATCACTTCCCTTGCTTCTCTTCCGTCGAGACCCGTGGTGGGCTCATCGAGCACGATGACCTTTGGCTGCATCGCGAGCACGCAGGCGATGGCAAGTTTCTGGCGCTCACCCCTTGAGAGCCAGCGGGGATAGAGATCCCTGGTATGGGCAAGGCCGGTTGCATCGAGGACTCTCCCGAGTACCCTGTCAGGATCGGGGATTCCCAGGTTCCTGATCCCGAAAAGTATCTCCTCTGCCACGGTGTCGGCAAAGAACATGTGATCGGGGTTCTGAAAGACCAGGCCCACGGAATGTGCGAGTTCGGACACCGGTGCTGTCCCGGCATTCTTTCCGTCCACCATGACAGTCCCGCGGGTGGGGCGAAGGAGCCCGATGAAATGCTTGATAAGCGTCGTCTTCCCGGACCCGTTCTCCCCGACGATCGCGATGAACTCTCCCGGGGCTATGTCGAGGTGTACTCCCTTAAGGGCAGGCACATCCCCGTAAAAGTGCTCGAGATCGCGGACGGTGACGACAGGCGCCAGCTCCCGGGAGGGCTCTGGCGGCACGCTGGTGCGAATCCCCGAGAAGTCCGGGATTATGACTCCCTTCACGAATCTGTCGCTGATGATCTCTTCCGGTCTGCCAAGGGCGCGAATCTTCCCGCCGTCCATGACGAGAAGGCGATCCGCCAGCCTGCTGAATTTCTCGAACTTGTGTTCGGTGAGAATGATGGTCTTTCCCCCGGCTTTCAGGTCCATCAATACGGAGATGATGCTCTCCGTCCCCTTTTCATCGAGTTCAGCGGTTGGTTCGTCAAGAATCAGTATGTCGGTGCCGAGCGCAAGCGTGGTGGCGAGCACCACCCGCTGCTTCTGCCCGCCCGAGAGCGTATGCGGTGTCCGGTCCCTGAGGGCCGAAAGATGCGTGACCTCCATGATGGAAGAGAGCCTCGATTCGATCTCGGCCGGGGAGAGCCCCCTCCTCTCGAGCGCCGAGAGGATCTCCTCTTCCACCGTGGTGAAGATCAGCTGCGCTTCCGGGTCGTCAAAGACCATGCCCACCGTTCCGGAGATCTCCGGAAGACCGGGATATTCCCTGACGTCTTTTCCGCAGATGGTCACCCTGCCCGCCTTCTTCCCCCCGTATTCATGTTCGAGGATGCCGGCTGCCGCCATGCAGAGGGTCGTCTTCCCTGCCCCTGAAGGCCCGGTGATGAAGATGCACTCCCCTTTCTTTATGGAGAGAGAGATGCCTGATACAGCATCTCTTGTCCCCTGGGGGTATGCATAGCTGACATCCTCGAGGTCGATCATTTACGAACCCCTGTTCAGGACCCGGTTCGCGGGGTAATACAGGATTTGGACAATGATTGCGTTGAATACCGCAGTGATCACAACTATTGGTACGAATACGAGGACAAATCCCAGGAAAGTCGAATATTTATCGAGGATCTTGGGGGCGACGGCAATGAGGGCAATTGCTGCAAACGAAAATCCGCTGGCAAGGGTGGTCATGAACGTCGCCACTGCCGGCCCTCCTATCTTGTCTTTCAGCACGGCATACAGGCCGAAACAGGCGAGGGCGCCGATTGGTTCACTGATCAGGTTTGCCGGAGGGAAGATGGAACTCGATATCAGCATGGACAGGATACCTGCAACGATACCTATCCCGAGGGCCTCGAGTACCTTCGGCTTCACAAGGATAATCGCCAGGCAGTAGAAGGCGATGATCATGTTGGGGGTCAGCGGGGTATGCAGCATGGCCAGGAAATAGCGCAGTATTGCGCCTATGGCCAGTAAAATGCCAACAACGGCAATGTCCTTGGACTTCATGGTAATTCCACAGAGATATCTTTTGATTGGTGATCGAAAGGCATGTCAGGGGCTCATCAGAGCCTAAATAGCGGTGCATTCAGGAGAGATCACGCCATGGCGACAGCACCGGAAAGAATACCGAAGATTTTCGCATCTTTCGTGGAATCCGGTATCCGTTATCATAGCAGGTCATTTGTCACATCCCACACCTGTGAACTTCAGTGTATATAATTGTACACTCATGTATAAAAGAGTACTGAATTTTGTCCGTGTACATGCAGAATACTGTTAGGGTATATTATCATTGTTACCACCAATCCAACCTACAAATCACGACGATGGATTAAAGGAAAACCAGTCATTAAAATCCAAGAGAATAAAGTGCGTATCGTTGGTTTCGTTTCTCATATGCGATTGACCCCGCCGCCCCCGTAAATACCGCGGGGCTACCGCCCTCGACCCGGGGCGACCTGCGGTCACCGATAAATCATCATACTTTACAGAATTCTACTGACAAGACTCACGAGTTCGAGGACGGCGGCGGTTCAAAAACTATTCACATGAGCCTTGAAGAACGAAGTTATAATTTGACATCCACAAAAGACAAGGGACCCCACCTTAATGTAACGCGATTATTTACCCCGTTTGATAAAAAGGTCGGTGGCAGGATTGTCACTATACCCTACATTTATTGTGTACCTGGACGTGAGGTTCATTCATGCGCATATACCCGGTTCGATCCACTCTCACGCTTCTCCTTCTCTTCATCCTGGTCGCTCACGTCCCGGCACACTCCCCTTCGGATCTGCAGATCACAGATGATCCGGACTCCGGCAATATCCTCGTCACCCTGACCCACCAGGTGCGGGATATGTCCACGCATTACGTGCAGGAGATCGTGCTCCGGAAGAACGGAGAGGTTGTCGATACATTCACCTACACGAGCCAGCCGTCTGCCGGAACATTTACCTACAGATACCACCTGCCCCTGGAGAGGGGTGATACCGTCTCGGTTGCCGCACACTGCAACCTGGGCGGATCGATAACAGGGGAATATACAAGGCCCGGAGGGGATGTTGCGGATTCAGCGGGTTCGCCCTCCCCTGCATTTCCCGCTCCCCCGGTCTGGGCAGTCCACGCACTGCTCGTCGGCGCAGGTTTTCTCTGTATTCTGGGCCTCTCGCTCCTCCCGGTGTACGGAACAGGTATCCGGGAATGGTACAGGTATCACATCATCCTTGCCCTGGCAGGGGGTGTGCTTCTCTTTTCGGCCATTGCAATAGTCTTTCGTCCCGCACAGCCAGCCGGGGCGTCACTGCCCTGGCAGGCACATATTGTTCTCGGACTCCTCCTCGTTCTCCTTTTCCTCTTCATACTCGTTCTCGGCATCTACCGGAAACGGGCAGGGGAAAAGAGAGCGCTTATCCGGACAGTGCACCTCTGGCTCGGCCGGATCATGATCGTCCTGGTGGTGATCAACATTTTTCTCGGCCTTTTTGCGGTCTGTATGCAGTAGGAATTCACTCTTTTCCTCGATCCATGAATAATGCATAAATCCTGGATGGACAATTGAAGGATCATGAAGGTCAGAATGGTCCTGTTCATTCCTCTTATTACCGGACTTCTCCTTGCATCAGGGTGTGTATCCACGCCGGATACCGTCTCACCCGTGGCAACCGCACCGGTCGCAAAGGAGGCCCGGCCACATTACACCATCGGTATCGATGCAGATTACCCGCCGTTCACCTTCAGGGACAGCGCCGGCAATTTCACGGGGATTGACATTGAGGCCGCCCGGTGGATCGCGGATCGCCAGGATTTTGACGTGGAATTTGTTGCCGTTCCCTGGGATGCGATCATCCCTGCGCTGAAGGAAGGTTCCATTGACATGGTCTATTCAGGGATGACGATCACGCCGGAGCGGGAGGCAGAGGTCGATTTCACGAGGCCGTACCTGTCGGTGACCATGAGCCTTGCAGTCAGGACCGGCTCACCAGTCACTACAGATGACCTGTATGCAGGCCGGCTCAAAGTGGGGGCCCAGGCAGGATCAACCGGTGCTGAATGGGTGGAATCGAACCTCGTGAAGGCGGGGAAGATGCCTGCCGGGCAGCTCGTACTGTACCCGGACACATCCGCACTCACAGGAGGTCTCGTGAACGGGAGTATCGATATCTCCATCTCTGATATGCCGGTGCAGGAACAGGCCATCTCGGGCAGACCCCTCCGGATTCTTGCCGAAGTAGCACATGAGCAGCATTACGCGGTTGCGGTAAGGAAAACCGATCCGCACATCCTTGTCATGATGGATGAGGGCCTGCAGCATCTGATGGCAGATCCCTTCTGGGAAGAACTCATGAGGAAATACGGGATCAGCATAAGGGACACTTCCGCAGATGGATGACCGGCAGGAACCCGCCTTCTGTGAGCGCGGAAGGTTTTTTGCGGGATTCTTATCCCACAATGTATACTTACCCTGATCTCTTTTCGGAACACCCCGCTCCGCGTCCCCGTTCCCTGGTTTTTTCGCATCATTCGCAAACACTATTGAGTCCGGTGAAGGATTATTATGGGATGAGTGACACTACAGCAGGCACCACGTACCCTCCATTCTTCCTGATGATCCTCTCCATCTCCCTCGCCATCTTCATGTCGTCCCTTGACGGCACCATCGTGAATATCGCACTCCCCACCATCTCGCAGGCATTCTCCCTCTCATCGAGCACGGTGAGCTGGGTTGCGACCGCCTACCTGCTTGTCATGGCCGGGTGCGTGCTGGTCTTTGGAAAGATATCGGATATCATCGGTTTCAAGAGGGTGTTTCTCGGAGGGTTCATCATATTCACCATCGGGTCGTTCGCCTGCGGATTGCTCCCCGACCTTTTCAATTCCTTCCCGATACTCGTGGCGTCGAGGATCTTCCAGGCTGTCGGGGGAGCGATGATCACTGCAATCGCCCCGGCAATGGTCACCGCCTATATCCCGATGGACAAGAAGGGGAAGGCGATGGGGATCATCATGACCCTTGCAGCCCTGGCTACAGCGATCGGCCCGACGGTCGGAGGGGCACTCACCCAGTACGCCTCGTGGCACTGGATCTTCTTCATCAACGTGCCCATCGGTATTTTTGCCGTGCTGCTCGGGCTGAAGGTGATCCCGGGGTCGACTGCCCCCGCTGCACTGACACGTTTCGATCGGTACGGTGCCGCATTCATCTTTATCGGGCTTGCGACGCTGCTTTTCGGAGTGACCGAAGGCTATTCGTTCGGCTGGACATCGCCTGTTATTCTCGGCATGCTCCTCATCGCGTGTCTTTCAATGGGCGCATTCGTGCGTCATGAACTCTCAACTGGCGATCCCATACTGGAACTGAGGCTGTTCAGTAACCGCAACTTCCTCCTCACCAACCTGATCATGGTGCTTATCTTCCTCAGTTTTTCCGGGATCAACTACCTCCTTCCTTTTTACCTCGAATATGTCCAGGGATATCCCGTGTCCACCTCCGGCCTCATTCTCACATCCCTCTCGGTTGCAATGATGGTGAGCGGGATCATCGCAGGAATCCTCTATGATCGGATTGGTGCTCGCCTCCTCTGCATCATCGCATCGGTTTTCCTCCTGGCAGGGTATTTCATGATGTGGCACCTTCATGTCGATACATCCCTTGCGTACATCGTCGCATGCCTCGGTGCGATAGGCCTTGGCATGGGGATGCTGATCACCCCTGTCGCCAACATGATCATGAACTCTGTCTCAAAGAGCTACCAGGGCATGGTCTCAAGCCTCACAAGCCTTGAACGGTTCGCCCCGATGACAATCGGGATCGCGCTCTTCAACCTGATCTTTATCCAGGGTGTCCTTGCAATCGGAGGCCACAGGGGCGTGACCGAAACGGCGCCCGCGTATCTCAAACTGCAGGTTCTTGCCGCAGGATTCGACCTTGCCTTCTTCGGGTCGTTTCTCCTTGGCGCAATTATCGTAATCCTCGCTGTACTTGCAAGGCAGGAGATACACCCTGATTACCTTTCCGGGGAGGGAGAGGATCACATGACGGGAGTGCCGTAGTCACGAAAAGAGGGCGTATATCATCACCGGATGCCCGGATGATATCATTTCCTTTCAAGGATATGCGTGGGAGGCGCCCGGAGGACATATATCAGGGTTCCCTCCTCAATTCCCAGGCCCGACTCCTTCTTTCCGGCGGGGACAAATCCGGCCTTTTCAAGAACCCTCACGGATGCCTTCAGCTCAGGGTATGTGGTGGCAATCACTTTCCTGATGCCGGGCCACGAGAAGATGACTTCGGTCAGGTGGCGTACCGCCTCGGTCGCATATCCCCGGTTCCGGAACTCTTCGAGGACCGAGTACCCGATCATCACCGCACCGGGCACCCCGGAACAGGATCCTGTTCCGCCGCTCCCTATGAGCGTGCGGTTCTTCCGGAGCGGGTCCTCAAGAACCCAGTACCAGGAGCAGAAATACGGATCAGAGTCCTCCCGCATCATCCTGATGAACTCTTCCATCGTCCCTTCATCAAGGAGCGGTGGTGGCCATGATGCAGGAATGACGGCATTGAGAGATGCGGCAAGCAGGCTCCGGTCATCCCTGTCATGCCCGAGCATCATGAGGGTTGCCGGCACCAGTTCGAGCCTTTCTGTCCGGAGAGTGTGTCCTGGGGGCATTATCCGGATAGCGATATGATCACTCCCGGAAGTAGCGGACAATGTTCCTGAACAACAGCATGTTCACCGATTCAACGGGAAGCGGTTTTCCTTCCCGCCTCAACTGCTCTTTTTGGAGCGGCCAGTCATAAAGGTTCGAAAATTCCATGGCGCGTTCAGGGTGCGGCATCATCCCGAGCACCTTGCCATCTGCAGAAGTGATCCCTGCAATATCGTCAATCGACCCGTTCGGATTGTACGGGTACTCTCCATTCGCAGGGATCATATCTTCCCGGCAGTACCGGAAAGCGATCATCTTCTGCTCTTTCAGGCGCCCAAGGGTCTCATCCGTACAGAAAAAATTTCCTTCCCCATGAGAGACCGGGCAGTAGAGGTACGGGATGTCCCGTGTCCAGAGATTCTCTGCAGCGGGTGTGAGCGTGACGAACCGGCACTCGAGGACACCTTTCCTGTTGGGCATCAGGGCGATATCACGGGTAAATGTCCGGTCAAATGCAGGCACAAGGCCGAGATTTGCCAGGATCTGGAACCCGTTGCAGATTCCCAGCACGAGATTATCCCCTTCGAGGAATTCTACAAGGTCGTCCAGGAGATTATTGCGCACCCGGTTGGCGTATGCGTTCCCGGCACCGGTATCATCCCCGTAGGAGAAACCGCCGGGGAAGACGAGCAGCCGGTAGTCAGACAGTACCCTCTCCCCTGCGATGAGGTCGTTGATATGGACGATATCGGATGGCATTCCTGCCCGCATCAGTGCGTCCTGTGTCTCCATCTCGGAATTGATCCCGTACCCGCTCATGATCAGCGCTCTTTCCCGGATCGAGCCTTCCCTGTCAGGCCCCGCCACCCCCCCGGGGTTTTGTGTCCGGTGACTCCTGCCGGTCATGGTCAGTACCCCCCAAACGGTGCCTTGTATGCAGATTCCATGTCTGAAACGGGAATATCGATGAGATCTCTTCCAGACCTGACCCGAAACGATGCTCCGCCGACAGTGCCAAGGAGGGATACATCAGTACCCATCATCTCTTCGAATTCATGCTGGTTTTCCGGAGGGACCGTGACCACGAACCTCCCGAGCGATTCAGAGAAGAGGTGGAAGTCGGGACGCATGTCACCGGGGATGACCAGGTCCATCCCGATCAGGCCGGCTATTGAGACCTTGGCGAGTGCTATGGCTAGACCCCCGCGGGTGACCGGGATGGCGGAAGCCACGAGTCCCCCCGCGATGGCTTCTGTCAGCCGCCCGTAACACTTTCCTGCCTTCATTATATCAAGTGAAGGAACGGTGTTCCCCGGGCTCCCGAGATATGCGAAATATTCGGAGCCGCCCAGCTCCTCGAGGGTCTCTCCCACGACATACACGAGATCCCCCGCAATTTTTGCGTCCATCGAGACTGCTTTTGCCACGTCCGGATGTACGCCGATCGAGGATATGAGAAGTGTAGGCGGCACGGATATCTTCACCGGGTTGTTCTCCGCGTCAAAGCCCGAGAAGTCATTGAACATGCTGTCTTTTCCGGAGATGAACGGTGTCCCGAAGGCAGTGGCGCCGTCATGGCACCCGAATGCCGCACGTTTCAGCTGCCAGATCCGGCCCGGTTCATCGGATGAACACCAGCAGAAGTTATCGAGAAGTGCGATTGCGTGCAAAGGAACACCGATGGCGATAAGGCCGCGAACCGCCGTATCGATCCCCGCGATTGCCATCCGGTACGGGTCAATCTCTGAATAGGACGGGAAGAGGCCCTGCGAAAGGCCCACCCCTCTCTTCGAGCCGGGCACGATTTTTGTCAGCGTCGCCGTTCCCTGCACCCGCCCCTTCCCCTGCACGGGGCCGAGGACATGGCCCCCCTGGACGGTATGGTCGTACTGGATGGAGATGAACTCCTTCGAACAGATATTCAGTCTTTGCAGCATCGCAAGGAGAGTCTCGTCGAGCCGGTCAGGGCAGGCGGCATCCGGTTCCGGATATGTGACACAGACTGGCGTGGTTTTCAGGTGTTTCTTCGGAAGCCCGTCATGCAGAAAGTCAAGGTCGATATCCATGACTGTCTCCCCGTGGCACTCCACGACACACCTTCCAGTCGAGGTGAATATCCCGATCACCGTCGCTTCCACCTCACGCCTCTCCATGAGGGAGATAAATGCGTCGATATTTTCTTTTGGGACAGCAAGCGTCATCCGTTCCTGGGATTCCGAGATCCAGATCTCCCATGGCGCCATCCCAGGGTATTTGAGGGGGACCCTGTCCAGAAAGACGTGGCACCCGTTGCATTCCTTTGCCATCTCCGCAACAGAGCAGGAGAGCCCTCCGGCCCCGTTATCGGTAATACTGTTGTACAGGCCGAGATCGCGGGCTTCCCTGACGATCACATCAGAGAATTTTTTCTGCGTGATCGGATCGCCGATCTGGACTGCTGTCACCGGGCTTGCAGGGTCGAGAGCCTCCGAAGAGAACGTGGCGCCGTGGATTCCGTCCTTTCCCACCCGTCCGCCGACCATGACGATCAGGTCTCCGGGCCGGGCCTGTTTCTCGTGGAGTCTTCTCTTTCCGCGGAAGCGCGGGATTACCCCGACGGTGCCCGCGAATACGAGCGGCTTGCCCATATACCTGTTGTCGAAATAACACCATCCCTGGGGAGTGGGAATGCCCGAACAGTTGCCCCCCACACCGACACCCTGCACGACCCCTTCAAGGATTCGCCGGGGAGGGAGGATCGGGTTGGCCCTGTTTCTCCCCCGGAAGAGGGCCGGTTCGACAGAGGGATCGCCCACGCAGTACCCGTACACGTTGATGCACGGCTTTGCCCCGAGCCCGAAACCGATCGTGTCCCGGTTTACCCCGACAATTCCTGTCAGGGCACCCCCGAATGGATCGAGTGCCGAGGGGGAGTTGTGAGTCTCGACTTTATGTGTCACAAGGTGATGCTCATCGAAGAGGATTGCCCCGGAATTGTCCGAGAACACGGAGACGCAAATGTCCCGCTCTCCTCTCTCCTGCCTGATCTTATTCGTCGCTGCCTGGATGCAGGTTTTATAGAGGCCGTCCGGCACATCGTCATCAATTGCCGAGGCAAAGATGGTGTGCTTGCAGTGTTCACTCCAGGTCTGGGCAAGCGATTCAAGTTCCACGTCGGTGGGCATCCTGCCCGATTTCCGGAAGTACTCACGGATCGCCCGGAGCTGGGAGAGGTCAAGCGCGAGCGGACCCCTCCGCATCCCTGTCAGCGGGTCAGGGATCCCCTCTTTTCCGAGCCTTGAGAGGTCCCTGTCATCGAGTTCGAGATCCACGCTCCCTGCTGTGGGCAGTTCGTGGAGGGAGACAAAGGGCGTGACCGGTTCCATGCCCTCCTCTCCGTATTCCTCCCTGCTCTTCACATGGACCCTGTGGATCAGCGGATTTGCAAGCGTTATCGCGAGTTTATCGAGCAACGACGCGGGGAGTTTCCCAAAGACAAAAAAGAGCCGTGAGGAGAAGACCGCTTCGCCCTCCCCGAACCGGAATGAGAGGAAGTCTTCGATCGTCTGTTGCGCGGTGGTCCCGACATTGTCGGTCACCCCGGGAAGGAACCCGACTTCGATCGCGTGATCGAATGGCGCTTCTGTCGCACGGTCTACTGTATATTCCTGCACGACAGGATTGACGAGCTGGGCACCTATCCGGGAGAGTTCGTCGGGGGAAAAATCCCGCGAGCGGGTTGCAATGGTGTACACATCCACGAGGTGCAGTGCATCAAGAGGAAATCCCTGGGAGCGGATTCTCGCGCTCCGGGTGGCGACCCTCGGATCCGATATAAAATGCACTTCTATCCTGTGGACGTAAGAAGCCATGATCAGTGGTGGGGCGTGCTATGACAAAATTGCTCCCACATACATCGGCTGAACAGACAAGCGTCTGAGCCGGAGTCTCGCGCGACCCAGAAAAAGCCTTGGTCAATTTCCTGCACGTGGGTGAATTGCCAGGGAGGCAAGGTTATGCCTCTCATGAGAATCCAGGAAAAGGAGATGTGTGAGACCCCGGAGATCTCCCGGCACCAGGGGAGATCTCCAGTCAGGAGCCCGGAAGGGGGGATGGGCTTTAGTTTTGGGGGTCTGTGCGAATCACCGGAATCTTCTGTATCCGGCTGCAATCAGGCTGTTCTTTGCCAATCCGGAAGAAGGCGTGGGTCCCTGTGCAATACTGTTCATGCCACCTGCCGGGGCGGCGGGCGGAAAACCGGTCTGGTTCCCGGCAGCGCCTCCCGGAAGAAAGGCAGTCATCCCTGCCGCTGAATATCCGGATATACCGCTGTTCATTCCGCCAGCAGTGTTGCCGCGAATGTAATAGGACATGCTTCCCTGTGCATTCTCGCGAATGTATCTGTCGATGGTGGCTGCAGCATTCCATTGCACTGTCCTGGTTGTATTCCATGACGTGGCACCGGGAGTATAACTGTTCGCGCCCCCGGGGACATTACCAGGCACGGTCTTCGTCCCGTTTCCCGCCATGCTGCCTGGTATGTTTCCCGGCATGTTTACCGTCCGGTTGCCAGGCATGTTTACCGGCATCTGGCCGTTCTGCGATCCGACTGTTGTGACCGTGCCGGAGATGGTGAAACTGGTCACTTCTGTCCCGGGGGTGTAGGTCCCGCCCGAATACAGGCCGTCCTGCACCGTGCCTGTCGACCGGCCACCGGAGTATACCACATAACCGGAACCACGTGCAAGGGCGGAGGAGCTGAATACTACCGACTGGTATGTCTTGGCAGGTGCAAATGTCAGGATGTCCTCGCCTTCGTCTGATTCGATGTGGACGAGTGTCCCCGCCGCCTGGGACGCCGAATAGGTCAGCATCACCGAGTTCTGGGTTGACGAGGTGCTGGGGGCCATTGCCATCCCGGCGCTCCCCACCGCGAGGAAATCACCGCCGGAGATCGTGAAACTTCCAAGGTAATCAATCGGCCCGTTGCCACTGTTGGTAGGACCGTTGATGATGACAGTCCCATCAGTCATTGTGATCGGGCCGTTGATATCGAGACCGTCGCCTCCTGCGTTCACCACGAGATATCCTCCATTGATAGCGAGGGAATTCGAACCTGTTGCTGCGAAGGTGTTCTGGCCCGGCCCTCCCATCATCTCGGAGCCTGCGCCCTTCGTCACGGCATTGACACCATCGTCACTCGCAACAAGGTGGATATCCCCCCCGTTGATGGTGATGGCCGCGCTGTCGAGTCCTTCGTAGCACCTTGCGATGGTGATATCGCCGCCATTGATCTCAAGGGTGGAATCCGCATGGATTGCATCGTCCGATGATGCCAGTGCACTCTCCCCCCCACTGATGATGATCGCGTCGTTCGAGTGGATTGCATCATCGGCAGAGTTGATATCGAGCGTCCCGCCGGTGATAATGACCGCGGCTCCTGCCTTCAGGCCTTTTGCGCTGTCGCTGTCGTCGTCGGTACCGGTTACGATGGTCTCCATGCCCCGGCCGCCGCCCGTATTCTGGGTGCTGACCGCGCTGCTGCCGCCGCCCGACTTTACCGTAATGTCGCCGCCGCTGATAGCGAGGCTCGTTTCAGCCTGGATGCCATCCGCACCGGCAATGATGTTGAGAGTGCCGTCTTCGATGGAGATATATCCTTTCTCTGCATCCTCGTCGTTATTTGACTGGATGCCGTCGCCGGCCGCATTCACGGTAATAGATCCACCCTTGATCTCAACAGAGTCCCTGCCCCTGATCCCGTCGTTTACCGCCTGCACGGTGATGCTGCCGCCGGTAATCTTCAGGTCGTCCTTGCTGGTGATACCATCATTGTAGTTGGCATCGACCGTGAGCGTCCCGCTCCCCTTGATCGTCAGGTCATCTTTACTGAAAATTACCGCGTTGGGCTCGTCTGAATCTGCATCCGGAAGGACATACGCAGTCCCGTCAGTTACACTGTTACTGGTACCATCTGCCAGGTTTATGACTGTTTTTTCAGCACTGAGTATGTATATCGGGGCACTTGTGGAACAGGCAATATTCGCTCCATTCAGGATGAGGTTTACATTTTCGGCATCTGTGCTGTCGATACGTATCTGCCCGTCATCCAGTGAACCGGAGATACTGTACGTTCCTGCAGAAGTGATTGTGATCATGCTGCCGTCAACGGCCGCACCACTTCCGTCCAGGGCAATCGAATTGCCATTCAGCATAATATACGAAACATCCGCACTGCCGGATGTGGTCTCACCCGCTACTGCGGCGGTAAAAGTGAAGACCATAGTGATTGCAAAGAGCAATGCATAGAGTGTTCTCATCGGTATCTTTCCTTCCATTTTTTTTACGTGTGTCATTCTTTCACAGGCTTTCCCATTTGATGTGTTCTATTCTGTATATAATGTTAAGTTAGCCAAACATTATGTAAATAGTTTTTGCTATGGAGCGCCGGGTCAGCCTGCCCAAAGACCTGGCCCAGAGATCCTGTCAGCCCACCACCCGGTCTCATCCGGTGGGGGATTCCTGTCGGTAAATAGCGCAGGAAGAAAAAAAAGGAGGGAAGTCATTCCCGATTGACCCGACGTCCCTCCATATGCAATGATCAGGGCACGTTCACGCGGGATCTTTTTTACAAAAAGGTGAGCTTAGATTGATTTTTCCCATCCCTGCCCTATATCGATGAGCGGCCGCACCTCTGTCACTTCAAAATTCACCGCAGCATGGATCATGGCGGCGGCAGCATCCCCGGCAATCTTTGCAATCTGGCTCCTGAAACTCTCGAGCATCGGGCCTGAAGTTGCAATATCCGTCCTTTTCAGATAGACGCGGAGCCCCTTCCAGTCCATGATAGTCCTGCCTGGTTCCATGATCAGGTACACGGCATGGGGGTTCTCCTCCAGGTACGTGAGCGTCCGGTTTTTTCCAAGCCCCATGACAACCGTCTTCTCATCGGTCATATGAGGCGACCCGAAGACCGCAACATCGACTTTTCCGTCTTTGCCGGCAGTGCTGAGCGTTCCTATCCTCGGCTGCCTGTTGAAATATTCCATCAGTTTCGATGACATGGAGATCTCCTTTTCTCCCTGCCCGCAAATTGCCTTCACCTGCCTTAAAGATTGCCATGGCATTCATGGTTCAGTAAAAGGATCGCAAGGCGGGGAAAAAAGGGGAGGCCCGCGATCGATCGCGGACGGCAGTCAGGACTAATCCGTCTCCCATCTGTCCTGGGAGATGAAGTAAGAAGGAGCCATGCGATGAAGGGAACCCCCGCATTCAGGACAATAATGGGGGCCCTGGGGGGGAGGAGCACAGACGGAGCATCCGGTATTGAGGTAGAATTCCCTGTTGCACTTGGCACACTTCAATCGTTCCATGCCCTTAACCAATGATGCGGATCCTGTTCAATCCTTCGATTCTCATAATCAGGTGCAATTCGCGTGAATGAATGCCGCACTGGAATAATACGCGGACCATTGGAGCTGAAATCCTGAAATAACTTTGTATTCCGGTGTTTTTTTATCTACTTGAAGCCTCCTGCTGCACTTTCACCCCGCCTGCTCTCCATCCTTATGGCCGGATGAGTGCCAGTGTCACAGGCATGGAGTTCGACCTCCACCCCTCGGTCACCCTGCGGAGCGGGACGTTCTCGGCCGTAGTGGCCCCGGAGGAGGTGGTGCTGGAGGGTTTGAACGATAACCCGGTACTCAGGCGTTTCCTCTTCCTCTTCGTGAGCGGGAACTACTCCCGGCTCCTCTCGGGGATCAACCGCAGGTCCGTCAGCATCGAGGTCAGGCGGGCGTTCACCGCGTTCCAGCTCCTGCAGATCCTCAGGGAGTCATACCATACAATCGTATTTGTCGAACACGACCCCACGCTCTACGAGGGATGCGGCGGCGGGACGGCCCCCCAGGTGGGGGAGTGCCTCAGGCAGATGGGGCAGAGCACTCTCGTTGTCCTCCACACCGTCTCCCCCGATCCATCGTTCGAGGAGATGGCGAGACTCGCCGACAGGGTCTTCTATGTTGCCAGCCCCGCTGCCCGGGCACCGGCACCCCGTGCACGCGGGAGGGGGAGGGATCGCTATCCGGGCGGACTCCCGCGGGGCCAGCAAACCCTGGGAGGTGCATGAAGTGGGGAGGAGTTTTACAAGCGTCAGGATGGGGGTCCGCGACCTTGCAACACGGTGGGAACGGGCGGCCCGCACCCTGCCCGGAGAGGAGAGGACGTATGCACTCCGCGTGGCGGAGATGACCCGGAGGCATGCGAGCGAGTGCTTTTACCACCTCGATGACCCTCTCGAGGCCGCCCTCTTTTCGGTGCTGCTTGAACTGGAAAAGGGAAGTGGCGGGGTGAGGCGTCATGTGGATCCTTGACACCTGCGCCCGCAACGGGCAGGTGGAGACCTGGGAGCGGGGTCGGGGATGCCGTCATCATGTGGTCCCTGCACCCTCGTCATTCCTCCTGCACCTTCCCGTCTGCCACGCCTGCGAAGACCTGCTGGAAGGCCTGGAGAGCCGCTTCCCCGTGGAGGAGTGCCGCATCCGCACGGTGTACGGGACCCTCGAAGGATACCGTGTGCAGGCCGGGAGGGACGTTGCGGGTCTCGTGGAGAAGCAGACCCACTACGAGGCGCAGATATTCAACGCCGATCTCCGTGCGGACCATTGCTTCCTGGCAGAGAGGAACCTGGTTCCCTGTTGCGAGGGAGCGGAGTCCCGGTTCTCCACCGATCTCATCTCCGATCTCCCGGCAGTGGAGATCTCGGTTGCAGACAACCCTTTCTCCGCACGCCCTGTCACATCTGTCCTTATCTCGGTCGACGGCAGGGTTGAGCGGCTGGGAGGGGACGAGAAGGATATCCTCTCTGACCTTGGCGGACTGGTTGCATCGGCCGACCCGGACGTGATCCTCTTCCCCCAGGCTGACGTATGGGTGCCACGGCTGGTGGAGCGAGCAAAAGAGAGGGGGATTGAGACCTCCCTCTCCCGTTCCGGCAGGTTCCGGCGCCTCTCCGCGCAGTCCTACTGGAGTTACGGCAGGACGGAGTACAGGGTGGGTGCCCTGATCCCCGACGGGAGGCTGCTGGTGGATACCCGTCAGAGTTTCCACTTCCGGGAGAGTGGTCTTTCAGGGATCCTCATCGGCGCCCGCATCTCGGGCCTCCCCCCGAACCTCACCGCCCGGTTCACTTCCGGGACACTCATCTCATCGTACGAGGTGTACGAGGCCCTGCGGCAGGGGATCGCGGTGCCCTGGCGGAAGAGCGATCCCGAGGGAGCGCGACACTTCTCCTCACTGAAAGCAGCTGACCGGGGGGGCATGATGTTCCAGCCGCTCCCCGGCATCCATGAAGGAGTCCACGAGATCGATTTCACTTCTCTGTACCCTTCGCTCATCGTCAGGGACAACCTCTCACCCGAGACCCTGGGCTGCCCGGGGCGGAGCGGCTTTCTCCCCGGGGTGCTCGCCCCCCTCATCGCCATGCGTATGGAGACCAAGCAGAAGAAGGCACTCGACCCCCGGTATGAAGGCCCGGACTCCATCCTCAAGTGGATGCTTGTCACCTGTTTCGGGTACACTGGCTACCGGAACGCAAAGTTCGGGCGGATCGAAGTGCACGAGGCAATCACCGGCAGTGCACGCGAAGTTCTGCTCCGCACGAGGGACATCGCGGAGGAGATGGGTTTTTCCGTCCTGCATGGCATTGTGGACTGCCTGTGGGTCCGCGGTGGACCGGTAGCGGCCTTCAAGGAGCGCGTGGAGAGAGAGACCCGGCTGCACACCGTCGTTGATGCGTACGACTGGCTCGTTTTCCTCCCCATGGCCGATGGTTCCGGTGCCTACAACCGCTACTACGGCAGGCTCTCTCGCGGGAGCCTGAAGGTGCGCGGGATCGCTGCCCGCCGGGGAGACACCCCTGCGTATATCAGGGCCGCGCAGCAGGAGATGCTGGAGATCCTCCGGCAGGCCGGCACACTCCCTGAGATCGCGGAACTCCGCGAACAGCTCCGTCAGCGGTATCGCCATGCCAGGGAGAATCTCCCCCTTGCCCGCCCGGAGGAGATGGCGGTCAGCAGGAGAATCAGCACCCTCCGCTATCGCCATGCGTGCCCTGAGGCGTCTGCGGTCAGGGCCTGTGCGGCAGAAGGGATCGCCCTCTCTCCGGGGATGGAGGTGAGCTACGTCGTGACAGATGCCCGCACCTGGGCAGTGGATCTCGACTGGAAAGCAGCACGCTTCGACGTGGGCTACTACATGAAACTTCTCGAAAAAGCGTGGGAGGAGATCATCTATGCCGTGGATCGTGCGGAGGATGCCACGGGATGGGGGAGAAAGGCGGCCGGATACAGTCTGAATGCCGGCGAGGTTCAGGATACTGGCCGGCGGGAAAACTGGCAGCAGGACATGGAAAGGAGGAATGATGCCGATGGATGGGATACATACACCGAAGATCTCGAGACGGCGCCGGAGTCGCGATCGTCTCTGCTTCAGAGGAGGAGCCAGGCTTCCTCCGCTGACATGTGGTTTGACCAGTATCACAGGAGGGAAAGATCGGAAAGGACCCCGATGATCCCGGACGACCCGCCACGCTCCAGGGATCACTCTTTATCACTCACCGGATGCTAAAGGAGTCCATATACAGGGAGGCGCACTCCCCGGGATGATGGTATGGAACTGCGGTGTGAGAAGGTGCGGGACGTACAGGTTGTGCACGTGAAAGGCAGGATTGATGGAACCACTGCCGATGAGTTCGGCCAGGATATAGGGAAGATCATTGAGGATGGTGACTGCAACCTGCTCCTGGATCTCGCCGCGGTCCCTTACATCAACAGCGCCGGGCTCAGGATGGTACTTGCGGCCGCAAAGAGCGCAAAAAAGCATGGGGGCCGTTGCGATCTCTCCGGCCTCTCAGATGAAGTGAGGAATATATTCGAACTTGCAGGTTTTACCAGGATACTCCGGATTCACTCCACAGTGGACGATGCAGTCTCCCGGTGGTGAGGGGTTGGAGGGAGCAAAGCCCGCACCGGTGGAGACTGCTGTTTCGGGGCTGCCGCAGGGGGGGTTTTTCGCCTTCATATCTGCGGGTATTTTCACCTTTCGGTACATACGAAAAGACTGAGTATCCCCGCATGAGCCATATCCCTGGAATGGAGGATGGATCGGTCCCTGATGGAGCGACCCTGGCAAAGAAGGAACGAACCGTCTTCACGAGCCTCGTGGTGGACTTCTTCCTCTGGATCCCCGACATCATTGCCGCAATCCTCGCCGGGTCCATCACCATGTTTGCCGACGTGGTGAAATGCGGAAACGAGCTGCTGGCCACGTTCTTTGCATGGCTCACCATCAGGAAGCTTGCCAGGGGGCAGCAGGCGACCTACGATTACGGGATGGGGAAGTTCGAGACAGTGACGAGCATCGTCACCGGTGCGGTCATGCTCGTCTCGCTCATCCTCGTCTTTTATACGGCGATCACCCGCATCATCGAACCCGAAGCACTCCAGTTGAGCGGTGTTGCGCTTGCGCTCGTGATGATGAGCATCGGTGTTGCGGTGAATACCTGGCTCTGGCAGAAGAATTACCGGCTGGCGAAGAAGGAATACTCTCCCATCATGGAGTCCCAGTGGCGCCTGTTCCGGACAAAAGCGTTCTCCGACCTCTCGGTCCTCCTCGCTCTTGTCTTCTCAATCGTCCTGCACCAGTTCTGGTGGGCGGTGTATATCGATCCCTTCGCATCAATGATCATTGTCGGGTTCCTCTTTACCACAGGGTACCGGGTTATATCCTCTTCGCTCCCCGACCTCCTCGATAAGACGCTCGATGAATCCCTCCAGATAGTGATCCTGCGGGAGCTCACCGAGTTCTTTGACGAGTATGAGGCATTCCACGGGGTCCGGTCAAGGAGAAGCGGGAGCAACGTTTACATCGAGATTTTTCTCGAGTTCGATGGAGAGCGGAAGATGTGCGAGGTGCAGGGCGTAATTGACAGGGTGAAAGCGTCTCTCGAGTCGAAAATTCCCAAGAGTTACGTGACCGTTGTCCCGAGCAGCGGGCCCTGCAAGATCACCCGGGAATAGGAGTGACATCTCATCCCCCTGGGGGCAAGCTGCTCTGTGAATGAATCCTTCTGTATGGAAAAAAGAGGTTTTTCATTCCGGGAGATATTACAGTGAAATGCACTGGGAACGCATGATGAGATTTCTCTCTTACGTGAGGGTCACAGTAAAGATCAGCGGATATGACCTGCAGCGTGTCGATTTGAGTGCTGCCAACCCAATCAGCTAATTCGATGGTTCATAAATTATAAATAGGTAAATATCTGATACCTGGCCATGGCAGGACGCGTCACGATGGAGAGAGATACCCGTGAATAAGATGTCAGAAGCAATCAGCATTTTCATTGTCCTGATGCTCGTGCTGGCTGTTCCAGTCTCGGCAGCGTTGCAGTTTCCTTCATTCACCTACACTCGCCCGGATTTTCCCTCAGTATTTTCCCCTCCCTGTTCCCCGCCAGAATTGAGTATACCCTCAAAATTTTTTCCCTCTATACATTTCACATTCAATAGGCCAGCGTCTTATGTTCCCTATACTCCCGAATACAGGCACGGCCCGATCTACAATTCGAGTGCAAGGCGGACAGGATAGCGTTGAACAAGGGAAAGAACACATCACATTTACCACAGGGCTTGAAATTCGCTATTCAACTTCCCCATTGGTACAGAGCGATCACATTCCGGTCAGAATCACGGAGGATGACAGAATCGCCGGTGTTCCCGAGCAGCGGCTCTGAAAGGTTCCAGTAGAGGGCGGTAGTAGTGGGCGTCCCGGACCCGACATACAGTGTGAGAGTGGTTCCGGGATTGAGCACCACATCGCGGAACGTGAATGTCGTCCCGCTGTTGTCAGTGAGCGTCCATCCGCTGAGATCGGTCATCTCAGTCGATGCAAGGACTATGTATTCGCCGTTCAGGTTCCCGCGGTCCTCGCCGGGGGCATCGTACTGGACTCTTGTGATGGTGACAGGCATAGCCCTGTGTTCCTCTGGTGCATCTCCATCTCCCCAGAGGCCTGTCCCTGTCCTCTGTGCTTCGGACTGGAGTGCAAGATAAGAAGATTTTCTCCCGAAGGATTCTGCGGTATACACCCTCGCATACCCCTCGCCGATGAGGAGGGCACCGAGATCTGTGCCGTCGATATCGACATAGGAGAGCAGCCTGCCATACCGGTCGTACTCACCGGCCCGGCAATCACTGGTGAGAGTGACCGTCCTGCCCCCTGCAAGGGACCTGGTATATGCGCGAGCCTTCAGCCCCCATGACGTGAGGTGTGCGGGATTGCGTATACCGGGATATTCATTCCCGAGGTTCCCCTCGTCACTCGTCTCAGGGGTATCGATCCCGAGCACCCGGACAGTCTCCTCCCCGCCTCCCGGATACATCACTGCCATGGTATCCCCGTCCATGACACGCATGACCGCCGCCTGCGTCGATATCCCGCATTCCCCGGAGGCATCCCCGGGGAGGCCCTCAGGGCCCTCCCCCGGAGCAGAACATCCCGAAAGGAGCAGGCATGCCAGCAGGATATACAGGGGAAGAAGAAGCGGTCCGGGTATTCTGCTGGCCATAGCAATTCAGGTTGCCGTTGAGGCAGATAATGATTGCCGCGATGCCGCCTCCCGGTGCAATTCAGCAGTGATCCGGTGAATACACAAGGGTCTTTATATAATCCGGTACAGAGGAGGGATCATGGAGCAGGATGAGGACCGGAATGCGATCTACCGCGAGGCACTGCAGCTGCACGCGGAGCACCATGGCAAGCTCGAGATCCGATCCAAGGTTCCACTGGAGACCCGCCGCGATCTCTCCCGGGCCTACACGCCCGGAGTGGCCGAGGTGTGCAGGGCTATCCAGAAGGACAGGGACCTGGCCTACAAATATACCCTCAAGCGCAACTCCGTCGCGATTGTGACCGACGGATCGGCCGTTCTCGGCCTCGGGAATATCGGGGGATACGCGGCCATTCCTGTCATGGAGGGAAAAGCCATCCTCTTCAAGAAATTTGCGGGCATCGATGCATTCCCCATCTGTTTCGAGAGTGCCCATGCCGATTTCTCCGACCAGGTGAAGAATATCACGCCTGTCTTCGGGGCGATAAACCTCGAGGATATCGCTGCGCCGAGGTGTTTTGAGATCGAGGAAGCCCTCCAGGATACCGGGATCCCCGTGATGCATGACGACCAGCACGGCACTGCCATCACCGTGCTTGCGGCCCTCCTCAATGCCTGCCGTGCCACAAGGAAACAGTTCGAAGACCTGCATATCGTTGTCTGCGGCGCGGGTGCTGCGGGGTATGCCATCAGCAGGCTCCTGCGCTGCATAGGGTATAACCCCGATGTCTGCCAGAGTGTGAAGGAGATCGTGGTCTGCGATACCCAGGGGATCATTCACCGCGGGCGGAAGGGCCTCTACAGCAACAAGTACAAGTTCATCCTCGCTGACGAGACAAACCGGACAGGGAGATCCGGGACCCTCTCCGATGCCATGGAGGGTGCGGACGTCTTCATAGGGGTTTCGGGCCCCGGCGTGCTCACCGAAGAGATGATCCGGCGCATGAATGACAACCCCGTTATCTTTGCCATGGCAAACCCGGTCCCCGAGATCATGCCGGATGCCGCCAGGCATGCCGGGGCCGCGGTGGTGGGAACCGGCAGGAGCGATTTTTCAAACCAGATCAACAATGCCCTCGCGTTCCCGGGGGTGTTCAGGGGGGCGCTTGATGTCTTTGCCACCAGGATTAGCGACGAGATGAAGGTTGCTGCCGCGCACGCCATTGCAGATTACGTGCCCCACCCCCACCGGGAACATATCCTCCCCACCATCCTTGACCGGGAAGTCACACGCGCAATCGCTGTGGCGGTAAAACAGGCCGCAATCGATTCCGGGTGCGCGAGAGACCTTGAATAATCCCAAATCCACAAAAAATACAGGTTTTTCACTCTTGTGCAGGATGCAGAAAAAAATGGCGAGAACCGTCCGGGCCGGGAAAAGCCCCGGTTCTCTCACTGCTGGTTCAGACAGGGGGATTTATTTCAATCCATGTCCCCGCAGGGCCGGTGAATTTCGAAGTATACTGCATGTCTTTCTGGAACATCTCTATGAGCCCTGTAGCCGTGGTCCTTTCGGAATACACGATATCAGAGGACTGTGGATATGTGTATGTCCGGTCGCTCTGAGACGAATAGGATACTTTTGCGATCCTTGCCTCCTGGATATGGGCCTGCATGAATACTGACGCAGAGCCTGTCGCAGGGGAACTCCCGATACCTGCAAGGGTGAAGTCATAGTTCATTTCTGTGCCCGGGTCCGATACCGGCCAGGGCCAGTCCATGCCGAAACCGATAGAACCATCAACAGCGGGATCAGGCACCACGCCCATGATAAAGCGTTCCCGGGTCTCTGTCGCGAGGATCCCGGAAGTGATATCCACCTCGCTTCCCTGCTCCACGATATTGCAGAAAGGCGGGATGATGCTGTCATAATCAGCGGCTGTGAACGGGCAGGTGATGGTTGTCCACGTATCCGTCCCCGCCCCCACGCCATCGAGGAGAAGGGTTTCTTCAGATGTCATCCGGCCGGTATCGGAACCCATGAATGCAGCAATTTTGTCTGTTTCCAGGTTATGCTGGTTCTCGGTTGCCATTCCCCGGGTATCAAGTGAGACACTCTTGGTATAGGAGATGGCTCCCTGGTCGGCCAGCGTATTCTCCGAATATGCACTCGTGGAGACGACAGAACTTGGTGCGATCGGGGGCGCGGGGGGCCATGCTGTATGGTATCCATCATCCACATTCATGACGACAGAGTCTCCTTCGCTCGCGGTCCCGAGAAGCTGCATTGCAGTTGTTGTGGTTATTCCCTGCGTCTCCTCTGTCTGCGGGACACCGGGATCTGCGTATACCGCTCCTGCAATACATCCAAGGAGAAATATCATAATGAAGGGCCTGCTGTATTTCATGGGGGCTCTCACTCTCATTACACACTATTCATCGAGCGAAATTATTATCTTTTGTGAATTATTCCGATTTTTCAGCCCTGATACCCAGGGCCCGCTCAATTCCTTCCCGCACACTATCCCCTTACAATGGCGGCTCCCGCTTCATGGGCTGGACGTTTGCCCCTTCCAGTTGCCCCCCGGCAAAGGCAAATCTCTCCTTTATTGTCGGCGGAAGATCGTCCTCCCCTATGGGAACAAACCCGAATTTCCCGTAAAAATCTGTCAGGTTCAGCACCGAGTGCATATAGAGCGTCTCGTTCCCGCACGCCTCCACGAGCCCTTTGACTGTCAGATGTGCATACCCGTGGCCGCGGTGCTCTGCCGGGGTAAAGACCGCGTCCACCTCGAGGCCGTCGGGATGCCAGCGGCACCGTGCGAGCGAAACCGCATCGCCTCCGGCAAACGCAGCGAAGATCCGATCGGTTCGGGGATCCCCTTTCGTTGCATGGTAATCTATCCAGATTTCATTCGCGACAGGGAATTCAGCGGAGAGGAGTTCGCGGACCCCGGCATCGGTATCCCCTGCATTCCTGTCCCGGGCGGGCAGGGGAAAAACAGGCGCATCTTCAGATGTCCCTTCAATCCGGAAATTCTCGTCTGCGATCCTCATGACGAACCGCGCACCCCTGCCTTCCACCCCGTTCTCGGCAATGGTGATCCCGGTCACCGCGAGTATCTGGCGGCAGATGAAGAGGCCGAGACCCGCGTGCTGCCCTGAATCATATTCGAAGATCGACTCTTTTTTCTCCTGTGGGATCCCCTTCCCGTCATCCTCAACGATCAGTTCAAGAGAACCGGGGATTTCGCGATACGAGACGACGATATTGTGCACACCGGCACCGTGGCGGATAGAGTTGTCTACAAGGTGTGCAAGGACATCACGGAACAGCGGGTCCGCATAGACTTCGAGGCGTGCTGCCCAGGAGCGGACGGAAATGGCATCCCCTGCAGGCGGGGGACCCGTGGTCCGGAGGGCATCCTGGACCCGGATCCACCCGGGAGGGGATGCGCCAAGTCCCTGGTACGTCTCGGTGAGGAAGATCTGCCGGGCAAGGTTCCATGCTTTCTTCCTTATCTGGTCAATGAGGCCAAGTGCTCCTGCATCTTTGCATTCGCTGGATGCCAGGTCTGCGGTCTCGATGATATCGTTCACGGTCCGGTGGAGGTGGTCGGATGAGATCTGTGAGAGGAGGCTCAATTTTTCGTTTGCCGTCTGGAGTGCCTCTTCTGCGTTTACCCTCTTGGTGATGTCGACCCCCGTGATTATAGCCCGCCCTCCCGGGAGTGCTGCGATGGAGACCAGTACATGCTGGTGGTCCCCATCCCGGGTCGTGAAGATGGCTTCTTCGGCATAGATCTTCTCATCGGCAGACAGGCGGGCAAAGACCGGCCTGGCCTGTTCCTCGTTCCAGAAAAGTGTCAGAGGGGCACCCTTCAGTTCAGCAGGGCTTCTTCCAAGAAGTTCCGATGCATTCCAGTTGACCTCTTCGATGATCCACTCATCCTCCTCCTTCCGGGCCAGAATGCTTCCGGCTTCCGAGTTGTCGAAGAGACCGCGGTAGAGATCCTCCTGCCCGCGAAGGCGGAGGGATAAGGTGGCAATCAGCCATCCAATTATGACCAGAACACAGGCCCGGATGAGTGCTTCAGAGAAAACCGGGCCATTCTCTCCCCTGAAGAGTATGACAAGAATAAGGTAGGCCAACCCGATCGCTGCGGAAAACAGGAGTCCGTGCCGTGGATACCGGTAGGCGCCTATGACGACCGGGATATAGAGGAGATGTGAGAAGACGACAGTGATGCCCATCATGAGAGCGATGGCGTTGGTGAGGATCACGGCAGTGGCGGTGCCGACAAGTGCGCTGTTCCATATCCCATCGGGTCCACGAAATGCAGCGGGTATTTCCATCAGCAGTTCTCCGGCGCGGGCAAAGAGGCAGCCCGGAACAGGGATATTTCGGATATTCCCTGGCAGTGCATGGCTGTCTCATGCACCCCTGGTCGCAACTGCACGCACATTCATATCAGAAAGACGGATGTGTGAGTATTAGAAATTGTCCATTCTCCTTCTGGTGCCGGAGTGAAGAGCTGAACGAACGGGTTTTCATAATCCGGGAAAATGATAACAATTCATCGGATCACCGGCGGTCTTTTTTCCTCCCGGGTCAGAAGAATACAGGATGAACCCCGAAAAAGAGGGTCGAAGGCACATACGTCTCTCTGTCAAGACCAAGATCCTTCTGGTATTCCTGATTCTCTCTGTCAGTGCGCTGTTTATCACGGGGATTCTCGCATTTGTCCAGATAGGTGACGTGAGCAGGTACGCGGTGGAGAGCAGCAGTGCCCTCGGGGACCGGGCAGTGGCGGACAGCACAGCAGCAATGGAGAAGGACGCCCGGGAATCCCTCCTCCGCCTTGCCCGCGACCAGGCATATATCAGCAATATCATATTCGACAGGGTATCCGGGGAGATCGAGATGATGGCAGGGTATGCGGAGGCAGTCCAGGATGATCCTTCCCGCGTCAGGACACGTCATTTTTATCTGCAGGATGAGGAACCTGCCGACCGCTTTTCCACCACTGTGCTCTTTCTCTCCCCGGGCGCCGAAGATGACATTACGCCGGAGGAGCGGGACGCCGCAGGGATGCTGACCGATATTTTCATCCCGCTTTTTGCAGCGGACCAAAACCTTGCCGCGGTGTACGTCGGGACAGGGAGCGGGATGTCGTGTATCTATCCCTGGTTCACGGGGATGGATGCG
The DNA here is from genome assembly GCA_964452625.1 of uncultured Methanolinea sp. Taxonomy (GTDB): domain Archaea; phylum Halobacteriota; class Methanomicrobia; order Methanomicrobiales; family Methanospirillaceae; genus Methanolinea_A. Next base: position 353,092 of record CAYVMJ010000001.1, read on the forward strand.
TCATTTGACCCGCGACTGAGAGGATGGTTCGCTGAAGCAAAGAGGACGGGCAATCTCACATGGTCCGAGCCATATGTCGATCTCCTGGGCCACGGGCTGATGATGACCTGCTCAAAGCCGGTCACAGACCGTGAAAGAGGCTGGGTATGGGTGATCGGGGCCGATGTCACCATAGAGACCATCAACCAGAACATCATCGGGACGCAGGTGGGGGACACCGGGTATGCCATGCTCATTGACCAGCACGGGAACGTGATAACCCGGCCGGGGCTCTCTTCAGGGGATATGGGCTGGGACGAGTCTTTTGTGACCGAGAACCTCCTGGAGAGCGAAAATGGCGGGCTCGTGGATGTCGCCCGGGAGATGACAGCAGGGAAAGAGGGGGTTTCCCGTGTCAGTTTCGAGGGAGGTGATCGTTTCATCGCGTACGCGCCGGTCAGGAGCGTGAACTGGAGCGTCGGGGTCGTGATGCCCGTCGATGAGGTGATTGCCCCCGTTCTCTCCACACGTGCGAGCATTATCAGTGCATCCGAGGATACTGCGTCCCATATCACCAGCCAGCAGGAGACCCTTCGCACGGTCTTCACCGGTGCATTTCTGATACTTCTGGTCATTGTGATCATCCTCTCGCTTGTCTTCTCCCGCCATCTCACGAAGCCGCTCGAAGAATTGAAGAGAGGATCGGAGGCCATTGGAGACGGTGACCTGGATTACCGGGTGGATGTGCAGACTGGTGACGAATTCGAGGATGTCGCGTCATCATTCAACAGGATGGCAGCCGATCTCAAAGAACACATCCGCAACCTCCGCATCACCACAGCCGAAAAAGAGCGGATCCAGAAGGAACTTGAGATTGCAAAAGGGATACAGCAGAGTTTCCTTCCCGAGACCGCACCCGAGATCGCGGGAATCGATCTCGAGGGATTCAATCTCCCCGCGGCCGAGGTGGGTGGTGATTTCTATGACTTCATACCGGTGGGACGCACGAGCTGGGGGCTCGTGATTGCGGATGTGTCAGGAAAGGGAGTGCCCGCCGCCCTTTTCATGGCGCTCTCGCGCACCCTTATCCGGGCGAGTGCATCGAGAAACCCGGACCCCGTTGCCTCCATCAGGGAAGCCAACCGGTTCATTTACCTGGATTCCAAGACCAGCATGTTCGTCACCCTCTTTTATGCCATCCTCGATATCAGGGAAAAGACCCTGACGTTCGTGAATGCCGGCCACAACCCGCCACTCCACCTCTCATCGGAAAGCAACGGTATCAGCCTCCTGAAAGCCAGGGGGATTGCACTCGGGGTCATCGATGAAATTGACCTGGAAGCTGTGACAATCCGGCTCACTCCCGGAGATGTGCTGGTTCTCTACACGGATGGAGTGACGGAAGCGACGGATGAAAAGAATGCGGAATACGGTGTGGAGAGGCTCTCTGCCATGGTGGAGGCATCGAGGGACCTTGCGGCAAAAGAGATCATCTCCGCGATTGTGAACGACGTCATGGCATATGCAGGAACGGGACCGCAGTTTGACGATATCACACTCATGGTGCTGAAAGTACTGTGAGAGGGATCAACAGGCCGGAGAACCGCCGGCCTCCCTCTTTTTTCCCCTCACCCGGGAAACCGGGGGATTTCACTGCATCCGAATCTATTTTCACGCAATGCGTCGAAGAGATAAGGCAATGGATCCGTCAAGACCAGAGGGCACTATCAAGGCCCCCGATGAACAGCATATCGTTGAAAATACGTTCGAGGGATTGCTCTGGAACTCCCGCCTCATCGTCATCCTGGCCGTGGTCTTTGGCACGTTCTCTGCGATTGTGCTCTTTGTATGCGGGTCGCTCGAAATACTCAGCACCCTTATCAATTCCGTCGACCTTACCCATCTGCACGTTGCACACACGGAGATCCTTATTGGGATCATCGGTGCGGTGGACTTCTACCTGATCGGGATGGTGCTTCTCATCTTCTCTTTTGGAATATACGAGCTCTTCATCTCGAAGATCGATATCGCCAGGCAGGGCGGGATCTTTCACAACATCCTCGAGATCTCGAATCTCGACGACCTGAAGAACAAGATCATCAAGGTGATCATCATGGTGCTGATTGTCAGCTTCTTCCAGAGGGTTCTTGCTCTCCAGATGCTCTCCGGGACCGACATGCTCTTCATGGCACTCTCCATCGCGGCCATCTGTATCGGGGTCTTTTTCCTGCAGAAACTGAAGATGTGAATACACATTCCCCGGTTTTCACGCAATCCGGCAGGACAGGGTGCATGGAAAGGGCGGGATTACTGGACTGGGAGGTGCGGGATTTCACCTAGTTTTTGCGTATCGGCTTGCTGTGCACGGTCTCCATCCGGGAAATTGTGCCAATATCAAGCATTATGATGTGATCAAGGGAGACGGGGGTATACCCCGTGCATTCGCAGGACACATTGATTGTCTTCGATTCGCCGTTGATGAAGGGATACTCCGGGATCTTGTCATGGGTATGTCCATGGATGGCCCACCCCTCCCACGAGGGGGGAACATCGCCGGGGTCATGGACGAGGTAGAACCTATACCCCCGGAACGAGAGGATTGAGTGGTGTTTTGCCCTGAGAAGGGGGTGATCATGGTTTCCACGGATGAATATTTTTTTTCCGTTCAGTTCCCTGATCCACCGGAACGGGCTGCCCCGAATGCTGAAATCCCCGAGGTGATACACGGTATCCCCGGGCCCGACAGCACTGTTCCACCTCTCCACGAGGTCCCTGTTCATATGGCGGAGAGATGCATAGGGACGGTGACAGTGGCGGAGAATTTTTGCATGGTTGAAGTGCAGGTCTGAAATAAGGAATATCTGCCCCTGTTTTCCGGATAACGTGTGAAAAAGACGTTCTATCCAGGTGTGAATACCCCGTAATGCGGATTGCATATCCCACGATCAGTGATATTCATTGTGTGTAAGAAACAAGAAGAATCCTTTGGAAGCATGGACTCTTTTTTGAGGGAACAATCCAGGCGGAGTGAACTGGTGGATACTGTCATATACCTGTCGGGGGAGTATTATTCACTAAAGTGATGTAATGCAGGTATCGGGCCTCTTTCGCGAAGATATCCTCTCTGCATTACATACGCGCGAGCAGGGACTCTCACCTGACGAGGTCCGCACGAGGCTTGCCCAATACGATAAGAACCTGATCGAAACCCGCGCGAAGAAAAAATATCTGCGTTTGTACCTATCCAGGTATGCGCAATTTTTTGCCGTTTTACTGGAACTTGCGGCGCTTCTTTCATTCATTGCGCATTGGTGTGACCCGGGCCAGGGATACGATATACTTGGATACGCAATATTCGGCGCTGTTGTCGTCAACGCATCTTTCTCATTCTGGCAGGAATACAAGGCAGACAGGACGATGGATGCGCTGCGGAGGCTGATGCCTTCGTACGTCAGGGTGAGGAGAGGCGGGGAACCCCGGAAAGTCCCTGCGGGTGACCTGGTGCCGGGGGACATTGTGATTATTGAGGAAGGAGACAGGATTGCAGCAGATGGGGTGCTGATAGAATCAAATTCCCTTTTTATCGACACGTCGGCGTTAAACGGAGAATCAATCCCGGTATTGCGGAGAGCCGGTCCCACACAGGAGCCTGATCCCCTCCTTGCGGAAAACATGGTTTTTGCGGGCACAACCGTAACATCCGGGAATGGAATGGCCGTTATCCATACAACCGGAAAAAATACGGAGTTTGGGAAAATTGCAGTTCTCACGGGCGATATCAGGAGGCGGCTCACACCGATGCAGCGTGAGATTATCAGGATCACCCGTGTGCTGACCATCATTGCCCTGGCGATAGGGGGGGTTTTTTTTATTCTCAGTTATCTTTCAGGGAAGGGGGTGCTCATCGCTGCTATCTTTGCGTTATCACTCATCGTTGCAAATGTTCCGGAAGGGATGCTCCCCACAATCACGCTCTCGCTCTCGCTTGCCAGCCAGAACATGGCCCGGAGAAATGCGCTGATAAAAAATCTTGATTCCGTCCAGACCCTGGGAAGTGCCACGGTCATTCTCACAGATAAAACAGGAACCATTACAAGGAACGAGATGACGATCAGGGAGATCTACCTTACAAGCGGCGAAGAAATCCATGTCTCCGGAGAAGGGTATCGCCAGCCCGGTGAGTTCCGTATCATGGGTGCATCGGACAATTCGCGGAAGAGACTGGAATTCCTTCTGTCCGCGGGATCACTCAACTGCCGCGCAAGAATTACTTCAGAATCCCTCTTTGGTGATCCCACCGAACTTGCCATCGTTGCAGCCTCCTGCAAGGCCGGCGTTCCGGATGCGACCCCGATCAAAATGAAGGAATACCCCTTTTCCAGCGATCGCCAGATGATGTCTACCGTACTTGAAAAGGATGGCAGGACGGTCCTGTTTTCGAAGGGTGCACCGGAAAAGATACTTGCAAAATCTTCATTTTTCCTGGACAGTGCAGACCAGGTCAGTGTTCTTGATGCGAAAACCAGGGAAAAGGTGCGGGAGAGGGCAGAACAATTCGAACGCCAGGCCTACAGGGTCCTGGCGATTGCATTCCGTGATGGCGACGGTGAAGAGGATCTGGTACTGCTGGGAGTTGTGGCGATGATGGATCTGCCACGAGAGGGAGTGCGTGAATCGATCCAGAAGTGCCGGAAGGCAGGAATACGGGTAATCATCTGTACAGGGGACAACCCTCTGACCGCAGAGGCCGTCGCTGAAAAGATTGGGCTTCCTGTCGATCGTACCTGCACAGGGGAAGAAGTAGCCGGGCTCTCCGATGGAGATCTCTCTGCGCTCCTCGAAAATACATCAGTCCTCTTTGCAAGGGTAAAATCCGGCCAGAAACTACGGATCGCAAAACTCCTGCAGGATTCCGGCGAAGTTGTGGCAATGACCGGGGACGGGGTGAACGACGCGCCTGCGTTGAAGAAGGCCGACATTGGTATCGCCATGGGAGTCAGGGGGACAGAAGTTGCAAAAGAGGCGGCAGACATGGTCCTGATTGATGATAATTTCTCATCGATTGTTGCAGCGATTGAAGAGGGCCGCACGGTCTATTTCAATATCAAGAAATTTGTGACCTATATCCTCTCTTCGAATATCCCGGAGATCGTCCCGTATATACTGCAATTTTTCCTCCGCATCCCTCTCCCGCTTTCGGTGATCCAGATACTCTCCATAGATCTTGGTTCGGACATGGTTCCCGGTCTTGTACTAGGGAGCGAGAGGCCTGAAAAAGACGTGATGAACCGGGCGCCGGTTGGGAGAGACGAGAGGATACTTGACCGGGAGGTATTCAGGCGTGGATATTTTTTCCTTGGCATTATCGAAGGAACGGCGGCAATGGCCGCTTTTCTTGCATTTCTTCTCCTCTCCGGGTGGATATACGGGGATCTCTCCATCTCGGGGACTGCCCTGCACCGCCAGGCGATGACAATGACACTCCTTGGAGCAGTGACATGCCAGCTTGCCAATGTATATACCCTCCGGTCCTGGGAGTTCTCTTCCCTGAAAAGAGGCTTTTTCACCAACAGGCTGCTCCTGGTGGCATATGTGATCGAAGCGGCCTGGATATACGCCCTGCTGTATGTACCTGCAGTCCAGGTGATATTCAACACTGCGTCTGTACCCCCGCTCTATCTCCTGCTCCTGGTTCCTTTCCCTATTCTCCTTTTTGTGAGCCACGAAACCTACAAGAGAGTCCTGTTCAGGAAAAATTCCATTTCAACCGGATGACACTGGCAGGGCATATGCCGGTAATGGAGGCAGAGAGTATGAGAAGAAATTTTTTTCAGAGGGTTAGTTTCCTCTCCATTCAACCCTCATCTCCCTGACAGGCGATGTATACTCATCAAACCACATTGCACCGGGATTCCTCCTGAAGACCATGAACTTCCCGATATCCTCATAGACTGCTGCCTGGTGATACCTGAAATATATACATTCCTCGTCAAGTCCCACAATCGCGATCTTTCCGGTTTTGTGAGACATCACGAAGTGTGGTCTCTTCGCAAGGCCTGAACAGTTCTTCTTTGCCTCCTCAAAAATCAGGTAGGCATCCTCAAGGGGGAGAGCAAAATGGTGATTCCCGAGAGTGGGACGACACTGGAACACGTAATAGGGTGCGATGCCGATAAACGAAAGCTGGCGGAGCAGTTCTGCGAGCACGCCCGGATCGTCATTGACACCCCTGAGGAGTGGGGTCTGGTTGGCAAGGATTGCTCCCGCTCCCATGAGCAGAGCCGCTCCTTCCATTGACTGAGGTGTGATCTCCCGTGGGTGGTTGAACTGTGTCATGACATATATCCTCTTCTCTTTCGTGCTGAAGGTGCGGATCATCTCCAGCAGGGAGGGATCGTTGATGATCCTGTACGGATTGTAGGCAGGGATCTTGCTCCCGATACGCACAATCCGTACATGCCCGATTGCACGGATTTCACGTATCACTTCCGAAAGTCTCCTGGTGGAGAGGAAGAGTGGATCACCGCCTGTGAGGAGAACATTGGTGATCTCCGGATGGTCACGGATATACGCAAGGTCTCCAGTGATATCTCTCACAAGTTCCCGCCCCTTCTCCAAAAAGAGCCTTTTTCTGAAACAGAACCGGCAGAACCCTCCACACTGGTCTGAGAGGAGCAGGAGTGCGGTCTGGTCATACTTGTGCTGGAGGCCAGGGGCCACGGTATAATCCACTTCCTGTGAGGCATCGAGTTCCCCCCATGCTTCGAGTTCCGCGAGGGTAGGAATCACGATCCTGCGTATAGGATCATCCGGATTGTCCCAGTCGATAAGAGAGAGGTAGTAGTCGTTACTCCTGAAAGCGAACTTGTTCTCCACCGGGAGGAGCCTCTCCTTGTCCTCCTGGGACAGGCCTGCGACCTTTTGTATTGTGTGGATATATTTTGGATTTTTTCGGCCGGGTGTCATGAATCATCTCCAGGCACTACCTTCCCAACTATACTTTAAAATGTTGTTGTCTTTCGGATGGTCGAAAGAATGAATACCCTGCCGAAGATACATTCCCGCAATGACGGATGGATCCGAACAAGTCAGGGTAAAAAGGGACCTCATCGCTATTCTCCGCGAAACGATGAAGGACCAGGGCTATTCAAATCTTGAAGAGTATATCAACGACAACCTCACAGCCTGTATGGCCTGCTACAGCAGGAAACAACCCACGCCCGCAGACCTGCAGCATGAGGCCGAGATGCTCCGGCTCAGGATCCGTGACCTGGAACGGATCATACGGAAAAAAGATGATGAAATCACGGTACTGCTCAGGCTGTGGGAACACTGTACTGTGAACGGAGAACCCGCTCCGGGCCTTGACATATCCCCGGAACTTGAAGATGAAATCGAGACGGTTATCAGGAACTGGTATTACGATGTGGAGCGGAAGGATCATTCAGGGACGGACGGGGCGAGGCAGAAAAAGGATTGACGCATCATCAGGGTGAAAAAGGGAAATGTCAGGACCATCTCCTGGGTTTTCTTTCCCGGCCCCATCAATGACCTGTCACGTCACAGGTGTGTCCTTTTCTTTGTAGCAGGACGTTTCCGGGAACACCGCACATCTCATCGTCAGGAGCGATTCGTTTTTGGATCCCTTTTTTCAGGGCTTTGGTTCAGAGAGAAGAGTTCCTGAAAGCGCAATATTTTCCTTATCCAGCTCATGGATGAGAATTGTCACACGCTCGACGGGGACCGCCAGCACCCTGCTGATAGTCCGCGCGATCTCCTCTGCCATCTGCTTCTTCTGTTCGTATGTCCGGCCTCGTGAAAGGGTGATTGTGACAACAGGCATATCCGTACCCCTTTGGAGGCCATTGGATAAAACATGGAGGTTGGCACTTTCAGGAGAGCCGGACACAGGGGAGTCCGCAGACCATGCCCGATGCTATTGAGACGTCCCGGGAACTTTTTTTGTGGCGCAACACCCGTCGCACGAGGGTGAGAATGGATCTTATTCCCAGTCATGCCTTGAAACGCTGAATCCCGCACCGCATTTCTCATAATACTGCTGGTGGTACTCTTCCGCCATCCAGAACGTGGCCGCCGGGACGATCTCGGTGACAACCGGTCTTTTTCCGAAACGCCCGGATCGCTGTATCTTGTCGCGCGATGTGTCTGCTGCGATCTTCTGTTCAGGTGAATGGTAGAATATGGCTGATCGATAATTGGTCCCGATATCGGGTCCCTGCCCGTCCACCTGGGTGGGATCATGGATTTCCCAGAATCTGTCCAGGAGGCGATCGTACGTGATGATCCCGGGGTTAAAGAGTACCCTGACAGCCTCGGCATGACCCGTCTTCCCGGAGCACACCTGCGTATATGTCGGATGGGGGGCCGATCCTCCGGTATACCCCACACAGGTCCTGATCACACCGGGCAGCCTCCGGAATTCAGCTTCGACTCCCCAGAAGCAACCGGCCGCAAATGTTGCCTGCTCAGGGTCCCGCGCTTCCTGCATACTCTCTCCTTCTCTGTGATACGTGATGGATGTGACGGTGTACTGGGGACCAGCGAAAAGGATCCCGGTGTGGAACTGTCCTGCCGGGCATGTGAATACAAAAAAAGTGGGATACGCTATCTTGCATAGAATTCGACCTTCCTGCATTCCGGGCAGATATACATGTCGAATGGAACGGTCGTTTCATCAAGCTCTGCCCACACACCCAGGAGCAGTTTTGAGAATCCTTCATATCCACCGGTGCGGAAATCAGCCTTTTTTACATATGTGAGATTCGCTCCGCATGCCGTGCATTTCTTTTCATTCAACATCAAAAATTCCCCATCACCAGCGCCTTTTCTTCTTCAAAAATCCCTTTACGCCAGATTTCCTGATGAATGCCAGATTTTTCAGGTGCCCGTCGCCATGGTTTGCCTTGAGGAAGTCAAGTGTACTGCAGTGTTCGTAGTCTTCACACTCCCAGCAGCCGTTGTATCCCTTCTCCTGGCAGCAATTCCGGATCCTGCAGGAAGGTGGCCCTCCTCCCTTCCTGCACCCTTTTGTGCACCGGAACTTCATCATCAGACCGAGTGCATCGTAGCATTCCTGATAATTTTTGAACGCAGCCCCGAAAGGCAATGACGAGATTGTCCTTGCGAATGTGTCGTAATGGGTCCGGCGCAACTCCTTTCTCAGGTCCTTTGCAAGATCAGGTATTTTCTGGGTATACCCGTGGCAATCAAGACAGCAAAGCCCGCAATAGGTGACAAGTGCCTCTTCTTCCATACACCATGAAGTATGAGACAGAAAAAAATACTTGTGGGGTGCGGTGTGAAAATGCAATTCTGGTCCCGGGAAACTGCAGGGGGTATGATCGCACAGAAGGCGCCGGAATAGTCCTGATGTTCTTCGAATGAGGATATTTTTTTATCTTTTGAAGGCAATTAAAATTTCACATGTACCTGAAATTCCAGGAGTCCAATATCCGTCACGGGCAGGTACATCCTGCTGCCACTTCCAAGCGGCAGCCACTTTTCGCAACCAGGTAATACTGGTCTTTGCCGGGTGTGCCGGCCGGGACCGGGAGTCTGTATGATAATTATGTTTCCTGTGGTGATGTCATGTCCCTGAGTGCTGGAGGGTCGGGAGAGCGGTGGTTCAGTCAGCTGCCAAGAACCGGGAGAATTTATTCTCTGATAGATGAAGCGGGCAGCACGGGAGATCGTGATGCCAGGATCGCGGCGATCATCGCGCTTGGTGAGAGCGGGGATCCCCGTGCGGTTGACATGCTTGTTCACTGCTGCAGCGACAGCAACCCTGTCATACGGATGCATGCAGTACGTGCGCTTGGAAAGATACGGAGTGGAAGGTCTGTCACGGCCCTGCGGTATCGCCTGGCCGATAAAAATGAGCTGCTGGAGACCCGCCTTGCCGCTGTCACGGCTCTTGCAGGTGTGCGATGTGACAGTGCGATTGACGGGCTGAGGGAGTGCGGGATTGGGCAGGATGAAGACCCCGCAGTCCGGTCAGAGATTGAACGTGCATTGAACGAGATACAGGCGAGAGAGGTGGCCTGAAAGAGCACTCACTTTTTTTTGACAGCAAAATGGGAATACATAGACAGCGGGCAATTTTTCCCCCCGAAAAAATTGGGATACATGTGCCTGTATCTCTGGGGATGCCCTGATGACCCGGCAGACACGCCCCTGCATTCGCCGGTGAGTGCAGTACTTCACATTTATTTTGCGTATGCCTCGACAAGGTCCCTGGCGGTGATTATCCCAACCATCTTCTTCTTTTTCATGAGAGGGAGTCGCCGGATGTGTTTTGACGCCATCAATTTTGCGGCTTCATGAATGCTGATGCCCGCCGGTGCGGAGACGAGCCTGGGCGAGCAGACTTCCCCGGCAGGGACGTCGAGCGAGATCCCCCTGGCCATCATGGCCGAGAGGAGGTCGCGCTCCGTGAAAATCCCACGGGGGGTCCCTCCTTCGGCCACGATCACGCTTCCAATCCGCTTTTTGCCCATGATCCGTGCAACGTCCTCGATCCTCGCATCATCCTCGACCGTGATCACATCCTTTGTCATGAAGTCGTCGACCACGAGGGAGGTCTCCGGGGCGTCCGGCATCTCCCGGATGAGGTCGGATGCAGTGATGATACCGCACATCACCCCGCACGCAAAGACCGCAAGGCGTCCTTTTTTCCTGATCATTGTCCGGGCGGCTTCCCTGACCTCGAGATCCGGGCAGATCTTTATCAGCGGAAAGGACATCACATCGGCGACTTTTGTCCGTTCCGGGTCCATTCCTCCGGCCAACACTTTCGAGAGAAGGTCACGCTCGGTGACGATCGCGACAGGCGTGCCGTACTGCACCACGATCAGGCTCCCGATGCGGCGTTCCCCCATGACCTTTGCTGCGTCAGCCATGGATGCATGAGGGGTGGTAATGGCCACCTCCTGGCTCATGACATCTTCCACCTTCCGGTGCCTCTTGTATTCCTGGTAGGCGCGATCGACAACACTCTGGAATTCTATCCCGGGTTTCTCTGGTGCAACCATACAGATCCCCCAATGGTGTGAGAGAGCTTCACGGGATAAAAAAGATTGCGGAGGTGATACGTGGGAAAAGAACGAAGGAGTTGCACAATAAAGAGTGACAGGACAGGCAGATTAGCGGCATGGGGCGGGGTAAGCGCCCGGGAAAAAAAAACATCCCGATTCGGTCCTCATCTTTTGCACGTGAAGTGTAAGAATATTGCCAGAATAAAAATGAATAAATAGTCATAATTGAATGAATCAACGGTGTGAATTATGCCATCATTCAAATGTTTTGGAAAAAACTGCACCTTTGAGACATCCGCACCTACGGAAGCCGAACTGATTAAGAAGATTGCAGAACACGCAAAAACTGCCCATAAAATGGATCCCATCCCACCGGATATCATGGTGAAGGTGAAAGCAGCTATAAAAAAATGAACATTCACTGTACCCTCTTTTTTCCATTCATGACGATAGAGGGGGACATGTGATGTTCCGCCAGAGCCTTTCTGCGCATACCTGGTTCTCATCCCCATTCTGCCGGGCGCAACGCGAGGGTTTTATTCGGTCGCCCTCACTATAGATCCCAGGGATTATCATGCTTTTCCTCTCTCCCCGGGAACGACGGGAATGGTCAGAACATGCAGATGAGGTTCTCCTGCAAAACTGCCAGCCCGGACATTTTGATGAGGGTGTCCGCCAGAATCTCCTCACTGCATTCAATTTCTATATCGCCACTGTCCTTGCCGCGAAGGGATTTGGTGACCGCAGTATTGAGTGGCTGAAGGCCGGGACCCTTTCCGAAGAGGATGGCCTTTTCGGCTGCGGATTCCTGCTGGGATTCCTGGAAAGGCATGGAGGCCGGCTGGTTACACCTGCCGTGCCTTTCGAGGACCCCCGGCCATTCATCCATTTCGCGGGAGTGCCTGCGATGAAGGGAGCACGGCAGCAGTTCGTCCGGCAGTGCGGGCATTCCCTCCCTGTGTTCGACGGGCCCGTCCGGATCATGGATATCGGGTGCGGAGACGGGGGACTCACGACCTCTCTCCTTACACATCTCAGAGAGACCGGAAAGGTCCCGGACTTCTGCGAGATCCTCCTGATCGAGCCGTCCCCCGCAATGGCAGCCCTTGCGCAGAAGACAGTCAGATCCGGGTTTCCTGATGCAAAGATACGTGTGATCAATTCCCGCATCCAGGACTGTTCCGGGTCGATTGACCACTCATACGATATCGCCGTGAGCTCGCTAGCCTACCATCACATGCCATATGAGGAGAAGAGGACCCACCTTTCCCGTGTGAAACCATGGATCGATCACCTCATTCTTTTCGAGATGGATGCAAACAACGACACTCCCGGCCTCTTCTCGCCTGACCTTGCCCTCTCTGTCTACCAGTCCTACAGCCGCATCATAGACTTCATCTTCACCCACGATGCACCCGTGGATCTGGCAATAGACTGTGTCGATTCGTTCATGATGGCAGAGATTGTCTCGCTTCTCACACAACCCAGGGGAACCCGCCTCGATTACCACATGCTCAGAAATCAGTGGCATTCACTGTTCAGGGACGTGCTTGGACCCGAGTTCACCTGTTTGTGCGACTCTTCCTCGTATGCTGACGAATATATGACGCTCTTTACGCTCCATTACGGAAGGAATCGCTGAGATGGGGGGGATGAGGCGGATGCAACTTTCCGGTGTGCCTTACATGCCAGGTGGGATACGGAGATATTGCGTGGATCTATGCCCAATCCATTCACAATTCCGGATACAATATCCATGGAGGTGCCCGGGGTGAAATCGGTTTATGGACAGTTGACCGGGAGGAATCGTCTGAGGCGTATAGTGCAGCAGGAAAAGAAGCGGGCCGGGCATCGCCTGTTGCTCCGTTTTCACCTGAAGGAGAAGGCGAAAAGACGAAGCTGGATTCCGCTGACGAGACTGCGGTAATCACAACACTCCCGGGTGCTCCTTTCAAAAACGGCCCGGATTGCATGTCACGGGGTCATCTCCCGGCATGCAGTGCACCGGACATTCTGGTACTCGCCGTCATGACACTTCCAGGGGGCGTATTCCCTGCAGACCGATGGGCGCACATCGTGGATCCTGCAGAATGCCTTTCCATTCCCGGCTCTCCCTAAAAAAGGGCAGTGGCGAAGAGCTCTCCCGCTGGTGTCCTGCCAGTAGCGAACCTTCCTGATATGCGGAATGTCGCACGCAGCCACCGCGGTGCCGCTGGTCTTTCGTCCATTCTCGAGGTATACTGTCACGTGCCGGAGGATGTCCTTTCGATCCTGTTCAATCCACGGGAGTATGTCTCCGACTGTTCCGTTCTGGCCCCACCCCCAGCGCTCGCAGCAGTGCCCGCACTGCCGGCAGATCTGATCAGGGATCATTCCTATCCCTGTATTCCCGGGTGAAGAGATAAAAAATGCAGTGAGTGAAATGATGGAGCAAACGGTTTCAGATGTACCGGGCTTTCTTCGAGAGCTTCATCGGCGTGTAGAGAGGCCGGAAAGGCATTGGCCCGCAGTCTGCTTTCACGAGGGTGATGAGTTCCTCGAAAGAGAAGGTCTCCTTGAAAGGCTTCTTGGGATCTGATTTTGCCCTGATGGTGACCGTCAGCCGGCCGCTCTCGACCTCGGTGTCACCGACCACGACAACATAGGGGACCCAGTCCACTCCCGCCTCTCTCACCTTCTTTCCGACACTCTCGTCCCTGTCGTCGAGATCGGATCGGATCTTCGCGCTGTTCAGGTCGGACGCAATCTTTTCGGCAAAGGTGAGGTGGCGTTCGGCGACGGGGATCACCCGCACCTGGACAGGGGAGAGCCAGGTGGGGAGCCTCGGGACATTCTGCCTGGCGGTGCTCTCGAGGATGGCGCAGATGACCCGCTCTACAGATCCGGTCGGGGAACAGTGGAGGATGGGGGGGTGCACCTCCTTTCCGTCCAGGTGGTACTTGATGTCGAACCGGAGCGAGCTTTCGACATCGATCTGCACCGTGGGGTTCTCTATGGGCCGCCCCTGCCCGTCGATTGCCGCGAGGTCGACCTTCGCAACCCAGTAGTGGACACGATCGGAAAGGATTTCGATGAGCATCGGGCATCCCGATATCTTCACCATCTGTGCGACCCATTCGCTGTGCTGGTCGTAGAAGTCGCGGGTGCAGCGGATCACCCCGACAAGCTCGGTTCCGAAATCCCTGCCGGTCTCCCATCCCATCACGAGCTGCTCCTCGAAACACTGAAGAGCCTCGGGCATATCGGTGCAGAGCGAGTGCATGTCCGGCATCGTGAATGCCCGGAGCCTCTTCAGGCCGATGACCTCGCCTTTCTGCTCGTGCCGGAAAGAGTACGTAGAGAGCTCGTACATCTTCATCGGGAGGGTATTGGGGGAGATGTGCATATCGCGCATGATCGAGAACATCCCGAAGCACGCGGCAAACCGCAGCATCATGTTCCTCGTGCCGCTCTTGAACCTGTACTGGCGCTCGCCGAACTTGTCGGCATGCTCGTAAATCGCCCTGTCTGCAAGGTCATACATGACAGGGGTCTCCACGGGCGTCGCACCGTATGGCAGGACTTTCATGAGGACATAGTCTGCCAGCAGATCGCGGAGGAGTTTTCCTTTTGGCATCCAGCGGAGGTGGCCCACGTCGGAGACAGGCTCGTAGTCCACGAACTCCTTGCTCCTCATCAGCGCGACGTGGATGGGCTCGCCGCCGCCCTCTGCGGGCTCTCCGAGTTCTTTTTTGAGCAGGCAGCCGAAAGAGGAGTCGTCCATGAACTTTTGCGGTTCATGCTTCATTCCGTCAGGAGTGAGCACAAAAAATTCGTGGGTGACCTCCTTTTTGGCAGCTTTCTTTCCTTCCTCCGGGGGGAGGATGGTCTTTGAGAGTTCCGAGAGCGGGTGGCCCTTGCAGGAGATGCGGAAGGATTTGTACCACCCGAAAGGTGCCCTCGTCACCTCAAAACCAATCTCCGAGAGCAGCTGCTCGAGCATTCTGAGCGCCTGCACAGCGGCGTCCGGCCTCGCAAGGTCGCTTGAGAGGTGGGCATAGGGGTAAATGACCACGTTCTCCACCGAGAGCTGGTCGGCGGTCTTCGAGATCTCCTCTCCGGCAAGTTCGACTACGCCGGGGATATCGTCCTCGTCGCCTGCTTCCACGGCGCAGAAGACCGTGAGGGCTTCCTCCTTGAATCCCTTCAGCGGTTGCCCTTCCTCCGCCATCCCCGTCTTTTTCCTGGCCTTGTATTCGATAAAATCAGAGTGTATCAAGAGAAGTCGCATCGGTTCAGCTCCATAGCGGTCGGATCATCCCAGATAAATGTGATTTCATGGTGTATATATCCATTCAGAATTCCAGCGGGTTCTGGTGGTACCGCGAGAGGGTGGCCTGCCGCTGGTCCATGTACTTGGCGTCCATTTTCAGGTTGTAGGGGGAGTATGCCCTCTCGGTCGTGTAAAACACGAGCTGCCCTATCGGCATGCCGGCATACATCCGCACCGGGCGCTGGTTCACGTTGCACATCTCGAGCGTGATCGAGCCCCGGAAACCTGCATCGATCCAGCCGCCTGTCTGGTGCAGCTCGACACCGAGACGGGCGATGCTGCTCTTCCCCTCGATGCTTGCAACGATGTTGTCGGGAAGGCCGATGACCTCGTATGTCTCGGCGAGCATGAACTGCCCCGGGGCAAGGACAATCGAATCTGTCGTCGTCTCCACGGTCCCGGCCGCAATCGACTCCCGGGAAAAGGGATCGATCACATCGTCTCCCCTCTCGTACCAGACAAAATGGTTCCCGAGACGGATATCCAGGGAGTTGGGCTGGACCAGCCGAGGGTCGAACGGTTCAACATGGATGAATCCCCTCTGGATGCGGTCAAGGATCTGCCAGTCTACAAGGATCATTCCACTACTTCTTGGAGCGTTATGATGATGAGACCTTCCCCGGGCATAGTCTCCGGGCCCGTGTTCACCGGGAGGACGGCGGCGGGAAAGAGGTGTCGATGCCGGTAATCTCACAGAGGTAGACACCGGATCCCAGCCACCACTCTTCGTTTGCGGGAAGGACATACCCGATCTTCAGTTCCTGCCGGTTTTCCCTTGCCGGGTTCGGCCAGACAAAGACGATGAAGCCGCCTCCTGATCGTGCGGTATCCGCGAGTGCCCGGATATTCTTCATTCCAAATGGGTCCTGTCGATCGATCAGGCGTGTCCCGATAAGGTCCGGAAGGTGGGGATGGGCAAGGAGGGTCCCGTTGTAGTCATATGCATACAGGTAGTGGCCTTCGGCATCGACGAACATGCCGGTGACATTCGAGATTTCGGCAAAGGCTGCCTCTCTTCCCCTCTCCTTTCCAAATGCAGCACCGCGTTTTACAAGGTTCACCATCTTTAAGACGGATTCCGGGTATGATCCTTCGGGAACCCCTTCCAGGTCCGGGAAGTAGATGCCCGACCCTATCCACCAGTCATCCCCGGCAGGACAGACATAGCCTATTTTTGGTACATAAGACTCCCGCCGGGATTCATTCATCGCGCTTTCCGACGGAGAAGGATACAGGTATGCGATGTATCCCCCTCCCTGTGCTGCAACATGCGACCCAATGTGTATGACGGGGAGGCCGCGTGGATCGGTCCAGTTCAGCCGGTTGGTTCCCACTAGATCCCGCTGGTAAGGGTGTGCGAGGAGCGTCCCGTTCCTGTCGTAGGCATATACATACAGATCCCCCCGTGTGAAACGCCCGCCGGCCTGGTTGAAAACAGCGAGGGCAGATGCTTTTCCCGACTGGTTGGCGAATACTGCAGCATCCTTCACGAACTCTTCAAGATCGGCAACGGTCATTTTCTCCCAAGATCTCTCCCGGGGAGTATCGGTGATGCATCCCGCTGCGCATACCATGGCAAGAAGAAAGACCGCGAGTGTCGTGGATACCTCTCTTCCCTGCATGCAGTATGATGGGGTGGAGACGGGCATAAAAGGCACGAAGGAACACGATCCCGTGATGCGTATATTCCACGTTATTTCTGGCAGATATGCCGCCCACGGTGTTGAATGAGACTCTATTCTGCCATTTGAGAGTCAGGGTGAGAGTTCGCGTGCATCCCGGGGAGATGATTTCAGGACCCCTGGAATCTGGAACAGTGACGGTGGCGGTTCAGGCTCCTTCCTGGCGCGTTCAGGGAGAGAATTACTCTCCGTTGTCTTCATCTTCACCATGGCATTCCATTCTTCTGGCAGGATACACGGGCTTCCCGCGGTCAAAAACGCCGGGCGTGATATGCCATTCGGAGCGCCTCATCAGCCCGTGCAGCGTGCTGGCCTCGCGGGCAGTCAGCTGGGCCCGCCCGAATATCCGGCGCATCATCAGCATGGTGATATCGCGCTTGAAGTCAGGGTGCCCGATGAGCGTGAGGTACTGATCGATATGCTCGTACAGGTGCTCCATCTGCTTCCTGCCTGCGAGGAGGTAGTCGCCCCGGGGAAGGTCGGCCAGTTCATACGCCATGACGGCGACGGCATGGGAGAGGTTCAGGATAGGGTAATCCGGGGAAGCGGGGATTGTGCAGATCACGTCTGATCGGCGCACTTCGCTGTTGTTCAGCCCCCAGTTCTCCCGTCCGAAGAGGATGGTTATCCGTCCTCTGGTATTCTCCACCATGTCCCGGATCTCACCCGGCGAGTAGTAGGGCATACGCATCGGGTTGCAGATGGACTTGCTCACCTCACCCGTGGTGGCGACTGTCAGGTCACTGCCAGAAAAGACCTCCTCGATGGTGAGCTTTTCCGCAGATTCGAGGACGTCACGGGCATGCCCTGCACGGGCGACTGCATCATCACCGAGAGGACAGGGATCCACGAGGATGAGCCGGGAGAAACCAAAATTCTTGATGGCCCGCGCGGCAAATCCCACGTTTCCGTCGTAGAGGGGTTGTATCAGTGCGAATGCAATATCCGGCATCCCCGCCTACCGGACCGCGGCGACCGTGGCCTTCAGGACATCGATACCCTGGTCATACACGGCATTGCCGACCACGATGGTGTCCGCAAAGCGGGCCATCTCCGCGGCCTTTTCCGGGGAATTGATGCCTCCGCCGTAATAGAGGACAGATGTGTCGAGCGCTTCCGAGACTGCCTTCACCACTCCCGGATCGCCATACGTGCCGCTGTATTCGATATAGACTATGGGGAAGTGGAAATACCGGTCCGCCACGGTCGCATACGCGGCAACCTCTCCGGGAGAAAGCGAGCAGTTGGAGCGGGTCACCTTCCCCACCGACGAGTCCGGGTTGAGCACGATATATGCCTCGGGGATGACCCGCTCCCAGTCGATCTCCTGCTGTTGCACCCACTGCTGGTGCTTGCCGACAATCCATCGCACTTCCTGGGTATTCAGTACGCTCGGGATGAAGAGGAAATCTATGCCCTCTGCAATCACGGCTTCGGGCCCTGCCGGCTCCACCACCAGCGGAAGGCCGTACCTCGCGACCTGTCGCAGGAGTTCCTGCATATTCTCACGGGTCACATTCAAGGTACCAGAAAGCATGAGCGCATCGGTCCCGCTTGTCACGACCCCGGTCATTTTTTCAGGTGTCAGGTGCTTGTCGGGATCCAGCTTGGTGACGTGATTCCAGCTTTTCCAGTTGATGTGCATCGATCGGCCCACTCCCTCATATGATTATGATATCGTCGCTCCTTTTCTTCTTCTTTTTGAAGGGTGCCGCGCTCCTGAACTGCTGTACCCGCTCCCGGGGGAGTCCCGCACGGGCTGCGATCAGGGACGCATCCATCTCATGGAGCGTTTCCGTGTTATAGACCCCTGCCCGGAGGAGGGCTTCCAGTGCCGAATCGGTCATTCCACGGATCGCCTTCAGCTCTTCTCTCCCCTTCTCGTACTGCGCCTTCGTGACCCGTTCAAAAGCCGGCTTTCCCAGGAATGAGGCGACCGCTTCGGCATGCCGGAATGCCGTATCAGGGGAGACGCCGCACCGGAAAGAGAGATAAAGCGGGTGGACGGCAAGGAAATCCTCCGGCTTAAAGAACCCTGCATCAATGTACTTCTTCAGGCTCACTGCCGGGATGCCTGTTTCTTTCAGCCTGCGTTCTCCGGTGACTTTTTTCGCCTCCCTCTGGATGGTCTCGGCCTCCTTCTCCCCGACGCCTGCCTGCTTAAAGACCGAGTGGTCGGCGAGTCCCAGTGATTCGAGGTCGTTTATCCCGGCCTCATGCAGCTTCCTGATCACGCGTGCGGGGCTCCTCCCTTTTCGCGGGGGGAGCATGGAGCGCATGAACTTGCGGCAGTCGGAGCGCTTCCTGAGAAGTTCAAGGGCCTGGCGGCCCTCCTCCTGCAGTCGGAGGACATCACTCTTTGGAATTTCCAGTGCCCGCATAAGGTCTTCCGGGGCGGCGTGTGCAATATCGAAGGCCGTGTAGAGGTGGGCAGCCACCATCTTCCTGTGGAGATCGTCTGTCATCGAAGGAAGGAGCGAGAGCGTCTCCCTGTGGGATTTTATATGGTGGCAGAGGGGGCACCCTATGTCCCAGGGTTTTGCACCTTTCCTGACCAGGCGAACCGAATGGAGGTGGTGGACAGGGCAGGTCTCGTCGGTCCGCACGGCAAAACCCCACATGGTCATCGGGAGTCCGATGTTGAAACTGCACTCCGGGTAATGGGTGCAGCCGATGAACTGAGTCTGGTTCCTGAGGTGACGGATACGGATATCATGGCCGCAGACGGGGCAGGGCCCAAGCGTCAGCTCTTCTGCGGTCTGGTCCATGATCTCATTTCCGATCACTTTTTCGTGAGCCTCAAGCTGATCAAAGACCTGGTGCAGCATCCCGCGTGATTCATCGATCACGTCGTCCCGGCTCCTTGCCTTCTGCTTGATCAGCTGCATGTGCGCTTCCAGCGCCTGGGTCATGTCCGGGCGGGTGATGGTATCGGCGTGGTGCTCGAGGCTCTCGATCACAGCCCTCCCGACAAGCGTAGGCCGAAGCGGCGTGCCCTCCACGTATTTCCGGGAGACGAGTTTTGCTATCACCTCGTGCCTCGTGCTCTTTGTCCCGAGCCCGAGCTCCTCCATCTTCTGGATCAGCCTGCTCTGGGTGTAGCGGGGGGGCGGCTGGGTCTCCTTCTCATCCATGCGGACCGCAAGAAGCGGGAGGGTTTCCCCTGCCTTCAGCGGAGGGATGATGTACTCGGTCGCAGCACTGAAGGGGTACACCTTCCGCCATCCCTGTTCCAGGAGCTCGCCCCCGGTGATGGTGTAGGGCTCGGTCCCTGCTGCAAGGAGAACCTTCCTGGTTTTCCAGCGTGCATCTGGTGAGAGGGTTGCCAGGAACCTGCGCACGACGAGTTCGTAAATCTTCCACCTCTCTTCGCCGAGGTCTTCCCGCCGTGCAGGCCCCGTGGGGTGGATGGGAGGGTGATCGGTGCTCGACTTCTTCCCTCTCGTGGGAGCCGCCCGGCGGTTGGCCATCACCCACTCCACGTCGGCCCGGAACGCAGTGGGGCGTATCGCGGAGAGGATGGCATTCAGGTCAAGGGTCGGGGGGTAGACTGTGTTGTCCGTCCTCGGGTACGAGATGAAACCGTTCATGTAGAGATCTTCTGCGATGCGCATCGCATTCGCAGCCGAATACCCGAGCCTTGCGGCTGCCACGATAAAAGTGGTGGTATCAAAAGGCGATGGGGCCCGGTCGGATTTTGCCCCTTCCTTCACATCGGTGACCAGGAGTGGAGGGTGTGTCCTGTCCCGTGCAGCGAGGGCGAGAGTGTGGTCGGTGAACCGCGAGGTCGTGTGCCGGGCTTCCATCTGCTGCCCCTCTTTCTCGGTGAGGATGTGCAACTGCCAGTACTTCTCCGGTGTGAACGCCTCGATCTCGCGTTCCCGGTCGACAATCATGGCGAGCGTCGGGCTCTGCACTCTCCCGACAGAGAGGATATTGGCCCCGCCCCTCTTTGCGGCGAGGGAGATGAACCGGGTGAGGGATGCGCCCCACATCAGGTCGATGACCTGGCGGGCTTCGCCTGCCGCAGCAAGCGCGAAGTCAAGATCGGTTGTCGCGGAGAAGGCGTGCCGGATCTCCTCGGGGGTGATTGCCGAGAACCTGGCGCGGTCAACGATGACCCTCGCGTTCGCGGCCCTGACAAGTTCGTATGCCTCTTTCCCGATCAGCTCCCCCTCGGTATCAAAATCGGTTGCGATGGTCACCCTGTCCGCTTTACGTGCCAGTTTCTGGATGAGCGAGACGATCCTC
Organism: uncultured Methanolinea sp.; assembly: GCA_964452625.1. GTDB lineage: Archaea > Halobacteriota > Methanomicrobia > Methanomicrobiales > Methanospirillaceae > Methanolinea_A. Next base: position 374,370 of record CAYVMJ010000001.1, read on the forward strand.
TTCTCGGTGGGGACCTTGACCGTGGGAGCATCGATGAGGCTTCGGGGAGTGCGGGATTCGCTCCGCCAGTTGGAGTATCCTTCGACAAAATCCACCTCGACCACGTGTCCCTTCAGGCCCATCACCACCGTCCCGTCGAACTGGTACGTGGAGATGCCGCCATCCTTTGTCTCGGCCGCTTTTCCCCCTCCGGCGAGGATCCCCGAAATTCTCCGTGCCGAGATGTTCTTTTCGGTGACAATCAGGTGCATCTGCCCGTTCACGCCCCTCCGGAGATGAGTTCGGTGAGAACCCGGTTGACATCCGCAGGCTTTGCACATCCCCGGGTCTTTTTCATGACCTGCCCGACGAGGAAGTTGAGGGCTTCCTTCCGCCCTTTCATGAAGTCCTCCACTGCCCGGGGATTTTCGGATATTGCCTCCCTTGCCGCGGCGGTCACGGGATCGTCGCCTCCGGATGGCCCTGCCCCGATCACTCTCAGGCCGAGTCGCGTGATGCATTCCCCTGGCGTTTCACAGCCTCCTGTCTCCTTCACCTGGTCAAGGAGGGCGCGGAGCACTTCCACCGCCCCTTTCTCGGTGATCTCCCCGGATTGCCGGATGACGATCAGTTCCTTGAAATGCCCGAGAGGGACTCTCCGGATGGTCATGTCCCGGTAATTCAGTTCCCCGAGGAGGGTATCTGCGACCCAGGTTGCTGTTGAGCCACAATTTTTCAGTTCCGCAGGGAGGGAATCATAGAATTCAGCGACCTGCCAGTCTCCGGTAAGTGTCGCGGCATGGGTGAATGAAAGCCCGTATTCATCGATAAACCGCTGTTTTCGCGCATCCGGGAGTTCGGGTATCTCGATCCGTGCAGCCCAGTCACGCACCCGCAGCGGCCGGAGATCAGGTTCGGGGAAGTAGCGGTAGTCCTGTTCCATCTCCTTGCTCCGCGAGGATGTGGTGACACCACGGGTCTCGACGAAATGGCGGGTCTCCCGGACGATCTTCTGCCCCCGGCGGATCGCGTTTCTCTGGCGGGTCACCTCGAACGTGAGTGCCTTTTCTACTCCCTTGTAGGAGGTGATGTTCTTGATCTCCACGCGCTCGCTCCCCCTGAGGGAGATATTCGCATCCACCCGGAGGGACCCCTCCTTCTCGCTGTCGAATACCCCGAGGTACTCGAGCGTCGCCCTCATCTTGTTCAGGAACCTGCGGGCCTCCTTCGGGGAGCGGAGGTCCGGCTCGGTCACAATCTCGATCAGCGGGATGCCTGCCCGGTTGTAGTCCACGAGGGTGTATTTCGGCCTGTCGGCTCCGCCCTTGTGCACGAGCCGCCCCGGGTCCTCCTCCATGTGCACCCGTGTAATCCGGACTCTCTTCTCCCCTTCGTCCCCCTCGATATCCAGATACCCCTCCACGGCGAGGGGCCTGTCGTACTGGGTGATCTGGAACCCCTTGTTCAGGTCAGGATAGAAGTAGTTCTTCCTCGCGAACTCCGACTCTTCCGGTACCGTGCAGTGCAGCGCCTTTGCCACCCGGAGTGCGTATTCCACCGCTTTCCGGTTGACTTTCGGGAGGGACCCGGGGAGACCGAGGCAGATGGGGCATGCATGGGAGTTGGGAGGGTCGTCCCTGTAGTCGGTGGAGCACCCGCAGAAGAGCTTGGTGGCAGTATCCAGCTGGCAGTGGATTTCGAGACCAACGATGACGGTCATGCCCCCGCCCCCTGTTCGAACGCATATGCCACATCCACAACCCTTTCGTCCTCCATCCAGCGCCCTGTGATCTGGAGGCCGACGGGGAGGTGCTCCACCTTCCCGCAGGGAACCGAGATGGCCGGGACCCCGGCAAGGTTGGCGGGAACGGTCAGGATGTCGGAGAGGTACATCGAGAGCGGATCGCTCTTCTCTTTGAACCGGAAAGCGACCGTCGGCATGGTGGGCCCTGCGAGGACGTCGACATCCCGGAAGAGGCGGGCAAAATCGGTCCTGACATGGTGGCGGGCGGCCTGTGCCTTGGCATAGTACTTGCCATAGTACCCGGAAGAGAGGGCGAATGTCCCGAGCATGATCCGCCTCCTGACCTCCTCGCCGAACCCTTCCCTTCTCCTCTCCTGGAAGGACTCGTGCCAGTTCTTCCTGGTGTCGGCCGGGGGCCCGTACCGCACCCCGTCGAAGCGGGCGAGGTTCGAGCTCGCTTCGCTCGTGCAGGTCACGTAGTATGCTGCAAGGGCGTATGCCATGCTCGGCATCCTGCAGGTGATGATCTCGGCGCCTTTTCGTTCCAGCATGGATATCGCATCCCAGACAACCGCTGCGACCTTCGGGTCGACTCCTTCGCCGAAGAACTCCTCGGGGACCCCGATCCTCACTCCCCTGATGTCGGGGTCCGGTGTGTGCCGATAGGGAGCATCGAGCGATGTTGAATCGAGGGGGTCATATCCTGCAATCACCTCCATGAGCCTGTTTGCATCAGCGACGTTTCCTGCCATGGGGCCGATCTGCTCCAGGGAGTTGGCGTAGGCTATCAGCCCGTACCGGGATACCCGGCCGTAGGTGGGCTTGAGACCCACGATGCCGCAGAATGCGGCCGGGCAGCGGATGGACCCGCCGGTATCCGTTCCGAGCGCCATCGGCACGAGCCCTGCCGCGACGGCCGCCGCGCTCCCGCCGGATGATCCGCCAGGGACACGCCCGGGATCGACGGGATTTTTCGTGGGGCCATAGGCGGAATTCTCGGTGGTGGTGCCCATGCCGAACTCGTCCATGTTGGTCTTTCCGACGATGGCCGCTCCCTGGCTCTTCAGCCGCTCCACGACAGTGGCGTCGAAGGGGGGGACGTATCCCTTGAGAATGCGGGAGGCACAGGTGGTCTCAATCCCTCTGGTGGAGATATTGTCCTTGACTGCGACCGGGATGCCTGCAAGTTTTCCGTCTCCGCACGGAGCCTCGCGTATCGTGCGGAGAAAGGCACCGTACCGGTCTTCGGGATGGAAAGAGATGGTGCGCCGGGGCATCACATCACCCTCGGCGCCCTGAAGAACCCGTCCTCTTTTTCGGGGGCGTTTGCAAGTGTATCTTCCTGGGAGAGGGATGGGACGACCTCGTCATCGCGGAATATATTGGTCTCTCCCCCTTCGGCGCCCCCGGTCATTTCCACATGGTCAAGGAGGTCGAAGTATTCCAGGATCTCGTTGAACCTCGAAGTGAACGCGGCGAGTTCGTCTTTCGGTATGGAAATGTCGGCCAGTTGCCCGATGTGTTCGGCGTCTTTTTCTGTAATCATCCCTTATGCCTCCCTGGCAGCATCCCTCTCTCTTTGTGAGGATAAGTACCCTTGACACTGTTTTTAATAACCATTGTTGTCCGCCCCGTGAAAATGACCGGATCGGTTTTTTCACAGAATGGGCACTCAGTGGAGGCCTTTTCTCCAAAAATGCATCGTTTCGAATGCAACTGGCGGAAATGGAGCGGACGATGTCCTCTCATTCCACACGGGTGTACCGGATGATCCGCGCAGGTGAGATCCGGCTGGACATACTTATACTATATAGAAAGAGCGTGATGAACGCGGCGGGTCTGCTGTACTGCGAAAAGTACTGCGAAAAAAACGCGAGGACACTCCCTTGGAAGATCCGGCTCCATGAAACCTGTACCCTGGCACACCGTCATCAGGGTGACCATGACTACTCCCCAGTTTCACGAGGATGCAGGCTGACAGGAATGGAAAGGCGCCCGGAAGGGATCTCCGGCACAGGTCATGGCCGGTCATCCGATGCGGAGAGGAAGGACCCGACTGTGGAATACCCGGCCCTCTTCGCCAGGCGACGGAGTTCCCTGTCAATACCCGAACCATATTGCATCGCCTTCTTTTCAGCCCACGCGATATCCGGCCCGGTATACCTTTCAGCTACCTCCCTGAGGGCCACTTTCCGGAGAAATCCTGTGACTTTCCTGTCAGCCGGGAGAGCCTGGGCCGCCCTCACCACGCGGAGGTCAAGGTAGGGCATGGAGAGGAGAACCCCGTGGAGCGACGCTATGGCCTGGTCCCTCTCCCCCTGCATCCGGAGCGATGCAAAATCGCGTGCGAGCAGTGCATCCACATCGTCTGTGTGGAGGTAGCGGGCATAGCCGCCGAAGAGTTCGTCGGCACCCTGGCCGGTGAGCACCCTTGCATGCCCCCAATCTGCTGCAGCCCTGCCGATGAAATACTGTGTTATGCCGATTGCCACGTTGACAGGTGTCGGGTACGGGATGGCGCTGACGACGGCATGGAGCGCCTCCTCCATGTCACCGGGCTGAACCGTGACGAGAGTGCATTCAAGGCCGAGATCGCGGGCCGCAGTCTCCGCTTTCGCAAGGTCATGGGATACCGCCATCCCGACCGCGATACAGGGCAATCCTGCCAGCACCGCGATAAGGGTTGAATCGATCCCTCCTGATAGAGCCACCACACCTTCATCGCTCCTGAGCCGCACCGCGTCTATGATGGCCTCCTCAAGGTCCATTGCCGCGGGCGGAGGGTTTACTTCTCCGATTACCTCCCCGCAACAGACGATCCTCCCCGGGGGTGTATCTCCCGGAACGATGCCGAAGGCATCCCGCGCCATGCAGCCGTTCCCGTGAATGAAAAATTCCCCGCCGAAACAGGCAGCTGCCAGCGGATTGGAGCAGAACAGGGAGACGGCCCTTCCGGGGGGGATTTTCTCCCCGGCGATCTCCACCCATCCCCGGATCATCGGGGTGATTGGCACGTCGTCCCCCGGGAGGCCGGGAAGACGGCGGAAAGGCCGTGCGTTTTTTTCATCCCGAGGAAGAGATGGATCCCTCATTTCTGAAGGCGCCTGGACCGCGGCACGTATTCCCTGGGGCGTCGCAGGAGAATGAATCCTCCGGCAGCACCGGCAATCAGGAGAACGCCGAGGGCGGTCATCCAGAGCGGGAATGTGGGTAACGCAGGCACTGCCATGGCAGATGCCGCCGGGGTGCTCTGGAGAAATCTTTCAGTCTCCCCGGAAGGAGGTGGATTGACGAGTACCGGTGCATCGGCGGGAGCAAGAGCACATCCTCCCTGCACCAGGATACCTGTAAGGATGAAAAAGAGGAATAAACGGGTTATTGAGGCTTTATTCATGATGGCAGTCCCCTGGATGCATACATTCTTTTCTCCTCCCCTCACAAAAATGTTTCAGAACCCTTTTCTCTTATCCAAAATTAACAATGAGGAAGGTTGGGTTGATGAATCCCGGCAGAAATATGCATGATTCAGGGATAAGTGCGACTGTGAGCACAATCCTGATGGTGATCCTGATTATCGGTGTCGCCATGGTACTGTGGTCCGTTGTCGCGGGGTTCCCGTCGATACTGCACCACACCGTCTATATTGCAGGCGAAGCGGAGGCTGAAGAGGTCATCCAGCCCGGAGGGCTCGCCATGCAGGTGGTCGGGTTTACCATAAATGAAGCGGAACCGTTCCATTTTGCCGGGCAGGCACCCCCAGTCCGGGGGAAAGAAGTGGTGATAAAGGTGATCGCCCCTGATGGTCGTATCCTCTACCCGACTCCTTTCCTGTCCGGCGGTCCGCTGGAAGGCCGGACGCTCTACATCTATCCAAACTCCACTGGCTATTCTGCCCACTGTGACTATATCGTGTCAGACAGCCTGCCCGGAGGAAAATTGAAACCCTTTACCATCGGGGCATGGACAATCCAGCTGATCGACCCGGAGGCACACCTCCTCATCTCGAGCGATGACCGGGCAGTCATCACAACCGGGACCACGTCATATGCACTTGCCGGGGGGATCGCCGGGGGTGATGTGTGGCGGACGGACTGCACGCCGCTTTCCTTCACACAGCATGGCAATCCTGTTGCGGGCTATACCGGGATTCCCATGAATATGAGTTACCTCTCGTTCAATGGGGATGACTGGCTTGAATATGCCGATGATCCCACGCTCACCTATACGGGCGATCTCACCATCTCGCTCTGGCTGCGGCCGTCTGCAGTGAGCGGGTATCACCAGGTCATCGGAAAGGGTCTCCAGACGCGGACCGGCGGGACAATCGCCGAAGACAAGAACTATGACCTCTATATCATCAACGGGGAGGTGTATTTCGAGTGGGATGACAGGGTCACCAATACCCACTATCACATCGAGACGGATTCGCCCGTGATGACGAACAACCAGTGGCAGTATGTGAACCTCATCGTTGAAGGAGGAGAACCAAGGGTCTATGTCAACGGAGTCTCAAGGCCCATCTCCTATTACCAGTCCAACCAGCCGGGTGTCGGACTGATTCCCTCAACGACGCCGGATCCGGCTGTCAGGTTAAAGGATAATTCCTATCCCCTGACTATGGGCAGGCAGGCATCTGAAACGTATCCTTTCCCCTATTCGGGGGACATCGGGTCCTTTGCCCTCTATAACCGGGGCCTGTCGGAGGCCGAGATCAATGAAAATTACAATGAGTATGCTGCATAGGGGAGGGCGTCACCCATTTCCTATGAAAATGCCTCCGGCATTTTCATGCGCCGGGCCTGATGCCATATCCATTATTCTTGTTTTCATTATGCAGTTTCCCGGCACGCCCTCTCCCGGCCAGACATTGGGAATGTGCACTTTCATGATCCCTCCCTTCCCCGCAAATGCCCGGGTATGCCCTTCATCCCGGCAGGTGATGCCGCATGTCCCTGTATATTCCCGGTGATGTAATCCTCGCAAGGATGCGTATTGGGGGAGGGGGTGAGCGGAAGATGCGCCCCTTTCTTCTCATCACACAGTGTCCTGACGGCACCCTTGCCGGCTACCCCATCTCCCGTTCCTCCTCATGGGACCAACCCTTTCTCCCTCTCGGACTCCATGATTTCCAGGAAGGCGGGCTGGATATCCTGGATGAGAGTTATGTGCTCACCGCGAAGGTGACGCGGATCGGCATCAATGACGTGGCTGGCAAGAAAGGGAGAGTCAGACGTGAATTCATGGATCGGGTCTGCGCAGGGCGCAGGACATGAATCTGCGGTGATCCCGAACACAACAGCATGGGGGTTGCGGCTGGACCAAAAACAGGCACATTAATGCTGAATTCACCGGGTACATTGTATCCATGCGGACCAACCGGCACCAGTACTTCCTCGACCTTGCATTCCGCTGCGCCCACCAGGGCACGTGCCTCCGGCGCAACTTCGGGGCCATCATCGTGGACGAATACTCTACGATCGTATCCACGGGATATACGGGGGCGCCACGGAAGCAGATGGACTGCACCGAGATAGGGAAGTGCTGGAGAAAGGACCACAATATCCCCTCCGGATCCCACTACGAGCGTTGCCGCAGTGTCCATGCCGAGATGAATGCCCTCCTGCAGGCAGGCAAGCTCGCCCGGGGCTGCACGCTGTACCTTGCCGGGTTCGATGTCGGGACCGGGGACCTGACACAGATCTGGCCCTGCTTTCTCTGTTCCAAGATGATAGTGAACGCAGGAATTGGGAAAGTGATCATGCGGACAGGCGCTGATACCTTCGACGAGATGGACCCGATGGAACTGTACCTGATGCGGAGCAGGGAGGCACTCGGCGAGGACAGGGTGTAGGGAGCACTCCCAAAAACATGAAAAAGGGGAGAATGTCGCGGAAATACACTATGGCCTTCACTCTTTCCATCCGATGGCGAGCTTCCATCCTGTCAGATCGTCGGTCGTGAACACGGCCCGGTGGAGTGCACCCTCGTAAAGGAATTCCACATCCCCGTCACGGGAGGCGAGCACCTGATCCTTCGTCTCCGGTAACCGTTCAAGTGAGAAGATCCGGCCGGGCAACGAGTCGAATACCGGCATCCCTCCGCTGTCCAGGGCAAACACGTAAGTATTTTCCGGGAGCGGGAAGTCACGGACCAGCATCTCTTCGATGGTATCGCAATACACTGACGCCCCGAGCACGCCGCTCACACCTTTTTCGTTCCGGACCGGGACTGCGACGATTGCCGTGTATCTCCCGGTCGTTTTACTCACCACGACCGTCCCGATCGATGTCGTGCCTGCGAGCACTCCGGGGAAGTAAGAACGGTCTCTCAAATTCGCGCGTGTGAGGTTGTCGACGGTGGTATAGTAGGAGCCGTCGGGTCTTGCGTACCAGAACCTGGCTTCGGGATATTCTCTCTCGATCCGGACAAGGAGTGGCCGGATGCGCTCCCAGTCCCCCGATTCAAGCTCGCCGGTGAGCGCCAGTGTCTCCATGGCGGCTGCGATCCCGTGCATACGGGCTGAAATGAGTGCCGAAAAAGCAGGGAGAAGCGTGTGCGATGCGAGGGTGATTCTCTCGCCCGAAAAAACAGGTGAAGAGGATACCTGTGTGCCTGTGCCCGTGATGCGGGCGAAGGTCCCGTCCGCTTTCATGGCATCGAGGGCGTGCTGGTAGGAACTGATCGTCGCAGGGGGAGTGTCCCTGTGAAATGCGATGTAGAGATCGGACCGCAGGAGAGAGTATGACGGAACGACATCGCCCTCGGGAACCCCGTATCTCTGCAGCATCCCGGGGGTGGTTGCAGATGACCCTACCCACAAAGAGACGGTGTGGTTAAGGAGCGCACCCAGGCATTCTTCATCCGTGGAATATGTCCGGATATTGGTGAAATTCCGATCGACCAGGAAGGTATGGCGGGCATCCCCGGCCACCACCGCGATCTGCCCTGCGTTCCTTGCGGCTTCGAGGCTCTCCAGGCGTATGCCCGAATCGTTCCTTGTATAGAGAATAAACTCCCATGAGCCTATCGGCCCGACCCACTCAAATTTTTCCTCCCTCTCTTCATTCCTGGCAGTGGAGAAAATGGCGGTACCGGGTGATTCCAGCGCCATCTGATATGCAACGCCCCAGGGATGGAGCTCAATCCTCGTGCTGCAATTCAGGCGCCTGTGCAGTTCCCTGGCCACTTCGACAGACTGACCCTGCAGGGTTCCGTTGCTGTCGGCATAATTGAACGGGTACAGGTCCTCGGTCAGGAAGAGGATATCCCCTCCGGGGCATGCCGGTGATCCCTGTGCGGCTCCTCCGCCGTCCGGGACATGTGAGGATGATTCAAGGCATCCCGGTATGACGAGAAATGCAATGAGAAGTGCGCACAGAAGTGCCGGGAAAGGGAGATGGATGGAGCGGTTCATGATACTGATCATCCTGTGAATCAGTATTCTGCAGGGAGACTGCAAAAGTATTTTCACATTGTGTCTCACGAGTGCAGAGTGCTCTACCGGAAACAGAAAAGATTGCGGTGGGTCCGTGTAGACATCGCGCGTGATTACCTGTCCGGGCCACGGGGAAAGCATTTCAGGACATGTTCGGCGGAGAACGGCCCTCCATGGCCGGGATAGAGTGTGCCTTTCTGGAATGCGAGGACTTTCCTGACACTGTCCTGCACCTGCAGGAGATTCTCAGCCCAGAACGGCAACCCCGGTCCGCCGGAAGGAAACGACGGGAAGATCAGGTCTCCCACAATGGCATCGCCGTTCGCGAGCAGGAGAGAGACAGAACCCCTGGTATGACCCGGTGTGTGTATGCATTCTCCCCTGATACCGTATTCATGCAGTGAAAAGGAGTCATCTATCAGGATGTCCGGTTCCAGCGGGGGGTACGCTGCACCGCGCTTTCTTTTCTGCAGTGCTCCAAGGATCATCCCAGGCACACCGGTGGGAACGAGGCATCCCTGGTGACCGTTTCGCAGCATGTGTGCATCCTCCCTGTGGATCGCAACAGGTGCACGGGTGATACCTTTGAGCGCTTTTGCCGACCCTGCATGATCCGCATGGCCATGGGTGAGGAGAATGAGCCGGATATCGGACGGCGATATCCCCGAATCACTCATCGCTGTGAGTATTGCCCGTTCACTGCCCGGATTTCCCGTGTCAACCAGGATGACTCCATACTGGCGGACAATGTATGTCCGTGATGTGAGTCCCAGACGGACGGGAGTGATGGCGATGGGAGGTTCTTCCATGTGCATTCTTCATTCTTCCCCCCTGTGCTGATGATATCTGCCAAGATATATGAAGATTCCTGCCTTTCAGGTGAGATATATTCTTCGGGCATTCATACGATACCGGCATACCGATATTTTCACACTGACATGCGTGAAACACCCGGAAAAAGATCAATGTGTGGGGGAAATGCGTATTTCAGAACTCGACATCCTCGTCTCTCACCTGCAACCCGATATCCTTTGCATAGGGCAGGTCGGACCACAGGTAGCCGTCCTGTACCCGGAACCCCGATGCGAGCACCATCTTCACCGGTGCGGGGACGAGAAACCTTTCCGGGGATTCACCGTGCCGGAACTCTTTCTCGAGGACAACGAGGAGGGAATGACCGCCGTCACGGGTATAGCAGTAAAACGGGCGGACTCCGTCGGGGAGGGGGTGCGGGTACTGCCGGCCCGGAAGCACCCAGTTCTCAAGTCCTGCAGCCCTGATCATCTGTGACAATTCAGGCATTGGAAATACTCTCATTCCCCGGATATTAAACTGTTTTTACAGGAATCCTCCCCTTATCCCGGAAGAGTTCCCAGGATGATCGAGCCGGCATACACCAGCATCGCGAGATGGAAGAGCGGGAGGACCCGGAGCCCTGCCTCCGGGGTGGGTCTGAGAACGAGATACACCGATGAGACGATGACGAGGAACAGGCCGCCCGCAACCCCCGCAACCGCGATCAGGGGGAGCCCTGATATGAAAATCCACGCACATGCAATGTGCACGAGGGTGAACCCCAGTATCCACCGGATTGTCCCGGGTATGCCATACAGGATGGCAATTGTCTTCATCCCCCTCGCCTGGTCGTTGACTATATCGATAAGGTCATTGACCCCGAGGTGGGCCATTGCAAAGGGGTAGAAGAAGAGGAAGTACGAGAGAACAGTAAGATCCGGGAATCCCGTGCAGAGATACCCTGCAACAGGGAAAAGGGCAAAATCCGTCCTTCCGATAAGCTGGGCGACGGGAAATGCCTGCTCTCTCTTCTTCACCTGGTAAAATGCCTCGACGGCATAGCTGTAGACAAGGATGACTGATACGAGAAGCGAATGCGGAAACGGGAGCGTGGCAATGAGGATCAGGGCACAACCCGCAAGGATGAGGAAGAGGAAGAGGGCATTTCTCGATGAGATGTGCCCGGCAGGCAGTGGCCGGGTCCCAAATAGCCTCCAGTACCGCGTGAGTTTTCCGAACTCGGTATCGCGCCGATCATATTCGCGGTCGATGTAGTCATTCAGGACCAGCCCCGCCTCGAACCCGAAGAGGCCGATGAATGCGGCGCGGGTGAAGTCCATCCATGAAAACGATCCATAAACTGCGGCTGCCAGCGCATACCCGGAACAAAAAAGGATCGGCCAGGCAAAGAAAAAGTGGATCCGGAGAAGATCGGCATATGCCCTCAAATGTGCCATGTGGATGGTCGAATATTCGCGTTCCTTCTACATACACCCTCCGAATACGATCGCAGGAACCGGATCACTCTGCCTTTCCTGTTCTGTCCCGGCACCATGCCTTCTTTTGATATGACTGACTGCATTCTTTCTGGGTCCTTCCCACGGCTCCAGGGATAAATTGCAATCGCGTCATAAATCAAATCCTGATGATGTTGTTTTATATTTCCTGGTGTGCTCCTTGTAAAAATATACTAAAATTTTCATTAAAGCGTGCTAATGTTTTTTTGGATATCTTGAAATAATATGACAAAAAACTGTAACGGTATGAAGAATCTCCTCTGTGTTACGGGTATCACGATTGTCCTGAGTATGCTGCTTATCTTTTCAGGATGCGTGAGTAATGCGGGACCTTCAGAAGAAAAAATGCCTGCCACGTCATCCGCTGCAGGTACAACCACATTGACCGACGGGTACGGGCGGGAAGTGACCATACCTTCTCCTGTCGAACGCGTGGTCTGTTCTGGGTCGGGGTGCCTCCGGTACCTCGTGTACATGCAGGCCCAGGATCTGACCATCGGGGTTGACGATATCGAGAAGAAGGACCAGGCCATTGAAGGACGCCCCTACGCACTGGTCTATGGGACGCAATTCAAAACTCTCCCGCTCATCGGGGAGTTCCGTGGCAAGGACGATCCGGAGAAGATCATCGGGATAAGCCCGCAGATCGTTTTCAAGACAGGTTCGACCGGGACCGCATATGCCACGAGTGCGGCGGATGCAGACAAACTACAGGAAAAGACCGGCATCCCTGTGGTCGCATTCCCTTACGGATCACTCAGGAATGATGCGGAGAAGGCCGAGATGTATGCAGGGCTCCGCGTAATGGGCGACGCGCTCGGAAGAAAAGATCGTGCGGAAGAGGTGATTGCCTATGTTGAAGCGACGATGAAGGATCTTGAATCCCGGACTGCCGATATCCCGGCCGGCGGGCAGAAGACCGTCTATATCGGGGGTGTCAGTTCCGCAGGGGCACACGGGGTCATCTCCACTGAACCCGCATACCCGCCATTCCTCTGGGTGAACGCGAAGAATGTTGCCGGGGGGATGGGGACAGCACATGCCGATATCGCCAAAGAAGCCCTCGTCGAATGGGACCCTGAGTTCATCTTCATCGATCTGGGGACCCTCCAGCTTGACAACCAGGGAGCAGTGGGAGAACTGAAGGATGATCCGGCGCTGCAGGGCCTCTCTGCAGTGAAGGCAGGCAGGGTCTACGGGGTGCTCCCCTACAATTTCTATAATACGAATTACGAGACGGTCCTGGCAAATGCCTATTTCGCAGGCAAGATCCTCTACCCCGACCGGTTTGCAGACATCGACCCGGCGCAGAAGGCGGATGAGATATATACTTTCTTCGTCGGAAAACCAGTCTTTTCCGGTTTGAACAGCCAGTACCAGAACCTTGGTTTCTCGCAGGTACCGCTTTAGAAAAATGAAGACGCACTGCCAGAGATCCGGATGGAGTGGGAGGGCTCATGCACTTTACTGACGGAGAGATCCCGGCCGATTACCTCGGTTATGTCCGGAACAAGCTGCTCTGGATACTGGGAGGGCTTTTCCTCCTCCTTGTCCTTTTCGTGTATTCGATATCAGTCGGGGCAGTCACCATCCCCCTTCCGGATGTCATTGCGACCCTGCTCGGCCAGAACGTCTCCGACAAGTGGGATGCGATCATCTGGAACATCCGGCTTCCACAGGCACTGACCGCAATTGCGGCAGGCGTCGGCCTCTCTGTCGCAGGGGTCGCGATGCAGTCGATCCTGAGAAATCCCCTGGGGTCGCCGTTCACTCTCGGCATCTCGAATGCGGGAGCATTCGGCGCTGCCGTCTCGGTCATCGTTCTCGGGACCGGCACGATGCAGTCACGGGTCGCGGACGCCGTCACCATTCACAACCCCTACCTGACCACCATGATGGCATTCCTCTTCTGCCTCCTCGCAACCGCCGTGATCCTGCTCATCTCGAGGATCCGCGGTGCGTCTCCGGAGGTGATGGTTCTTGCAGGGGTAGCGCTTTCGTCGCTCTTTACGGCCGGGACCATGTTCCTCCAGTTCTTCTCCAACGACTCCCAGCTCGCTGCGGTCGTATTCTGGACTTTCGGGGACGTGTCCCGGGCGAACTGGCCTGAACTCGCCCTGATATCGGTCATCGTTGTGGCAGCGGCAGTCTTTTTCGTAGCCAACCGGTGGAACTACAATGCCATCGATGCGGGTGACGAGACGGCAAAGGGCCTCGGGGTGAACGTCGAGCGGGTGCGCCTGGTGGGGATGGTGGTCGCCGCACTGGTCTCGGCAGTCATCGTTGCCTTCCTCGGCGTCATCGGGTTCGTGGGTCTGGTCTGCCCCCACATGGCCCGGAGGATCATCGGCGACGACCAGAGGTACCTGATCGCGGGCTCCTGCGTCATGGGGGGGATTCTCCTCCTTGCTTCCGACACCGTGGCACGCCTGATCGTTGCCCCCTATGTCCTCCCTGTCGCCGTCCTGACCGCATTCATGGGAGCGCCGGTCTTTCTGCTCCTGCTGCTGCGGGGGTACCGGAGATGATCCTATCCGTCGACGAGCTCCGGTTCCTTTACCGGAACCGTGAGGTGCTCTCCAATATCGCGTTTTCCATCCGGGAAGGCGAGATCGTGGCTATCCTCGGGCCGAACGGGGTCGGGAAAACCACGCTCCTCAAGTGCCTGAACCGTATCCTGACCCCGCGGGGAGGCGCCGTCCTCCTCGATGGCGACGACCTCGCCCGCCTCGATATAATGGAGATAGCAAGAAGAGTAGGTTACGTGCCGCAGCGGGTGGAGACCGGGCGGCTCACCGCGTTTGACGCGGTCCTTCTCGGAAGGCGCCCACACATCGGGTGGGACATCACCGAGAAAGACTTAAAAATCGTGGACGCGGTCTTCCGGCGCCTCGGCATGGAGCATCTCCGGCTCTCCTACATCGACGAGATGAGCGGGGGCGAGCTCCAGAAGATTGCCATTGCCAGGGCCATCGTCCAGGAGCCAAAAGTCCTCCTTCTCGACGAACCGACGAGCAACCTCGACCTGAAGAACCAGGTGAGCATCCTCTCCATAATCGCCCATATAGTGCGGGAGCACAGGATCGCTGCGGTGATGACCATGCACGACCTCAACCAGGCGATCAGGTTCGCCGACCGTTTCATCTTCCTGAAAGGGGGCAGGGTCTTCTCGCACGGCGGCCACGACGTGGTCAGCCCCGACGTGATCGAGGAAGTGTACGGCCTCCCGGTGGTCATCGGCGAGCTCGGCGGCGTGCGGTGCGTGGTCCCTGCGGATTTGGCCTGCGGGCTGGTGGACCATTCATAACACTTCCCGACATACGGATGAGATACCCATGTGCGAGAGCAATGAAGGAACACAGTATCCCTCTTTCGAAGAATGCGTCGCGTTCCACGGACATGCCTGCCCGGGCCTTGCAACCGGGTACCGCGTTGCGACGGCAGCGATGCGAAGGCTCGGGGTTGCAAGGCCCTATGACGAAGAGCTGGTCTGCATTGCAGAGACCGATGCGTGCGGGGTGGATGCGATCCAGATGGTGACAGGCTGCACGGCCGGCAAGGGAAACCTCGTCATCCGTGACTATGGAAAACACGCCTTCTCGTTCTTCTCCCGGGAGAGCGGGAAAGCAGTCCGGATCCTCGTATCCCGCTCGGACGTGCCAGGGCGTTCCGGCATCGACGACCTGAGAAAAAAGGTTTTTTCAGGGAGTGCGACACCCGGAGAGCTGGCTCGTTTCAGGGATAAAAACCGGGAATCCATGGAACACATCCTTGCGGCACCGGAAGAAGAACTCCTGGAAATCAGGGAAATCCGGGAGGAACCCCCCCGGAAAGCCCGCATCTTCGCATCCATCACCTGTGCCATGTGCGGGGAGGCGGTCGCCGATGCAAAGACCCGGGTAGTCGACGGCTTGCGGGTCTGCATTCCCTGTGCGGATGAAGTGCAGCGGGAAAAAGATGCCGGGCAGGGTTTTTAGGGGGGAAAAATCAGGGGTGAGCCGGAATTTTTTGGAAAAAATGACAGAATCACTTTCTGTTCCCGCCCGTTACTCGGTGGGAAATGCGTCCATATCCGCAGCCCCCTCCCCCTCCTCGGGCATCAGTATCCAGGCCGCAATGTAGACGATCACTCCGATTCCGACCGAAAGGCACGTCAGGACCACCCAGAGGATACGGATCAGGACCGGGTCGATGTCAAAATACTTCCCAATCCCGCCGCATACCCCGCCGAGCACCTTTCCCTCGCGGATCCTTTTCAGCTCTTTCATGGTCTGTACACTGCCCTGAATGGGGAAAAATCTTCTCTTCCGGCGATCCGCTTCCCAAAAGACGCATAACCCTGGAGGGTGAACATACACCCTGCATGTCCTACTTCTGCCAGCAGTGCGGTGAATGCTGCAGCGTGATGGGGCAGGTCTTTTCCATCGTTGAGACACTGGACGAATACCACTTCCGTTTCAGGAATGAATATACCGGCGATACCCGTGTCGTGGAAGTTGCTCCGCATTTACGCTCTCTCTTTCAGAGCGAGGCAGTTCCCGGGTCGTGGGAAAACCCGTGCCCTTTCCTGCGCCTGGACCCGGAAAGCCGGTTGGCGTTCTGCACGGTGCACCTGACACGGCCCGATGTGTGCAGGGAGTACCAGTGCTGGAGGATACTGGTGCTGGACATCGGGGGACACAGGGTGGCGCGGGTGATGGAGAGGCGGTACCTCTGCCTCCAGGACGAATCCCTCCGCGGACAGTGGGAAGAGTACCGCGAGCCTCTCGACTCCCTGGAAGACGGGGAATGGGATGAAGCCGTGATACGGTTCTTCCGTGAACGCGGGTATCTCGTCTCCGTGTAACGGGCGGCCTCTTCCCTCCTGTGAAGAGTGGGATTTCCTCCTGCTCTTCCGGGCCTCCTTTCCGATATGGTAACACATCACCCTGATGCACATGTCCTCACTTTTTCCACTGGCTTTATTTCCTTCAATTGGTGAGATGTACAGGAAAGGGGAGAGTCATTGTGACGGCTGCCGATAGGGAGAACAGGACTCCCGGGACTGTGCACGGTCCTGATGATCAGTGCGGGCACGGGGGATCACGCGGGAAGACTATCGTGATGGAGGGGAGCAAGTGGGCATTCACCCTTGCGATTATTGGATCAGCCCTTCTTGCCCTCACAATGTTCGTATACGGTTTCATCATCACCGTCTTCAGCATCTACCATTCGGTCACCAACCTGACCACCGAGATTTCGGCAATGAAAGAGGTCATGGCCATCGCGATCGAGATCATCGATCTCTTTCTCGTGGCCACTGTCTTCTATATCATCTCTCTCGGTCTGTACGAACTCTTCATCTCCAAGGCCCCCCTCCCCGGATGGCTCAAGATCTGCGACCTCGATGATCTCAAGGATAAACTTCTCGGGCTTGTCGTGATGGCGCTCGCGGTCCTCTTCCTTGGCGAGGCGCTGACATGGACCGGGGCTGCCGATATCCTTGGATACGGCGTCGGTGTTGCCGCGACCATCATCGCTATATCCTTCTATTTCTGGGCAAAACATTGAACCTGCCCTCTTCCTTTTTCTGTATGCGGAATCCCTGTCCATCCTGCTGTATCCGGGGGTTACTCGCGTTCAATCGTTTTTTCGAGGGGGGGTGAAGAGATCGTTTCCTTCCGGAATGGCTGCGGGGCAGGGGGGGTCACTCATTCCTGACAGCGACAAGGCGTGAGATGTAGGCCCGGGCCCAGAGATAGGCAACACCGCTCCCGATGATATTGCCAAGGATGATCCCGGCCCAGACCCCGTTCTCCCCGAATCCCAGGTATATAGCCAGGATGAATACAAAGACCGCGACAAATGCAAGAATGCGGATGATGTTGATGACCAGGGAGATTATCCCGCGCCCGGTTCCCTGGAAGACCGAAAGCGACATCATCCCGACGGGCATGAAGAGGAGCAGGATCGTGACCGCCTGCATGAAGAACGCGATCCTCGGGGCCAGGGGAGCCATGCTCCCGGTATATGCAAACAGGAAGGCAATCTGGGGGGCAAAGAGGAAGATAAAGACTGCCATAATTGCGGAAATGACTGTCCCGAGGCGGATTGAGTAGGAATGTGCAGTCTTCAGTTTGTCGAAATTCCTCGCCCCGAAAGCGGCGCCGATGATCGAAATAAGCGTTGTGCTGATAGCGATGACCGGGATGACGGCAAACATCACGAGACGCCATACCGACGTGTATACGGCCACTGCATCGGTTGTCGCAACGATGACGAGGACCGCGTTGATCGTCACCCCGAGGACAGACATCAGCAGAAATTCAGCGCTTGCAGGGAGTCCCACGCGAAGGATGTCGCCGGATACCTCCCGTTCGGGGACGAACAGGCGCGGGGAGAGGGAGAGGTAGGTGTCTTTTTTGACCGCAAACCAGTACAGGATCACCACCGAGACGAGCGCCATGGAGATGATGGTTGCGATGGCGGCACCCGCAATACCCCATCCCGCCCAGTAAATCAGGATGGGGTCGAGGATGACATTCAGTATGGATGATGCCGCCATCGCATACATGGTCCTTTTGGTATCCCCTTCACCCCGGAGGATCGCGTACGCGATGGTGTTGAAGAGTATGAACACTGCCCCGCCGAAGACAATCCGGCCATATTCGGCAGCAATGGACGTGATTTCACCTGCTCCCAGGAGAACGGCAACCGGTTCTGCAAAGATGACGAGCGGGACTGTCAGGACCGCGGCGATGGCGATGCCAATAAGAATGCCGTGCACCGCGGCATTCCCTGCTTCCTCCCGTCTCCCGGCACCGATATGCCTCGCGACCGCCGATGACACCCCGGCGCCAAGGCCGTTCCCAAGCCCGATAAAGATCATGAAGAGAGGTGTCATGAACCCGACGGCTGCAAGGGAGTCCGGGCCGAGTCCTGCCACCCAGACGGCATCCGCAAGATTGTAGAGGGACATGAGGAGCATTGCAAGGATCATCGGGCCCGAGAGTTTCCGAATCGCGATCCCGGGATCGCCTGTCAGGAGGGCGACGCCGCGGGTGATGGAACGCTGGTGCTCGACCTCTCTCTTCGTGGGGGAAGGATTCGCCTCCCCTGTCTCTTTCCTGGAGGGTTCATTTTTTCCGATGAAGATCACCCGGGGTGTGCAACAGCCTGGATTTCCGGCCGTTTTTTTGAGAATGACACGTAATTATTGGCAGTATGTGCGCTAATATCTGCCGGTGACGGCGACGAGAGGCCCCCCTCTTTTGGCCGGCGCAACGACCCGCGGCATTGATATGATCGCACCTCTACCAGATCATCATGAGAGTTGTTGCATTCAACGGAAGCCCGAGGAAGGGAGGAAATACCGGGTTCCTTCTTCGGGAGGTGCTCGGCGTCCTGAAGGAGAATGGGATCAGGACCGAACTGGTCCAGGTCGGCGGAAAAAAGGTCCACGGGTGCACTGCCTGCGGGAAGTGCTTCACGAACCAGGACGGCCGGTGCATATATGATGACGATATCATCAACAGGTGCATCGCGAAGATGGTCGCCGCCGACGGGATTCTCATCGGCTCCCCCACGTATTTTGCAGATGTCTCGACAGAGACGAAGGCTCTCATCGACCGTGCGGGGTTCGTGGTGATGGCAAACGGGGGGCTGCTTTCGAGGAAAGCAGGAGCCGCAGTGGTTGCCGCAAGGAGGGCGGGTGCCGTGCACGTGTTTGATAGTATCAACCACTTCTTCGGGATCAGCGGGATGTATACTGTCGGTTCGAGTTACTGGAACATCGGGATCGGTATGAACCCCGGGGACGTGGAGAAGGACAGGGAGGGGATAGAGACCATGCGCACTCTCGGGGAAAACATGGCCTGGATCCTGAAAAAGATGGATTCCGGCTGAATAGAGTGCCGCACCCGACCGGCACGAAGAATGGAACGCGCCTGGTTCCCCTACGCAGCTGTTTCACTCTGTCCCTTCAGAAGTTCGAAATCGCCGTCACTGGCATCCAGCTCGACCAGCATGGGCCCGAAGCACGGCTTTACGAAGGGCATCAGGATCTTCTTCTTTTTCCTCTTGAACCCGACGGGCATGGGCCGGGGGAGCAGTATGGTGATGCCCCGGAACCGGAAGCCGGGCGGGATGTCATACCATTCAGAACAGGTATCCTTCACGAATTCCTCCACCTTCGCAATCGTCGTGTCTTTGAGGAGGATTCTTGAGATCAGCTTATTGATGCACCGGTCGGGGACTGCCATGCTGTACCGGTGTTTTATAAAAGGAGATAAAGGAAGCGCTGGCGGAAGGAGTTCCCGGAAAAGAGAGTGCGGGTTTCCTCTGAAAATGCCTCCGGCATTTTCGTGAGCCGGGCCTGTTGCGAAATCCATCATCCGCAATTCTCATTGTGCATGGGTGCATCACGGAGTGCATCAAAAAATTTTTGTGAGAGGATGCGATGGCTTTCAGTGACCGGGGAGGGGGATGAGGAAAATGAATATTTCAAATGCGATCAGGAGAATCACAATCCATTCCAGGAAATGGGCATGCTGGACGTTGACCTCCTCGTAGAGCATCCTGTAGGTTTCCCGGATGGTGCCGAGTTTCCGGTTCACGCTGTCGGTCCACTGGGAGCTGCGCAATACCTGGAGGGCGACGGCATACACCCTCGCATAGTAGACGTCCTCGGTGACCTTGATGAAGTTGTTGATATCCTCGATGATCTCGGAGACCTCTGCCTGTTCACTCATCAGCTGCTTCATGAGGGCCCGGTAATGGAAGATCCGTGAGATCCACCATTGCCGGTCGGCATTGTCGATGTCATCATACATCCTCTCCATCTGGCGTGAGAGTTCCCGTTCGTAGAACCGGAGTTCGAGCACCTGCACGGAGGCAAATTCTATCAGGTCGATGAGATCGAAAGGGGGTTCAGGGGAGAAGAGGATGGCCCCGTTCCACGAGAGGATCGCCTTCTCACCGGGATAATAACTGAACGTGTGGCGGAGTATGTCCGAGCGGATATCGGGGGAGAAATCTGCCTTCTCGCCAAGCAGGATCGCAACCGGGTCGATCGCGGGGTCCTGGCGATCTGCGAGGAAGATGGTATAATCATCATAAAAATCCGGGTCAAGGGGGCGGACGCCGAGAGGAGCGGAGAGGATTTTCACCAGTTCGTTGAGAGCATTCTCAAAATAGGCGGAAAGGCCCTCGTGCCCGGCATAACGAAGAGCGGTCTCTTCGAGTTCGCGTGCAGGGGCATCACAATTTTCAAGTGCGAGGCAGATGCTGACCGCACCGAAATCATATATCCTCGCCGTGGCGGTGAGAGAGAGAGGGCCACGGGAGGTTTCTGCCGTCGCACGCTCGAGCCGGATGAGGAGGGGCGGCTCCTCCACCGTGATGGACGCAGATCTGACCCTGCGGAAGCGCGAACGGGAAGTGGGCATGCTGGATGCAAGGTCCTTTTCCAGCAGAGAGAGGTTGATCTCATCGCCAATGTCGTATATCCGGTAGAAACGGATGGCATACATGGAACGGTCCCACCTTTCAGGTTAGGGTGCACTGCGGAAGACGATAAGGGTTTCAGCAAAGAAAGGGGAGTTGATGCGACCACGGGCCTTCCTGCGGCCCTGAGTCCAATGGTGTCCGGGAACAGGAACACACCTGCCCAAAGACCCTGCAACCCCTCTGTCACTACAATGGCTCTGCCATTTCCCGGATGAGAATGCCGCTGTCGCATACGATGGTTCTGCCATTTCCCGGATGAGAATGCCACTGTGACTACGATGGCTTTTCCATTTCATCGATGAGAATGCCTCTGTCACGGGGATTTCGTGCAGGTGAGGAGGAAATCCCGGGTATTTCCCGGTGTTTTTCCGCGATGATATCCGCACTTTTTTGGGATTGGATGTGATATATTGTGTTCATGTCCGCACATTGCGTCATGTGCACCACCCGTTCATGGCAGCATCCCCTGGCAACAGGGATCATCAGCGTCCTCCTCGGTATTCTCTTTGTCACCGAACCCGCGTTGACACTCCGGATTGCCCTCTATTCACTCGGGATCCTCGCTCTCGCGGCAGGAGTCCTTTTTATCACGGGAGCGGTCTTCTTCTCACGGGGAAGCGGGCCCCTCATGCCCCTGCTGCTGGCGATGGGGATTTTTGCGCTTGTTGTCGCGCTCCTTGCATTCCTGCAGCCCGATCTTCTCGGGGGAGTCCTCGCAATAATCGCAGCAGCTGTCCTTATCATCGGGGGGCTCATCATGGCCGCAACAGGGCTCTTCCAGGGCGTGACTGCTGTCCGGAAAGCCCTGATGGTGCTCGGCGGATTCGTCCTCGTCATTCTCGGGCTGCTGTTCGTATTCCATGCCGGGATGACTGCCACACTCATCCTACAGATGCTCGGGCTCTTTCTGCTTGCGGCAGGCATGGTCCTTGTTGCAGCGGCTGTTGTGCTCTACTGGCAGGAGCAAAAACACGAGCCGGAATATATTGACGCAGAGATCGTGCAGAAATAAGGGGGCGGATTCTTTTTCATTTGGTCAGAGCGGGCATACTTTGATGCACATGCCGCACCGGAGGCCGCCGAGATCAGTGAACATGTAGTCGGCGCAGGCCTTCCTGTTGATCGTCCCATCCCGCCCGATGGCGCCTGCCGGGCAGGCATCCACGCACATCCCGCATTCCGCACAACGGGAATGGACGCACCCTCCCGGATCGGCCTTCCCGGTCTCCAGCGGGGCATCCGTGAGAATGCCTGTCATCCGCACCCGTGCGCCGAAGTCGGGATGGATAAGGAGATGGTTCAGCCCGAATCTTCCAAGGCCGGCATGATAGGCCGCGTACTTGAGGGAGAGGTCCGCCATGAGGGTGGAGCGGTCCGCGTACCAGTACCCGAACTCGCTCCCCTCGGTGGGGACGATGGTGGCCAGGTACCCCTCCTTTTCCACCTGGCGTGCAAGGGTAAACGCAATCCAACGGAGTGTGACCGTCCCGGCCACCAGAGTGTTCGTGTACTCCGCCCGCCCTTTCGGGAGAGTCGCAAAGGCACCCCGCGGGACTGATACGCCGAGCAGAATCACCGAGGATACCCCGGGCATGATCTCCTGCGGGCGGTTCCCGCGATATCCGGGATCGAGGAAGCACGACGCATCCGCAACCCCGAAGAGATCTGCGCCCCGCTGGAATGCCGCGTCTCTCAGGTTTCCTGTCAGTGAGTATCTGCTCATAGTGCCAGATTGCTATGGGGCTCTGCCTATTAGACTGTTTGGAATGGGAGCGCAACTGCCGTTGAAAATCCGGATCATGCCGGGGTCATCTCCTCCTGCCCACCCACTGATGCGAAAATGCTCTCTCCCATCGTCATTTCCTCTGAAAATGGCGTTGCCCTTTTTATTTTGTATACGTGCATCAGGGAGTGCATCACAGAATTTTTTTGGTGTGTATGGCGAATCTTTCCGCAGGCGTGGCCGGCCAGGCCTTGCGGGAAGAGCAGGATTCGAAAATTTGTCGCCATGCTATGGCTCCGGATCTCTTCCGGAATACCCTGCGATCCAGCCGAAAATGTGATCGACTGTCTTATGATTCTTGACGAGCATAATTAACAGAATTACATTCTGAGCGAGGGTATCTAAGCCAGGCCAAAAGAGCCGGACTTAAGACCTCCCGCCATATATTGGCACCGGATTTTATTTTTCAAAAATTCCAAATTTGAAAAATAGTGTCGACGCAATTAAGTTTTAGTAGGCAGATATTTACTGAATTCACTTCTGCGCGAGGGTATCTAAGCCAGGCCAAAGGAGTCGGACTTAAGATCCGATCTCGAAGGAGTTCATGGGTTCGAATCCCATCCCTCGCATCAAGTTATTTCAATATCTTAAACTGGATTTTTTATACGGTTCAAGCAATCGTATTTGATTGCCAGTTTGAATGCAGTATCCTTTCTCTATTAAGGAATCTAATTGTAACTTAAATTCGATAGGATCAAGATTTGTGGCCGTTAATGCATCATTGATGGGAATTTCAGAATCTGCTCCAAATGTATCATAACACTTGAAATACATCTGACGACCTTCGGTGGTTAATTCATACATATGGGAAATTTTCATGGGGTAGGTCTGCAACTTTTCCGCTTTTCTTCTCATTGAGAACCATAAATCGATTACGTAACGTGCATCTTCAGATTTTATTTCGATACTAGATTGCAATCGGGCATAAGAAGCTGCCAACTTCGGGATAGCATCCCCAATATTTTGAATATACGGCTTCAACCCGGCGGAATAACATTCATCGCGAATATCATAAATGGCTTGATGCATTATTTCTTCTACGGCAGGTGTTGGTCTTGGTTTGAGGAGTAAGGAATCAAGCAGATGGCCTGTTACCACATTTGATTCTATTTTTAAATTATCTAACTGATCTTTTGGAATACTTTTTTTGGCTACATTTTCAATAACGATTGGAATATCAGATATGGTTTTCTCTGGTTTTAGGATGGCAAGATTCATTTCACCCTTGGATTTGGTAAAATCGCGCTCAATTTTAGAAATATAATAATAGAATTCAGATCTGGATTTTTGGAATTCTGGAGGGATAATCGAAAAAGGCTTTTTAAACAAATCCCATTGATAATTTTTACCAAAGATCGCCGATTTGATTCCTCCAATATTCTCTCGGATAGGTGGTGAAGAAAAAGCATAAAGAGAAGAACATCCGGCAATTTCCTCTACCTCGTCTTCGTCGCCTCTGAATGGATACTTGAAATATTCAATTATTTCAACAAAATCGAGGATTTTTCTCCTTTGACTGAATACAGAGATGTCAAAGTGCTTCCAATTCTTTATTTCTTTGAGTTTAATCCATTTCTCTCCATATTTATCAAACACTTCTGTTTTTTCCTCTGTAATTTCCACTGTAACGAATTGATTTTCGGGCGGAGGATTTAAATTTGTGTGAAAAATTTCTTTCTTTGCTGTTTTTAGAAATGGGGAAGGGTGAAGGAAAAAAAATTTTCCATCCTATGTATCATATTGAACAAATCCGGTATTTGCATATTTTTCATTACATGCAAGTTCTCTTTCAACAACCGACAATTCGGACCCAATCCACCGGTCGTTCAATGACATTCAATTGATTCTATTATTTTCACAAAATATAATGGGTTCGCTCTGGCTACCTAGTGGATACAACGCCCCACCTTGTTCGCTTCGGTTGCCGGTCCGCTCCTCCTGGCGTCCGGTGCTCCCATCTCCCTTCACTCACAGCGTGGGTCTGCTCTTCCGCGATGAGCCCTGATCCGACGACGGCCATGCTCGCTCATACATTCACTTCGCATCGCCTGCTCCCCTCACGCTCCTCACAGACTGCTGATGCAGACTGTTCGTCGCTGTGTACCGGACCTGTCAATACCGGGGTACGGTTATGCGAATACTGTTACGGGAGGGAGCTTCGGGTCCGCTCTAGGTCATACTAACACAATTGAGGAATACTATGCGTTATTTACACGATATGACGGAAGAATAACGGAAGGACGAACTTTTTAGTGGAAATGCCGTACCGGTCCTTGAGATGTGTGAGATCGCCATTGCGCGAAAACACAAAGGCCTGAAAGCAGTCGAATTATTTTGCCTGCTGAATTGTGGAGCTTATCATCAGAACCCGGAAATTGAGGAAAAGATTAACAGGATTTACAAAATTTGTTCGAACACGGTGATGAACGTCGACGATGCCACAAAAGATCAGATACACAACTCTCTCCTAAAGAAAAAGAGAGTCGGGATACGTCTTTACTGGCTCCAGATCCTGATGTCCCTGGGGAATAATGGCGAGCTACTGTGGGATGTGAAAGACAGTATTGATCCCGAATTTGCAGAAATTGACTGTAGGTCGGTTTTTTAGGAGAGCATATGCTGTTCGGGAGCAGGCGAAGGCGGCGATAGGGGATTAAGGAAGTAAATGGATTAAGGATACTTTCACCTTTCACTAGTTTATTTTAATATTGAAAAGGTGTGATCGATCTTTGATCGATCACATGTAAAAATAAGGCTTACAAACTAATCAAAAACAAATAAAAAAGGAATATTTTGCTGGTTTATGACATTTTTTTGGACTTTGTTTGTTTTTTTAAAATAAATCGATTTGATTATCTAACAAACACGAAACAATTCAAATAATCACTTATTTGTGATCTTCAGATTCCTCCATGAGTAACCATTTAGGTTTATTTCTTGGTCCCTCATTCTGAATTTGTTTCCGTCGCACTAGTTCTGATAACAAGTTGTGAATTTTATCCTTTTTTTGTTTTGGGCTCATTATTTCAGGCAACTTGTCAAATAACAATTGATCAATGTCTTTTCTACTAACCGGCCCACATTTTTTTTCTATGAGGGCTATTATCATGTCCATATAATATTGGTCGTTAAATCCACGTTCTCGAATATGGCGTGCCATTTGGCCAGTAATCTCAGCGATAGATCCTGCAATAATTATATTCGGATATCGACCCTCTACCAATCCATATGCTTTCAACTGATGATGTTCTTCCCGAGTGATGCTCACGCGTTTCTGAATTTTATCCAATAACATGACCTTATGGATATCAAGATTTGTCCGCTCCATTAATAATCGAGTATATTGTTCATCTAAAATATTCCCTGGAATTCTAACAATAACCCTATCAGGATTTGAAAGGTCATAGTCAGGTAAGGGGAAATATCGCCTGATTTGAGCCTGGAACATTCTTTTTATTCCTCCCCCTTGTGTATCGATCATATTTAGGTTAACCATTGCTTCGGCAAGGAATGGGTTACGGTATATCTCAAGTGGAGCATCTTGTTGGATCACAGTCTCAATGTCACCAGGCAGAAAATTTCCAACATTAGACAAAATAATAGACTGAGGTGTCTCAACAATCTCAATTCTGCCTTTTAATCCATAATCTTGATGAGCGATGCAATTATGGAGAGCTTCACGGATGACCCAAGGATCATATTGCGACACTTCTTGTGGGAATAATGTCCCGCTTGGCAGTGTACGGAGAGTGAGATTTCGAATCTTTCTGAGGATGCTATCGACATTCAATATAAATGGAGGGCCAAAATGCTGATAATCCAATTCAATATTCTGTGAATCTTTTAGAATCCATGAAATCTTTGCAACTGCGGGGGAAATCAGAGTTGCAGATTCATCTTTTCCAAGCAGCAATAGCGCCGTATTTGTTAATTCACCATGTACCGCGATTTTTGATTTATTTAAAAAGGTAACATCATCCCAGGATTTACATTCCAATTCTTGTCCTGGATGTTTTATAATAAACTGTTCTCGTGCTTTATTTATAGCGTCGGGATCCAAATCATCCAGAGTTGCGCTAGGGCAAATTAATCCAGACCAATCATTTTTTCGTGTCCAAATTATTCGCTCCTTTTCAGGATGGTTGGATAATTGGGTTTTATTTGACCCTATACGAATATGTGCAACTCCATAAAATTTAACCGGACGATCGTATGCAGCGTTGATCCGGAGAACAATTATTTTCCCATCAGGATGCTGAATGCATTCATATTCGAATCCGACATTGGGTTGCAATCCTAGACTCAACCATAGTAATAAATCTTGATTTCCTTTCCCCTTTGCGGTAAGTGGGTTAAAATTGGTCCCAACGATATCATGCGTTTCATCATCAATACCGAAAATAAGATAGCCTGCCGGTTTTCCTAAAATACACGCGGAGTTAGCTAACGCCGATATATACTCCCCAATTAGCTGCGGTTGGTAATTGTCTCGTTTAAATTCCACCCATTCAGATTCGCTATCTTCTCTTCTGAGCCGGTCAATAAAGGCAATTCTTTCTTCCATGGACATGAAATTCTATCCGAATTAAGTATTCTTATTAGAATTTAGCCTTCCCAAATAAAAAATATTCATTTTTTTATAATATTACTCTCTGACCAATGATACTTTAGGGAGATCCATTTTTATTCCTAATTTTCAGACTTTTATTTAATCTTGGTGATAAACATACAATAATGATGGATTTGATAATACCTACAGCCGTTGGTGCCGCAGGCAATCTCATTGCAGAAGTAGGGAAAAGGGGAAGCGAATGGCTTATTGAAAAATATCGTTCTCATAATCCTGCAGTTCAAAAACAAGCGCAAACAAATGCCAATAATTTCATTTATCGATTGGCACAACGTGTGGACCGACTAGAGAAAGAATTACCTGTCTCTCAACAAAGTCTGATTAATCAAGCATTCGAACACCCCGGTACAAGTTTATTAATTCAAAAAAGCCTGATTACAGCGGCTGCAACAGATAATGAAGTCCGCCATGAACTATTAACCGAATTAATTGCACAACGGCTTACAGCAGACCCTGAAGATAATATTGCACTGGCCGGATCAGCCGCATGTGAGGTGATAGGGGCACTTTCTTCAAGGCAAATTAAAATTCTAGGGGTAATGGCAAGATTATACGATATTGTTCCTCTTGAAACCCCCGAATTTACAAATCAAGATGAATACGATCAGTATCTAATTAGTTACTGGAGTTCTCTTAGCAATTTATCTCAAGGTCTCGAAAATATGACGGGATTCGATCTTCGTCATCTCGAAGGTTTATCCTGCGTAAGAATCATATTTGGTCAAACAAATATTACAAACCTCTTGAAAAAACCATTTCCATCGAATTTTTCTCCAACGATAAAAAAATTTGAATTGTTGGAATGGTGGTCTCGAATTCAACATATAATGAAAATTGGTGTTAGTCAGGCACAATTATCAAGTGTCGGGCTTTTAATCGGGGTACTGAATAATGAAATTACATTTAAGATTAAGATAAAAATTAATTTTGGAAAATAAAATTTTAGTTGGGAGAAAGAGAGAACAAATCATTAAAATCAATTTTTTTCATTTTTGCGATTAATTAACAAGAACTCATCAGACGCCCCACCTTGTTCGCTCCGGTCGCCGGTCCGCTCCTCCTAGCGTCCGGTGCTCCCTTCTCCCTTCACTCACAGCGTGGGTCTGCCTTTCCGAGATGATCCACGATACGAGGACGGTCATACTCGCTCGATTCCCTCACTTCGTATCGCCTGCCACATCCCGCTCCTCACAGACTGCTTCGCATTGCGCTTGTCGCTCTGTTCCGTAACAGCCATTGACGCTCAATGACTCGCTCCTGCACGACGACCCGCTGAAGCGTGCCGTAACCGGCAGTCGCTCGGGCCGCTGCGGCCATACTCGCCCCGCCTTTTCGTCACGCCGGGGGATGGGCAAGCATCCCCCTCTCTCCTCCCCCTTCGGGCCAGGCTCCTCCCGCATAGCGGGCAGTGAATAAGATAGAAGCCTGTCGGCCTAAGACGGTGGACCGTTGTATTGCAGACCGACCGGTTGACCTCCAGGACGGGAAAGCGAACGGAGTGAGCGGCCGGCCGGGAGAGTCCAGCCTGTCGGTCGTCATCATGCATGGATGAACCCGGACCAGTGCAGCGGAGGCCGCCACCGAACGCAGTGAGGGCGTCGCCGGAGCGGAGCGTCACACCTCCTTATCACCTCACCGCAGGACAAGCCCTCGACGCGAGCGGAGCGAGCAGTGGGCGAGGCCGGAGGCTGCTCCGGTTTTCGCACAATCCCGGGCGGAAAAGAGTAAGACGGTCGCCACCCTATAGGTATGCTGACCGGGCCGGCCGGGTATTATCCTGCTTGTAGCATGGTGGTTTGGTACCCGGGATCCCCGGTCACGTCTTATTTTCCTCGATATAGTCCCGGATCTGCTCGTCGGTGATCCGGTATTCCTGGCCGACCTTCACCGCCTGCAGGCGCTTCGACTTGATCATCGCCCGGATCGTCTTCTGGTGTACTTTCAACATCTCGGCGACTTCCTCGGTCGTGTAAAAAGTGGGTGCGGGGATAGTTGGTCCTCCTGGTAGTGCGATATCCAATTATTCAGTCCTCCCATGGAAGCATAATGGTGATCACCGGCTCGCCCTGGTCGCCCGGGCCGCAGACGGCCCGAAGGGTCACGGTCCTGTGTTCGATTCGTCCCCCGCCGCCGAGTGCCTCCCGGAAGATGAGAACGTCGCATTTGTAGAGTAGTGCCGATCGATGACTCCCCTGCCCGGACCTGGCCGCACATGCCAGCATCCAGATCAGGTCCCAGGTCCTCCCGGCGACGTCCTGCCCAGACATCCGGTCCAGGTCCCCCGGGTCAACAATTCCCCACACTGCGTCGGTCACCGCGACCGGGACCGTGATCCCGGCCTCCCGGCAGACCCCGACAGGGATCTCCACGAGGACCCCGTCCCGCAGGGCATCGGCCCGGGTGTAGGCGGAGATCACCGGGCCGAAAAAGGAGGATGCACTATCTTCCGCCATCAGTCATCCCCCAGGATCCGGGTAAGTTCGTTGAACAGTTCGGACCCGTCGTTGTCGGGATCATCCAGGGTGAAGGCGATCCCCCAGGGCTCGCCGTTCTCGTCGACCAGGACCTCGCGTTTCATGTCCTCGCCTCCACGGGTCCCAGGTCCTCGTCCCTGAAAGACTCCCAGAAGTCCGTATTCCCGGGAACCCCCAACTCCTGGAATGTCAGCTCGTACCTGCACTCCGGGCACCGGATGAAGAGCCACATCCCCCCATACCGGGTATTCCACCCACGGTGATGATGATACCCGATGACCGTATCCCCCCAGAGGCTCCGCCCGCACCTGGGACAGCGGACCTGTTCCGGGGTGAAGTATTCCCGCACCCATCGGGTTACATCAGGCAAATGACGGTCCGAGAGGTCGATGTTGTAGAACCGCCTCATGTCAGGACACCTCCGTTCCCTGCCCCGGGAGCGGGTCGAAATACCATCCCGTCGGGTCCTGCCTCGTTGCCCTGTCCCGGCAGGCCTCAAGACCATCTCTCTCAATCCGGGTCCGGTAGGGCTGGACGATGCTCTCTATTTTGATCCGGAGGTCCTGGGCCTCGCTTCCCATCTGGAATGCTTTCCGTTCCAGCCCGGCGATCCTCTCCTCGTAGACGCTGATCGTTTCCAGGTCCTTGAGGGGGATGGCATCATACACGCTGCCGGATGCGGTCATGCGGGCACACCAGCCGGAGAAGAGGTGTGTGCCGGGAGACCGGCATCTTTCATGATCGAGACATTGGCATACTTCCGCTCGCCCGAGACGGCGCCCTTCACCTGGGCCAGGGGAGAGACGTACCTGCTGCCGTTGACAGTATACATCACGGCCTTGCCGGACCGGGTGATCCATGCCCGGCCGATCGATGCGGGAGTCCCGGCGGTCCGCATGACATCGGAGATATCGAAGATGTCAACCGGCCAGTGCTCGAGGAGCCGGGCCACGTCGGACCGGGAGATCACGGCCTGCATGGTCTTGATGTCGATGCGCAGGGTCCCCCCATAGGTGCGGGCTGCCCCGATATGTTCAAAAGTTTTGGTTTGTAGCATGGTGGTTTTCACCAATATATGATAGGATGCTTTGGGTCATATAGGATTACCATGCGGTGTGAAAGTAATATGAAATGCCGATTTTTGGCCCTGCGGGACTCGCCCACTGCCGGCCTTTGGCCGTCTCCGAGGGCTCGCCCTCCGGGTGGTTGGCCGGGATCCGGTGACGCTCCGCTACGCTAAAAAGACGGTTACATAGGTGAGGCAGATTTCCCGATTCTTTTCAATTTTTCTGATGGTCCATTATAAATCCAAGAACAGCACCAAGGGCAATACCACATCCAATTCCTATTGAAAGCCAAACGGCAAGATCATGAGTTGTAATGCCAATAAAACTGCCAAATAGAGCGCCAATCACAAATCCAATCGCAACGCCTATTGATAGTTTACTATTTTTAAGATCAGAATCCTTTTCCATCTGCTCTCCTCCTCTTGTTAAAAAAATTCCAGTTAATTTGAATTTTTATCGTCTTTAAAAGAAGACAACAAATGGTATAATTTTGTCGATCCCATCGACAAGCCATCCACTTCCCGATTAATATTTGGCAGGTCAACCGGTCGGTATGTAGCTCACCGGTTCACTGAACTGGCCGACAAGCCTTCATCTTATTCACTGCCCGCTGAGCGGGAGGAGTCCGGTCCATCAGGACGAGGAGAGAGGGGGATGCTTGTCCATCCCCCGGCGTGACGAGAGGACGGGTGGAGGATTGTGGCCCAGTGGCCCGAGTGACCGCCGGTTACGGGGCATATCAGTGACCTGTTGTGTGGGAGCGAGTCATTGAGCGTCAATGGCTGTTACGGAACAGAGCGACAAGCGCAATGCGAAGCAGTCTGTGAGGAGCGAGAAAGAGCAGGCGATACGAGGCGAGTGAAACGAGCGAGTATGGGCTTTTAAAGACGGGGAATGATCTGAAGAAACAGGTATGCTATAGGAAAGAGCCCCTGGTGAAAGGGATAGATCGAAATATGGTCGCCGGTAAGAAGATTACCTCGATCTTATTCCAGGTTCCCCCTGACCCATCGCTCGCCGTCCTTCAACAGTTCACGTTTCCAGAACGGGACTCGTTCCTTGATCCGTTCGAGAATGCTCTCGCATCCGAGGAACGCCTGCTTCCGGTGACCTGCCGAAACGATGATGAGGAGGATATTCTCTCCGATCTGAAGTGTCCCTACACGATGGATGATCGTCACATACTGCAGCCCGTACTGGGCAACCGCCTCGTCCCGGATCTCTTTCAGGTCCTGAAGGGCGACCTCTTCGTATGCTTCAATCCCGATGGACTCGATACCGTCATCCCGCACCACCCCGATGAATGTGACCACCGCACCGGTATTCCCGCTCCTGGCGGCCTCAATGAAGAGACCGGGATTGAAATCCTCCCCGGTGATGGCGATGGTTCCCTTGTCAAGGTTCATCACATCATCCCCCTGCAACCGGTGGTAGGACCGCCAGTTCATCACCGTCATGGAGCACCACCGAACCGCACTCTGCATGGGAGATCCGCTTCTGGTTCACCATCAGGATGATGTGGTTCCTGACCTGGCCTTTGTCATCAAAGAGCGTGGTCCGACCTTCCTGGAATGCCGAAATTACCTCTTCCAATGCAACCATCACCGTAGCTCCTTCGGACACTGACACCTCTTTCCGGTCCCAGAACTGTTGCTTGAACCGGCCAAACATCCGGACTGTTATCTTCATCTTCCCTCCTTCGTATCACTGATGCTGGAGCACTCTTCACAGGCAGGATTCCTGCTGACTGGGATCTCTTCGAGCCTGCAGGAGAGACCGTCCCAGAGAGCCAGCCGGTTTTCGAGAAGAGTTCCGGTCCCAAGCAGGTACTTCAGGACTTCGGTTGCCTGGATCATGCCGATGATACCAGGCGCCACACCAACGACCGGAAACGTCTCCTTCGGGGGCGGGTGCGGGAACACACACCGCAAGCAGGCCGTCCTGCCTGGGATGATGGTGGTGGCCTGCCCGCCGAGGCCGTGGATCGCTCCATGCACCAGGGGAATACCCTGGTCAATCGCCGCACGGTTCAGAAGATACCGGGTCGGGTAATTATCCATCGCATCAACGATCACATCCACACCGTCGACAAGTGATCCGATTGTTCTCTCATCAATCGTGACCGCCCTGGGATCGATCTCGATATCCGGATTGAGCCATGAGAGGGTATCACATGCAGAATCCACCTTCAATACCCCGATGTCCTGCTCGCCATGCAGGATCTGCCGGTTGAGATTGGAGCGTTCCACCCGGTCGTGGTCCGCGATCCGGATATGCCCTACCCCTGCAACTGCAAGATAACAGGAAACCGGGGATCCCAGCCCCCCGGCACCGGCGATTAGAACCGAAGCCTCTTTCAGGGAGGTCTGGCCGTCTTCGCCGAAGAGGAGGATCTGGCGCTGGTATCGTTCTTTATCCTGGAGAGAGGGCATGGTACCTCATCTATTGGTGCCCGGTTTCCGGATGCTCCTGCAGGTGATCCTGTTCGCAGGTCTCCTCGGTATGGTGGTGGCTGCCCGTCTCGGCCCAGGGTTCGAGCCCGTGCTTCACGCGGTAATCATTGATCGCCTTGTGGATGCCCTCTTCTGCGAGGACCGAGCAGTGCATCTTGATGGGAGGAAGCCCTTCCAGGGCCTCGGCGACCGCCTTGTTGCTGACCGCCCATGCTTCCTCGAGCGTCTTTCCCTTGACGAGCTCGGTGGCCATGCTGCTTGATGCAATCGCTGCCCCGCAACCGAATGTCTTGAATTTTGCGTCCACGATACGGTTGTCCTCGATCTTCAGGAAGATCTTCATAATATCCCCGCAGACCGGGTTACCGACCTCGCCAACCCCGTCGGGATTCTCGATCTCACCGACATTTCTCGGGTTGGTGAAATGGTCCATCACCTTTTCACTGTACATGGCAATCGTTCTCCGTTTGGGTATAGAGCGGCGACATCGCCCGCAATTTTTCAACGACCTGCGGAACCACTTCGAGAACGTGATCAACGTCGTCGATCGTGTTCATCCTGCCCAGGGTAAACCGCAGTGATCCATGAGCTATCTCGTGGGGGAGTCCAAGAGCGATGAGCACATGGGAAGGTTCAAGCGAGCCGGAGGTGCAGGCACTCCCGGTCGATGCACAGATGCCCTCCCGGTCAAGGAGGAGGAGCATTGACTCGCCCTCGACGTATTCCACGCTGATATTGACATTGGCGGGCAGTCGCTCCAGGGGGTGCCCGTTCAGCCGGGTAGCTGAAATCGTGTTGAGTAATCCCTTACAGAGACGATTCCTGAGGTGCGTAAGCCGTCGTGCCTCGCTCTCCATGTCGCGGACGGAGATCTCGAGCGCCTTTGCAAGACCCACAATTCCGGCCACGTTCTCTGTTCCTGCCCTCCTGTTCCTCTCCTGGCCGCCGCCGTGCAGGAGCGGGTCTATCCTGGTCCCCTTCCGGACATAGAGTGCACCGATACCCTTCGGGCCCCCGAATTTATGGGCTGAGAGTGAGAGCAGGTCGATATGATCCTCTATCACCGAGAGCGGGATATGCCCGACAGCCTGGACGGCATCGGTATGAAAGGGAATCCCATGACTGCGAGCGATCCCGCCGATTTTCTTCACCGGTTCGATCGTCCCGATCTCGTTGTTCGCAGCCATGATAGAGATCAGGATGGTCCCGTCGGTGATCGCATCCTCCACTGCTCCCGGGTCAATGAGACCGCCGGAATCCACGGGCAGGTACGTGACCTGGAATCCCTGTTTCTCCAGGTACTGCGCAGTATGGAGGACAGCATGGTGCTCGATCGCAGAGGTGATAATATGGCCACCCCTCTTTCGGTTGGCTGACGCGATGCCCTTCAGCGCCCAGTTGTCAGACTCCGTCCCGCCGGATGTGAAAAAGATCTCCTGTGCGTTCGCACCGAGGGCGTGTGCAACGGATTCCCGTGCAGACTCCACCACACGTTTCGATTCCCTGGCGATTGAGTAGATCGAAGAAGGATTCCCGAAACTCTCGCGGAGGAACGGGACCATCGCGTCCATCACTTCGGGTCTCACCGGGGTGGTTGCTGCATGGTCCATGTAGATAGAACGCTCTTTTGGAGGCATATCAATCCGCTCCGGGAGGATTCAGACGTGCAGATGCAATACCATAAGACCCTTTCTGTATCACGGTTAGGACTTCCATACTCTTCCCACTCGTTGCGAAATAATTCACAATTGTGAATGAGCACTCCAATGTTGTGTGCGAGTGTATATAAGCATGCTGGTTGGTGCATTGCAGATATCGCAGTGTCCATGGAGTCATACGCAGGGCCCGGAACACTGATATTATCAACCCTGCATGTGCACCTTATCCCTGATGCGGGATCCCCCGGTGAAAAAGACCCTCTACTGGTGCGACCACTGTAATGTCCCCCTGGTCGGGAAGCACTGCGGATGCGGAAGCATAGGCAGGGCCATCTCCCTCCTGCAGCCCTACGATGTTCGGCCTGCCCTTGCCCATGACCGGGATCTCCTTATTGCGCTCATCCGGGAACGGTTTGGAGACATCGACCTCCCGAACGTCATACTCCTGAACAAGACCGGGGGGGTCGACAGGAATGACCTCGTGATCATTCATGGGGAACGGCTTGGCTGGCTCTCGTTTGATCCAGTCAGCCGGAAGTTCCGGTTTGACCTCTCATTCGAAGGGCTCCCGTATGTCCTGCCAGGGGCGTCACGCGGTATCGTAGACCTTAAGACTACCATTGCAAGCCCCGGGCAGCTCCCTGCAGGCAGGATTGGCGGTAAGCGGTTGAGGGTGATGACCCGCGAAGCGGACGGCACCGTTATTGTGAAACACAGGAAACAGTGGGGTACCGGTACCCTGAGAGACGGTTATTTGAAGGTGAAGGAGATCGGCCCGGTGCCGGAATCTCATCCCACGGACCCTGGCTGGGAGGTGGTGGTGGACAGGAACCGGTATCACTTAAAGAACCTTGAAAGAAACGCGATACGGGCTATCCGCCAGCACATCAAGGACCGTCCGAGAGTGAATGTATCGTTTTCCGGTGGCAAGGACAGTACGGCGGTGCTTGCCCTTGCCCGAAAAGCCGGGGTATCCGAGGCGTTCTTCATTGATACCGGGATTGAATTTCCCGAAACCGTGGCCTTTGTGGAGGCACAGGGCGTGGAGATCGTCAGGAGGGGAGGGGATTTCTGGGCTGCTGTCAGGAAGGCCGGGCCGCCGGCAAAAGACCGGAGGTGGTGCTGCAAGCTCCTGAAGCTGAATCCCCTGAAACTTCATCTTGCCGAAACCGGGCCCTGTGTCACGATCCAGGGAAACCGGTGGTACGAGTCGTGGAACCGGGCAGACCTGGATATTACAAGTCAGAACCCTGCCAATCCACTCCAGCTGAATATTTCACCGATCAGGAACTGGCGGGCACTCGAGGTATACCTCTATCTGTGGTGGCAGCATATACCGTTCAATCTCCTGTATGAACTGGGACTCGAGCGGATTGGCTGCTACCTCTGCCCTGCCATGCTCGAGAGTGAATCAATGCAACTGGAAACGATCCATCCCGAATATGCCACGAGGTGGAATGAATTTCTGAGAGAATGGGCAGATTCCCGTGGTCTTCCCCCTGAGTATTACCGGTGGGGACTCTGGCGATGGAAGGAACTCCCTCCCAAGATGAAGGAGCTCTGCCGGTCCCACGGGGTGATACTCCGGGACGATTCCGGCGTTGTCCGGCATTCCGCCTCACTGGCATGTTCATCCCCCGTCAGAATCGCAGAAAAAAGTCAGGAAGATCATACTATGAACATAGAAACGATCAGGAAGGACTTCCCGCAGGTCGCCGACCTCATATACCTGGACAGTGCTGCAACCAGCCTATCTCCAGAACCGGTACTCGAAGCTGTCCTCGAATTTGAAAGGAATTACCGGGCGAACGTGGGCCGGGGTGTGCACCGGTTTGCGCAGATTGCCACCCAGAGGTACTGGCACGCCCATGAGAAGGTCGCCCGCTTCATCGGCGGGAATCACGGCACAACGGTCTTCACTAAGAATACCACGGAGGCTATCAATATGGTTGCCCGGGGCCTGGGCCTCCGGAGAGGGGACCGGGTTGTTACGACGATCCTCGAGCACCACTCCAACCTCATACCCTGGATGCATCTGCGGCAGGCAGGGATTGATCTTGAGATCATCGGGATCAATGAGGACTATACTCCTGACCTTTCGGCACTTGAAACTGCGATTTCGGATACCACCACACTCGTTGCGCTCTCCCACGCATCGAATGCATTGGGGGTCATCACTCCTGTCAGTGAGGTTGCACGGATCTGCAGGGACCACGGAGCGCTCCTCCTCGTTGACGGGTCCCAGTCCGTGCCTCATTTGCCCATCAACGTCGAACGGTTGGGGATTGATTTTCTCTGTTTTTCCGGCCACAAGATGCTCGGTCCGACAGGCACTGGGGTGCTCTGGATGAAGGAGCCTCGCATTGAACCCAGTGACCTGGGAGGGGGGATGATCGAGACCGTCACTGAAGATGGGTATACACTCGCCGAAGGCTACCAGCGGTACGAGGCCGGCACCCCGAATATCAGCGGCGGTATCGGCCTTGGTGCGGCGGTTGACTATCTTGATGGGATAGGGATGGACAGAATACGGATCGCAGAAGAGCGCCTGACTGCCCGTCTCATCGATGGGCTCCGGCATATTGATGGGGTCGGGATCTACGTACACTCTGACCCGGCCCGCCGGATTGGTGTGGTCTCGTTCACCATCTCCGGGTATCATCCCCATGAGATCGCCAAAACACTCGATGAACAGTCTGATATCATGGTCCGTTCGGGGCACCACTGTTGTATGCCACTCATGCAGCGGCTTGGCCTGCCTGACGGCACGGTCCGGGCAAGCCTCTATCTCTACTCCACGGAACACGAAGTGGACACGCTCCTTGCTTCCGTGCAGGAGATCGCAAAAAGCCGGTGAAGATGTCTTCCAGGATGTGCAGGACATCCCTCATACCCCCCGGCGGAGAGCTTGGTCCTATTCCTGATCCCTAGATATCCCGGAATGGCGTGAGGTCGCACCCGGTACAGGGAAGACACATCGTCTTTGCATTCCGGGGATCTAGGCCTAACCTGGTCAGAATATCTTTCTCCATCCGTGCCAGCCGGAGCAATCGCTCCGGGGAAGGGCGGTTGACTATGATCTCCCCGGCTCTCAGGGGCGTTGCTGCGATCGGCCGGAGGATGGGGATGACCCCCCGCTCTGCAAGGTGCGTCACACTCCTCCTGATACAATAGTCATCCTCCCCAAGACCAAGAATTATATTTGAAAATACCGCGTTTTTCCCGAATATTTCCACGGCATGTTCCAGGGCATCCAGGATGAATTCAAGGGAGAGACCGGGACAAACCTGGGTAAAAATGTCCGGATCCATGGTCTCGACATTGTACTTGATCTCGTCGGCACCGGCTGCAGCGAGGATCTCTGATGATGATGCTGTTGGATACACAGATACGCCGATGGGGAGATCGAACCGTTCCCGGAGTGCAGATACCACCTCCGCCATCTTCACTACCTCCTCATCAGGCGTATCGGCAACTCCGCTCGTCAACGAGATCGCGTTGAGAAGCTCCCTTGCATACCCCTCTTCCACCATAGTAACGATCGTAGCCGTATCCTTGACCTCTCCCTGCAGTTTGGGGACCGGGCAGAACCGACAGTCAAAGATGCACCGCTCGCTCCGGGTGATGTAGGCCTGTTCGGGGCAGTGGAAGAGGGGTGATTCGAGCACCCCGCGTGTGATGATCGTCTCTCCCTTGCAGACTGCCACGTGATCCCCTTCGGTCACCACACTGAGCGGCGATGCGGGATTGATGGAGAGTCTGACGCGTCGATTTCCCGACCGGATAAAGAACGAAGATCCCCCGGCACCTGGTCCGGCAGTCGCTGTAGTCTTATAGGTACCTGAAAGAAGGGCCTCATCGATCCGTGCACTCCCGATTGAGAGCAAAAGAGCTTTTTCCTCAGGTGTCATCATACTCAATCCCTTTCATGATGAATTCTCTAACAGGCATGCACTCACCGACGGTTGTGGAGCGATGAGTCGTGATGGGAGATACCATTTCCAGTCATATGTCCGGGAAGGACCGATCGTTCTCATGGTATCCGAAGTGATAATTCACAATTGTGAACTGCCATACTGTAATTAACAATTGTGAATATATAATGATACTGTCAGGGCACCGCAACCTGTGAGGTGAGCACTACACCATGATCTCAGCATCGTACGGAATGGAACACCGAACCGGAGAAAGAATAACTGGTCTCACTGCGCTCGAAAAAGAAATAAGTTCACTCAAGGAAGAGAGGGATGCCGTCATCCTCGCACATAATTACCAGGTGCCGGCCGTCCAGGATATTGCCGACTTTGTCGGGGATTCCCTCGAGCTCGCACGTGCCGCGGCAGCACTCGATTGTGCTGTGATTGTATTCTGCGGGGTTGATTTCATGGCAGAGACTGCCGCGATCCTCTCACCGGACAAAACGGTCCTCCTGCCTTCAGCTGATGCCTGCTGCCCCATGGCGGAGATGGTGACCTCTGGTGAGCTTGCCGTCCTCAAAGGGAGGTACCCGGATGCCGCGGTGGTCAGTTACGTGAACACGACCGCCGACGTGAAAGCGGCAAGCGATATCTGCTGCACTTCCGCAAACGCGGTCCGCGTTGTCGAATCCCTTGCCGAATCCCGGGTGATCTTTGTTCCCGACAGGAACCTCGCCGGATATGTCGCCCGCTTCTCCCGGAAAGAGATCCTGCCCTGGGACGGTTTTTGTATCGTTCATGATCGGTTTTCGGCAGGCGATGTCCTCCGTGAGAGGGCAAAGTACCGTCGTGCAGAGGTGCTGGTTCACCCGGAATGCCGATCCGAGGTGATCGACTTGGCCGACCACGTCTTCTCCACTTCGGGTATTATCCGGCATGTCTGCGAGAGTACGAAGGACGAGTTCATCATCGGGACTGAGACTGGTATCCTTCACCAGATAGGAAAGCGCTGCCCGGGCAAACGCTGCGTTCCCCTTTCTCCGTCTGCACTTTGTGTCAATATGAAGAAGACCACCCTTGAAAAAGTCCATGCAGCGCTCGTAACGATGAAACCCCGGATCATTGTCCCGCCAGACACGGCAGTGCCTGCGAGGCAGGCGATCGAGAGGATGCTCGCTGTACCTTGATCCTCTCTGTCACTGTAACGCAGGAGGTTTCAGTTTCTGGAGGCTGTTCTGTAAGAATATCGGATCCCGGCAGTCTCGACGGCGGGTCCCTTGGTCAGGATTACCTCGTCACCGGGCCGGGCTCCGGCAGACGTTACGTACCTGTTCCTCTCAGCGATCGCAAAGACCGTGATCCTGCTGTAAACGGAAAGTACATCACCAGGACGTAGTGCGTACTCCCGGGTATAGACGATATTCGTCCTGACTTCCGGATCAATTGTGCAAATTCACTGCAGGATTCCAGCAGATCAAGCGCTTCGCGTACTGAATTGTGCATCACGGTGTCTTCGTTCATATCATTCCCATTCTGTCGCATGCGTTCTCACCATGTATCCCTTCACCCTGATCCCCTGCCGGGATATATCAGGTATACTTTGCCATACCATCATCGTCATGGTTTCTTCAAGAATGCCCTGCCATGCGTGGTTATCCATTCAGCTTGAAAGGTTGCGATGGTTCACATGAATGATTCCCGGATTACCAAGATTTAAGCACTGCCGTGAACTACTTTATTGGAATTGAATGCAGGTTATGCTCCCCGACAGGTCAATTTGCACCCTTACCGGTAATCCCGTCCCGATTTACACGATTCTCGAAGGCCTCGGGTTCGTCCGATCGGGAGTGATTGTGGTTAAAAATGGCAGAGTCGTTCCCGATGATGTCCTCGCGGGAGGGGATGACCTTATCCGGATCATCCGGGTGGCTCATGGAGGGTGAAGCTGATTAACTATAATTCCGGCATACCAGAACGGGAACAATGTTCACGCTGCAGTGAGCCAGCGGTTATAAGAATGGAGGATTCCTGCGAGAGGTTGTGCAGTACCCACTTTTGCGGAGACCTTGAAACCCGGGTCAGGTCGTATATGGAATTCCCTGGGAGGGTCTCCCCCAGGGATCATATCGCAGTTGCCCTGAGCGGGGGAAAGGACAGTTCGGCCCTCCTCCTCCTCCTGCATGGGTTTCAGCCTGCATGGCCGGATGTTGAACTCACCGCTGTCACGGTCGATGAAGGGATCGGGGGGTATCGCGAAGAGACAATGGATGCGGCCTCTGACCTCGCCGCAACCCTTGGCGTCAGGCATGAAATCGTCGCGTTTACCGACCTCTTCGGAAAGACCCTGGACACCATGGTGAAGGGGAGAGAAAATCGGGCGTGCACCATCTGCGGTGTAATGAGGCGGAATGCACTCATACACGCTGCGAGGAGAATCGGGGCAACAAAAATTGCGACCGGACACAACCGTGACGACGAAGCACAATCAGTGTTGATGAACGTGTTCCGGGGAGATCTACCCCGTCTGCTCCAGGATAGTTCTTCAGGGGGCCAGGGCTGCTTCCTCCCCCGGATCAAGCCCCTCTCCGTTGTCAGCGAGCGGGAGATCCTCACCTATCTCCTTGTACGAGGATTTTACCGCGATCTCCCCGAGTGCCCCTACTCCAGTTCGGCACTCAGGTCTACA
The DNA here is from genome assembly GCA_964452625.1 of uncultured Methanolinea sp. Lineage (GTDB taxonomy): Archaea > Halobacteriota > Methanomicrobia > Methanomicrobiales > Methanospirillaceae > Methanolinea_A. The sequence goes on from CAYVMJ010000001.1 coordinate 415,994, forward strand.
GTCCGTGTACTTCTGGAGAACTTCGAGGAGCGATTTCCTGGAACGAGCGAAAACCTTGTTATGCTCCGTGGTTCACTACGACAGTCCTTACCCCGGAGCGTTGCGGAAAGAGGTCTCCGGCCATGCCGTGAATGCGGGGAGTCGTCGTCCGGGGAGATCTGCCAGACGTGCAGGATCCAACACTTACTCCAGGATTGACCGGGGCCCTGTTTGCTCCACCTCAATCCGTTCCGGTTGTGTATAGATATTCATCTTCGATCCCCGGACAAAACCTACCACGGTAAGGCCGTTCTTTTCTGCGACTTCTAGTGAGAGAGTAGTGGTTGCACCCCGTGATACGATGATGGGGATATTTGCAACCAGGCACTTCCTTGCCATTTCTGACGAGATCCTCCCCGACACGATGATGAAAGTATGGGAGAGATCGATCCCATTCCTGATAGCGTACCCGATCACCTTGTCGAGGGCATTATGTCTCCCGATATCCTCCGAAACAGTAATGACACCTCCTGGTCCGGCGAGTGCAACGACGTGAATTCCCCCCGTGACCTTGTGGAGTTCGGTATTCAGGGTGCTCTTTATCATATCGGAGATAAGGATAGTGGTAGTCTTAAAATCAGACGTGATTTTCGGGAGTTTTTCAGGATCGATATACGATGCAGCCCCGCCGCATCCCGAGAGGATCGTCTTCTTCGGGCCGAGAACCTTGAAGAGGTTGGTCGTGATCACACTGATCCTGTTCTTATCCAGTTTTATTGATTCGATCTCATCGGGACCCTTGATCACCTGCTCGGTGAAGAGGAGCCCCGTGACAAAGTCCACCAGCGCGACGGGGCTGATCATTGCGGTCGACATATGCCGCCCGTTCACAAAGATGGCATACGGAACCTCTTCGATGACTTCATGGAGGATCTCCTCTGATGATCCCTCGTGAATGCGGATGCAAGGTACCTTATGATACATGAATCTCACACCCTCCTGGCATGGAGTAGGCCATCCATCATCCCTTCAACACCTCATCCATACTCCCACTCCGGTAACCCTGAAGATCGAGGGTTATATAGGTGATCCCCAGTCGTCTGAACTCCCTGACAATATCATCTCGCATGGCAGTGATCCTGTGAAGATCCGCATCTTCAGCTTCGATTCTCGCAGTTCTGGAGTCCAACCTCACCCGAATCTGGAGAAATCCCCGTGAGTGAAGGTAGTCTTCAGCGATTTCAATAATACGGAGATTCTCTTCGGTGATCTCCTTCCCATAAGGAATACGTGAAGAGAGGCACGCAGCTGAGGGCTTGTTCCAGAAATCGTATCCGCGTTTCCGGGCAATATTCCGGATATCTTCCTTAGTTAAGCCCGCTTCGATGAAGGGGTGAATGATTCCCTCTTCCGTGCTGGCGATAATACCTGGCCGGTGTTCATCCATATCAGAGAGATTGATGCCATCTGCAACCCATGAAAGGCCCCGTTCATGAGCCCGCTGCTTCAGGATTTGCGCATCTTCCTTTTTACAATAATAACAGCGATCATGGGGATTTTTTCTGATCATATCACTCAGTCCGGACTTCTTCATGATCTCAAGCGAAAGACCTAGATCGTGCCCTATCCGCTGCGCATCGATCACTGCGCTTCTCGGGACAAGCGGCCCATCTAGGAATACGCAATGGGCGTTCTCCCTCAATACCTCGGTCGCAACCGCGGCAAGGAGTGCACTATCCACACCTCCTGAATAGGCGATCAGTATGGACCCTCTTCTGGAAATCTTTTGTTTCAGGTTTTGATACCTGTCACGGCGTTCGTTGATATCCATAGAATGACTACCAGTATCACCGATGAGAAGAGCTTATAGTGACAATCCTGCAATCAGGAGTCGCACCCTATCGTTTCTGCCCCGCACTGGTCATCCCCTTCCCTCAACTGCCTGCAGATGTCGCAGATCCGTGCAATAAGGTTCTCCACTTTTCCGTCTTTGAGATCCTGTGCAAGGCGTTCAATCGATTCCTTCACCTCGTCCTCGAACTCGATCCGGTAACCGCGTTTCCCGGAGATATATTGCGATACCGCAGAGGGGGCGATCTCGAGCATCTTTGAAGCTTCGACCTGGGATACCCCGCACCGGACCAGTTCAACCGCTATTGCAGCCCTGATCGCGGGCAGGACATCCCAGACTATCTTCTGACAGGGTGCCTGCATATACTCACTCTCTTTCTGCCATCATCAATAGAGGTTTGGATTTCACAATTGTGAATTGACCGGAATTCTTAAAAAAGTTTTGATATATATCTGCCCGTTCTGGCGGGAAGGCACATTCATCGAGATAACACGGCGAATGTGGGTCCTTTGTGTATCCGCTTCGCAACATTTAAATATTCACAATTGTTATGTTTATTATAAAATTCACAATTGTGAATTAGGTGCCCGGGTGGCAGAGCGGCAATGCGTCAGACTGCAGATCTGATCTACATGAGTTCAAATCTCATCCCGGGCTCTCCGGTGATATACAATGGATACCAGGATTGAACACGTATTCGGGGCCCTCTTTACACTCGAGGACTTGCGGGAAATTCACAGGAAAGCCCTTCCTACAGGGCTCGATGCAGAGGAGGAGGTGGAATACCATGCGATCCTCGACCGTCTGAAAAAGAGTATCGCTGCGATCGAGGACCGCCAACCTGCACAGGGAGTCATGAAAATTGCAGGTACCATCGATGTTCGTACCCGGGAGGAACGCTTCATTAATATTCAGCCCATCCAGGCAGCCGGGCGGCTTACCCCGGAAGCACGAAAAGCAGTCATCGCGTACGGAGACGGTTATTCGACCTGTGATGCGTGCCGGAAACCATTCCGGCTCGATAAGATTTCAAAACCAGGAATCGCGGAATTCCACGAGGAACTTGCACAATTCGTCAACATGGACCACGTCCGTGTGGTCCCTGGTGCCCGCCGGGGATTCCAGGCGGTGACGGGAACCCTGGTGGAGAAGGGGGATAGTGTGATTGTCTCTGCCCTTGCCCATTACACGGAGTTCCTCGCCGTAGAGAATGCCGGGGGCATCGTCAAGGAAGTCCCCCTCAATGATAAGAATATTGTCACCGCGGAAGCAACGGCGCAGAAGATTGAGGACGTGAAACGGGATACGGGAACACTCCCGGTCCTGATCATGATTGATCACTTCGACTACCAGTATGCAAATGAACACGAGATCGCAGGGATAGGAAAGGTCGCACACCAGTATGACATCCCGTTCCTTTACAATGGCGCATATACCGTAGGGGTCATGCCAGTCGACGGCAAGAAGATCGGTGCAGATTTTGTCGTCGGATCCGGCCACAAGAGCATGGCATCGGTCGCACCGTCTGGCGTCCTTGCGATGACAGATGAATGGGTCCCTTCCACGCTCCGGACGACCGCAATGATCGGAGACCTGACAAAGCGGAAATTCGGGATCAAGGAGGTGGAGATGCTCGGATGCACGCTGATGGGAGGAACACTTCTCTCCATGATGGCATCCTTCCCGGCAGTAAAAGAGCGGACCCTGCACTGGGACGAGGAAGTGGCCAAGTCCACCTTCTTTATCGACCGGCTCCTGAAGATCACCGGAAGCAGGGTCCTTTCCGAGTACCCGAGGAAGCACTCCCTCACCAAGGTGGATACCACTGGCAGCTTCGATACTATCGCTCAAACCCACAAGCGCCGTGGGTTCTACCTCTCCGATGAACTATCATCAAGGGGTATTGCCGGCGAGTTTGCCGGTGCCACCCGGACCTGGAAACTGAACACCTACGGCCTCTCGTGGAAAAAAATCCATTACCTCGCAGAAGCCTTCATCGAGATCGCCGAGAAATACGAGATTTCCGTCTCACCATGAGGAACACAGCATGAAAAGAACAACCTACCACCTTGGGACCCTTGCACTCCATGCAGGACAGGAGCCCGATCCCATCACCGGGTCACGGACGGTCCCTCTCTACCAGACCTCATCGTATGTATTCAAGAGCACCGAACACGCGGCAAACCTCTTCGCGCTGAAAGAACTCGGAAACATCTATACCCGCCTGATGAACCCGACCACCGATGTCTTCGAAAAACGCGTTGCTGCAATAGAGAGTGGTGCAGGGGCTCTCGCGGTCGCTTCAGGGCAGGCTGCTATCACCTACGCCCTCCTCAACTGCACCCGGCCGGGTGACGAAATTGTATCGGCAAACAACCTCTATGGCGGGACGTATGAACTGTTGAACTACACCTTCCCGAAACTTGGCCGGAAGACCATCTTTGTCGATTCAAGCAGGCCGGAGGCATTCGCAGATGCGATCAGCGACCGGACCAGGGCAATCTATGCGGAAACGATAGGGAATCCGAAACTCGATATTCCTGATTTTGATGCGCTCGCGGCAATCGCCCATGAATCAGGAATCCCCTTCGTTGTCGATAACACCACCGGTATCGGGCTCACAAGGCCGATCGAACACGGTGCCGACATAGTGGTGCTTTCAGCAACAAAGTACATCGGCGGCCATGGAAATTCTATCGGGGGAGTCATTGTCGATTCAGGTAATTTCTCCTGGAACAACGGGAAGTTTCCCGATTTTACCGAGCCTGACCCAAGCTACCATGGATTGAAGTACTGGGAGACATTCGGTGATTTCCCGGACCTTGGCAATATTGCCTTTGTCATGAAGACCAGGGTGCAACTCCTCCGGGATATGGGAGCCGCGCTGAGCCCGTTCAATGCCTGGCTCTTTCTCATTGGTCTCGAGACACTGCACCTTCGTGTACAACGGCACTCAGAGAATGCACAGGCAGTAGCAGAGTTCCTGAAAACCCATCCGAAAGTCGCCTGGGTGAACTATCCAGGACTCCCCGATCACCCCAGCCACAGGCTTGCCGGGACGTATCTTGACAAGGGGAGAGGTGGACCGCTGGTGGGATTCGGAGTGAAGGGGGGAGAGAGGGCGGGACGGAACTTCATCGAGCGCCTGCGGCTCTTCTCCCATCTTGCCAATATTGGCGATTCAAAGAGCCTTGTAATCCACCCTGCTACGACGACCCACCAGCAGCTCTCGCCAGAGGAGCAGAGGGCGACCGGGGTGACGCCGGATTATATCAGGCTCTCGATCGGCACGGAAGATATCGATGATCTCATCGAAGACCTGGACCAGGCACTCCAAGGCGCAGCCCCATGATCAGGGAATCGGTCGGTACTATCTCCACCGCATACTTTGAATATCCATTCCCCTTCGTCACCGAAAGTGGGGAGACCCTCCCATCGTTCACCCTTGCTTATGAGACCTATGGTGACCTGAACCGGGAGAAGAACAACGCAATCCTCATCTGCCATGCCCTCTCTGGTGATGCCCATGTTGCCGGGGTCCATACCGGCGCCGACAAACCTGGCTGGTGGGATGGCGTGGTGGGTCCCGGGAAAGCGTTTGATACCAGCCGGTATTTCGTGATCTGTTCCAACGTGATCGGCGGTTGTAAGGGATCGACCGGGCCATCCTCTATGAATCCGGCAACCGGAAAACCATACGGTATCACGTTTCCGGTCATCACCATCAGGGATATGGTGGATGCACAAAAACTACTTATCGATCACCTGGGCATCACCCGGTTGTTTGCGGTTGCCGGTGGGTCGATGGGGGGTATGCAAGCTCTCCAGTGGACCGTCAGGTATCCCCACAAGATGAAAAAAGCCATCCTGATTGCAACGACCGGGTATTCCACTCCCCAGCAGATCGCCTTCAATGAAGTGGGAAGGATTGCCATCACTTCCGACCCCGGCTGGAACCAGGGTACGTATTACCAGGACAAGTCCTACGACTCTTCCGGCCCTTCGAGCGGCCTTGCGATCGCCAGGATGGTCGGGCATATTACATATCTTTCGAACGAGTCGATGCACGAGAAATTCGGGCGGGCCCTCCAGGGGAAGGACCGGGTCGGATTTGACCTTTCTACGGATTTTGCCGTGGAGAGCTATCTCCATCACCAAGGGGACACTTTTACAAAGCGGTTTGATGCGAATTCCTACCTGTATATTACAAAGGCCATCGACTACTTTGACCTGGCACAGGGCGGATCGCTCACGGCAGGACTTTCCCCGGCCAGGTCCTCGTTCCTTGTGATCTCTGTATCATCGGACTGGCTCTATCCCCCCGAACAGTCCCAGGAGATCGTGTCAGCCCTTGCTGCGAACGACCGGGATGTGCATTATTGCGAGATCCGCTCAGGGTACGGCCATGACGCATTCCTCATCGAATGCGGCCAGCTCAACTACCTGATAGGGAACTTCCTTGCCCGGAGAACCGTGGGGGATGTCATGAGCACTGACATCCAGGTGATCGAAGAGGGATCGACCATCGCAGCCGCCGCCCGGAAGATGACCTCGACGGGGGCAAATCACCTCCCAGTACTCTCGCAGGAGAGAAAACTCGTTGGGATCGTAACATCATGGGACATTGCAAAAGCAGTTGCCTCGGATTACCTGTGGCTCGATGAGATCATGTCCAGGGATGTCGTGACAACAACCCCCGACGAGCCGATCGATCTCGCCACGAATAAGATGGAGGAACACCAGATCTCAGCGCTCCCGGTCCTCGACAAGGACGGCCAGGTAATAGGGCTCATCACGAGCGATGCCATAAGCATGCTTGTCGGGAGGTGCCGGTCATGAGAATACTTTCCATCCATGCCGACCGTATGTGGTACCATGCAACGCAGAAAACGAGAATTGCAGAAACGACCAAGAAAAAGGACGATGACATGACCGAATGTGTCGTCCTGTTCTGCTGCGTTGAAAAACTTGACGAGAGAAATCCCGCCCAGGTCATCGCAAGTGCATCGAAGAATGTCCAGGCCAGGCTGCAAAAGCTCGGAGTGACAAGGGTGATGATCTACCCCTACGCCCATCTCACGAGCACCCTTGGTTCACCGGCATGCGCTCTTTCTATCCTCAAAGGGCTTGAGGAATCACTGGCCCGGGCATCGATAGAGGTGAGAAGGGCGCCGTTCGGGTGGTACAAAGAATTTGAGATCCATGCCAAGGGCCATCCGCTTGCCGATCTCTCGATGACGATCTGCCCGTATGAGGGAACGGAATGTGATTTCAAATGCCCGTACTGCAGGAACCCGATTAAAGAGGGGGATATTGTTGCCAATACACCGGATGCCATCATGCTCCGTGACTCACCTTCGCTCCATAAAGGAGTTCATTCGTGACCAGGGAATGGCTTGTACGGTACTCCGAGATCTTTTTGAAATCCGATCCCGTCCGCAGGAAATGGGAACAGATCCTGATACGCAATATCAGGGATGTGCTGCCAGGGTGCAGGGCAAGACACGAACGGGGACGCATATGGCTTACTGGAGATGTCGATCCCCGGACCCTCCAGAGGGTGTTCGGGATTGCATCGTTCTCAGAGGTGGAACACGTCCCCCTCCGATCGCTCGGCGGGATTCTCTTGGATTATTGCCGCGATCGTGGTATCGACAAGGGTAAAACATTCGCGATACGGGTGAAGAGGATTGGAAACCACCCTTTCAGTTCTCACGACAAAGCAATCGAATATGGGAACCTGATCAGGACCGCATTCCCTCACCTGAAAGTGAACCTTGCGAACCCGGAGAGGGAGATCTTCATCGAGATCAGGAACGAAGAAGGCTATGTCTATGACTTCGTCATCCAGGGTCTAGGAGGTCTCCCGCTCGGGGTAGAAGGCACCCTTGTCGCACTCATGTCCGGCGGGATCGATTCACCCGTGGCGGCCTGGATGATGATGCGGAGGGGATGCCGGATTATCCCGCTCTACGTCGCGCTCGATGATATCCTGGATGAGAGCAATCTTGAGCGGGCAGAAAGGGTTGTCGATGCACTCCGGATATTCCAGCCTGACCTTCTTCTCGTACCTCTAAAGGACACCTACCTGTCCCGGGCACATAATGACCTTCTGTCCAGGGGTCTCGAGAAATATACCTGTATCGTATGCAAGAGAAGGATGTACCGTATCGCTGAAGCATATGCACACCATGCAGGGGCAAAGGGGATTGTGACCGGTGAATCACTCGGACAGGTCGCATCCCAGACTCTTGACAACCTCCTTGTCCTGGATGCTGCGTCATCCATACCAGTATACCGTCCGCTTATCGGATTTGACAAGGAGGACACGATCCGAATCGCCCGGGAGATCGGAACATTCATCCCCTCAACCATGAGGGCGTCAGCCTGCAGTGCAGTCCCTTCAAAACCTTCTACGAATGCTGATCTCATGAAGATCGAAGCGATTGAGAAAGGCCTGGCAGATTCTCCCGTTCCTCCATTTTTTTGACCGGTCCTCCCAAGGAACACTGGTAACGGAACAGATTCAGAAGGCTGTTCCTTATGCGGGCACAAGAGTGAAGTCACCGCGAGGGGATTTTCCTTCCACGATTCCTCTGCACTCAAATAGAGCAGGAGGGGCAAGTGCATCCCGGGTCATTTCAGGGTAATTGTGCAGCCCCGGTATCATGCTCCGGCCAGCTTCAAAATACGGGAGTTCTAGCGATTTCACCACCGCGTCGATCACCTCAGGTGGCTTTGGCCAGGTGGATGCGGCATTGTTGCAATATATCAATGGTTCCATAGAACAATGCACCACGGGATTACGGCGTCTTCCTGCCCTTTTTCCTGATCATATCCGCTTCCTCCGCAGACTGAACACGGAGGATGAAGGTTCCGTAACATGGTTTGGTGTAGGGGAGGATCACGAATGAGCCCTCCAGGCCAAGTGCGATCGGTGGAACCCCGATCATGCACTTTTCGAAAAGCCTGAAACCAGGATCGACGTAGAAGACCTCGCGGCAGCGTCCTTCGATGTAGGCACGGCTCTCTTTGAATGAGACCCCCGAACCAAGAACCTCATAGCCTAGGTCTTCGACGCAGCCCATCCCATCACCTCGTCCAGCTTTTTCCTGAGTTGGCCGGGGTTGTGCACGGCCTTCTCCACGATCTTCTCGCAGGGGATCTCCAGCATCGCGCCAAGGGCTTCTGCCTCTCTGCCGAAGATGACCGCGATCAGCCTCCCTTTCATAAGATACCTGACAGTGGTCGCATAGGTGATCCCCGCATCGCTGTGTGCGAACACGATGCAGAGGGAAGGTTCGAGGTTCCCGTTCGCAAGATCTTCGATGCACCGATCGAGGTCCATCATCTTCCGTGCATAGATCTTCTTGAGGTCCGAGATCCTCAGCAATTGCAGGACGGCCTTATTCCCCGCGATACGGAGCTCCTGCCCCTGTTCCCCAAACCTGTTGGCACAATACAGTGCAAGTGCCTGTTGGACAGGGACTTCGGGACAGCCGAGGATCAATAAAGGTCCGGTTTTTTCTTCTCTGTTCATGGAGTCATCCGAGAGCCAGGGCCCGGATTTGAACCGGGATGTAGTTGATCTGCAATCAACCGCGTAGCCGCTCCGCCACCCTGGCTGGTTCACAATTGTGATTCACAATTGTGAATTAACCATAAGTCATTGCAATGATAAAAATGTATGTATTGTGGGGCACAATTATGGTCGCGTCTCTTTTACCATCGATGGAAATGTATCGGAAGGTTATTGAAGGAACCATACGTATAAATTCACAATTGTGAATATAATGCCAATACAACTGATCGATTCACATTCGATTCTAATGAGGTCTCATGAAATTGCCAGAGGTAATCCTGAACACACGAAACATGAATCGGTATCTCAGTCGCAAGCAGTCATATGGAATTTTGTTACCCTTGTCCTTTTGAGCCTCCTGATCGTTTCAGTTCAGGCAGGCGTTCCTGGTTCCAACCACCTGGCAGAAACAGGTAGTGCACTGGGACTCCCAGGTCAAATAGCACTCGAAAATTCCAGTGTGGAGATCCTTTTTTTCTACGATCCATCATGTAGCGAATGCCAGCAGGTTCTCTCCTTCCTCCCCGGATTCATCACCAGCCACCCCAACGTGACTGTGATGTATCATGATATCTCAAGCAGCCATGAAATCCACGACCTGTTCCACCAGTACAGAGACAGATATCACAGTCCTTATTCATCCGTCCCGGCAATCTTTGTTGGCCAAAGGGGGCTTTCCGGGTACGATGAAATAACCGCCGACCTTGATAACGCCGTCCGGGAAGCAGCCGCAGATCAACCTTCTCCTCTCGCCATTGATCCCAAGGATAAGGTCCCATCGAATGATACGATCGGCTTTGGGTCCCCCTACCCCACCCCACACATGATCCCGGCCGGCATGAATTCCACGGTAGAACTACTCTTTTTCTATAATCCGAACTGTCATGAATGCCAGCAGGTCCTCTCGTTTCTCCCCGGACTCCTGGCATCCTATCCAATGGTCAATGTCACCTCCCATGATATCTTCAACAACCCAGAAAACCACCAATTGTTCCAGAAACTGAATGAACGCTATAATCGTCCTTTTTCCGAAGTTCCAGCGATATTTGTGGGGGACCGTGAGCTTGTCGGCTTTGATGAAATCAGCATGGATCTCGAGGTGGCGATTCAGTCAGCCGGAAGAAATCAGACCCCACTTCTTCCATTGGATGAACCGGTCACGCCGGATACCATAGATCATGGCCCCACAACGAAATCCACCATCCTGACCATTCCGGTTATCATCACCGCAGCGATTGTCGACGGCTTCAACCCCTGTGCCTTCGCGGTCCTCACCTTCCTGCTCATTACCATCATTGTACAACAGTCCCGCAAGCAGGTGCTTGCGGTGGGGTCCGTGTATATCGTGGCGGTTTTCATCTTCTATTTCCTTTCCGGACTGGGTCTGTTCACCCTGGTGCAGGTCTCAGGCATGTCAAGGCTCTTCTCCATCATTGCAGCAGTGCTTGCGCTCATAGCTGGACTCCTGATGATCCGTGATGCATTCAATGTGAACAGCCCTGTCCTGGCAATTCCTGAATCGAAGAAAAAGGTCATCGATCAGTATATCACGAATGTGACACTTCCTGTTGCATTTATACTCGGGATCCTTGTCGGGATTTTCGAACTGCCCTGCACCGGAGGCATATACCTTGCGATCCTGTCCTTGCTCTCCCAGAGCATGACACTATCAGCAGGCATCCCGCTCCTCCTCCTCTATAATGTATTCTTCATCGTCCCTCTCATCGTTGTGCTGGCCCGTGTGTACTGGGGTCTTCCCCCCGAACGATTCAGGGCATTCCACGCGGAGCACCGGATGGCAGTCAGGCTCTGCATGGCCGCATTGATGATTGGAATCGCAGCATTCCTGCTATATTCGGTTTTTTCTTAGGATGACCCGTATTCGGTATCGTGAGATCGCTTCGATCTCATCGTTTCATCATCCGGAGGCCGTTTGCAACAGCAAGGAGTTCCGATCCTTCATGGAATACCACTGCGGCGGCAACGCTCAGAATCCCGGTAAGGGCTGAAGGGATAAGGATGGCCAGAACGAGCACGGAAAAGACGATATTCTCTGTGCTGATCTTCCTGGCTTTTCTGCCAAACTCCAAGGCCTCCGGGACTTTGGCAAGATCATCTGCCATGAGTGCAACATCAGCGGCCTCGATCGCCGCGTCCGTCCCAATCGCACCCATGGCTATCCCTGTCGTTGCCTTTGCGAGTGCGGGGGCGTCGTTGATACCGTCTCCTATCATCGCAACGGCCCCATATCTCTCCTTGAGCCTATCTACGGATGCAATCTTATCCTCGGGTGACAAGTCAGCCATGACCTCCGCTATACCCAGGCTTGAAGCCACCTGCTGTGCCACCACCAGGTTATCCCCGGTGAGCATGACAACCCCAACACCCATGGACCGGAGCTGGTCGACCATCGTTTTCGCCTCGGGCCTGATCTGGTCCTTGGCGGCGATGATGCCGCAAAGGGTATCCTCCGTTCCGGCGAGTATGACCGTTTTCCCTTCTTTTTTCAAGCGATCAATATCTGTCAGGTGTGAGATGTCCAGACCTAGTTTCACGAACAGGTCCGGTTCTCCGACATAGATGGTGACCCCCCCTACGGTTGCTTTGACCCCATGTCCGGGAATAGCACAGCCCTCAATGGCCTCCGAACCTCGTATCCCGCGAGCTTCTGCTTCACGCAGTACTGCTCGTGCAAGAGGGTGTTCCGAGCATCGTTCAACCGAACTGGCAAGGTCGAGGACCCGCGTTTGATCTGCTGCAAGCGGTACGATGTCAGTGACCACGGGCTCACCCAGCGTGAGGGTTCCCGTTTTATCACAGGCGATTGCCTTGATCTTTCCCAGGTTTTCGAGGTGGGCACCCCCTTTTACCAGGATCCCTTCCTTCCCGGCAGCACCAATCCCGGCTGCAACGGCTATCGGTGTCGACATGACCAGGGCACAGGGGGCCGCAGCAACGAGGAGAACGACTCCCCGGTTGGCAAGGTCTAGACCGGGGATGCTGATGAAAAGAGATGCCCCGATCATCAGGAACGCAGCAAGAAGAACAATCGGGGAGTATATCCTCCCGAACCGTTCGATGAACAACTGGACCTTTCCTTTCTGTTCCTGTGCGTCCTCGACCAGATGGATAATTCTCGAGAGCGTATTGTCCTGGAAGGAGGCCGTGGCCCTTGCTTCGAGCAGTCCCTCCCCGTTGATCGTAGCGGCAAAGATTTTCATACCCTCTTTTTTCAGGACGGGGAGGGATTCACCGGTGACCGCGGCCTCGTTGACTGTTGACTGTCCCTTGACGATGATGCCATCGGTCGGGATGCTTGCCCCCGGCTTGACAATAAAACTGTCCCCGATCCCAAGTTTATCGGCGGGGATCGTCCGTTCATATCCTTTTTCTAGTATCACCGCTTCTTTGGGTGCAAGGTCGAGGAGTTTCCTGATGGACGACCTCGTCCGGGCATAGGAGAGCTCTTCGACTCCTTCAGCAGCCCCGTATAAAAAGACCAGAAATGCCGCTTCATCCCACAAACCAAGCACCGCCGAGCCGACCGTGGCGGCAAGCATCAGGATCTCAATGCCGATGACATGCTCTCTGACCAGGTTCTCAATACCTTCCCTGGCCCAATGATACGCACCGATCGGGATTGCAATCGCGAACAGGGCAATCTCTACATCCGGCGGGATGAGACCTGCATGGGCGAGAATAAATGAACTCCCGGTCAGGATCCCGGAGACAAGGGCATTCCGCAAGGGTGGGTGCATATACCATTTTCCCTCGAATGTGGTTTCACTACCGGACACGCGATCTCCCCTCAGCCAGATATTCTCTCTTATTTGCACTAAATACAAAAGGTCCAATAAGGCTCTTGGAGGTCCCGATTGCCAGGGCGGTGTCTAGTCTGATTATATTCATATCAGAGGCATGCACAAGGCCAGAGTCCGGATATGAACCGGACCTGCGCTGATCGGCTGTTAGCGGGCGGTCCTCGCAAAGCTGTATATTCACAATTGTGAATTAGGGTTGGCGAGAACCGTATAAAAACATATTCTTCGTGGAGATCAAGGAAAGGCTTCTCGCCTAAGGTCAATATCTCAGTCCTGTATATCCGCCGTTTTTCTGAAAGAAACTGCTCATAAGTTATGAACAATCGCCCGTCATTCGATTGATAGAAAGTTAACAATTGTGAATATTTTTATCTCATACCATACCTATGAGTTAATGGAAACATATGGATCAATCTTTCCGACGGTGATACGAATGTACAATCTGAAAACCTTACGCCAGGAATTCCCGATACTATCAAAATGTATCTACCTAGACAGTGCCTCGACAAGCCAGACACCACGGTGCTCGGTTGACGCGATGTGCGAATACTTTTATGAATATGCAGCAAACCACGGGAGGGGCGCCCACCACCTCGCCCGGAAGACCACCGAAAAGTATGAGGAGACGCGTTCCAAGCTCGGGGGATTCCTGAAGGTCCCGGCCGACCACCTAATCTTCACGAAGAATACGACCGATTCCGTGAACACCGTCGCAAAAGGCCTCACATGGAAACGTGGAGACGAGATTATTACCACCTGGCTTGAACATCATTCGAACCTTCTTCCGTGGATGATGTTGAAGAAGAAGGGGGTGCGTGTCACGATCATCCCCCATGAGAACGGATACCTCAATCCCACTATGATCGAGAAGGCAATCTCTCCAAAGACGAAGCTGATCGCCGCCACCCACATGCCAAACATACTCGGGACCGTCCAGCCTGTCGAGGAGATCGGGCGGATTGCTCATGACGCCGGAGTGCCTCTGGTTGTTGACGGAGCGCAATCCGTCGGGCATTTTCCCGTCGATGTCACCTATATCGATTACCTCGCGATCCCCGGCCACAAGGGGCTGCTTGGACCGCAGGGGACAGGAGCCCTCTATATGAAGGACCCGGAATCACTGGACTGCTCGATGTTTGGCGGAGGGATGGTTGTCTCGGTCTCGCACAACGAAGTGAAACTGCTGCCACCCCCCGCAAAATTCGAACCAGGAACCCCGAACATCCCTGGTGTGATCGGGCTAGGACCCGCGATCGATCTCGTCAGTTCCCTGGGGGTAGGGAACATCCATACTCATGAAAAGAGACTCGGGAAACGGATGTACGAGGGCCTCTTGAATATTCCGGGCGTGAACGTCTACAGCCCCAGTGGGACCGGAGTTGTATCATTCAATGTTGCCGGGTTTCATCCCAACGTATTCGCCAGGCAACTGGATGACTATCGGAAGATCTGCGTCAGGAGCGGCATGCACTGCGCCGAGCCGCTGGCGAGCAGTTATCATTGCGATGGGACCATCCGGGCCTCGGTAGGATGTTATACGACTGTTGATGAGGTGGACACCCTGGTCGAGAGTGTACGTCACCTGGCAGGGCATGAATAATCTACGGTGATCGTCGTGACCTCCGAATCGGTGCTTCAAGCGATCGGAAATACTCCCTTGATCGGGATCAATAACCTGAACCCGTATCCCGAAATCCGGATCTTTGCAAAGTTTGAAGGATGCAATCCCGGGGGTTCGGTCAAGGATCGCATCGCGCTCTACATGATCCTTGCAGCGGAACAATCGGGGGCACTCACCCGCGACAAGATCATCATGGAACCGACTTCCGGGAATACCGGGATTGCACTTGCGATGATTGGGGCTGCAAAAGGCTACCACGTGAAGCTTGTGATGCCCGGGTGTGTAAGTGTTGAGCGGCGGCGAATTATCGAGGCGTTCGGCGCAGAAGTCGTAATTACCCCTGCAGAACAGGGGACTGACGGGGCAATTCGCCGTGCCTGGCAACTTTCCGAAGAGAACCCCGAGAAGTACTATATGCCCGACCAGTTCTCGAACCCTGCGAATATCCAGGCACACTACGAGACCACCGGTCCTGAAATCTATCGTGAACTCGGTGGAAACATTGACTGTTTCGTTGCGGGAATGGGGACCACAGGGACGCTTATGGGCGTTGGTACCTACCTCAAGGAGAGGATTCCTTCGATAAGGATTGTGGGGATAGAACCGGAACCGGGGCATGCAATACAGGGGCTGAAGAACATGGATGAGGCAATCGTTCCTTCCATCTACAACAAAGACCTCCTCGATGAGAAGATACGGATTGGCGACGAGGAAGCATACACGACGGCCCGGAAGATCGCGACCCGCGAAGGGATCTTTACCGGGATGTCAAGCGGAGCAGCGTTGGCAGGGGCGATGAAAGTCGCCGAATCCTATGCATCGGGAACGATTGTGACGGTCTTCCCGGACCGGGGAGATCGCTACCTGAGCACGACCCTGTTCCGCTCTATCTGCAGCGATTGTAACCCGTAATTTTTTTGCCAACCCGGCTGGGGCTTTAACCATAATTTGGATAGACGATAAATTACCTCTTATTTTGAAAAATAAGTCTAAATTAAGTAATTATTTAACCTAAAATACCTGACAGGGATTGGAAGATACCTGAAAAACCCCTTCATACCATCTGGGAAATGGTGCCTCCTTACCATATACCCTTTTATGGTTCTTACAAGCATGATATCCCGGACATTGCTCCCGCTTCAGTGAGGGAACGAGCCCAACATGCCGATCGTAATCTTCGCAGGAGAGATCCTGTCGTATCACCGGTCATCGAATGCCAGGACCATGTCGATCGCTCCTGATTGCCATACTTGCCCATATCTGTTCCAAGGCGTGCCTGCACCAGCCTGAAGCGGGGCGCCGTCCACCGTTCCTACAGACTTTTATCAGAAAAAGTTTAACACATTGTATCTGCCGGTACGACGCGAGAGGCGAAGCAAGAATCCCCTCCCTGGACATCACGCAGACATGGAATCCTGCAATGAAGAACGAAGATAATACAAGGACCATCACGTATCCGTTATTTGCTGGTATTGTTTCAGTACAGGAGATTCTTGTTATCGGGGTTTTCCTTTGCATGCTGTACCTCATCAGCAGAGCGGACTTTCTCCTGTTTCACAGTATTGCAGAGCTTGCCAGCATCGGAGTAGCCTTCTCCATCTTTGCCATCATCTGGAACAGCCGCCGATTTATTCCAGACGGTTTCTTCCTGATTGTCGGTATCTCGTTTTTATTCGTTGGGGGTATCGATCTCGTTCACACGCTTGCATACAAGGGCATAGGTATTTTTCCTGGTGACAATGCCGACCTCCCAACCCAGCTCTGGATCGCAGCCCGCTACTTCCAGAGCATCAGTTTCCTCGTTGCATCATTCTTCATCGGCAGGGCGATCACACGGGAAAAGAAATATGATACTGCAATTGTTGTCGCCCTCTGTTCTTTGGCAGCTATACTCACCTTCGCGAGCATCTTCCTCTGGCAGAATTTCCCCCGCTGTTTCATTGAAGGCATTGGGCTGACGCCGTTTAAAATCGCAAGCGAGTACATCATCTGCGCTATTCTCATTGCTACTACCTTGATCCTTTTTTGGAAACGGGACCATTTTGATCCTGTTGTCTTCAGGCTCCTGATCTTCGCCCAGGTCTTCCTGATCTTTGGCGAACTGGTGTTTACATCCTACGTCAGCGTATACGGCGAAATGAATATAGTCGGCCACCTCTTCCGCCTCCTGTCGATCTACTTTTTCTACAAGGTCTTTGTAGTCATCAGCATCAGCAGGCCGTATGACCTTTTACTAAGGGAGTTCAAGCGGAATGAAGACAATCTTCGTAGGAGCGAGGAGAATTATCGCACTCTTTTCGACAACATGCAGGAGGGACTTGCCTATTGCCGGATGATCTACGATGAAGCAGGGCAGCCGGCCGACTGGGTCTACATCGATGTCAACAAGAGGTTCGGGGAGCTCCCCGGCCTTTCTGACATCAAGGGAAAACACGTGCTCGAGGCGATCCCGGATACCCGCGAACTGACGCCAGAACTTTTCGACACCTATGGCCGTGTTACCTCAACCGGCGTCCCCGAAACGTTCGAGATCGATTTCAAACCCCTGAAAATGTGGCTCCGGGTATCGGTCTATAGCCCGGAGAAGGGATTTTTTGTCGCAGTTTTCGACGATATCTCGGCTCAGAAGCATGCAGAGGAGACGCTCCGGAAAGCACGCGACTTTTACCTGATGATACTCGATGATTTCCCAAATCCGATCTGGCGTGCAGGGAGCGACGGAAAATGTGACTATTTCAACAAAGACTGGCTGGAGTTTACCGGCCGGACGCTTGAACAGGAAATGGGCGATGGCTGGGCTGATGGGGTGCACCCGGACGATCTCGATCGATGTCTTACGATATACCAGACTGCCTTTGCAAACCGGGAGCCGTTTGATATGGAGTATCGCCTCCGGTACCATGACGGCACCTATCGCTGGATATCCGACAGCGGCAAACCATTCTATACTCCCGAGGGGGAGTTTGCAGGTTACATCGGGTCGTGTTACGATATTCATGCCCGGAATCTTGCCGAGGAGGCCTTGCGACAGGCCAACGACAAGCTGAACCTGCTCGCAAGCATCACCCGTCACGATATCAAAAACCAGATCTTCACACTCAGAGCCTACCTCGATTTCTCGAAAGAATCGCGGGGTGATGCATTAAAAACCACTGAATATATTATCAAGGAGGAACGGGCAATCGATGCGATTGAACGCCAGATCGCGTTCACCAAGGAATACGAGGACCTGGGGGTGAAGGCACCGGTCTGGCAGTCCATTGAGTCGTGTATAAAGGATGCAACTGCTGCATTGCCGATGCGGGATATTACGATCGATAATGGCGTCAGCGATCTGGAGGTTTATGCGGATCCGCTCTTTCCTAAGGTATTCTACAATCTTATCGATAATGCTCTTCGGTACGGCGGGGCATCGATGACTCACATCGGGGAATGAACGGATCATTCTGGTCGAAGATAATGGCGTCGGTATCTCCGAAAAGGACAAAAAAATGCTCTTCTCCCGCGGTTTTGGGCATAACACGGGCCTTGGCCTTTTTCTCTCGCGCGAGATCCTTGCCATTACCGGGATCACCATCTCCGAGACAGGTGAAACGGGTAGAGGTGCCCGATTCGAGATTGTTGTACCGGAAGGGGTATGGCGGACCGGAACCGGTCATGCATAACTATTACAAGGACTCCCTTTTCACCTCTCAATGCGCATTCAGAGAACGCAGACTTTACAGTCCTGGTCTCCGCAGGCAATATTTTCAATCTTCCACTTCAGGCCCATCTCTTGATGTCACGAATGATATCGATAATCTCACGACCGCTCTCGATCAGGGCATACTCGGTCCTGACCGGGAAAGTGGATGCATCTACCCTGCGGGGATAATCTCCTTGGTAACGTAGCCGCCACTAAAGCAATATCCGTAGGAACGCGGTCGCGTCTACCCTGTGGAGAATAATCTCCTCTTCCTCGGGCTCTTTCAACCGCTCCGACAGAACCTTTGGGGTGATCCCAGGGAGATTGCTACCTGAGTACGACGCTCTTCCGCTTTATCTGCAGTGATTGTAATCCGTAATTTTTTATTCCTTCTTGCGAGGGAGGCCATGAGGTGAATACTGGTTATGGCATCCGTGTCACACCGTGAGGTCACGAATTATTGTTCATCCCGAATATGTATGAGACATAACGACGAGCACGCTGCGGAGCATGGTGCGAGAAGTGGGGGAGGCAGCTGTCGGTGAGGAGTGAAACGACGGAACCGGGAGCGTCAGTTGGCCAGGAACAGGAAGAAAAACCAGGGGCATGATGCGAGAGTAGCGGAGAAGAGGAGCGGACGGAGACGAAGCAGAGCGAGCATGTTGCCCCGATATTGTGTCCAGATTGATCCGTGGACCTCTTTCTTATGCGAAGAGGTATGACCGGAAAAGGCTGACACTGGGATGGAAGACATGAGTAAAAAAGTTGTGAATCTTATGAGTCGATAAAATAGACGGAGGGTTTTATCGCGAATGGGCCCTGACGCTCATCCTTATTGGAGTTCACCAAGGTGGAGATTCTGAAAGAGTTCAGAGACTGCAGTGAGGGTTTTATAGCCCCTGCCAGTAATGATGTAATCACCTCTTTCATGCCTCTGGAGGATCATACCGGCATCGGTCAGTTTTTTTATGTGGAACAGTAGATTTCCTCCGCGAAGGCCGGTCAGCTGCGAGATATCAGAGAACGTCCTGGTTTGAACGGTAAGAGCCTTCAGGATCTGAAACCTTTGCACACTTGCGATAGGTTCCAGAAGATCCTTTACCACAACCCTCTCAGATACTTCCGCATTAAATCCAGGTTTATCATTCGTGCTACTGTAGATACCAAGAGACTGCATCAGGTCCACCTGCTTTTCGAAAAGGCGATGAACTTCAGAAAAACAGGTATCACACCGGTCATAAGGTCCTTTCTTCCGCAAGGCCTGCATCTGCTCCCTGTACGATTGGATTATCTCTTCGGAAACCTGGTCGTCCTTGATATGTCCCGCAGTATTCTGGAGGAAGTCCATGAAGAGCTCAAAGCATTTCTCCCGCATCGTGCAGTCATTGACCATGTGTGCCGAGAGGTTGCCCTTCGCGGTATCGACCTGGTGATTCGTAAACACATCTGCGTAATTTTTCTTGAGGTCTCCAAGGACAGAATTGATGTGCTGCTGGTTGGCCCGCTCCATGAATCGTTTCAGGTCAGCCCGAAGTGCGGATATTTCATGCTTTAATTCCCGAATCTCTGTCAGAGAACTCATTACTGCTCCCATAATTCCATCCCGCAAATCAGGTATATCAGGTATATATTCATTAGTGTGAGGGTCATTTTTCTGTAGAAATCTCGTCAGTACACTTTAGTGACGCTCAAGTATATAATCATAACATACCCACCATAGTTTGGTGAGAAAAATGCCAACATGGAAGTACACAGGAAAAGATGTGTCCGCTGCAAAGGCTGAAGAATCCCTGAAAGCGATCAAGAGTGCCTGTTTCGGTTGCGAAGTTCATAATTCAGACTGTTCGATCGCGAAGGCCGCTGGTGAGGTATCCGGCATGACGGAATGCGAGACGCTTTCGGTTCGGGAACAGATCCATGCACAGATCTCGGGGGCACTTGCAGGAGCAAAATTCCCCATTAAATCGCCAAAGGACCTTATCGCTGCATTCCCGAACGGGGCGGACACGACCTGCCAGGTCGGGGACCTCAAGATGACTGCGGGTGAGGCAGGAAAACTACTGAAGGCATCAGATTTCCCCTTCAAAAGCGCAAAGGATGTTGCTGATATAATCGTTGACCGGGCAGGACTGTAAATGCGGCTGGTCAGAGACTGAGGTGATTGTACGATGGTTGGATTAACCGCAGAGATGAAAGAAGCGTTTGGCAAGATGAAGGTCTTCCCGGTGGCGACCGCGACAAAGGACGGGACCCCCAACGTCGTTCCGATCGGGGTAGTCGAGCTGGTGAGTGACGACACAATCTGGATTAGCGACAACTTCATGAATAAATCGCTTTCAAATCTGAAGACAAACCCGAAAGTTGCGCTTTATATCTGGGGCCCGGAGATTAAAGGCTGCTTCCAGATCAAGGGCGATGCAACGGTGAAGACCAGTGGCAGAGAATTCGACGAGATGAAAGCGAATCTCAACAAAAAGAATCCGGCGCTTCCTGCACGTTCCCTTATTATCGTAAAGATCGCTGAGGTCTTCAACTGCCAGCCGGGCCCGGACGCTGGGAAGAAACTCCTTTAATCCTTTTTTTGCATGATCCCCCTGTTACCGGAGTGTGCTCTGCTGGGGGGACAAGCTGTTATATCGTATATTTCAATATCACCAGGTTACTTCGATTGTTCTTCCTCTGTGCCTCTCGTGCAGAAACTGATCCGGCTCATTCCGGCTCTCTTAAAGGCCTGGCACCTTCGGCAGACACAACCTTTTTCCTCTTCGATGCATGCGCTCTTGCCAATCAATGAGAGACAATATCCACCCTTCTCGCCGCAATTAACCCAGCTCGGACATGTCATGCAGATACACATGCCAAGCACTTCATCCGCGTAGTTCGCATCAATTTCCATGTCACTCCCTCATTTTTATCAATTGATACTGGATGCAATAAGCTTATCATGTGTTTGCGTGCGGCACCAGTGTCCTTGAAAAGTAAGAAGAGACCTGACAGAGGAGGAGACCGACCCGGAGGATTGGAGCAAAAGGGGGTAGCAGTAGACCCTAGGAGCGAGGAGTGGCCAATGGGGAGGGGGGGCTCAGCAGCCCAGGACACAGCGACAATCACGATGCTAAGCATGGTGCGAGGAGCGGGAGAGAGCAGGCGATACGAAGCGAGTGAAACGAGCGAGTATGGGCGTCATCAGGACCAGGAGCAGTCTGAAAACCGGTACACGATGGTGGAGAGAGCACCGTACGAAACGGAGGAGGCGGAACGACGACTGAACCGAGCCTGGCGTGGCATTATATTGTTCAGGATTAACACCTGTTGGGTCCGGAGTATCGAAAAGAAGAGGGCCCTGCCCCTCATCGTGCATTCTCAAGCAGGATATACGGAAGGAGGGTAAGCAGTTCTGATCTCAACCGACCAAACCCGATCCGCTCCAGGAACCGTGCCGCCCGCTCCTTCGGTTTTGCATTATTCTGGTAATATTCCAGCAGGCGGTGGACGAGGTCGAGAGCATCGTCCCGCGAGAGGTCCTCAGCAACCACGGTCCCGATGGAAGGTCTCCTCCCGCTGTTCCCGCCGAATATCACCGTCCATCCTTTCGTGGTTCCTGCAAGCCCGATATCCCTGACATAGCTCTCCCCGCAGCATCGGAGACATCCGGACACCCCGAACTTGAGCTTTGCCGGAAATGTGATGCCATGGTACTTCTTTTCAAGTTCGAGCCCGAACTCGGTGGAGTCCCGGACCCCATACGTGCAGACATCCGTGCCCAGGCAGGTCTGGACATATTTGACGCAGGGAGCGGTCTCTTTCCCGGCAAAAGTCCCGAGGTCCTTATAGACCGCCGCAAGATCCTTTTCAGGGATTCCAATCAACATGAACCGCTGGCCCGAGGTGAGTTTCACCATCGGCACCTGGTATTTCCGGGCGACGGCGGCAATAGTCTCAAGCGCCTCGGGAGTGACAAATCCCCCAGGGACCCGTGTCATGATTCCAAAAGTCTTCCCATCCCGCTGGAGGATGGCCCCCGGTACGATGAGCCATAGCAATCTCCTCCCTCACAGAACTAATGAGTCCATTCGATTATCTTGATGTCAGGACCGACGGCTTTGATAATACAATCCTGCATGTCAACATAATGGGGACATGGATAGCCGATTGGATTCCCCTTGGTGATACACGATGCGAAGACGATTGCTTCTGCTCCCCGTTCGATCATCATCTTCGCCCGCGGTATTGCTCTTTTGCCTGGGCACCCCCCACATGTCACGAACCCGATAATGTCGACCGGGCCGGTTTCCTTAAATGCACCTTTTCCCTCCGTTGTCACGATGAAATCCGTAGTTGCCGGGCACATGTCCTCGGTCATCATGCAGCGAATGATACCTACTTTCATACAAGTGGATTTTCCTGCCATTCGATAATTCCACCGATAAGTGCTTCGGATGAAACGATCCCTTTTTCCTGAATGAAAAAACAGATCTCCTGGAAGAGATGGCCCCCAGTCCAAACCCACTCATCTACCTGAACAATGCTGCGACCAGCTGGCCGAAACCTCCCGAAGTGCTGGCAGCCATTGCACAATCCCTTTCCCTTCCTGTCTTTGGGTCGGGCAGGACGACTGGGACACAGGGTGACGACTACATCACGCAGGCCCGGGAGAGCTTGTCAGTTCTCCTTGGAGCAGAACCCCTGGAAAACCTTGTGTTCACCCACAATGCAACCGATTCTTTAAATATCCTCATATCGGGTTTTCTGTCCGGCATTGAGGAAAAATGCCATGTCCTCACCACGACACTGGATCACAACTCCGTGCTCCGGCCGCTCTTCGAGTACGATCAGCAGCGCCGTATCCGATTGGATATCATCCCCTTCGAAGAGTCTTATGTTCAGCCTGAATCGGTCAAAACAGCCATCCGGCCCGATACCCGGCTCATGGTCATGACCCATGGCAGCAACGTGCTCGGTTCGGTGCAGGACATACGGGCTATCGGGGATATCCTGCACGACCATGGGATCTACTTCATCGTCGACGGCGCCCAGACTGCGGGCCATATTCCTATCGACCTGAAGGCCCTGCCGGTCGATGCATTTGTCTTTACCGGGCACAAGGGTCTCCTCGGAGTCCCAGGGACAGGGGGA
Organism: uncultured Methanolinea sp.; assembly: GCA_964452625.1. Taxonomy (GTDB): domain Archaea; phylum Halobacteriota; class Methanomicrobia; order Methanomicrobiales; family Methanospirillaceae; genus Methanolinea_A. The sequence continues at coordinate 439,670 of CAYVMJ010000001.1, forward strand.
TTTTACCTGCGTGACCCGGAGACCATTGCCCCCGTCCGGTTCGGGGGGACCGGGACGGACTCGTTCTCGCTTCTCCATCCCCGCGGGATGCCGGAAAGGTTCGAGATCGGGACCCATAATTACCCGGGTCTTGCTGCTCTTGCGGCAGGTGTGGAATTCATCAAAGGAACAGGGATAGAATCCATCATGGAAAAGGCGGAGAAACAGACAGATTTTCTCATCCGGGGACTAAAGGAAGAGTCGAATATCACGATATACAATGAGAAACCCGACCTGCCGATTATCGCCTTTAATATCCGTGGGCTCCAGAATGATGATGTGGGATTCATGCTGGCCCGGGGATTCAATATAATTGCACGGACTGGTCTTCACTGTGCCCCGCTGGTACATCAGGCCCTTGACGGAGGAGAGGGATGTGTCAGGCTCAGCCACTCCTGGTTCACGACCGATGAAGAGTGCCGGATTACAGCAGATGCCATCAAGAGGATTGCCAGAAATGCGAATTCTTCGGTCGGTCAGGCATAAGGTCTGTGCAGACGGCTCTTTCATGAAGGAGTTCCTCCTCGATGCCCCGGTAACGGAGGGATTCTTCTCCTACCTCAAGGACTTCGGATCCGTTGAATCGCTCCTGAATGTCGGCGAAGGGTTCTATAAATTCGAGAAGGCGGACTGGTTCTCAATCAAGGGGTTTGCCGGGGATACGACTGTCGAGGTAAGGTTCAAAAAAGAGGTAAGGGACCTGACCGTTGACTTTGTCTATCTCCTTTTTTCCTCGTACCGGGAGGGGGAGGTTGACATTTCCGTGCTGAAACAGCGGGAGCAGGCCATCGGTGAGCGGGTCCGAAAGCGCCTCTATGGGACATGAGAGACAACACCAGTTCTGCGCAAGCACAAAAATACGTGATGTATGGGCTCCATCAGACCTCCGTCCGAGGCATAGCCATGATGTAAATAAATGATAAATAGCCTCTTATTTTGGAAAATAGGTATACATTAAGAGATTATTTTACACAAAAATTCCTGAAAGGGAAAAAAAAGAAAAGAAATGTGCTACCGTGCATCCTCAAGGGGGATATACGGAATGAGCGTGAGAAGTTCTGATTTCAACCGCTCAAACCCGATCCGCTCCAGGAACCGGGCTGTTCTCTCCTTTGGACTGGCATAGGTCCGGTAATATTCCAGCAGGCGGTGGACGAGGTCGAGAGCATCGTCCCGCGAGAGATCCTCAGCAACCACGGTCCCGATCGATGGCCGCCTGCCGCTGTTCCCGCCGAATATCACCGTCCATCCTTTCGTGGTTCCCACAAGCCCGATATCCCGGGTATAACTCTCCCCGCAGCAGCGGAGACACCCGGATACCCCGAACTTGAGCTTTGCCGGGAACGTGACGCCATGGTACTTCTTTTCAAGTTCGAGCCCGAGGGCGGTGGAGTCCCGGACCCCGTACGTGCAGACATCCGTGCCCGGGCAGGTCTGGACATATTTGACGCAGGGAGCGGTCTCTTTCCCGGCAAAAGTCCCGAGGTCTTTATAGACCGCCGCAAGATCCTGTTCAGGGATTCCAATCAGCATGAACCGCTGGCCCGAGGTGAGTTTCACGATCGGCACCTGGTATTTCCGGGCAACGGCGGCAAGGTTATCAAGCGCTTCGGGAGTGACAAATCCTCCCGGGACCCGGGTCACGATTCCAAAGGTCTTTCCATCGCGCTGGAGGATGGCACCGGTATAATGAGGCATGACAATCTTTTTCCCTCACAACAGTTTGGTCTCTTCTGTCGGTTTCGGGACCTTGATGACCAGCACCCGGAACACCGATGTGCTGTCGTTCGTCCATCGGTGGGGAATCCTGGCCGGGCTCTCGACAAGCGTATCTTTCCCCACCGTTGCCTTTTCTTCGCCAATCTCAACCACACTGGTCCCTTCCAGGACGTAGAAGATTACATCGACCGGGGTCATATGCCGCTTCAGCGATTCGCCGGGCTGGAGCGTGATCATGACCACGACGGCATGGGGGATCTCACAGAGCTTTCTTGCGTCCACATGATGGGGGTTTTCCGAGCTGGCAGTTTTTGTTGCATCAATGATCTTCATAACAGACTCATCTCTTCGCGCATTCAGTTTTTTTTCGTTAATTGTTGGGCAGTATTCAGAGTACACACTCTTTACAGTCCTGCCTTCCGCAGGCAATGTTTTCAATCTTCCACTTCAGGGCCCACCGCTTGATGTCACGGATGATCCCGATGATCTCAAGGCCGCTCTCGGTGAGGGTATACTCGGTCCTGACCGGGAACGCGGTCGCGTCTACCCTGCGGTTAATAATCTCCTCTTCCTCGAGCTCTTTCAACCGCTCGGACAGAACCTTGGGAGTGATACCGGGAAGGGCGTCCCTGAGCTCCGAGAACCTTCGGGTATATCCCTCGCCTTTGTAAAGTTCCAGAACGATCAGCAGTGTCCACCGCTTGGAGAGATACCGGACCGTCTGGCTGACCGTACAGGATTCCTGCATGGTATCTTTATGGAAACTCCTGACTATTTATATTTTAGTATGAAATTGATATTTTGTATAAAAAATAAATCAATAGGAGTCCGAAGATGTTCTGTAACCAGTGTGAAGAAACGGTACAAGGGATTGGATGCACCGTAAAAGGTGTCTGCGGGAAAGACGAGGAGATCGCGGCCTACCAGGACGTGCTCGTGTATCTCTGCAAGGGAATCTCGGTAAGGAACCTTGCGGCGATGGAGAAAGGAGAAGGGAATCCTGATGCGGGCCTGTTCATCGCAGACGCACTCTTCGCCACCCTGACCAATGTCAACTTTGACAAAGAGCGTTTCACGGCAATGATCACTACCGCTGTTGCGATCCGCGACGCACTTCCGAAAACCGCCGGCACAGAGCCGGATGCATGCACCTGGAAGCCGAAGGGTGAGAAGGACATTCTCGATAAGGCGTCCACGGTCGGTACTCTTGCAACAGGGAATGAGGATGTCCGTTCGCTCCGGTCAACGCTCCTGTTCGGCCTCAAGGGCATCGCTGCCTATTACACCCACGCTGCGGTGCTCGGCAGAACAGATGCGGCGATTACCACATTCATCCAGAAAGGGCTTGCTTCTACGCTTCAGGATCTTCCGGTGCCCGATATTGTGGCGCTTGTTCTTGAATGCGGGAAGGTTGGTGTCACGGTCCTTGCCCTGCTCGATGAGGCAAACACTTCAGCGTACGGCAAGCCGCAGATCACAACCGTCAGGACAGGGGTGGGAAAACGCCCGGGCATCCTGATCACCGGCCATGACTTAAAAGACCTCGAGATGCTGCTGGAGCAGTCGGGGAACGCCGGGGTTGATGTCTATACCCATGGTGAGATGCTGCCGGCACACGCGTATCCCGCGTTTAAAAAATACCCTCACCTCTATGGTAATTATGGCGGTTCGTGGCCGCACCAGCGCGAGGAGTTCGAACAGTTCAATGGCCCGGTCCTGTTTACGACTAACTGCCTTGTCCCACCGAAGGAGAGCTACAAAGGCCGGCTCTTCACGACCGGGCTCACGGGGTATCCGGGCGTCCCGCACATCAAGGCAGACCCGACCGGAAAGAAGGATTTCTCCCAGATCATCGCCTTCGCCAAAACCTGCCAGGCCCCGAATCCACTCACCGGGAGTGGGGACGGCCTCATCACCGGGTGCGCACACGATGCCGTTCTCGCACTTGCGGAGAAGGTGGTAGCGGCGGTCAGGAACGGGGAGATCAAGCGGTTCATCGTCATGGCCGGTTGCGATGGCAGGCAGAAGGAACGGGAATACTACACGGAGTTTGCGAAAGCTCTCCCGAAAGACACGGTTATCCTTACCGCCGGATGCGCCAAGTACCGGTACAATGCTCTCGGTCTCGGCGCCATTGGCGGAATTCCACGGGTCCTCGATGCTGGTCAGTGTAATGACTGTTACTCCCTGGTGGTGATTGCCCAGGCACTCGCGAAGGCCTTCGACGTGGGGATCAACGATCTGCCGGTTTCGTACAATATCGCGTGGTACGAGCAGAAGGCCGTGCTGGTCCTCCTCGCCCTGCTCTCCCTCGGGGTAAAAGACATCACGCTTGGACCGAAGCTGCCGGCATTCGTATCCCCCGCGGTGCTGGACATACTCGTCAAAGAGTTCGACCTCAAGCCTAACAGCACGGTCCAGGCCGACCTTGGACGGATGGTCGGGGCCTGAAACCCCATATGTTTTTTACAGCATGAAGATGAGGATTACAAGACGAGAGAATTGACATGGAGTTCAAACAGGAATCCCCGGAAACAACCGAAAAGCCGGATAAGAAACGGGACGAACTCAAGGGGAAGGTACTGGTCCTCAGGGACCTGGTGAATTACCAGAACGGGACGGTTGCGAGCCGGATGGTTATCAACCGGAAGGCAGGAAGCATCACCCTTTTCTCGTTTGACGAGGATGAAGGACTGTCCGAGCATACCGCCCCGTACGATGCAGTCGTCACCATTCTTGACGGTGAATGCGAGGTCTGGGTCGCGGGAGAGACCTTCCAGATGAAAGAGGGCGAGACGATTATCTTCCCGGCTAATGCCCCGCACGCACTTTCCGCGATCACCAGGTTCAAGATGATGCTGATCATGATCAGGGATTGATCCAATGGCAGGCGATGAGAAAGACGGGTATTACTGCTCAATCTGTGGCGGTATTCCTCCGGATAAGATTAAGACAAAGCGGATCCTGATCGTTGGGAAGGAGACCGGTATCGATCACCTCGATTTCATATTCGAGAGTGTGAAGAAGTTGCATTTAAACAACAGTGCAGATCTTGCTGAAGCGATCCTGAAAGGTGTTAAAGAATTCAATTACGTCCCGACAAAGAAGGAGGCTGTGTATGCAGAAGCACTTCTGCAGGCATACCGCCAGTGGGAGGAGGAACATGCATGACCGCTGTCCCGGTGCGGCAAACATCCGGACACCGACCCTGACGATAAAAAAGTGTCCCCGGTGCGGCGAGGAGATCGAGGTCTTCTCAAACGATGTTTCCGTGAAATGCAGCAGGTGCGGTTTTACGGTGTACAATGATATCCTCTCCTGTGTCCAGTGGTGTAAATATGCACGAGAGTGTGTCGGGGAAGAGACGTATCGGAAACTGACGGCAAAGCAGAATAAAACATCGCAGTAAAGAATTTCACTGAAGAGAACGCCATGAAACGAAAGATCATTCATATCGACGAAGAAAAATGCACGGGATGCGGCCAGTGCATCCCTGACTGCCCGGAAGGGGCATTGCAGCTTATCGATGGGAAAGCACGCCTCGTGAGTGACCTCTTCTGTGACGGGCTTGGTGCCTGTATCGGGACATGCCCTGAAGGAGCGATCACCGTCATTGAACGCGATGCCGGAGCATATGACGAGAAGGCCGTGATGGCCAACGTTGTTCCCCAGGGGCCGGCGGTTATCACCGCTCATCTTGAACACCTCCTCGGACATGGAGAGCAGGACTTGTATAAGCAGGCACTTGAATACCTGAATGAGAACCACATTCCCGTCCCCAGGCACCGTATTCCCGGGTCTCACCCTGAAAACGAGATGCATAGCCATCCTTCCTTTACGGGCTGCCCGGGGTCTGCACCACGGAGTATTCCCCGACGCCCCCAAACTGAATACCGGCAGCAGGGTGGAGCAAACAGTTCAGAGCTGAGGCAGTGGCCGGTGCAGCTCAAACTCCTCAACCCGAATGCCGGGTACTTCGACAATGCCGATCTGCTCGTCGCTGCCGATTGCGTTCCTTTCGCCTTCGCGGATTTCCACCGTGAATTCCTGAAGGATAAGATTCTGATCATATTCTGCCCGAAACTGGATTCGGATATTGAGGGCTACATCACAAAACTGTCCGAGATATTCTCCCGTCATACAATCAACTCAATAACGGTCCTCCATATGGAAGTACCGTGCTGCAGCGGTACAACCTCCATCGTGAACCAGGCGATGGAGCGATCGGGGAAGAACATTCCGGTAAATGAGTTCACGATCACGATAGAGGGACAGGTCGTGTGATCATATCCATTGACCATATATCTTCAACGTATTCACAGAAACGGTGAGGGACATCCATACAAGATAGGAAGGGATGGTATGGTGGAACAACACCATTGACAATTGAATGGTGTCACCTGGAGCTCGTCTGAATCATCTGCGACCGGTACGCTGCACCATTACGACCCCGGGCGATTCTTCGATGAGGTTGATCTCACGCTCTCAGAAACGATCCTTCCTTCGGAGCAGATTGATGAATCAAATGCCGTGCTCGTGAATGAGATGCCGGTTGAGAAAATCCTCGATGCAGAAGTCATATTCACCGAATGCAGTTGTTGTTTTACCCTCATGGGAGAGCCGGCCTGCTGCAGGGCTATAGCGACCGATCGGGATATGTAATGGGGCATTGCCAGAAGAGATGCTTCGGACTGCTATGCTGAAGGTTGTGAAGCAGATTAAAAGCCTGAGATCTATTCATCCAGGACATGTGCGGTACCGCCTATTCCCTATAAGACGTCCCTTACGCAGTTTCAACCGCAATTCCGGGCAAACATAAAAATAACGGAATTAAGGGATCATTTGGTAGTCCGGCCGGGATTTAACGGGGATTGTAGTATTCGGATCGTTGGTATGCCAATTTGCATGTATTTATTACCCATCTCGCCGCGCGGGCAAAAAATCAGCGAGAGATTTGAATTCCGATTCTTTCTTCACGGCTGGAGCTGAGGATTTGAATAGAAGCCCTAACCCCCTGGTCCTTGCACGAATGAGTCCTCTCGTGTGAAAATAATGGACACTCTCCCCGCCTGCAGTAAAGGACAATCCGTTCAATCTATCTGCGATGATCCTCGAGACGTATCCCGAACCAAAGTTCTATAGACTCATATAAAAAAATGAGATCAGGTCATCCGGAGCGTCCGGGCGTTGATCGCGACGATCACCGTGCTGGCACTCATCAGGGCGGCCCCGATTGCCGGCGTAAGGATGATCCCGTACCCGATTGCGATACCTGCTGCGAGGGGAATGGCAAACGTGTTGTATCCGGTGGCCCAGAGCAGGTTCTGCACCATTTTTGCATAGGTCTTTTTCGACAGGATGATGATATCCACCACGTCACGGGGATCATTTCTCACGAGCACGATATCAGCGCTCTCTACGGCAACATCGGTCCCGGCCCCGATCGCAATGCCGATATCTGCCTGGACAAGGGCAGGGGCATCGTTGATGCCGTCGCCCACCATGGCAACCCGGTACTGCTTCCGGACCTCTTTGATCTTCTCAGATTTCTGATGGGGAAGCACTTCAGCAAAATAATCGTCCAGCTCCAAATCCTCTGCCACCCATTTTGCCACGAACCGGTTGTCACCGGTCAGCATCATGCACCTGACCCCCATGGACTTCAGACGGGTGATTGCCGCCCGCGACTCTTCACGGATGATATCTGCCAGGGCCAGGGCACCCAGCACCGTTTTGTCCTGCAGAACGTAGACGACCGTTTTTCCCTGGGATGCGAGCTGCTCCACACGATGATCCTGAATCGTGATACCTTCTTCAGTGAGGTACCCCGGACTTACTACCCGGATGAGAACATCACCGATCCGACCTTCCACCCCTTTCCCCGGAATGGCCTTGAAATTTTCCGGAATTGCGAGGGATATTCCCCGCTCTTCGGCACTCCGCACGATCCCCCGGGCAATCGGGTGTTCCGAGTTGGCCTCCAGGGAGGCGGCCTTCGTGAGGACTGCTTCGTCATCCTCTTCTCCGAAGACGAGAATATCCGTGACCCCGAATACACCACGGGTGAGGGTCCCGGTCTTGTCAAAGACCACTGCCTGGAGGTCTTTTGCCTGCTCGAACGCCCGCCGATCCCTGATGAGAAGCCCGGAGTTTGCCGCAAGGGCGGTGGAGACTGCGACGACGAGGGGGACTGCAAGACCGAGGGCATGGGGACAGGTAATGACCATAACCGTGGCCATGCGTTCGACGGCGAAATCAAGACCCGGACCCAGAAAATACCAGGCAACGAAGGTTATCACGCCGACGGAAAGGGCGATGATGGTCAGGAGCAGAGCCGCACGGTTTGCCAGGTCCTGAGCTCTGGACTTGCTCTCCTGGGCTTTCCGAACCAGCTCGATTACCTGATTGAGATAGGTGTCTTTCCCGGTCTTCTGTACTTGGACGACAAGAGCCCCTTCACCATTCAAAGAGGCTCCGGTAACTCCGTCTCCGGCCTTTTTGGAGACGGGTTTCGATTCACCGGTGAGCATCGCTTCATTGACACTGGATTTTCCATCGATGACGGTTCCATCAGTTGGAACCTTCTCGCCCGGTTTTACCAGCACCCGGTCTCCCGGCTTGAGCGTCTCAACACTGACGTCTTCTGTTGACTCACCCTCTTTTAAGAGATGCGCCTCGGAAGGCATGATCTTCACCAGTTCCTCAAGGGCCCTGGATGCCCCAAGCACCGACCGCATTTCCACCCAATGGCCGAGGAGCATGATGTCGATCAGAGTGGCAAGTTCCCAGAAGAACGGTTCACCACTCACGAGACCGAGCACGATTGCTGCACTGAAGACGTACGCCACCGTGATAGCAACCGCAATCAGGGTCATCATGCCTGGGAGACGAGTATGGATTTCCCGGACAATCCCTTTGAGAAATGGCCAGCCACCGTAGGCATATACTGCTGTTGCGAGGATAAGGAGCATCAGATTTGACTGCGGGAAAACATAGGTGAAGCCGAAAAACGATTGAAAAGAAGGAGATAATGCAAGAATCGGAACTGTCAGGACCATAGAGATGATAAAACGTTTTTTGAAGTCCTCGAGCATGTGGTGATGAGACCCCTGCATTCCCGCATGGTGACTGCCAGGCGCATCGTGACGTGTGGCTGATGTATGTTCTCCATGCAGAGTGTGGCCTGCATCAGGGTCCGGTTCTTTCTTCATTCCGTTCATGGTCCTGCCTCGGGATTCGAATATGTGATTATTTCTTCAATTCGTACTACATCCATTTGTATTCTTCGGCGGAATTTTCACCCTGGCACATCTTTCTTTGAAGATCCCGATCGCAGACCCGGGTTTCCCGAGCGGGGGGATGACCAGCCTCACGCATGATGATGTATCACGAGAGTCGATAGCGATCTTGTAGATATCCCTGATCTTCTGATAGAACCGTTTTTCCGAGGCCCTGATGTCCCGGATCCGTTCGAGCAGTTCGTCGAAGTACTCGGCGCCGATGCTCCTTGCCTTCTTTCAACCTGATAACCGTCCAGGACAAAGCCTTTCACGAGGTATTCCCGCAGGTGTCCGGTTGCCCGGACCTGGAACGGTGTGCCCCGGAGGGAGCGGACATGGTAGCAGATGGCGAGGATCATTTCATGGTTGTAATACGCAACTCGACGCTGGACGGATCGCTGACCTTCGGCTTGAACTGTCAAGTATTCCTTGACAGTTGCTTCCGGCTGCAGTTCTCCCTCTGCAAAAATATTCCGGATATGAAGGCTGATATTCTGATTTGTCGTCTGGAAGAGTTCGGTGATGAGGGGGATGCCTGTCCGTCCCCCGGCGTGACGAGAGGACGGGTGGAGGATTGTGGCTAAGCGGCCTGAGTGACCGCCGGTTACAGGGCACCTTAGTGACCTGTCGTGCGGGAGCGAGTCATCGAGCGTCTACGGATTGGGATGCACAGCGACGAACGGTCTGCATCAGCAGTCTGTGAGGAGCGGGAGGGGAGCAGGCGATACGAAGTGAGTGAAACGAGCGAGTATGGCCGTCATCGTAACAGGGCTCATCTCGGAAGAGCAGCCCCACGCTGTGAGTGAAGGGAGAAGGGAGCACCGGACGATGAGGAGGAGCGGACCGGCGACCGAAGCGAACAAGGTGGGGCGTGGTTAACACGTCACCGATCCGGGGACATATCGACGGATATCGACCTGGGCACCGCTCTGTGACATTTTTTCGGCAAGAAGGATCAGTTCATGGGCAACTGATTCATTCACGTAGTCTTCACCACAATTATCACAAATTTCTGCAGGCACTTCCTTCATAACAAGGGTTAGACCGTCCCGTTCAAGCGTGACGGTGGTGGTACCCTCGTGTGTCTCTCCGCTCTTACATACCACGCACTTCATAGTCTCCTCCTGGTACATTTCTCATCCCATCGGTCCCGGTCCGGCTCATATGCAGTAATCACGATTATCACTCCATCCTCTATCATATGCGATAGCGGTATGAAGCGGCCGGCCGTTGTCCGTCCCTGCTACAAGATAGCTTGGATAGGGAGTATCATCGTGATACTCCTCAATAATGATTCCGTTCCGCAGGATGTCGCGAATAGCGGTATCTTCGATCTTTCTCATGAACATCTGCCGGAGGGCATGGACCCGAAAAGTTACCTTGTATGCCGCTTTCACAAGGTTTATGACCTTTTTTTCTTTCATATGCCCGCCGCCTCCACAATCCCTATCTCCTCCTCGGTCAGCCCGTACAGCTCGTAGACCAGGGCGTCGATCTGTTTGTCGGTGGCCTCGATCTGCCGGTCGAGCAGGGTCTTCTCGTGGTCGGTCTTCACCTCGCCGAGTTGCTTGTAGAGGGCAAGCATCTGCTCGACCAGGGCGACCATCGTATCGTGGCGGGATTTGTCGGCGGGGTCGGAGAAGTTGATGGTGCGGATGAACGTACATTGAGTATTTATTGTCGTCGAAAAATGAGAAAAGGAGTTCATTGAACAGGTGCTTTTTTTCTTCGTTCTATGATACTCCTGATAATTTTATCAGGGTCCGTGTCAAGATATTTTTCCCGGTCTTTAGTCCAGTCACCACTTCCCGGCTCATAGATCTGGAGGAAGCGGATTGTGTCATCCGGTCCGAGTTTTTCAATCAGTACGTCAAGTCCCTCCTGCTGGATCTGATGTAATGTTTTTACACTCATCTGTTTCCCTCCTTTAACCAGGTGATAGGATTTTCTATAAGTACCTGTATGTTCTTGTGTAACTTAAAAAATGTTATCAGGTCATCATCCGTAGTGAGGAACACGGCACCGGCTCGTTCGGCACAGGCGATATGAAGCGCGTCCATAGCCATTCCACCCATCACCATTACCTCATGCATCCGTGCGATGATTCCTTCGTCAATGAATATGTATTCTTGTGCTACTGATGCAATCTTCTCCACGCGTACCTGTTTTTTTATATCCGGGATTTTTGAGATTTCTTCGGTTATCGCTTCGCTGGAAACCAGGGTTACTTCACCGGTAGTGCAGCGACGGATGATTTCCTGAACTGCGGTCACCTCCAGGCGAATTCTTCCCATCGTCTGATCATCAAACGGCCTGCATAAGCAGCATACATCCAGGTAAATTTTCATGTTCCCGCCGCCTCCACAATCCTTATCTCCTCCTCCGTCAGCCCATAGAGCTCGTAGACCAGGGCATCGATCTGCTTGTCGGTGGCTTCGATCTGCCGTTCGAGCAGGGTCTTCTCGTGGTCGGTCTTCACCTCGCCGAGTTGCTTGTGGAGGGCAAGCATCCGCTCAACCAGGGTGACCATCGTATCGTGGCGGGCTTTGTCGGCGGGGTCGGAGAAGTTGATGGTGCGGATTGGAAAATCCTTAATTGCTGCGTATGCAGGCATGAAAAATCCGCCTCGTAATTTTGGAAGAATCTGATCGAAAAGGAAATAATTTAAAGTGCTATTCAGTATTCCAAGCAAATATCTATCATTTTTTGGAATAATGAAACATTTATTGTTTGCAAAATAACCATCATCATCAAATGTAAACTCGGGTTTCCCACATATTTCTGGATAAATTATCTTTTCCTGCTTAAAAGCATCATAATATTCACATGTCCTTAATTCCCACCAAAATTCGCCTTTGTCCCACCGGGCTTCCGCTTCCTGGATGAAGAGAGAAAAATGTTTCGTTAAAGCCGGATATTGCTCCTGGAACCATCGCCATTTATTTTTCGATTCTCCAGAATTCTGCCTAGTCCACCCACTTGGAATGAGAATCAAGAATTTTCCTTGATTATCGAGCGGTTGATATCTTTTAATGTCCTTCCCAACTAAAAACGGTTCAATTAATTCAGCGCTTTTCGGATCTTCCTGAATTAATTTAGCACGTGTTGTTTCATTAATGATAAATGCTTTATTCAACCCTGTTTTAATACCATAGAATATTTTTCCTTGAAGGTATTCATCGAGGGTAATACCGACCTTTTGTATTTTCTTTAATAATGCCTGTGTTTTCAAATCCGTGAGTGTCCAACCGCTTTCATCAAGATTAACCAATTCGACCGGATGAATATGCTGTGAGACATAATCCTCTAGAGTTGAAAATGACAGGTTTTCCATCGATACTGCCTGGAAGGAATCGCCTGGGCTGTCATTCTTAACTCGAATCACACACGGATAGGTCGTCGCATTGGAAAAAACGGGGAGGTCTCTGAAATCAACAATTTCTTCGATTCGCTTATTTTTCAGCCAGGCTCGGAGCGGCTTTCCATAATTGGCCCGCATCCACTTGTTCGCGACGATGTAGGAGAAGAGCCCTCCTTTTCGGAGAAGAGAGATCCCCTTCTCGATGAAATAGACATACAGGTCAGCCGTTCCCTGGTACGTCTCATAATGGGTTTGCAGGTATTCCTTTTGCCCTTTGAGAAGTTCCTGCCTCACATACGGCGGGTTCCCGATAACCGCATCGAACCCACCTTTTTGCATAATCTCTGGGAATTCCCGGTCCCAGTCGAAGGCATTGATCCGTTTCGCCACCTCGGGGTCTTCGAGAGTTACCTTCACATCCGCATAGATGTCGGTCCCGATGAGCGAGTTCCCGCACCTGATATTCTGGTGCAGGCTGGGAAGAGCACGCTCGGCGAAGAGCTTGAGCTGCTTGGAGACGTTCTCCTCGTTCTCCTCCTCAAGGACCTTGAGCAGCAGGGAGAGCTTGGTCACCTCCACCGCCTGGGTGTCAATATCCACACCGTAAATGTTGTTCAGCAGGATCCGTTTCCGCTCGGTAGTGGTCAGTTTCCAGTCGCTCCGGGTCCGCGATGCACTCCCGTTTGCAGTCTTGTAGATGGGGAGCGTGATATCGCCGCCCGGTCCTTTCTTCCCGGACTTCTGGGCCGGTTCGGGGAGGAACGCCCGGACCTCCGGGGAAGTCGCCGACTTCTCGGCGAGGACCGGGACCAGGTTGTGGATGTACCAGTTGAGGTGCCAGTCGAGGAGGTGCTGGTATGCCCCGAGGAGGAACGAACCGGAGCCGCAGGCCGGGTCGAGGATGCGAAGCTTCGATACGTCCCGTGGAGTCTGGTCCTTCACCAGTTCCCCGACGGTGTGCTGGACGATATACTCCACGATGTACTGCGGGGTATAGTAGACCCCCCCGGCTTTCTTCACTTCGGGCTTGTATTCCACCTTCGCCTGGTGTCCGGGAGTGAGCCGGATCACCTTCCCCAGGAACTGTTCATAGACCTGTCCGAGGATGACCGGCGAAATAACCGAAAATTCATAGGGACTCTCGGGATAATAGAGCCGTTTGATAATTTTCTTGAATATCGCATCATCGATCGCGAGACCCGGCGTGAGCGTGTCGGGTAACTCGTCCCATCCCGCTTCTTTATTGAAATGGAAAATGCCGGAGTTATAGCGGGTATCGGCCCGCTGGAACAGGCCGAGGAGTCGCAGGTACATATCCGGTTGTTCGAGCAGGTTCTGGAGGCACCCGTACGGCTCGATCCCCCGGTCCTCGCAGATGCGGAGGAAGAGAATGCGGTCGATGGTCTTCTGCACCGCCACATTCAGCTCTTCAACGGAGAGCGAGGGGTTCCGGAGGGCGATGTTCTTTGCCAGCAGGTCTCGCCATTCTTCAATCTCGGCAAGGATGGCTTCATCGACGGTCGCGGTCCCTTTCTTGCCTTTCGTACCCTCGACGAATTTATCAAAAGAGCCTCGCAGGATGCTCCGTTGTGAAAAGATAGACTCAATCCAACCCCACTTCTCGGGATACTCCTTGAAGGTAAAATATGCAATTCGGGCGGTTGCTGCATTGTCGCCAGGCATCGGCTTTTTTGTACAGTCATAAACAGCAAATTCCTCGAAATCTGTCAATATGCTAAGAGGGAGGCGGGCGTTCCATGCGTAGCGGCGGATCTGCAGGGCCGGACCGGGATCATCCCTGATATTTACCGCCGGTTTTTTAGCTTCTATAATGAATTTCCGGGAACCCCCAATCCGGAACGCGTAATCGATAAACTCTGTAGACCCCCGGATTCGAATTGGGTCTTCATGGATTACTTCCTTATAGAGTTCCGAATTACCTTGTGTATTATCAACGTCCCACCCAAGAGTCCTGAAGAATGGATCAATAAACTCTCTTCGCAACTGGGTTTCGTTAAACTGGCCCCTTCTGTAAGCTCCTTGGTGAAATTCATATTTTTCAACAAGTTTGAGAATTGTATCCGGGACCTGTGTTGATGCCTCCGTAAAAATCCACCCTCTCTTATTGTAATTTCATGCGGTCAGGAATGAATAAGCATTCGATAATTTCTGGGAAGAAATATTCGGAGAGAACGAGTCATCGAGCGTCAAGGTCCGGGCCACAGCGACGAACAGTCTGCATAAGCAGTCTGTGAGGAGCGGGAGGGGAGCAGCTGCCGGTGAGGAGTGAAACGACGAAACCGGGAGCGCCTACTTATCATAGATCAACCACAAGGAAGCAGCCCGTGATGTGAGCGAAACGCAGTGAAGACGAACATGCCGGGCGTTTGATTTTATTCCGGTAAAAATTGATCCGCATTAAAATAGGGAGCAAATACCGGATATTATTGCTCTTCCGACTGTTGGTGAAATGGGATTATGTTAAAAATCCCCTCTGGAATACTGAATGACTGATCGTATTGAGTATAGTTGTTGTAGTTATTTAGTACGCAAAAATTGTTGTGTACATTTTTGCATGAAAAATAGTACACAAACGGTGTGTTGAGTGTTGTTAGTATTGTCATTGTTGTTGTTTTTGAATTTTCGTGCAGTAATAGCGTAGTGAACATAATCGCCCGGTCCAACCTATTAAGTTCAAATTAACCCCTAAATTAAGAAATATCTCTCAATTCTAGCCAGATTTAAACACTAAAATCAGGTTCCCGAATCAGACCAAAAAACGGGCTTAATAACAGACCAACAATCTACCTTTTCCAACTCTCCCAGATAAAACAACGTCAAGGAGTGAGGTTTAATTTCAGACTTCATATGAGCATTTAATGAGGTCTAATAATACCTTATTTCGGCAAAATAAGCATTTTAATCAGGTATTTCTTTAGCATTCCAAACAGAGCAATTTCCGGGGTTTCCCAGCCCAGATCCACATTCAAGATAATCAAAATAACCCCAGATTGCGGTTATTTCAACCCCGACCTAAAAAAGGGATTCACCCCCCATTCACCCCCGAAAACGAGGTCCACTCCACTTTACCATCAAGTTCAAACCGCCCTCCGACAGCAAGCGACTCAGACATACCATTCGTATAACCGAGCTCGCCAGAGGGACCGATACCGGCCATACTACCCGATCGTGCGAAGAACGTCCCGGACCCTGATCCATTGCTCAATACAACAAACCCAAGCGAATCAGGCATCACGTCATCCGCCTGGGAAATACTCCCCTGCGAACGATACACCAGGCCATTCACCGAATACGAGGTCCCGGTGATCACGCTCTCGCAGTACGGGACTGCTGTATAATTCATTTGCTTTATATTCATCGAAGTGATGAACATGCGTAGAACCGATGAATATTCCCTGAGCCTCCCGGTTAAATAAAAGAATCCAGTTGCCCGGAAAGTATTTGGATAGTTGAATACAAGCAACAGAATGGTGGCTTGAGGTTCCCAAAGTCAGTAACCAAAGAACCTCAATGCTGCCGTTAGGCACGAATACATAAGCTGTGGAAAATAAAATGCTTTCTGTTCATGCTCTCGTAAAAGAGGTGAAACACATGAAGAAGAAACAAAAGGTCGGCAGATTCTTCGCGGTCTTGGGGCTCCTTGTACTGGGTGCCCTGCTGGTGCCTGCAGTCTCCGCCGGACAGCCCGTGGGGACGGTCGGGAGCGACCTCCCGGCACTTCTCGCAAGTGAGAAAGGGCTATCAGATATAGAATACATCGTCATCGGTGAGGACAGTTCGAATATCTGGGGTTATCTGAATACTACGGATTGCACACAGCCGGTTACTGATGCAATCACCGGCCTGAACAACGCTATGAAAAATATGACCGATAACAAAGTATCTGTCTCAAAGGTTGTGGTTACAGGCTTCTACGGAGATTCCAGAACTTCTTATTCGCTCAACCTCGATACAGGTATGTTCGAAAAACTTGCAGACCCTATCGCGTCGGTGAGATCGTCAACCGCATATAAGGCTCCAGATGGATCTAGTATCATCCTGTCAATGCGTGGTTTGATTAATACTGCCGGAAATGATGATCCGATTGGAAGTACGGTATATTTCTGGGCGAACTCGGTTACAAGTCCCACAAAGACCTATATCGTAATGAGTACCACTGCAGAAATCCATAAATATGTCAACTACAACTGGAATACGATTCCAGCTTCAACGGGAGCTACATTGTGGTATGTCCCCGAAAATAACAAAAATGCAACAGTGTCATTGGCTGCAGGATCGTATCGGAGTGAAGGTCAATTCTCCGGAAGAAAAGACGACGGCACGGCTTATAGTGACCCAGATGTGATCGGAAATTACTTCACCATATCCTGACTCATAACCGTATAGAACATCGAAAAAATAATGAAATCCTGGAAAATCTAGGATTTCATTTATTTACTGGAAAAATGGAACCACAGAGAAAATGAAAACGAATCATTGTACAGTTCTAACAATCACGATGGCTCTTACGATCCTACTATTTATAATCCCCGTCAGCGCCGAACATCTTAACACCACAACGCCGGATGGAAAATATTCCAACCCCTATCCGGACAAAGTATTCGGGGAGCAATTCCGAAGTCCGGAGAGACCTTATGCTATCGGACGTAGTGTGACGAATATGGGACCCACGTGGGATGTTACATGGACTTTTGTGATTTGTCTCACACCAGAGCAGATGGATCAGTATGTGGAATGGAGGGATAACAACTGGGATATGCCATTAATTGACGCATTAACGCAACTAGTTCCAGAGCAGGTAGCTGCTCTGCCCGAAGACCTGGTGAGGTATCTCAAGGATACCAATGTACCGATCTATAATCGACCGCAGCCCCCCTGCTGGAGCAACCCCGGCAACGGCGATACATGGGTGGATCCTTGCGGTACAGTTGTCCCATTGGAAGACGTTCCGCTGGTTATTAAAGATGGCATCAATTACCAAGGGGTTCCTCTTTACGACGACGTCAATACCTACAAGTATACTGATGCAGTAAAAATGCATCTCGCGAACCTTGGGTTATCAAACGATGCCACTACAGCCGATATTACCATCACTACATCGATTCCAAACGGTCGCTATACCATAATGATTCAGGCGAACACTCCCGATGGCACACAAAAGAGCTGGACATTCAGGAAAGAGGCGGACGGAACATGGATCGATGTGAATACGGAGTTGCAGATGAATGAGGACATGCAATATGTACTTGCAGCATGGAGATATGTAGACCCTCCAAATGAATCCGGTGCGCCAGTCTCACAAGTCAAACCCACGAATACATTCGACGTAGCAGCCCAATCAAAGTCCATCATCTTCTCCCATACTTCCAACACCCTCGCGAACACCTTGCTCTCCCAGGCGGGAACCTCGAAGCTCTCCAAAGTGAACATCAGCTCGTTCGCCGGGACCAGTGCGACCCCCACCTCGACCGCTTCCACGGCCTTGCTCGGGTCGCAGGACAGGATCTCTTCGGTCAGTGAGACCACAACGGGCGGGACCTTCGACATGGCATCGTTCGCGGCCTCATACAGGAGCGGCGGTACTGCCATCGCATCGAAGGGCTTCGGGTCCGATGTACTAGCGGCGCGGGGGATTGGGGGATAAACGGGGAAAAACGGCCGAATTAATTCATTCACCCCCTTTCCCCCCCTCATCAGCAACCCGCACACGATCTCGTAGTTGCACTCATGCACTGAGATCAGGTATCACTTCACGAGGGAGTATTTCGGATCATATTCGCTTCTTATCCGGAGCAATTGTCATGGTGATACATACTTAAGGCAACAAGGGCACAATATATTCGTTGAAGAAGATGTCCAGAAAAGAAGAGATAATTTTTATTGTCGAAGAATCCCCGGAAGGAGGATACGAGGCGCATTCACTTGGACACTCGATTTTTACCGAAGCCGGGAGTTTTGAAGAACTACGGACCATGGTCCATGATGCGGTCTCCTGCCATTTTGACGAGGACGAACGCCCCCGTATCATCAGGCTTCATCTCGTCAGGGAAGAGTTGATCCCGGTATGAAACTACCCCGGAATATCGGTGGCAACGATCTGGTCAGGAGCCTCTCGATAATGGGGTATTTACCAGTTCACCAGACAGGGAGCCATGTAAGGCTCAAAGCCATTATTGACGGCACACCCCATGCAATTACCATACCGCTTCATAACCCGCTTCGTGTCGGCACTCTCCATGGTATCCTCAAAGATGTGGCCGAACACCATCACATTCCCCTGTCCCGGTTAATTGACGAACTGTTTCCCTGATCCATGCAATTGGTCACGGGAATGACATTCACGCACTTTTCCACCCTCACTTCAATAACCCGTATTCGATCTCGTTGTAGCACCCGGGCAGCGAGATCAGGTACCGGATCTTCATGTGACAAAAAACAAAGGAACTGGTCCCCATCTCCCGGGCAGGTCGTGGTCCCTCTCTTTCATTAATGCACAGGTGCTGCTAAATCGTGGCGAATTACGGATTACTATGGCACATACAAACCAAAGGCATGGGTGGCGGGAAGACCGCCACCTGTCTACCCATCTGTGATGAGTCCCCGGAGGGACACACAATTGTCGCCCTGGGGAACAATAGGAATGGCGTTTTCCGGTTGAACCTTAATCTATTCGCCGCCAAAGGCCCCAGAAAACGAGGTCCACTGCACCCCACCGTCCATCACAAACCGGCCACCCACCGACAACACTTCAGACACACCATTCACATACCCCAGCTCACCGCTAGGACCAATACCAGCCATACTTCCCGAGCGTGCGAAGAACGTCCCGGACCCTGACCCATTGCTCAGTACAACAAACCCAAGCGAATCCGGTATCACATCATCAGCCTGGGAAATACTCCCTTGCGAACGATACACCAGGTCATTCACCGAATACGAGGTCCCGGTGATCACGCTCTCGCAGTACGGGACCGCCGTGTAATTCGCTGCATCGGCCTGCAAGGCCTCCACTCCGCAGGTCGCAGCCGCAGCCCCGGCCCCGACCGAGAAGAGCGATAAGCTCTCGTCATAGAGCCCGGTCCCGCCGGTCTTCACCTGGCTCCCGGTCGAAAAGGTCACAATCTCACTGTTATCCATAGACCGGGACCCTTCATACTGGCCCGGTCCGGTTGACAACAGCGACCCCGAATAACTCCCGGTCAGCACCTCCTGCCCGGGTGCAAGCGGGGGAATACCGTTCAGGTCCCCGCTTGACGCAGACCACCCCCAGCCGGACGAGACCGACATCAGCTGGTCGCTCCCGCCGAGGAGTGCGACACTCATCACCGCTGCATCGGCATGACCGCAGCAGGCGACACCTGCCACGACCGCCGCAAATACGCATCCGGCAATGAGCATCTTCCGCCGTCGGGTAAGTCGGTTCATCATCAGGCCTCCGTCTTGCCGGATGCCTTCACCAGGCCATACTCGATCTCGTACCATGCGGACGGGACCGTGATCGTGTAGGTAGCCTTCCGTTCCGATTCCGCCTCTGCCACCTGCCGGAGCAGCGATTCCCGCTCCTCGGGGGAATGGTCAAACGTCAGCCACCGCTTCGTCGCGGTTCCCATCTTGTAGGACCTGCCCGGAATACTGGCCGGTGCGGTGCTGACCGAATCATCGGCCGGGTCGAAGAAAGCAACAACCTGTGCGTTCTCGGCCTGAATCGTGTTCTTCTGTCGGTTCTGAATATAAGCGAACAGTGCCAGGATAGCGGTGGCGAACAGTTCAATGATCGTGATGAGTTCGGGTTCCATGCTGATGCTCCACGTAGTGATTCTTCCGGTGCTCATCCTTCAGCCGTTCAAAATCGGCGCATACCGCGTCATACTGCCCGATCTTCTGGTAAATGGTCCAGAGGGCCGGGTACACCGGCAGCACGACGGCGAGGATGATGACTACAATATCAGGATTTTCCATAATCGCTCCCCAGAACGACGGGAGAAAAAGAGGGAGAGCCCGAGGGGTCTCTCGCCCCCCTGCCCCCGTCATGAGGTGATCTTCAGGCCAGTGCCGGGACGGTGTCAGCCCATGCCTCGACGGTCGCCACGATGGCGTTGTCAGAGTAGGATGAAACCCTCACGGCATCCCTGGAAAAGCTCACGTAGTAGATCTCCCCGCTGGAGTCGTGGCACTTCAGGGTTGCCGAATAGCTCTCCCCGTCGGTATCACGGACCGGGTCTCCGCCCATTGCGGTTGCAAGGGCCGTGTTCGCAAGGATGTTTGACACAGCGGTGTTGAAGGCTGCGACAGTCGGGCACTTTGCCGTTGCGTTCCCGACGGTCTTTGCCTCGTTGTCCTCGTAGAGGACCTTTGCAACGTAAGCTTCCTTGCTCTTGATCACCGCGTCCTGCGGTATTCCGCCGACATCGTATCCGGTACACCCGAACGGGTTGGTCGCGATGACTTCGGAAACGATGGTGTTGAAAGATGACACGTCCGCGATGGGGACGGCCAGGTTCCGTACTGCCGTCCTGGTGACGGTCTGTTCAATAAAGTCTGCCATTGTTTGACACTCCTGCTACCAGCGTTCCCGGGAATTATGGTAGACAGGATGTTATTTGGTAAAAGGAGTATTTTGGCGTGACTGTATCAGGAGAATGAGGAGATTTAAAATTGGGGGTAAAGGGTCCGTTATTTGTCTTGGCGGAGGACCTGGCTCCGGATATGCAGGGGTGAACCTGTCACTCCCTTTTTTTCCCTGCATCGTAGAGCTGATACATCCTTTTAGCACCCTGATTTCGAACCAGACCGCTTTACTCCCAGATCCTTGTAATCCCGGGTAAACCCAATCTGGCGCTGGATTGTTTTGGCCGCCATCATGCCGGGCTCGATAAATTTATGGTCCCCCGGGCGGTCAGTATTGTCAAAGACCATCTCGAGTGTGGCCCCTTAGGCCCCTTTGTGGCCCCTTTGCTGAGTTGTATAATACGTGCCCTTTCTGGTTGCATTTCCGGGTTTTTCGAATACACCCTTATCAACGAGCTCTTACCAGCATCTTCAACAGGCCTGGTTCAGACCACTGTCACCGCCGGTGCTCCTGTTCCGGGAAATAATGGTACGGTGATGTCTCCGCTCATCACCCCTGATGAATCCAGTTCAGGCATTGCGAATACACACCCATATCGATCCCGTGACTGGTCAGACGGAAACCTGCCACAGGAAGCCGTGTCCCGGCCCCTGTATATACCAGTGACCCTCCCGGAAGGGTTCTCGTACAACGGCGGAACCTATACATCGAGCGGCATTGTCTGGCTCTGTATATCAAACAGCACTACTGATATCATCTACACGTAGGCGCCCGAATCCCGGGATCCCGGTATTTTCCCGACAGGCGGGGACATGCTGGTCAGGCAGATATCTGCCCATGACCGGAATTATACATATAATGTCTCCGGATCCTGGCACTGGCTCACCTGGACCATGAACGGCCTGGACTTTTCCCTCACGGGTAAGATCGGACCTGATGAACTGCTTATTATTGCAGGGGCTGTCAGTCCGGTTTCAGAACATGACTTAGAGCAGTTAATGTACAACGGATCTGGTTGATACATTCATTCGGTCGATTCTCTCTGCCAGTTCCGGATAAACCCGGAAGGGCAGGTATCTCCCGGTTCACCAGGAGTATAAACCCCTGTTTCATCCCGGATATGTCACGGGCGGGGAACGGTTTGGCCCATGCATATGTTTGGTTACACTCCGCCGGCACCTGATTCGCGGATGAATTTCCGTACAGACTCTGTATCTCCGACAACAACCACCAGGTCGTCATGTTCGAGGAATGAATCGCCACCCGGGTTCAGGATGGTCAGGTCACCTCTCCGGATGGCAATGACGCTGATTCCCTTGTCCTGCCGCCACCTGATCTCTGAAAGGTTTTTCCCGGCATACGGGTTGTCAGCCGATATCCGCAACGATGCCACATCAAGGTCCGGGAGGTGCAGCCTGAGACCGGCAAGGGAATGAGCCGGAACGGTCCTGAGCATTTCATAGTTTTCAGCCCGGATCTCTTCAACAAGCCGGGTAATCTCATCCTGGGGGATAAGGTAGTTCCTGAGTACCCGGGCAAAAAGTTCGACCGAGGTCTCAAACTCCTCAGGAATCACTTCATTCGCACCAAGGTTCCGGAGCGGTGAGACCTCATTGACAAACCGGGTCCGCACCAGGATATGAACCCGGGGATTCATTGACCTGGCGCTCTGGACGACCTGTTGCGTGGCAATCCTGTCCGCGATGACCACGACAATACTCCGGGCATCACGTATGCCGGCGAGTTCAAGGACGGCAGGCTGCGTTGCATCACCATAAAATACTGGTTCTCCACGATCACACTCTTCCCTGACAATATCGGGATTGATATCAATAATACGATACGGGATTCCGGCATATTTTGCTGCACGGGCGACATTTTTCCCGTTGAGACCATACCCGACAATGATGAGGTGATCTGCGGTTGCCGGTGCCCGGGTGAGATCGAAACCGCAGGACGGCCCGATGACATCTTCCATAGTGCCGGAGAGATGTCCTGCAATCCTGTGCGATGCTCCCATCACGAACGGAGTTGCAAGCATGGTAACCAGGGTGACGTCAAGGATTACCTGGTAGATTGTCCCGGATATGAGGTTAAAATCAAACCCGGTCTTAGCGAGTATAAAGGAGAACTCCCCTATCTGGCAGAGGGCCAGCCCGGTAAGAATACCGGTCCTGCGGGGCAGGTTTAAAAAGACGGTGGTAACCGAGCCGGTCAGGAATTTAAGTACTATGACACCTGCAGCAAGTCCCAGGATCAGCAGGGGCTGTGAAAGAAAAAAACCGACATCCAGGAGCATTCCCACCGAAATGAAAAAGAACCCTGCAAAAAGGTCACGGAACGGCATGATATGGCTTAATGCCGCCACACTAAACTCGGATTCAGAGATCATCAGGCCTGCGATGAATGCCCCGAGTGCGAGCGATACGCCGGTCTGGCTGATAATCCATGAAATGGCAAAACAGACCGCGATTACGCTTAGGAGGAATAACTCCTGGCTCTTCACTTTTGCCGAGTAATATAAAAGACGCGGCACAACGGTGCGGGTACTCACAATCACCAGCCCGACGACGGCAATACCGGTTAAAAATAGCAGGATTATTGATGATGCCCCGTATTGTCCTGAACCGGCGAGCAACGGCGTGATGAACATCAGGGGAATGAGCATGAGGTCCTGGAAGATCAGGATTGAGAGCGCAGTTTTGCCGTGAACACTCTCCAGTTCTCCACGTTCCTGCAGAACTCTCATCACGATTGCCGTACTGGAAAGCGATACCAGCAGCCCGAGAAAAATGGCCTGGTTGAGTGAAGTGCCAAAAATGAGGGCTCCTGCCATGACACAACCAGTCGTCATGACCATCTGGAGCGTCCCCCCGAGGACGACTAATTTTTTTACTTCAAAGAGGCTCTTTAAGGAGAACTGGATGCCTATGGTGAAGAGGAGAAATATTACGCCGATTTCTGCGAATAATTCGATTATCTGCGGGTCTCCGATAAGCTGGAGCATAAAAGGCCCGGCAAGGATCCCGGAAAGGATATACCCGATAATCAGGGGTATCTTGAAAAAATTACAGATAAAGAGGACAAGAAGCGAGAGAATAAGGATGATCATTACTTCCGTTAAAAAAATTGTCTCCATTCAGAATTACATGGTCTCCGGCAAATAAAAAATTTGGCTCATTCCTGTCCGATAGATTCTGAGAAAAACTTATTTTGCCTGGTAAATACCGAATTATCACGTATCGGCCGAATTTTAATTAAAAATGAGCGGGTCTGGATTTTTTCATATTATATGCTCTCGCAGGCGACCGGATGATGTTTGCAAAACCGTCAGGCCGGACCTTTTTGGTAATTTTTCACCCGCGAAATATATTGTCCCCGGATATATCACGGTAAAACCATCACATATCATTCTGCATGCAGGGTCTTATCACCACGAACTAAGGATCTGTCAAAAAATGGTTTGCTGCTATGCCGGTTCAGAATAATCTCTCATTCATCTGCTTATAAATAAAGGTCATGAGCCATTCGTACCAGGGATATCCCGGACCAGTTCTGCCCAGGCGGAATACCGACTGAATACCGGGGAGATCAGTTCCCTTGTACCCATTCTATATGTGCAGGAACGTGATTCAGGGTAGGCAGGGGCCCTGTGAAGAGAGACCTGCCTGGTAAAAGTGCCATATGCCCGGATTATTTCAGGCCACGCAGTCGGTCTGCCAGCGGGCAGGTCCTGAACCGGCAGAAGAGAAGGATGAGTCCGATAATGACAAGGATGATTGTGATAATCGCTTCAGTCTGCAGGAGTGTCCCGATAAATTCACTGCCAGGGAGGTTGCGCATTCCCGGGTAATCAAGACCTGACAACAGCCGGGCAGCAGTGGTAACGATAAGGACTGCCGGTATGACTACCCTGCACAGGGGATGGATAAAACGGCTGAGTGCCGGTCCGATCTCTTCATCGAGCACGGTCCGGGGCAAAAACCAGGTGAATACAACTGCAACAAGGACGGCTGCAATGGGGAGGCCAAGGGTTCCCACCGTCTCGTCCATAAAATCAAGGACCCTGATACCACCGATACGAAGATCAGCTCCACTATACGAAAGGGCAGAAGGAAGTCCCACGACGAGGACAAGACCGGTGAGAATCGCAGCCGCCCGTTGCCGTGACCAGTTGAGCGACTCCCTGATGGCTGCAACAGCCACTTCCAGCATCGAGACCGAGGAGGTAAGCGCTGCAAAGAAGAGCACGAGGAAAAAAGCTGCCGCAAAAAGCCAGCCGCCCGGCATGACTGCAAACGCAGCCGGAAGCGTTGAGAAGGCAAGTTCTGCACCGATTGTCGGGACCAGTCCGAATGAAAAGACAATGGGAAAAATTACGATCCCCGCAAGGAGGGCTACAACGACATCCGCTCCCGTGATAATCACGGATGCAACAGGTATCTTCTGTTCGCGACTTATATATGCCCCATAGGTCAGCAGGATCCCGGTCCCGACCGACAGGGAAAAGAATGCCTGCCCAAAGGCCGCACTCCAGAGAAGAGGATCCCCGAGTACCGAGAAATCAGGAGTGAAGAGAAATGCGAGCCCTTCGATGAACCCGGGCAGTGTCAGGCCATATGCCGCAAGGGCAACAAGGGTGCCAATCGAGAACGGGATAAGGATGACTGACAGTCGTTCAATTCCTTTACTGACACCACGTGAGACAACGATACCGGTTATCGCGGTTGTTATGATAAAGAACAGTATCGGCAGCCATCCACCGGTAAATGCTGAAAACGGAACGGTCTGGCCGGCTACTGAAAAGAATGCATAACCAAGTGTCCAGCCTGCTATAACGACGTAATATGCAAGTACAAGAAAGACTATCCCGCAGAGCAGCCACCCGATTATTCGGAACTGCGACCGGACCGACCGGAACGCACTCACCACATTACCCTGGAAGTGACGGCCCATGGAAAGTTCGAGTATCATGAGCGGGAGTGCACAGAGAAAGACAGCAGCCAGGTAGGGGATAAGGTATGCGCCTCCGCCATTCTGACCAACGACTGCTGAAAACCGCCATATATTGCCAATACCGACCGCCGATCCGATTGCGGCAAGGATAAACCCTGTCCGCGACGACCACCGTTCCATGCGATTCAACTACTCCTTCACGCGAATTATGGATTGCATAACCCAGCATAAATAATGGTCTGTAATCATTTCATCAGGTATTACTGCCGTATCGTTTCAGTTCTGCGGGCATGGCACGGAATTTCACCCACTTGAAGATCTCCATTCCTGCGACAACCAGAGTTGCAAGGGCAATAAGGGCTATCCAGGTCTCAAGGTTTACGGGACCGATCCGGAGAAGATCCTGCATGAAGGGGGTCATCATGGCAGCGATATGAATACCCTGGGCCGCCAGTATCCCGACAATGAGGTAGTAATTGTTCTTCAGCGGGACCCGGAAGACGGAGCGGAACTCTGACCGGCAATTCAAGGCATGGAAATTTTCAAGAAGCACCATCAGCAGCACAAGAATGCTCCGTGCCGTAAATTCGTCCCATCCTGCCCCCAGGAGCCAGAAATACGTCCCAAAGGAGATAACGCCCATCAGGAGCCCGGAAATGAGTGTCTCCTGGACCATGAGCGGATTAAAGACACCTTCCTCCGGGCTGCGTGGCTTTCGTTTCATGGCCCCGGGCTCTCCCGCTTCGAATGCAAGGGCGACGTCCTGGATGCCGTTGGTGACCAGGTTCAGCCACAGGAGCTGTACTGCAAGGAGTGGCAACGGCAACCCGGCTATGAGAGCAAATGTGAAAAGCACTATCTCGGCAAATCCCGTCGAAATCAGCAGGTACGTAACTTTTCTGATATTCTCATATGCATACCGCCCTTCCTCGATACCAGCAACAATTGAGGAGAAATCGTCATCAGTAATGATCATCGATGCAGTATCCTTGGCAACATCGGTTCCCGAACCCATCGCCACCCCGATATTCGCCCTCCTGAGTGCAGGTGCATCGTTGACGCCATCACCGGTGACAGCAACGAAATGGCCGTCGCGTACCATGCTATCGACAATTTCAAGCTTCTGAACCGGGCTTACGCGGGCAAAAATCCGGCCCGAACGGACACGGTCAAAATATTCAGGAAGTTCCGGGGACCCGATGGCCTCCAGATCCTGACCGGTAACAACCTCGGATTCATCAGTTGCAAGACCGAGTTGTCTCCCGATAGCAAGCGCCGTGTCAGGATGGTCACCGGTGATCATTGCCACCTCCACGCCCGCTTCCCGTGAACGGCTGATTGCATCCGGGACATCAGTACGTATCGGATCAATGAACCCGGCAAGACCCAGAAGGGTAAGCGGGGTCTGCGTCGTGGCAAGACTCAGCGGACCGGCAGGTATGGTATCAGTCCTTCCCCGGGCAACCGCGAGCACCCGGTATCCCTGGTGCGTTAAATCTCGGAGCTGTTCTTCAATACGGGGCCGGTCAAGAGGAAGTACCCCGTCACTGGTCTGCATGGTCTTACAGTGAGGAATAAGCGCCTCAAGGGCTCCTTTCACCGCGATCTGGTTTTCCCCTGCAGAGTCAATGTAATAGATCGCAGAATACCGGAGTTCTGGTTCAAATGGAATGGTTCCTGTGACCCTGATACTACTTCTCAGCAGGTCCGGATCGATACCAGCCTTGATCGCAAACGCGAGCAGGGCTACGTCCATGGCGTCCCCCTGGTAGACCCACCGGTTATTTTCACGGTACAAGCTCCCCTCATTACAAAGGGATCCGGCAGAGGCAAGAGCATAAAGGTTACCGGAAGAACCGACCTCTGAATCGCCTCCGTTACCGCCAAGGATCTCCCCTTCACCATCATATCCGGCACCGGTGACCTCATATGACTCCCCGTCCGGCAGGATTATCTTCTTGACCGTCTGCTGGTTTACCGTCAGCGTACCGGTTTTGTCCGTCGCGATCATTGTACAGCTGCCAAGGCTTTCAACCGCGGCAAGCCGGCGGACAATGACATTGCGTTTTCCCATCCGTGAGGTGCCGATAGAAAGGGCAACGGTAATAGCTACCGGAAGTCCTTCCGGGATAGCAGAGACAGCGAGGGCGACCGCAAAGAAGAAGACTTCTGTATAGGGTGTTCCCCGGGCAAGGGATATTATGGCCATCAGGAGACATGCCCCGATAACAATGAACCCGATATTCCGGGAAAATTTCTCCATCCGGATGAGGAGAGGCGGTTTCGAGGATTCGGTCGTTGCAACGGCTTTTGCAATTGCCCCGACTTCAGTCTTAAGACCGGTAGCAGTCACCACCCCGGTACCACGGCCGGTCATGACGGTAGTACCACCCAATGCCATGTTCTTACGATCTCCAATCGGGGCATCTTTATCGACAAGGACAAGGTCCTTCTTTACAGCGACTGATTCCCCGGTAAGCAGGGATTCGTCAACGGTGAGATTTGCCACATGGATGAGTCGGATGTCAGCAGGGACACGGCTGCCTGATTCAAGGATGACGATATCTCCAGGGACAATCAGTGCAGAATCTGTGGTTACATCCCTGCCATTCCGCCTGATATGTGCGGTCAGTTTCAGCAGGCCCTGGAGCCGGCTCGCACTCTGTTCAGCTTTCCACTCCTGGACAAGGCCGATAACGGCATTAAGGAGGACTACTCCAAAGATAAAAAGGGCGTCTTTCTGGTCACCGAGAGCCAGTGAAATGACTGCTGCAACCAGGAGAATATAGATGAGCGGACTCTTGAACTGGTGGAGAAAGATGATGAAGAGCCCTGGCGGCTCGCGGGCAGGGAGCTTGTTCGGGCCAAACTGATGCAGCCTCCGTGCAGCCTCTTCTTCGGTGAGACCGGCGGCAGTGGTACTGAGCTTTTCATACACTTCCCCGAGCGGTAGCGAATGTAATGCAGTACCGGGATCTGGTCCAGATTCCTGTGTCAAGGGGTCTCGCCTCCAGGGTATATTCATCAATTAATGCGGCTCCTGTTTCTTTCACCCTTACAAAAGAGCGGGAGACAGAGAGAAATTATAGCTTTTTTCTCTCGATAATCATCTCACAGAACGAATCCCCGCGACAACGGGCCCGGTTGATGGCAACTGAAAAATCAGGGTTCAGGGCCCCGATGGCATGCCGGATATAGGCATCGCAGACGCTGTTCACCTGCAACGGAGTTATCCCGTGAGCGCTCTCTTCCCGGAACATTGCACATTCTGTAAGCCGGATGACCGCTTCATCAGGAAACCCCTCGATATATCGCGTTTCAAACTCAGGACCAAATAAAACCACCGAGATCGCACCAAGTGTCTGGACAAGGTCTGAAGCATGAGTACGTGGCATACCGTACCGGTCAGATATTGTCCGTACTTCCCGGCCCATTTTTGAAAAGATCTTCTCCTGAAATGCGGCTGTATCAGTATTTTTCCCCTGGTCCTGGCCCAGTGCAACAACAAGACGGGTTAGTACATGAGTGGCCATTGTCCACCGCGTTGCTTCGGGAATATCTTTTACTCGTACCATTATTTCACACTCATACGATGCCCCCCGCTGTCGGGAAAGCTGATAGTCTGAATATCCACGGGTGACTATAAAGCATTTTTCCAGAGGAGCCGGAATTAAAGGCAGGGAATGCATCATGCCTTAAATTCTGTTCCTGTTCTTTCGACAGGGTTCAGATTTGCTGGTGTACAAACACTGACCTCATGCAGGCACTAATGGCAGATCCTCTGATATGTGACAGAACCATACATGGAAACTCCGGACGGCAATTTTTTTGCCCGCGAGTAATTACTGCTGATAATACACTAAAAAAAATCATTACTACACCTGACCATGACCACATCTCAGAGTGTGAGGGGTATCCCCCGATACCAGGCACTGCACAAATTTCTTTTATTTGTACCGGTTACCCGGAACATAAGGAATTTCCGGAAAAAGAGAGTAAAAATTCAGATATCTGCAGCCGGTTCACAGTATTCTCCCTTGTAGAACCAGTTGCGGTATACTATCGGGGTAATAAGCGTCGTAAGGAGGCTCATCAGGATTATGATCACAAAGACCTGCTGGCCGATATATCCCTGTTCCAGCCCGATAAGTGCGACGATCATGGCCACTTCACCTCTCGGGGCCATGCCAAACCCGATGATCAACGAATCCTTTGTGCACATACCCGCGGCCCGGGCAGGGATGGCACACCCCGCCACCTTGGTGACAATCGCGACAATGGTAAGTATCACGAGAAAAGGAACGATTTCAGGGGTAATCGCTTTAAAGTCGGCGACCACCCCGAGGGAGACAAAAAAGATGGCGGCAAAGATTATCTTTAAGAATTCGGCCCCCTCTTTTATGTCGAGACTCCGCTTCAGAGAGAGCCCTTCAAAAGAAATCCCGGCAATAAATGCGCCGACGATTGCAGAAAGCCCAAAGACTTCAGCAATCATGGCATAGAGGAATGCAAACATCATGGCAAAGATGAAGATGAACTCCGGATACCTGGAGACAAAAGTGGTATGGTCCAGCTTTACGAGGAATCTTGTCACCACCAGGAGCCCGAATGCCCCGGCAAGTACAAGGAACAGCACGGTCTTGACAATGATAAAGAGTATGACCTCGGGTGAGAACGCACCTGCTACCACGTCCCCGGTGATGGCAAGGGCGATCAGGCTGAGCACGTCGTCGATCACGGCCGCCCCTATGATGGCCCGGGCAGGACCGGTCTTTAGCTTGTCGATCTCCTGCAGGATATTGGCGGTGATTGCAATGCTCGTCGCCGTGAGTGCTGTTCCAATGAACAAGCCACTTGAAAAATCCATACCTGCCCACAAGGCCGTGGCATAACCGCCTATCCAGGGGATAATCACCCCGAGGAGGGCAATGAGTGCATAGGAAGGTTTGAGGATATCTTTTATCTTGAATTCAAACCCGATGACAAAGAGAAGGATCACCGCACCGAGATGTGCAAGCCCACGCACGAACTCGTTGTACGAGACCAGCCCGAGAACGCTCGGACCTATTATGACCCCGACCAGTATGATGCCTACCACCGCTGACTGGTTGATCCGTGAAGCGATCAGATATCCCCCGAGAGCAGCGAAGAGGAGAAGACTCACCTGGAACTCGGGGCTCGCGAAGATGCCTTCCATGCTGTTTAATCAACGGATACAGCAAAAAACGCTTCTCTGAAAGGATTATATGGGGGAGCGAAAAGCAGATAGAAAGAATATTCCTTCATCATGCAGGCACAAAAAAAATCCGGAAGATATGGCGGACGGTCCTTATGAACCGGCCGGTTCCCGGAATGTAACTCCATATGCCGGTCATCAGACAAAGGGAGTGAAAGGGTAACATGGACAAATTCATCGAAATTATGCAGAAGATGGAACGGTTGTCCCCGATGAAAAGGAACAGATGATTTCAAAGAACAGGCCGCTGTGCATCTGTGCAAAAATGTCCCACGTATACGTCGTGCATGAAGGAAAATGAAGAACTTCTCTTCTGTTTTGCTGGCAAAAGCACCTGTGTCGCGGACAAGAAGGCGTGTATCTGCCCCTCATGCCCGGTCACCGGCTCCATGGGCTCACCCATCAACCGGTTGTCGAACAACACTTTATCCACGACAAGGTCATAACCCCGTTCCAAGAGTCTCCGGCAGAACTCACCAGCTGTCCGGTATATCGGGATCATGTACGGCATGATCTCCAGCGTGGTGTTACGGCCCTCCACCTCGTGAAACGTCGGACATCTACGCGAGAGCCGGCCCGGTGCAGAACGAGGGTCTGAATGGAGGAATTTAAATCAATCCGGCGTTAAAAACGTCATGGATCTTCCAATCCCGGAAAAATATTCGGGTACCCCGGCAAAGTTTGAGAATTGCACGTTTGTCTCCAAACCTAACGACCTGACCGCAATCGGCATTGTAATAACGACCATCCTGAAAAAGTTCGAAGGATAAAACACCCTGATCTTCCTGGACTTGGTCAATGCAATGCTTATTCATTCGAGTTCTCCGGATCTCACCAGGTTCATTCATTTCCTGATCAGCAAGCTTCGTATCATGAACATTGCGGGAAGCGTCCTCGCTGTTGAGAAAGGGCTTGACCCGGTGCTGCTGAGCCAGCTCACCACATTCGCCGACGAACTGGTAGAGTTTGGCGATGAGTAAACCGGTTAACGAAAAAAAGCGCTTCTTATAAATCCTTGTTTTGGAAAAAAACTGGTTGGTCTATTTCTCTGACAGGAGGGGCTCTCACCCTTCCCTGTCCCACCCCGCTGAAGATATCCGGATAGAGCAAGGCTTAATCCGGAATCCGGGCTTTCCATAATTATTGAGCACCCTCCCTATCGCAATACGGGGGTGCCACAAGGGCGGGGATCAACCCCGGGAGTGTCGGAATCGGGATTGGGGAGAATGACATATGGTGAGAGGGCAGGAGGGTTTCTCCAGAGCCCATTTTTCCTCTTTACCGGATTCGGATTTACCTGCCGGGCATGGCAGTGTACGGCCTTTGCCCGGCGGCAATACAATCTCCGCTGCCCGGCGATCAGCCCGATTCCGGCTCGTCCTTATTCAGGAAATCGTAGAAGAATGCTGCGAACACCGCTCCGACGATCGGGCCGATGATATAGATCGGGAAGTACTGCCAGAGGGACGGCCCTCCGAGCACCGAATCGATAAGGTACGGTCCGAATGTACGTGCAGTATTGAGCGACGCCCCGGCTATATTTCCTGTCGTAATAATCATGCCACCGACCGTCAGCCCGATGATAAGCCCTGCAAATCCCTGCGGGGCCCGTTTATCGACTGCAATACCCATGATGACGAGCATCAGCACGAAGGTCCCGATTGCCTCGGCAAGGATTGCCTGGCCGTACCCGATCCCCGGGAACGGTGCGGTCGCCCCGAGCCCGCCGACGGTCACCGCATCCATTCCGGCGCTCGCTGCAAAGAGAAGGCTCCCCGCAGCGGCCCCTGCAAGCTGGGCGACAATGTATGCCATCGAATCCCCCGCAGGAAAACGCTTCGTTGCCCACAGGGCGATAGTGACTGCAGGATTGAGATGTGCCCCCGATATCCTCCCCAGCGAATAGATCGCCCCGGCAATCACTATTGCAAACGCCATGCCGATTGCCAGCCAGTCGGCAAGACCCCCGAGTGCACCGATCCCTATATTGAATGGCGTTCCCGTATCAGTCCCGCGTGCCAGCATCAGCGTTACTGCCGCCGCACCTGCACCGAAATATACAAGCAGTGCAGTCCCGGCCAGTTCAGCGATGCAACGCCTTGAAAGACCTGCCATCCTATCATTCACCCCTGAGTGCGTCGTAGCATTCCGGACAGAGTATCCGTGGAAGTTTCACCGTTCCTTTATGTGCCGGGAACGGATAGCCCCCCTCCCAGACATCGATATCCTCTCGTATAACATGCTCGCTGCAAAGTCCCATTCCGCAGACGATGCATATCGCAACTGCGTCTGAAGACTTCCCTTCTTGTGCACAGACATAACATTTCATCCCGAATCACCAGTTCTGGTCCTATCCGTACTGCATACGTCCACCGTCACGACCGGTACAGGACCTGCATCAGGCCTTCAGATGCCGGAGTCCCTGTGTGATCCGGGCCGGACGGGCTGCAATATCTATGTTCAATGCGTTGATATCGGTTATCAGGATTACGGTGGCCACGCTACCGGTCAGGACAACGACCTCGGGGCTGTCATTTCAGCCGGGGTATTTCCCATGCTGTTGACAGGGATCCGTATCTTCAGCTCTGCGGGTTTCCCCCGTACCTGGTTATTTTACCCGCATGCAGAAAATACCACAATTCCGTTCCTGTATGTATAACCCCCTTCCGTCGTCTTCGTATGCCCGGTCCCCACATTTTGGATACGGCAAACCTCTGCCTCATATCTGTGCGGACGGTGTTCAATTCAATGTTCAGAGTGTGAGAAAAGGCGGGGAGCGGCGGACCGTTCCCTCATATCTGTTCAGACGTTGTTCCGTGACTCTGAACTCTTTTCAGCTGATGAAGCACCGGAAAACCGGTACTTTCCCTTCGGCACCCGTATCTCGAACCGGGCACCCTTCCCGAGCTCCCCGTTTTCGGTGATGGTAATGCCGGTTATTGCAAGGATCTCGCGGGAGAGGAAGAGGCCGAGGCCGGTATGCTTCCCAAAGTCCCGCTTAAAGATCAGGGACTTTTCCTTGTCAGGAATACCAATCCCGTTATCCTCCCAGATGATCGTCAGGGTGTCGTCCGATTCCCTGCACGAAACCCTGATTTCTGTAACATTCTGACCATGCCGGATGGAATTGTCAAGAAGATTGAAAAAGACTTTTATGATCATCGGGTCGGCATATACTTCCACACCCGCTGGGATCTGATTCACAAGGTTGATTCGACCAACATCAACAGTACTACCGGTAACAGCCAGCTGACTCCGGATTTCCTTCCAGACCGGCACGTGAACACCGATCTGTTCATACTCCTTGGTGAACCGGATAATCGATCGAATCATGTCACTTGCATTCGCGATCTGGTCGAAATATTCGTCTTTATCGGGATCGGGAACCTCATCGTGCAACATTTCTAGGTATCCGTCGAGCACGGAGAGCTGGTTATAGATATCATGCCGGGTGATTGAAGCGAGTATATTTAACTTTGTATTTGCAATGTGCAGCGCTTCTTCCACTCGTTTCTGGTCGCTGACATCCCGGCCCACCGACTGGTATTCGATAACGGCGCCAGAATCATCAAAGATAGCCCGGTCACTCCACCGCTGCCACCGTACTTCACCGTCGGGCATGATGATCCGGTGTTGAATATAATCCACCGGGTGTTCCGGTGTGAGGGTGGCAAAAAAATTCCGTACCATCTCCAGGTCGTCCGGGAATACCTCAGGATGAAAAATCTTCCCCAAAAGATCCTTCCGCTTCTTCCCGAAGTAGCGGGCATAGGCCTCGTTAACAAAGACGTGCGTCCCATCCGGTGTGAACCTGCAGATGAACTCTGTCTGGTCCTCGATGATGTTATAATATCGCTGCTCGCTTTCCCGAAGGGCCTGTTCCATCTGATCCCAGACGGTGATGTCACGGTCGTAGAGCATCGCTCCCTTATAAACGCCTTCTGTGTCTCCAAGCGGGACTCCTTTCCGCCATACTTTTACCGTTTTTCCATCATTCCGGACAATCCGGACCTCTCCCTGGAACGTTTTCATCTGCCGGAGTTGTGGTACATTTTGCTGGAACACGAGCAGGGAATCGGGTGACAGGAACTGGAGGATCTGCCTCCCAATCATTTCCTCCCGGGGGTATCCGTAGAGCTGGACCGCACTCTTGCTGATCTCCATGATAATCCCGTCAGCATCTACCACGCTGACGGCGTCGGGTGCGGAATCAAAGAGCAGGCGATAGCGCTCCTCGCTCTTCCGCAGTGCGGTTTGTGATTGCTTCAGGTCCTGGATATACTGCTGCAGCGATTCTTCTGTTGATTTGAGTTCCTCCATTGCCGCTGCCATCTGCTCATTTGAAGCCCGTGTCTCATCTTCCGCCCTTTTCCGGTCAGAGATATCCAGCAGTGAGGCGACACTTCGCTTCGTGCCCGGGATTACATCGATGCTGAGGAATACCGTCTTGATATCTCCGGATCTGGTGATTATCCGGAACTCGTAATGCTTCAGTGCTGTCTGGCGATTCTCTCTCCGCAACCGGTGCTGGGCAAGCATCCGGTCAAGATCCTCTTGTACGACAAATTCCGTCCAGCTCTTCTTTCCCTCTATCTCTTTCTTTGAAAAGCCGGTCAGGTGTTCGAACCCGGAATTTGCAAGGCTGATGATTGTATTTTCTTCAACTAGGACTGTGGCAGTCCCGGTATTTTCAAAAACCGTCCGGTATCGTTCTTCGCTCTCCCGTAACAGGTTTGCGGCTGCTGCAATCTCATCGAAGTTCTGCCGGAGCTCTTCTTCGGCCGCAGCAATCCGTTCATAGGATACAAGGAGTTCTTCGTTCTTCCTTTTCAGTTCATCTTCCGCCCGCTTGCGCTCGGTGATGTCCTGTAATGTTTCAACCGCCCCTATGACCTGTCCGGATGCATCGCGGATCGGGGCAGCAGTGAAAAAAAGCCATGTCCCGCCTTTCATATGGGGGAAAAAGCCGGTTGCTTCATATGCTCCCACCATGAGTGTGGATGCGGCATATCTTTCGTCATTCAACTGCTGGATCGCTCCGAAAGGAGCATCGACAATACGATCAGCCAGGCTGGGCCGCTCTTCCGGGTAGAACGCCCGCCATGCATCCGGTTTTCCGAGCACCTGATCCGCAGGAATACCGCTGTATTCCTCAAGCGCCCGGTTCCATGAGAGGACCCGGTGATGCAGATCTATGACAAATGTCGGGACCGGCGAACCCTGCACGATAGCATGGAGCCTCGCTTCAGCCTGTTTCTGGTCGGTGATATCCCGGAATATCCCTTCAACGCCAAGGACCGTCCCCGAATCATCGAAATAAATGTGACTGCTGGTTGATACGGTGACCGGCGTCCCGTCTTTCCGTTTCAGGATAACTTCGTAGTTCCTGACAACCTCCTGTGTAGTGACCTGGTGAAGGAATTTCTTACGTTCATCAGGATAAAAGTAGAAGGTGTCTGCAATATTTTTCCCGATACATTCTTCAACGGTATCGTAGCCGAGAAGGGACGCCCAGCTGGGACTTGCCATGGCCAGGTTGCCGTCACGGTCACTCCGGTAGAAGACGTCCTGGATGTTTTCAATCACGCTGCGATAATTCCATTCACTCACCCGCAACGATTCTTCAGCCTGTTTCTGGTCGGTAATATCGCGTATGGATTCGATTGCACCAGCGATGTTTCCTTGTTGATCACGGAGGAGCGATGCCTTGCCGAAGAGGATTTTTCTTAACCCGAGCGGACGCGATATTGATGTTTCCGCGATGAGGATATCTCCTTCTCGTTTAATGACGGCGTAGGAACGGGTTGTCAGCTCTTCATCCGGCATTAAAATAAGGTCGATCAGGATCGGCCGGCGGACACCATAAAACGGAACGGCATATTCATGATCCCCCTTCCCCAGCATGTCAGCGGCAGGGACCCCCGTTATCTCCTCAATTGCACGGTTCCATGCAATCACGGTTCCTTCGTTGTTGATTGCAAACGTTGCATCGGGCAGGAAATTGATTATGTCTGCAAGGCGCTGTTCAGAGTTTTTCAGTTCCCTGATGGCAAGACGGCGCTCGACGGCCATTGTTACCTTATGTACAAGTTCGGCATACT
Source organism: uncultured Methanolinea sp. (assembly GCA_964452625.1). Lineage (GTDB taxonomy): Archaea > Halobacteriota > Methanomicrobia > Methanomicrobiales > Methanospirillaceae > Methanolinea_A. Next base: position 476,952 of record CAYVMJ010000001.1, read on the forward strand.
GCGGTTTTGTTTCGCCACCTTTCTGGACATAAAAATCAGCGCCATTATTGATAGCCTCGATGACGACTTCTTCCCGCCCTTTCCCGGTAAATATGATAAACGGCGTTGTATCACCGGAGGCGCGGAGGGTTTTTAAAAATTCGATGCCATCCATGCCCGGCATCTGATAATCGGAGACGATTGCGTCGTATGTGGTGGCACGTACCTTATCCAGTGCCTCCTTCGCAGACTCTGCCGTATCAATAGTAAAATTTCCGTTTTTTTCGAGATAACGTTTTGTTAACTTCAAAAGCGGTTCTTCATCATCGACATAAAGGACAGATATCATACCAGTCCGGAGATACCGTTCACCTCTTATGCGTACATTCGAAAGCACCCTGTTTAAATATTACGTCTGGAAATTTGAGATTAAAATATCCTTATGGGCAATCCCTTAAATTCAAGGATTGAAATCGGATATCTTCTTACCGTTTTGTTTTTTTATATGATCATAGATTTTAATGTCCGTGTAACAAATAATCGTCCCGCTACGTTTTTTTTTGACCGGTCCTTCGTAGCTGCACCCAAACAGTTCTGCTGTGTGTCATGTCCCGGGATTCGAATCCCGGATCCCCGGCATGATTCTGTATGCTCTATTCTTTCCCTGCACCGGAAAACCGGTAACTTCCCTTCGGCACGGTCATCCTGAACCGTGCCCCTTTCCCCGGCTCACCATCCTCCGTGATGGTAATGCCGGTGATGGCGAGAATCTCCCGCGAGAGGAAGAGGCCAAGACCGGTATTCTTACCGAAACCGTGTTCGAACAGGTGCTTCTTGCCCTCATCCGCGATCCCGGCGCCGTTGTCTTCGAATACGACATGCAGGCTGTCACCGGTCTCTGTGCACGAGATGGTAATTGACGTGAAGGGTGGTGCATACCGGAACGCATTGTCAAAAAGGTTATAGAATACTTTCTGAAGGAGCGGATCTGCAAAAATCTCAACATTTTTGCAGTTTACCGACAGGGACACGTCCTCCACCTTAAAGAGTGAAGCGGCCCTCATCACCGTCTCCCTGATATTCTGCCATCCCGCGGCATTCGCACCAATTTCCTGGTATTCCTTCGTAAATTCGATCTGGTGCCGGATGCACTTTGCAGCCTTCTCCATATGACTGATATATTCCTTCATTCCCGGACTGTGGACATCATCACTGGCAAGATCGATATACCCGAGCAGGACCGACAGCCCGTTCAGGATATCATGGCATGTGATGCTCGAGAGCAGGTTCAGTTTCTTGTTTGCCTGCCGGAGCGCTTCTTCGGTCTCCTTTTGATCCGTTATATCGAATATAACCCCGTCAATAGAGGTAACCCTGCCCTTGGCATTCAGTTCAGGCCGCCCCCGTTCCAGGAATGTACAGATGTTCCCGGACTTGTGCCGGAAGCGGTACTCGACTTCAAACGGTGACTTGTTCAGGATGCTTTCATTTACCACTGCGACGACCCGGGTGCGGTCCTCGGGCAGGATGTAGGGTTCGATTGAGCAGATTCTCCCCATCGTAAGTTCATCGGGCGTATAACCGGTCATTACCTGTACCTGGTCGTTGAAAAATTCCATACTGTTTGCATCTTCACCGATATACAGGCGATAGACAATTCCAGGAAGATTTCCGGCAAATGTCCGGAGCCGCTCCTCACTCTCGGTCAGCTCGCGTATCTTTTTGTCCATCTTTTCAATCAGGCGCTTTGAGTATTCCTGCTGGAATACGCTCTCCTTCATGGCGGGTACCGGAGGCTCACCCGGGGCCTTCCCGGAGATATCCTTCAGGACCTCGTGCAGGATCGGGAGAAATTCGTCCGGTTCCTTCGGCTTGATGATATACCGCACTGCGCCGAGAGAGAGCCCGAAATCGATGTCTTTCTGCTCCGTATAATTTGCCGTATAGAATATGAAAGGTATCCTGGTGAGCGCAGGATCGTTCCTGCACTCCTGTATGAGCCGGTACCCGTCCATTTTCGGCATGAGGATATCAGAGATGACAGCATCGAAGGTGCCTTGCATGAGTTTTTCAAGCGCTGCGATGCCGTTCGATGCGGATTCTGTCTGGCAACCCCCGGCGCGGAGCATATACTCAAGCATGTAGCGACTTTCGGAGTTATCGTCAACAATAAGGATTTTCATAGCATCCCCGATCCCCTCGTCGGATTCAGCTGTAATACATAAGGTTTCATGAGTACATGATAAAATTAGCGAAAAAATTCACAGGATTCACCAGGCCGGGTCCCAGGGCGATTTATTTTGGTCCGGCCTCCCATGGATACCCTGCGGGATCAGATCCCTTCACGGGGTCGTTTATTGCTGCCGGGTCTGAGACCGGCTATCAAAGTCCTGTCAGGCAGGATATTCCCGGCAATGATGTGGATGTCGTCCGGGCCGGGGATCTGGTACCGGACCTGCCGGGATGATTTTTTTTGCTCACCTCACAGTTTCCCTGCCCCCGGTTACGTTGGATAATCCCGTTCATACCGGATGTTCCCCGGCACCGGGAAACCGGTAACTTCCCTTCGGCACGGTCATCCTGAACCGTGCCCCTTTCCCCGGCTCACCATCCTCCGTGATGGTAATGCCGGTAATCGCAAGGATCTCACGCGAAAGGAAGAGGCCGAGACCGGTATTCTTCCCAAAACCCTTCTTAAACAATTTCTGCTTGTCCTCGTCCGGAATCCCGGCACCGTTGTCTGCGAAGAGTATGACAAGGGAATGGTCCTCTTCGTACGCGGTCACGGTGATCGTGGTCATCTGTTTTCCGCCATACCGGAGCGCATTGTCGATGAGGTTGTAAAAGACCTTGCCAAGCAGTTTGTCCCCGAAGACTTCGACATCGGTCCGGTTCATCGAGAGCCGGATATCATCCATGGGCAGACCTGCTTCTCCCTCCATGACAAGTTCGGAGATATTCAGCCACACCGGCGCCTGGACTCCCAGCTCCCGGTATTCGCGGGTGAATTCGATCTGGCGCTGGATAGTCCGGGCGGCGATATCCATATGGTGAAGATATTCGGTAAGCTCCGGGGTCAGCGATTCATCGGAAAGTATGTCGATATACCCGAGCAGGACCGTCACCTGGTTGAGGATATCGTGCCGCGTGATGCTCGAAAGCAGGTCTAATTTTTTGCTGGCCAGTGCCAGTGCATCTTCCGCCCGTTTCCGGTCCGTGATATCGCGGTTGGAGACCCGTGTCCCGGCAAAGGTGCCGCCTTCCGTCAGTATGGACCGGCAGACATGTGCAATCCATCGCGTTGAGCCGTCCCGGCGAATAATCCGGAACTCGACCTCAGCCGTGATATGAGGCTGGACACCGGGCTGGTGCAGCCGGACGTGTTCTTCCCACAACGCCCGGTCATCCGGATGGATGATACGATCGACAAGCCCGGCATCGGCAACGAATTCCTTATCGGAATAGCCGGTAATCCACTCAACCGACGGAGAGACGTAGAGCACGTTCCGATCCGGATCTTTCCAGTATTCCCAGTCGAACGTCCAGTCCGCCATCGTATGGAACAGATATTCGCTCTTTGCAAGCGCATCTTCTGCCGCTTTACGATCGGTAATATCAATAAAAGATGCCAACATGCCAATCGGAGTGCCGGAAGCATTGTAAATCAGGTTTGCCGACAACTGAACCGGTAAAAGTGACCCGTCTTTTTTGAGTGCTGTCAACTCTCCCGACCAGGTCTTCTGCTTCTGTAAGCTGTCAACAACCTGTTGTGCATCGTCCGGGTTTTTCCAGAATGATAATACGGGTCGCCCGATCACGTCATGTGGATCCTGATATCCCCAGAACGAGAGAAAAGCAGGGTTGATGTACGTCAGGGTACCTGACAGATCTGATATGGCAATTGCGTTTATTGAGGATACAATCGCAAAATCCTTGAGTCGAAGCGCCTCTTCTGCCTGTTTCCGGTCCGTGATATCCTGGAGCGTTCCATGCAGCCCGGTGACCTGCCCGGACCTGTCCCGTGCCAGGCCTCCAAATGCATTCACCCATCGTATGCTCCCGTCCGGGCGGACCAGTTCCAGTTCAAGGTTATAGGGCTCGCCGGTCTCAAGCGCTCTGGCAACCGCAGCACTGAGACGGTCCCAGCTCTCCGGCGCGTAGACCCGCGAATGTTCTGCATAGGACGGCGCCGGCAGTGACAGGTCCCGGCCTGCGATCCGGTAGAGTTCCTCGGACCAAATCACGGTATCGGTCTCGACAACCCAGCTCCAGGTACCGATCTTTGCCAGGCGGTGAGCATCCTTCACCCGCTCCTGCGCCGCAGCAATCTCCAGTTCCATCTCCTTTCGATGGGTAATATCCTCGAATACGGCGACAAAATGCTCTTTTGCAGGAGAATACACTGAAATATGCAGCCATTTACTGATTGGTGCAAACTCGATATCGAACGATTCCGGTGTTCCTGACAGGGCAACCCTGCCGTATACCTCGAATAATTCGGGAAATTCTTCCCGGATCCCGGGAAACACTTCGGTACTGCGTTTCCCGGATACATCTCCCAGGCCGACAATCTGTTCGAAAGCGGGGTTGACGTCGAGGTAGAGGAAGTCTTCGGGCTGACCATTCTGATCATACAGCATGCGGCAATAGGCAAACCCGTCCAGCATGTTTTCAAAGAGCAGGCGGTATTTCTTCTCGCTCTCGCGGAGGGCATCATTTTTCTGACGCAGTTCGCGGTAGATCAGGTCATACGGGCGCGAGAGGCTGACAACGACGAATGCCCGGTAGAACAGGTAGACCGAGATAAGCCGGAAGAGGTGGCCGAGCATGTTCATGAACCCGTACACGCTGATGTACGAAGTGAATGCCAGTTCGCCGAGAATGAGGAATATGACTGCAACAACAAGGTAGTGCCAGACGTCGGGTTCGAAGAATTTTCGCTTGTAATAGAGGAGAACTGCCGTTGCAACCAGGATAGCCGAGATGACATACTCGCTGTAAATCTTGAACGGCGTCAGCCCGCTCCCGTCGATGAAACAGGAGGGAAAATTGTGCCAGACAAATATGCTGGCGAAGAGGAGCCCGCAGGCTACCGCACATGCGGTAAAGATAATCGGCGTATCATACTTTCGGTCCTTCGAAATCGACCGCCCGATGAAGAGCGTCGCGATAAGAAACGTGATGCCCTGGAAGTACCGGGCGGCGATCCAGAGCTGGGTCGGGAGGTCCGCCGTCGCCCCGGGAAAGACGCCCATGCCCTTGTAGGCAAGGGTGTGGACCAGGTCGATGGTCCCGGTGAAGAGGAACGATATCCCGACGATGAGGAAGAAGGTACTGGAAATGGTCTTCCGCGTGTTCCAGACGATGATGAAAATGGCGTACGCGACTGCGATTCCGGCAAGCTCGACGATGCTGTGGAATATAAGGTAATTAAAGGTGCTCAGAAGGTACAGGGCCGCCAGGATAAGTGCAGCGATGATGACCTGCGGAATCCGGGATAAACCCGGGCCGGATAAACGAACCGGTATGGCATTCACGACAGGTGCGCCCCCGACCCTGCACGGTATGCATGGAGAGTATGATATCCCTGCGATAAGAGGCGGAAATACCCGGAACGGACAGCCCGTTGTATGCTATCGGTCATGATATAACCATTTTTTACTTGATATTCCGGTATAAATATTCCGGCAAACCATTAACGGATGTCCAGCCGTTCTCTCATAGTATCGAGCTGTATTCTCCGTTGCCGGACCCGTTCTCCCAGTTCGGCGTTAGTCTCGACAAAGAGGTTCCGGAACTTTTCATCCATCCTTACCGCCCGTTCGAGACGGACGAACCCGGCCACATCAGCCGGTGAGCATCCACCCCTGCATGCTGCGTCGACCCTGGTATCCCTCTGGCGTATCCGTTCGAGGATCCGGTCCAATGCCTCCGTAAGATCATTTTTTCTTACCGGTTTCATGAGATAATCTTCGATATCGCCCCCATACCGGTCGATTTCTTCAACCGTCGGGCGTTTGCCGGTAAGAATGACGACCGGAATGGCCATGGTCTGATCGTTGTTCCGTATCGACCGAAGCGTGTCCCAGCCGTCATGCGGTTCCATCATGATGTCGAGCAGGATAAGGTCCGGCCGTTCCGACGCAAGGACCTGCATGCATTCATCCCTCCCCGGCGCTCCTATGACAGAAAACCCGATTAATTCAAGGAGTTTTCCATACATTCTGAGGAATGCGGAATTATCATCAACAAGCAGCAGTGTTGTCATGCCTTATCCCCCGACCCCGTAATACTTTTTCAGAAATTCCCTTACTTTTTCTGATTCAACCCATTTCCGGTCAATTTTGTTGATCATGGAGTCGATCTCCTGCACCTGGCGGATGATATCCTCTGCAGCCGACCCCCCGGTGAGATCTGCGGCTGCCATGATAACGGCAAGCGGATTCCGTATCTGGTCGTTCAATACCGCCATCTCGACGAGGTTCTCTTCTATCTGTTGCAGTGCTTCAACCTTAAGGCGTTCGAGTTCCTTTTTGCTGGTAATATTGGTCATGATGCAGGCAATACCGGTAACATTCCGGGCGTTCATTTCAGGCCGGGCTGATACATGGACATGAAACATAACGCCCGCCGGGTTCCGGACGCGGAATTCAACCGTAACGTCCTCACCGGAGAGCACGTCGCTGACTGCCTTTTGTACAATTTCATAATCGTCCGGTACGATAAAATCAAGGAATGGCCGTCCCTGTACGTCCCGGTCGGCGATTCCAAACTGGCAGACGACCGGGCTGATGTAGGTGATGATACCATCAGTGTTTATGGTAAAGAGGACATCCGATATATTCCGGACCAGGTTCCGGTATTTTTTTTCACTCTCCTGAATCATCCGTTCGGCCTGTTTCCGGTCCGATATATCCTGCACCAGCCCATAGAGGCCGGTCACCTGCCCGTTCACGTTGCGCTGCAGCCCGGCGAGGACACTTACCTCCCGGATAGTTCCATCCGGGCGGACCATCTCCAGATCAAGGTGATAGGGCTCCCCGGTCTGTATCGTGTTCGAAACCGCCGGACTGAGACGTTCCCAGCTGGCAGGCGTAAACATCCCCGGATGTTGTGCCCAGCCTGGTACCGGCTGAGTGGGATCGCGGCCTGCGATAGCGTAGAGTTCCTGTGACCAGGTTACCCTGTCGGTTGCGATGTCCCATTTCCAGGTCCCGATATGTGCCAGCCGGTGAGCTTCTTCGAGGTGCTCCTGTGCGGCGCGGAGTTGTAATTCGACCTCTTTTCGTTCGGTGATGTCTGAGAGGAAGTTCAGCGTGGCAGGCCTGCCCTTCCACGACATCAGGACTGAAGAGATCTGGACCCAGGTTATCCGGCCGTCTTCTCTGAGGACCCGGAAGTCGTAGAATGTCGGAACATTCTCACCCCTGACTCTCCGCTGGTAGCGGTCACTGACAAGCTCCCGATCGTCAGGGTGAATAAAGACGGTAAACGGCCGTTCCACCATCCTTTCAAGCGGCAATCCGGTCATTTTGAGGACTCCGGGGTTTGCAAACTTCACCAGCCCGTCCTGTGCAACTACGATGCCTTCATAGGCATTCTCAACGACCATGCGGTATTGTAGTTCACTCTCGGCGAGTGCATTTTCAGCCGCTTTACGCTCGGTGATATCGAGCACATTTGCGATTGCAACCGGGTCATCTCCCGGCTGAGTAGTGATCATCTTCCCGATGACCTGCACGACCCGGATCGCTCCGTCCTTGCGGATATACCGTTTGATTATTTCAAAAACTTCGGCATGGCTGTCGAAATATTCTTTCAGGAGGTCCTTTTCGCGCTGTATGTCGTCAGGATGGGTGATGTCCTGGACGGTCATTTTACATAGTTCGTCCTGCGTGTATCCGGTTATCTGCATAAAACCCGGATTTGCAAGGGTAAAGCGCTGGGTTGCAGGATTTATTGCCGCTATGCCGATCGGGCTGGTCTCAACAACGCCTCTGAACCGCTCTTCACTCTCCCGTAATGCTTCTTCTGCCTTTTTTCGTTCGGTAATGTCCTGGAACGTCCCTATGAGACGAATTGTTTTTCCACCAATAACCTCCGGCTCGCATATTGAACGTGTCCAGAGGTGTTTTCCCCGTGCCGTAATGAACTGCAATTCCATATCATACCCTTCACCCGTTTCAAGGGCATTTCTGATGGCATCTGTTAGTCTGCTTCTCTCATCGGGGTGAAAAAAGTTAATGGCATCTTCTAACGGGGGTGTCTGACCGACCGGCACTTCATGGATGTGGAAGGTTTCCTCGGTCCACGATACGGCACGGGTTTCTGCATCGAGTTCCCATCCCCCGACCCGAGCTATTTTACCGGTCCTTTTCAAAAGAGCTTCGCTCTCCCGGACCGCTGTTTCAGCCTGTTTCCGGGTACTTATGTCGATGCAGACCCCGCTCATTCGGAGCGGCTCCCCAGTATCATCATAGATTGTGCTGCCAGCGGCTCCGATCCAGCGCACGGTCCCGTCCGGAAGGATAATCCGGTACTCGTTCCAGAGGAATGCATGTTCCCGGACGGACTGGTCGATTTTTGCCATTGCAGGCCCACGGTCGTCGCGATGCAGGACCGATAACCATGTCTCAAATGAAGGGGGTGCATCGGGTGGCAGACCAAAGAGTTCGAAGAACTCCGGTGACCAGGTCAGGATGCCGGTCGGGAAGTCCCAGTCCCAGGTGCCTGCTTTTGCTGCCCGGAGCGCGATCCCCAGCATCCGGTTTGAGTCCAGGAGTTTTTCCTCTGTATGTTTCAGATCGGTGATGTCTGTACAGTATGCCATGAAGGTATCATCCGGGAGACGGGTCGCATCGAGGATGACCGTGATTATGGTGCCATCTTTCTTTTTCAGAAGCGACTCGACTGACATCTCCCCTGTCTGCAGGAGGATGCAACTGAAGCGTTCAAGCTCCAGCGCCACCCGGTCCGCAGGAGTGATATCAGTAATACTCAGGTCGAGGAACTCGGACCGGCTGTAGCCGAGCATCCTGCATGCAGCCGGGTTCACATCGACGTATCTGCCGGTCTGGTCGACAACGAAGATTCCGACGGGTGAATGCTCGGTATATGCCCGGTATTTCTCTTCGGACCGGCGGTGCCGGACTGCAGCCCGGATCTTGTGGGCAAGTTCGGCAAAATGCATTGTCACATCCCCGTCTTTTCCGATATAAAAGTCGGCGCCGTTTTCGAACGCTGAAATGATGACTTCCTTTCGACTGGTATCGACACATATGATGAACGGTATTTTACTGCCCGAGGACCGGAGTGCTTTCAGGAACGCGATCCCGTCCATGCCGTTCATCTGGTAATCGGAGACGATTACATCGTAGGATGTCGTATTAACCTTTGCAAGTGCCTCCTCAGCGGAACCAGCGGTATCAACGGTAAATTCTTTCGTTTCTTCGAGCATTCGTTTCGCCAGTTCGCAAAGCGGCGTTTCATCATCGACACAGAGAACTGATATCATATCCGACCGGGAGAACCGGATACACCTTAGTTTTAGAATCGAATGCCATCCATTTAAATATAACGTCCTGTTTTCCTGAGACTTTTAACCGCATGTGCTGATAAGAACCTGGTTTTTACTGTATCCAGATCCGAATATCCTTTTCATGATACCGGGATATCCCGGCCGCTCATCACCGCTGCAACCGCAAGGGTCCGTTGTTTGTCCCGGTGGAGGATTTGGCACCGGATCCGGCGGGGTGAGTCTTTACTCTTACGAGACCTCTTTTTAGTACTATAAGGATTTTTGAAGAGGGATAAAAATAGACCAGAAAAAACGAAAAAAAGAGTGTATTTTTACTCTCACCAGTTTTAGGTTATTTCTGCAGCAAATTCCGGTGTGGCCGGGATGCATTGATAAAACGTTGCTGACGTCCCGTTGCCTTGCACTTCACCCTGGAAATAATAGACCGGGATTAGGTAATCTAAGTCATCAGTCATAGTATGGTCGATGTAGACCAGTGATATGTTGGTGACGGTTGCCTTCTCCGGCGTCTTCATCCCGGACGGTATGAAAACCCCGGCTTCTTTGAGATATCCGAAGGCTTCCTCGGGCCCGATAATAGCAAATTCCTTATAGGGTTCGTACGCAGGCCATTCCCTGAACATCGTTCTGACCTCCCCATGCACATCGACCACCACATGCAGTTTATCCGTCAGGATCATGTATTCACCAACCCAGTGTTTGTACCAGACATTAATCGACTCTGAATTTTTCACCTTGACCTGGTTGTCACCGGAAACGAAATGCCCGATATCATGATTCGTACTGGAAAATACGGCACCTTCCGGCCGGAGATTGTGTTGGTCAAGGAATTCATCTGCAATCTTTCTCGCATCTACGTCGCTCGGGAGATGTGTATCAATGTAATCCGGAGAATAACCGGGTAAAGAGGTCCTATTGCGATAAACTATTGTTCCTTTATATGAACTGATTTGATAAATATCCTGTCCAATATAGATAAAACCAGGACTACTTTTAGATAAGTCATCAGAAATGCCAAGATTATTAGCGATTTGAATCAACTCATTTTCAGAAATATTCCGATTTACTTTATAAACAACCATTTTTTCCGGAACCATCGGAAAAGCAATGCTGCTGGCAACTTCAGCAGGCTGAGAGGTTCTCTCGTAAATACCTTTTATCGGCATTCGTGTTACATTTTCCACTCCGGGGGGAATATTTCCCTCATCTGCTTCAATTCCATTGAAGGCGATTATCCCCGCGAGAATTACAATCGATGCAATAACGAGGGTGATACCGGTGATTTTTATCTGTTTCGTGTTCATTTTTCACCTCCTTAATTCGGATCACATGTATGGAAATCCATATCAAATTCACATTATAGCCGGGCGGACTGAACCAGGTTCCCTGACCACACGATACTTATTCGAATATGAATTCTTTCTGTAACGCAAACTTCGTATATTCTTCTGATTCAAACTCACCGAATATAATGACCCGGTAGACCCCAGGGATTATGGTGAATGGTTTATTGTTACCGTATACATAATCGTAATCGTACAGTCCTGTGACCCTCCAGGGCCAGGTTTCCGTTTCTCCGGGTTGAAGATGCCAAAACGCCTGGGTTCCGCCTCCTAAAGTAAGGTTTTTCCAGGTTCCATCTATCTGATAATACTGTATCCAAAACGGGTGGCCAACGGCAAATTGAAGCGGGACCTCCAGATTATTCGTTATCCCAAAAATGACCTCATCCCCGACCTTATACCGGGCTTTATCGGTAAAAACACTAATCCCCGCTATAACATTTGTTTGGGGGGTTACTGAGGGAGATGTATTCCCGGATGTGTTAGAAACTGATATTGTTGGAGATACCGTGAGTGTTGGAGATGGTGTGATGAGGTCATCGGATTCTGATGCTCCGATTATTTTCGGAACCGCGGGAATATTGTTGTTTATTCCCTCCGATGCGTGGTGCTGATACGTCACCCCGACAATTGCAACAATGATTCCCAGTATAATGACTGTGAGTCCTAAGAGGAGTGCGTTTTTGTTCATATGTCATCTGGGAAAGAAGAAATCCCGTTACGATTTAACAGAAAACGTCAGGATCGATATATATTTCCCCTGGTAAGATTCATCGGACCGATGAACCAGCCTGGCCGGTTCATGTCGGAATTCGTTCATTGTTCAGCACTATCTTTACCGCATCTTTTACCGGCATTCCGGTGTTTCTTTACGGCGACGGGGTGAACGTCCCTTCCCTGCGCTGGAATAAAAAACCAGCTCCCGCCTGCACTTTCGGCACCCGGACTCCTCATTGAAATACTGGTCGGGCTGAGCAGTGATCATGCTCAAAGAACTGCTCATGTCGGACCAGACGCTCTTTAAGGACCGCGATGCATTCGAAGCTGACTACCTCCCGGATGATTTCAAGTACCGGGATACCCAGCTCAAGGAGATGGCCTACGCGGTCCGGCCCGCACTCTTCGGGGCCAGGCCCACGAACCTGATCCTTCGCGGTCTACCAGGGACCGGGAAGACGACCAGCGTCCGGCACATCTTCAGCGAGGTCCGTGAGACCACGCAGCGGATCCTGCCGGTCTACGTAAACTGCCAGAACGACCACACCCGGTTCATGGTCTACACCCGGATCTACGAGTCGATCTTCGGACACCTCCCGCCGACGAGCGGGATTTCATTCCGGAGGGTCATGAACGAGATCGGGTACGCCCTCATGAACCGGGAAAAGGTGCTCCTGGTCTGCCTCGACGATGCAAACTACCTGCTCCACGAAGGAGTGCTCAACGACACTCTTTACTCCATCCTCCGGCTCTACGAGGAGTTCGAGGGCGTCCGGAGTGGTGTGATCCTCACCGTGAGCAACATTGACACCAATCTTACACGGGAACTGGATTCCTGCGTGATGTCCGTGATGCAGCCGGGCGAAATCTACTTCCCGCCGTATAGTATCGGTGAGGTGGAGGGCATCCTCCAGGACAGGATCCGGCAGGGTATCTACTCCGGGGTGATCTCTCCCGACGTGTTCGACCTCATCATCGAGCGGACCTTCTCCTGCGGGGACCTCCGGGTCGGCCTGGACCTTGTCCGCCGGGCGGTGCTCAACGCGGAACGGAGTGCCCGGAAGACGGTGGATATGGATGACGTGGAATCCGCCTTTACTGTCGCGAAGAATATCCACCTGATCAACTCGGTGAAGGTCCTGAACAAGGAGGAGAAGAAGCTGCTCCGGACCATCGCGAAATATTCCCAGGAGGAGGAACACATGATGCATTCCGGAGCGGTCTTCACCTCGGTCCGGGAAGAGACCCCGATGGGCTACACCACGTTCTTCGAGCGGCTGAAAAAGTTCGACGAGATGCGGTTGATCAACCTGACCTCCCGGAGGATTGGAGGAAATACGAAGGAGATCAGTCTCCGGTACGATGCGGAGAAGGTTGTGGAGGAGTGCAGGGGGTGAATACTCGTGTTAAAAATGTTATTTTATGAAGGATTTTGCAAAGAAGATACTACTTTTTCTGCATATCCCCTCACTTCAGGGTTTTCATCATCTTTCAATTGAATAAAAATGGGTAAAAATCCATTATCTATTATTAAATGCGATTCTCCCCTTTTTGTAAATTCACGGAACATCGCACAAACAATTGCCTTAGTATCCCATCCGCTGGTTGTTAAATACCTTTTAAAAAGATCTATTTTTCCCGCCTCGACAATTTGTGCAAAGGTAATTTTTCCTTCATTTACGCCGCGTAATAGAACTGCGATTGCGTTATAGGGATCCTTAAGGAGGGCAAGGTATTTTAAATAGGATTTAATCGTGGTATTATCCAAAAATTCATCTAAAGGCCGATGTTCTAAGAATCGCTGATAAATTTTAAATAATTCATAAGCTATTCTCGGCTCTTCTTCTCCTGTCATGGAATTAACAACATCCTTTGAAAAACCATTTTCCCCAATATAGATAAGCAAAGAAATTGATTCAGTTTTTATTTTAGGGTCTTGGCTCCCAAGTAAGGGAATAAGGGCTGGAATAATGCCTGAATCTACTAGTATTTTGGGATTTCGCTGTCGGCCGATAATATTCAGTATTGATAAGCATTTAACTTGGACGTTATTATCGGAATCGGACAAGCATCTAATTAAAAGGGAAGGGACTTCGTTTTTTACGGCAAAGTCAATAATTTCATCTGAAAAATGACTTTCGAGGTATTCCAGATTCTCTAAATGAACATTACCTTGTTCATCAATTAAATTTCGATAATTCGCGACCAATTCGTTTTCTTTCTTGTAAATTTCACGCCACTTAATTAATCTTTTCCCGACATTTATCATTTTACGGTCGAAAATGTCTAGAATTCTTGGTAAATATCTTCCAATGATTATTCCTAAAATAAGGAAGAATGCATACTTTATTACCTCAATTGTAAAATCAGACATTCAATAATCCTAATTCGCTAATTACAAAGAATAAGGTTTTGGGGGTTAAGATTGGAACCTATAACACCCCTCACACAACCTCACCCCGCTCTCTTTATCTTTCCAAACCGCCGGTTCAATATCGCAGACAGTGCAACGCCCGATTGAGACATTCACCCGTTCCATCTTCGATGGATCAATCACCCCGGGCAAAGGAGGGGCCGAGGACCGTTCCCGGTCCACCGCTGCTTTATGGCACGGCTTGCAGATCCTCCGGGCTCCCTGCTGGTCCTTCGGCCTGCTCTTCCGCTCCGGAGTGAACTTTTCAATGTACCGGCTGTCCTTTCGTCCGCACACCCAGCAGGGGGTCCGCTCGGGGATATCCAGGACCTTGTAGTCCCGGGGATTGATTCGCCTTCTCGCTCCTTCCGCTCCCTTCAACGAGGACCGGGATCGATTCCCGCTTATATCCTCGCCCTGGTTGTCATTCAGGCAACACTCCGGGGAGATTTTTTCCTGCCCCTCTGCACTGCTCACCTTACTCACAGGTGCAGGAGTGCATGCACCCGGCGCTCCGCCCCGGTGCGTGTCTTCCACTCTACTGTAGGACACACATGTACTCACACACGTACTGTGTGTACTAGAGAGAGATTCACCAGTCGCCGTCGCCGGCGCATGTTCTTCTCCTGCAACATCCGTGGAAGGACCGGGGAAGGGTGCCGGAGGATTGCAGGGGTCACCGCCCTCGTCCGGACCCACCTCTTCGATCCACACCCCGCCGCCGGCGATCCAGTGCTTGTAAAGCTCCTGGTCGAAGGTGTAGGCGTTGGTCCTCCGCCGCATCGAGAGCCCGCTCTCCTCCTCGGACACCACCGTCCGGTCGGTGAACGCGATCGCCGGGCACTTCTCGAGGAGCCCCGAGTAGGACATCCCCCGGCTCGTATACCCGTGGATCAGCTTGTGGATGCTCCCGTTGCTCCAGCCCGTCGCCCGCTGGAGCATGGGAATGGTGAACTCCGGCCACCGCTCCCTGCTGATCAGGTCCAGCAGGTCCGCCTCCCGCCGGGTGAGCTTGCTGGTCTGGCCGCCGGCCGACCCGTGGAGCAGGCCGTAGAGCCGGGCCGCTTCCCGGAAGTCATCCCGGGTGGCAACGATGCAGGCGACCCCGCTCACGTCCCGGGTCTCCCGCTGCATGAACCGGAAGAGCGTGTTCGCCTTGATCAGGTCCAGAAGCATCTCCGGGTTCCGCCGGTTGTCCCGGGCCTGGAACCGGATCCGGGAGGAGAACGGGACCACCACGTAGAACCGCTGCCGGCCGAGCACCTCCCACATCGCCTGGCAGACCAGTACCTCGGGCCGCTCCTCATCCCCGTAGGCCGGGACGTCCTGGTCCCGGAGGAGGACCCGTGCCAGCACGAGGTCGTCCTGCTCCGGGGAGTCGTCGATCCAGCAGGTGAGCATCCGGTTGAAGACCTGGTCGTCGCCCGAGCCCTCGACCTTCGCCACCCACCACACGCACCGCTCCGGGATGGTGCAGACCTGCCCCTTCCGGTCCCGGCTCACGGTGCGGTAGATAAACGGCTCGCGAAACGAGGTGGTAACCCCCTTCAGGATCTCCTGCATCTCGTCCGAGAGCGTGGTATCGTCCAGGATGATCACCGTGCCCGGCTGCAGCGAGTCGTGGTAGAATAGGGCCTTGTTGCTCATCGCGCCTTTGAGCCGGAACCGTTCCGGGACCTGGCGGAGGATGGTGGAGAAGACGTGGCTCTTTCCCTTCCCGCTCTCCCCGGTGACGGAGACGTGCAGTCCGTTGGTATTGATCACCGATCGGGAGGCGAGGGAGAGGAGGAGGCACTCGGCCACGGTCCGGTCCCCGACGTGGTCCAGACCCCCGGTGTCCAGCATGGTCCGGAGCGGGTCGCCGGTGCGGAGGACCTCGGCGGCCTCCTCCAGCCCGGGATACGTCTCCAGGGCGGCGGGGTCGGAACCGGAGAAACAACCCTGCGCAGCGGGCGGACCGACAGGAGCCGGCCCGGTCCGGGCGGACGACGATGACCGCTCGTACTGCCGGCGCAGGTCGGGCCAGCGCTGGGCCCCGCCCCCGCAGGTCTGGTGGTGGCACCCGGCGAAGATTGCCCCGTTCGGGAACTGGATAGCGAAGGCGCCGTCCTTGTGCGATCCCGAGAAGGGGCACTCCTCCAGGACGAAGAGGATCCCGCCCTGCCAGGGCCGCTCGGTCCGGACCGCCAGGCCGTGCGACGAGAGCCAGGCCCGGAGGTCGATCCCGGTCCCGGTCCGGGGTGCAGATGCACCCCCCGGGGAAGGTCCTGCCGGGAGAGCCCGGGCGAGCTGTTCCAGCAGGTCCCGGGAAACGGCCTCGACGGGGTCCGGCACGGCGAGGACACGGGACCTGCGGTGCGGCCGTTCGAGGGTGTGGTCGCCCTTCCGGGACGTGGTCCCGTAGAGCTTCCAGATCCGGGCCGGGTTGAAGTTCGCCGCGTCGACGGTGACCGTTCCATCGGAAAAGAGGGCGTCCAGGGTGACGAGGCACTTCTTCACCAGCTCGCCGGCGGCCTCGTCGTTGGGGAGGTCCACACGGTAGAGCAGGTGGGCCCCGTTGCCGGAGTCGGCCCGGACCGGTTCCGGAAACCCTCTCTCCGCGAGCCAGCCGGCCACCTGCCCGGCCCGGTCAAGTGCGGCCCGGTGCTCCTCCCCGGTGGATGAGACCCCGCTCGGCCGGACCGGGTCCAGGTCTACCGGGAGCCACCGGCGGCAGAGGATGTCCGCGTCGGCGGTGGTGGCGTCTTTCCGGGTGAGCCGGAGCTTCACCCGGTTAGCCCGCCGGGCGAGGAGGGCCGGGTTGACCGGGTTGAGAGTGATGTAGATCCCCTGCACCTCGGGGAGAGAGTCCAGGGACGATGCGTGGGATGCCAGGGCCTCGGGCCGGTCGAAGTACCCGGAGTGGACCGCGTTGTCCGCCAGCGCCCGGAGCTCGGCGATGCCCTGGTCGGGGAAGAGCAGGGAGAGGGCCTGGGCGATCTCCTCACTCATTGTCTCCTCCCGTCTCGCCCGGGACGAGGGGGAAGAGCGGGGCGGACACTACGTCTCCCCGGGCAACCCGCCGGAAACTCACCACCGGGATGATGAAGCGGCCCACCACGGAATAGAAGATGACTGCCTTTCCGGACCGGTTCAGGGCGCAGTGCCCCTCGATGGTGACCCGTGGCTGCTGCTCACCGGGGCCTGGTTTTTGGACCTTGATGAGCGGAGCGGACCGCCCGGTGAAGAGCAGGTTCCGCACGTCATCCGGGGGGAGCTGGTAGTGCTCGCCCTCCACCTCGATGTGGAGGATCTCCTGCTCGCCGAGGGAGAGAAGTCCCGGATCATTCATGGGACTCGTCCCCCCTGGCGGTGAAGAGCAGGAAGATCAGGTACTGGTGTCTCCGGGTCCGGCGGATACTCACTTCCAGGAGGTCCATTCCCTCCTGCCGGAGCTCGATCGAGATGGCCTGGGGGATGAGGAAGAGGGGGACCGGCCCGGTCTCTCTCCTCACCGTGGGCGTTGAGCTTATGGTGTTGTTCGACGAAGATCTGGTGGCAGACTCTTCCTCCCGGTCAGTGAAGCCTGGTTCGTGGGGGGAGCTGCCGTCTATCCGCTCGCGGTGCATTTCTTCACCTCGGACGGTATGAGTCGTGCTTTTCCTTCGGCGATCCATTTCTCCCAGACCAGCTTTGCGATCGGGTCCGGGATGTGGTCCAGGGTTTCCTGGGATATTTCTTTCATAGATTTTCTCCTGTGCAGGAAGGCCTCCGGAATTGAAATGCTGGGAGGCCATGCTGCACGGAGACTAGGTCAGGATGGAGGAGGAGAAAAGGATGGAGTCCGGGGGGTGAAAGGGGGACATGTAATAAAATTTATACAGATCGTGATTTAGCTATTAATGAGGAAATATTACGCCCCGGAAAGGAAGAGACCTTGAACAGTTAATTGCACTTCTCGAGATTAAATTGAGTGGGGAAGATGTACAGATAAAATCTCCTGATTTTATTGCAGATTCAATAACCGGTGAGAAAAGGGAAGTAGATATCTCATTAAGAGGCAAAATCGGATCGCATCCAATTTTAATTATCATTGAAGTTCGGGATCGAGATAAAGTTCAGGATGTTACTTGGATTGAGCAATTAGCAACAAAAAGAGATAATATTGGAGCTGATAAAGCAATTGCTGTTTCAACTCATGGTTTTTCTAGAGGTGCCATAAGAAAAGCCAGAGCTTACGGCATTGAATTAAGAACAATCGAAGAAATCACTCAAGAAAAAGTAAAGAGATGGATGTTTATAGATACATTAAAAGACGTTATTGAAAATTTTAACATAAATAAAGCAATCATTCATCCAATAAACCGAGAACATGCCGAAAAACTCACAGAATTTTTAGAATCTAGGATGTTTGAAGTAAATCTGAATGAAAAAATTTTGTTTCCTCCTGGTCAAGAAAATGCCTTATCATTAAATGAATTATTTCGTTTGTTTTCTGAAATCAAGACTGTTTATCGAGATTTGACCCCTGGAAAAACAATTTCAATTCAAAGTACTATACACAGTGAAGACAATGTCTATTATAAGATAATAACGAAAGAAGGGGAAATTTTAGTAGATACCATTATAATAGATGCTGATTTATGGGTTGAACTCAAGAATAAAAAAATTCAATCAATTAAAGAGTATAAAACTTCAGAAAAAACATTTGCACGAGTCATCATATTGGATAATACAGCTACTTCAGGAGAGCCCCACCAAATTCATTTAGTTAGAATTTTTCGCGAAACAGGCGATGATATCTAAATTTTGAGAAGAATATTTTTAACTAGTCCTCAATTTTTCCTTCATATAGACTGTATTCTCGTTTAAAATATGTTGAAAGATTCATTAAGAGGTTTAGATATTCATTCGATAAATGATGTCTACAAATTGTATCATTTTGATTAATGATCCAACAAACTCCATTTTCCGTAACTATACCCAATGTAAATATCGTTTCCCAATCAGTATCCTTATAGCGTCTGGCTGGTTGATATTTTGCCAGAGGGATCCTAATCCTTTCAAATGAGATTTTAGTATCAAATATTTCTTTTTTAACATTATCGTCTTTAATAATTCCCTGTTTCTTGATTTGTTCATCTATAGAGCGGACAATTTCATAAACCCCTAATACCCAGAGATAAGATAGTGTATGAAATTCTGACAATTCATAAATAAATTCGCGATCTGTAGAAAAATTTTCCATCATTTCTAGAATAGATAATATTCTATAACGTAATTGATGCTCTATTAAACCCAATCCCAAAGATGTATTTTGCATCATGGGATTAAATTCAACTAATGTATGAGAGTGATCAATCCATAATTGAACAAATTCTTCAATTTCATCACATTTCATATGTTCAACTCATATTTTCTAATTAAATTTTATAACGTTGTGCGGATCTTCTCTGTCAATTCCATTGCTAGAGAAATCTGACAATCTGTAAGTCCCTTTAATAACCGTTTAAACGTGCTAAAAATTTCAAAATTATTTGTAATTGATTGTCGATCATTTTCCCAACACAAATTTAATAGTTCTGCAAGTTTTGAATTTTGTTCGCTATCCTTCCAAAATTGTTCTAATTGAACCGAATATCCGTATTGTTCTATCCAGTTTAAGGCGGAAACACGAATTCCAGAACATGCGGGGTATCTTAAAAAGGAAATAAAATTCTTCTGACAATGGAAGTGTGGGAGGTTAACTCTCGCCCATTTCTCAAAAAAATCTTTCATATCTGTAACAATTTCTTTAAATTCTATTTTCCATCGTGTAGAAACCCCCCGTTCAATTCCAATTAGTTCGCACCATCTCTCTTCTAGCGAGTGATTGTTTGATGGGTAATAATTCCATAACGGTGTTTTCAATGTATATTCAATCATTTTTTGCCATTCGTGAACAAATGATTTTGGGTTATCCATACAGTTATACATCTGAATAAACCAGAACGAAAAAAAAGTTTCTATCCAGTCGTTTTTTGATATCTCTAAATCAAGCAATGATTGCCAAATGTCTTCCGGATGTTCATAATCTCGCATTTCTGTAATAAAAGTCGCAGCTAATTGGAAGTACCATCTATCAAAGTCGTCCGGAAGATGGGTATCATTTTTGGGTCGTGAAGTATCATTGATCGAATAAATTACATATGCATTAAGGTTTTTGACCAAGTTAATCCAACATTCACGTTCCTTTTCATCAAGAGCGGTGTTTAATGATGATAACCATTGAAACGAAGATTGTAGTGATAAGCGATTGTGAAATTCCGGTGCATTCCATTTCCGTCCACCGAAGTTTCCAGGGGGAGTGAATTCTCCAATTCTCCCAATTATCTCTATAATAGAAGGGGTTTTTGGAGAAAATTTTCCATGAATAAAATTGTGTAATTCTTGATTTAACCAAATTTCAAAATCTAAATTCGTTTTTCGAATTTTTGGATCACGGATACATAACTGGCAAAACGTCCTAGATAATGAATTTATGACATTTAAGTGAATTAACTCGTAAAAATCATCTTTCAATAAGCCTCGAATGCTAAAACAACTATTAATAAGAATTTCAATCGTTTTGTAATGATAAGAAGTAGCGAGGTGGAAAATCATTTCGCGATTTCTTGTAGATTTTACATCATCAATCCAAATGTAGGGTGCAGCCCATGCACAGAATGAATCCCATTGCATTTCATTGGCGGTTTGCGGAACATCGAAAGGCCCTGGGGTAGGGGGATTGGCGATCAAATCGAATATATGATCTATGCACCATTGTTTTTTATCAGGATTTTCTTCTAACCACTTTTTTCCTAACACAATTAATACTGCAATTCCTCCAGCGAGGACATCGGCATCTCGGAAAGGTCTATTAGTGCCAAATTTAGGATTACTCAAAGAAGAAAACGTTTGAATGTAGTCCCAAATCTGTTCTATTTTTATTGAATCCAACATTTCGGCTTTTTTTAATGCATTTGAACAAAAGAAAAGAAAATTTAAAGCGTAGCCTCCCTCTTGAGATTTATTAAATTCTTCTTCTCCTTTTTGAAGCAATTGTTTAAGTTCTTCGGGTTCGTTAAAATACCAATAATCGTTCCCATTGATGTTCTTCTTTGTAGTATAGTTTTCAATATTCATTTGTTGAATTAAACGAAATAGGAAAAAATAGTCATGAGAATCTTGATTCGTTGAGATTAAACGTTCTTCCCACTTTTGACGATATTTTTCGATTTCTGAACGAATATTGGGATAATTTAGGAATAACCCAATTGCTAGATTATAAAAATGAATTTTCCTATGCTGTAAGGAATGCCATTCTGAAAATTGCTTTCTTGTTCTATCGCCAATAACTAATAATCCAAATATTGATAAACTACGTTCGTCGTAAAGCATCTCCCAACGATATATTTCAGGAATACTGAATTGATATTTTAAAGGTCCTTCAAAAAGTGATAGTTTATATTTTCCTACAGAAGTTAAAACACCTAATAGTGCAACTGAATTGGTTTTCTCATATATTATTTGTAGAAAGGAATCAATTGAGTCTTTTTTATCTATCTTAATATATAGGAATCTCTCTAAAGCCATTAACATTGAACTTAAAATCCTTGGACAACAGGACACCACGGAATCTCTGTACCAAAAATATACTTCATGGTCTCCTTTCAAAATTTTCGGTGAATTTGCCAATAACAATTCAACTTCATTGACTGGATCGAAATCGGAGAATAAGTCAAGATCGGATTTAGAGTATTTTTTATGAATTTTAATTTTCCTTTCAATATGCCTTTCAGTTGCAAAATTAACAATTCGAATTATAAGATCTATTGCTTCGAGTGGATGATTAAAAAGAAAGTCTAGGAATGGGCCATTATAAGGTAAGGCTGGAATAACTCCCTGATAATCCTTGAGACCTAGCTCTCTCTCAAAAAAATCATCGTCATAATCAGAATCAACTATTCGAGGTTCTTCAATAATCAAACCAAATAAAATGTCTTTGGCTAGTTCAGGGTTGCATATGATTATAGGTAATAATTCATCTTCCTGAATACACATCTTTTGAAAAAGGTCATCCACATGTTTAAATGGTCCATCGGGCCAAGGAGGGAGCACTTTTTTAGAATACTCGCCTTGCTTTGATAGTATCTTTTGGTCTGTAATTTTTTCAGAAGGATCGATATTTCCCTTTCCTGATAAACTTAAGAGTAATTTTGTAACTCTTTCAGGATCGTCATTAACTGCGGCTATCGCACACGAATAAGCTTTTTTGGCTAAATCTGGGTTTTTATAATACCTGCGTGAGTTATCTTTCTTGATTTTTTCTGCAATTGTCAAAGAGAGATCTGCAATTTCCTGTCTATAGGTGGTGTTTAAAGGTGTATATTTCAACCAACCCTTTCCAATGTCGATAATTGATTCTGGAGCAATTTTTTCAAATTCGTCCTTTCTTTGATTAATAAATTGAAGAATTGGAATCCAATACTGAAGAATAGGAATTCTATCGATAAGCGCTGCTTCATTTTCACTTATCCCAAGAATTTTACCAATTATTAGAATTCTTCTATTCGGGATAGTTGCGATAATCAGAAATCGCTTGAGAAAACGTTTTAGTAAATTTCCATCATCTTTTTCAAATTCTGGCCACAATTTTTCTAAAATTGATTGAGGATTTACTGAAAAAATTATTGATTCTAAAAGTAAATCGTGGATAGTTGTAAACTCATTGTTCTCCTTTTGTATGCTGAAAAAAACCTTTAAAAACTCTGTAGGATTTTGATTTTGTTCTAAAAGGTAAAGCCCCAATAATCTAATTCCCCTGTGCCAGAGGGGAGAATCACATTTTTTTTTGAAAAAAGTCGAATCCTCTGGAATATGGCTGATCAGATATTGTTGTCGGGACCAGTCACCAAAAAGGTCGTGAGAGAATTGAATCCGATTTTGATTAATAGTACAAATTCCGCGTTTTTTAAAGTCATCAAATATCGTTAAATCTGACGGTAAGATTTCAGAAACAGGTGTTGAGATTTGCCAAGTTTCAGCTTGTCTCTTGGCGAGATTCTGAAGAAAACTTGATTTTGCAGCTCCCAGAGGTCGACTGGTTACTTCATTTAACCAAAACCATTCGATTAGATCCGATTCTCCAACCCATTTTGATGTGTCGGGAGTTTCGTGAGTGGCAAGAAGATCAATAATTTTTGGTCTCGAAAGAATTAATTTTAAATGAGGATGTTGTAATATTTTTTTTAGAGAAGGAAATTCTTTCGTAATCTGATTGATTTCTTCATCATTAAACAATTTAAGGTCGAAGGTGTTCCAATTGATGCGATTAAGATCGTGTCTTAAAAACTGAAACAAAACTCTATTATTCCACTCTTCAGTTTGACATGTAAGTAACATCTTCCAAGGCGTTGATTCTTCTGTAATGTTACACGATTTAATGATTTGAAAAAGTTGATTGAAACCATGTTCTATTACTATTCTGTCGAGTCCATCGATGATAATCCAACATTCATTGTCGGAAATATTTGTAAATAATTCAGAAATAGAATGAGATAATTGCCAATTTCTTTCCAGTTGGGGTATACTTTGATCATTAAACCAACCAGCATCAAACCAAATGATTTTTTGATCATTCCTTTTTTGTTCAGCGATTTTTTTAGCAATGACACTTTTTCCACTACCTGAAATGCCAAGAATAAGAGTTACCTTACCGTTTATTGCCAAAACTTCAGATATCTGTTTTTCCCTTTTAAGGGATAATTTTCCACCAATTTTGTCTGGGATTGCATCTATAAAATTATTTGATGCAGTTTCTAGATTTCTAAAGTCATGTTCATAAACTGGAAAATTTTTCA
Organism: uncultured Methanolinea sp.; assembly: GCA_964452625.1. Taxonomy (GTDB): domain Archaea; phylum Halobacteriota; class Methanomicrobia; order Methanomicrobiales; family Methanospirillaceae; genus Methanolinea_A. Next base: position 500,802 of record CAYVMJ010000001.1, read on the forward strand.
AATCATACTTTAGACGGAATCTATCTAATAAAACCTTTAAATCAATATAACCATTTGTTTCATCCTTTTCGCTTGATAGCTCAATTAAATCTATCCAAAGTTTTTCCGCCTCAATTTGCGATCCACTAGAAAGAATGTTCTGACAATTTGAGATTGCGCTAATTTCCTTTTCAGAAGGATTAAACTCGAAATCAAATGGGTATACTTTGATATGTTTTAACAAATCACCAATTTGATCATCTGTAATACCATATTTTTCAGCAATTTCCGGAGGACATTTAAAGCTAGAAAAATATGATCTGACCCTTTCAGAGGTATAATTAGGTCTAAAAATTCGGGCATCTAAGTCCTTGGAATCTTGGGAAAAAGCAAGATTTAATAGTTCATTAAGGTCTAGTTCATTTTCATGTCCATATGGTGCACATGCTAAACCCAATAAATCCTTATCTTTATCAAATTTTGATCCAGAAAATCCTGTAAAGTCTATCCATGCAGCCTCAACAAAATCTTTTGGGGCAGCATTTTTCGTGAATTGGAAATTGCTTTTTACTGAAAGAAATAAACGCTTGTTTTCTCCCATAAAATTAAATGTAATGCATAAATCATCTATCTGGAAATAATCCCCACGCATCTGAAAATCGATTCTCAATATTTCTCCGAGAGATCGATCAAAGATTTTATTCGCGAGAAGATAAGAAAGGAAATACGCCGCTACCTTATGCTCAAAGTGATATCCACTTCCAGATTTGCTCTTAAGTGGAGCATTGCCTTTAATATTTACCATTGAAACCTACTCTTGTTCCGAAAATAAAAATAGTATCGCTTTTATTAAAACATAGGAAATGATGAAGGAAACTACAAAATTTAGTCCCTCTATAACCTGTTCTGAACCACTTATCTGATTTTAGGAAAATAAAAAAAACGAAGAGTTCTATTTAAAAATTGAATTAAGTCCCAATTCCCTCTTCACCGCCTCCACAATTTCCCTGTAATCCGGACTTACCTTCGCTTCCTTCACTGATTCATCCACATCCATCGCGGCCTTCTTATTCAGGGCCATGGAACATTGGGAGCAATACTGCGAATAATGTGAATTTTTCATCCCGCACCGGGGACACTTTACCGGTTCGAGTGTCGTCTCTGGCTTCGCTTTCTCATCTGCAAGAATTCCTGCTTTTTCCAGGACCTTTCTCTCCACGTCAGCGCCGGAAAGATGAACATAGACCTCTGGCATTGCACTGTTCCGTTCCCACCCTGCGACCAGGCGGAGCTCCATCTCGTTCAGGCCCAGGCGCCCGCCAGTACTTCGGGCCAGGTCGGTGAGCCGGGCATGCCGGATAGCGTGGGGATGGACCGGCTTGGTGATGTGCAAGGCCTCGGCGATGTGGGTGAGCTTGTTCTCCACGGTCCGGAGGTCCAGGCGTCGCGTGGTCCCTGAGTACCTCCGGCTGGTCACGAAGAGCGGGGCGTTGTTGTCGCTTCGAAGCGGGTGCATGTTTATCCACATCTGGAGGTCCGGGACCGAACTGACCAGGCGCAGCCTTCGCATCCCGGTCTTTCCGTTCACGATGATCACGGCTCCATACTGGTCGAACTGCACGTGCCCGATGTTCAGCGAGAGGATTTCAGTTATCCGGGCCCCGGAGTCCCACAGGAGCATTAAGAGGGCCCGGTCGCGCGGCATCTCGCAGGCCTCGACCATGCGGGAGAGGTCCTCTCTGGTGATGAGCTGGTCTACGGGGAGCTGGCGGCGGGGCCGCTTGATGACGATATTTTCAAAAAGTTTCTTCTCTTTTTTCGGGAGGAGGAAGCGGTAGAACATCTTCAGCTCCAGGATATTGCCCTGGAGCGTAAACGGGCTCACGGTCTGGCGCCGATGGATTATGTAGTCCTCGATGGCGCTTTGCGTAACGGTTTTGGCGTCCTGGAACTTATACCACTTCAGGAACGGGTATACACGCCACACCTTGGTCCTGACCGTATGAAGTCTGAGCTGGCGCAGTTCAAGGTGTCTGATATACCGTTCGAGATGGATCCTGTTCGCAGGATCGATCGTTGGCAGGGTGTCGAGATCGAACATTGGTCATACCTCCACAGGACCCAGATTTAATCCAAACCTGTGTCCGGTGAATGTTAGATCCTTAAGATCCGGTCACGAAGGTGTTCGTGGGTTCGAATCCCATCCCTCGCATTCTGTTTGATGACTTGCTAAAAATTTCCTAAAAAAATAATTTACATTCCTTTTAGTGTAATACAAAATTTTATCTATTTTTTTGTATTACAATATATTATACTACAATAATTCATTGAGAATTATGACTCTTCGAGATGCTATCCTCTTGCAGAAAAGGGAACTTGAACTGCGGATGCAGGAAAAGTATGTCCCACGTGACGCGAATTTGCCAGGGGAAGAAAACAGACTCATAAAGGTGATTATAGGTCCAAGACGGGCAGGAAAATCATTTTTTGCCGTCCATTCTCTGATGGACAAAGGGCAATTTGGCTACGTGAACTTCGACGATGAACAGATGACTGGGAGTCAGGTATTATCAGAAATCGGTCCGGCAATTGAATCAGTATATGGCACCGTATCCACCCTCCTTCTTGATGAGGTGCAGAATCTCTTTGAATGGGAATTATTTGTGAATCGATTATCCAGGCAGGGGTACAATCTCTACATTACCGGAAGCAACGCCCATTTGCTTAGTAAAGATCTTGCAACGCACCTTACCGGTCGACACACATTAACAACCATACTGCCGTTTTCTTATCGAGAGTATATCCGGTTGAAAGGGGAGGAACTGACCGAGAGCGAATATCGGGAACATCTGGATCTTTATTCAGAAACCGGTGGTTATCCCGAGCCATTGGTCACGAATATCAACCGGAAAGAATATCTTTCAAGGCTTTTTGATGCAATTATATTCAAGGATATTATCAGGAGATATAACGTGAGAGCACCACAGGGGCTTGGGGATCTTGCGACCTACCTCTGTTCAAACAGTGCGTCAGAATATTCTGTTCATCGATTGACCAAAGTAACCGGTTGTAAAAGCGATCTGACGGTGAAAAAATATCTTCATTACCTGGAAGAAGCGTTCCTGTTTTTTTCTATACCACGTTTCTCTTTCAAAGTAAAAGAGCAGTTATCATCACACAAGAAAATCTATTGTATTGACAACGGTTTCATCACTGCAAAGGGATTCAGAGTATCTGGTGATAAGGGGAAACTCTACGAGAATCTTGTTGCAATTGCATTAAAGTATCAGGAATTTTTGGATAACCTGAGGGTATTTTACTGGAAAAATTCTCAAGCGGAAGAAGTCGATTTTGTTATCCAACGTGAGCGGCAGGTGTCGGAACTAATTCAGGTATGTGTCGATGCACAGAGCCCTGCTGCACGGCAGCGAGAGATGAAAGCCCTGGTGAAGGCAGGACGCGATCTGAAATGTGACAGACTCCTTCTCCTTACCAGAGAAGAGGAAGGGGAAGAGGAAATTGAGTGGTTTGGCATGAAAGGAGTTGTGCGAATCATGCCTCTCTGGAAATGGCTCTTGGATACTGCACATGGCACATAATGAATGCTGGTTCAGAACGCAGAAATATAAAAAATGATTGATGATACCCAGATGAGAGTATTTCTCATCACGCTCAAGGAGGGGCCATGCCCCCCCGGCCGTGTAGGATCCCACCCCAGACCTGTTCTATGATCCATATGCCGACCCGGAATGGTCACCTCCATTTCACTTCATTCCGCTCCTCCTCCATTTCGCTCCGCTTATATCACAAGCCTGCTTCTTTCAAGGTTGACTGTTGACGATGACGCTCCCGGTTTCGTCGTTTCACTCCTTCCCGGCAGTTGCTCCCCCCGTTCCTCGCAGACCACTAAGACGGACTGCTCGTTGCTGTAGCACGAGACACTATGATGCTCCTCAAAATACACCAGAAAAGGGTCATGGCCCGAAGGGTCCCCCTCATGTTCCCTGCTTCTCCCTTTGAAAGAGAGGGAACCCGGAACTACGGGATGTTTGCCGCCGGATACAACACCACTCATCCTTGGCCCATGCAATTCCCTGCCTGCTGGTATGAGAAAAGGAACCCGTGGGTCCGCAGGTCCAGCGATGATATGGACCGGCACAGGAGGCGCGGGGCGACGAAAAGAAAAGGGGGGAGATCCGGACTTAGCCGGTGACGACGAACTGCATGGTATATGTAACATCGTCAGGAGACGGACCCTCCCACGGGCGGTGGTAGACCGCGGTGAAGGTCTGGTCGCCGGGCGCGACCGCCTCGACCGTCCACGCATGCATGCCGCCTGCTCCCGGCATCGGGTCAGCGGGGGGGATGTAGGTGTCGTTCACAATCGACAGCCCTGGCGTGACCGTCGCATTCCAGAGGTACCCGGTGGTCGGGTTCTCTATCAGTTCGATGTAGGTCGTCGTGTGCATCGCCATCGTCATCGGACCGTTTTCATCTGTCCTTTTCTGGATTATGGCTATCTTCTCGGCAAATGAGAGAGGCTGTTCCGTGGTCCCGGTGACGGCTGCGGTCGGCTCCGTGGTCGCCGGCTCTGCCGGGGGGGTACTGGTGCAGCCGCAGAGCAGCAGCACCGCGACGACCAGCATGCAGAGGAGGAGTATGCTCTTCTTCATAAGAGAAAGCTAAAGCCGTAGACTCCATTAAACATGCTGATTTTTCTCTCATTGATTGACAGGGGCCCGGAACGCGTTATTGCGCGGAGAATACGCGATCCGTGATTCTCCTGATGGCTCCTTCTGTCTTCTGCCACCGCCGGGAGGCATCCAATTCAGGGGCAGGCTTTTATCTCCAGAAAGGCGGGGCAGAGAGGAACCGTTCTGCAACCATCCTGCACACCATCTCGCTTTCGGGGAGGAAAAGGCTACTCCGGGCAAGAATATGCGACTGTTCCCGGGCCGGGCGGTCAGAAATCCAGTCCCGGATCATTTCAATGGTCAGCTCGCAATGGAACTGGAAGCCGAGTGCACTTCCCCTGCACAGTGCCTGGTTGGGCACCCCCTCTCCCCGGCAGACCAGTTCTGCTCCCGGGGGGATATCAAAGGTCTCACCGTGCATCTGAAAGACCTGGAACTGCCCGGGCAGTCCGGGGACAAGGTCTTTCTGAACCATGGAAACCGGTGACCATCCCAGTTCCTCGCCGCAGGGGTAGACCGCGGCACCGAATGCGGACGCAATCATCTGGGCGCCGAGGCATATCCCGAGAACCGGTTGTCCCTTCGCCACCCTTTCCCGTATGATCCGCTTCTCTGTTTTCAGCCAGGGGAACTCATTTTCATCGTTCACGCTCATCGGGCCGCCCAGGATGAGAAGGTGTGTTGAGGTAATGGGCGGGACTTCGTGTGTTTCATACATGGGGACATACAGGAGCTCCATGCCCTTCTCCCTGATATACTCCTCAAAAAGTCCGGAGGGCTCGTTTTTGACGTGCTGGAGGATAGCCACTTCCCGTTGTTGCATTCCGGGGAGATTGGGAGTCCTTTCCCGATAATCATGGTGGTTCTTTTTTCACGATTGCTGTCAGGTTTCGGGCTCCCGGCCGTATGAAGTGTCAGGTCTCACAGGGAGTCTTATCCAGGCTGCCGGAATTGTGATATCGTCCGGTCCCACACCCTTTCATGACGCTGCAGCAGGTTTCTCTCGTTGGGATTTTCGTAAAACACCTCCCGTTTGCCGGAGCGGGTGACGGGAGGGCGGATATGATAACATGGAGAGACACACGTGTATATGAGGAAATGAAAGGACATCGCTGCTACCGGTGTCTTCTTGTTACAATCAGAAAAAAGGCACTGCCTGGTGGTATGGGAGCTAGCCAGATATGAATCGTGAAGAAATTGCCAGAAAATGTTCGGAACTTGGTGCAATGAAGACCCGGGGAGAGCTTGGGCGAGCAATTGCAGGGATTGTGCTCTCGTACTCCCCAAAGGACCTCCAGCGACTGCGATGGAATTTTTCTGAAAATATCCGGGACATCAACCCGCAACTGCGAAAAAAACTGGAAGAGACGATCACCGGTCACCTGCAAGGGACCTACCAGGCACTCCGGCTGATGAACCAGCAGGGTAGTTTCAACCGCATGGCCGACCCAACTGCACATGAAACGGGTGCATACTGGAATATGGTGGCAGGCCGGTGTTCGGCGGGCGATGTGGAAAAGGTCAGGTTACGGTTCCTGAAATACCTTCTCTCCGGATTCTGCATGTTCGTGCAGCAACTCCCCGGCCACCCGGTCGGCATGCCGTTTCCCGGCGGAGACAGCGTCCAGGTCATCGACGGCGTCTTTTACTGCCCTGTCAGGGAGAAGGCAAACGATGTCGATTCCGCCCTCTGCCCTTTCTGCCCGGCCCTCCAGACGCCGGAGACAGGATACCTGAAACCACCGGTAAAAGCGGGCAGGCGCCAGAAAGAGGAGTTCCTCCGCCAGACCTTTGACCGGCACCACTATAACGGGTGAATGCTGTATACGGGAATAACGGTTTTTTACAGATGCGATAAAGCCCGGTTCATTCACCATTGTAAAGGGATTGCCAGTTCGCGCCGAAAATAAAAGTGGAGACCTGGACCGCGAACGACAATCGGGATTTCTCTCTCGCCGACAGTGAAGGGTCCCATGTGCGTGACACTATTAATAAAGAAATTCGTGAGCATCAGGGCATTCTTTTCCAATCCGGACGACGCCGGGTATCCCGTGTTATTTCAATCTGTTGCAGAGATAGGACGAAGAGATCCAGGCATACTCTCTCCTGAAATCGTCCACGCTCACGTATGCGGGGACAGAGAGCGTGTAGTACAGCAATGCAAGGTAATATTGCCTGTTATCATCGTCGAGCAGCGTGATGGTGTCGGCATACCTGCGGAGTTGCCGTATCACCGTGAATGCCTTGATGATATCCGGGTCGGTTATCCCCCCCGGAATTTCCGGGATCTCACCTGTCTTCTCCGGGTGCAGGAATGCTTTTTCCAGGGAAATGAGAGTGATTAAACGTTCTTCTGATGTGATGGGGATCATCTCGAATTTCAGGACCGCTTCGAGTTTCGCAATGTCCCGGAGGATATGCGAATGGCCTGTCATCGCAAAATCGATCAGCCACATATTCATCCCGTCATCCATCAGCACGTTCTTCATGTTCAGGTCGCCGTGGACGGAGCCTTCATACACGTTCCAGTTCTGTGAAAGGCGCTGGGGGAGGACGGATTCCATGAAATACAGGGGATTGCGGGATCTCCCTGCCCCAAAGGGAAGATCGATGAACTCATCATCCGGGGATATGCCGTAGCGTGCCTGTGCCCACGACCTGACCGCATCGTAGTTGAAAATATCGGCGTATATCCTGTAAAGGGGAAGATCCCGCAACCTCGGCTGGCCGTACCAGGCCCTGAGCACCTTCCGGAACAGCATGTCGAAGACTGCGCACACCTCTTCTGTGGTATGGGTGAGATAATACTCTTCGAGCGAGGATATCCGGCTTCCGGGCCCCCCGATTCCCACAAAAGAATACAGGATGCCCCCGTATTCCCCGCTCTGCCCCTGCTGGATGATCTGGGTCGCATTGTTCTGGATGTATCGCTTTACGTGCCCCTCGTACCCCTCGATCTCGGGTTTAATATTTTTCCATTTGTCCAGTTTCAGGACAAACGGCATCTCCCTCCGGCCGCTGCGGTCGTAGGCATCGTCCCGGAAGACGAGCGATCCGCTGTAGCCGCCGGAGATGGGGTGGAGGTGCACCTCCGAGCAGTCATGGTGCATCATGTGCACGATCTTCTCGTAATCCTGGTTCCATTCCCGAATGTCGCCCTCTATGAATACCGCAACCCCGGTGTTCAGCCGGATATCAGAAATGACAGAGAGGTGGATGGTTGCCCTCCGGATCCTGGTTTTAGGAGAGAGGTGGCGGAGAGATGCGGGACTGCCGGACGCAAGACCATCTGATGCGGCCTCCTCCGGCTGCACCTCGCTGTTGAACGGAAAACCAGGGAATACAAGGCTGAGAATCCGGGGAAGCATCCCGGGATGAGACGCGGGGTGGTGTACAAGGAGGTCTGTTGCAAGACCCCCGAACCGGGACTGCCCGACTGCCGGGTCCACTGCGACAGCACACCCTGCAAGTGTGGCACCACCGGAATCGCGGCCCGCACCGGAGCGGTCATCTTCACATCCCGTATCCGGCCCGCCAGTTGATGGAAAGAGGGTGCTGACACCCGCCGCCTCCGCAGAGAAGGAATAGGAGAGCACTCCGCAATATGCAGGGTCAAGACGGGAGGCAATGGAGGACAGCGCTTCATGCAGCGCAGTGAATGTGATGCCCTCATCGGAGGCGGCAACCACCCGGATATGGCACGCATCCGGACCCGCAGAAGAGATGAGAAACGAGGCAACGAGAGGGACATTCATGGCCTTTTTATCCAGTACCAGGTAATCAAGAGTCCCGCCGGCACCAGGCATGAGCCAGACTGCGGTATGCCCGAGGGCGAGTAAATCTCCCATGTATGCAGGGTCTACCTGCTGGAGGCCGGGGGCACCCCGGCCCAGGGACCAGGCATCCGTTCCCACACTCACAGGGATTGCCAGATCGTCCCCTTCCCCCTGCTGGAATCCGGGGGAGGGATGACCCGTGATTACGAGTTCTTTTGCGTCGGATCCCGCCGGGGTTACCGTGTATTCCGCCCCATCGATGGAAAAAGAGACAGAATCGCGCATGCGGGACGTCTCACTATGGGCACACACTTCCCTCGCCGCCCGCATTGCCTCTTCGCAGGTGGGATGAATGGAGAGGAGAGAGGAGAACCCGGTCATCTCGAGAACAGAGAGGGGATATTGCTGCACACGGGAGAGGTGGAGGCCGCCCTTCCGTCCTTTCAGTCGCTTCTCGGTTGCAATAATGATCCGTATTCCCGCACTGCTCAGGTATCCTACTTTGGCCATATCCATGACCACGGCCCTGTCAGTATCAGAGATCCCGCTTTTCAGGGCATCCTCGAGTTCTATTGCGCCCTGCGCATCGAGCCGCCCTTCGAGTTTCAGGACGGGTACTCCGCCATCGCGTGTTGTTGTGATATGCATGCGCACTGCCTCCCTTTTCGTCCTCCTTGCGTCAATACTATTGCGACATCGTATTCTATAAATGCAATCTGGAATTTTCATACCCCGAGCCCCACCCGGTCTGATCACCCCCGAGAAAGGCATCATCCCTCCCGGATTTGGAAAGGAAGTGGTAAAAAAGGCTCAAAACCGGGCGCGGGGAAAAAAATCATAAAATCGGGACATACCTCCAACTGCGATCGGTTTTCCCGTGTAGCTCTCCTGTGAACCACTCCTGATTCAGGGTGAGAAGGAGGGAGTTGCCGGGAGGATTTCGTGCCGCATATGTGGCTTTTTCATTCCCCTGGTAAAAGAAGACTGCCTGAGTGAAGTGACCCCTCATTTGCCGCCGGAAAGTGAGATAACTGTCCGGATCGAGGCCTCCCATTTGCCCGGGTTATCGACATACAGTGTTGTGGGTTCCATGTTTCCCTCAAAATGGACCCGGAGACCTTTCCTGCCTGACACGGACAGTGCCTGTATCGATCGAATCTGCTGGTCAATTTTGATCTCGGGTGTTTTGGAGAGGAATCCCCCTGTGATCACTTCAAACACCATACGGGTGTTCGTCAGGTACAGGGTCCCTTTCCCGAAAAAATCTGACTTTGCAGAGTCCTGCAGGATGATATTTTCACCTTCCTGTAAAAAACCCATGAAAACCACCGTTCCGGTATACCCAATGTCCTTCCCAAATCTATAAGAATATATTGGAAGGGATCGTTCACCGGACGGGCGTCTCGCAATCCGTGACCGTTCAAGGGCGGGTCTGGTTCCAACAGAACGAAAATAACGGGTGATACTGTCTTCTATTCACGCCATCCCCGTTCCAGGGGTCCGGTCACCCTGGCGGGTGAATCTGAAAGATGTCATCCCGTTATCGGGGAACCTTTTCCGGTCACGTGGAGTCCCCCGCCTTTCACGCAGGAAAAAGGAAAAAATTCGCAAATGGCAGGACTCATATCGTCACGCGTCAGGATCATAGGTATGCAGGACCCCTCTCTGCACGCCACCCCTGAAACGCTCGTCACGCTATCGTGTCCGGTGAGAAAGATCATCACTTTTCTCGCCGTCACCTTCCTCATTTCATCGATATTCTGGTATCTGGCCTCCCAGACCCCTCTGGTCGCAGAGAACGCATCGCGGCTCATGGTATATACCGTGGGAGCGATGTGGGCCCCGGCTCTTGCTGCAATCGCCACCCGCCTTCTCTTCCAGCAAAATCTCATGGGTTTCGGCCTTCTCATCAGGAACCCCGCATAGCTCGCAGCAGGGATACTGCTCCCGGTCGCGGCAGGGCTCATCATGTTCGGTTCTGCATGGCTCACCGGCATCGCACCGTTCAACCCGGAAAAGGCAGGGATACTCTTTTCCATCGCGTTCATCCCGGCATTCCTCTCTGCCATCACCTTCAACTGCTTTGCCGCGGCCGGGGAGGAGTTCGGCTGGCGGGGTTTTCTCGTGCCCGAACTTGCACGCTGCATGAGTTTTACAAAACTTGCGCTCCTGTCAGGGGCGATATGGACTGTCTGGCATTTCCCGATGATGTTCCTGGGGACTTACCACGGCTCCGGTCCGATGTGGTACTCTCTTGCGGTGTTTATCCCCTCGGTGATGGGTGCCGGTCTCATACTGGCATGGCTCCGGCTCGCGTCCGGGAGTGTCTGGGTCGCTGTCCTCTTTCACGGGTTCTGGAATTATTTTATCCAGGTGTTCTATCCCGCGCTGACGGTATCCACCCTGGCAGGAGAGATGATGCTTGGCGAGTTCGGCTGGTTCGTTGCGGTCTTTTACGTGGCTCTTGCACTGGTCTTCTGGTATTTCCGGGACAGGATTCCGGCACTCCCTGCCGGGGGGTTGTAATGAGAGAGAAGATAAGGATCAACCCTTCCCTCTTTGTGACTCCCCGGGATTCTGGTATTTTTTCCGGCAAAACCCGGAACAGGGGATCTGCAGAACGGTTGAAAGAAAGAGAATATGGTTTTTTAGGCGGGCTGGGCCCGTATTTCGGGGGGAAGAATCCGTTCAATCAGAAAAGACGGCACCTGCTTTGACGTGCGTATGATGAGGTAAAAATCCGCGTTGTTCCCTGTGCTGCCGCGGTAGGTTGCCTCGATCCGGTAATTCGTGGAGAAAAGGGTTATACCGAGCATCGTGAAAAGCGCTCTTCGTTCGGATATTGTCTTTGTCTCACCGACAACGAACTTCTCGTTCCGATCGCCGATCTTCATGATCATCTCGTCCCCCGCGGTAAGCGCTATGATGGGAATGCCTGCGATCTGGATAGACTGGCCTTCCGGTATCAGGATCGCGTAGGAGGTCGTAAAGGGATACGTGACACCCGGATCAGGGGCAAGGTTGGGCTCAACGGAGATCGAGAAGAAGGCGGCGATGACGATGATGACAATGAGTGCGATGATTCCGCCTGCCATAAGGAGACGTGACTGTTTCTTCTTCGGATGTCCCGGGACAGGAGGGACCGTCCGGGTTGCCGGAGCAGCCTGATCATTCCGGGGTTCTTCCGTTGAGGGTGTTTCATCAGGCATAGTACTTCATCAGAATAGAACAGGATACTCAGTGTTAAATCTTGCGAATGCCGCACGATCCGGGCCGGGTCGCAGAAAAGCCAGCGCAGGGCTGAAAAGCCCTCATCACATCGCCGGGCCTGTGTGCCATATCCTGACAGCAGCATGTATACTGTGACCACCCGGCCCGGACAGTCAGTCGGCCGGGCAGCGTGTGTGGGGCCGGGCACTTGGATCACAGAGATATTCGACAATCCGCTGGATCACTTCCGGGTTCCTGGGAAGGTGCAGGTGGCAGTACAGGTCAGGACTCCGGCGCAGCGAAACGGGGTCGGCAGGAAGGATATCATATCCTGCTCCCGGCAGGAATGAATCCACGTGGGGCACAATCCCGTCTCCTGCATACGTCGTCTCCCATCCGTCCCGCGAGGCAACGAGGGTCTTTCCCCGAAAAGGAGGAAAGAATGCGGGATTGGTGTCGCGGTTCTCGGTCAGGATCATCCTGTAGGAGAGATCCTCACGAATGCCGGCAGACCTGAGCATCCCCATCAACCTGCTCCCGGGCCGGAACTGCGTGACGATGATGTCTTCCGGGGGATTGAACCGGCGCGGCACGAATACGCCGCCAAGCACCCGGAGAATGCGGGGGCTGACGGAAGGATTGAAGAAGAGCTCAGCGAGGCTGGATCCGTTGTTGGGAGGACCGAGGGCGATCAGCTGGCCGACACGCTCCTCCTGCTCCCTGCCGTCGATCACTTCCAGGAGAAACCGTGCGATCCCGGTCCCCATGGAATGGCAGATGATGTCAACCGGGCCGGAAAAACCCGTCGCATCCCTCTTTCGCCGCATGAAGTCCTGGAATGATCCGGCAATCATGTCAAGCCCCGTTCCCCTCATCCACGAGTGATCAAAAAGCCAGCAGGGGATTGAACGCCCCGTTAAAGCCTCCACGAGGGGATCCCATATGCCGGGATGGCTCTTCCACCCATGGACCAGGACAACAGGACGGTGATCTGCAGTCACGAACATTATTGTTCGCGTTCACCTGCCATAGAGGTTATGAATCGTGTCAGGAAAATCCAATGAACCCGGCCTGCACGGGCTATATGTGGGTCTCGCGGAGTGCATAACTCCCGGACCCGTCAGTCGCACGGACCATGACGTAATACCGCCCGGCTTCAGGGCTCTGGATGGTCACGGTTTTTGAAAATGTCCGGCCTGTGTTCGCGTAATCATAGGATGACCGGGTGGGATTCTCCCCCCTCTTTACATACAGGTCGAAGTTCCGGGACGCAATGCCTGAGAGGGACACCATGCATCTCCGGGCACCCGCCGGGATATCACAATAATACAGGGCTTCCTGCCCGGACGCGGTGAAACGCCCCTGGACCGAGCGAGAGGTGATCTCCTGTTCATTCTCTGCCGGTGTGGGGATGGGGGTCGCCGTACCCGTGGGTGTCACTGTCACCTGGTGGGACGATGCATGCGATTCCCTCACGATATAAGCCCCCTGCCCTGCGGCTGCATGGACCATGATATAATACCTGCCCGGCAGAGGATTCTGGATGACCACGGTCTCTGTCGATGCCTGCCCCGCTCCCTCATAATCATACGATGAAAGGGTGGGAAATGTATCCCGCTTCACGTACAGGTTGTAATCCCTGCCGCCAAGGCATGTCAGGGTGATGGTGCATGCGCCGGAATCATCCGGGATGTCACAGTAATACAGGGCCTGCTGGCCGGACGCGGTGAACCGGCCCTGGACGATGCGGGATGTGATGTCGGTCGCAGCAGCAGGGGGAGGTGTGGTCAGGGAAGGACTGGGGGTGGCGGTCGGAGTGACCGTGGGGGAACTCGTGACGTGCGACGCGGAGGTATGCGTCTCCCTGATCGTGTAGATGCCGGTTCCCGAATAGGAACAGACAAGGGCGTAGTATTTTCCCGCTTCAGGATAGGGAATAGTGAGTGTCTCCATCGCCCCTGTCCCGGTTGACGCATGCTCGCAGGATGTCGTTGAGGGTGGTGATCCCCGTTGTATGTACAGGTCAAAATCAGCACCCGCCCCAAGCCCTGTCAGCGTCACGGTGCAGGTGCTGGCGCCGGCGGGGATATCAAAAGAGTACAGGGCCTGCTGGCCGGACGCGGTGAACCGCCCCTGGACGATGCGGGATGTGATGTCAGTCACGGTGACTGTGGGGGTGGGAGTCGGGATGGTCGGGGCGATTGTGGGATCCGGCTGGTATGAACCCCGGACAAACACATCCTCGTAATGATGTATATCGGTGAAGGCCTCATCGTAAATCTCCCCGATGTTCGGCGGCCACGGATCATAAATCCTGAATTTTACCGATCCGAAATCATCCCGGTACCCTGCACATGCACGGGCATGTATCAGGCCGTCAGGATAGGAGACGGAGCTGTCATACGGCCTCCCGGCATCGAGTTCGGTCTTCTCTTCGGCGACCGATGGGGTGGTATCGGAGAATGTGTCCTCCATGTCAAGCACATTTCTGAAGAAATTGATCTCCTGCTGGGTCGTGGTGCCTGCATTGTATGTGCCGGTCAGGCGGGCAATCGTCTGCTGATCATAGATCTGCCCGTAATATTCGGAAATCATCTGGATTGTCGCGACAGTGCAGTAATAACTCGTTTCCTGGGGGTGGAGGTTCAGTGAAAGGTAATGCTCACCCCCTTTTGCGGTACCTGATCCCGCCAGGGAAGATGTGTAACGGCTGTCTATCCAGTCACTGAACCGGGGAATTTCTGCCAGGGACCGGCCAAGCGCCAGGAGAGCGGCTTTTCTTTCAGAGAGTGCTGCTCCTGGTCCGGGAGTCTGTACTCTTGCGAGAACCTGCGCATGTATCTGCTCTTCGCGTATCCACTGCTCGCGGTTCTTCATCAGGTCGCGTGCAGACACCATGTCATAATACGAGAGGGCGAATGCATATTCCACCGGCTCCGCGGTTGCAGCGTCGAGAATCACCTCGGTCGGAGAAGGAGAACCGGGTTCCTGGTATATGACCCTCTGGCCGATCTTTGGATACCTGTAGCATACGGGCTGCGCTGAAATGATGGTGCAATCCGGGCACTCTGCCGTGAGAAATTCTCCTGCATCCCTGTTCAGTTTCTCCCTGTCCCAGTACCCCGGGGTGAGGACGACGGCCATCACGGGGGACGGGAGCACCCGGCTTGCACCGATCCTCACAGTCCCCAGATCGTCGTCCCCGCAGACGACATCGAACTGGTAAAAGAGGGGTTCACCGTTCATGTCATAGATCGTGAGAGGATCAGGGGAGAGTGATGCACCTTCCCACAGGTGTGGGCCCGGTGCAGTGTGTCCGGAGAGTATGGACTCAAGAAGAGCCGATTGTGCCAGGTCCCGTGCATGATCCAGGGATATCTCCCCATCCCTTACATCACTGACAGGCACGGCCGATGCCGGGATTATTACCAAAATAAGGATGAGCAGGCTCAGGACGCCCGCGCATATCACGCGTCTTTGATAGTCTTTCATCTGGCTGAATCACCGCCTTGCGGATTCCTGTATGGGAAAAAATCCCGGTCTTCCGGATTATTGTGCAGGAATATGTGTCCTCGGATAATGAAGAATGTACCTGTGTGTATGGGTATTGCATACCGGGAGGATACGGGTGAATGCGCCTTGGGGTATCCGCATGCAGTGTCCGGTTGAGGGCAGGAAACATTTGAGAGGGAGAAAGAAGATATTCCTACCATATGCTTCCGGTGGAATGGTCCAGGGCATCCCGGGCGCTCGTGCTCGCAGGATTCATCTTTCTCATCATTATCGGGCTAAAATTCACAGCCTATGTCTTCACCATCATCGTCATTTCTGTCATCCTGACGCTCATCGCCTGTCCTGCATTGGAACGGATGAGGAGGAGAGGTCTCCCTGATCTCCTGTCGGTCACACTCCTGACACTTCTTGCGGCAGGATGCCTCCTGGCACTTGTCGCACTCTCTTTCTACTCGTTTGGTGTCCTGGTGCGGGATCTCCCCCTGTACCAGCAAGAACTCAATATAAGACTCGCAGAGATCTCCGGCGCACTCGGAAGATACGGGTTGTCGTCAAGCATGGTCCCGGCCTCCCCGGATCTCTCCTCGATGGTGAGCCTGGTCCTCTCATCGGTCATGAGCCTCTCTGATCTCGTCCTCTATCTCTTCTTCATCGCTGTCACCACCTTCTTCATGATGCTCGAAGCTCCCCGGTTCTTCGACCGGCTCCGGCTCCTTCCCGGGATGGGCCCTGAAAGACTCTCGCGCCTCTCCGGCATGAGCCGCACCATGATCGACTTCCTGGTTGTCCGGACAGAGACGAATGTCATCCACGGGATCCTGTTTGGGGGAACGCTCTATGCAATGGGGGTGCATGCGGCGCTTCTCTGGGGTGTGCTGACCTTTGTGCTCTCCTTCATCCCGTTCATCGGGCTGATCATCGCGGCAGTCCCTGCAGTATTCTTTGCATGGATACAGTTCGGCGTATGGGGTGCGGCGGCAGTGATTGCACTTGTATGCATACTCAACCTGGTGGTCGAAAACCCTGTATTCTCGTATTTTGCATCAAGAACTTTCGAGATCCCTGCACTTGTGGTGATACTGTCCGTGGTCTTCTGGGGGTGGCTCCTCGGAATCGCGGGGATGGTCTTTGCCGTCCCCCTCACGCTCCTGACCCTCATCCTGTTCCAGTGCAGTGACGACCTCGCATGGGTGAACACTCTCCTCGGAGTGGACCGCCTTTTTGAC
This sequence comes from uncultured Methanolinea sp., assembly GCA_964452625.1. Classification (GTDB taxonomy): domain Archaea; phylum Halobacteriota; class Methanomicrobia; order Methanomicrobiales; family Methanospirillaceae; genus Methanolinea_A. The sequence goes on from CAYVMJ010000001.1 coordinate 517,200, forward strand.
AGCGGGAAGAAGGAACCGGGGAAGGAATACACCTGAAAGCGGGGAAACCTCCCGAAAACACCCGGGGATACCCCTGATAGAGATGCGAAGAGCGCCCCGCGGATGGTTTTTTAGGGGAGAGGAGTGATCAGCCAGGAGGGATTGACGGAGTGCCTGTTGGGGGGAGAAGACGGGCCAAACTTTATCACATACTATCATGAAGCATCAGGTATGACAGAGCGTCCACTTGGTGTCACGATCATCGGTATCCTCTGGATTATCGGAGGGCTGATCTTATTGATTGGCGGGCTGGGCCTTGCCGCTCTTTTAGCGGTGGTTACAGGACCCGTCGGTGGGGTGATAGGGCTTGCAATCGGGTTTATCCTGATCATTATCGGGATTATTGAGATCATTCTCGGCGTGGGATGCTTCAAGGGATGGGGATGGGTCTGGACGATAGGGGTGATCGTCACTGTCATCAGCCTGGTGCTTGGGATCTACAACCTGATTACAAGCGGGCCGAGCGCCCTGATTGGAATCATCATATCGGGCATCATCCTCTGGTACCTCTTCCAGGCAAACGTGAAGGCATACTTCGGAAAGACCTGAATCTTTTCGGCCGGATCGGCACACCCCCTTTTTTTTTAATTACGGTTGAAAGGGAAACGTATTCCGTGTGTATGGGTCCCCCGGAGGCTGTGTGAACGCATCCCGGAGAAAACGGGAAGCCTGCCCGGTTATTATCGCAATACTATGGTGAGAATGGCGGTAATCCGGATCTATTGAGAGTGAAAAGTGAATCCCTTTTTAAAAAAAAAGGGATCTCCTATCTCTTCACACTGGCAGGCTCGAACAGGTATTTCCAGGCGTATGCGGCAATGAGAGCTCCTATGACCGGTGCGGCGATGAACATCCAGAGCTGGGAAAGTGCCGTTCCCCCGACAACCACGGCAGGTCCAATGCTCCGTGCAGGGTTCACTGATGTGCCGGTGAGGGGAATCGTCACAATGTGAATCATTGCAAGCGATATACCGATTGCGATCCCTGCAAATCCCGCGGGGGCTTCTTTGCTCGTCGCCCCGAGAATGACCATAAGAAAGAGGAATGTCATGACGACCTCGGCAATAAAGCACGCCACCATGCTGTAACCCCCGGGCGATGCGATTCCGTACCCGTTCTGTCCGAGGCCTGAAAGAGACAGGTCATATCCTGGATGGCCTGACGCGATCGAGAGGAGAACAAGCGATGCAAGGATTGCACCGAGACACTGAACGAGAATATACGGGATTGCATCCCGGGCGGACATCTTCCCGTTCACCAGCATGGCGATGGTGACTGCGGGGTTGATATGGCAGCCGGAGATATGCCCTGTCACATAGACCATCACCAGCAAAGAGAATCCAAATGCAAGCGAGATGCCGAGAAATCCGATATACTCTCCCGCGATCACCGCGCTCCCTGTACCGATCAGGACGAGCACGAAGGTTCCAAGAAGTTCTGCAAGGTATTTTTTCAGAGTATTCATACAGGGAATCCCCCGTTCCGTGGATAATCACTCCAGTAAGTGATTACCCCTCCATTCCTGCTTAAAGATTGTGCCACCGGTGTCCTGGAACGCCGTTGCGGTTTCGAGACACCGTGCGATACCCCTGCAATCCCTTGGACCGGTCATTTTTTAATCCCTGCATCGTGGTCGGTTTTTTTGGTACCGGAACGCGGGTGCGTGTCCGGAGAATCAGGGGGCGTCGCGGCTGGTATGAAGTATATCCCCGAGTCTCCTGAAGTCTTGTTCAAGAGCGGTTCGGGCAGGAGGATTGTGGGTGATCACCGCCGGGTGATAGACAGGGATGACAAGGCAATCAGGGATGTCTTTTGACAGGGAAACCCTGAATACTCTCCCCCTGACCTCCCGGAATGAGGGGTGCGGGAGATCGAATCTCGAAAAGACCGCGGAACTTGCAATTCTTCCCATGGGGACCAGGACTGCGGGAGAGAGGAGCATGATCTGTCGTTCGAGAAAGGGCATGCAGGAAGCAATCTCTTCCTTTTTGGGCGACCTGTTTTCCGGCGGGCGGCATTTCACGACACTGGTGATGAACACCTCGTCGCGGGAGAGCCCTATGCCCGCAAGAAGCCCGGTAAGAATTGCGCCCGCCCTGCCCACGAACGGCCTCCCGCTCTCATCCTCTTTCTTCCCGGGCCCCTCTCCAATCAGCATCACGCGGCACGGCACGGGTCCTTCCCCGGGGACCGTCAGGGTCCGGGATTCGCAGAGGCCGCAGCGCCTGCAGCTGCATATCTGTGCTGCCAGGGACGCCATCTCATCCGGGGCGGACGCAGGCGTATCAGCAGCCACGCTCCACCACCACGGTGCAGGACAGGAACGGACACTCATGAGGATACAGGGAGGCATTCGCCGGCATTCCTCCCGGAAGTACGAGATGCATGGGAAAAAGATGGGGGATGATGGCTCATGGATGCATCGATTCGCGAAGGATTCGAACGGGCGGAGTGCGATCTCCTCCACCGGGATGCGGGAAGCGGGACGAATGCACATTACCTTTCAGCACATATACATGGAAGGAACCCCTTCGTCCATGATCCAGACATTCCTCCTCGGCCTTGTCATCGGCCTCACGGGGGCACTCGTGCCCGGCCCCACGCTCATCGCCACCATCAATTCTTCGGCAAGGGACGGGTGGAGCACCGGCCCCCGCGTCATGGCAGGGCATGCCGCCGTCGAGGCAGCACTCTTCCTCCTCATCATCTTCGGGCTTGGATCAGTTGACGCATTGCAGGAATACATGCCCTTCATCGCGGTCTTCGGGGGTGTCGCGCTCCTGGTCTTTGGCGTCATGACGATTCGGGGGGCGGGGGGCGCGATACCTGAGGGCAAGGCCGGGCAGGCGGTGACACACCCGTGTTTTGCCGGGGCCCTCACCAGCATCTCCAATCCGTATTTCTGGATGTGGTGGCTCTCCATCGGGAGCGCACTGGTCCTGGCGGCGGCACAGAAGGCATTCCCTTTTGCTCTCGCCTTCCTGATTGGCCACTGGTCGGCCGACTTCGGATGGTACACCCTCGTCTCGACGAGCGTCCACCAGGGCCGCAGGGTCTTTGATGAACGGGTCTATTCCTGGGTCCTGCGGACCTGCGGGCTGTTCCTTATCCTCTTCGGGATCTATTACCTCGCAACTGCGTTCCCGCTGCTGCCCGGATAACCACATCGTGATTTCCCGGGTGTCCCTCCGCATCGTTCTCTTCTCCATGACGATCAGGGTGAAAGCGGCATATTTTCAAGTTGTGTCCGGTATACTGCATGAGAGAGATGGCCATAAGAGATGACCTCCGGCATGTGCTCCCGCCTGACACAGTCAGTGAGATCCCTTCGGGATTCCAGGTCATAGGGAATGTCGCAGTCATCTCTCTGCCCCCGTCTCTCCATGATTACGGGGGACTGGTGGCACACGCAATCCTTGCCCGCCATAAGAATGTCCGCACAGTCATGAACAGGATACCTTCAGCCAGAAACGATCTCCGCATTCCTGAAACCGAAGTCCTTGCGGGGGACTCGACTGTAACCCTCTGCAGGGAATATGGGTTCTCCTACCGCCTCGATGTGGCGGGGACATTTTATACGAGCAGGCTTGCATCGGAGCGGCGGAGGGTCTGGATGCAGGTGATGCCTGAAGAGCGGGTGCTGGTCCCTTTTGCCGGTGTGGGACCGTGTGCAATACCGCCTGCTGCCCGTGGCGCACATGTGACTGCCGTCGAGAAAAACCCGGATTCGTGCCGGTACGTCTGGGAGAATATCAGGCAGAACCGCGTCGAATCGCAGGTGACCGTCCATGAGGGGGATCTGGAGCAGGTTCTTCCTTCGCTTTCAGAGGGGATGGACCGGGCCGTCATCCCCGCACCGTATGGGTATGACAGGGCCCTCCATCTCGTTGCTCCCCTGGTCCGGCAGGGCGGAATGATTCACTTCTACACCTTCAAGAAGGCTTCGCAAATCCCCGCACTCGAAAGGGAATACCTGCAAAAAGGGCTCGTGGCACACACAGTCAGGAGGTGCGGGTACGTGGCGCCGGGCATTGCGCGGTATGTTTTCGATCTGGCAAAAGGGGAAGACTGAACCTGCATGCCGGAAGGAAGATACGAACGACACTCCGCTTTGCTCCGGGACCAGTGGAAAATCCGCCTGTGTTCCGGCAACTAAAGTTTTATGTGATGGAGAGGGAGAGTGCAGGAAATATGAAGCAACCAAACCCGCTCCAGGCGGCGGTCTTCCTCATCCTTCTCCTGCTCGGCCTGTGGATTGCATACACCCTGTATTCCATGACGGGGCAGTCCCTGTTCCTGGGAATCGGGATTGCGGCTCTGGTGGTCGCGCTGTACCTTGCCGCAGCCATACAGCTTGCAAACCAGTGGGAGAAGGCGGTGCTCCTCAGGCTGGGGAAGTACAGGGGTCTGTACGGCCCCGGGGTCTTCCTGATTACGCCTCTCGTGGAGACGGTCGCATACTGGATCGACACGAGGATCATCACCACGTCGTTTACAGCCGAGAAGACGCTCACCAAGGACACGGTCCCTGTTGATGTCGAGGCCGTCCTCTTCTGGAAGGTGGTGGACCCGCAGCGGGCGGCTCTCGAGGTCGAGGATTACAGGACAGCGGTGAGCTGGGCGGCACAGACGGCTCTCCGCGAAGTGATTGGGAGGTCCAACCTTGCCGAGATGCTGGAGGGCAGGGAGAAACTCGACCTGGAACTCCAGCGGATCATCGAGGGCAGGGCGGGGCACTGGGGCATCCACGTCTCCTCTGTCGAGATCCGCGACGTGCTGATCCCGAGCGAGCTGCAGGATGCGATGTCGATGCAGGCCCAGGCGGAACGCGAGCGACAGGCCCGGGTTATCCTGGGCGACTCAGAGCGCCAGGTCGCCGAGAAGTTCGAGGAAGCGGCCCGGACATACCAAGACAACCCCACAGCGTTACACCTCCGTGCGATGAACATGCTCTACGAGGGCCTGAAAGAGAAGGCGACACTCGTCATCGTCCCTTCATCAGTCCTCGACACGATGACTCTGGGGGATACATCAGGGGTGATAGCGCTTTCGCAGCAGCTCCAGGACAGGGCGTTGGCGAAAGGGAATCCGCCGGCGGGGCCCGGGACCCAGGAGAAGAAGAGGGAAGAGACGCAGGGGCCCGGTGAAGGAAAGGAATAATCCGGCGTTCGATCACAATTGAATGTCCCCCGTCATTTTTTTCGTATGTCGTGGCACTCACTCATGTAGTTTTTTATCAATACATCGCTTCAATCCGGAAAGGAGCACGAGCCGACTCTCCCGCCGCTCCTGGAGATCGTTTTCCCGCTCTCCACAATGCTGCCACTTCATCTCTCGTCTTTTTCGCACATTGCACAGGCGAGAAGACATGCGCCGATAACCGGCATTCCCATGTACCACTGGATACCAAAGAAAGAGAGACTCGCATAGATACTCCCATGGAATAGGAAAAAATCCCTCGCGACGACAATGACGCCGATGAGAGAAATACAGCTGAAAAGGAAGGCCAGAAGTACTGAAGCGGTCCGGGTTCTCCTGCACGGGCGGGAAAAATAAAAGAAAGCGAGCGCACAGGGTGCAAGGAAGAGGCATCCCGTTCCTGTGATGGCAAATCCCAGGTCTCCGGGTAGTGTGCTCCACCCGGAAAGGACGAGTGCGCTCGTGCCCAGGAGAAACAGGAGATTCAGGAACAGGGGAAGTACTGCGGCACGTTCAATCCGGGCGAACCGGCTCTCCATGGTGAGGAGACAGGCTCCTGTCAGGGAGACAAGAGATGATATGAGAAGCACAGCATACAGCACCGGGAACTGGTGAGGGTGCATGAGAAATGCTGCGAGCAGAGAAAAATACATCCAGAAAAATACAACCGATGCCAGGACCAGCGCAACCCGGGTGTTCATTCGGCATTCCCCCACCGCGCCGCAGAACAGCAGGGACGCAATTGAGCGGAGTCCTGTAATACATTCCCGGTTCTCATGAGTCCTCGAGGGATGCGAGGATTGCCTTCCGGAAGAGTATCTCAGGGGCGCTGATGCACCGGTTCCCGGCATCATCGCGGGTGATGTGAACGTCCGAGAAAAAAGGCTCGCAGGGAGTGGAATGGCAGAGTGACTGCGCACGGTCGCACTCATGGAGTAATTTTTCGAGTGCGCGTCCGTTCAGGAAGATGCCCGCCTTTGTCGGATCATCAGGGGGACCGAGCAGTTGTTCCTCATACGTGACCATGATCCCATCGTTTTCAAGCAGGGGGCGGATGGCAGAGAGGAGGTCATCAAAAGCCAGGTGCGAATCGCTGCACAGAACACAGCGTGCGCTTTCCCCTGGCGTATGCCTCCACAGTACTTTGAGTGAGCATCCCATCTGGCTTCCCCGCAGTTGTCTCTTTGAAAAAATTTTCCTTTTATAAGAGGGGAGTCAGGCCGGCATAAAAAATATTGCGGAGGATGTGATGAGGGTATGTGTCAGCGTTCCAGCATGTCGATATGGGCATCTGCCTTCGCAGAGAGTTCGTTCATCGACTGCAAAGAAGCGATATCCCGGATAGCCTCGAGGACGTGAACGGAATCCTCGAGAAAGGAGAGGAGGTCCGCGGGATAGATATCGATCCCGTATTCCTCCAGGAGATACTGCGCGATCTGGCGGTGATCGAGGCCGTTTTCCCTGAGTTCCAGGATCTCCCGCGCGAATTTCTTTTCAGGACAGCCGCACTGGGGGGAATCGCGGCATTTGCAGCGCAGGAATGAGTGGATGAAGCTGAGCATCTGGTCATGGAGAGTATGATCCAGGCGGTCGTAATCGAGCCGTGTGGAGATTGCGTCCAGGGTTGCGCCGTGAAACGCCTGGTCGGGGATCCTGTAGCCCGCCAGACGCTCCAGTTTCCTGGCATGCCTGAAGCGGGCTTTCTGGGATATCACGTCTCGCCGGCCTCTTCATCGAAATTCTTCAGGGAGGATACGGCCTCGGCCATGCTCTCCACTTCGATGAGCCATTCGTCGAATAGGGTGGGCTGTTCGATATCGTCCTTCACGTACTTGCCGCAGCAGGAGGCCCCGTTGATGACGCTTGCTCCAATATCTGCCGCGATATCAAGCGCCTTCTCCATGTCATCCCCGACAGTCTTTCTGCCGTCTTTCACGAGACTCTTTATGTCGGTCTGGTATCCCCCTTCCAGGAACTTCCTGCAGCCCGCGAAGAGGACGAGGAGCGAGAGCTGGAGCGACTCGATGTACTCTTCGAGTTCATCCTGGGGGGCTTCGCACATCACGATTCCCTCGACAGCATTCAGTTTCTCGATCGCTTCCTGCTTGGTGTACCGTCCGTTCTGGAAGAGTTTTATGATCTTGAGCACCGACAGGGTGATGTCCATCGAGAAATTGTACAGTGTGGTGTACCCTTCCGGCAGGTCTTCGCTCCCGGGATCAGCCTCGAAATTTGACTCCCTGAGTGTCTGTATCCAGTTGTCCCAACGCTCCTGGTTGTAGAAGATATAGAACAATTTGAGCGGTTCTTCGGCACTCGCAGCCTTCTCCTTCTTTTTCGCCATTGTCATACAGGTATTCTCCGGAATATTAAAGGTGTATCGGAACGGTATGCGAATCCACCCGTTTCCCGGATATTTTCAGGGTACACCGGGTCTTCTCCTGCCAGGGATATCTCCCTTTTCACCAGGATGTTTTTTTCACTTCGGCGGGGCATGCTATTGGGTCTCTGCCGGGACTGCCATTCCGGAGATATCCGGATGCATCGAATTCGTCGCTCCTGGCTTCTCTTCCTTTTATGTCCGGGCGTACCCATATCACTGTACATCTTTATGCCGCCAGTTCCATCAGGGGATGAGAAAGTTGTCATGCTCCGGTATGGGGAAATCTTTCTCAAGAGCGAGCCGGTCAAGAGGCACTTTGTCGGCACACTGCTGCGCAATTGTGGAAAAGCACTCGATAGTGCGGGGCTCTCCTGCCAGCCCGAGGTCCATCGCGGGAGGATCATTCTGCACACAAAAAAGGCAGAGGAAGTGGCAGAAATCATATCGCGCCTCTTCGGCGTGGTGGACCTGTCAGTCTGCACCCTGACACCCCCAACCCCCGTGGCAGTGACGGAGGCCGCGGTAAGACTGGCATCTGGAGCCCTTCATCCCGGTGAGAGTTTCGCGGTCAGGGCACGGCGCCAGGGAGTCGAGGCGATGACAAGCCAGGAACTCGGTGCCCATGTGGGTTCCGCCATCCTCGATGCCATCCCCACTGCGACAGTGGATCTCTGTCACCCGCAATACGAGGTATTCGTTGAATTGAGAGATTTCGGCGGGCTGGTGTACGATGCCCGCATCCCCGCACCCGGGGGCCTTCCCTGGGGGACACAGGGGAGAATACTCGCGCTCCTCTCTTCCGGCATCGACTCACCTGCAGCCATCTGGCTGATGATGAGGAGGGGCTGCGAGGTGGACGCATTGCATGTGAGTGCAGGAAGGTTTGAAGGGAAGGATGTCACCTCCACCACCCTCACACATCTCTGTGTCCTGTCGACATGGTGCGCAGGGTTTCCGGTCAGGCTTCACCTCGCAGATGCCGGTGAGTTCTACGACGCTCTCGTTGCGGGGGCAACGCCGCGCCTCCGCTGTGTGCTGTGCAAGCGTTTCATGATGCGGCTCGGAAGCGCCCTTGCGAAAAGAGAAGGGTACCTTGCCCTCTGCACGGGGGACAGCCTCGGGCAGGTCGCCTCCCAGACGATGGCAAACCTCGCAGTGGTCTCACAGGCGGCAACAGTCCCGATCGTCCGTCCCCTCATCGCGTTCGACAAGCAGGAGGCAGTCAACCTGGCAAAAAAGGTGGGAACATTCGAACGGCAGCCCGGGGACCTCTCCTGTTCGGTTGTTCCACGGATGCCGTCTACAGCATCGCGGATCGGGGAAGTGCTCCTGATGGAGGAGAAGGTCCGGATGGACTCCCACGTCTCGTCGATTCTCGCCGGCATGCAGGTATACACTGCGCTCAACGGGCATATCGTGGACCGGCAATAACAGGCCGGCTCACACGGAGGCGGTTGCGTTCGCGGTGATATTTCTCATCACACTGGCGTTGAGCGGAGCGGTTCCCTGGGTCGGGATGAACCGGACCCCGATATAGGAACAATATCCGTCGACGCAGGCGACCGCCCCCGAACGCTGGTCAAACAGGAGGCGCTGGCGGTTCCCGGTATCGGTAATCCAGGCGTCAATCGCCTGCCGCTCGATCCCGGGGGTGTACCCCGTCCATTGCCCGTACAGTGTCTCGATAACAGATTCGTTATCCGGGAATCCGTAGAACCGCTTGAGTGCCAGTGCCGATGATCCTGTCACGGGATTGGTATAATTGAGATACCTGTATTCCGCCATATCCCTGGACCTGGCAAGCGCGAGATCATATGCCCTGCTCTCGAACGCGATGGGCCCCTCCCCCTCCGCGATCCGGAGGCGGTTGAGATAAATAATGGACTGCTGACTTTCTTCCTGCGTCGTGTTGCTCTTGAGGGTATCCTTTGCCACCATGCGCATCCAGCTCCCTGCCATGGTGACGACCCCCTGGATTGCATGCGAGGCTGCCATTTTTGCTCCGGGAACAGTTGTCACGATGAACAGCCCCGCGCAAAAAAGGCTGATAATGAGGAGCAGGATGATGAGGGTGTTCCGGGAGAGGAGCGGTCTCTTTTTTTGTCGTGCTGCAGGAACGAGGGCCGAGTCATCCTCGAATGAGTATTCTTCGAGCCGCAGTGCATCGACGATGGCATCCATATCCTGGATGCGCAGCGTGTACCCGGAATCCATGAACCTCATTTTCTGGATGAGGTCATCGGCAGTTGCGATGCGAAACCACTTCACCTTCCGGAAATCGATCTGCCCGTCCGGATAGGTGCTCCCGCGGCAGAAGTACACCCATGACCCGGTCTTTCTCAGGTTCGACTCTCCTATGTGCGGGAAATGCTCCCTGCACGTGGGGATCAGCCGATCGATGAAGTCCTGCCTGTGGATCTTTGCCTGGAGGAAGAGGTTCGGAAGCGCGATGGGACCCTCATCGGTGACGGCCTGCCAGTTCCCGTTCTCCGTCCCCGTGATCTCTCCGCGGAATGCCTTCAGGTCAAGGATGAGAGGGCCGTTCTTTGTCAGGATCACGCAGTCGATCTGCCCGTTTGCGACGAGCACGCCCGTGAGGAGGTAGACCGGCTCGCGTGGATACTCTTTCCTAAGGATCCTGACGATCTCCCCGAGCTGCCTGAACTCGTGTTCGTACTTTACTTTCTGTCCTCGAAAAAAACGGATTCCCATATCCCGTCCCTAAAGCCTTTCAGCGGTTGTATCCTTCCAGTCATTGACATTAACCTTTCTTTTTGATATAACTTGCCCGATCACATCTGCACAGTGTGCAGTCAAAAAGCGTATTCATTATCCAGCAAGACAGATCCAGGAAGGAAGACGCATGAAAGGGAAGTTCCGGGGATGGGAGAATGTGGCTGTCACCGACGACCGGGGGGTCCCACGGCAGGCCGTAGCCCCTGTCATCATATCGGCGAGCAGGTCAACGGATATCCCGGCATTCTTCGGCGAGTGGTTCACACACCGCCTGCAAAGGGGGCATGTGGCCTGGATCAACCCGTGGAACAATAAAAAGACGTTCGTCTCCTTTGCACGCGCCAGGGTCATCGTGTTCTGGTCCAAGAATCCCCGCCCCCTCATCCCCAGGCTCCCGCTCGTCGAATCAGAGGGGCTTTTGTATTATTTCCTTTATACCCTGAACGATTACCAGGAAGAGGGCCTTGAACCGCGCCTCCCCGATCTTTCCGAACGGGAAAAGACGTTTCAGGAGCTCTCCGGCAGGATCGGGAAGGGGAGGATGGTATGGCGTTTTGATCCTCTCCTCCTCTCCGATACACTGAGGGTGGACGATCTGCTCGGCAGGGTGGAGCGGGTGGGCTCGAAGATCCACCGGTTCACCCGTAGGATGGTGATAAGTTTCGTGGATATCGCGAAGTATCCCCGCGTCAGGCATTCACTCGACAGGATGGGTTGCCAGGGTGTCCGGGAATTCTCCCATAAAGAGGTGGAAAGTTTTTGCTGCGGCCTGCAGGAGATCAACGAGGACTGGGGGCTTTCCATCTCGTCCTGCGGGGAAGGGGAGGATCTCTCGCAGTATGGTATCGGACGCGGCCAGTGCATCAACGGGGAACTCATGAGCGAAGAGTTTTCGCAGGACCAGGAACTGATGCGTTTTCTCTTTCCCACAGGCAAAATGCCTGATTACATGGGTAAAGCGCACACATTCCGGTATCTCAAGGACCCGGGCCAGAGGGGCGCCTGCGGGTGCATCGCGAGCAAGGACATCGGCCAGTATTCGACGTGCATGCACCAGTGCCGGTACTGCTATGCAAATGCGCGGCCCCTGACTGTAGAGAAGAATTACGAGGCTCACCTTGCAAGGGTGAGTCGGGGGGTATATCCTGAATCGATCACGGGTGACCGGGAAGACATATAAATTCCGCCCTGCAAACACCACAATATGCCCGCCCGGGACCCCCTCCCACCTGAACTGAAATGGCAGGTTGCCTCCCGCCTGGTCTCCACGCTGCCTGTCCTGTACGACATCACGTTCCGCGATGCCGTCGGTGAGGAATACGATGCCATGGAACAGCAGATATGGGTCCACATGGCAATGGAAGCACGGGCCCTTGCCGGGAGCGCGAATCTACCTGTTGCAGATGCAGGCGACCTGATGGACACGCTCAGGGTCATCTTCCTGGTCTTCTTCGGCCCGGATCTCCGCACCGAGGAGGTCCCCATTAGCCGGGACCGTTCCGTCCTGATGATCAAGTACTGTCCCTTTGTCGCAAGGGAGATGGAGGTGCGGGGAAACACGGGCTGCCTTCTCAGCCGCTGCGTTGCCTTCTCCATTGCAGCGATTGAAGCATTGAACCCGGCCTATACGCTCCGGTTTGTGCGGAGCATGTGCACGGGGGATCGTACCTGCGAGCTCAAGATCATGAAGCGCGAGGATGCGGAGAAGGACGACAGGGCCTGATCCTTCATCAACGGCGGCATTAACCTTTCCACCGTCCCTCCCATCCGCTCCTTTCCCGGAAATCACGCGCCTGTATTTTTTCCCCGTACAAGAGAGCATGCGATCCCTGCCACGCACATGACGGAGAAGAGGATGAATGCCACGTGCACGCTCTGCGTGAACAGGGCTGTATCCGCGTACTCGAGCTGCTCTCTCCCGATGAATATGGCAAAGACGGTCATTGCCAGTCCCATGGACAGCATCTGGCCAAGGAGGCGCATGGTCCCCACCATGCCCGAGGCCACCCCGTAGAACATGCGGTTGACAGAACTGATGATCGCATTGGTGTTGGGGGAAGAGAAGATGCCAAAACCTGCCCCGAGGAGGACCAGGCATCCAATGATGAAGAGTACGGACTTTTCGGAATCAAGAAAGGTCAGGAGGAGAAGGCCTGCGGCAGTCAGCATCATGCCGGCGGAGGCCACGCGGCCCGGATCCATGCGATCTGAGAGTTTTCCTGCGACCGGGGAGAAAATGGCCTGGACCAGCGGTTGTGCGACAAGGACAAGGCCTGCATATTCAGCGGAAAATCCCCGTGCTATCTGGAGATAGAGCGAGAGGAGGAAGGTCACCGCGTACGTCGCACTGTAATTGATGAGTGCGGCAAGGTTAGAGAACGCAAAGACCCTGTTTTTGAGGAAGAGCTGCATGTTCAGGACCGGGTTGCTGATCCGCAATTCGAGGAGAATGAAAATGACAAGTGCAAGGATACCTCCACCGATAAGCACAATCCCTGTGATATCCGGGAGGATGGACAACCCATATATCAGGGCGACGAGGGAGAGGGCCCATACGATTGAGCCGGCAAGGTCGAACCGTTCCCCCGCCGCATCCCTCCATTCCATGGGGAGTTTCGCGAGCGTGAAGAGGATGCAGAGAATCCCGAGGGGAATGTTCACGAAAAAGATACTTCGCCATCCCAGCGTTTCGGTCAGGATGCCCCCGAGGAACGGGCCGAGCGAGAGGCCGAGATAGACCGCGGCGATTGTGATGCCAAGCGCCTTTCCCCTCTCTCCGGGCGGATAGGCCGCTGAGAGAATGGCGAGGCTTGTGCCGAAGATCATGGCGCACCCTGCCCCCTGGAGGAGACGGAATCCAATGAGCATTGCGGCGTTCATCGAGAAGGTGACAAAGAAGGATGCTCCCGTGAAAGTGGAGATGCCCAGGAGGAATATGCACTTCCTCCCCACGATATCGGCCAGCTTTCCAAACGGGACAAGCAGGATGGAGATTGAGAGGAGGTAGGCGGTGGTGATCCAGGAAAGCGTGATCGCATCGAGGGAGAATTCTTCCCCGATGGAGGGGAGAGCGATATTGACCGAGGATCCGTCGAACGGCGTGATGAAGCTGCTGATGATGGCGATGAAAAGGATGATCCTTTTCATCGTGGGGGTGATATAGGGAAAGGGAGCGCTACAGGACGTAATGTATTTCACCCCGTATATGTGTTCTTTCCCGGTCTGGATCCATGTCTCGCATACCTTTGGTGAAATAAACCTTAAAGAGAGACCCTACACTACCGCAAGGCCATTTTGGATTGCTGCTTCTGATACCCGGATGGTCCTGTTCTCGCCGATAATTACATAGGGGCCAAGGGCGCTGACTGCACCATTGGGTGCATCTGTTGCATAGGGAACGATGAATTCCCCATTGCGACTTTCCTGGACGTACGAGAAACGGCGCCCGGTATTTGTCTCGAGGTCAATCCGGATTATTCCCGAACCCTCTATTCTTGCCCCTTTCACATATTCGAACATCTTGACCTGCTTCACATCCTCATGTATGTCGTATCCCCGAGGCAGGGATGCATCCTCCGGAGATTCGTAGATGAGACGGAAATGGGATAATGCAGGAACGACGGATGCAGGGACCATGTAATCTCCCGTGACCACCATCGCACGGAGTGAGGAGTCCATCTCCCCATTCCTTGAATGTATGTGGTCCTGCAACGCAACCCATGAAATATTCTCGACTGATTGGATCTCGGGGAGGGACCCTCCCCCTGAGGGAGGAGCATACTCGATGTATGTCACGTATGAAGGGATCTTTTCTGACCCGTCAAAGAGATGAAGCCTTGCGACCAGCGTCCTGTGATATGCAGGTGTCAGGAACTGGAGTGACTGGGAGGATCTTGTTGCAGGATCAACAGGCATGTTAAACCGAATGATATAGGGGGATGTTGCATTGGGGGTGTCGTGCCATGCCGCAATCGCCCAGAATTTTGAGGTGGCCATCCTGGCATCGGTCACGATGTATCGTGTTCCGAGCGTCCCTGCGATCGCTTCTGCAGTGCTCTCATCCTGCTCCATGAAAAACGCAGCTGCCCCGCTCTTTCCCCGGACACCTGCCTGGAAGGGATTACTGTTCGGGATGCGTTTTCCGAAGTAGGTGATCAGATGGCCATAATCCCACCATGACATGATCCCGTATGCCTGAGTGGGATAGGAAAAATCCTGGAAGGTGTATATTGTCGTATAACCGATTCCCGGGTCCGGTGTGTTATTCTCAATCCAGGCCATTGAAGCCCTCCAACCGGCAGGAACTGATACAGGCTCCCTGTGTATATCGACCCATAAAGCGTTGAGGATAAATGCTGCGCATATGAAGATGGTGCATCCTACGGCAATTTCTTTCCATTCGACAGGCGCATGTTCCTTCTGCACGCGGGTTTTTTTCTTCTTGTTCGCGGTTCCTCCCGTTTCGGCCTGCTCCTTCTTTTTCGGATGCAGCCATGCAAGGAACGCCCGGTATTCCCGGTTGCCGTATTCGATCACGCTCATGACGAAGTATCCCGAGACCAGCGCGAAGGGGACTGCAAGGAGGTAATTATAGCGAAGGTGCTGGTATGATGCAAGAAGTATAAGCCCGGTCCAGGTGGCCATGAAGAGCAATTCGGGCCTCGTCTTTTTCCACACCCTGTAACCAAGGAGCACGATCCCGGCAAAAAAGAGGATCAGTCCGAAGGAATAGAGCTCCCACAGGCCGGCAGCGCCGACCACCTCAGTCTCCAAAATTGTGAGTGCCAGTTCTTTTTGTCCAAAGATTTCACGCAAGCCGTTGAGAGCGACACTGAGGATATGGGGAACAAGAAGGGCGATACCTGCGATACACGTGGCAATCAGTCCCGAGAGGATACACATATACGTCCTGAAAGATCGTCCATGGAGCACCCGTCCGAAGAGAAAGAGTGCTGCGGTCCCCAAGATGATCATCAGATACATGGCAGGGTGACCGAGGGAATACATTGTCAGGAGAAACGTCCCGGATTCCTGCATGAAGAGATACGAGCCCGCAGCCGCAATCCCGAACACACAGGCATTCAGGACGAGAAGGCTCACGTTCTGTATTCCTGCCCTGAAATCCATAAGGTACTGCAGGAAGGTGAATGCTGCGGCGATGAGCGCAAAGATGATCATCGTCGGCATGTTGAGGAAGCCGAGAAGGTAGAGGAGCCCGGAAAGGAGAGAGACGATGATGAATGCCGGTTCTTTGAAGACTTCGATCTGGCGGTCCTTCCGGTTCATCATCATGAGAGCGGTCATGCAGGAGAGGCAGAATGCAGTGCCGAAGAGGACTTCTGCGACATGGTGGTCTATCACTCCGTAATACGAGGTGAAAAAGAACGAGCCGGGCAGTACCGCGAGGATTGCCGCCGCAACAATCCCGCACCAGGTGGAATGGATCTTTCTCCCGATCAGATAGACGAGGGGGATGGCGAGAGCGGCAAGGAGGGGTGGAACGAATACTGCAGTCTTCACAATTTCCTCCCGTGTAGCAGCCCCGGCAAGGATACAGAATACCGTCAGGATATACCCGTAGACGGGACCCCAGTTGACGAGATAGCCATACGGGAAGAAGGTCATCGGGTCAAAGAACGGGTAGGATGGAAAATTTTCCACCATCAGTTCTACCTGGCGGAGCTGGTAGAGAGAATCACCGCTCTCGATGCCGTTGAGGGGATCTCCCTGGGAATAAAACAGCGGGATGATACGGATGAGGAATGCGACGCATGAAATCAGGACGATCAGTATGAGGAGGAGGTATCCGCCCGATGAACCACCGGAGGATGAATTTTTGAAAGTATCTGAAGATCCTGGTTTTTTCATTCCCTGACACAAGATTGTGTGGGATTCCCTTTAAGCTAATTGTAATGATTGAAGGCATAATCCTGAGTCTCCGGATCGAACGGATGCATAGAGAAGGATGACATCACTCTTTTTATCAATGATAAGTACAGGTATAGAAAAGAAGGAAGTACCTGTATGGGCAGGATATCAATGCGATCCACCGTCTGTGCAAAAAAGAACCAGGTCTCCTGCGATCTTGCCGGGGAAGCGGTGATTCTCTCTCTTGATCAGGGGATGTATTACACGATGAACCCCGTCGGAGCGAGGATTTGGAGCATGCTGCAGACATCCATGCCGGTACAGGAGATCCGGGATGTACTCGTGTCGGAATTCGAGATCGGAGCAGAGATATGTGAAGCGGATCTGCTGGCTGTCCTGGAAGACCTCGCGCGGGAAGGGCTGATAGAGGTTGAAAATTAGCTCGTTTCATCGGTTTTTTCACTATGCCCGGGCAGGGCGTATTGTCCTCATCAGGGCATTTGCAATATCAGGACTGATCCGGCTGGGACTCTGGATTTTCCCGTTCAACACAGTACTCAAACTCGTTTCTTACATCAATCCCAAACCACGCCGGGAGTTGGATCCTTCAATACCAGTCCCGCTGGTTATATGGGCCGTGAAGATTGTGAATTTTCATATCCCGCGGTCCACGTGCCTCGTGCAGGCGCTTGCATCGCAGGCAATGCTTGCTCTGAAAGGGGTTCCTTCCTGTCTCTGCATAGGGGTTTCCAGGGGGCAGGAGTCGTTCATCGATGCCCATGCCTGGCTCGAGGTCGATGGAAAGGCGGTCATAGGCGAACCGGAACCTGGCAGGTTTACAAGGCTCACCGGGATTGGCACGAGTCCGGAATGAATCAGGGCCGGATTCTCGTCCAGAGGTGTAAATACTCATAAGGGCACATCATCCCCTGGACTCAGGGGAACAGAACCGGTGGAAAAGGAAGCGTAAGGATTCGAAGAAAAAACCGTGGAGAGTGCGGGAGAAATAAAGCGTATCGTTCTTATATCGAGTTATTCAATTGAAATCTGCAATTATTGCTGAAATGAAGTGCTATGAGTGGAATAGGGGGTATACTGAACCTGGACGGATCAGAGGTTTCTTCCGGGTTGCTCGAACACATTGCCGGTTCAATTAAGAGCCGCGGTCCCGACGGTGTCAGGATATGGAAAGCGAAGAATATCGGGATGGTGCACAGCCATTTCTGGACGACTCCCGAGGATACGGGAGAAGAACAGCCCATCTCGATGGGTCATTACACCCTTGCGGCCGACGCAAGAATTGATAACCGGCAGGAACTCCTCCCCCTTTTAAAGGATTATATCAGCCGTGAAGTTCCCAGCGATGCCGAGATCATCCTTGCTGCATATCAGAAATGGAATGAAGAGTGTCCGAAATACCTTATCGGAGATTTTGCATTCGCGATATGGGATGCAGAACGGGAATGCCTTTTTCTTGCCCGAGATCCGGTCGGAATACGACTCCTTCATTATTCGGTGGCAGGGAAGTCATTCGTCTTTGGTTCGGGCGTGGGATCCGTTGTCGCGACCATGAATACAGTCCCTGAGCCGAACATTCCTATGGTCGCAGACCTTCTGGCAGGCAGATACGATCGCTGGATCGATGAGACTGCCTTCAAGGACGTGCACCGGCTCCCTCCTGCATATTCCATGACGGTTCTTGCATCGGGCATTCGCCTGACAAGGTACTGGACATTTGGGGCGCGGAAGGAGTCTCCTCTGGCAACAGAGGAGGAATATGTCGCCCGGTTCGGGGAATTATTCCGGGAAGCCGTCCGATGCCGGATGAGAGTGAATGACTCTCTTGCAATGACAGTGAGCGGCGGCATCGATTCATCTTCCATCGCCTGCATGGCACATCATCTCATCTCGTCCGGGGATGTCCGTACAACGGGAAGAATGTACTCTGCGGTATTCGAAGATACCCCCTCTGCCGACGAGAAGGAGTATCTTGATGAATTGATTGCTGCCTGCCCTTGCTTCCCGGCCACCGAGATTCCATCCGATACCTTCTGGGGCCTTTGCGAATTTGCAGATGACGCCGGATATCCCCTTGACGATCCCGAGATCGAGGCGACCCGTGCAGTGATGCTGGCGCAGCTTTTCCACATCGCGCAGGATGGTCATAGGGTCGTTCTAAGCGGCCATGGTGGTGACCAGGTGATGTATACTGATGCATATGATATTCCTCCCAGCCTGAATGATATTGGCCTCACCAGGCTGCCCTCAGAATTCCGTCATTTCCTGCGGAATGGAATCCCCGTCACGAAGTTGCTGGAAGAAGCATACGTAATCCCCCTGATCCCGGTTGTCCTCAGGAAACGTCTCTCAAGACTTCTGAGAGATCCCACGATAGGAGGCCTGTTGGCTCCCGGGTGTATCAGCATTCCGTCACCGGACCCCGCTGACGTACATCCGGGGTTTCGAACCGCAACCTCCACGAACATTTACCTTGCTGTGACCGAAGGACTCAATTCCGTCTACCGGGTCACGCAGGACACGTATGCCTCGTATGCAGGTATCGACTGGCGATTTCCTTTCTATGATCGCCGCCTGATCGACTTTTTGCTCTCCGTTCCTCCTCTCTATATGTTCCGGGATGGATTCTCACGATGCCTCATCCGCGGGTACATGAAGGGACTTTTACCCGAAAAGATACGGCACCGGACAACGAAATGTCACCTTGGGGATATCCAGGAGCGTGGAATACAAGAGAAGGAGATATGCAGGGTCCAGGAATTGATCAACGATTCCCGGGCTGTGGAGATGGGATTGGTCAACCCGGATGCACTCAAAAAAGCATGGGATTCCTGCTGGAACGGAGAGGAGTACCCTGCCCGTCCCCTCGTCAGGTTCCTCTGTGCCGAGGCGTGGCTCCGGTATTACGACAGGAAGTACGGGTTACCCCATAGAGCGGAAGCCGGGATGCCCGGAACGGACTGAGAATGGCGGATCTTTGTGAAATTGAAGGACAATATCTACGATCATTTCCAAAATAAAAAACAAATCTCTTTATACAAAGAAAGTGAGGCTTGTACAGCCCTCGATAGGGGGCAGTAAAGTACTATACCAGGATCGATACAATGAAGAAAGAATTGTATACAGCTCCAAAGCTTGAAAAAGTCGGAAATGTGAAGGATTTGACACGCGGCGGCACCGGTGTTTATCAGGATAATGGAGGAGCCGGTAGTTATTCACCTGTAAGACTCGACTGATGGGCATTATCGGGTTCAGCGGTTTTCATTTATCTTTTTTTTCAAGAGCCTATTACTCATGAGACTGCAATATCCGGGATTCCTTTTCCATCGGGTGACCATACGCGTACATTTATGTCAGTGCATACCCAGGATTCGAATAACCTGTTGATATTCTGCCCTTTTCAGGACCTTTCTCTGCCGTTTTAGGCGATGTTTTTTTTCTTGTAATACATCTGGAGAATTTACTCACATCAAAATATGACTGTAATGTCAAATGATTTTGAGATACTACATCAATGAAAATGAATACAAATCTCTTTATACAAAGATATTGAGGCTTGTACAACCCTTGATATGGGAATCATGTATTTATCCGGCAGGGATAGATGCCATGAAGAAAGCAGTCTATGAACCTCCAAAACTCGAAAAAGTAGGAAACATGAAGGATTTGATACGTGGAAGTCTGGGAGATCTGCAGGATGCCGGGGGTGCCGATAGTTACAACCCCGAACCGTAACCGGAGGCAGTGTAGGCACAGGAGCGTTCTTTTCAGTTACAAACAAGATTTTTTTCATCAGGAAGGAAGGGTTTCTGTGAATACCAACGAAGCAGGCTTTCGGATTCTCCCTGTGGATGCATCAGGTGTTGAGAGATTCCACCATGCAGTCCCTTCCTCACATGACCCTGCTGTCATTGGTCTTGCACATGGTATTGCCTCAAGTCCGATCTGGTCTTTGATGCCGGGGGCTACCCTTTTTGTCAGACCGACGCCTCCACTTATCGCAGTGGTTGGACACTTCGATGATGCGTCGGAGGCACGCCTGGAGGCGCTCTCATTCCAGGCACAATTTGCCTTGCGGACTCTCCGGTACGTGGATTTTTCCCGGGCAGAGGAAGACTGCAGGATCCTCGCATCCCTCCTGAAAGAGCGATTCGGGGAAGAAAAATTGAAACAATGCTATTTTTCCGCGATGCCGAGAGGCGGATACCTCATCCTGGGATTGCTGGCATATATCCTTGGTGTGCATCCGTCCCGGCTGGACTCTCCCGCACCCCGGGATGCAACCCTTATCGTTCTCGATGATTGCGCCATCTCCGGCGCCCGCTTCCAGGACTTCCTGATGAGATCGGAGAACGAGAGGATCATCTTCGCACCATTATACTCGCATCCGGAGTTACGGGAATCTATCGAAACGCGGGAACACCGCGTTGTTGCCTGCATCAGCGCCCATGACCTGGCAGATTATTCCGGCGAAACCAGGGGAGGAAAAGACGCGTACAGGGAGCTCTGGAGAACCCGGCATCCTGACAATCGGTACTGGATTGGCCTCCCTGAATACATCTGTTTTGCCTGGAACGAGCCCGACAGGCCGTTCTGGAACCATGTATCCGGAAAGACCGAATGCGGCTGGACACTCATCCCCCATGAATGCTGCCTCAAGAACGGTCCACCCCGCATCCCGGTATATGTCCAACCGGAGGCGAAGGGTCTAATCAGGCCTTCGGATCACGTGATATACCTGATGGACGGAGACTCGGTTGTAATCGGCGATCTCGATTCGAACGCGAGTTACCATCTTGGTGGGGTCGGTGCAGGTATCTGGAATGAGATCATCGAATCCGGAGACCGGGAGGCTGCTATGAAAAAGATACGGGAAAAATACGGGGCGGATGACAAAACTGTCCGGGAGAATGTTACAGCATTTCTTGAGGACCTGATCGGAAGAGGGATCCTTGAAGAGACCTGCATGGATTCATCAGTATAGAAAACCGGATCGTGAAATGAGACTTCACCGGCTTTACGGACTGACCGTTGCAAGCGATTTTCCTTTCAAAAACAGGTTTCCCGGAGGGTCGGGAAGCCCCGATGTTACTTTTACGTGCAGGAAGAGGCCTCCAGTTCCGGATCATTGGCAGAATACAACGCCATTATTTGCGTCCGGAATGAAATCAGAACGTGGGGAGAGCATCCTCTCCATCTTCAGGACCGATGGATATCATGTTGCACATTATCCCGGGTTGGTTGATTTTTATATCTGGCCTGATCGAATCACTGCACACCTGTGTGACACCTCGCATGACTATCTGGTTGAAATTTACCTCATTGGAGATATCTTCTCCCTCTGGCTTGAACTCCATGGAATTCCCGCAATCCATGCATCATCAGTGGTGATCGATGGTCAGGCGATCGGCTTCCTCTCATCCAATAAAGGTGGGAAAAGCGCACTTGCCGCAGCGTTATTGAAGAAAGGATATCCCCTCCTTACCGATGATATCCTCCCGATTGAGAAAAGGGATGGCATATATTTTGGCCGGCCCGGGTATCCCCAGATGCGGATGTGGCCGGATGAAGCCGGTTTTTTTCTTGGAGGCTATGAGGATCTCGATATTGTTCATCCCAGGTATTCCAAACGCAGAATACCGGTAGGGGGGAAGGGATTCGGATCATTTTATAGCGATTCAATTCCGATTGGAGCACTCTATATCCCGGAACGGCAGGATCATTGCGAGAATATTGGAATTAAACCGATATCACAAAAAGACGCATTCATCGAGATGATTCGCCATTCATTCTCGGTCAGCATCGTCGAAGCCCTCGAGCTCCAGGTTCCCCGGATGCAGTTCTTTTCAGGTCTGGTTCAGAACGTTCCCGTACGACGGTTCATGTACCCTTCAGGATTTTCTCACCTCTCTGATGTTGCGGATACCCTGGTCGATGATATCAGGTCAATAGAACCAAAAATGCAATAAATTGAATCCTATTCCCGGATATTTAAAAATGTAAATCTAGAAATGGAATTGATAAGATATATGGTTCCCTGTATCATCCTCATCATATATTTTTGTAAGGGGACGTCTAGATGACAGAAGTACCGCCTCCACCAGCAGGAATACGTGATCTCGGCCAGAGGATACATACCCTGTTTGGTATCCGGCGGGCTGTCGCCATGGTCTGGGCAAGTGCACCGGGCTGGACCATTGCAGGCGGAATCCTGATCGTCCTCCAGGGGATCCTTCCGCTGGCCACACTCTACCTGTTGAAGCTCATCATTGATGCAGTCACAACAGGTACTACAACGGGTCACGTGGAGGGATCATTTGGGACCATACTCCCCTTGCTTGTCGTTTTTTGCGTCCTCCTCCTGATTACAATTTTTACCCGATCACTCTCGGGTTATGTGAGCGAAGCCCAGTCTCGGTATACTACAGATCATGCACAGGAGATCATCCATGCCAAGTCCATAGAGGTCGACCTTGAATATTACGAGAATCCTTCCTATTATGACGCGTTTTACCGGGCCCAGGCAGAAGCACCGGCAAGGCCTACCAGAATCGTTAATGGACTGGTCCAGGTTGGCCAGAGCACGATTACCCTGTGCGCAACGCTCATCATACTCATATCTTTCAGCTGGACTCTTGCAGCCCTGCTGCTCGTTGCCATAGTGCCGGTTGCTTATATCCGCTGGAAATACGCGGATATCGAATACCAGTGGAGGAAAAGCAGGACTTCGAAGGAGAGGGAGTCGTTTTATTTTCACTGGCTTCTCACCGGAGAGGGCCATGCAAAAGAGATCCGGCTCTTCAACCTGGGAGAGAGATTCGCACAACGCTATCGGCAACTCCGGGCTCAAGTGAGGCAGGAACACCTGTCGATATCGAGGAAAAAGGTGATTGCGGATATTGCCGCACAATCGGTAGCAGTCCTCGCGCTTTTTGTTTCGTTTCTTTTTATCGCGTACAAAACCATCGAGGGAAGTATTTCCCTCGGCGACCTCGTTTTGTATTTTGGCCTTATCCAGCAGAGCCAGTCGTATATGAACACGCTGCTTTCAGGCCTCGCAGGCCTCTACGAAGATACGATATTCCTGACAAACATATATGAGTTCCTTGATCTCCACCCGAAGGTGAAAGAACCCGAGCATCCGCTTCAGATCCCTGTTCCTGTGACGAGAGGCATCTCGTTCGAACATGTCGATTTCCGGTATCCCGGATCGGAATCCCTCACACTTACAGATATCAACATCACGATACCAGCGGGCAAGACTGTCGCCCTTGTTGGAGAGAATGGTTCCGGGAAGACCACCCTGATAAAACTCCTCTGCAGGCTCTATGACCCTGAATCAGGGAGGATCACCCTTGATGGCACCGATATCCGCATGTTCAGGACTCTCGACCTGCGAAAAGAGATCAGCATCATTTTCCAGGACTATGCCAGGTATAACCTGACAGCACGGGAAAATATCGCAATCGGGAGCAGGGAACAATTGGTGGATGATGAGGATGTAACAAGAGCGGCGGAGGCATCCGGAGCAGACTCCGTGATCAATCAACTGGACCAGAGTTACGAGACAATTCTTGGGAAAATGTTCGAGAAAGGGGCGGAACTCTCGATCGGGGAATGGCAAAAAATTGCACTGGCAAGGGCATTCATCCGGGATGCACAACTCATTGTCATGGATGAACCGACGAGTTCCCTCGACCCTCTTGCCGAGGCCGAGGTCCTTAAACAGTTAAAGAAGATCTCCGAAGGTCGCACTACAGTCATCATCAGCCACAGGCTCTCGTCGGTCAAGGCAGCGGATATTATTTATTATCTGGATGGAGGGAGAGTAGTTGAAATGGGGACTCATGATGAACTTATTAATGTAAAAGGATCTTATGCACATTTGTATGAGACCCAGGCCCGGCAATACAAATAAAATGACTGAACTTATTTGAATAAAAAATAAGTGATTTGGCAGGTTTTTTTTATTTTGCAAGGAGAATCAGAATTGATTTTCACTATATAAAAGACAGGTACGCAAAGGATGAAAAAGAACATTGTTTCAATCTAAAAAATTTTTAAAAAATAAACCATTTTTTTAATCAATCAGTAAACTTTTCGTTTTTCCAATAAATTCTATAACTCCAATTTGAAAAGAAAAACAGGTAGGTATAAATACTCGGATAGAAATCAACTAACATATGGTTCTGAGGGTATATGAAAAACCGGAATTGATAGACCTTAACGAACAACCAGGATATGGTTCCTGCGAAAATGGGAGTGGAGATCCCGGGTGTAATAACGGCAATGCGGCGGGGGAGGTCTGCCTAGCAGGAACAGGGGGAGCAAGAGTTACATACTGTGTGGGTGGATTGGGTGATGCCACTGGTTGTATCGCGGGAGAAGGTGGCGATTAATAATTATGTTCATTTTTCATCCTCTTTAGAAAACCTCAATGAAATAAAATCGTAGGTGTCCTTGGATAATACAGACAACCATTTTCGATAATTTCCATCTTCCGGATGAGAAAGACTCTTAATATAAAATCGCAGGCCGTACTTTCATTTCAGTGGAGAATCAGAATTGATTTTGACTATACCAAAGACAGTTACGCAAAGGATGAAAAAAAACATTTTCCAGTAAGTATTGTCTAATTAAAGTCTGGAATACCATTTTTGCTGATCATGCAGAGGGTTACTATTCTCTATAGTTATTCAACTGATTCAAATACTCCCTGTTGATGGAAAA
Source organism: uncultured Methanolinea sp. (assembly GCA_964452625.1). GTDB lineage: Archaea > Halobacteriota > Methanomicrobia > Methanomicrobiales > Methanospirillaceae > Methanolinea_A. Next base: position 542,173 of record CAYVMJ010000001.1, read on the forward strand.
ATATAGGAAATCTTAAATACCACGATCGAGGTCAATGATAGTTATGGTTCTGAGGGTATATGAAAAACCGGAATTGATAGACCTTAACGAACAACCGGGATATGGTTCCTGTGAAAATGGAAGTGGGGATCCCGGGTGTAATAACGGGAATGCAGCTGGGACGGTTTGCTTCGATGGGGCGGGTGGCATTCCTACAGGGACCAACTGTCTCGCAGGAGGTGCGGCAAATTATCACTGCGATTCAGGCTCTTCCGGGTATGATTTTTAGAGATAACATTTTTTATGTTAAGACACATTCATTATGTCTCTCTAATTGAATGAATATCTCACATTAAAGCCAATGAGTCATCAATTCTATCATCATTGAAGTCCATTTTTTATCTATGCATTAAAATATGGCTGTATCATTTAATCAATGAAAATGAATTTTCTGTACTATTGAATATCTCCAGTCCTCTTTCAGCAGCGCCCTGCAATCCTCCGCGACTCCGGGAAGAGACCCGATTGGAAAGCTGATCGGCAAAACCAGTAATCCGAGAAGAGATCTCCGGACGTATAATAGTTCTGGGCGATACAGGACCCAAGGCAGCGCCACTTCATCACACACTCCTGGCAGATCCCCTGCATCTCCCGCGGCAATTTTTCCCGTATCTCTTTCAGTACTGGAGTTTCTTTCCAGATTTTTTCAAGGGGATCCACCCTGGCATCCCCGAATACCATCGACGGAGTCGATTCCCCTATCCCGCAGAGGGCATACTTACCACTGGAAAGAACACCAAGGATGTTGAAGATCCCACATACACCGCAGTCTACTCCGGCATTCCGGAAGAGCGAACTCATTGGACGGAACGCCATCGGGAGGCTCGTGAAGATGCGAATTTTGGCATTCTTCTGGAAGTCTTTCTCCATCCAGTTCCCCAGATCGATGAGTTCCGGGACCGAGAGTGTCTCGTTCCGTGTATGCATCACTTTTCCGCGTTCGGTGGGCTGAACGAAATTGAACTTGATGGATTTTGCTCCAAGGTCTTTTGCGAGTGCTGCAACATCGGGGATATCGTCTTTATTGGCCCGCATCACCGTCATGATAATCTGAAGGGGGATCTTTGCTTCTGACACCAGTCTCGCTCCTTCACAGGCTTTTTCGAAAGACCCCTGTACACCCCTTATGTGCTCGTGGTTTTCAGCCAGCCCGTCAATGGAGACTGATACAAAGGGAGCAACGCATTCGCTCACGATTTTTGCGATATCAGGAGTAATGCATAACCCGTTGGTCTCAATTTTCAATCCGATATGCTGGTCGCGTATAAACTGAAGAATCCCGGTGATTTCGGGGTGAATAAGTGGTTCTCCCCCCGTCAGTTTCACAGAAGACAGCCCTAAATGTTTTGCCTGATCGATAATATGATGAAACAGGGGAATATCGAGTGCTCTGGTGCTGACCCCCTGTTTCTGGTATGTCGGGGAAATCCAGCAGTGACGGCAGGCAAGATTACAATCACCGCACAGATAGAAATACAGGGTATTAAGCTGAGGGATTGCCTTTATTTTCTGCTCTGATGGCTCCGGGTTCATCATTTCGAGCGCTCCAGGCTATCAGACCCGTTTTTATACAAATAGATTATCTCGCCTCCTGATTCGAGATATCTCCTCAGGCAGTTTTCAGGGTTTGGTGCGAATACCGTTCCGGTCAGGTTATACCCGACACCCGGGCAATTCCCTGTACAATAGGTTTGGTACAGGCAGTCCCTGCAATAGGGGAAATCCGATAAGGGTATCTCCCTTCGGTTTCGCAGACGCTCCAGCTCGGGGTGATGCTGCCATACTTCTTTTAGAGAATCGTCATTGATATGTCCGAGCATGATATGAGCGAGGTGGCTGCAGGGGACGATCACTCCATCCGCCCTTACGGTGATTTTACTCCACAGGCACCCGCATCCGACAAGATAGCCGGCCCATCCCGGCTCATTATTTTTCCGTGCCTTTTCCATCTTCGCATACATTTTTGCATCCGCAAAAGGACCGGCAGCAGCGGTGATACGCCCCGGATATTTTTGATCTAACTGAAGAAGACTTCTCATTGCATGGACTTTCTCATCAATAGTCAGCTGCACTTCATCCGAATGCTTCATGGAGAGTCCCATGAACGAGACATAGTTCGTACTGAATCCCGGGATCCCTATCTCTTCAAGGAGGAAGCGGGCGATTTCTTCGAGTGTGTCATAATTTTCCTTGTGAACGGTAACACGGACCGTCACAGGGACTCCTTCCTCCTGGAGGATTCTTAATCCGGCGACCGCTTTTTCAAAAACACCTTCACCCCTGAAAGAATCGTGGACGGCAGGAGTTGCACCGTCGATGGACACCTGCACATAATTACAACGGCGGGTTGCAGCAATCATCCTGGCAAGGTCCCGTGTTATTCTTGTTCCATTTGTCAGAATGGAAAATCTCATCCTGTTCCGGACTATCCCATCGATCAGTTCCAGAATATCATCACGAAGAAGGGCTTCACCCCCGGTAAGGGTGGCATTCATCACTCCCAAATCACCCAATTCCTTGAAGAATGTAAGCCATTCAGAAGTCGGTAAATCCCTGGTGACATCGCCCGGGCTGGTGAAGTGGGAGCAATAGCGGCAGCGGAGATTACAGGCATTGGTGATCTCGATATCGATCTCCCGGGGAGTCTTCATAAGGGCCAGGGGTTTCATCTGTCACCTATCCTTCTTTAAATGAAATGAAGTTATTTTGTATCAGCCGATCGAGAAAATCGCTGATATCCTTGATGATCTCAGTGTAATCCTTATCAAAAGTGTGAGCAATATACAGAGAAATTTTTTCAAGGGAGCTAGTCCCGTCCATGTGTTTCCATACCATCACACCTGTAGGATTGATACCGAATACTCTTCCTGTATCCGGGTCGAATAAGAGGGCCCAGTCATCGAATTCCTCCCTGATAACAATATTGGGATTTTTTAATGGAATTTTTTCCATGGAAGAAGAACCTGTCATTACTAATGAATGCGATGAAGAATACATAAAAATTATGAATAATAAGGAATTATTTCCCTTTGATATTTTCATCATAAGATATCAATACACGACAATCCAGGGTATGCTCGTATGTATGAAGGGAGTATTGTAATCCGCTATACCGGTTGGAGCATGTATCCTACATTTTTCCCCCATGACCTGTTGACCTGCAGGGCCACTTCGGTTCATTCCCTTCACCGTGGTGATATTGTTGTGGTCAGATCGAAGAAATCAATTCCCGAACACATGACTGTCCACCGGGTTTGTGAAATTAAAGAGGGAAAGATCATTACCAGAGGAGACAATACCGATCGACCCGATGAAGATCCTGTCACACCTGATAATTTTGTGGGAGTCGTGGTAAGGGCAAAAAGAAGAGAAAAGGAGTTCCCTGTGCGTTCAGGCGGCACAGGATACGCCAGGCATTATCTCCTGATTCTGAAAAAGGCATTATTCAAGTCAACGGGACCTGTAATATTGCAATTGGAAAAATTGGGGGATGTACGGCAACCCATGAAGCACCTGATCCCACGCATTGTCCCGGGAAAAATCATTGGTATCCGGACGCCGGGAGGAATCGATCTCCAACTCTTTTTCCATAATATTCTCATAGGATGGTTGTTGTTCAATGGTCCATCCTGGTATATACGGCCAATATTTCGGCCTTTTGTGGATTCACACTCTCTGCCGGAGAGTTATCGATCAGTCTTTCCTGGTTTCAATCCGGATGGAGGGGAATTCATCTGAAGAGTTCTGTTTCAGTATCGATTCCCTCCCCGGAAGCATTGCGGAAGTACTGCAAAAATTATTTTCCTTCCGAAAAAAATGGTTTCCAGATACTGGATGCACCTGATGCATTTCTCTCGTGGTTGCTGGGAATATTACATCGAGTCCCTGTACCTGCACCATCACTCACCGATGAAGAATGGAATCAGGTCATGAACTTGCTGGGACCTCATGGCATAATACCCTACCTCTCGTACCTGCTGAGCGCGATGCCTCCTTTCTGCCATCCGCCCAGCCATATCAGGAGGGTGTTTGCCGTCCAGTATCTCAAGAGCAGTTTTCATTCGGATCAGGCCATGAAACAGGCTGAGAATGTCTGTATGGCCTGTGAGAAGAACGGAATACATGTGCTGGTCCTGAAGAGTCCCGCGATTGGCCATGCATACTACCCCGAACCGGGTCTTCGAACGGGGAGCGACATCGATATCCTCGTGGCTCCGGAACAGTATGAACAATGCAGGGGGGTATTGTGCAATCTTGGCTATGATCTCAGATATGATACCTATCGGATCATGCCCCGGTTCTATCATCACGCATGCTATTATCCCCGGAAAAAAAACCAGCAGGTGATCGAACTGCACTGGAGGCCTTTGTTCCTTCCGGGACCTGGTGACAGTGTCGACCCCGTTGAACTGATTGCCAGGTCGGAAAGAATCCAGACCCCCCATGGACATATTCAAAGACTCGACCCTGCAGATGCGCTCCTGTACTTGTCAATCCACATGAGCCTTTTTCATGAGCCCGTGCTCAGAATCTCGTGGGTATGCGATATTGAACGCATCTGTGAGTATATTACATCCCATGCTCTCTGGCCAAGGGTGAAAGAGCGGAGTGAAATATGGCAGGGAAGAAGTGCGGTTGAGAGGGCATTAGGTATTGCACAGCAATGGACAGGGTTGACGCTCCCGGATGAGTATGATCTCTCCTCATGGCCAGGGGCTGGGGCTGATGATGAGTATGCACGCACCCACATGCAGGAAAGACGTGCCGGGAAGGAGCTTCTCCTTCACCAGATTATTGCCCGGATGCCCACCTTTTCCTTAAAGGTACGGGCCATGTATCACTGGGCCTTCAGGCCTGACCTGATACACGATGGTTTTCCCTCGATGAAATGGTGGGAATATCCTATAAGATATGCCCAGATGTTTCACAATAATTATCAACAAATCCGTCGATAAAGTGGAAGTAAATATCTTCAAGAATCTTTGGATGTTTCACCGCTCAAAGATATGCCACCCAAATTTCTGTTACACTCAAATGCGCAGTCTGCTGGAAAAATGGTAATGACCGAAAAGACACCGATTTCATCTGTTTACTCATTATCTCTTTCAAATGGGCATTCCTGGGATATACATGCAGATATAAATCTCGAAAAGTGGCTGTTGAATTTTGCGACAATCCTTGGCCTGTCACAAACACTACCCAGAGATGGTGTGAGTGATTTTTACATTACACTTGAGGAAAGTGTCGAAGAAAATCTTTCAATTGGAACCTGGCAGGAACTTCCAAACAGGTATGTCAGGATATTCCTCTCCAATAAGAACCGGGACATCGTCTGTATCCCGAACAGGGAGTTCCTCACATCACGTCTCGATGAAACTGTATTAATGCTGTTTGTGATGCAGGCAATATACGCATCAGAGATATCAAGCGGGGGTCTTCCGCTTCATGCAGCGATGGTGCACTGGAATGAATGCGGGATACTCCTTGCAGGACAGGGAGGTATTGGGAAATCAACCTGTGCCATGAGGCTTCCCCTCCCCTGGCAGGCAATATCTGATGACACGTGCCTCGCGGTTTATTCGGGCGAAAATACCTTTTCCATGCATCCTATGCCCACCTGGAGTGTCTTTTTTGATTATCAGGACTGGGAAGCATCCTGGAAGGTGGAAAAATCATTCCCGATACAATTGATTTGTTTTCTTGAACGCGGTGCCTCAGATGAGATTATCGCCCTCGGGAGCGGGGAAGCAGCGGCATGCCTGTATCAATCTGCACTACAGGTCTGGCGGGGAACACACTCTACACCCAGCGCCCCGGACCTGCATCAGCAATGGGTGAAAAGAATATTTCAAAACTCATGTTCACTCTCTCACATGATACCCTCAGCAAGACTCAAATTCACAAAAGAGGGGCGTTTCTGGGAGAAAATTGAAACTTTTCTGGGTATAACCTAGTCTTTTGGTCAAACTGTAGTGTAAAACCGGATTACATCAGGCAGTGTAATTCTTCTGCTTAACCGTCCGAGTATGATTGGAGAGAGAATTCTCCATGAGACTCGGGGTGCTGTGTTCGGGGGGTAAGGATTCGCTCTTTGCATGCTGCCGGGCGATGCAGGAGGAGGAGGTAGCCTGCCTTATCACGCTGGTCCCGGAGAACCCCGAGAGTTATATGTTTCACACCCCGAACCTCCACATGGTGCCCCTGCAGGCAGAGGCGGCGGGCATTCCCCACGTGGTTGTGAAAACCGAAGGAGTGGAGGAAAAGGAACTCGATGACCTCTCTAGGGCGATCTCCCTTGCCGTGGAGCGCCACGGGATCGATGGAGTGGTCACGGGGGCCCTGATGTCGGTATACCAGTCCTCCCGCATCCAGCGAATCTGCCGTGCCCTTGACCTCTGGTGTTTCAACCCGCTGTGGTATACAGACCCTGCTTCATACATGGAAAAAATGCTCTCTTCCGGTTTTCAGGTGATCATCTCCGGCGTCTCTTCAGCCCCGTTCGATGAGTCATGGCTGGGGCGTCCGCTCGACCGGGAGGCCCTTGTTGAACTGCGACACTATGCCCGGAAATACCGCATCACCGTGACAGGGGAGGGAGGCGAATACGAAACACTTGTGCTGGATGCGCCCTTTTTCCAGAAGAGGATCGTCATAGAGGAATCAGAGACGAGGTTCCGGAACCACCGGGGAATTCTTGGAGTGAAAAGGGCCAGGCTGGAGGAGCGATGATCCTCCTCGTCGATCCGGCATACCGGCCACATTCTCTTTCGTGCGATGAATTCGTGGACCCCGTGGCACGGATCGTCAAAAGATGCGGGAGATCGTGGAGATACTGGCACTATGCAGGTATGCCTGACTGGGAATGGGAGGAAATCGAAGGCATCATCCTCTGTGGAACCGCACTGAAGGATAACGGGTTCATGGATCACCTTGATCGATTCTCCTGGATAAGGGAATCCACGGTTCCGGTCATGGGAATCTGTGCTGGGATGCAGATCCTCTGTCTGGCATGCGGGGGATCGGTCTGCGAGGGCTGCGAGATAGGGATGACGGATATCCATGTCTCGGTCCCGCACCCGTTCCTGCCCCCTCCCCCGTCATTCCAGGCTTATGAACTCCACTCGTTCTCGTGTGAACCGCCCCCCGGGTGGAAGACGCTCGCGGTCTCGGGCAGAAGCATCCAGGCGGTTCGCGATCCGTATCGCCCCCTCTTTGGAGTGATGTTCCACCCGGAAGTCAGGAACGAACGCGTCCTGGAGGTATTCCTCGGGATGTGCGGGGATTGAAGGATCCTGCCGGGTGTTTTGAGAAGAGATGAATGAGAGGGTTATCAAAGGGGGAATTCACCGGAATATCTGCTGGTAAAAACCACATGATTCACTTCGAGACACACGAATACAAAATGAAAAATTGCGAATGCGATTTTCATAGTAACTGCCCGTGACCGCCATGCCGTCGAACCTACCCGATGAAAATCACGAAGTGAGTTTGATTCGAAAAGGTATACTACCTGGCCGGGATCCCGTTCTCCTCTGCTATCTCTCTGAAGGCCGAGGCCACGTATTCGGCCTGTTCACGGGTCATCCCGTAGGAATTGAACTTCCAGACCTTCGTTGCCCCGGGGATTATCCCGGCAATTCCGCGTGCTTTCAGCGCGCTTGAAAGGAAGTATCCGCGCTTCTTGTGAGTTTTTGCCACTTCATCGAAGGACTGGCTCGTGTCCACACGGGTGAGCGTGTGCTTCCTCGGGTATTCGCTCCGGATCTCGGTGCCCCCGATTCCCTTCAGCGCATCGGTGATCATCCTGCCATTCGCCAGTTCCTGGTCCCAGTGCTTTACCCGCTCCCTTACATGCGGGAATGATGCCATCATCCCGACGAGTGTCACGCCCATCAGGGTGCACCCCATCATCTCCACTTCCTTGATCCCGAATGACCGGGAGGTCACATCGGTTTTTGCCGAAGTGGTGCGGAAGACGTCGGCCGCCCGCTCGGCCGTTGCCGCGAGCACGCCGGACGGTGCAGGAGCGGCCATGCTCTTGTGCCCTGATCCCACGATGAAGTCAGCCCCGATATCTTTTCCGTCGACTCCCATGATGCCCACTGTATAGGCGCCGTTTACGAGGACTGGGATATCATACTGGTGGGCTGTCCGTGTAATCTCCTTCACAGGGTGCACGTTTCCATACTGGTAATCCACGTGATCAACGAAGAGGAGGGCAGGAGTCTTCCCCGTCTCCCGCATGACTGCTTCGATCTTTTCTGCTGCTGCGTCCGGTGTGATGAGGTTTCCGGGAGTCTTTGGTATCTCCCGCAGAAGCCCTCCCCTGCTCTCGACAGCGAGCACTTCGGTATAGTGAGAGAGTGCAGTGATAAGGACCGGATCTCCCTTCTGCACGTAGGTATCCGCAACGGCCTGGAACCCCCGTCGGGCACCGGGGACCACCCGGGCAACGTCCATCTGGAGGAACGCGGCGAGATCGCGGATGAATGCATCAACAGGCGGGATTTTTATATAGTCCAGCCTGAAAGGCTTACGGCAGTTGTCACAGATCGAGTATCCGTCCCCATACGAAATGACTGCCTTCATCGCTTCCGCAGTCAGGCGCCCTCCCACCTGGATCGGGTCGATGTTGATACACGCTTCATCCACATCACGCACATCGATCGGGCCTGCACACTTCATGGCACGAGCTCCCGCCGGAGAATCTCCACTCTCTTCTCGAGCGTGTCAAGCAATGCGGCTGCTTCCTCCCGCTGGGCGGGCGAGAGCACGTGGGCAGGGGCTGTCTCGCGAAGCATCACCCGGATATCAGTGAGGATGAACATCGACTCGAAAAGTGCATCTATCGCTGGCCTGGACACCGAATCACCATACTAATATGAGAGACCCCCACTATAAGATTCCCTGCAGGCCCGGGTGCAATCCCGCTCCGCCGGATATGGGCATAACGCTCTTTTCACCTGCCGTGAGACAAGGGATGGATACACGACGCCGGCACGAACGCTGTTGCGGGAATAGCGCAGTCAGAAACTCTTCTCCAGCCCGTCGGAGAGGGAGGTTCTCTTCTCCCGGTTCAGTTCCGCGATGTAATCCTCGAACCTGTGGATGCGGGTGCTGACCGGGAACGGGATGCCGATGGTGCTGATGATCGCTTCACCCCGGTCGAGGGTCTGGATCTCGATCTCCATCCGCGAGAGGTCCTGCTTCGCACTTCCCACGATGATGTCCCGGTCTCCCCGGTCGCCGAGGCCCATGACCACGAACGTGTTGATCTGGGCGAGCACCTTGGGATCGATGTTCTTCGGCTGCTGCGTGATGACGCAGAGCCCGACGCCGAATTTCCTCCCTTCCATGGCACATTCCCTGAATACCTGCGTGGAAGACCCGCCGCTTGCAAGCACCCTCTGCGCCTCTTCGATGGTGATCAGCACCTGGTGGGATGCCTCCTGTCTTTCATCGATGCCGAATGTCCGTGCATCGGAGCGGTGCCGTTCCATGATCATGCGGGTGATGATCGAGAGCACGAAGAGTTCGCTTCTTTCACTCATGTCCGGGATGTCAATCAGGACCACCCTGTCCTCGTGGAGATTGCCAATAATTTCGGAGATGGAAGAGCCCCTTGACCTGAAAAACGCACTGTTTCCATTGACTATGTTATCGATATGGCTCTTGATCACGCGGACGGGTCCTCCCATGGAGTTGCGGATCTTCCAGGCCAGGCTCCCCTCCACGACTCCCGCAGCCGCAGGGTCCCTGATGGGGAACAACTCCGGGTCAACAGTCCTGAAGAAATTGATCACCTCGCTGCCCTTCACTCCGGAGAACGCTTCCACTATCTCGTGCTGGGCCGCGGAGAGGTCATAGAGGATGGAGAGATCCCCGATCTTGAGGTCGTCGTACTCTATCCAGAGCCTGTTCATCCCGTACTTCTTCCGGTCGGCTTCGGGCCGGATGGTAAAGATTGCGAGACCTTCCCTTCCGGCCGTATAATGGACAAGTCCCCCAGTGGGTTCACCGATCGAGGATCTCCCGCCGCTCACGTACTCCCCATGGGGATCGACTATGAGAAGGCCGAACTTCCTTTCATCCATGCAGGAGGCGCAGAAGGTCTTCATGAAGTTGCTCTTGCCCATCCCTGTCGTGGCAAACACGCCCATGTGCTGAGGAAGGACTCGTGCGGGGATCCTGACGGCGACATCACGGATCACGTCCTGGCCGCTCCGCATCAGGCCGACCTCGATCTCGCCCATCTGTTCGGTCAGGAACCGGAAATCGTCTGCATCAGGGTCTTCCACCCGGGAGAATTTGGAGGGGATCGTCCGGGGCTTGTGGAATTTGCCATCAGCACTATCAACGAACCCGAGCGGCACTGCATCCACGGTGAAAAACACGTCCTCCCCGAGGCCATAGAACTTTTCGGCATACACCCGGGTGTCCCACCTGGTATCGGCGAAATTGCTGTCGTGGGAGAGATCGGTCACCTTTGCAAAGAAGACGACTCCCTTGGTATCATCTGTAATCTTCTTGATATCGCCGATGTAGGGCCTGGAGTCGTAGGGTGCGATGAAGCGGTATGAAAGAACGCTTCGCCCGATCAACCGGTATTTGGAATGATCAACTCTTTCAATATCGTGCAAATTCGTCATGATAATCTCCAAACAGGATGTCGAAGGTCTGTCGCCTGATGCCCGTTTCGGTGATGCGGCGTATCAGGTCCGACCTGACCTGTTCTGTGATCTCCTCTGTCAGTACGACTGTGCGGTGAGCATCGAAGAGGGGGTATGGATACCCGGGAATCCGGCCGTCGCCTGAGCATGCCGCAAGACGATCCATGATGTTCTTCTCGCGTGACTCGGGCAGATCCTTTGAGAGTTCGATCTTCATGGGGCCTTTTGCCTGTTGGTGGAGGTATGCCACGTATATCCGGCCGTGCTGCCACTGGGGAAACTGGGAATGGTCGAGAATGGCAGGATCTATCCGGACCCACCAGGGAGCGGGTATCCCGTATGCCTCCGCCAGCCCGAAGACGGATGGCAGAAGGGGATGACCCCCGCCCCATGTAGCCGATGTGCGCTTGCTCACTCCGGCAAGGTCGATCTGGCGTGCCCTGCATATCTCCTCAATCCTGGAAAGGACCGGGTCATGGCTTGCATGGGAGACCCGGAGCGGACCGTCACGCAAGAGGAGCGATCCCTTCTCCAGGGTCGCCGCCATCTGTTCGGCGACCCAGTACTCGAGGGTGTCACGGAGGATCCCGGCGACACGGGTGCGGTCATCGTTTTTCAGGGGGGTGCCGGGGCTCTCGCCGAAGCATTCCTCGTAGAGAACGAAAAAATCCTCGTTGTCCGGACCGGGGCCGATGATTCCGAATTGCATCGAGGAGAGAGACCTCCGTCTTCTCTCTGTGTTGAAGAAGGTGCTCTGGGCTGCCCGGAAGAGAACGATCGCCATGCTCCCCGACTCCATCAGGACGGCATTGCTCCCGTCCACCGCACATATATCATGTGTGGGGCAGGGTTCGCAGGAAGAGAAATCGGAAGCCCTGATTCCCCCGTGCTCCCCAAACTTTTCCACGAGGTTTCCGGGCACTGTGTCCCGGATGCGTATCGCCATTTCATCGGCTGCTCTCTCGTATTCCCGGTCGCCTTTCGTCATGTCAGCTCCTGCACCCTGCTCGACTGGTCGGCCGCCATCTCGACCATCAGGGTATTTGAGAATTCCCCCTGGATGTCGGGTATATGGGATATGAGGATTATCTGAGGGAACCGGGATTCCTGTGTCCGGAGTGCCGCCAACAGGTTCGTTCTCCTTTCCTCATCCTGGCTTCCAAATATCTCGTCGAAGATCAGGAGCGTACTCTCATGGACCTGGTGAAGCTCCGCAAGATATCGTGAAAGGGCGATACGCAGTGCCACCGCGATGTCGTCCTGTTCACCACCGCTGAACCGGTTGATGGGGAAATCGTCGTCGATGTCCCTGACGAGGAGGTTGAAGTCCTCGTCCAGCAGCACCTGTTCGTACCGCCCTCCCGTGATCTCGCTTATTATATGACTCACTTCACCTTCTATCCGGCTGCGCACGACCTGCATAAGGTACAGGACATATTCCCCGATCATCGAACGGGTCAGGCGGAGCAGTCCTATCTCTTCCTCGAGACCTGCTTTTCGGGATTTCAACTCTTCGATGGATTCTTCATCTTTTTTGTAGCGCTCGATCTTTTCCCTGGCACTCTTTACCCGTTCATTGTTGGCCGCGATCTCCGCTCCTACAGCACGGATCCCGCTGTCGATTCCTTCGAGAGCCTCTTCAAGTTTCGTTCCAAGCTCGGGTGTGAAGTCGGAATTCTCAATCGCGGCTGAAATTTGCGCGATCTCCCTCTCCTTATCCTGGATCCTGGCACCGAGGACCTCGAGCTGGCTCATCTGGGCCTTTCCATGGACTATCTGCTTCCCGAGCTCGACACACCGGGCCCGGACTCTTTCGAGGTCTTTTACCTCCCTTTCGGCCTGTAGAAATGCAGTTTCTTCGTATCCCGATTCCTTGATCCGTTCCGCCAGTGATTTCCTTTCCTCCTCGTTTTTCCTGAGCGCTGCCAGGAGTTCCTGGAGATCGGATTCCAGCTGCGATCGATTCTTCACCCTCTCCGAGATGCTCATGATCTCCCGAAACACCGGTTTTTGCTGATCGATCCTGTCTTTTTCCACGGTTACGCGGTCTTTCTGTTCGCAGGCCTCCAGTGCCTCCTTTTCGATCCGGTCAAAGCGGGATGAGAACTCACCCTCGATCTGGCCGTAATGGGCACCGAGCGTCTGGCGGCAGAGGGGGCAGATTCCATGGGGGCCTGCGTCCTCGATGACTTTCCAGTCGGCAGCAAGGTTCTTCCTCTCTTCCACCAGGTGTGCGAGCCGGGCCGAGAGTGTCCCGATGGTGTGCAGGAGACTTGCTTCCATTGACTGCGCCGCCTGTTCGAGATCGGTATCTGGTACCTGCGGACCAATCCGCAGGAGTTCCCTTACTCCCTTTTGCAATGATGCAAGTCTCTTTGTATCTTTCTCTATGATCCCGATATTTGCCCTGGTCTTCCCGACCCGCGTATCCCACTCTTTCCATTCCTTTTCGGCAAACCTGATCTCGGATTTGAGTCGTTCATATTCTGACTTTTTATTTCTCAAACCTTCGAGATTACGCTTTTTGGAATCGAGCGCCGAGACCTCTCTCTCCAAATCCTGGCATTGTGTCTCGAGCCCGGGGAGGCTTTTTACCTGGTCAAGGAGAAGTTCCCTCTGCCGGACCAGGTCCTTTTTATCGCCTGAAAGTGAAGCATGCCGCTCGACGAGTCGCGTATGTTCCGTCTTCTTCTCCTGGAAACGGTGCAGTTCGGCAGCAACTTCTTTTCTTCTTTCCGTATGGCTCACCATGCGGTCTTCAAGGTCTTTTCTCTCACTGTCAAGCTGCTCGACCAGTCTCTGCATTTTGGATAATTCTTCAGGGTCGTACCTGTCGGTCAGCCCTTTCAGTTCACCTTCGGTAAGCCGCAGGTCCCGGTCTTTTGCATCTATGCGTTCCTTGAGGAGCCTGTCGCTCTCGGTTTTCAAGTAATCGATGCCCAGTGCCCGGAGGAACCATTCCTTCCGCCTCCCCGGGGTATTTTCGAGCAGGGTCAGGAGATCTTTCTGGGCAGCATAGATCGTGTTCCGGAAGTCGACCGGGCCCATGCCGAGCGTCCTCCTCACTTCGGCCTCGACCTGGCTCACTCCTGTCGCACGGAGTTTTCCCTCCCTGTGGAAGGTTGCGTCATGCTGGATCGTCTTTCCTTTTTTGAATGTGCGGTGCACCGTGTATTCTTCGCCCCCGATACGGAAATCGAGCCGTACTTCGGCCTTGTCTTTCGGGCCTGCGAACGAGGAGACGATATAGTCGGAGGATATTCCTGTCGCCTGTACACCGTACAGGGCGAAAAAGATCGCTTCCACGATGGTGCTCTTGCCCGTCCCGTTGTTGCCGAGGATGCCGGTTATCCCGTCATTGAACCGGATCTCCTGGTTCCTGAAACGTTTGAAATTTTTCAGGATGACACGGTCGATTATCATGGCCGTCCTCCCGGAGAATCCTCTGGGAGATTATTCCGGGTCAGAAGACCGGTGAAAAAGTCTCCCCCATGGTTCATTCCGCATCCTCCCGGTGTTTCTCCATGACCGTTTTCAGGACGGAAAGGCCGCATCGCTCGACATACGCCTTCTGTCTGGCATCGAAGTTCCGGCTCCCTAGGAAAGTGACAAATTCCTTCTGGTAATCCACCGCCCGCACGTCCTGCGGGAGCGGGACCGCCGCCCCGTCCCGATCCCTGGTGATGACGCGGATCTTCAGGTCGAGCAACCGCTCACGGACACGGGAAAGATCCCTCATATCCGGTCCCTTTCCATGTTCACGGGTCAGGCCGTCGAGCGTCACCTGTGCCATCGCCAGGGGCGGCACATTCTTTCCGCCGATCCGCGAGATGATCTCTGAAGAAATATCCTTTGGGTGGGCCTCTTCGCACGGGATCGTCCCGAGATCGATCATCGGGGTCATGGGGAGGGCAAGGGGTGAAGGTTCGGGATGATTTGTTCCGGATGAACGGTCGAGATCCACAATGAGTCCCCCCTTGGGATCTGAGATCTCCCCGTAGGTCAGGTATTCGATCGATCCGGAGTACCAGGCATTCCCGGTGATTCTGGACTGCCGGTGGTAATGGCCAAGGGCAATATAATCAAACTCGTCGGAAAGAATGGTGCTGTCCAGCTCGTGCTCGGCGACTGTCGAGAGGCGTTTATCCCTGATCTGTGTCGCAAGCCCGTGCGTGACGAGCACGTTGTGATGACCCCTGGCAAGATCCACTTCCTCGTATGCCTGCCGGTAGTCCCCGGGACGGAGCATGTTCGGGATGAGGTGAAAGACGGTATCCCCGATCTCCACGTGTTCGTACCTGAAAGAATAGGCAGCGTGTATCTCACCCGGGTGATAGGAAAGAACTTCAAAAGGCGATGTCGTGTACCGGGTCTTGACCATGCTGTGATTGCCTGCAACAACGATGAGGGGGATACCTGCGGACCGGAGCCTCTCCAGCGCTTCGAGGACTGTCGTGTAGGCCCTGGTCTTCGGCTTCACCGTGTCGAACAGATCTCCCGCGTGGACGAGTACATCGGGTCTCTCTGCAATAATCCTGTCCACTGCCGATAAAAAATTGTCATAGATCAGCTTCTCGCGGAGGTTCATCCCGGAATCGGGGTCGAGCCGGTTGAACTGCGAGAGGCCGAGATGAGTGTCGGCTATGTGGATGAGCCTCATTCTTAGATTTTGTTTGGAGTTTTATGAGATATAAGTGGGTGGGGGGTGGGGTGAAAGTAGAATTGACCCGGGCGATGTCGTCTTATCGGGTGGATATCCCTGCTTCAGATGACCGGTGGATGTTGAAAAACGAAACGATAATTCCGGAACATAGCATCAATCAATCACCACCGCGTCCTTCCCGACGAACCTCCCGTACCGTTCGACTTCCAATTCCAGCGCTTTCGCCTCGTCGCCGTCCGGTTCACGGAACAGGTTCAGCCGTATCTCAACCGAATCCCTTAACGTGGATTTCCGCCACGTGCCGGCCACCTTCCCGGCCAGCACGATGACCGCCGTCATCTCGTTCCCCCTGACGATCATCTTCTCGATTTCCCTCGCCTGGCTGATATCGCTTCGGTCCTTATACGCAAGAATGTATTCGTCATAAATGGGGAGAAGGAGTGCCAATGGAGGATCTCGGATAGAATCATCCCGCTTTGGCGGGAAAAAGTAGGTCCTGTCATCGAACGTCGCATGATCGAGCCCTGGCGTGATCTTTTCAAGTGCGGCCCGGGCATCCTTTTTTGCAACCCCCGACCACCAGGAGAAGTCCTTCTCCTGGGCCGGGCCATGGCTCGTGAAATACCGAAGCGCCAGTTCCGCAAGGGCGTCGTCTCTGTCCAGTTTTCTCGTCTCCATTACGCGTTCATCCAGGAGTGCATAGGTGAATTGCTTCCCCCGTCTCGGTCCGCTGCAAATCAGCCCGTTCAGCTCTGCCCGCATGAGGATATGGGCAAGGCGCCTGACGTCGGTCGGGATCCCGGCATCTGCCAGGACCGTCTTCAGTTCATTCCGGGTGAGATAATTGCGGCCTTCAAGCGATCTGGCGATTGCTGTATTGCTCTTTCCGATCAACATATCGTCGAGCCCCAGTGTACGGTCAGATGCATCCTGGCGTAATTTCACCCGGGACGCCGTCAATTCAAGCATCCATTGGATGTCTTCGGGCAGGATAAAATGCCAGGTTGGTCGCATGACATGGATTCGCAGGATTGCCCCGTCGTTATACGCCTTATCGATATCCACATCCGTGGAATTTTTCACGCGAAGCCCGAGCGACCATTTTGCTGCGGCAAAATCCTGCGCCTGGACGGCCCCGAGATGCCTGACTGACCCGGCGGCGCTGGAAAACGGCAAATGGCTTAGACCGGAATTGAAAAGTCGGAGTGTGAGTATCTCTCGCGTGTTCATAGTGTTCCCCAGGACGCCGTTCACATGGGTGGCAGGTTTGGGAAACCGGATACATTCGATGATTGCATCGATACCTCACACGTTTCCACAATCACGTTGAACCTCTCCCCGAAAGATACTCCCGTGAAAGGTAGGGTTCGATGAAGTCTTCGTAATCCTTCGGTGTCAGGATCTCGCGAGCCTTCTTTAGAACCGACTCCACGGAGGCAAAGTGCCTCTCCATCAGTCCGCAGGGAAAGATGTCGCACTCTCCGCAGTGTGCAATCTTTTTTTCAAGAACGCAGTCACGGATGGGACACCGTTCTGTTCCCGGCCGATGGGGGTTGTTCTCGTCAGGCTCGAGGCATCCGTCGCAATACACGTCACAGGGTAGCAGGTCATACGAATAGAGTTTTCGAAACACAACACTGACCCGTTCCCGGTCGGCATCGGATTTCACATTCTCTTTGTAAATGGGGCATCGGCTGCAGGAGAACCCGCAGCGTGCACGGATCCCGGTCTCATCTGAGTCTGTGTCCAATTTCTTCTTTGTCCCGGATTCCTTCCTGCTCATATGTATATTCTGCGTGGAAGAGGGAATGAACCTATTGCAGCAGTTCGCCTCTCGATCCGGGTGAAAGGTTCATTTTGGTGTGAGCATTCCCGAACAGCTCCAATAATGAGTTATAAACTGCCCGTGACCGTAAATTTCCTCCTTTTCCCAAATTATAGAGGTAATGTGACATCGTGATCAGCCGCCCCGCATGAAAGAAGACGGATGACGGCCGGACGGCGTGATGTCTATGATCGAGTGGGAGACAACTTCGCTCTCATACGGGGCATAGAGTTCGAATAAGACGATGTTCGTTGGATCTGGATGTGCCTTCACAGAGAAAGTCTCATTCCCGTCGACCAGGAGAGTAAAAGTCAAGTCCTGGAAGGATTCGATCGAACGGGGATCCGGTTCCATGCTTTCATTTGGTGCGAGAACGCAGGTCCGGTTGAACACATCCTCATTCGTTGCGTCTGTTACGGAAATCCTAACGGAATGAGTGAGGCCGGGATCGCGGTTATAGATAACAAAAAGAGGATACGATGGTGAATCATCATGCACTGCATCGTCAAGAATACCAGTGGCAAACAGGATAGCTGTAACAACAACGATTACAGCACAGAGAGCAGGAATAATCCGGGACGAGGACTTCATTTCCTGATCTTATCCATGATATTTTGAAACCGCCCGTTGCTGATCGGATGGTGGCTGATGACCCGTCCCTCGTACACAATACAGAAGGTCCCAAACGCACATGGTGAATCCTGGACGGATTCCGCATCTTCCATCTCGATCAGCCGGGGGGACAGACCATACTTCTTTTGTGCGGTCTCCATGATGGCGTTCACATTCTTCTCGGAGTAAGGGCACTGGGGCGAACGAAGAATCGTCAGGCCGTCTGTATAGGGGGAGCGGTTGGCCTTCAGGGTTGGTTTAAACCGGGGATTCGCGGTATCCGGATCGAATTTCAGGGCCAGCAACTCAAAATCCGGTTCCGCCCTGTCAACCGGAGAAAACCCGCGCTTGATAAAAATGTCCCGCTTTGCCATGAAGGAGCCTTTTCTCGTCACGACGGCCACACCCTTCATTGACGCATCTTTTGCCTCCTTTATGCAGGCATCGATCATGGAGGACGCATAGCCTTTTCCCTTGAATTCATTGCGGAACCCCACAAAAATGCACTGGATGAACATGTATCCGTCCGCATCGACAGGGCGATGGGCATACTCCCCCGGCATGTATTCGAGCATTCCCTGGTACCCGCCGGTTTTAGAGACGAGCGCCTTTATTCTCAGCCCTTTGGGGTAGTACTCTTTGAACCACGCGATTTTTCTTCGCAGCTCCACGTGTTTTCGCGCGTCTTTGTAGCCGCAGACGCCGTAATCCGCGATGGTGTCGGGGGTAAGATCGATGATTTCAGGGTCGTCCATTGACTGTATGTTCAGGCCCTTCCGGCAAATACCTTGTTATCTTGGAGTTTCACAGCATGCCCGGAAGAATTTACCGGAAGCGGGCCAGCCAGGAGTTCCCGTTCATCCGGCGGGAAAACATTCAGAAATGATACCCCTTGTTTCATTGAGCCACTCGACACGCTGTTCATAGGTGCTCGTCACAATAACCCTGAATATTTTCCGCTGAAAATGGGGAATTCCGCACAGATCGCACACGCAGTTCTTCCAGATTCTTTCAAGCGGGTCTCCAAAAACCTCCAGTTCCCTCGATTCTTCCGTATTTGAGGTATTGAGTACAATAGCCATCCTGGCTCTCAGCAGTCCTTCAGGAACTCCTTCTCCTTTATCTCCCTCAACAAAGCGATAGGCGCGTCCCGGCCGGAACACCCTGTCGATCCAGCCTGCGAGGATTGCCGGGGGCATCCCCCACCAGTTCGGGTGGACAATGACGATTCCGTCAGCATTTGACAGGATCTGGCAGTGTCGCTCGATCACAGGATCCAGGACTGCATTTCTTGAAAGTTCGGGTGCGGGAAGAACGGGATCGAATCCTTCCTTGTAGAGATCGAGAAAGACAACGTGGTGGTTATTCGCATCAAGAGTCTCGCATACGGTCCGTGCGATTGCATGGTTGAAACTCGAATCATCCGGGTGAGCCAGGACTACAAGAACCTGCATATGAAAAGGTGATTGATGGCTGGAATCAAGAATTATGTGCCGAAAACCATGCCAGTTACACGGAAACCAATCGATACACTCATGCAACTGCCATACCAATGGATCGGCAGGAGGATTTAATTGGATCTCGATTCTTTTTTCAGGGAACACGAAGTGGATGTTTTTTCCGAGGTACGCGTCCACGACCTTTTTGAGAAAGACCGGTTGTCAGTCCTTGAATTTCTTCCTCCGGCACGCTCCGTGATAGTCTTTGGAAAGGAGGTGCCCGTGCATGTATACCGGATGACCGCAGGAGAGAAGACACGCGAGATGTTCCGGATCGCGGAATCTGTAGAGAGGGCTGCAATGAATCTTACACGCCTCTTTTTTGCAGAACAGATTGCGGCAAAGCCCGTTCCGCTTCTGTTGCCTGTCAGGATCGTTGATGGCCGGATTGAGGGGCTCGTCAGGCTGAAGCAGGTCGCAGCAGCGGGGGGACTTGGATCGATCGGAAAGAGCACCCTCCTCCTCTCGCCCCGGTTCGGTCCGCGGTTGGTGCTGGGAGGGGTTGTGACTTCACGACCTGCCCGGCAACCCGGAATGGCAGGGAAAATCGACCCTTCGGTCTGCACCGAATGCCTCCGTTGCATCAGGGTCTGCCCCACAAAAGCGCTTGGCCCTGGTGGTGTCGACGCGTTCCGGTGCAGGAACGTGAATGCGTGGATTCCCGGATACCTTGTCCCTGCTGCGAAATGGATGCTGCGCCGGACACTGCTTCTCCGCATCGTCGCACCGCTTGTGTCGCGGATTGCCAGGAATGCAACCATGCCATGCAGCCTGTGTGTCACGGAATGCCCACTGTGTGAAACGAATTAACATGGCAGACAGCTCGCATTAATGCAGAGTCTCCACGGCGTGCGGGATATCCTGTTTCCTACTCCGCTGCCGGGTCTTCCTGCATGATGCCGAACTGGTTACCTTCGGGATCCAGGCAGGACGCCCACCAGCCGATCCCCCTGATTGCCATACGGGGAACGGTTACTTTCCCCCCGGATCTTTTGATCTTCTTCACTGATTCGTCCAGGTCGGCGACACCTACCGTGCAGAAAAAAGCGTTCGCCGACAGCCCGCCGGGAGGCCTGGGACCATGGCGGAACACGAGGCCCCCGTTGATGCCGGGTTCGCCTTCGGGTCCGGTTATCACCATCCAGTAACGGTTCTCGTCTTTCATCTCGATGCCAGGAAGGACCCATTCGTTGATCTCCCACCCGAATACGGATCGGTAGAACTTTGCAACCTGTTCAGGATCGTCAGCCTGTATCTCAAAATGGATAATCCGGTTCATGGAAATTCTCTTTAGACTTACTCTCTGGTTGGACGTCCTTATTATATTCATCATATCTCCTGTCACATTGAAAAATACATTCTGAATGCGCGAAGGAAGACGAGCTTCAAGGTATTGTTTCTCTTTTATATGCACCGACCCCGCCGGAAAAAGGATGATGTGGAATTATCCAAGTGTGACCTTGTTGAGGAATTGCATTTCGCGTGAAAGGTCGCTCACGCAGATGACAAGTGGCGAAATCGTGTACAGGGTATCCTCGATAAAGAGTGCCCTCTTCACCTGTGACTGGTCCGTGGAGTGTTCATCGTAATGTTTCACCATCCCTTTGAGAGAGAAGCCATGGAAAGGATCGATAGAGAAGACGTATGCCCCTCCCCAGATTCGCGTGTTGGTCGGAATCCCCTGCACACCCACGGCCTCATACGAACCCCTCAGATGCAGGGGCAGGACGAGGATATCCTTCTCTTTGTCGAAGAGGAAGGCTTTCGGGTCGGTGAGCACTTCCGAGCTGCTCCCGCTCTCGCCAAGCACCACGCTGTCGACAAGGGAGGGGTTCGTGATATCGCCGACATCGAAGAGCGAGAGCTTCACGGAACCCCATGCCGAAGTCTTTCCTACCCCGATAATGTGGGAACTATCATATGGGTGGAGGTAGTTCGAGAAGCCCGGGAGCTTGAGCTTCCCTGCCAGGTATGGGGTGTGCGGGTCTTCGAGATCGACGACGAAAAAGGGATCTGTCTCGAGGAACGTGACCATATACAGCTTCTCCCCCATGAACCTGGTGGCATAAATGCGTTCTCCGGGGGCGATATCAGTGACGCGTCCGATGGGAGTCAGGGTGCTGTCGAGCACCGTCACTTCGCTGGAGGTCGTGGAAGGCATCGAACCGGTTTCTGTGACGGTCGTTGCGAGTCGGAGGTTGCCCATGTACTCGTCCATTGCATACTGGTTGAGAAGCTTTCCGTCCACCGTTCCATGGGCATCGAACCTGATCATCCCGTCCTTCAGGGAGAATGAATATATCCCGGTGTGGTCGGCTTTCCCCCCGACCTCGCGGCCTTCAACGTCCATATGCCGCAGAACCGGGGTATTGCCAAAGGAATGGACCCCGAAGTACAAATGGGTCGGGGAGACGTACACCGTTCCGGCCGTTCCGACCAGGAATGACTTTGCTTTCACCGCGGCATCGGAATCAAGGTTCACGGACCCAATCGTAGTGAAGGCAAATGCTCTGTCATCCCCCTCGATTGAATACGCAGCCGGGGTATATGCTCCGTTCTCACCGTCACGGACTTCAGGGAAACTGATATCCGCAGAGTATGGCAAGATCGGTGTGGACGTGAGGAAATACAGCCATTCACCGATCAAACGCGAATCGGTGTATTTTCCATCGATTCCTACCTCCCGCTCCAATGCAGGGGACGAGGGATCGCCGACCGAAAACACGTAAATGACAGTCCTCTCCCCGGTGAGAGCTTTACCTTTGCAACGGCCGGGTTCGCAGCGCCAGTAATCAGGCATTCGGGTATCTCTGCAGATCAGGGCGATTGTATCCCCAAATACATAGAGAGCGAGCGGTGTGCCGGAAAACCCGGTCGTCGAAAGGACCTTTGCTGATTCCGCAGGATAAGCCCTGACAATATGAAGTGCATTTCCTGAAACAACGTAAATATTGGTCCCATCTGTCTTGACGATATCCGCTTCGTCGACACCCTTCACCTGTACGTTTGTCAGGGAGTGTTCCCTGTCCGGCGGGGCGGATGTGGGTGCGGCGGTGGGAGCGGGTGTCGGGGCAGGCATCGAAGAGAGACTCGCCCCGCCTGCGCCACCTCCACCGCCACCTCCAGAAGTCCGGATGGTGCCGGTCGAACCCGAAAACTCGCCGGACTGCGTCTTCTGGGTTGGCGCAAATGAAGAGGTCACGACTTCGACGAGCATCTCGTCGTCGCCCACCGGAAGGTTTGTGGTCCCGGTGATCGAAAACTCCTCGCCGGCGTAATGGTCCCTGATCGGATTGATCCTGATAAAGAAACCTTCACCATGGCCCTCCTGATTACGGGAAACCGTGGTGACCTGCTGGATCACACCCTGGCCTGCGGGTGCGGCAAGGAGGTTGAAGAGCGCGGTTGCTTGTATATCATGCGTAATCGACGAAACGCTCACGAGATACTCGTCCGGGTGGAACGAAGCAGTATCGACTTCGTAATGCCATGGACGCATGCCCGGTTCGGGTGGCATGCCGGGAGTGGCCGGCACGGTGAGGGGGATCAATCCGCTCCCTGTATCTTCGTTCCCCTCCGTATGGTTTGCGATAAACCCGCGCACGTCGTCTGCGGAGAATATCTGTGTGATCCCTTCGGAGAGAGGGATGTCATCCTGTCCTGTAAGAATCCCGGGGATCGGCAGGGAGCCGGTCCCGGGCGAGAGGATGTTAAGCCCCAGGATCAGCACGACTGCAATCACGATCCCGAGCGCAACCCCTGCGACCACCAGGAGGCCGTCGCGTTTCGCCATCATGCCGGATCACCCTGCGCAGACTGGACCCATGAAGGAGCCGGGAACAAGAGGACCCGGGCCAGTGAATAACCGGATCCCCAAATCCCGTGTATCCGGGATAAACAGGGAGAGGCGGGTATATTGTTCTCCGGACAGATGAGAGGTTGCATCATTCGTCCTCACCGGTACCCGGCCCGTCCTTCTCGCGTTCATACGTGAATACGTTGTCGATTCCCACCCCGAACACATCCGCGATACGGTATGCAAGTTTCAGGGAGGGATAATATTTGCCCTTCTCGAGGGACATTATGGTATTTCTCGTCACTCCAACCAGCTCCGCAAGCTCTTCCTGAGTCATCTCCCGTTCGGCCCGAAGGACCCGTATCCTGTTCTTCATGGCGATGCTGCCGTCAATATTTCCTCGTATAGTAAAGGTAGAAGATCCCGAACGTGACAAGGCTCGCTCCCAGGCAGCAGAGGAGAGTCCGTGCGATTATTCCGCTCTCTTTGTATTGCCGCAGTCCTTCTTCCCAGAAGAGGCCGTAGGCCCTTGCTTCCGTCTCGTTCATGGAATCGATATCATGGATCGTGAGCGACCGCACCACCTCCTCCGGCAACCCCGGGAATCCTCCCCTCGTGAGGGTAAGGGTCATCGACCGCGTCCCGTCATTATTGATCGCAATTTTCCCGTTCACCGAGGGTGCGAGGGGTGCAGAATAGGCGTACGAGGCGAAGACGGCTGTCCCGATCACGCCGAGGATAAGGAGGACTTCGATTGTCTTTATCGCGGCCTTCGACCGTATCCTTGAGGTCCTCTCGTCCGATATGACCGTGGTGACCTGCTGGCGGCAGGCGAGGATCACGATGACGCCAAGCGGGACAGCAATCACAGGGACGAGGAGGGCACCGGCAGCGAACGACCAGCCCACCATCGCCGCGACAAGTGCAGAGGTAAGGAGGATGCAGATAAGGTAGGTGATCCTTTTCATGCGGGCTCTCCCCCGATTATAAAGCCTGTTGCAGCCGACACGTCACCCTGTTCGAGCCTGAAGGTGGTCTGGTTCGTCTTTGAGTTGCTCACTTCCACCGAATACTTGCCGGGATCGAGGTGATAGGTGTCGAAGTCCATCGACCAGAGGTTGATCCCACCTGACCTGGGCTGTGCGGTGATCGACCCGATAACGCCGGAAAAGCTCGCACCCTGGGACCTGTCCTGCGGATTCACCAGAAAGTCATATTCGCTCTTCATGTCGGGAATTATTACTACTGTGAGTTCCTCTCCGGCGGGGAGATTTGTCGTGCCGGTGAGCACGACCATCGTGTTCCGCGGAGGGTCCGGGAATGTATCGATCGTAATGAACCTGGGTGGCTGGTATCTACTCTGGGAGGGATCGCTGGTAATGGTAAACTCTGCAGCCCCTTCAGATGTTTCTCCAAGCACGACAATCCGGTAACACCCCGGCATCGCGCCGACCGTGTCGAGAAAACACGACCACCGGTGGACGCCGGAGATCCCCTCTGTTACGGTCGTTGAACCTTCTGCCATGGCGGCACCCCTTGTGATGTCCGGAGACCCTGGGGTGCCGTTCCCGGAACAGGGAACCGGATCAACCTTCCATACCGCGATAGTTCCTGGCGGGAGGCTCGTGGTGCCGGAGATCTCGGTGATCTCTCCCGCGGCAACCTGGCCAATGGTATTGATCCGGATGTAAGGCTCCTTTTCGGGGATAACAAACTCCGGTTGACCGGGAAGAGAGATCTCTGAAATGGCTGTTACGGCTCCCGGCATGATGGGACTGCCGCCTTCTGTCAGCGCGATGTCAGAGACGCGGGCCATATACCTCCCCGGAGGTAATGCAGAAGCATTTACCACCGCTCTCCACGAGTTCCGTCCCCCTGTCCCGAACGCCACTGATGCCAGTCCGGTCCTGTATGCTCCGTCAGCCCCGTATGCCGGTGAGATATTGATGAAGAGATGAGAATTGAGCGGCAGGTTGGTGGTCCCGGTCAGCACCAGCATGCCGAATTCATCAAGCGGCTCGTCTCCAATGGGATCGATCGTGATCGTGGGTACGAGATAGAACGTACCGGTAACCAGAATCCATAGAGCCATGAGAACAAGGATTGTCGCAGACGCGATTCCGATCGGGAGAAGCGCTGTCCTTTTCATAGGCTCTCAACGGATCTGTTCAGTGGTGTTCCCGAAATTAGTTTCCTTTTCTTCTTCTTCATGGAATACTCCGGAGGAAGGGGATCGCGGTTTCCCCCAGCGGATCCATATATTCGCACGATGTCCTTCTGGCATCGGCCAACCACAGAGGATTTGGCCTGGAGCATACCGGGGATTCTCAATGACAAGATGGTCCCCGGGACCCCCTGATACAGGTTCATGTCAGAACAAGCTCCGCAGACGCTGAAATATCACCCGTACGGAAATCGGAAGAATATATGTCACCTACGACGTTTGATACCTTGATGGTGTACTCTCCGGGCTCCAGGAGAGTGGTGTCTACCGCGAGTGATACGCAGTTTTCATCTCCATTCCCTCTTGTCACCTCTGAATTCGCCATCATCCCTGAAAACGTCCCGCTATCCGGGAAATCAGGTGCGACGGCCGGGTCGACCTCCCAGATCACATCAGAACCGACGGCAAGGTTCGTAACGCCTGTGACAAGGAACTGGTCGCCTGTGTGTTTTTTCCCTACCGCATCAATCCGAAAGAAAGGATCTTCAGTCGCACGCTCCGGCAGGGAGGGATCATTTCCGAGGTATTCGCCAGTCAGAGTGAAGTATGCGGTTGCTGAAGTATCCCCAAGGATAATCTTCCAGTTTACATGATCATATGTCATCTGGGTGACCTCCACGCGATACGTATCCGGTCTCAGGGTCGAGGTATCTATCGCGGCGGTCCATTGGTTTGGGCCTTCAGCATTTCTGAGTACCCTCGCCGATGTGCCGGTATTTGTCTTCTCGAATTCATTCCCCGATTCGCCCGGTTCTTCGGCGATCTTCACCAGGAGTTCTGATCCTTCCGGAAGGTTGGTTGTTCCGGATAGTATGAGCAGGTCTCCCGCGTCCGGATCTGTAATCGGATCGAGTGTGATGTACGGCGGGAATATGCCATATGCTGCGGTAATCCCGAATGTTGTGATGAGGATCCCCGCAATGAGGAGGCCTCCCAGAAGTATCTTTTTGGACTTCATTGTTTTCACAATGCAATGTTATCTTGGCATTATGCATAAACTTTTTGGCATATTGCCTAAAAAGTTGTGCATACAAAAAAAAGGGTTCAGCGATTTTCCAGGATGGCAATCCTCAACATCGTTTAACAGACTTTAGAAACCAACAGGTCCCATCTTTGGTTTCAATCACGATTGCGTCAGGAATCTTGTGAATTCTTCATTTCTTTGCGGGATAGTTCACAGACCCGCCGGATAAATTCGGTCTTTGCAGCAGTGTATGCATCCCGGTTGTGCTCATGAAGGTCTTTCAGTCTCATTTTCAACTCCCCGTATTCCCGCGCTGTATCCGGGTGGGTTATAAGATAATCCCTGAACCGGATCTCATCCTGGTCACCCTGGTATCTCACATGAACATGATAGGCCTGGCACTTGAACCCATCAGGGGTATACCCTTTGATGAACATCATGTGGGGAGGCGGATTCTCCGGTTGTTTCAGGTATCTGTACCCGCATTCCTGCATAGATGAGATGAGGGAACTGGTATCTGTCGTATCGTCTATCTCCACCAGGATATCGATCGTTGGTTTTGCCAGCAGGCCGGGAACGGCAGTGCTGCCTATGTGGTGGATTCTGATAATATTGTGAGAACCGATCGCCTGCACGATGACCTTCTTTTCCTCAATGTAGCGTTCTTTCCATATCGGCTGATACTCACTCAGCACAATCGGAAACAACTGCCAGAGTTCCTCATTGCTCATCTCATCCAGGCTTCGGGTCATGTTCCCTTGTTTTTTACATTATCCATGCACGGTATGTCAATATAACCTGAATGATGGTACCAACGCAGGTTTTTTGTTTCAGGAGAACTGCATGTGTTTTTTCTGTCATGAGGAGTAACCTGTTTTCAGAAAGCCGTAGAGATGCTATGCAATTATTGTGATATACCCTGCCCCTTGTGAATTACAAAGTCAGTCCAGGGCCCGGTAACCATCATAAAGGTACGATTCTTATCCACTCACGGAAACATGGATGGATTCGAATAATCTGATCTCAACCGGACATGGATTTATAAGATTTTCATGACCCATCCAGGATCTTCCGCATTTAAAAAAAAGTACCATATCAAGTGGAATTCTCTTCTGAATACCTGGCATAGGCATTCATGATGTCGGTCCGGGTCAAAAAGCCGACCATCTTCCCGGGATCCTGCGGATCCACCACAGGAATGTGGTCGATGTCCTGTTGAATCATTATCTTCAGAGCCCTGTCAAGGGTCGTATCCGGCGTTATCGTGTAGAGATCCCTGGTCATACCCTCCTTCACGGGGGCATTCAGGTCTTTCTTCTCCCTCACCTGCCGTACGTCCTGGATGGTCATGATTCCCACGAGTTTTTCTTCACGGACAACGGGGAATCCCGTGTGTCCGTGAGCCCGGATGAGTGCCAGCACCTGTTCGCTCTTTTCATCGGGATGGAGAACAATCACCTTCGCGACAGGGGTCATGCTGGTGTCCGCATGCATCTTCTGGAGAATACTGATTTCATATTCCCCGCGGTGCGCACCGGAGTCCGCCTTTGTCTCGACCTGGGCGCGGTAGATCCCGCTTCCCTTCGTCAGCAGGCAGGCTATTGCGACTGCACCCATTGCAGGGACCAGCAATGAAAAATTTCCGGTCATCTCGACGACCATGATCATCACTGCAATGGGAGCATACGAGACGCAACCGAAGAGCGCTATCATGCCGATAATGACGAATGCAGGGATTGTCTCGACAGGAAAATACGCCGGGAACGCAATGTTGAAAATGACTCCGCACATGCCCCCGACCATGCCCCCGATCACGAGTCCCGGCGCAAAGACGCCTCCACTGCCACCTGAACCGATAGTGAGTGATGTGGTGAGTATCTTCAGGAATGAGAGGATAATAAGCACCCCAAGGGGGAGCATTGAATACAGCGCAAGTTGGACGAATCCATACCCTGAACCAAGGCTGCCGAGACCAATTTCCGCACCATTTGGAACGAAGAGGAAGAGGACAATAACGATCAGTCCGGTCAGGAAAGCCCCGATGACAGGCTTCACAAATAATGGAATATGGTACTTTTTTACGAGATCTGCAAATATCTCATGACTGCGATAAAAGGAATGAATGTACAGCCAGCCATAACCGGCACACACAATTCCAAGGACGAGAAAAAAGGGTATCTGAAACACATTCCAGACGATTGGTGCCTCTGAAAACACAGGGCTGAACCCCTCGAAGAGGCCGAATATCGAGTAGCCGATGATGGACGCGAGGAACGCAGGAACGATCACTTCTGATTCGAAATCCCTTCTGTAGAGAATTTCTGCGGCAAGGATCGCACCGCCGAGAGGAGCCAGAAATATAGTGCCGATTCCTGCACCGATGCCGATATTGAGGGCCATTCTTCGCTCATGGAGGGGCAATTTGAGCATATCGGCGATCATTGATCCTATACCGGCGGCGATTTGGGCAGTGGGGCCCTCCCTCCCTGCGCTGCCGCCTGTGGATATGGTCAGGATCGCGGTCACCGCCTTGATAAATGGGACACGCCTTCGAATGGTTCCCTTTTCATGGAATGCCCTGATGGCGGCATCCGTTCCATGCCCCTCCGTCTCGGGAGCAAGTTTTGTCACGAGTATCCCGGAAGCGAGCGCCCCGAAACAGATGATCGGCAGAAGGTACCAGATAGTGAGTGGGGGAGCCCACCCTGCAATCGCAGCTGCGGACTGCCCTTCCACCGGGTACGTATATCCAAGGCACGTGCCCATGAAGAATTGCGTTGCCAGTGTGAGCCCTTCAAAAAACAGCAGGGACCCGAACCCGGATACCACTCCGACAACGATGGCGATCATGAGCAGTCGCCTGAAGGTCGTGCCGTCGTGGTTCATGGTATCATATTAACTATCCTATAAATTAATTACGTTTCGATTTACAATGAGGGAATCTGTAGGAAATGGACAGTCCATAAGGGGGGAAATATCGTTATTTCCCTTGTTGTGTGGGTTTGACTTCAACGACCTTGTCTATCTTCCTGATAGACACCCCGTTCACTATCGCGTCTCCTGCTGCAACATACCGCTTCATGACCATCCCGAGCACCTCCACGACATCATCGACCTGGATTTTCTCTCCCGGGTGGGTGAACATTCTCACTGAGATCTCACCGCTGCGGTCGGCGACAATATACTGGGGACGGTTTAAGAACTGGAAACGGACCTTCTCAACGACTCCTTCAATACGGACCGGCTCGCCTACCATGTTCAGGTTGATCTGTTTGATCCGCACACGTCGGGCTTCGCGTTCGTATTGCGGTCTCACGTCAGCATACTCTTTCTGGCTCATATAGTTGAGCCCGAGCGGCATGATCATGAGGAGAATCAGCATCGGGATCCCCCACACAAGTAATACGGAATCCCTTGAGATGTAATAGGCAATTGCTAAAAGGATGGCGAAGAATCCCCCCACCAAGAGGATGATGGGGGAGATCCTGGGCCTGATTTTTCCGATATTCATTCAATCCCGGTTACTTGAGTGCTGCAATTTCCTTGCGGAACGCAACCCAGTAGATGACACCGACAAAGAACATTCCACCGACAATATTGCCGATGGTGACAACGATGAGGTTATTCGTAATGAATGACACCCAGTTCAGTCCGGCATTTATCTTTGTTGGATCGGTGATGAATCCCTGTGTCATAATACCGGCAGGGATGAAATACATGTTTGCGACACAGTGCTCGAACCCTGACGAAACGAAGGCCATGATCGGGAACCAGATTCCGAAGAACTTTCCAATCAGGTCGTCAGCGCAGATACCGAGCAGCACGGCCAGGTTGACAAGCCAGTTACAACCGATTGCCTTCAGGAACGCGGACCAGTGCCCTGCCATGCTCACATAGCTCACTTTTGCACCTGCAATGGCGATTGCGCGTGACCCGAATGCATTCGCAGTAATCACTCCCATGGCGTCGACACTGCACAGTGGTCCGTATGCCATCAGGTATGCATACCAGATCGACCCAATCAGGTTTCCGATGTAGACCCATACCCAGAGGTTGAGCACGGAAGCCCAGCTGATCTTGTGGATGAATGCCGCCATCGGGGCCAGCATCGCGTCACCGGTGAAGAGTTCTGCACCGGTAAGAACGATGATAATAAGCCCAACAGGGAACACAGCACCCGTGATGAGCTGGCTAAAACCAGCACTTGCAGTCCCATAGCGGAGTGCCGCATCGCTAGCCATTATCCCAGTGCTGCACAATGTTGCGAGGGCGCCTCCCATTGCGATGTAAGCGCCGGCCATGAACCCGCGAATAAGCATGTTCCAAGCGGGCAGTCCTACCTTGTACTTCCCAGCATCGCCGGCCTTTGCGACGATTGCAACTGGGGGATGAAACACCATTTTTTACACACCTCTCGAATGTCCTACCTATACCATAACCCACGAATTCACTTCGCGTATAGGTTCAAAATTAAAATCCTTTCTGGTGTTATTAATACCTTTCTAAATGATTTTTGCACTGCATTGGCGTTTTGCAATAATTTAAATTAAATTAGCTCAAAAAGTGAACATATTCCATTCTCTCTCACTCCGGATATTCCATGCAGTTAAATAGGGCGCCGCCTCCCGCTTGCATCGCGGCAGTAATGCCCGAACTCACTTTTAACCAGCAGATCTCCTGGGAAGACAGGGCCATCCCTGCAGACCCTCAGTCCGAGGGGATCAATCGCACATGAACCGCACACCCCTATCCCGCACTTCATATACCGGTGCAGGCTGAAGAACCCCTTTTCCGGACACCCTGATCGCACAAGGAAGTCCAGTACCGCGGTCATCATCCTTTCCGGGCCGCAGCAGAAGAGGAAGTCATACTGGTGGAGATCCTCATGCATGAGAAGATCTGCCACGAAACCGCGGTGTCCGGCGGAACCGTCATCGGTCGCAACAGAGAGTTCAGTCATCGCCTCCAGTTGGCTGGTGAAAAGAAGATCCCCGGCTGACCGCGCCCCCAGGAGGATTTTTTTCACACCCCCCGCCCGCACGACAGGCAGGAGCGGGACAGCACCCACACCCCCCGCAACTGCGAGAACCTCCCGGCATCGCGGGAATCCATTTCCAAACGGGCCCCTGATACCGAGAGTATCGCCGGGACCAAGTGAGAAAAGCGCATTCGTCGCATCGCCTACCCGCTGGACAGTTATTGAGGAACCTGAAGTGAGTGCCATCGGGATCTCGTCGACCCCCGGCACCCAAACCATCACGAACTGCCCGGGGATAAAAGAGAACTCCGTATCGAATGTAAACGTCCTGACGGATGAGGTTTCATCATCAATTCCGGTGATATACACAGGGAGCGGGAGGCTGTCATTCATGGGCGCACCCCACGAGTGTTTCGCCGGGTATTCCGTCATCCCCATAGAGTTCTTTTGATATCGCGGAGAAGACCGAGATGTCATCCATGACGGCGGTCCCGATTTCGACCGCGGAAGCCCCTGCCATCATCATCTCGAGGACGTCACTTGCACTGGAAACGCCCCCGCATCCGATGATGGGGATGGAGCACGCATCATAGAGCTCGTAGACACACCGCACGGCAACCGGGAATATCGCTTTTCCCGACAGCCCGCCCACCCGGTTGCCAAGCACCGGCCGCCGCAGCCTGACTGATATGCGCATCGCTTTTACGGTATTGATGGCCACGACAGCACTCGCGCCGCCTCTCTCCGCGGCCCTCCCGATCTCCGTAATGTCGGTCACGTTCGGGGTCAGTTTCACCCACGTGGGCACACCCATGGAAGCAACCGCATGCGTGCATTTCTCCACAAGTGCGGGATCGGCACCAAGGGACGCGCCATACCCCCTGGCATGGGGGCACGAGAGGTTCAGTTCAAAGCCGCTCACCTTCCCGGCAAACCACCCGGCCACCATTGCGAACTCGGCGGGGCTGCCACCGAATATGCTGGCGATGACGGGTTTTCCCGCAAGCGGCGCCAGTTCGTCAAGGAACTCCATGGACGGGTTGGGGAGCCCCATGGCGTTGAGAAGGCCTCCGGCGACCGGGATAAGGCAGGGACCGGGATGACCCTCCATGGGATGCGGCCCTATCGACTTGGTGACCACCCCCCCGGCACCCCCCGAGAGGACCCGCAGGAGGGATGAACCGGTGGTGCCGAGAATACCTGCGGCGAGGATGAGGTGATTGTCAAGACAGATACCGCCGACATTCACCCGGCCGGAAACGAGTCGTGGCATGTAGAGAAGAGATCATCCTGATTGTAATTATTTATTGTCCGGACAGAGAATGATAGAAGGTATGACAGCTGTATCGGTGCTGGGAGTGGGAAGGATCGGGGGCCAGGTCGCGTATCTTTCAGCGATACTGGGTCTTGCAGACGAACTGGTCATGTACGATGCCGTCCCCGCATTTCTCCAGGCCCAGGTGCTGGATCTCAGGCACACGGGCCTTGACATCCCGGTCAGCACCGACTGGAGGTCTGTGAAGAGGAGTGATATCTGTGTCTTTTCGGCGGGTCTTCCCCGGAACCCGGATGTGAAGACAAGGGCCGACCTCCTCCAGGCCAACCTCCCCGTGGCATTCGAGTGCAGCCAGGCACTCCGGAATTACGACGGAGTCCTCATCACTGTCACGAACCCCATGGATGCAAATAATTATTACCTGTGCCGCAAGAACGGCCTCGATCCCTCGCGGTGCATCGGGTTCGGGGGACAGCTGGACTCGGCACGTTTCGGGCTGGAACTCAAAAAGCACCATATTGCAGGCGATCCATGGGTGCTGGGAGACCATGGGGAGTACCAGGTCCCTCTTTTCAGCCACCTGAAGCGGCCGATAGGTGTCCCCGCGAGAGAGGAGATCCTCACCCATCTGCGGGGTGCGAGCATGGAGATCATCAGGGGAAAGGGAGGGACCGTGTTCGGGCCTGCATATCATATCGCGGCGTTGATCCAGGCAGTGGTCGAGGATCTGCGGGTCACGCTTCCCTGCTCCTGCGTTCTTGACGGCGAATACGGTTTCAAAGACTGCTCCATCGGTGTTCCGGCTGTGATCGGGCAAGAAGGGATTCACGAGATCCTGGAATGGAAACTGGACCCCTGGGAAAGGCAGCATTTTACTGATGCGGCGGATTTCGTATCCGGCCTTCGAAAACATCTCGGAGTCTGAGTCGTGACGGAAAGGAAAACGGGCAATAATAAAAGTGAGGCATCAACGGGTGTTCCCGATCAGCGCACTGCCGGAAAATTCCAGGTATCCATCACCCAGGTGGAATATTCCAACACTCCCGAAGGCCCGCTGATCCATATCTTCGGGCGGGAGCCTGACGGATCCGCCCGGCATGTCCAGGTGACGGGATTCCGGCCGTACCTTTACGCACCTGCCGATCAGGTCGACCGGAATCCCCCCCCTTCCCCTGCTGTCACCGATCGTGAAACGGTCTACACATCCATCCGGGGAGATCGCCTGGTGCGGATCTATACCGGGAAGCCGACAGATGTCCGGGATGTCAGGGAACGGTACCAGCACTTCGAGGCAGATATTCCCTTTGCCACCCGTTTCATGATCGACCTGGGTCTGACAGGAGGGGTCCTCTCACCATCCCTGACTGCGGATTTCCGGGATATCCTGCCTGCAGATATCTATGCCCCCGCCCGGGTGTGCATGCTTGATATCGAGTGCGAGGATGCCCGCGGATTCCCTGAACCCGCCCGGGATGCCATCATCTGTATCACGTGCTGGGACTCATATCCTGACAGGTATACCACGTTCCTCCATCAGCCGCCCGGTTCGGCCCATAAAACATCTTCACTGGACGGGAAGGCCCCGACTCCTTCCGGGTGTTTCGACCCGGACAGGCACGAGATCAGGGTCTTTTCATCGGAGACAGAGATGCTGATGGGATTTGCCGCCTATATCCGGGACACTGATCCTGATATCCTCTCGGGGTGGAACTTCCTTGAATTCGACCTCCCGTACATCAAGCGAAGGATGGAGGCGCTCTCCCTCTCCGCCACCATGCTGGCCCGGCTTGAAGGCGAGGTGGAGAGGCTTGCGCTCCGCGGGAGGGCGATGTTCGATCTCCTCCCCGCGTACCGGAAGATGCACGCGACCCTGAAAGAGTCCTACCGCCTGGATGCGGTGGCCGAGGCTGAAGTGGGGGAGACGAAGGTCAGGTATACGGGAACCATCAGCGACCTGTGGAAGAACGACCCCTGCCTCCTGGTCGAATACAACCACAAGGACGTGAAGCTCTGCGTCGCCATCAACGAGAAGAACCGCATCATAGAGTTCTACCGCGAGATCGCGAGATACGTCGGCTGCCCGCTTGAAAAGACGCTGAACTCCTCCAATGTCATCGATATATTCGTGCTCAGGAAGGCACACGGCCACTACATCCTCCCCTCAAAGGGGTATGCCCCTGCCGAGGAATTCGAAGGGGCGACTGTCTTTGACCCGAGCCGCGGGGTGAAGGAGAACGTGGTGGTTCTCGACTTGAAAAGCCTCTATCCCATGGCGATGATGACCATCAATGCGTCTCCCGAGACCAAGGATCCGGCGGGAGAGCTGCGGGCTCCGAACGGGGTGCGTTTCCGCGCAAAACCCGACGGCCTCACCCGGAGCATCATCAGCGATCTCCTCGTGGAGAGGGACGAAAAAAAGGCCATGCGGAACCGCTATCCCTTCGGCTCGCAGGAATACGTCCTCTACGACATGCAGCAGAACGTGCTCAAGGTGATCATGAACACGTATTACGGCGTCAGCGGCTACACGCGTTTCCGGCTCTACGACAGGGAGATCGGGGCTGCAATCACATCTGTGGGAAGAGCCATTATCGAGCACACGCGAAAAGTGATCGAGTCCCTCGGCTCCCATGTCATCTACGGGGACACCGATTCCTGCATGGTGGCGCTCCCGGGCCTTGACCCGGAAAAAACCATCAGGAAAGCACGGGAGATCGAGGCAGCCCTCAATGCCAGTTATGCGGCATTTGCACAGCAGGAACTGAATACCGATGCCCACTACTTCTCCATCAAGTTCGAGAAAGTATACCGCCGCTTCTTCCAGGCAGGGAAGAAGAAACGGTATGCAGGGCACCTCGTCTGGAAGGAAGGGGCCGATGTGGACGAGATCGATATCGTGGGGTTCGAGATCCGGAGAAGCGATTACCCCCAGATCACCAAGGTGGTCCAGCGGAAGGTGATGGAACTCATACTCATGGGCCAGGGATACGACGAGGTCAAGCGATACCTTGGCGACGTGATACGCGACTTCCGCGCCGGGAGATTCTCTCTCGACGAGATCGGCATCCCCGGCGGCATCGGGAAGGACCTTGCCGATTACCAGACGGATGATGCCCATGTCAGGGGAGCGAAATATGCAAATGAGCACCTCGGGACGGAGTTTGCAAGGGGCAGCAAGCCGAAGAGGGTCTATATAAAGAACGTGACCGCGAAATACAGGAAGACGGATGTGCTCTGTTTCGAATACGGCGATCAGGTCCCCCCCGAATTCCAGGTGGACTGGGAGATGATGATGGAGAAGACGGTGAAGCAGCCCATCTCCCGGATCATAGAGGCACTCGGGTGGGCATGGGCCGATATCGATCCCTCCCGGACCACCCTCGCACAGTGGGGAATCGGGTAGAGCAACCGATATCCGCTTGCTTTTTTACAAGAAGCGGGAATAAACCCCGGTTACCTTATTCAGTGACACAGTCCCGTGCCGGCAGATAGCCAAAACTCCAATGCGACCGATCTCTTCGAGCCGGCCTTCGGGGGAACCCTGTGAAAAAATGGTCGCCGCAAAAAAAATTGGATTTCTTCGTTTTCCCGCACCTGCCAGGGAGCTCATGAGAAAGGACATCTTTCAATATCCCGGACGGCGACGTAGAAAGAGAAAGGTGATCCGGATTTTATCAATCCCGAGAATTGTCGTAGCCGGGACCCACAGCGGGTGCGGGAAGACAACAGTCGCACGCGGGATCATGGAGGCGCTGGTACGGAGGGGGTTCGAAGTCCAGCCTTTCAAGATCGGCCCGGACTTCATCGATCCCACCCACCACACCGCCATCTGCGGCCGGATCTCCCGCAACCTTGACCCGTTCATGATGGGGGAGGATGGAGTCCTCGGGACATTCACCCGCACATGCCGGGGGGCCGATATCGCCATCATCGAGGGGGTGATGGGGATGTATGACGGACTGGAGGGAAGCGATATTGCCAGTACAGCCCACGTCATGCGAATCCTCTCCTCCCCGGCGCTCCTGGTGGTCGACGTGAACGGGATGTCCCGGAGCGCCCATGCGCTGGTGAAGGGATATTCGGAGTACGAACCCGGCATCCGGATCAGCGGAGCGGTGTTCAACCGCGTGGGGAGCCCGCGTCACAGGGAAATGATCCATTCAGGCAGTATCCTCCCGGCACTTGGATACATCCCCCGTGCACCCTCACTCGGGATAGAGAGCCGCCACCTGGGGCTGCAGATGGCTCACGAGATAGAGCAGGCAGGGGGACTGGGGGAGATGATGGAGGAGCATTGCGAAATCGACCGGATCATCGAGATCGCCCGGTCGGCACCTCCACTCCCGGAACCGGACACCGGACAGGAATCACATCCGCCCTGTGCAAGGATTGGCATCGCAAGGGATGCGGCATTCTGCTTCTACTACCAGGACAACCTGGATCTCCTCCGGCGTTCAGGTGCGGAACTGATCCCGTTCTCCCCGATGGCAGACGACCTCCCTTCTGTCGACGCGGTATACCTGGGAGGCGGGTATCCCGAACTCCATGCTCGCGCACTGGAGGAATCCCCCTGCAGGGGCCACATCGCAAAAAAAGCAGGAGACGGCATGCCTGTATACGGGGAATGCGGAGGTCTGCTGTATCTCTGCGAGCATGTCACGGGAGAACGTACCCACCGGATGGCTGGTATCCTTCCTGCCGAAGCGTGCATGACAGGAAAGATCCAGGCGCTCGGGTATTCCGACGGGTCATGGACCGGCGGACCGGGGTTCGTGCCGGCAGGCAGCCGCATTCTCGGCCACGAATTCCACTATTCGGAGATCGTATGCCGGCATGACGCACATTTTGCCATCAGGCTCTGCAGGGGAAAGGGGATCATCGATGGGAATGACGGAATGTTTGCGGGCGAGAGCCTTGCGACCTATACCCATGCATACTTTTCAAAAAAATTTGCGTCCTCATTTGTACAGGCCGCGAGGTCTTACCAAAGGTCCTGAACCGTAATGGGGACCTGTTGTGATATCCCCTTTTTTCACTACAATTCCATTACCAGGCATATACAGCAGCCGGTTTGATTATACTTCAGGGAAAAGAGAACTGCAGTGAAGAATGTGGGATGACGCAATGATGCGAAGTGACGAGGTAAAGAAGGGGTACCAGAGGGCGCCGAACAGGTCGCTCCTGCGATCCCTGGGCATCTCGGACAGAGAGATGCAGCTTCCGTATATAGGAATTGCAAATGCCTGGAATGATATTGTTCCCGGCCATTTTCACCTGCGGACACTGGCAGGCAAGATACGCGAGGGTGTCGCGGCAGCAGGCGGCCTCCCGTTCGAATTCGGCGTCATCGGGATCTGCGACGGGGTGGCGATGGGACACGAAGGCATGCGGTACTCGCTCCCCTCGCGTGAGAACATCGCGGATTCAGTGGAACTGATGGCCGAAGCGCACCGGTTCGACGGGATGGTGCTGCTCTGCACGTGCGATAAGATCGTCCCCGGGATGCTGATGGCAGCATCACGATGCAACATCCCGTCCATTGTCGTCACCGGAGGCGCCATGCTCCCGGGATACCTCGAGGGCCGCGACCTCTCGCTCATCGACGTGTTTGAAGGCGTGGGGAGGGTGGCCGCCGGGAGGATGAGCGCGGAGGAACTCAACACCCTTGAATGTGCAGCCATGCCCGGATGCGGGAGCTGCCAGGGCCTGTACACTGCAAACACGATGGCCTGCATGACCGAGGCCATGGGGATGTCCCTTCCGGGCTGCGCAGCAATCCCTGCGGTGGATGCGGCAAAACTGCGTGTGGCCCGCGAATCCGGCGAACGGATCATGGCGCTCGTGAAAGATGGCGTATGCCCCCGCGATATCATCACGAAGCAGAGCCTTGAGAATGCCATACGCGTGGATATGGCGCTCGGCGGTTCCACCAATACCGTCCTTCACCTGATGGCCATCGCATCGGAAGCCGGGGTGGATTTGAGCCTGGATTCGTTCACCACCATCGGGAGCCAGATCCCCCACATCTGCAACATGCAGCCGTCAGGGCCGCACTCGATGCTGGCCCTTTACCGGTCGGGGGGCATTCCCGCGGTCCTCAAAGCCCTCTCCTTGTCTCTTGCCGATGCTCCCACGGTCTCGGGAAGGCGTATCAGCGAGATTGCAGGGGAGGCACAGGTCCCCGAAAAAAGCATTATCAGGAGCATCGCGGACCCCGTCAGTCCTGCGGGCGGGCTGCGCATCCTTTTCGGAAGCCTTGCTCCCCGGGGAGCGGTGATAAAATCGGCCGCGGTCCGGGAGGATGCGTGGAGACTCGAAGGGCCGGCGCGGGTGTTCGACGGCGAACAGGAGGCGATGAAGGCAATCCTCTCAAGGGAAATACAGGAGGGGGATATCGTCGTGATCCGCTACGAAGGCCCGCGTGGTGCTCCCGGTATGCCCGAGATGCTCTCCCCGACATCCGCCATCGTGGGCCTCGGGTACTCCCGGGTCGCGCTTGTCACCGACGGCAGGTTCTCGGGCGGGACCCGCGGACCCTGCATCGGGCATGTCGCACCCGAAGCGGCAGCTGGAGGCCCGATCGGTCTAGTGAAGGAGGGAGACCGAATACAGGTAGACCTCCATGCCCGGACACTGGACCTCATGGTTGCACCCGCAGAGATGGAACGGCGCAGGAAGGAGTGGAAAATGCGTGTGCGTCCGCTGAAAGGGGCCCTTGCCAGGTATGCCGCGATGGTGGGGCAGGCAGACAGGGGTGCAGTCCTCGAACGGGAGTGAGGGGGGGCATGGTGCACGAGGTGGGATCCCCGCATGCAATCCTCCCGGACCATGACCCGTCCCACCGGCTCGATGATGACGCGTACCACGCTTTCCACGATCCCCAGCGAGTCACACTGGGAGCGCTCCAGCGGAGAGCGCATGACGCAGGCATTCCTGTGATCGTCCTCCTTGAAGGAGGGTATGGCGCAGGGATATCGACCGTGATCAGGGAACTGAACCGTACCCTCGACCCCCGCGGTTTCTCCTATTATCCAATCTTCGCACCCGGTCCCCTCGCCCGGGAACACCATTTTTTCTGGCGTTTCTGGATACGTACCCCGGAAAATGGCCGTATTGCGATTTTCGACAGGGGATGGTACGCACGCACCCTCCTCGACAGGACGGACCTGCGCCGGGAAGATGGGTGTGCTGACACGCTCATCAGTGAAATACAGGAATTCGAGCGGACTCTCGCTGACAGCGGAGCACTCCTCATCAAAGTCTATCTCCATATCAGTAAAAAAGAGCAGAAACAGCGGCTCAAAAAGATCAAAAAAGACCCGCTCACAATGGACCATATCGACGATGACCTTGACAGGTACATCAAGTACAGCAGGTACATCCAGGTCATCGATACCCTGCTCGCACGGACCAGCATGCCATTCTCGCCCTGGAACGTCGTCGATGCAGAGGATAAGCAGTACGCAGTGGTGGAGGTATTTGATATTCTTGCCCGGCAACTCGGCGTGGCTCTTGACAGGACCGGACACGGCTCAAATAATATCGTCCCCCAGGTTCCCGTGACGACGTCCACTCACACTGCCCGGACCGGTTCCGACACACTCGGAAAAGCCGACCTCTCGCTCTCTCTTTCGCGGCACGAGTACGATGAGAGGATCTCGGATCTCAGTAAAGCACTTGCAGCATGCCAGATACGGCTTTACAGGGAGAAAATCCCGCTCCTCCTCCTCTTCGAAGGGTGGGATGCAGCAGGGAAGGGGGGCAATATCATGAGGATTACCCGCGCCCTCAACCCCCGGGGATATTCAGTCATGCCCGTGGGACCACCGGACAACAGGGAACTCGCACACCATTACCTGTGGCGTTTCATGCCGGCACTCCCGGCCCGCGGCCACATCACCATTTTTGACCGCACGTGGTACGGACGGGTCCTTGTCGAAAGGGTTGAATCTC
Organism: uncultured Methanolinea sp.; assembly: GCA_964452625.1. GTDB lineage: Archaea > Halobacteriota > Methanomicrobia > Methanomicrobiales > Methanospirillaceae > Methanolinea_A. The sequence continues at coordinate 582,672 of CAYVMJ010000001.1, forward strand.
TCTGCAGCAGGGAGGAATGGTCAAGGGCTTACCGGGAGATCAACGAGTTCGAACACTCTCTCGCGGGTGACGGCGCCATCATCCTCAAGTTCTGGCTGCATATCGACAGCGATGAGCAGTTACGCAGGTTCCGCGAGAGAGAGGAAGACCCGGACAAGCGCTGGAAGATAACTCCCGATGACTGGAAGAATCGCTCGCGCTGGGAGGAATACAGCGATGCGGTGAACCAGATGATCCACCTGACAAGCACTCAGTATGCACCCTGGACCGTTGTTGAAGCGAACGACAAATACTATTCCAGGATAAAGACGCTCCAGACGATTGTCGACGCAGTGAACCGCTGCCTGCATGAATCTTCCTGCACCCTTCCGACCGGGGATGAATAGAGACCCGGGCAGGATATCCTTTCATCGCATTGCCTTCGTGAGAGGCAGCATGTGAACCTGTGACCGGATGGGCATACCATTCCCGATTCAGAACCCTTAAACCGGATACCGGTGACAGTATGAAAGGAACAACCATGTCAGAAAGAGATCACCCGCGATATGAGAAGGTCCGCTGCTCGCACTGCGAGGGGGCAGGCTGCATCTATTGCGACAAGACAGGGTATGTGCTGGTACGGGCGCCTGCACGCATATGCCGGCACTGCGACGGGGATTGTTGTATCTACTGCGGTTTCACCGGGTGGGAAGGGCTCAAGGGAAAATACGACGAATAATATACAGTGTGCACCTGTCCCATTACAGGACCGGATGCGAAAATTCCTGTCGGGGGAATATACGCGGGGATAAGGCTCCCGGCGGCAGGGATCGGATGATATCCTTTTATTATTCTTTTTTATGATGTCAGGTACAGAACACGACATCTTCTTTCAGCTGTTTTCATCCGTCGCCTTCACCACTACCACCGTGATGTCATCAGATCGTTCAGTCTCACCGGCATGCGCTGACACCTGGGTGAAGACGGAGTCGAGGATTGCGTGCGCGGTATTCGCATGAACCTCGAGGAGCAGGTTCATGAGCCGGTCATCACCGAACTCCTCGCCATGCGGGTTGAACGCCTCAGTAACCCCGTCAGTATACAGCACGAGGACATCGCCGGGGCAAAGGGAGATATTCCCGACAGTGTAGATGTTCTCCGGCAATACACCCAGAGCCATCCCGGTGGGGGAAAGAGTCTGTATCCTGCCTGTATCTCTTGAGTAGTGCAGGGGAGGGTTATGCCCGGCGTTCACATAGGCGAGTTCTCCGGTCGACTGGTCAAGGATTGCGTAAAAGAGGGTCACGAACATCCCTGCAGATGCATCGGCGGCGATGAGGTCATTTGATTCGCCTACCGTCTCTCCCGCTCCTCTTCCCGCGGTGGCTACAGCCCGGAGGATGGATCGTGAAAGGGCCATGAACAGCGCTGCAGGAACACCCTTGCCCGCCACATCCGCTATCACCAGTCCGATAGTGCTGTCATCGAGGGGGATGAAGTCGTAGAAATCGCCCCCCACCTCCTGTGCGGGAAGGGTCCTCGCTGCGATCCCGAATTTCTCGCTTCCCGGCTCTTTTTCGGGCAAAAACGTCCTCTGTATCTCGGCCGCAATACGGATCTCCGCTTTTTCCCGTTCGAGTTCCTCGCTGTATGCCTGGATCTTTTTTATCATGAGGTTGATGCTCTCCTCAAGCCGCTGGAACTCCGGATTCGGCATGGTCCGGATGGAATGATCCAGGTCTCCTTTCGCAATCTGTTCAACATCTTCTATGATCTCGTTGATGGGAGTGGAGAGGAAACGGGCGATGAAATAGGCAAGAGCGATTCCCATGACGACGGCAATGATACCAATCAGGGAATAATAGAGGAGCATGTGTGAGAGAGCGTTATTCAGCGGCTCCAGCGTGTAGGTGATCTCGGCCACCATGCTCATGTCAGACGCGGTCGACGATTCGTGGAGGTCAATATATACGTAATGAAGGAGGTATTTCCGATCCGGTTCTGTCACTTCCCGGTCCCTTCCTGTGGAGAACACCTCTTCGAGGAGTTCCCTGTCCACATCGGTATGGGGGATGACTCCCTGCGTTATGAGCAGGTTCCTGTTGATATCGAAGATCCTGATCCGTTCGATGGACGGGTTCATGGCCTGGATGCTCTGCGTGACCTCCACGTATGAAAGTTCGGACCTCTGGCTCTCGAATTCCTCCAGGATCAAACCAAGTTCAAGGAGATAGGCGTGGTCTGGTGTCGGCATGTACGCAAACTTTCTCAACTGGCCTGACACGGTCCCTTCAGTCGTGTTCACGACTGACCTCACAATCCTGTCAGCGACAAAGCCGTCTCCCTGCCGGATACGGGTGATTGCCTGATAAAAATCCGGATAGTGCCTAAAATCGAGGTGCATGACTGACGGAACAGTTGAGGCGACGATGACCCCGCTCTCGTTGATGATATACAGATCCAGGTGCCCGGACAACCCGGTATTCAGTGATTCCTTCAGATTGGTGAGGTTGATCCGGCCGATATCTCCAGCCGACCTGTTGTAGGCATCAAGGTACCCCGAAAAGGCCTCTTCCAGCTGGGAATCCAGTGAACTGTCGTAGAGTCGCAGCCCCCTGTCTGCCAGGAGAAGCGACTCTTCCAGGTACGCCTCGGTGAACCGTGCCTGCTCCCGGTTCTGCCTCACCAGTTCGGCATATGCCTGACTGTATGCTGCCGCAATCAGGAACATGATGACAATCAGGATGATCGCGGTGATGCAGAGTATGAGCGTGGTGCGGAGATTAATGCGGGGAAAGGAGTGTTTCTTCACCATGAGAGAGTACCGCTTTTTTTCACGATGGATCTCTTGGCAACAGTGTATCTTCTATTTTCGGTTTTCCTGCAGAGTTCAACCGGCAACCATTATCCGGATCCATTCATACCCGGGAAAACCCGGGTGCCCGATCAGGGATATGCCAGTCATACCGGACGAGGAAAAAAAGGATAAAATCAGGCTTCCTGCCGGAAGATCAGTGTTCCCGCAACCATGTCATGCAGCCCCTGCTTGTACCGGGTGAATGCAGGGATGATGAACCCCACGCAGAGCGTCAGGAAGGAGAGGAACATCGCGAAAAAGCGGAGCGTTGCCCTGGCAAAGGTAATTCGGTTTCCCTGTATGTCGGTCACCGCTATCCTGACCGCCATCTTGCCGAGTGTCGCCTGATTCCTTGAACTCTCCAGGTATGAGAAGTACACCCAGGGGACACAGAGGAGGAGGAGCCCGGCCGAGAGGATGATCTGGGAGGGGATTGCTGCATTCACCACATTCCCGTATGCATCCGTGCGGGGGACGTGACGGTAGTACTGGTAGAGCATCAGGACAGATTCCGAAAGCGGGCTCACCCTCTGGAGCACCCATGCAGCGACCGCGATAGCCCCTGCGATGATCATGTCAAAGATGATGAGAAAGAGTATGTCGATAAAACCGGACGCGATCCTTCTCCCCAGGCCGGCATATTTCTCCGTGCTGATATTTCCCACCCGCTTGCGAATGACCGCTTTTGGCGGCGCCACCCTGGTGTCCGCTCCGCACCACTGGCAGAATCTCCCCGAACTCTCCGTTTCCCTCCCGCACTTGGGACAGTACATCCTTCTTGCTCCCCGATATTATGGTAATAATTGACGTGTGTGACTTCAATGTATCGAAATAATCTCCGTGAAAGGGGGAGATACATCAAATAACCGATAAATTACGCGAATTTACTTTTTCCCCTGTATACACCGGGCGTACTCGAAAAAGCCTATTCACCCGGCGCCCGGGTGGAGATCCTGCCTGCAATACGGTGAGTGACAAGGCCCAGGACGACGCAGAGGAGAATGGTCCCCCCGAGGATCACCCACTGTTCCATGCCTGCGGAACCGGTCGCGAGCAGGGCGATGAGGTTCAGGGGATTTTTGGGAAATGCCAGCACCAGGAGCATCAGCACCACGACTGCTGTCGAGAATATGAACTGGGCAGCCGTCCGCTCCCTGTAGTACAGGGCAATAAGTGCCCCGATCAGGATGAGGAAGAGCGAGGAAAACAGGACGTGCAGGATGATCTCTCCCATGTGGGCGATTGCGATACGGTTGAGAGAGAGGAGGATGAGCCATGTGCCCGCCTGGATGGGAACGAGAACCAGGCAGGCGCAGACCTTGCCCCATATCACTTCGGCCATGGTCATCGGCGTGGAGAGGAGGGTCTCCAGGGTGTGGTGCTGGTACTCCTCGGTGACGAGATCGATGATGAGAGCCGATGAGATGATGGCCGGCATGAAGAGGAGCAGGGGGATGAGCAGGCCGTAGATGAACTCGTAGAAACCCGGCCCTGCCCTGCTTGCGGGAAATTCCAGGGACACCGGGATAAGGTCGAGGCGGCCGGACCGCACCTCCCGGAGTTCCTCTTCGTAATCAAGGAAGATCTCCTTCAACTGCACATTGACGATCGTGGACTGGATGTCGTTCTGGAGGGTATAGAGTGTTATCTTGACAGGGTCGTCCGCATCTTTCGAGGTGTCGGGCATGTAGATGACCGCCGAGAGTTTCCGTTCGCCGAGCGATGCCACGGCAGGAGAGAGGTCCATTTTGTATACCTGGAACTGGTTGCTCCGGTTCAGGAGACCTTCGAGCTCCGACGGCCCGCCGACGTACCCGACCTGGTACTTGACACCTGAGTAGCGGGCCAGGGCGGAAGGGTCGTACATGGAGGTCAGCCCCACCATCAGGAACGACGAAAACAGGGCGACAAAGAGCTGCAGCAGGATTGCAAGGACGATGGTGCGCTCTTTCCCGAGCCCCGAGAGATCCTTTTTCATCACCAGGAATATGTTCTTTCCATTCACAGCAGCCACCCCAGGATGAAATACCCGTTATACAGGCAGTGGACGAGGGTTGCCAGCAGTATGCCGGGCACATAGGCTTTTGCACCCTTGTAGCGTACGAGGCAGGCCACGATGAGCACTCCTGTAAAGTGGAGGAGGAACGGGAGCGCGAGCGCCCCGATGGAGAGGAAGAGGATACTCCCAAAAACACTCTCCGTGATCTGTGTCAGGGTCACAAAGAGGAGGAGTTTCTCTGCAAAGAGGAATGCAGCGGCAGTCACCAGTGACCCGATGATCACGCGGGGCCAGGTAAAAAGGGCAGGATTCTCGATGAGGAACGTGCAGATTCCCACGGACTTGGCAAGTTCCTCCACGAGCGCTGCTGTGACGATCAGCAGTACCAGCGAGAGCGGCATCGGGAGGTTGAAGAAGAGGACGAGGAGCAGCATCTGCACCATGAAGACAAAGGGCACCATGAACGCGTTGACCGCAAAGAGCGAGATCCATGGATGCGTTACGGAGAGCGAGGTGGAGACGAACTCCCTTATACGCCTGACGACCCCCGCCTGCGAGAAGAGCCGCTCCTCCCGGAAGTTCGCAAGCCCCACGTAGAAGAGGGCCGCACTGGTGAGGAAGAAGAGCGAAGTGGAAAAGAGGTACTGGCTGATGGTGTAGGTCTCTCCCTGGAGGGTGAGGACGATCAGGGTCAGGGGAGAGACGAGGCTGATGACGTGGACGTTTGCAAAGATGCTCGGGAAGAAGAGGTAGGAGGTGGCGACGGTCGAGAAGAAGATGGAGACAAAAGACAGTTCCTTGAAGCTTCGCGAGACCATGCCGATGAGAAGGGCGTTTGCGAGGAAAAAGAGGATGACCGGGAAGAGGGGAATAAGGATAGAGAGCGGGACCTGGAGCCAGAGTGCGATTCCGGCCGAGATTGCGATCATGCCTGCGAGATACGGCAGGGCTTTTCCGAAGATTATCGCGGGTGCTCCCGCAGGAGTGGAGAGGAGCACCTCCCCTTTACGCTCCAGCCGCTCCTGCATGATGCTCATCATGTAGAACTGCGAGGTGAAATACAGGGGGAAGATGAAGAGGAAGACGAGGATGATGGAATCGAACGGGAGCGGGGGTGAGAGCTGTGCCGGGGTCTTGAACGACCCGAAGGGGCTCTCCGGGCCGACAAGCTCCGAATAGCGGGCTATCTGACTCTGCTCTCCCTGCGACTCGATGAGCCCCTGCCGGAGCTCTTCCGTGGAGAGAGCAACGCCGGATTCGGGGACCGGGACGTCTGCGACAGGCCCCTCCGGGACGGGGGCCGCAGTCGATGCGGGAGAGACAGAGATCTGCCTCCCCGCCTCGGTTGCAGAGAAATCGAGCTCGCTCCTGACCTCCTGCATGTCGATCCACAGGGGATACGCGGCAAAAAGGTCCTGCTGCAGGCTGTAGACGGAGTCAAGGTACTGCTGGTAATCCCGCTGCAGGGTCTTTAAGGCCGATCTCCCCCGGTCGTTCCTCTGGACATACACCTGCCCGCCGACGATTACGATATCGTACTCCGCCCTGTTCTCGACGAGGGAGACGGCATCGCCCTGGTAAATCGTGAAACGTTCGTCCCCGGAAAATATTGTTGCCATCCGGGGGTCGTCCACCCCCATCCGGTAGATGCCGTCCTGGAGGTGAAGCCCCCGCTCCGCGGTAAACCCGGTCACCGCGATGAGGAGGATGAAGAGGACGACGGCCATGGGGAGCATGTTCTTTCCCATGATGCCGAATGTCCGCCTGATCTCCCACCGGGCGAGCGTTGCGATTTGGGCGAAAAACTGCGGGAATATCACGTTTTCCAATCTTATGAATGGTAGGTTCAGTACCTATAATACCTTGCAGGTCGAGGAATTGGGTACAGGACGACCTATCATCCATGATATCCGCCCATGATATTACCAAGCTGTATGGGACCACTCCGGCCCTCGACCATGTCAGTTTCGACCTGGATAAAGGGCAGATATTCGGGGTCATCGGGCACAACGGGGCGGGGAAGACCACGCTCCTCAAGATCCTGGCAGGCCTTGTCCAGCCAACCGGTGGCGAACTGGTCGTGGACGGGGTGGACATCCTCCGCAACCCGGACGGGATGAAGCAGATGATCGGCTACCTCCCCGAGGAGTCACGGCTCTACGAGACGATGAAGGTCGACGAATACCTCAGGTTCTTTGCAGAGATCTACGGTATGGATCGCCAGTCAATCCGGGCACGGAGCAAGGAACTCCTCGACTGGCTCGCCCTCGAACCAAATGGTAAAAAGATGGGAGAGTTCTCGAAGGGGATGAAGCGGAAGGCCGCGATCGCCCGCTCCCTGATGCACAACCCCTCCCTCCTCATCTACGACGAGGCGACATCCGGCCTCGACCCCATGACCTCCCGTCACATCGTCGACTTCCTCCGGGAACTCCGCGACCAGGGAAAGACGATCGTCCTCTCGGCCCACAACCTCTACCAGGTGGAGGCGATCTGCGACAAGATCCTCATCCTCCGCAGGGGGCAGCGGGTGGCGTTCGGGAGCATGCAGGAGCTCCGCGAGATGTTCGGCTCGATCTTCTACTACGTGTTTTTCACCGTCAGCGAGATCGGGAAAGTGGAAGGGCTTTCGTCGTATGTCATGGACGGCGGATACTACAGGGCGAAAGCCACAAGCGTCGACGAGATGGGACGAGTCTCGAATGCGATTGTCGCCGCCGGGGGAGCGGTGGAGCGGATCGAGTCCCACTACCCGAGCCTCGAAGAGATGCTGGTGAAGATCGGAGCGTGAGGGAGAGAATCCTCCGATCACCCAATTTTTTTCTGAATTATCCCCTGTAAGTTGAATGAATTCATTCAACTATCCGGTTGCATAAAATTTTATAGATGAAAGGGTATGTGTCTGTAAAAAGGGGCCCGCATGAATCAAAAATGGAGAATCATACTCGGCATCTGCCTGGCAATAGCGGTCTGTGTGCCGATGGTGTCGGCCGCGATACAGGTCCCGACAACCGATTATTCTTTCAACAGGCTTTTATCTGGACAATTAAAAATGGCAAAGGATATCCCATACACGTTTGGAAATAACAGGATTCCTGATATAAAGCCCGTTATATCTGACTCTTCCGAAAGTAATTTTAAATCTCTACTTTTATCCGACATGACCCAATTTAAAGCCTCTGGTAGCATCTTTGAGGAATTGTGGGCTCCACGTATCTGGGCTCCAACAACCATCTCATATTCCGATATAGATATTACTAAAGAGGATGCAATCGCGATTGCACTGGACGATTTCCCGGTGTTGAGCTTTTAGCACCCATCAGTGCAACCCTGGAACATATTGATGCCGCTGATAATCAGCAGGCCAAAATTCCATGCTGGGTGGTCTATGTTACTGGCTGTCATCCGGAATATTGGGGTACTGGATATGGCGGAGTGGTTTTCATTGATGCGGTGACTGGAGAGGTTTTGTTTGTAGCTTGCCTTATGTAAATTTTTTTGAATAATGCGTAGGTGTCACAAACACAATACAATATAAAACTAAAAAATGAAGAGGATCGACCGACCAATCAATATCTCCCTTGAAAACAAGATCACACAACAGGAAGCGGAATCTATAGCCTTGAAACAATTCCCGGGAATTGAGAAGGTAACTATCGACTCAAAACTGAAGGTCGGATACGATGAAAAAGGCGCCCAAAGGTTGATATGGGATTGCTCAGTAACCGGTGCCCCAAAGGATTATATCCTGCAGGGGGGTATAGTCCACATCGATGCACAGTCAGGAGAAATTATGAGAATAGGTATATGGCTATAACAGGAGGCATCTAATTATGTCAACAATGTTTAAAATCTGCAGTCTTTTCTGCATTCTGATATTAATTTTTATTTCACCGGTTTCTGCAGCAATTCATACGATCCCTTCAATAGATTCGATGAATGCCCACCGCACAATGAAATATAATTCTATTCCTTCATCCTCTCTTCAATCTGACCGGATATTAAATGGACCTACAGCAGATTTGTTATTGTGTAACTATAGGATGGGCCTTAAAGTGGATCCTGATTCACCATTTACACCAATAGATGAGCATCTTCACCCAAAATGCATCCTTTATAATTCAACTACGGGTAATGGTTATTATATTGTTATAGATGGATATTATACAACTGGGAGTGGTTATGTCCCACATGCAACGTTGACTCTCATTCATAACTTGTATGAATAAAAGGGACAAGTCGAATAAGAAGTAGATTAATTACCGAATGGTTATCCCCCAGGGAGGAATAGTCCACATCGATACACAGAGCGGAGAAATCATACGAATTGATATCCCGATGTAAATGGTGACCCACATGAATCAAAAATGGAGAATCATACTCGGCATCAGCCTGGTGATAGCGGTCTGTGTGCCGATGGCATCAGCCGCGATACAGGTCCCGACAACACAATATTCTTTTTCCCAGTCTTCGATAAAACAACTGACATCGATAATAACATCTCAAGGTATTCTTGAAAATACAAAACCGAATCAGGATCTCTTTGATGCTCAAGCAACTCGCTTTTCTGAACACACACAGAAAGTGAATCTCACAAGAACATCCATTGATTCAACCCTTCAAAGACCCTTTAACCCTGCTGCGATTTTTCCCACGATGATCACCATAGATTCTGGCATTTATATCTCTAAAGAGGAGGCAATTGAGAAGGCATATACCGGAGGTGTATGCCTGACCGAACCTATTGAAGCCCATTTAAAACGGTTTCGTGAGCCTGGAGATCCTTTTGTTAAAAAATGGGTCTGGGTTGTTGAAATCCGGGGATATATTGATCCTGCAGGGGATGATCCTTGTGGTCAAAGAGATTCTGGGACTGAAGGAAATGTTGTGAAGGCCTATATTCCCATTTTGAAAGATGTGTTTATTGATGCTGTAACCGGCGAAATTTTAGATTACTCGATCTTCGTGTGATTTCATTTAGCTCTTGTACACCATTCGAATCATACTACGTTGGCATCGCACCGGATGGATATACAGAAAAAGCCCGAAATCGCTCTGATTATGGTTTTCCAGACAGCGTTTCATGTTCATCCCGAACCGTACTTCCCGTACCGCGTGTGAGCCTGCTCGATTGTCATGATATCAAGGATCCGGATACACGAATGTTGCTCGTGAATGCGGTAAAAAACGGTAAAACTCCGTCCCACATGCAGGCGATACACAATATACCCTTCAGGAAGGTGTAATCGTTCCTTATTGCCACGTTGACTGGGAAATGGATCGTTGCCGAGCGCTTTTATCCTGTCCCTGAGAATCCGGTTGCTTTTTTCCGGAACGGATCCGAGGAATTTCAATGCTCTACGGCTTATCTTTAGAGGATAGATCGCGGTTCGAAGTCCAGGAATTCCTCTTCTTCCTCAATTCTCTTCAGGTCATTGGCAAGACGATGCATCTTTTCCCTTTCGGCCATCCGGGAGAGGAGTTCGTCGAATGTCTGGCCCGGTTGCTTCAGGTCGGATATCTCCTGCCAGGTCTTTTTAGTAACAGGAATATTCTTTATGGCTGTGTCACTCATGCGGATCCCTTACAACAATATACAGATTGCACATCCTGCACACTGCCCAGGAGTATTTGCCCGTATCCTGTTCAGACATCGATTCCAAGAAAAAAAGATAATGATCAGGTCCGTTTCATCCCGAGCGCGATACCTGCCGCTGCAATGACAAGGAGTGCCGGGAGCGCCGCCCGTGTGGGAGAAGGCGAAGGCTCCGCCGTTTCACAGGTGCTCTTCACCTGTGCGAGGTCCACGCTCGCGTTCGGGAGACCCGGCCATGGCAGGTCGTATTCGTTACTCAATGAAAGAGAATGCTCCAGCGAAGAAACAGCGCCGGTGCAGTCTCCCAGACCGGCCAGAACCTTCCCTTTCACGTGCCAGTAATGGGCGGCTCCCGGCTCAAGGGCAAGCGCCGCATCCGTCTCCTGCAGTGCTCCGGTGAAGTTTCCCATCGCGAGGAGGGTCTCGGCCTTCAGCCCGTGCCCGGATGAGTATGACGTGTTGAGGAGGATGGCCTGGTCGGCATCCGCCAGGGCTTCATCTGTCTTTCCCATCGCGAGGAGTGCGTATCCCCTGTTTGCATACCGTGCAGCTCTCGGGTCGAGCGGGACAGCCACGTTGAGGAGGTCGACTGCCTCCTGGTAGTGCCCCGTCTTCCGGAGGGCATAGGCTTTCAGGCACATCAGTTCGGCCTCGTCCGGGTAGGTGGCAAGCCCCTCGCCCGTAAGCGCGATAAGGCCGCTCCAGTCCTGCACGGCCATCAGTGCCATTCCCTCCTGTTCGTATTCACCGGCGGTTTTTTGGTGATTATATAAGGGACTGGTCGAGATGGTGGCGGTGATTGGCGCCGCCACCACTGGAACGCAGATGCACATCAGGATTGATACTGACAGAAAAATGAAGAGATGTCGGCACATTGCTTTATTGGAATTTTCATTTGAATGAATGTACATAAAAAGTAACGTGAGAAATCGATAATAATAATTACGGATTAAAATTGCGCCATTTTATTGGAGAACGGCAAGAAAAAATTTAAACTGCCGGGAAATAAGAGAGAGCCTGGCATCAGCGCTGATTCCTGTGGCCGTTTCTCACCGGAATTACAGGTACAGCGGGGTATAACTCTTCCAGGCAGGGACCTTGAACGATTCCGAATAATTCGACGTGGTGGGCGACGTCCAGCTCTTCCATTCCGGAACTTTCAGTGAGGCCGTATAATTCGAGGTCGTCATGGACGGCCATGTCTTCCATTCATAATTCGTAAATGCCGATGCATAATTGGTCGCGGCAATGGACGGCCAGCTCTTCCACTCGGGGACCTTGAGCGATGCTGCATAGTTGTTGGTCGCTATCGGCTGCCAGCTCTTCCATTCGGGGACTTTGAATGCTGCCTCCCGGTCAGGGTAATTCATCGAAAAAAAAGGGCTTTCCGCCATCACGGAAACCGGGATGAGCAGGAGCAGCATCGCGATCAGCAGTATACATATTTTTCTCATGGGTGGCACCTCGGTTTTTTGTTATAGTGTCTTGTCTAAGAGATAAAATAATCCTTTGATGCAACCGGTTCAGCATATCGACCCGGGGATTCCATGCACCATACTGAATATCCCGCAATTGTGCGATGCTGTCGGGGAACAAAAATGAACGGGCCTGAAGGGATTTGAACCCTTGACCTACGGATTAAGAGTCCGTCGCTCTTCCGAACTAAGCTACAAGCCCATGCCTGATCGGCCTGTATTTATGATCCCGTAAGAAGTATAAATGTTCCGTTTTCTATAAAAGAACGCCCCGGCGACGATTTGGCCGGGTTCTCCTGCCGGTTCAGGTTGTAACCTTAATCATGTGAAAACGAGACATTGTAGCATGCCAGAGGCTGGAGGATATAATACTGCTGAGCGTGTAAAATACGCGGTCCTTGGATGCGGAAGCACCGGGTATCACGTGGCCTCTGAACTGTCCGGAAAAGACGGGGTGGTGCTCGTCATCGACCGTGACGAAGCACGGGTGAAGGAACTCCGGGGGCAGAACCTCGATGCCATGATCAGGGATATCAGCGATCCGGCATTCATGACCGGCCTTCCCGCATTCGAGATCGCTTTTGTGCTCACCGGTGATCATTCGGCAAACCTTGCCGCAGTCAGGACACTCCGGCAGAAGATGCCTTCGGTACATATCGTTGCAAGGGCCCTTGATCCCATCGGGGCCGGCATGCTGGAATCGTCAGGTGCGGATTACGTCCTCTACCCCCAACAGGTGGTGGCCCGGGCGGCAATCCACCAGATCAACAAGTTCCACATGCACAAGCTCTCACAGAGACTCCACGACCTCCTGGCGGGATGGGAAGGGACGCTCGGGATCATCACCCACAAGAACCCCGACCCGGACGCAATAGGAAGCGCCATGGCGCTTGCCGCCATCGCCCGGCGTGCAAATCCCAGGAAACTCTCGTGCAGGATCTTTTACGAGGGGATCATCGGGCACCAGGAGAACCGGACGATGGTCAACCTCCTCGAGATAAAGATGGAGAAACTCGGACCCCAGGCCATCCAGGACTGCACGTACCTGGCACTGGTCGACTGCCCCGGGCCGGGGATGAACAATACCCTCTCCCCGAGGACACGGGTGCACATCATCATAGACCACCACAAGGACAGCCACGGCCTCGAAGGGGCATCGTTCGTGGATATCCGCCCCGGGGTCGGGGCAACTGCGAGCATACTCTCTCAGTACCTCCAGGAACTGGATATCCCTGTCGACAAAGCCGTCGCGACAGGGCTCCTGTATGGCATCCGGTCGGACACGAGGGATTTCCGCCGGAATGTCACCCCCCAGGATCTCTCGAACGCCGCATTCCTGCTCCCGCTCACAGACTCGGATCTCCTTGACCAGATCATGTCCCCCTCGCTCTCGCAGGAGACCCTGGACGTGCTCGGCAACGCCATCCGCAACAGGAAAGTGCAGAGCGGATATCTTTTTGCAAACGTGGGCTTTGTCCGGAACCGCGATTCCCTCCCCCAGGCAGCCGATCTCCTTATATCCCTTGAAGGGGTGAACACAGCGCTTGTCTACGGGATATCCGACGATGCAATCATCATCTCCTCACGGAACCGCGACATACGTCTGCATATCGGGAACGTGCTCGAAGAGGCGTTCGGGGATATCGGCGATGCCGGGGGACACCCCAACATGGCGGCTGCCACCATACCCCTCTCGTATTTCCGGAGGGTGAAGAACAAGGAGGAGCTTCTTGGCCTGATCATGGACCCCCTGATCAAGAAGTTCACCGGCCTCGTCGGCCTTGAGAGCGAGGCCGGAAATGGACTTTGAGGAATGGGAGCCCATCTATGAAGAGATCGTGGAATATTTCGGGTTCGAACGCGGGGAGGACGAACGGGCTGCGGAGATCCTCTCCGGTATCCTCCCCCGTGATGATCTGGCGCATCTCGAAGAGATCTGCAGGGGCCATGATATCTGCGTCTGCGGGAATGCCCCGTGCCTTGCCCGCGAAATATCCCTTGTGGAGGGGACGGTCTTTGCAGCCGACGCAGCGTCCCTCGTGCTCTATTCGCATGGCATACGGCCCGACGCAATTTTCACTGACCTCGACGGGGCAACAGACGAGTTCCTCGAAATGAACCGCAACGGCACAATCGTCGTTGTCCATGCCCACGGGGACAATATTCCCCTCATAAGGCACTGGGTCCCGAGATTTCCCGGGCCCCTTGTCGGGACCACCCAGAGCCGCCCCCTTGAGAGAGTGCACAACTTCGGCGGATTCACCGACGGAGACCGGGCAGTCTTTGCCGCACATGCTCTCGGTGCTTCACGCATCACCATCCTCGGTTTTGACCTGCATGATCCCGATGTCGATTACATGAAGAAGGGCAAGCTCTCCTGGGCAGAGAGGCTGCTTGCCCTGCTGGAGCCATGACGGGCCGGCGTGCCTTCATCATCGATGGATACATCGACGAACCGGCGTGCCTGGGTGTCCCTCCCTATATATCCCCCTATATCAGGAACACGGCCGGGGTGCTGCGGGAACATGAGTACTCTTTCCGTTACCTGACAATCGACCAGATACGAAAAGATCCCGGGCTCCTGGCCGCCATGAACGGGGCGGACCTGGTCATCATGATAGCCGGGGTGACGGTGCCGGGAACATATCTCGGCGGAACGCCCGCCACGCTGACCGAGATACGCCAGATAGGCGCCCGGCTCCGGAATCCCGACACGCTCATCTCAGGCCCCGTCCATTTCGGGGTCTCGCGGGGGGGTGGCCAAAAAGCCCTCCGGGAGACGGGATTCGGGTTCGATGTCCTGCTCACCGGTTCGCCCCCGTCGGCGCTCGATGCATTCATCCGTGAAGGGAAGACCCACGGGACATTCGAGTACAGGAGGGAGGACCCATGGGCTGTCAGCGGGAGTGTGATCATCCGCGAGCATCCCTGCTTCCCCTGGGTGATGTGCGAGATGGAGACAGCCAGGGGATGTTCGCGCTCGCATTCGGGAGGCTGCTCCTTCTGCACGGAGCCCCTGTACGGCCCCCCCGTCTTCAGGACAGTGGACGGGATACGCGCCGAGACGGACGCTCTGTTCCGGGCGGGTGCACGGCATTTCCGACTTGGAAGGCAGCCGGATCTCCTCGTGTACGGGGCATCGCGGTCGGAGGAGTACCCCACACCAGTCCCAGAAAAGATCAGGGAACTCTTCTCGGCGGTGAGAGAGGCAGCCCCGGACCTCTCCACGCTCCATATCGACAACGTCAATCCCGGGACTGTCGCACGTCACCCTGACGAGAGCCGGGCAGCCCTCGATGCCATCGTGGCTGGCCATACCCCCGGCGATGTGGCGGCTTTCGGGATGGAGACTGCAGACCCCGCGGTGATCGGGAGGAACAACCTGAAAGCAGATCCCGGACAGGTCATGGACGCCGTCAGGATTGTGAACGAGGCAGGGGCCCGCCGGGTCGCAGGGATTCCCCATCTCCTCCCTGGTCTCAACTTCATCGCGGGGCTCGCAGGGGAGACCCCCCGGACGTACGATCTCAACCGTGAATTCCTCGGGGAGGTGCTGGCCTCGGGGTATCTTGTCAGGAGAGTGAATATCCGGCAGCTGATGCCTTTCGAGGGCACGAGGGCCTATGCAGACAATGCGCTGGGATCTCACCGGTCCCTCTTCCACGCTTTCAAGGAGAAGGTCCGAAAAGAGTTCGACCTCCCCATGCTCCGGAAGGTGTTTCCGGTCGGCTGCGTTCTTGAGGATGTAGTGATGGAGGAGGAAGGGAAGGTCTCGTTCGGGAGACAGATGGGATCCTACCCGATCCTCGTGGGAGTCCCGCTCTCTCTCCTCCCGCGGACGGTCATCGATGCCGTGGTGGTGGATCACGGGATGCGCTCGATCACCGCACTCCCGGTCCCCGTTGAGATCAACACCCTTCCTACCGGATGCCTTGCCTGGATACCGGGGGTGGGAAAGAAGAGGGCAGGGCAGATCGCCGCAGGAAGGCCGTTTGCGAATCTCGGGGAATTCCGCTCCCTGGTCGGCCCGACGCCGCTTGACGACCTGCTCTCTTTCGTCAGATATCCTTCAGCTCGATGACCTTGAGAATATCGGTACGCGTGACAATGCCGACCAGGCGGTCATGATCCATCACCGGGATACGCCCGATATTGTGCATGGTCATGAGCCGCAGGCCGTCGATCACCGGCGACTGGGGGGAGAGGGTCACGACATCCCGGGACATGATATCCCGGACCTGCATGGCTTCCCTGTCGAGGGGAGGTATCCTGTGGACATCTGCAAGGGTGATCATCCCCACGAGAAATCCCCGGTCCGTCACAGGGAAGCCGAGGTGCTTGGTGGTATACATGAGATCTATCACCTCCCGGACAGGCGTCGTGGGGGAGACTGTCATCACGTTGCCTGCCATGATATCCCCCATCCTGACGTCTTTTAAGAGAAAATTGTACTTGACGGCGGTCGATTCCTGCCCGGCCCCGATATAGATGAAGAAGGCTATCAGGATCAGGAGAGGTGAAAAGAGGAGGAGCCCGAGGATCCCGAACACCACCGCGAAGACCTTTCCCACATCTGCGGCGATACGGGTGGCACGGTGGAGAGGCATGCGCCCGGCGAGCCATGCCCGAAGCACTCTCCCTCCGTCCATGGGGAATGCGGGCAGAAGGTTGAAAAGAAAGAGGAAAACGTTCAGGAGCCCGAGATATGCAAAACAGAAGATGAGCAGCCCGGCAAGCGGGGAAGGGGGGAGAAACATCCCGGTGATATAGATGAGTGCGATGCACAGCAGCCCGACAGCCATGCTGGTGAGCGGCCCGACGAGTGCCATGGGGAGCTCCACTTTCGGGTCCGGTGTGCTCTCCTCCATTGAGGAGACCCCGCCGAAAATGAGCAGGGTGATGCTGTTGATGGGAATTCCCATCTTCTTTGCGACCAGGCAGTGTGCGATCTCGTGCACGAGGACGCCACCGAACAGCCCCAGTGCCACGAAGGCGCCGAGGATATAGGGGTTCGGGCCCAATGTCAGGTAGGTTGTATCGATCGGGACCCTGAAAATATCCGAGAGGAGGTCCACGGTGAGGGTCATCTGACTCCCGATGATCCATGCAAAGAGGGGAATGATCACGAGGAATGTCCAGTGAATCAGGATGGGAATGCCGAAGATGGACCCTATTTTGAACGACCCGTTCATAAAAATGAGTATCTTTTTAACCATTATAGTATATACTCTCCATGATCAGGATGAGAACGCAGATTACTGAGTTATTCGGGCTGAATATCTACACGGAAAAGAGCGTGTTCGTGGGAGAGGTCGAGGATGTCATTCTTGATATCGAGGGCAAGAAGATGGAGTCCCTCGTGGTGGGAAAGCTCAACCAGGAACTCGTGGATATCAAGAACTACAAGGGACTCAAGCTGCCATTCCGAATCATCAGGAGCATCGGGGATATAGTCATTATCCGCCACCTCCCGGGGGCATTCAAGTCCGGAGATTTCGGAGATTCGCCAAAATAAGGATATTTACCGGATACCCCCTCCCCGGTCCGGGGTCACCCGGCCCTTTTTCTCCATGAAACACCGAGAACTTTTCAGCAACCTTGTGGCACTCGCCCCCCTTTTTATACGCCTGGACGGCCGCACGTTCCACCGGCTTGCCGATTCCTGGAACCTTGAGCGGCCATTCGATGCCGGGTTTGCGGAGGCCATGGCAAGAGTGAGCTACCGGCTCATAGCCGAGAGCGGGCTCTCGCCCGATCTCGCGTACTGTTTCTCCGACGAGATCAGCCTGTACTTCTCCCGCCTCCCTTTCAACGGCAGGGTGGAGAAGCTCGATTCTGTCTGCGCCTCATTTGCTGCAAGCGCCCTCACGATCGAGATGAAGAGCATGGAACCGGTCTCGTTCGATGCGCGGATCATCCACGTCACTCCCGAACTTGCCCATGAGTACCTGATCCAGAGGCAGGGCGAGGCCTGGAGGAACCACCTCAATGCCTACTGCCAGTTTGCCATGATGAAGGAAGGGATGAGCCGGAAAGAGGCTGCGGCTTACCTGAAAGGAAGGCCCTCGCGGGAGATGCATGAAATTGCTTTTGCCCGTGGCATCAACCTGGGACAGACACCTGCATGGCAGCGGCGCGGGATACTGGCAGAAAAAAGGGTGTATACCGTGAAGGGCTACAACCCGAAAAAGGGGAAGATGGTGGAGAGTCCGCGCAGCGAGGTTGTCATAGACAGGAATCTCCCGGTATTCGCATCACCGGAAGGCCACACGCTCCTCTCTTCACTCCTCAGAAGTCCGTGAGATCGAGAGGGTCATCGCGATCCCCTCGACATCCCAGTCCCTGGACATCTCATGAGTAGATCCGGGAGGGCATTCTCCCCTGTGCACCTGGAATGATCGCGCCCTGATCTCTTCCATGATCCCCTCTCTCCATGAATCCGCAATCATCCGGCAAATCCTGGAATCCTGTATGCAGGCATCGGCGTTGATGAAATCCTCCACCCTGAGATCCAGCTGCCGCCTCATCTCCTGGAAACGTCGGATTATCTCCCTTGCATAGCCTTCCGCTTCGAGATCAGGGGTGAGCGATGTGTCCACGTACACCGTCCCTCCCGTCATCGGGGCTGAATACACACCTTCGGGAAGCTGCGGAATGAAGGTAACCTGCCCGGGAGCAATCTCGAACCGCTCATCGCCGTCATGCAGGACGAAATTTTTCCCATCTTCGAGGGCTGATTTCATGGCATTGCCATCCGCATGCTGGATGAGGTCACGGACCTTCGGGGCATTCCTGCCAAAGGAGGGCCCCAGTGCCTTCATCAGTGGCTCTGCCTTCCACCCGATACGGTCCCATGACCCGCATAAGGCTGCGACAACCCTTGCATTGGCCCTGTCACGGCAGATATGAGCAAGGGATGTGATCGACTCCACGATACCGGGGGATTCTGCCGCCACAACGCATTCTGCAACCGGCCACCTGAGTTTTCTCCGTCCTGCCTGGCGTGCATTTGCCTGTGCCTCGTCAAACGACCTCACGGTATCCATTGCTGTCTCCAGGCGTTCGTCCCGGAGGGCCGCATCCCCACCGTACCAGTCCAGCATGTGCACGCTTTCAGGGTCCCCGGGCAGCCTAAGGTTGCGGTACATCGCTTCTGTGACGTGGGGAATGAAGGGCGCGGCTATTGCAAGGAGCGTGCGCATGGTGTAATACATGGTCTCGTACGCCCTCGTCTTTTCGGGTGCTTCGCCTTCGAGCCACATCCTCGGCCGGACCAGCTGCACGTACCACCGCGACAGGTCTTCGAGGATGAACGCGATGATCGCCCTTGATGCCCGGTGGAGCTCGCACGCTGCAAGGTCGCCGCTCACCTGCTCAGCGAGGGTATTGACGCGGGAGACGATCCACCGGTCTTCCGGTGAGAGCGAAGGGAACTGTTCTCTTATGAATGCGGCATCCCATGCTCCATCGCGTCCCCGCGGGGCGAACCCGTCCATGATCATGTAGGGAAGCGGGAAACGGTACACGTTCCAGAGAATGTTTGCCGCCCGGTGCACGTTTTTCACACCATCCCAGTTGAACCGGAGATCATCCCAGGGAGCGTTCTGGGAGAGGACGTAGAGGCGGAGAACATCCACCCCGTATGCCGTGATCACCTCTTCAGGGGTGACAACGTTACCGAGGCTCTTGCTCATCTTCCGGCCCTCGGCATCCAGGGCAAAGCCGTGCATCAGGACGCTCCTGTACGGCGCCCTTCCGAACGCGATGGTGCTGGCCCCGAGCTGGCTGTAGAACCACCCCCGTGTCTGGTCCTGCCCCTCTGTGATGAAATCGGCGGGCCAGAGCCTCTCCATATCCTCTTTTCGGCCGGGGAACCCGAGTGTGGCCCACGATGCGACTGCAGAATCGAACCATACGTCGAAGATATCCTCCACCCTGTGCATGGCGCCCCCGCAGGAGCAGGCGATCGTCACATCGTCCACCCAGGGCCTGTGCGGATCGGGAACTGATACCCCGCTTGCCTCTTCGAGTTCGCCGACTGTCCCTATCACCCGGTAGGCCCCGCATGCTCGACACATCCAGATGGGGATGGGGATGCCCCAGTAGCGCTGCCGGGAGATGCACCAGTCACGGGCCTCCTTGATCCAGTCATAGAAACGGGCGCTTCCGGCCCATTCGGGATACCAGGTGACCCTGGAGACTTCGTCGAGCATGCGGTCCTTGAGCAGGGAGGCCTTCAGGAACCATTGCGACGTCGCCCTGAATATGATGGGTGTCTTGCAGCGCCAGCAGTGCCCGTACCGGTGCACGACATGGTCGCTCGAGAGGAGGTGGTGGCCGAGCTCCCGGAGCACCACCGGGTCTGCGTCCTTGATGAACAGGGAAGAGAGCATCCCTGCATCCGGAGTGAAATGCCCTTCGATATCGACAGGGCAGATGATGGGGAGATCCTCCCTGCATCCAAGGAGGTAGTCATCCCACCCGTGACCCGGGGCGATATGCACCATCCCGGTATTCTCCATCGCCACGAAGTCGGCGGTGACGACCCGGTGGGATATCTCCTTCTGAAGCGGGACCTGCTCCTGGATCGGTGAGTGGTATGTCATCCCGCACATCTCCCTGCCGGATCTCTTCGCGGTGATGGTGTAATCCTGGTAACGCCCTTTCCGGAGCACCGGTTCTACGAGGTCTTCTGCCATCCAGAGCACCTCCTTCCTGCCGTCCTTTATTGCCTCGACCCGGGCATACGTGAAGTCCGGGTGCACCGCGACTGCGACATTTGCGGGGAGAGTCCAGGGGGTAGTTGTCCAGATGACGAGATATCCGCTCTCATCCCCGTCAAGAGGGAATTTCACGAAGATGGACGGGTCCTGCTCGTCCCAGTATTCGACCTCGGCATCTGCGATTGCGGTCGCACACCGCGGGCACCAGTTCACGACGCGAAAACCCTTCTCAAGCATCCCCTCTTCCTCGGCCCTCTTGAGAGTCCACCAGGCAGCCTCGATGTATCCGGGGTGCATGGTCTGGTAGGGGTCATCGAAGTCCATCCAGACGCCCAGGCGCCTGAACTGGTCGCTCATCACGTCCTTGTTTTTGTCCGCAAAATCCCGGCACTTCTCGATAAAAGGCCCTATACCGAACCGCTCGATGTCCTTCTTGGAAGAGAACCCGAGTGTCTGCTCGACCCTGACCTCAATGGGGAGACCGTGCATGTCGTACCCTGCCCGGGCAATCACGTGCTTTCCCTGCATGCGATGGAAACGGAGCAGGCAGTCCTTGATGATCTTGTTCCACGCGGTGCCGAGGTGTATGTGACCGGTTGTGTAGGGGGGCCCGTCCACGAAGAAGAAGTCTTTTCCTTCGCGGTGCATGCTGAGTACTTTATCAAAAGTCCGGTCTTTTTTCCAGTATGCCTGGACCGAATCTTCAATCTCCCCGGCCCGATAACTGCTGCTCACTTCCTTCACACAAATCCCCCGGTATCAGCTCCCCACCCGGTGGAGAGATATACAGTCCTCTTATATGGTGCGTGCGTTGCAAAGAATGTTGGGGAATTCCCCGGCCGTGGAAAAGACCCGGGATTCGCTTCGCGATGAATGTCCTGTCTCGTGCGGTTCTTCCTTTCACGCCGGTACAGGGTTATTGCGCCATCCCTATCGGAGAATAAAACTATCTGTCATGGAAAATTCCACCACGAAGATATACATGGGGGAGGATCGTATAAAAAGTGAGTTGATTTTCTTTCCGCCCGGCTATGCATGGAGAGGATATCCTGCGGGAAAGCACCCTCCCGGATGCCGGGATCATCCCTGTGGTGTCATCCCGGGTATGGATGCGGGAACTATTTCTCTTTGACGGGATCACACTTCAGACAGGATGAGATGAATGCCTGGAAAGAGTGATGGCGATATCCCTGAATACGGATGCATCGTGGGAGGAGAGGAACGGTTCACAGGGGACATACTCGAAGTGAGGTATCCCTTCACAGGTGACGTGGTGGCGCGGGTCCACCAGGCAGAAGAAAGCGACCTTGAAGACGCGATAGCCCTGGGAGTGGAAGGATTCCGGCAGACACGGACCCTCTCCTGCGCGGAGCGGTACGGCATACTCACCTCCCTCTCCGAATCAGTGGATGCCAGGGCAGGGGAACTTGCAGACATCATGGTCAGTGAGGGGGGGAAGACGATCTCGTTTGCCAGGACGGAGGTGCAGAGGGCAAAGGAGACATTGCGCATCTCTGCCGAAGAGGCAAAACGGATTGGCGGCGAGGTTCTCTCCCTCGACTGGACACCGGGAAACGAGGGGAGGTTTGCCATCGTCCGCCGCATGCCCATGGGGGTGGTGCTCGGCATCGTGCCGTTCAATTTCCCGGTCAACCTTGCCTGCCACAAGATGGGCCCGGCCGTTGCCGCCGGAAACGCAATCCTGTTGAAGCCGTCGTCAGCGACCCCCGTATCGGCCCTCCTTCTTGGAAAGATGCTCATCTCGGCAGGTTTTCCACAGAAAGCCATAAGCGTCCTCCCCTGCCCGGGTGAACGTGCAGGCAGTATTGCTGCAGATCCCCGTATCGCTTTCCTCACGTTCACGGGGAGCCCCGATGTCGGGTGGCGGCTCCGTGAAAATGCGGGAAGGAAACCTGTCTCCCTGGAACTGGGAGGAAGCGCCCCGGTCATCGTCCACCATGATGCAAATCTCCCCTATGCCGTCTCACGCATCCTGACAGGGGGATTCACCAATGCGGGCCAGGTATGCATCTCGGTCCAGCGGGTGTATATCCACAGGGCAGTCTATGAGGATACCTGCCGTGCAATACGCGACGGGGCAGCCGCAATTGTCACAGGAGATCCCCGGAATGAGCGAACATTTGTCGGGCCCATGATTACCCGGGCGGCTGCGGAACGGGCCATGACTGTCGTCCGCGAAGCAATCACCCGGGGCGCCCGTATCCTTGCCGGGGGGAACATTGTGGGAAACCTGTTTTTCCCGACCGTTATTGCCGATGCATCACTGGAAATGAGGGTGAACTGCGAGGAGATCTTCGCTCCCGTCATCACGGTGACACCATACGATGAAATCGGGGATGCCATCGCCCTCGCCAACCAGGTCCCGTACGGGCTGCAGCTGGGTCTGTTCACCCAGGATATCGGGAGAATACTCCAGGTTCATTCCCTGGCCGAATTCGGCGGAGTCATTGTCAATGATATCCCCACTTTCCGGGTGGATCACATGCCCTACGGCGGGGTGAAGGGATCGGGACTCGGGAGGGAAGGCCCGAGATATGCCATTGAAGAGATGACAGTGCCGCGCCTGCTGGCCTTCAATCCTTCGGGCGGAGCCGGATGATGCCTCCAGATTCTTTGCCACAGATAGCTGTCATTGGCCCCTCCCCCTGTACAGAAAGTGAGGGGAGGGCGGCCGAAGAGGTTGGCAGAGAACTCGGCAGGAGGGGGGCAATCCTTATTTCCGGGGGCCTTGGCGGGGTAATGGAAGCGTCCTGCAGGGGAGCAAGGGAGAATGGAGGCCTTACAGTGGGAATACTTCCCCATACAGGCGAGGGAAACGGGTATCTCTCCGTGAAGATAAGGACGGGCCTCTCCCATGCCAGGAATATTGTCGTGGTGGAGAGTGCGGATGCCGTCGTTGCTGTGGGAGGAGCATACGGGACACTTTCCGAGATTGCCATCGCACTGAAGACAGGAAAAGATGTGTTCGGATACGAATCATGGGAGATTGCAGGAGTTCAGCGCTGCAGGACACCCCGGGAGGCTGCAGTCAGGGCACTTGGCGCAGCACCCCGGTGACTGATACATCATACCCGCCGAGCTGCAGCAGGATCTCCCGGAATTGCGGCGACCGCACTGCCTGTTCAAGGGCGACGATGCGGGAGTCCTCCCTGTGTTCCCTCCTGATGGCGAGTTCGTACCGCTCTTGTGCGACCGGGACAAAGGGGAGTCCGAGGGCCTTTGCAGCAGAATAGACGCACATTCCTGCATCAGCCTCCCTGGTCTTCACCGCAAGCGCCACTGCAATATGAGTGGTTGCTTCACGGTGATATCCCGGGATTTCCCCGGGTGCGATACCGCGGAGGCGCAGTTCATGGTCGAGGAGCATGCGGGTACCCGAGCCTTTCTGCCGGTTGATAAACGACCTGCCCGGCAGTTCGTCGATTGAGATCTCATCCCGTGAGACGATTCCCTGCTCCCTGCCGGCGACGCAGATGAGATCAACCTCCTCGCGGGGGAGATATTTTTCGAGGTACGGGATGTTGTAATCGCCGTTTTCGGCGAGAAGGTGAATCGGAGCCGCATGGCAGTCGTTTCTCTTCAGGGCAATGAGACCGCCCATGCTCCCGACATGGTTGGAATGGATCTCCACGTGTCTTGAGCGGGCCAGTTCGGCGAGGTAATCCATGACAGGGTCATGGCTCCCTGTGACCAGAACGGCCTCTTCTGCCTGTGCCGGGCGTACGTTGAGGGTGACCGGGACAACCTCCCCTGCCTCGTATCCTTCGAGTGAGGAGATGATGCGGAGGCAGGCGTTGGACCGGACAGCGCTCATCTGTATCCCGGAACCCCGGGAGAGCGGAGTGGCCACCCAGGATGATCCTATGCGGCCTGCAGCAAGGAGCACAAACTCGTCAGTCCCCGGTTCGGAGTGGAGCGTTGAGGAGAGCCGTGCAGGGATGATTGCCGGTTCTGCCACAGGAATTCCCGAGATCCTGATGAGCGGTGTCACGATCTCCCTCAATACCGTCAGGGCCGAGAGCGGGTATCCCGGCATTCCGATGACCGGAATATTCCTGATTTTCCCGATGATGACCGGCTTGCCCGGTTTGATCGCAACGCCGTGCACCAACACCTCCCCGAGACCTGCAATCACCTCCGCTGTATAATCCCTCGTCCCCGCAGAGGATCCGGCCGACACAATGACAAGGTCGTTCTCATCCGCCGCCCGGGAGATCATGTCCCTGATCTGCACGGGATCGTCAGGAGTGAGCGGGTAACGCGAACAGCGGCCGCCAAGGGTAGAGAGCCAGGCCGCAGCCATCCTGGTATTGCTCTCCACCACCTGCCCGAGCCCCGGCCGGGTCCCGGGTTCGACGAGTTCGCTCCCTGTGGGGATGAGCCCGGCACGAAATCCCAGCACAGGAATAGCGGTGATCCCGTACGCGGCCATGGCCCCGATATCAGAGGGCCTGATGCGGTGATGCGAGGGGACGATCATCTCGGATTCCGCGATGTCCTCCCCCGCGGGGCGGATATGCTGCCAGGGACTCACGGGCTTCCGGATGGTGAACCGGCCGCCATCGATCCACACGTCCTCGATCATGATCACGGCGTCGTATTCAGAAGGCACCACGTTCCCGGTATTGACGCGGAATGCCGACGGGAGAGTCAGGGGGGTTTGCTCGCCTGCACCGATCGTATCCTCGCTCCGGACCGCGATCCCGTCCATTGCGGCCAGGTGCACCTCGGGAACCGAGTAGGTGGCAAACACAGGCCGTGCAGTGATTCTGCCCGTGGATTCCTCAAGTAGAAGTGTCTCCGAAACGAGGGGAATGGGGATATCTTCGAGAATAGCGAGAGCCTGTTCGAGCGCCACTACCGAGAGGTACCGCTTCGCCACAGGATCACCTCGACCATATCCCCGATTTCAAGCCCTTCGCTCCCGGAAGGGATCCTCACGATGCCGTCACTCTGGACCAGCGTATTGAGAAGACCCGATTTTCCAAAAAGCGGGTAGGCAAGGTCTCCTTCAAGTCTGACCCTCGCGTAATCCTCCCGTCCGCGGATGGACGAAATGTTCTGCGCAAGCCGCGCTATCCGGGTGCGGTCCCCCAAAAAAGTCTCTCCCTGCATGGCTGCAAGGAGTGGTCTTCCGATCCTGTCGACGACCACAAGGGCCGATGCAGGATGGCCGGGAAGCCCGAGCACCGGTTTTCCGCTGCATGTACCGATGATGGTGGGTTTTCCCGGGGCGATGGCAACTCCGTGAACCAGCAGCCGGCCCAGTTCTCCCACAAGATCGGCACAGAGGTCGCGTTCGTCCTTCGAGCTTCCGCCCGAGATGATGACCGCGTCGTGTGCGGCAATCGCATTCATCAGCGCAGTGCGTAGCGCGTCCCGTTCATCCGGGACAACCCCATACAAAACAGCCCTGCAACCGGCATTCCTGATATAGGAGCCCAGCATCACGCTGTTGCTGTCCCTTACCTGGCTGCCGCGGGGTGTATCCTCTACCGGTATGAGTTCGTTCCCTGTCGAAATCACAGCGATGACAGGCACTGTACTGACCGGCACGGTATGGCATCCGACGGCAGCGAGAACCCCGAGATCGGGGGGTGTCAGGCGGCGCCCCTTCGTGATGACGGGGCTGCCCCGGGAGAAGTCCTCGCCTTTCCGTATGAGATTCTCTCCCGCAGCGACAGGACGCTTGATCAGGATCTGGTCATCGACAGACTCGGTATGTTCCAGCATCACCACCGCATCGGCCCCTTCCGGGAGTTCTCCCCCGGTAGGCATATATGCGCATTCTCCTGCATTGAGAGTGAAACCAGGGCAACTCCCCATGGTGACCCGGCCGGAGAGGATAAGAAGCGAGGGTATGGATTCCCCCGCGCCGACGGTATCGGAGGATTTGAGGGCGTATCCATCGACCACAGACCGGTCGAAGCCCGGGATATCCACATCCGCTGTGACATCCATCGCAAGCACCCGCCCCCCCGCATCATTGAGCGGAACCTGCTCCATCTGCGGTGCAGGGGCTATCCCGACAGCGATACGGACCGCTTCTTCAACAGGAATGGTGTGCAGGAAGAGGGTCATTTGAAGCAGCCTAACTGGCAGGCCCGTATCTTGACCCCGTGAGTATTGCAATATCTGGCAATATCCAGTTTGGCAATATGGTATTTTTCTGAGATAGCGAACGCCTCAGGGCACTTGATCTCCTTCCCGATACCCTCGGCCTCGAATGCCTTTCGAATCGTCTCTTCATCCATACCGTATTTTATATGTAAAACAGTGACATAAATCCGCTGCTGGTAAATACAAGTGGTTAACCCAACGGGACCCCGGTGAGTCCTGTCCGAAGATGCGGCATTTTCATTCTGTATGCGTGGGTTTCGATGAGAATCATGTGTTTTTTTCATTGTGGAGCGATGATTCGATCACCCGGCCGTGACCCGCATGTCAATGCGGAATCCCAAGGACACTCTCACCATGATTCAGGACAGGAGGATGTATGATGCGGGAATCTGTGTGAGAAATGTGTATCACCAGACACCTATCACCGAAAAGACCCGGGAGAAAGGCTGCGCGTTCCCTGGAATACACGTCAATTTTCCGGCAGCAACAGACAAGCCCCATATCTCCTGCCCTGATCATGCCAGTTTATTGAAAATGACTGTAAAATGTTAAGCCAGGAATGAAGATTGCCCTTGTCAGTTCCCTTGCGGATCCAGGCGGTTCCACCATCCATGAAGCGCTGCTCTCGCTCCTCGCCGGACCGCACGAGCACTATCCGCTGGAGAGGCACGCACTTTTCCATCACCGCGTCAAGGAGCGGCTGATCTACCAGGACGATATCGACCGGGACATGGACGCAGATCTTCTCATCTTCCTTTCCCGGCATTCCTCGAAGGATCCCATCCCGGTACTCACCGTACACGTCACAGGGAATATGACGACTGCCGATTTCGGGGGCAGGGAGAGATCCCTCCCCCCCGCTTCCCCGGCATGGATGCATGCAGTCCTGGGGGGACTCTCAAAATATGCTCCCCCTGGCTACAGGGTCGCCTACGAGGTGACCCATCACGGCCCCTCGGAACTGCATACCCCCTCTCTCTTTGCCGAAGTGGGAAGCACCGAGCGGGAATGGCGGGATGCGGCGGCAGGGACGGCGGTCGCCCGGAGCGTGCTCTGTGCCGAACCGGCAGACTGTATCCCCCTGGCTGGATTCGGCGGGACCCATTATGCCGCACGGCAGACGCACATGGCACTCACTTCCAGGGCGGCCTTCGGGCATATGGCTCACAGCAGAGAGATACCAGCCCTTGACAGTGCCATAATCAGGCAGATGATGGAGAAGAGCGGGGCGGTGGCTGCGTACATCGACAGGAAAGCCATCCCCGGGAAAGAACTGGCCGGACTGGAACAGATCCTCGCTGACAGTCGTGTGATGATCCTTTCGGAAGGAGACCTGACACATTTCGGGTCTCTCTCCTGGGAAACGTACAATGAAATCCTCGCTCTTGCAGAAATGAGAGTCCCCGGGTGCAGGGTGGTCCTGCACGGGCAGTGTCCTGACGGGCCGCCTGCATGGCTCGAGATGAACCCCGTACTCCTGGAGGAGGCCTGGAAGTGCAACCCCCGGGGGATACTCGGTGGCCTCGATTCAATTCCCGTTGCACGCCTGTCCACCGCAAAAAAGCCTATCTGGCCTTATTTTATCACCATCGAAGAGATTCGCGGGATTGTACTGCATGATTTAATAAGCTTATGCGTAAACATCATACGTAGAGGGGAAATTACGTTCGTTGCGGGTGACCACCTGACCATCTGCAGGCGCAGGTTCGACCCCGACCGGGCACGCGACCTGGGAATACCTCCCGGCCCGCTGTACGGACAGCTGATGAACGGCTGCCCTGTACGGATCGGGGACAGGGAGATCACCCCCGAGATGGTCCAGACCCGCAGCGAAAAGCGAATCCACATCCCGGGACTGGAGAAATTCCTATGAGGTCTATAGTCGAAGAAGCGCTGACCAGGGTGAGGGAGGACTCACCGGATATCTCGAAGAACAACGAGGATCTCGACCAGATCCTCAAGGAGTTGCGGACAGAGATCGCCGTGATCGGCTGCGGTGGAAGCGGCTCCAACACCATCACCCGCATGAAGGAGGAGGGGATCCACGGCGCACGCCTCGTCGCCATCAACACCGATGCCCAGCACCTCTCCCGCACGATAGCGGATCACCGCATCCTCATAGGCAGGCAGCGCACCCGGGGTCTCGGAGCCGGCTCCATCCCCCAGATCGGCGAAGAGGCTGCACTCGAGAACGAGGAGGATATCAAGCGGGCGGTCAGCGGCTGCGACATGGTATTCATCACCGTAGGCCTCGGAGGGGGGACCGGCACCGGCGCAGCGCCCATCGTTGCCAAGTCCGCGCGGGAGGAAGGGGCCCTCACCATCGGCGTAGTCACGCTCCCCTTCACCGCAGAAGGCGTGATCCGTATGGAGAATGCAGAGGCAGGGCTCGAGCGCCTCCGAGACGTGGCAGACACCGTCATCGTGGTCCCAAACGACCGGCTCCTCGAGGTGGTCCCAAAACTCCCCCTGTACGCCGCGTTCAAGGTCGCCGACGAGGTGCTGATGCGTGCAGTCAAGGGGATCACCGAGCTTATCACCCTTCCCGGTCTCGTGAACCTCGACTTTGCAGATGTCCGGACCGTGATGGAGCGTGGTGGAGTGGCAATGATCGGCGTGGGAGAGAGCGAGAGCGAGGAGAAAGCCGCCGACTCGGTGAAGAAAGCAATCCGTTCACCTCTGCTTGACGTTGATATCTCTGGTGCAACCGCAGCCCTCGTCAACGTCATCGGGGGTCCGGACATGACCATGGAGGAGGCGGAGGGGGTGCTCCAGGAGGTCTATAACCGCATCGCCCCGGATGCGCGGATCATCTGGGGAGCGCAGGTGGACCCCAATATGCAGAATAAAATGCGGACGATGCTGGTCGTAACAGGGGTGCGGTCGCCACAAATATATGGTAGGAATGAAAAAATTACCCCAAAAGTTCAGAAGCAATTCGAGATTGACTTTTTGAAGTGAGTGCTATGGAAATTGCCAAGCCGGATGTGAAATTCAATATCAACGAGGAGCTTTTCAGGAAATACTGGAGGATCCTCAAACTTGCGAGGACCCCGAAGCGCGAGGAGTTCCAGAAGATCGCGCTCGTCGCCGCGGTCGGCGTCCTCATCGTGGGCCTCATCGGATTTGTGATCTACGAGCTGATGCTCCTACTCCCCTGATGAATATGGAAGAGTTCCCCAACCGTATTTTTGCCATCAAGACGACCTCAAAGCAGGAGAGGACAGTTGCCGACAACATCAAGAAGGCGATTGAGACTGGTGCCACAGATATCAACGTGGTCGCGATAATCGTACCGGACGAGCTGAAAGGCTACGTCCTCGTGGAAACTCCCGAGAGCCTTCCCCGCATCGAGCAGCTGGCAGAGAAGGTCGCCCACGCGCGCACAGTTGTCAGGGGTGAGACCACCCTCTCCGAGGTCGCTCACTTCCTGGTGCCAAAACCTGTTGTCAGCGGCATCTCGGAGGGGACCATCGTTGAGCTTATCGCCGGACCTTTCAAGGGAGAAAAGGCCGTCGTTAAGCGGATCGACACCGGAAAAGAGGAGATCACCGTTGAGCTCTACGAGAGCGTGCTCCCCATTCCCATCACTGTCAGGGGCGACAATGTGCGCGTGGTGGACAAGGGAGATGGGAATTAGGGCTCGAAATCCACCACCCCTCCTGGTATACCTTTAAGTCTGCTGAGGTCAACCTTTCTTACCCACGCTTGGTCCCATCCGGGACGGCATGGTGGTACAGACATGGCAGAAGTGGTCGAGGTATTAGTACCTGGAGGCAAGGCAACCGCAGGTCCACCCCTGGGGCCGGCCCTCGGGCCGCTCGGCATCAATGTGAAGGCAGTTGTCGACGAGATCAACGCAAAGACCGGCAGCTTCAACGGCATGCAGGTCCCGGTGAAGGTCGAGGTCGACGACAAGAAGAACTTCACGGTAAGCGTGGGTATCCCGCCCACCACCGCCCTCATCAAGAAGGAGGTCAATGTCGAGAAGGGATCTCCGGAACCCAACATCAAGATTGTTGGTGACCTGCCTATCGAGGCCGCTGTCAGGATTGCCCGTATGAAGCAGGGCGACATGCTCTCCTATGACCTCAAGCACGGGGTCAAGGAGGTCGTCGGCACCTGTGTAAGTATGGGTATCACCGTCGATGGAAAGAAGCCCAAAGAGGCACTCTCAGCCATCGACGCTGGCACCTACGACAAGCTCCTCGTGGAATAGACGAGAGAGAACCATAGAAGATCAGTATGGTCGCGCACTATGGAGGAAATGAATGGTTGAAAGGGCAAAAATTGTAGATGCCGTGAAGACGGCCATCGAAAAGGCGCCTGAAAGAAAATTCTCTGAGAGCGTAGATATTACCGTCAATCTCAAGAATATTGACATGGCGCAGCCCAAAAATCGTATTGATGAGACGATACTCCTCCCCCATGGTACCGGCAGGAAGGTCGGCATCGCTGTCATTGGCAAGGGTGACATTACCACCCAGGCCAGGGAAGCGGGCGTGGACCTGGTGATCGGACCCGAAGAGATCGAGCGGCTGGGCGGGGCTCCACGTGAAGCCCGCAGCGTAGCCAGCGCATATCGCTTCTTTTTGGCCGAGACCAGTGTCATGCCGCAGGTGGGACGATATCTCGGACCCCGCCTGGGGCCACGCGGGAGAATGCCGACGCCGATTCCTTCCGGGACCGACATCAAGCCAATGGTGGAACGTCTCCGCAATTCGGTGAAGATACGCACAAAGGACAAGAAGACGTTCCACGTCAAGGTGGGATCCACCGGGATGCCCCCCGAGCAGATCGCCGAGAATATCGATGCGGTCATGCGGAGGGTCGAATCCGTGCTGGAACAGGGCTCCATGAATATCCGGTCGGTCTATGTCAAGACCACCATGGGGCCCGCAGAGAGGCTGGTTTAGATGGCCCTGTATACTCATCACCTCCCCGCGTGGAAGAGGAGAGAGGTGGAGGAGATCAAGGCAGATGCCGGGAAGTACGCCCTGGTAGGCCTTGTTGATATGTACGGCATCCCCGCCAGCCAGCTCCAGCAGATCCGCCGGAACCTGAAGTCCACCGCCAAGATCAAGATGACCCGGAATACGCTTATCCGCCACGCATTCGACGAGATGGGCGGGCCGGTCGCGGCACTTTCCGGTCATCTCTCGGGGCAGTCGGCGCTCATCTTCACCGATGAAAACCCGTTCAGGCTTTTCAAGACCCTGGAGAAGACCAAGACCAAGATGGCTGCAAAGCCTGGTGAGACTGCTCCAGAAGACATCGTGGTGGAGAAAGGCCCAACGAGTTTCAAGCCGGGTCCAATCGTCGGCGAACTGCAGCAGGCAGGCATTCCCGCTGCAATCGAGGCCGGGAAAGTCAAGATACGGGAGACGCGGACCGTCGTAAAGAAGGGAGAGGTCATCAACCCCAAGCTTGCAGATGTCCTTGCAAAACTGGACATCAAACCCATGGACGTGGGGCTGATCCTGCAGGCTGCTCTCTTCGAGGGTGACGTGTACGAACCGTCGGTGCTGTCCATCGATGAAGACCTGATATATAGCCAGCTGACACTGGCAGCGTCGCAGGCCTTCAACCTCTCGGTGAACGCGGTGATCTTTACCAGGGAGACTGCAGTCCCGCTGGTGGAGAAGGCTGCACGGGAGGCCCGTGGACTGGCAATCGAAGCCGATGTCTATGCAAAAGACGTCATTGATGCGATTATTGGTAAAGCCTATCGAGAAAGTGCCGCCCTCCAGAGCATGGTAGGGGGAAAATAAGAGAGACTTGAACGAGGTAATCAAGATGGAGTATATCTATGCTGCCCTTCTCCTGCACAAGGCAGGAAAAGAGGTCAAGGAAGAGAGTGTCAAGGCAGTCCTGACTGCTGCCGGTATCGCCGTTGACGAGGCCCGGATAAAGGCCATGGTTGCCGCACTCGAAGGAATCAACATCGAGGAGGCAATCAGCAAGGCAGCCGCCGCACCCGTGGCTGTTGCCGCAGCGGCTCCGGCCGCCGCCGCTGCTGCACCCGCAGCAGCCGCTGCCGCCGCCGAGCCGAGCCAGGAAGAGAAAAAGGAAGAGGAAGAGAGCGGAATGGCAGGGCTTGGTGCCCTGTTCGGCTGAATCTTTTTTTTTTATGAAAATGGCTTTGCCATTTTCATTCGATAAGTTCGACCACTTGTCAGTCACAGGCAGTGAATATCAAAATGGCTTTACCATTTTCATTTTGTATGCGTGCATCACGGGGCGAATCATAGAGTTATTTTCCCGGTCCCGGCCGGCTGCGCCCCCCGCGTTGAGCGTTCCGGAATTGCATACTGAATAGATTACGTGCCTGCCCAGCCACGGTTCCAGTCCGATAGACCATCTTATTGATATCAGATCTCCTCCCACACTCCCTCTAATGGACCCGCTCGCCTCCGTTCTCCTTCTCCTTGTGACTGCAAAGGGCCTCGGGGAGCTCATCGAGAGGATTGGATTCCCCTCGATGGTCGGCGAGATTGCCGCAGGGGCCCTCATCGGACCGGCGGCTCTTGCGCTGGTTCAACCTGACGCCTCACTCGAAATATTTGCTGATATCGGTTTGATCGTCCTCCTCTTCATGAGCGGCGCCCAGCTGAACATGAGGACATTCGCACAGTCCGGAAAAGCAGGAGCTGCAGTCGCTGTCGCAGGCGTTGTCATCCCGTTCACTGCCGGTATCGCGCTCGGGCTGGCATCCGGCTTCGCCGTGGTACACGCACTCTTTATCGGGATATCGCTCTCCATCACCTCGATAGGGATCTCCGTCAGAACCCTCATCGATCTCCGGCAGCTCAAATCCGATGCAGGTCTTCTGATTGTCAGTTCCGCGTTGATCGATGACGTCATCGGCATCGTCCTTCTCGGCGTGCTTGCAGCCCTTGCCACGGGTGGGGGTTCCGGCATTCTTTTCACCTTTGTCCTTGCGCTCCTCTTTTTCGTCGTCATACTGACTGTCGGAAAGAGAGTGATTATCCGGGTGTTCCAGGTCTCCCACCGGGCTCACACCCACGAGATGCCGTATTCTGTTGCGCTTATATGCGGGCTTTTCTGTGCCGTCGCCGCACACAGCGCCGGTCTTCACTATGCAATCGGCGCATTCATCGCGGGGCTCATCCTGGGCGACAGCATCCGGAGCGACAGGTCGCTGTACGACAGCCTGTCGGACCTTGCGTTCGGCTTCTTCGTCACCCTCTTTTTTGCATACATCGGACTCCTCTTCCCGCCTTCCCTTGCCGGAATCCCCCTGGTATTCTTCGTACTGCTTGTCATGCTGGCGTTCGTGACAAAAATCCTCGGAGGTTTCATAGGGTCGTGGCGAACCCTCCGGAACCCGCGGAAGTCTCTCGTCGTGGGATGCGGCCTGGTTCCCCGGGGCGAGATCGCGCTCGTTGTCGCAAAGGTCTCCCTGACCGCAGGGATCATCTCTGCGGCTCTCTTCTCGGCCGTGACCCTGATGGTCGTCATCACAATCTTTACGGCCCCCTTCCTGATGGTCAGGGGATTTGCCTTGATTCAGGAAAATTAAATATCGCCGGTCACCTTGAGGTGGGCGATGATAGTGCAGATCTCCACGACTCCGACAGCCATGCCATCCCTGTCAACCACGACAAGATCGGGATGGTGATATTTCTCGAGCAGCCTCAGCGCCTCAGTAATGGATGTATCCTCGTGGACTGTGATGTGCTTTCGTGCCATGATGGCCTCGGCAGTTGACGCATCTCCCCTGATGATGCATTCGATACAGCCTGATTTCTTTCTGGTGCGCACTCCTATTGTCGGGCTGAGCTGGGTCAGGAGGTCAAAGGGGGTCACAACACCGAGGAAACGGCCATTCTGGTCAGTGACAACGAGGTCCCTGCATCCCTTCCGCGAGAAGTGGGTGATGCAATGTTCGATAGGAGTGTCAGGAAGGATCCTGTCAAAGTCCCTGGTCATGAGACTTGCAGCGGTGACGATATCCATTTCTCCCGCAGGCCGCATTCTTCCCGCTTCTGTCTCTCCTCCCGGAAGGGTATCTCTCTTCGTCATGAGTGTCCCCTCTGATTCTTTCGCACCGGGAGAGGATAGTGCCTGCCTTCCCATAAAACATATGGGTTACGGGGAAAATTAAAAAAAATCAGGGAGTGGAGATCCCGGTCTGTTCCCCACGTTCGAGTGTGCTCCTGCAGGAAGGGCATAACCAGCGTCTCTGCCGGTTGACATCCTCAAGGAGCAGCGGGTTGAACATGATGCATTCCGGATCCCTGCAGTGGTCGAGTCCCAGAAGATGCCCGATCTCGTGGGCGGACTCCTTGACCAGGCGGTCGATGAGGTCCGCATCGTCATCAGGAAATCCATAATAGTCATTCCTTAACCGGCGCGTCGATACCACGGCATTTCCCGTGGAACGCCGCGAGAGCCCGAAGAGGTATTCGTCGCCTGCCCTGCAGAGATCCTCTGAAACCACCAAGAGAACGGGTTCCTGCACCCGGGAACGCCTTTTGTACAGGTCGAGAGAGTCAAGGAGGGCAGTGGCATCGGTCTGCCTTCTGGAGGGGATAAAGCCGGTCACCACAAAATGACTCTCCCTGACTTCCGGAGTGAGGGGGAGCAATGATGCGAGTTCCCTGCAGAGCGGGGCCTGAATGCCGGGAGGGACTGCGGCATCCCAAAAAATAAGCAGATCCATCTCTCAATATCAATGGGAATGGCGGGGCTTAAACATATTGAGCGGTGCATTGCCGGATATATCGCCCGGAATTACCGGAGTGCGGCAGAAATTGGAATCGGGGAGAACCCTGATGCAGCCCTGATGCTGAAGGAGCGTGGGATGGCTGTTTTGTGCACCGACACGAGATCTGTCACCCTGCCGCCCGGGATACGCTTTCTACGCGATGATATCTCTTCCCCGGACACGGCACAGTACAGGGGAATCGACCTCCTCTACTCCATCAGGCCACACGAGGAGATGATCCCGTCACTGATCCGCCTCGCAAAAGATATCGACTGTGATCTTCTCGTGTACCACCTCGGTTTCGAGGGGTTCGGGGACGGGGGGGAACTGATTGACTGCGGGGTCATCCTTCATCGGTATCACAGGAGTCAGAATCCTTCAAAGAGAGTCTTCTGATTTCCGGGAGGAATCTTCTCCTGGCGGGGATCCATGGAAAGCTGTTCTTTTTCGGGCGTGGGAATCTTCATCTGCTGCCCGGCAGATCCTTCCGGCCGCCTCTTCTTTTTTCCGGTCTCCCTCTCCCGCTTTGTCTCCTTCTCCTTCTCTTCAGCCGCGATAACCCTGGTCACGGAAACCGCCCGGCCCCTGTCATGGATGAAGAGGTCCAGTTCATCGGTGTCAAGAGAGAATTCCCGGGCATACGTGAGTGGATCCTTGTCGATGATAATGCCGAGCGGAGACATGTACGCCTCAAGAAGAGTCCTTTGCGGCATATGCAGAGTGGACGAGACCTTCCGAAGCATCGATGACCTCACCGCCTTCTGCTTCTGGTATGATGACATCCGCTTCCACCGTTCCGGGGGGGATATCCGGGCGCTCAGACCTTTTCCACCTGTGATTCTCCCGGCTCCGAGCACCATCAGGGAAGTTGCATACCTCCACAGGATATGGTACTGCTGCCTGTACGTGAACCCGAGATACTCATCCGCTCGCGAGAGTGAGGAATAGGCCAACTCGAGATCGCCGATATGGGCTATCCCTGTCAGGTTTGCTTCAATCCACTGCAACAGAGTGTCAGGCGTCTCGTTGACCTCATAGGCCATCGAGAGGAGAGAATCTGGGGGAGTTTTTCCATAAAGCGCACGAACCAGGTCGAAGATGGTCGATCTCTCATCTTTCCGTGATGGGAGGATGCTTTCATCCAGTCGTCCCGCGCCTGATGCCGACGCAAAAAGCATGTTGACCGCAGCCCGCATGTCACCGCGTGCGTTTTCAGCAATGTGCTGTAACGCCTGCTCGCTGCACGAGATTCTCTCGGCCGCACATATGTACCGGAGTCTCGGTGCGATGGAGCGTGCCTGGAGAGCCTTGAACTGCACTCCGTCGCAGCGGGAGCGTATCTCCCCGGGAATGGCATAGAGATCATTGGCGATGAGGATAATCGGCTGACGGGACCCCCTGATGAGTTCGACGAGTGCCCGTGCGCCCCCCCTGTCGGCTGTCCCGTGGAGATTGTCGGCTTCGTCGATGATGATGAGTTTTCTCGCCGCCCCGGTCAGGCTCGCGGTGGTGCTCCCGCTTCCTGCAACCCGCTCGATGGCTGCTTTTGTCCTCTGGTCGCTCGCGTTGAGCTCGATTATCTCCCATCGCATGTCGTGTGCGAGGGCGTGTGCACTGGATGTCTTTCCGGTGCCGGGTTTCCCGTAAAGGATGAGCGGTTTCTTTTCCCGGCTCCAGGTCCTGGCCCATTCCAGCATCTGGCGTAGTGCGGCACTGTTTCCCACCACCTCGTCGAGGTGGGCCGGCCGGTATTTTTCCGCCCAGTCCATGCCTCTTGTTTGGACCCTGTATCAAATAAATTATCACTGATGATGCTCCAATGAGATAGTATAACTGGTTTTACAGGCACGATGGAATTGAACAGCATATCCACGGCAACCATTGCCTCGGTGATCAGGGAGTATGAGGGGGTCCGTAGGAAACAGGCAATCGGTGAGATGGTCAGGGCCGTACGTATCGATTCGCCCGGAGTCCTTGCATCGTTTGGAGAGGATGCTGCAGTCATTGAACACGGCGATGAAGTCCTTCTTCTTGCAGCAGATGGCATATGGAGCAGGCTGATGGAAGCGGATCCTTACTGGGCAGGCTATTGTGCGGTCCTCGTGAACATCCATGATATCGCAGCCATGGGAGGCCGTCCCCTCGCGATGGTGGATGTCTTTTCGATATCCGACGCCCGTATCCAGAAAGAGGTCATCTCGGGGATGCATGATGCCTCGCTCCAGTTCGGAGTTCCGGTCGTGGGGGGGCACCTTCACCCCGATACACCGTACAGCGTCATCGATGTGGCAATCCTTGGAACAGCACCGCGGGATTCGGTCATTTATTCACATACAGCCCGTGATGGGGACAGCGTCATAGTCGCGGTGGACCTCCGGGGGAGGGTGCACCCCTCCTGCAGCCTCAACTGGGACTCGGTGACCATGAAGACCCCGGACGAGGTGAGATCCCAGGTCAGGACTCTTGAGAGCCTCGCCAGGGATCATCTGGTCACTGCAGGGAAGGATATCAGTAATCCCGGTGTGATAGGGACTCTCGGAATGCTCCTGGAAGTGAGCGGGAAGGGAGCCAGCATTGCGCTCGACCTGTTGCCGGCCCCTGATCTTTCAGCGAATCACATGTCTTTTGAACAGTGGGTCAGGATTTACCCGGGGATGGGATTCGTCCTCACTGCTCCCGAGCAGAACGTGCCTGAGATCTGCCGGCGTTTTGAGAAGGTGGGAATGACAGCATGCAGAGTGGGGACTGTTGACACGAGCATGACCCTCCGGCTTGTCTACAGGGACCAGGCCTCACAGGTTTTCGATTTCGGAAAAAGGGGTATCATGCGTCTCTTTTCCGATGATGGCTCATGACCGGGGCAAGGATTGGCATCGGTATCGGTGGAGAGGGAGAAAGAGTTCTTGAGAGTGTCCTTGCATCCCGTTGTGCTCCCCGCACGGTCTGTTACTGCAGGCCCGGCTCCCTTTCAGGGGGACAGGGAATCACTCTCCGCGAGGAGAAGTCTCCCGAAGAGGCCCTGATTCGCGATCTCTATGAGGGCAGGCTTGACGCTGCAGTGAGAGGCACTCTTCCCGCTAGCACCACGCTTGCGATTCTCAAGAAAAGAGCGGGAGTGGAACATCTCGAGCGGGCGGCGCTCCTGGAGACATCCAGCGGAAAAAAATTTTTCCTCGCGCCTGTAGGAGTGGACGAGGGCTGGACCGTGACTGAAAAGGTATCTCTGGTCAGGAATGCCGAAAAGGCTGCCCGGCGCATCGGGCTTTCCGGAGGAGTGGCAATCCTCTCGGGGGGGAGGCTCGGCGATGTGGGGAGGCATCCCCGCGTTGACGGGAGCATGGCCCAAGCGGAGCTTGTGGCAAGACTGACCGGCGGGTGCCACTTCGAGATCCTGATCGAGGATGCCATCAGGGAATGCTGTGTCATCCTCGCCCCGGATGGCATCACAGGGAATTTGATCTTCCGTACGCTCATCTTTCTCGGATCGGGTCACGGACATGGCGCACCTGTCCTGAATATCGACAGAATCTTCGTCGATACTTCGCGCGCCTCGCCCGGATACACGCACGCGTTGCATCTTGCAGATGCTCTGTCCGGCTCATAAATCCAGCGTTTCAGGGTTTTTTGTACAATTGAGGGGTTTTTCCGTCACTACACGGGGAAAAGGGTTCCCTGCTGTGCAGTCCTGAAATTATCCCATAGATCAACGGAAAACACCATCGGGCGATAATTTACGCGGATATCACGAAATGTTTAAATATTTCCCCATACATTTTTTGAATTGAGGTAAAATACAATGGCAGATTTACCTATTGCTGCAGTTGTGAGAATTGCCAAGAAGAATGGTGCTGAGAGAGTGGGCAGCGACGCTGCCGCCGCACTTGTTGCAAAAGCTGAGGACTATATCGGGAACCTGACCAAGGAAGCCAACAGACTGGCACTTCATGCAGGGAGGAAGACGATCAAGGAAGAGGATGTGGATCTTGCGGCCAAGTCCGCATAACCATCACCTTTTCACAATCCCGCACAACAACGAGCAGCAAATCGAAATCAAGGTGGCATCAACTCTTTTCTGAAGGTTTCTCCCTGATTCCGCGGGGCTCACCCTGTCATTTTACCCAGAACTGGATGAGATCCAGCATATGCTGTGCAATGATGAATGGCACATTTCATTATAGTAGGTGAGACCCATGATCAATTGCCTTCACACGAGGGTGACCTTAGGGGGATGCTGGTGACAGGATTTCTGCAGGGTCTGGCATGGGAAACCAGGCCGGACATCATCCAGTTCAATGCGGACCATTTAAAAGAAGGGACAACATAAGGTTGATTCCCTTCTCTTTTCCCTGATGGACGGACTTCTCTTCAGATAACTCCCTTTGTGCTCGGGACCCTGGTTGTGTCCTCGCCAAGGCGTGTTGCCAATCCGAGAGCAATGCCAAAGGCCTTGAAGAGTGCTTCGCATTTGTGGTGGTCATTCTTCCCTTCCATCATCATGTGTGCAGTGATACCGGCACGTATGCAGAGGCTGTAGAAAAAATGCTCGAAGATCTCTCTCTCAACTCCCCCGACACGGGGATGGGAGAATGCTCCCCTGTACACGAGGTAGCCTCTCCCCCCGCAGTCGAGGGC
This sequence comes from uncultured Methanolinea sp., assembly GCA_964452625.1. Taxonomy (GTDB): domain Archaea; phylum Halobacteriota; class Methanomicrobia; order Methanomicrobiales; family Methanospirillaceae; genus Methanolinea_A. The sequence goes on from CAYVMJ010000001.1 coordinate 622,805, forward strand.
CACCGTCGCCAGGGACTCGTCCATGGGCACTATTGCGTGCGCAAACCTGGAAATGCCCTTCCCTTCACCTATCGCCTCTTTCAGCGCCTGTCCGAATACAATTCCCACATCCTCGATGGTATGATGCACATCGACACTGAGATCCCCCTTTGCCCTGCATGAGAAGCCGAAACGGCCGTGTCGTGCCATGGAGGTGAGCATGTGGTCGAAAAATGCAATTCCCGTAGAAATCTCCCCCGCATCCGACGCATCCAGATCCAGGGCGATATCTATATTTGTTTCACTGGTCTCCCGGTGTAAATGAACTCTCCTCATCGTGCAGCCTCCATTGCGTCTTTCAGGTGCAGCTTCCCGCTGTAAAGGGCAGATCCGAGGACCACAGCGAAGGCCCTGAGCGCTTTTAAAGTCCTGATGTCTTCCATCGTAGTAATTCCCCCGGCTATCGTGACGGGCAGGCGGGTGCGTTCCAGCAGTCTGGCAACAGGCAGAGGGTCGATTCCCTCCTGCAGACCCTCGACATCGACATTGGTGAAGAGCAGCGAGCCTGCGCCCATCTCTTCAAATCGTTCTGCCCATACAAGATAGTCACCCCCGCTCTCCTGCCATCCCTCGATGGTGATCTCCCCTGCTCTGGTATCTACCCCGGCCATCACCCGCCTGCTCCCGAACTCTTCGCTCAGCCTCTCCAACACCGGCGGATCCCTGATGGCGAGCGTTCCGAGGATAACCCGGTCGACTCCCAGGTCAAGCCAGGATACAGCATCGTCAAAGGAGCGTATTCCTCCCCCGAGCTGGATCTCGACTCCCGTGTCCCGTACGAGATCCCGTATCCTCCCGGCATTCGCGCCGGATTTTCCGAAAGCGCCATCAAGGTTCACAACATGGAGACATTCGGCCCCGAGATCAAGCCACTGGAGGGCACATGCGAGGGGGTCGCCAAAAACGGTGGCAGATTCTCTCTTTCCCTGGACCAGCTGCACGCAACGTCCATTGAGAATATCTACGGCTGGGAATACACGCATGTCAGGGGATCATCCTTTCTATCGACATGACCAGGATATCGCGTGCCCCGGCCCTCTTCAGGAGGTGAATCAGCTGATACACCCGCTCTTCATCGACAACTGCATGGATGGCTACCAGGTCATCCCTTGATGCGACCTCCATGACGGTAGGACCGGAAAGACCCGGCAGTACCGATGTGACCTTCTCCACACACGAACGCCTGGCATTCATCATCAGGTAACACTGTCCCCGTGCCCTGACAACGCTCTCGAGTGCGAGCTGTATCTCCTCGATCTTGGATCCCCTGGACTTCAGGGATGCCCTGTTCGCGACGAGCATGGTGCTCGTGGAGAGGACCGTATCGATGACCCGGAGATGGTTCGAGCGGAGGGTGTTCCCCGAACTCGAGAGATCGACGATGGCATCGGATATGCCAAGATAGGGGGTGGCCTCGCACGCGCCTCCGACAGGGACCAAAGTGACGGGGATCTTCTGCTCCTGGAAATAGTGCCGGGAAATGACCGGAAACTCGGTTGCAACCCGTTTTCCCTTGAGATCTGCCGGAACGCGGAACGGTGACTCCTCACGGACGGCCAGGACAAGGGCTGCGCCTCCGACCTTCAGGTCAAGAAGCTCCGTCACATGGGACCCGCGTTCACGCACCATATCATGACCGGTGATCCCGAGGTCAGCGGCACCATTGGCGACATATTCGGGAATATCCACCGGTCTTGCAAAGAGGATCTCCACGTGGGGATCCGGGGTGCGTGAAACCAGCCGCCTCTCGCCGCTGTCAAGGAGGTGAAGCCCGCTTTTTTCCATCAGTTCCATGACCGGCCCCGCTATCCTCCCTTTATTGGGAATGGCCATGCGGATGGTAGTGTCCCGGACTTCAGGACTGCGACTCTCCTTTGCTTCAGAAGGTACTGATCTCGCCACGAATGATCTTCTCGGTGATGCAGGTTATTTCTGCCAGGCCGCTATCGATGATTCCTTCGATTTCGGGGCAGATGGTCCTGATGTCTGTATCCGGTTTCGGGAGGATCTGGACGCTGGCAACAAGGGGCTGATCGATGGGCTTTCCTATCTGGGAGAGAAGGCGGATGTATATCTCCTCGATGCCATCAACCCTGTGGACGCATTCCTGGGCAAGTTGCGTGGAGATGATGTTATAGATCTTTCCGATGTGGTTGATGGGGTTCTTGCCGCTCGTTGCTTCCATGCTCATGGGGCGGTTCGGGGTGATGAGACCATTGCACCGGTTTCCTCTGCCCACTGATCCATCGTCCCCCATTTCGGCCGAAGATCCGGTGACTGTCAAAAATACGCTCCCAATATCTATGTCATCGGCCGTGTTGATCGCAACGACCAGGTTCCTATTCGTATACCCGCGTGCGACCTTGAGCACATGCTCCTTGAGAACATCCTTGTATTCAATATACTCGGAGAGCCCGGCGCAATAGCGGTCGACCATCGCACATGCAAGGGTGAGGGTGATGGTGTTGCCATCCCGGAGGCCCATGATCTTGATGTCCTGGCCGATCACGGGGTTCTTTGGCCGGAAGGACTGGTCAATGGAATCCGAGACTGCCTTGACAATAGTCTCAGTTTCAGAGAAGGGAGCATGTCCTACGCCAAAGGAGGTGTCATTGGCTCTCGGGGGGGTATTCTGGCATGGCCTGAAGACATCCCGCAGATCAGTCGAACCGGTTCCGAGTCGGCAGTCGACAATGATGTCACGATCCATGTTCAGATTTGTGAGCGTTTCCCGCAGGTAACTCCGGGCTGCTTCGAGGGCGATCGCATCGGTGGGTATACTGACGCCATCGAACTGCTTTGTTGCCCGCCCGTCGATGAGCATGTAGATAGGGCGGATGACTTTCCCCCCGCCGTATTTCGGCTGTGATTCACCGGCCACGATCTCCCCCTGGTCGGTATTGTGATGGAGGATTGCGCCGAATTCTTCAAGGTACGCCAGTGAGAGTGCCCTGCTGATAGATTCGGCAATGCCATCCGCCAGGCTGTCGGGATGACCAATGCATTTCCGTTCCACGAGCTCGATCTCCTGGCGTTCCAGCGGGACCTGGTGCAGTGCTTCAATTTTTATATTCCGTTTCAATGAAATCCCTCGATCACCAGACGCGTAATCATTATTAGAACGACGGGATGTAAGATAATCATTCCTTTCGGTCCCGATGGGAGGACTCAGGAGAGGCTGGAATGGTGGATCTCGTATGGTGCATATGACAGAACATGGTTCCGCTTTGGCAGAGGAGCCCCCGGTGGACCCCGGGCCATTGTTTGCAGAGATAGACTTCGGCATCCAGGGTATGGCACGGGTTGCTGCACTGACAACAGCTGTCCGGTATTCCTTATTCGACCACCTCGCAAGGCCAATGAGCCCTGACGAACTTGCACGTCTGATCGGTGCAGATGTCCGGTTGATCGCTCCAATATGCAGCATCCTTGCCGATATGAAACTCCTCAATGCGTCATCGGGGACGTATGAGTCCACACCGCTTTCCACATATTTTCTCTCTCATGGTTCTCCCTTCCGGCAGGATGCATACGTGGAGAAGATCTGGCGGCATTTGAAAGAATTATGGATATGCCTCCCCGAAATCCTTGCCAAAGGCCCTGTCTCGTACCCGGCCGGCAAATTTTTCGGTGAAATGAGCCTTCCGGCGATGGCCCAGAACGCACTCTGCGGCAGGCTGCAGCGTGTTGTGCGGGAGATCATCACGCTGCCGCATTTCCCTTCATTCAGAAAAATGATAGATCTCGGAGGAGGGCATGGACTGTATGCAATCGCTCTTACCTTGAGAAGTCCTTCGCTTCACGCATGGGTCTTTGACCTTCCCTACATCATTCCCCTGACCGAACAATGTATTGCACGGTATGAAGCGGCAAGAGTGGGAACACTCGCAGGCAATTTCTTCACCGACGATTTCGGAGAAGGCTATGACCTGGTGTTCTCCTCATCGAATCCAAGCGGAAAAAGGATCGAGATGCTCCCCCGTATCGCCGATGCCCTCCTGCCCGGGGGATTTTTCGTCAATGTCCAGTCCACGGGAAAGGAGAGCTTCGACAGTTACCAGTCACTGGAATGGCAACTCTGGAGTATCGAGGGGGAGGACGGGGGAGAAGACAGGACGGTCCGTGAACAACCGTTCCCAACTCCTGAATACATCCAGGCGCTCACTGATGCAGGGTTTTCCCTCCTCATTGAAAAAGATATAAAGGATGACTACCACAGGAATGCCCGTGTACGCATGATCATTGCGGAAAAAAAGAGATAGAAATACTATTTCCTTCGAAACAGCCAGCCAAACCTCTTCCTCGTCTCCTTCTGCGGGGGATCCTGGGTCTTCACATCCCCTTTACCTGGTTGAACCTGCATCTGCGGCTCACGCGGAGCATGTGCCTGGTGCATGCGGGTGCCACAATAGGGGCAGAAATTCGCATCCGGGGGGATTCTGTGCCCGCAATGGTGGCAGAACTGTATCTGCGTGATGGTGGCATCACCGGCGGCCGATCTGACTGGCGGAGCTTCCTTCGTTGAAACCCGGGGAGTCGCTGCGAGGGGGGCAGCTGCCGGCTCCTGCGGCGGAGGAGACTTCTGTTCCACACGGGATGTCCCTGGAAAAATGATGGTCTCGGAGAGTGCCCGGGCTTCTGCCGAGAGAGATGGTGCCGGGGTCCTGGTTTCCGGCTGCATAGAGCTTTCCGGGTATCGGTGCTTGATGAGATGCATCCACTCCTCTGCCTGGGAGAGCCTGTCCGTTCCGGTATGTACAAAAACCATCTTCATGGTGCGGAAATCGTCATCTGATGTGCGGATGGAGAGGACAAGGATGGGTTCCTGGGATGCTGAATGTTCCAGGTACGTGTCGGCAACAGAGTCGATAGGTATCTCTTTTGCGGTGACACCCGGTGTTTTTTCGTCCTGGTCGGTGAGAAACAGCCTGGTGTTGGTGAGGTACGCATCGAAACGGAATTTTTTAATCTTGACATCCGGGGTGTATACCAGGAGTTCTTCGCCGGGACGCAGGTACCGTTCGGGACCCTGTAATTCCTCCTCTCCCGTCATGGGGTCGTAACCCTGATTCTGGAGACTGCTCATTGTTCCTCCGTGAAAGAGTACAGATGTAATGGGTAATGCAGGATTAAATGGTTTCCAGAAACCATCTTCAGGGGAAGGACCCTCTTATATTCCATTCAGAGGATCTCCCTGATCAACCGGGGGATATCCGAGGGCCTCGAAGCCACGGGCACCCCCATCTTCTTCAGGCGTTCGATCTTAGAACGTGCGTCCCCCTCGCCTCCTTCGATGATGGCCCCGGCATGCCCCATCCTCTTCTCGGGAGGCGCCGAAATGCCTGCTATATAGGCCGCAACAGGGAGATCGGAGGCACGCGCCCCCTCCTCTTCAAGGGATCCGCCCACCTCTCCGAGGATGACTGCGGCACGGGTCTGGCCGTCATCCTGGAACCGCAGGAGCACGTCAGAGAATGTCTGGCCGATCACCGGGTCACCTCCAATCCCGACAATGGTGCTCTGCCCGAGCCCTGCCCGTGTGAGCTGGTCCACGATCTCGTAGGTGAGTGTCCCGCTCCGCGATATGACCCCGATGTGACCCCGTGACGAGAGGTGGACCGGCATGATGCCCATCTTGATCTCTCCCGGCGAGAGGAGCCCGGGACAGTTGGGACCGATCACGTCACACCCCTGTATCCGGGCGTATGCAATCGCCCGCATGGTATCGTGGACAGGGATATGCTCGGTGATGGCCACTACAAGCGAGAGCCCTGCATTCGCGGCCTCCATGATTGAATCCCCTGCAGCAAATCCCGGGACGAAGAGAACGCTGGCGCTGGCATCATGGTCTTTTAATGCATCCCTGATACTATTGTAGACGGGGACTCCGGCAACCTCCTGCCCGGCTTTCCCGGGAGTGACTCCCGCGACGACACCTTTCCCCCCCACCTGGCGTGCGTATTCGTTCATCAGGGCGATATGGAATGCCCCCTGCTTCCCGGTTGCGCCCGTCACGATCACCCCGCAACTCCGGTCGCCGTAGATCATCTCACTGCCTCCACCGCCGCCTTGACCGCCAGTTCCATGCTGTCCATCATCCGGTATCCGCTGCCGTCGAGGATCTGCTTTCCTTCTGCTTCATTCGTCCCGGCAAGACGGACGATGACCGGCTGGCTGATCCCGGCGCTGATGATCCCCCTGGCCACCTCGTCGCACCGTGTAATGCCGCCAAGGAGATTGACGACGATCACTTTCACCGAAGGATCAGCCGCAACGAGCCTGACGGCATGCATCACCCTCTCCTGATCAGCTCCGCCACCCACATCGAGGAAATTTGCTGCCTTTCCCTCGTAATACTCTATCAGGTCGAGGGTTGCCATTGTCAGCCCGGCGCCATTCCCGATCACCCCTATGTCGCCATTGAGTTCCACATACGAGAAGCCATGCGTCTCCGCCTCGCGCTCCCTCTGGGTGAGATCGCGGTTGAGCGTGATCCCCTGGCGGGAGAGGGCATTGTCGTCGATGATCAGCTTCGCATCAGCGGCATAGATTCCTCCCGGGGTGGCGACCAGGGGATTGATCTCTGCAAGGAGGGCATCCTTTTCGCAGAATACCCTGTAGAGCCGGTTCAGGACTTTTCCCATTTCCTTCGGGGCTGTCCCGAGCAGGTCACGGAGCATGAACGGGGGAATGTCCTGCATGAGGAGGGGAAGAGAAGCTCTCCGCACAGCGGCCGGCTGTTCCCTTGCCAGTGTCTCGATATCGACACCTCCCTGGTCGGTGAAAAGGATGAGGGCCTGTTTTGTGGACCTGTCGATGGCGATACTTGCATAATATTCATGATGTATCTCCAGGTATTCGACTGCAAGCACCTCGCGGACGGGAACTCCCTTTATCTCTTTCCTGAAGAGCTCCGCCGCACGCTCCTCCCCGTTCGAGGGATCTGCGACGAGTATACCCCCCGACTTCCCACGCCCTCCGACCTCAACCTGGGCTTTCAGAACAAATTTCTCCCCCAGTTCCTTCATCACCGGTGCCAGTTCGGCCGGGGTGTGGATGACAAATCCCCGTGGAACCGGTATTCCATACTCCCCGAATATGATCCGTGCCTCGTGTTCCAGCAATTTCATGAGTGTTATCCCTTCCCTGCAAGTTCAAATCCAAGTTTCATGGCCTTCAGGTTGAGTGACTCGGTTCCTTTCGGGACCGAGTCTAGGATGGCCTTTTCAATAGCAGTCTCTCCCACCACCCCTGTCACCTTTACAAGGGCGCCGAGCATGATGATATTGGCAACGATGTCCCGGCCGAGGGTCTGCTTTGCCTCCCGCGTGGCAGGAATCTCCACAAAACGGCATTGCGGACGGGACCGGACAAGAGATGAGTCAAGAATCATCACCGCCGCGTTTCCTGCCTGCGAACCGTACTTTTCATACCCTTCCTGGGACATGATCACAAAAATGTCCGGGCTGGTCACTTTTGGAAAGAGGATGGGCTGATCGTCGATTATCACCGCGCTCATGGAGGCCCCTCCCCTCGCTTCAGGACCGTATACCTGCGTCTGGACAGCATAATTCCCGTCATACATGACCGCAGCCCTCCCGAGGATCACAGCAGAGAGGATGATACCCTGGCCGCCGAAACCCGAGAACCGCACTTCGTGCCTCACTTTTTCACCCCCATGGCAGCCCGGCTCCGGCGAACGAAGTCACCAAGGACAATGGCATCGTCAGGAATCGCCTTCCCCTCTTCGCGGAGCCTCTGTGCTTTCTGGAGCAGGATCCCGTGGGTTTTGAAATATTCGATCTGGTCACTGACCTGGCGGAACTTGTTCCTCCGCCCGAAATTCGTGGGGCACTGGACGAGTGCCTCGATAAAAGAAAACCCGGGAATCTGCATTCCTTCGTGAACCGCCCGTGTCAGCTCTTTGACATGGTAGGATGTCCAGCGGGAGACGAAGTTTGCCCCGGCTGCGGAGGCCAGTTCGCAGAGGTCGAATGCGGGTTCCTGGGAGCCGAAGGGCGTGGTGGTGGAGAGAGCCCCCACGGGTGTTGTCGGGCTCCCCTGCCCGCCGGTCATTCCATATATCTGGTTATTCATGCATACAACGGTAAGGTCGATATTCCTGCGGCAGGCATGGATAAAGTGGTTTCCCCCGATTGCAGCGAGATCCCCGTCCCCCGTGAACACAACGACATGAAGTGCGGGATTCGCCATCTTGATGCCGGTCGCAAACGCAAGCGCCCTCCCGTGGGTGGTATGGAGGGAGTCTGTGACAATATATCCGGGCGCACGGGATGAGCAGCCGATTCCCGAGACAAATACTGTCTCCTCTTTACCCCACCCCATCCGGTCGACCGCGTTCAGGGTGCAGTTGATCACGGTGCCGTTCCCGCACCCGGCGCAGTAGATGTGGGGCAGGCGATCCTCCCTGAACCAGTCCGTGTACGCCATCACCATCCCTCCATGGCCTTCTCCAGTTCTCCGGGTGTGTGCAGTGCACCACCGAACCGGGGAACAGGGACGACAGGCACACATGTATGCCGTTCGATCTCCCTCGCCATCTGGCCGAGGTTCTGCTCGGGGACCAGAAACACCCTCGCATTCGGGAATTGTTCGAGCGCTTTCTCCGGAAACGGCCAGACAACCCTGAAACGGAGGTGCCCGATCCCGGCTTCGGGGCGGTCATGTATCAGCTGATCCACCGTGCGGGATGGCGATCCATAGGTGAGAAAGACCACACCGGCATCCGGGTTTGTGACCCGGAAGTCGGCGATCTCATGGCGTGCGGATTCGACCTTCCCGACCAGTCTCTTGACGAGCTCCTCGTGGAGGCTCGGGCTTGTGGCACAGGGATATCCCCGCTCGTCATGGGTCAGGCCTGTCACATGCACACCGTACCCTTTTCCGAACTGCGGAAATCCCGGGACCATGTCGTCACCGGCACTGTAAGGAAGGACTCCCTTTTCAAGGAGCCTGCGTTCTTCCCTTGGCACGCTGTCGGGGATCTCGATCCGCTCTCTCATGTGCCCGATGATCTCATCTGCCATCAGGAAAACGGGGACACGGAACCTGTCGGCGAGGTTGAAGGCTTTTGCAGTCAGCTCGTACATCTCCTGGACACTTGCCGGGGAGAGGGCAATGATGCTGTAATCTCCATGCGAGCCGAACCTGCACTGGAACATGTCACCCTGGGCGGACAGGGTGGGCTGACCCGTGGAGGGCCCGCCGCGCTGGATGTTCACCAGGACGCATGGTGTCTCGGTCATCACCGCAAAACCGATATTCTCCATCATGAGAGAAAACCCGGGGCCGCTGGTGGCGGTCATGGATCTCATGCCCGTCCATGCCGCCCCGATTACCGCTGCTATCCCGGCGATCTCATCCTCCATCTGGATGAAAACCCCTCCGAGTTTGGGGAGTTTCGCAGCCATGTGCTCGGCGATTTCCGTGGACGGAGTGATGGGGTACCCGCCAAAGAAGCGGCACCCTGCAGCAAGAGCTCCCTCAGCGCATGCTGTATTGCCCTGCATGAAGTCAATTCTGGTCAAAACTCGATCGCCACCTTTTGTGCCTCTCCCGGTTTCTCTTCTTCCCACCTGATGGCCTGATCCGGGCAGATCATCTGGCACATCCCGCACAGGGTGCGGCCGTAAAGCGCCTGCAGGCGGCAGTTGGCACACCGTTCGGGCCGGTCCAGCTCGGGTACCACGACCCCCCTGGCATTGGGCTTTTTCCCTGCCCTGAATATCCGGTACGGGCAGACCAGTGTGCAGAGATTGCATCCCTTGCACCGCCGTTCATCGATGACGAGTTTCATGCGGGAACCTCCTTTCCCGGCCGGAACCTCTTCCGGAACTGCGCCTGTGCATTCCTGTTCACACCCTCAAACAGGTCGTTTCCGGCCGCGTCGATGCCCACCACAAGGGGGAGCCGGTCGAGCTCTATCGCCCACACGGCCTCGGCCATCCCAAGGTCCTCGAAGAAAACCCCTTTCAGTGTCATCCGTGAGGCCGCCAGCGCCGCACAACCCCCGGTAAAAGCAAGGTAGATACCCCTTCCTTTCAGCTGCTCGGCCACCTGCCTGCCCATTCCTCCCTTCCCTACCAGCGCCCGCACTCCTCTCTCAATCAGGAAACCTGACAGTGCATTCATGCGTGCTGAAGTGGTCGGACCGGCAGCGATGACCCGTCCACCCTGGATCACCGGCCCGCAATGGTACACGACTGCACCATGGGGATCGAATGGAATCCCTTCCTCCTGCATGCGGAGGTGAGCTTCGTCCCTCGCCGTGTAAACGACACCCGAGAGGGTGACGCGATCCCCGGCACGGAGCATCAGCACCTCGTGGGAGAGCGGGGTGCAGAGATCCATGACATTCATACCGGCACCTCGACAGTCGCCCTCCGGCACGCCCAGCACTGGACATTGACCGCGACCGGGAGCGCTGCGGTGTGGCATCCTCCGGTCTTCACCTTCACCGCAAGAGCGGTGATGCTCCCCCCAAGACCCATGGGGCCAATCCCGAGCGCGTTCACCCCGGCCAGTATCTCCTCTTCATACGGTGTCATTGTATCGACAGGCTCCAGGAGTGCTTCCTTGGCCAGTGCGGCAACCCCGTCGAATGTACTCCCGATCCCTACACCGAGGATCACGGGAGGGCAGGGCCTCCCTCCGGCGAGGAGCATCGTCTCAGCGACGAATCTGGGAATCCTGTCCCTCTCTGAGGGGAGCATCATGACTGTCCGGGACATGTTCTCTGCCCCGGCACCCTTTGGCAGTACGGTGATGGTCAGCCTGTCTCCAGGGCGAACGTGGATAGCGGGCATCCCTGCACCCGTATTGTCCCCGCTGTTCACCCTCGTCATCGGATCCACCACGTTGGGCCGAAGCGGGATATCCCGCGTGGCAACTCTCACTCCCTCTGCAATGGCTGCGTGTATTCCAGGAGTGAACGGCACTTCCGGAGGGAGGGTGAGATAGACAACAGGGACCCCGGTATCCTGGCAGATGGGGACGCAGAGCGAGCGTGCCATCTCCAGGTTGGCGAGGATATTTTCGAGTTCCCCCCGTGCGATCTCGCTCGTCTCCCTCTCTTTTGCGGTCCTGATGGCCTGGATTACATCCGGGGGGAGGGTAATCTCAGCCCTGCGCAACGCGTCACAGGTGGCCCGGGTGAGTGCGGTGAGGAGGGCGGGGTCAGGGGTTGGGATCATGCTGGTATAAAGTGGGGGGTGAATGGGAATATAAATTGTGATAAATCACATCAGGGATGTGCATTGCAATTGCAGTCCGCACCTGCCTGGCTTTTGCAGGGAGGGCACGCAGGCCTTAAAGTAGCGATATAATCTGTGATTATGCACGCATACACACTGAAAATGGCGGAGCCATTTTCATTCAAAAAAAATGATGGCCGGATTGCCACCATTTCAAAAAAAATTATGCCTTCTGGGGTGCAGGAGCATCAGGGACTTCATTCTCTTTGATATTGATATAGGACGGGGAAGGAAGCTTGTGGCTGCCGGCTTTCAGTGCCGTCTTTACCTGTGCCAGGTACTGGGGTGTCGTATAGACAGTGAAAATTTCCTGCCCGGACGCGACACGGGCGGCGGTTCCGACAGCTTTTCCGAATGAAAGCCTCATCCCTTCGGAGACACGATCCGCCCCCGCACCTGTCGCCTGCTTGTTCTCCCTCAGCACGTGGTGGGGGTAGACACGGAGTTTCAGCCTGTAGTTCATCCTCCCGACATCCTTCTGAAGGTGGCGGTTGATGCTGATACGGGCCGCTTCCAACGCGGTATGGCGTATCTGGCAGGCCTCCTCGATTGCGAGGCTGATGGCCATGGGAAATTCCTGGGAGAGGTTGCCCATATCGAACTGCACCACTTTGCTCCCGGGGATTCCGCCCATATATTCCCTGCGGGTATAGGCTTTCTTTGAAATGTTCCTGTACATCTTTCCTGGTTTTCGTACCATGATAGAGAACTCCTGGTCCCTGTCTGTGCTTTATAAAATGGGGATGTGGCTTATTAAACCTTACTGGGATGCGGCGGCCTGCTCCACGTGGTCAAGGACGTAACGGCGGAGTTTGGCAAATTCGGTGCCTGTCCTCTCCCTGGGACGCGGGAGATCGATGGATACCATTTCCCTGATTGTCCCGGGGCGGGCAGTGAGCACCACCACGCGGTCGGAGAGATATATGGCCTCGTCCACGCTGTGGGTGACGAAGAGGACTGTTTTCTTCGTTTTCTCCCATATTTCCAGCAATTCCCGCTGGAGCATGTTCCTGGTCTGGGCGTCAAGTGCCCCGAATGGCTCATCCATCAGGAGGATCTGGGGGTCTATTGCGAGCGCACGGGCGACCGCCACGCGCTGGCGCATCCCCCCGGAGAGCTCGAACGGGTAATTGCCGGCGAAATCCACGAGGCCTACCAGTTCCAGGAACTCGAGTGCTTTCTCCCTCCTCTGCTCCTTCTCCACCCCTTTCATTTCGAGGCCGAATGCGATGTTGTCGATCACCGTGCGCCAGGGGTAGAGGGAGTATTCCTGGAATATCATTGCCATCCTGGGGCAGGGACCATCTATCATTTTACCGTCAAGGAGAATCTCTCCCCCTGATGGATGATCGAGTCCCGCGATGATGCGCAGCAGGGTGGTCTTTCCGCACCCTGACGGACCCAGTACCGAGACGAACTCACCGTCACTGACGTCGAGGTCGATATGGGAGAGAGCCTCAACCTCCGCCTTCCCCTCGCCTGCGAAGGATTTCGAGAGGTTTTTGAGGACAAGGGTCACCGCAGATCACCCTCCGGCAGAATCCGGCAGGCATGCGTCATCTCTCCAGCTCCCTCCATGAGAACCATCTTCGTTCAACATGCTTGAACACAAAATCAATCAGGAGGCCAATGACGCCAATCACCACCATCCCGGCTATGATCAGGTTGGTCTGGCCGAAGTTGTAGGCATAGAGTATGAGGTACCCGAGCCCCTGGGAGATCCCGGGGAGCCATTCCGCAGCAACGACACACATCCATGCAATCCCGAATCCGACGCGAAGACCCGTCCATATCGTAGGGGCGGCCCCCGGGAGAACCACTTTTGTCATGATCTGCCGCTCTTTCGCCCCGAGCGTGGTCGCCACTTCGAGCCATGTCTTCTTGACCGACTTCACCCCGTCGACCGTGTTCAGCAGGATGGGGAAAAATGCGCCGATGAAGATGATGAATACGATGGAAGTGAGCCCGATCTTGAACCATGCGAGCGCCAGGGGAACCCACGCCAGCGGAGGGACCGGCCGCAGCAGCTCGATTGTGGAATCGAAGAAATCATTGAGGGTGAGGGATCGCCCCATCAGGATGCCTATGGGAATGGCAACGGCTGCTGCGACAAGGAATCCCAGGCCCACGCGCTGGATGCTGATGAGAGCATTCTCCACGAGGCTTCCTGTCCCGAGGGTATATTCAGGACTGAAGGGATGCAGGAGAATAGGGATGACCGTGGTCAGAGAGGGAAGTATGAATGGGTTGCTGATAATCCACGATGCGGCTTCCCATCCCGCAATAAGAAGGATGGGGAGGAGGAACCTGAGATACCTCATTGTCCCTTCAGGTTATCCTTCATTCACAGATAAACCGCTCGCTTCGAGCGAATAGCGGATCATGACGTCCTGTATGGAGCCCTTCCCGGGAGCCGCAATCTTCAGGGGTTTCCCGGCTGCAGATCGCTCTTTTGCCCAGGTTACGAATGTATTCCAGTCTGTGGCCGGAGAATCTTCGGTGACCACCACCCCTGAGCCCTCCGAATTGATTGCCATGATGATCTTGACGGGAGTTCCCTTGTCTGCCGCAGAGATTGCAGGCGGATTCCCGACAAGGGCACACTGTATGTTGTCGGTTGCCATCAGCTGCATCAGCTGGGGACCGGCATCGCCCGATACCAGCCTGAGCTCTGCAATGGTTTTTCCATTCACGATGAGGTCTGCGGTATCCGGCCTTGACGCAGTCAGATCCCTTGGCTTGATGGCGATGCCATAGTTGTCGTTGAAGTATTGCCATTTGCTGATGGCCACGAAGAGTGCTGCATGGTGATCCGACATCAGGTATCCCACACCGACCGGTTCCTCCATCACGGCAGGCGATACAATTGTCCCGGCATCAATCATGGACTGTGCCGCGTAGTAAGGCGCTGTGTCAAAGAGAATGGACTCTGACTCGGCATCCGTGGAGTCCTTCAGGGAACCGGTGAGGACATTGAGCTCCCGTAAGGCATGCACAAATTCAATATTCGAGTGTATCCACGCGTCGGTGGGCTCGTTCACGAACTTGACCGTGGGAAACGCTTTCTGGAGCACATCCACCGAAGAGACAGAGATGTCGCCGTAGGTGAAGTTGCCTTTCCCTGCAAGCCAGTCCGCAACGATCTCTGCGCTCTCTTCGGGGTGCTCCTCGAGGTAGTGCGTGGAAAGCACAAGCGCCGCAGTCAGGGCATTGACAAGGTCAGGATTGTCCCTGATCATCCCTTCAGTGGCTGTGAAGACACAGCAGGGATGGTTCTTCCACTTGCCCTCCGGCGGCAGGTCACCAGAGTATACCAGGATCTTCCCGATCCCTGCCATGGGCGGAACTTCGACAAAAGGCTGCCATGCAATGTATCCATCGATCTGGTCAGTGCCGAGGAGGGTGGGCATCGGTCCAGTTCCCTTCGTATACGTGATGATGACACTGCCGGCAGACGCGGATGCAGTGGGCGTTGGCGTGCCTGTGGCCGGAGTGGTATCCGTGCAGCCGGCGATGAGTGCTGCACACAGCAATACACCAACAATAGCACATACGGTGGAGAATTTCATGGTGATGTGTTTGTCCTGCTCCTCTCATAAATTCTCCGAAAGAAGATCAATAATTATCCATTTGTAATATTTCATTCAAATAGGTGGTGCTTTTGTGATAAATAATTTGACAAATAAGTAAAATATCCTTGTGAATTGTACAAAAGGATTATCCCCGCAGGGCACCGAACCTCAGTTCAGGTATCATATGCAGATGGATCCTGTTGACAGGCTTATCAAGGCGGCCCTCATCTCTGATGAAGAATTCGTCCAGACCCTGAAGGAAGTCATGCGCCACGACCTGAGAATCAGTGTGAGGGAGCTCTCCCTCCAGAGCGGGATTGCCCCCAGTTCGCTGTATAAGATGATGCACGGAAAGCGATCTCCGAATCTTTCCACTCTTCGTGCGGTGGTCCAGGCGATGCGCCGGATCATCCATTCCACCGAAGGAGAGTTCATAGGTCTGATTGCCGCAAGGCCTGTCCTGGATGTCATCGAAGAGCGGAGTTGCGAGGTCGATGGAAGGGGGATAAGGGTGAGAGAATACCCGGTGCATACCATGGAGGAGGCGATTATCGCGGCCATCCGGGCGGAAAGGGAAGGCGCTGCTGCAATCGTGTGTGCCCCCATCGTCAGCAGTGTCATCGAGCAGCTGGTGAAGGTACCTGTTGCAACCATCATCCCCCGTGATTCCGTGCAGAGGGCAATAGAACGCGCAGCACGGAAAGCGTGGCCTTAATCTCATTCCAGCGACCTATTGTATGCGGAGAACTGGTTAGGATGGAGCAAGACGTGGTGCGCAGGGGCCGCCTTACCGGGGAGAGGAGCGGTGAAATGATGCATTTTCTCTCCTCTATGGGTGCTGATCGCAATATCGCGGATGCAGACATCATGGTGGACATTGCCCACGTGCTGATGCTGTCAAGGCAGAAGATTATTGGAAAGGAGCACGCACAGCAGCTGCTCCGGGCCCTCCTGGACCTCTACGACAACGGCATCCCTGACACAGCATTCCACGACAGGTACGAGGATATCCATGCCGGGATCGAGAGCCTGATCATCGCCACCGTGGGAGAGGAAGCCGGAGGGAGGCTGCATATCGGCCGCTCGAGAAACGATGAGGTGGCAACCTGCCTGCGGCTGCGGGTAAGGGAGGATATCACCCGGCAGCTCTCCATCCTGATAAGCCTCAGAGAGACACTCCTTTCCCTGGCTGAAGTGCATATGGAGACATTCATGCCGGGATTCACCCATCTCCAGCATGCCCAGCCCACGACACTCGGCCATCATCTCCTCTCCCACGAGGCGGCATTTGGCAGGGATTTCCAGAGGCTTGCGGAAGCGCTCTCCCGTGTCAACATGTGCCCCCTGGGAGCGGCAGCGTTCGCCTCGACAAGTTACCCTATCCAGCGGGAATTCACCGCGGAACTCCTCGGGTTCCGGGGCATCATCGAGAACACGATGGACGCGGTCGCTTCGAGGGACTTTGCCCTTGAGGTGCTCTCCGGCCTCTCCATCATGATGTCACACGCAAGCCGGATCTGCGAGGAGATGATCATATGGAGTTCCCGGTTTGCCGGCTTCGTGGAACTCGACGACGCGTTCTGCTCGACAAGTTCCATCATGCCCCAGAAGAAGAATCCTGATACGGCCGAGGTGATGCGGGCAAAATCCGCATCTGTCATCGGGGCCACCACCACCGCACTTGCCATCAACAAGGCCCTTCCGATGAGTTATAACCGGGACCTGCAGGAGATGACCCCCTGTCTCTGGAGGGGCATCCAGGATGCAAAGCACAGTACGCGCCTCCTGGTGGACATGCTTTCCACGGCGACATTCGATACAGCGGCGATGGCCGCCGAAGCCGGGAAGGGGTTCTCAACCGCAACTGATCTCGCGGATATGCTGGTCCAGACGCATGGATTTGCATTCCGGACCGCTCATACCCTTGTGGGAAAAGCGATCCAGAAAGGGGCTCTGGATCTTGCCACTCTTGACCTTGTCGCGGAGGAGATGGACCTTGTGCCTCTCTCGAAAATGGGGATCACTGCACGGGATGTGGATGCTGCGCTCGACGTGCGGTCCAGTATCGAACGAAGGAGGGCTCCCGGGAGTCCCTCGACTTTCGCAGTCAGGATCTCGCTGACATCGCGGAAGAAAGTACTCGGTGAGGATTCCCTTATGCTGGGAGAGAGAATTGCAGAATATTCGGGGGCGATACAGGGGCTGATCCGGGATGCGAGACACGAGGCGGGAGCATGAGTGTTTTTCTCCCGGGTGACCTGGTCCGCTGCACTGTGGCGGGGTGCACGCTGGAGGGGACATATATCACCGACCGGGAGGGTATGGCGGTCATAAAGATGGGCAACGGCTACAATATCGGGGTATTTCCTGAAGACTGCACTCTTTTGGAACACCACATGCCCCAGGAGCCGTCAAAGAGTGAAGTGACCCAGGACCCGAGTCTTCCCGCACTCTCCATCGTCTCTACCGGTGGCACCATCGCGAGCCGGATCGATTACAGGACAGGAGCCGTGACGAGCCAGTTCGACGCAGCAGACATCCTGCGGGCAATCCCCGGCCTCCGCTCGATCGCGAAATACCAGACCAGAAAACTGTACACCATACTCTCTGAGAATATGACGCCTTCGATATGGCAGGAACTTGCGAGGGCAGTATACGAGGAGATCGCGGACGGCGCGAGAGGAGTGATCGTCTCCCACGGAACCGACACCATGGCGTATTCTTCTGCGGCACTCAGTTTCATGCTCGACACACCGGTCCCCGTTGTGTGCGTGGGATCGCAGAGATCTGCAGACCGTCCCAGCTCCGATAATGCGATGAACGCGCTCTGCAGCGCGAGTACCGCGGTCTCCGATCTCGGGGAGGTAGTGGTGGTGATGCATGAGAATACCGGCGATGACCGGTGTGCCATACACCGCGGGATCAGGGTCAGGAAGATGCACACGTCCCGCAGGGATGCATTCCGGAGCATGGGGATGACCCCCCTGGGATACGTCGATTACCCCTCGCTCGCAGTGCACCTCTCGGCCGCAGCTGTGAGGAGGGATGCATGCGAACCCGCACTCCGTGACCGGCTGGAGCCACGCTGTGGTCTCCTGACATTTTATCCCGGGATGCCTGCTGATATGATCGAGGCGTACGAAGGCTGGAAGGGGCTGGTGATTGCCGGGAGCGGACTTGGGCATGTCAGTTCCAATCTTGTCCCTGCCATCAGGGATCTGGTCAAACAGGGCACCCTTGTCGTGATGACATCGCAGTGCCTTCACGGGAGGGTCTGTGACCGCGTGTATGACACCGGGAGAGATCTTCTCAAAGCAGGTGTGGTGGAGGGGGAGGACATGCTCCCCGAGACTGCACTCGTGAAACTGATGTGGGTGCTGGGAAACGAGCCCGATTTGGAAAAGGCACGTCACATGATGCAGGAAAACCTGAAGGGCGAGTATTCCCGGAGGTCTCCGCATGGATTATAATGCTCTCGGCCTCATGGCAGGAATCGAGATACACCAGCAGCTGAACACGCGGGAGAAACTTTTCTGCCGGTGCCCCACACTTCTCCGGCCCTTCGAGGAGCACAACGGGGAATTCCACCGGTATTTGCGGGCCACAGTGAGCGAGCTCGGGGAGATCGACAGGGCTGCAGAGGAGGAGATGAAAAACCTGCGCAGGTTCTGTTATTTTACCTACGACTCCACGTGCCTTGTGGAGAACGATGAAGAACCCCCGGCACCTCTCAACGGCGAAGCCCTTTCAGTGTGCCTCCAGATCGCCAAAATGTTCGGGATGACCCCCATTCCCCAGGTGCACACCATGCGCAAGCTCGTGATTGACGGATCCAACACCAGCGGGTTCCAGAGAACGGCGCTTGTCGCCGTCAACGGAGCCCTCCCGAACGGGGGCACCATTGAGACCATATGCCTGGAGGAGGAGGCCGCGCAGAGGGTAAAGTATGAGGTGTTCTCCCTCGATCGCCTGGGAATCCCCCTTGTCGAGATCACCACCTCACCCTGCATGCACACCCCGGAGGAGGTGCAGGAGGTGGCAGCGTTCCTGGGAATGGTGCTCCGCTCCACAGGGAAGGTGAAGAGGGGGCTCGGGACCATCAGGCAGGACATCAATATCTCCATCCGGGGGGGTGCGCGTGTCGAGATAAAAGGAGTGCAGGAACTCAACCTCATTGCAGAGGTTGTCAGAAGGGAGGTACAGCGCCAGCAGAAACTCCTCTCCATAAGGGGGCGCCTGGCGGAACGCGGAGCAACTGTCGTTCGGCTCCCGGCGGATGTGACACAACTCTTCTCGAATACCGGTTCGGGCATCCTGAAAAAGGCACACAGGATCATGGCCGTCACCCTCAAGGGATTCTCCGGCCTCGTGGGCGAGGAGATCCAGCCGGGACGAAGGCTCGGGAGTGAAATCTCTGATTATGCAAAGAAATGCGGGGTAGGGGGAATATTTCACACCGACGAACTGCCCGCGTACGGGGTGACCGCAGACGAGGTCGCCGCTCTCAGGAAGGAAGTGGATGCGGGTGAGAATGACTGCGTGATCCTCGTCGCGGGCAACAACCGGCAGGTGGAGTGTGCCTGCCAGCAGGTTGTCCGGAGAGCCGAGCTGGCCCTTTCCGGGGTTCCCGAGGAGACAAGGAAGATGCTGGAAGGAGGGAATACTGCCTACATGAGACCCCTCCCGGGAGCTGCCCGGATGTATCCCGAGACCGATGTGCTCCCTGTCCTCATCACCCCGGACTGCTGGAAGGCAATTCTCATCCCGGAACTCCTTGACGCCAGGGCAGAGAGATACGTGAGAGAACTGGGCCTTGATGCTGCGGTCGCAGAACAGGTCGCCTATTCCGAACATCTCCCCCTCTTTGAGAGGTCACTGGAGCTTGGAATACCGGCACCTCTTGCTGCAAGGACCCTCATCGCCACCCTCAAGGAGCTCACCCGCGACGGCGTCAGCATTTCCCCTCTGCTGAATGACTGCGACCAGGAGGGAGATCCCGTTCTCCCCGCAGTGCTGAAGGTTCTCATCGGTGTCAGGGATGAGATGATGGGAAAGGAAGCCATCCCGGATGTACTCAGGAGGATCGCAGGGGGTGAGAGCCCGGAATCCGCGATGCAGTCCGTGGCATCGTCATTCTCAGGAGACGATCTTACGGCAATCGCCAGGGCCATAGTCCGTGACAGGCTGCCCTTTGTGAAGGAGAAAGGCATGGGTGCACTCGGGCCCCTTATGGGTGTCATGATGAAAGAGGTCCGGGGTAGCGTGGATGGGAAGAAAGTCTCGCGGATATTGAAAGAGGCGCTTTCAGACGCAATCCAGGAATGAGAGCCCTGTCTACATCCCGCAGGGTGCGAAGTATTAAAAGAAAAGGCAGCAAACAAATTAAGGAGTTTGCATATGGGAAAGACAGGAACGACACAATGGACGCAGGTGAAAGGGGTCAAGGGTCAGATACGCCTCGTCCCCAAATCTGAAGGGGAACTGAAGAAACCGGGGCCAAACCAACGTTTCAAGGCCGGAGCTTCACTGCGGAAACTCGAGGCGTTGAATGCCGAGAACCAGGGGGGTTACCGCGGCAGGCAGGGGGGAAGAGGCGGAGGCCGTGGACGTGGCGGCAGGGGAGGCCGGTCCTCGGAACCAGGGCCCCAGGCAAATCCCATGGTCAGGAAAGCCATGCGAAGACCCAAGGTCTCGGTGCTTGGTGCAAAACAGAAATCCGGCAGATAATAATCAATTATTTTTCAATCTTTTTTCGCTGATCCCCAACTGAGAAGTATATTGTATTTACGTAGTATAGTGTGAATATGGATCTGAAGACAGCTGTGAAGGGGTACCAGTTCGCCGAACGTGCAAAGAGCGAATTGATAGTCTGCTCCCAGCTCACGATTGCGCTGGCAGGATTTCCCGAATCCGAGCGCGCCGGAGGGAAACGCATGCTCATCCTCCTCCTCGAAGCAGTCCGTTCCGAACTTGAATTCGCGTGGAAAGGGACGGAAATACCTGATTTCAGGCGTGCCATCAATCTCCTGTCAAATGCAATAAGCACTGTCGAGAGCGATAATTACGGGGCGGCATCCCTCAAGATGAGCGAATCCATCAGCGCGGTCACCACCGCTGCGCAGGGAGCATGGCAGGTACTCGGGGAGCATGGACTCATCTGAATTCCTGGATTTCCTCGTTTCCCGCTGCTCTGTAAGGGAATATGACAGAAAGGAGATTCCCGAAAACGATCTTGTGTATATCCTTGATTGCGCGAGTACTGCACCCAGTGCAGGAAACCTGGAGGCATGGGACGTTGTCGTTGTTGACGGCGAAGAAGAGCGCGAACTGCTCTCCGATGCAGCATTCGGGCAGGAACATGTGAAATGCGCTGCACTTCTCCTGGTTGTCTGTGCAAATTACGTGCGGTCCATGTCCCGGTACGGTGAACGCGGTATCCTGTACGCCATACAGGATTCGACCATCGCCTGCACCTACATGATGCTTGCAGCCCATGCCAGGAGGCTCCATTCCTGCTGGGTGGGAGCCTTCCGGGAGGAGGATGTAAAGGAGATCCTCGGCCTTCCGGCTCACGTGCGGCCCATGGCCATACTCTGCGTGGGCAGGGGCTATACATCGGGGAATTTAACGGAACGAATGCCTGTGGTGGAGCATGTGCACCACCAGTCCTGGTAAGGTGTCGGAAAATGCCTGATTACAGGGTGATTCTTGAAGGTGCCTTCGTGGTGAAGGACGTGTCTTCACTGGACGATGCTGTCAGCATTGCCATCAGTGAAGCAGGAAAGAGGTTGAATCCGGTCGCGGCTTACGTTGAAGTGGAAGCAGGAATGCTGGCGTGTCCGTTCTGCGAAGGGGAACTGAACAGTGCTCTTGTGGTTGCACGGACAGCCCTCGTGGGGCTTCTTTTGGAGATGAGGGTCTTCCGCGCAGAAACCCCCGAGCATGCCACGAGGATTGCAAGGTCTGTCATTGGTAAAGCGCTGCGGGACGTGCCACTCGAAATCAAGGAGGTCTGTCCGCTGTGATTTACGTGGTGGGACACACTGCAATCGATCATATCTGCAAGGTTACAAAAATCCCTCCCAGTAACGGGTCCACGAGTATACTCGAACGGAAAATCTACTTTGGAGGGGGGGCAGCGAATATCGCGGCGGGAATTGCGAGGCTTGGCGAACCCTGCACCCTGATCAGTGCGGTCGGAGGAGATTTCCCGGGAGGGGATTATGACAGGTGGCAGAAGTCACTCGGGATGACACAGCAGTTCTTTTCCGTCCCTGATGCACACACCCCGACTGCTTTCATGTTTACAGACCAAAACGGTGACCAGATCACCTTCTTTGAATGGGGGGCATCCAGGATATTTTCCGAATCGGAAGCTCCCACGCTCCCTTTCGTGCACATGGCAACCGCGGACCCTGACTTCAACTGCAGGGTTGCAGAAAAGGCAGATTTTTGCACGTTTGACCCCGGGCAGGATCTCCACAGGTATACAAGAACCCAGCTGGAGGAGATACTCTCCCACATCGACATCCTCTTCGCGAACCAGCATGAAGTGGAGAGCATGTCCCGGACACTCGGGATGTCCGCTGATGATCTTGCGGGACGCATACCCATGGCCGTTTTCACCCGCGGCGCCGGAGGGAGCGAATATTTCCGTGACGGTGAACACTGCCACATACCGGCAATACATGTAATAATGGCCGATCCCACGGGGGCCGGGGATGCGTACAGGGCAGGTTTCCTCGCGGCATTGAAAAAAGGGTATGGTCCTCTCGAATGCTGCCGTATCGGGACGGTGACTGCAGCTTTCACTGTTGAAGTCATCGGGTGCCAGAACAACCTCCCCTCATGGTCCGCGATGGAGGAGCGCTACAGCCGCGAGTTTGGAGAACTGCCTGTTCTGGGAACTGACAGGGATCGTAATGTCCGGGAAGAGGGGTGACTGCAGATGAGTGTCATGGGGAGCGAGGCAAAAATCGAACACCTGGGGCGATTTCTTTTCAATGCGCCCTCCTGGCCCAGTTCGCTCCTCATTCTCATTGTACTTGGATTCATCATCGATGCAACAAGCCTCAAGCTCGGGTCCGCCCTCTGGCTCGGAACCCTCGGTTTTACGATTCCTGCCCTCTTCGCATGCCTCGTCACCAAGCCCGCAGTCGGGCTCACCGGCCGCCCGATGACCTGGAACAGGTCTGCTCTGCTGGCGCTCTCATGCATGATTCTGGGCGTCCTTGTCATCATAACAGCTCTTTTGATCTCCCACTTCCTCCTCCCCCTCTTCTTCTCCATTGCCATGGGGTGCATCTTCGGTCTCCGTCTTCTTGTCCTGCTGGCGATTGCCGATTACCGGGCGGTGCGCATGATCCTTCCCGCAGCCAGCCAGAGTATCGCAGGGATTGCCATGGGGACCCTCCTTTTCCCGGAGACCTTTTTCGCGTACGCATTCCTTCTCCAGGTATTTTTCGGACTGGGGGTCGTGCTGCTTGTATGGGCAATCGACAGGCCGCTCTACCGTACATTCAATATCAGGGGCCTGGATTTCCTGAACTCCTTTCTCGCACACCTGACAGACGGCTCCAGGGCTCTTGAGGACTACTTCCAGAGGATTGGTGAAGAGGTCACCGTTCCCCAGGTGTCGGTTTTCTTCAGGAGAAAGGAAAATAAGGGGTTTATCCTCACTGTGCCGAACGTGCATCCCGGACCAATGGGGGAGATCGGCGGGGGAAATCTTCCCAGGGGAATGCAGGCCGGGTTTAACCAGATGGTGATGGTTCCCCATGGTGCCGCAACGCACGATTTCAACCTGGTCTCCGAGAAGGAGATTGAGAAGCTGGTGCACGCAGTGCAGAGGGCTGAAGGAGACCTCCACTATTCCACGTATGCAACCCCTTCCGAAAGATACCAGGTTGGATCCGTCTCCCTCCTGGCACAGGTCTTTGGAGAAACGCTTCTCATGGTGAGCACCCGCTCTCCCGAACGGACTGAAGACCTGGATTTCAACATCGGGATGACCATCATGGCAGAAGGGCACCGCGAATACCAGAATGTTGCATTCATTGATGCCCATAACTGCTACGAAGGAGATATCACCTACGTGCTGCCTGCGACAAAACTTGCGATGGAATACTACCATGCCGGCCTCAAGGCCATCGACGGGACGCCCGGCATAAGGAAAGAGCCGATCGACCTGGGAATTTCCCACGTGCAGGTCCCTTTTTCGCGCGAGCAGGGCTTTGGAGATCAGGGAATCCAGATGGCGCTGGTCCGTGTCGGCAGCCAGACCACAGCGTATCTGCTCATCGATGGAAATAATATGGCCGCAGGTGTGAGGGAGACCCTCCGGGATTTTCTGCTCAGGTCAGTGGACGAGGCCGAGATCATGACAACCGATTCGCACGTCGTGAATACCGTGAGTGGAAAAAATCCCGTCGGGTTGCATGTTCCCGTATCAGATATTCTCCCCTATGTCGACCGTGCTCTCAAAGAATCACTCGCGGACATGGCACCTGCAGAGGCAGCAGGGTGCACAGTATGGTGTGAGGGAGTGGTTGTTTTTGGATCCCACAGGATCACGCAGATGGCAAGCACGGTAAATACCATACTCCTCTTCATGCCCGTTCTCGGTGTCGGGATGCTCGTGCTCGCGTTCCTTCTCTCTATTCTTGCCTATATCCTGATAGGATGACGGATATTCTCCGGTATGACCAAGTGGATAACCCGGACAGAGAAGAAAATGATACGATATGCTTTCAGGTGATACAGAAGGAAAAGACCACCATGGTCCAGGCAGTGATATACCATTGATGCGTGAGAGTATCAGGCAACGATCAATTGGAGTATCAGCATTATCTGGAGCTGAACCATGCTGGTTACACATTTTTGTTGTATTGTTCTCCTTATAAACCTTTTGGAAAAAACCTGCAAATCGCTTTGGAATCACCACTTTGGATGAGATAGACGCAGCTTTGTGCCCGGAGCGCAGGGGATGTCGCACTCTTGCCAGACAGCAGATGCGGATGCGGAGCGTGCGACAATGTTCATTCCATGCATTTCAAAATCCCGGATTCGAGATCCATGGATTATTCGCAGTTCCCCTTTACGCCCAAATCTTGCTTATTTTGCGAATTAAAGATTATTTTATCGTCTGACGCCAGGTTTACATGTGATGAGGAACAGAGAGATATATGGTGACATAATGAGGCAGACACCGGTATCCGTCTTTACCCGGGCTGGCATAGCCCGGCGTTCAGGAAGAGGAGTCTCTTTCGCACTGGAGGAGCGTACATTTTACCTGCCCCCGGAAGAGGTGGGGGGCCTCTTCTCTGACCGGAATGCTGCAATCATCAACGATGAGGGCGAGGAGGAGGGCATGGCATGGCTCTCCCCTGTTATGGCCAATAAAAAACATGACCTGACGGCACTGATACAGGATCGCCTCTTCCTGGTCTCATTCAGAGACCTGCAGGCTCTGTTTTCCGGCGATCGGGACGGAATCATCGTCCGGGAGTATCACTTCCCCCGGGGAGCACGTTGAAACCCAGGGATCCGTGATTTTCCGGATTTTTCTTATTTTTAAAAAAATCTTTCCTGCATGCACATGGAATTCCCGTGTCGCAGCATATCCTTTCCACCCGCCATGTCATATGAAAAACCGGACACGTGATGGAGGGTTTGGAAAATGTTCACAGGAGATTGCCGGAAAGGAGAACGGGTACCACCTCTCACCAATTCCCGCAGATGATGGAGCGGAAAGATAAAAATCCTCCAGGTGCTATGTGTATCATCCCATCCATACAGCATAAAAATAGCCGTTTCAATCCGCTGTTTAAAGATGATACCATGATGCATATCCTCCTGGTTGATGATGATCCGGCCCTGCTCGATCTGATACGCCGCTTCCTCGAACGGGAGGAAGAGATGCAGATCGATACATGCATGTCCGGGTCTGATGCAATCGACATGCTTAAAAAAGCCAGGTATGATGCCATTGTCCTCGATTATGACCTGCCGGGAATGAATGGGATCGACTTTCTAAAAGCAGTCAAAAGCAGGGGAGAAGAGATCCCTATCATCATTTTCACCGGCAAGGGCCGGGAAGAGATCGTCATCAAGGCTCTCAATTACGGTGCGGATTATTACCTGCAGAAAAGGGGCGACCCGCGGCTCAACTTCCTGGAACTCCTCTATATGATCAGGGAAGCAGTGCGCCGGCACCGGACGCGTCTTGAACTGAAGGAAGGAGAGCGGAGGTTTCGCGAATCACTCGAGAATGCCCGTCTCATCGCATTCCAGCTGGACAGGAACATGAACACCACTTTCTGCAATGCATTTCTCCTCACCCTGACCGGGTACGAGCAGGATGAGGTCAACGGGGTATCCTGGATAGAGAAATTCATCCCCTCCCAGGACTGGCAGAAAGTGGAACAATTCTTTGCCTCCGCGATGGAGGGCGATCTGAACGCGCTCTACTTCACATGCAGCATCAGGACCAAAGAGGGAAACATCCGCAGAATAGACCTGAATAATACGCTCCTGCGAAACCCGGAGGGCGATGTGACGGGAATCTCCTGCATCGGGCAGGATATCACGGACAGGGAGAAGATGGAAGAAGAGAAGGCCGCATCAGAGGAGCGCCTGAAGATACTCTTTGAACACGCGCCCCAGGCCTTCTTTCTCACAGATGTCAAGGGGACATTTCTCGATGGAAACAGGGATGCCGAACTGTTAGTGGGCTATCCGCGCAAGGAGCTTGTCGGAAAAAATTTTCTTGAGACAGGACTTCTCTCGCCCGAAGAGGTTCCTAAAGCTATATCCCTCCTCGCACGTCACGTGAACGGGGAGCCGACAGGTCCGGTCGACTTCGTGCTGAACCGAAAAGACGGGAGCCAGGTGGTGGTTGAGATCAGGAACCATCCTGTCAAGGTCGGAGGACAGGTAATCGTCCTTGGATCGGCTCATGATATCACGAAAAGGGAATCGGCGGAGGAGGCCCTGCGACGGATAAATGCAAAACTCACTCTCCTGAATATCATCACCCGCCACGATATCCTCAATACCGTCACCGCACTCCTCCTGTACATCGAACTGCTCAAGGAAGATCCAAAAGACGATACCCAGAAGGAGACTCTTGGAAAGGTGGAACTGCTCGCCCAGGCCATCAAGCGGCAGATAGAATTTACAAAAATCTACCAGGACATTGGTATCGAGGCCCCGCAGTGGCAGTCTGTCGCACATCTCATCTCACGGATGTCTGAATCTTTTGCCCCGCATGAGGTGACGATTCGCAGTGACATCGAGAACCTGGAAGTGTATGCTGACCCCCTCTTTGAAAATGTCATTCATAACCTGATCGATAATTCTCTCCGGCACGGGGGAGGTGTCTCATCGATATGGATGACATCGCTCCAGGATGAAAACGGGATGAAGATTGTGTACGAAGACAATGGCCAGGGCATCCCTGCAAAGGAGAAAGAGGATATATTCAAACGGGGGTATGGAAAGAATACGGGATTCGGCCTCTTCCTCTCACGTGAGATCCTTGCC
Source organism: uncultured Methanolinea sp. (assembly GCA_964452625.1). GTDB lineage: Archaea > Halobacteriota > Methanomicrobia > Methanomicrobiales > Methanospirillaceae > Methanolinea_A. The sequence continues at coordinate 650,232 of CAYVMJ010000001.1, forward strand.
ATCACAGGGCTCACCATCAAGGAGACCGGCACTTTCGGAAAAGGTGCACGGTTCGAGATCCGGTTGCCCCATGGGTGTTTCCGGATATCGCACAAAGAAGCGCAGGAACAGGTGTAAAATTAAGCCAGATTTATCCCTGAACAATTCCGGGGCAGATTGCCCCGAGGTCTATGATATATCCTTCAAGCGTGAATTCCCCTGGCTCGGATACGCGGGAGCCGCTTTCCCTCACACACTTCCTGATTCCCATCCGGGAGACGATGTGATAGGTGACATGGTATTCACCGTTCCCGACGGCCGAACCTCTCGCTTCTGTTACTTTCTGGAGGTCATCTGGTGAAATGAGTGCATTATACTCCACCACGCCACTCACAATATCACGGGCGGAGTATCCTGTGAGAAGCTCTGCCCCTGCACTTGCAAAGAGGAACGTCGCGTCAGTGGAATGCGAGAGGCGGAATATCATACCGGGGAACCTTTTCATCACAGAATTGAGAATGCCAATTTTCTCTTTCTCTCCCTGAATGTCGGCACGTAAGGAGACCATGTTCCGGACTTTCTGCATCATCTCCCCGAACTGCGAACGGGGATCCGGTCCCTTCTCGAGATACAGATCGGCACCGAAATTGAGGGCATCGATAACGACATCCTCCCTGCCCTTGCCGGTGAAGATGATGAACGGGGTGTCGTCGCCCATCCCCTTCACCTGTTTCATAAAATCAATACCATTCATACCCGGCATGGCATAGTCCGAGATTATGGCATCAAATGATTGTTCTTTGAGTATCTGGAGTGCCTGGTCGCCGGAAGTCGCGGTCACGACCCGGATACCCCTCCCCCTCTCGAGGAACATCCGGGTCACTTCCAGGAACTGAACTTCGTCATCAACCAGAAGTATGGATATCATCGAACCCTCCAGGGAGACCAAAAGAAATACATCAGGAGGAGAATCACCGGTGTACTATTTAAAGAAGACGGAAGATCCCATGCCGGGAGGCAGTTATTTTCTTTTTCATTCACGAAAAGTGCATGAAGAAAGATATATGAGAATAAACACCGACACTCAGCCATTTCATGGTACCTGTCCCTGTCATTGAAGTGGGGGAACACGAATTCCAGCTGAATACGTTCCTCCGGGCATACTGGTATTTGTGTGTCTTTATCTCGCTTTTTGCCGCACTCTCTGTAATACTGACTTCAACTTTTTCAGGTGCCGGAAGGGGCGAATCACTCTTTGAGATACTGGGAATCCCGTTCGACCTCCAGGAGATCAGCATTGCCGCCTCGCTCCTTATCACGTTTCTCGGTGTATTTGCGGTATTGTGGGCGGCTTTTGCCGAACCAAGAGATAAACCGATATTTTATTATTTCATCGGGATTGAAGCATTCAAACGCCTTCTCCTTGTCATCCCTCTCGTGGTTCTGATCATCTCGCTCACCACATGGATTTACCTCACCTTTGACACCGTACTGATGGTCATGTTTTCGCTGGTGAGCTTCTGCCTCGGCATCGTCATTTTCTCCTCCATCCTCGTCCTGATAAGCAAAAACACGGGAATTAAAAAAATTGTCCTCGCAACGATGACCTATGCCCTGATTGTATTCTGTTTCTCCCTGGCATTCCTTCTGCTCATCAATATCAGGGACATATCCCCGGTCTATATCCCGCTCGTCTTTTTCGTGTATGCCATGGGTATCGCATCGGTTTTCTATGTCATCGCAAACCTCATCTTTGAGATCATCCTCCCTCTCTTCCAGAAAATATAAGAAAACGTTACGTTCCCGCAACCTTCCCCGTGGCATAAAGCACGGTGTTTTTCTTTGGCCGCGATTGTTACGGGGTCCTTGAGTGCTTCCTGATATACACCTGTTGCCGTGGAGCCAGGCAGGGCGTATGGGAAAGATGATATAACTCTATAAAAAATAAGATCGGATAAAAGAGAGGTCTGATCAACCATGAAAGCATTTCGGTTTATTCTTCTTCTCGGACTGGTGTGTCTGGCAGTGATATCAACTCCTGTGTGTGCCTCAATCTACACCTTTACCGAAGAGGACAATGGAAAGACGGTGAATGTCAAACCGGGAGATTCTGTTACGGTATCCCTTCACGAGAATCCCAGCACCGGGTTCAGCTGGAGCATGGATTCGAGTCGCGGCCTGATGCTCAAAAACGACGTATACAAGAGAGCGAATTCGGGTCTTATCGGCGCTGGAGGAGTGCATGACTGGACCTACCTTGTCCTCGGCAGCGGCTCGCTTTCGATATCCGGAATCTACAAGCAGCCATGGATGCCGACCACAGGGGATGAAGAGACCTTCACACTCTTACTGAACAGCGGAGAACAGTCGTTCCGGAATTCCAGGACATGGAACTGGTGGGAGAGTGTTCCCCAGTCAGATCGTATTGCACTGGCTGCAGAAAGGTTGAATGAAATTAAGAAGAGACTCCCGTGAGAGAGAGGGGTGTCCGGGGTACCAACCCCGGATCCGTTTTTCGGACCCCGTCGAAGAGGGGACACCATCATCATAGGATTTTGAAATAATTAGCGATTGTAACCGGTTCTTTCCGGAAGCACTGCTTTGTACCAGTGTTTCCCTGCCGAATGGAGTCAGGACCCGTGTGAAAGACCTTTTTTTCTTCAGTCAGACTCTAAAAAAAATGTGATCGGAGCAGTATTTGCCAGGTTCCTTACCCGTTCAACAGCCAGATATTGAAGTTCAGGAACGCAGCAAATGTCACCCATGCGATGTACGGTGCCAAAAGGAGTGCTGCTGCCCTCCGTATAGGCCAGAAAAGGACGATAGTCGCCACGATGCACACCCAGAGAATAAGGATGCCGACAAGGCCCAGGAATGGAGACCGGAGGCCGAAGAAGAGGAATGACCACAGGCAGTTCAGCGCGAGCTGGAGACCGAAGACCGGGAGCGCGATCCTGACATCCCGCCTTGAGGTCCCCTCCATCCAGACAAGGTACAGGGAAATCCCCATGAGTATGTAGAGAGTTGTCCATACCGGAGCGAAAAGAAAACCCGGGGGGTTGAACGGGGGTTTCTGGATGGATGCATACCATGATCCCGGACCTGTGACAGTCACCAGTGAACCGAGAATCCCGGCAAGGTTGCAGAGGAGCACAGCTGCAATAAGCCGGAATGGTGAGCGTATCCCTCTCAATCGCGGCGATTGTGAGGCCGGCTGTACAGATTCCATACTGGGGGTCTCTCCTCTGATTATTTAGAGGTATCCCCCGTCAGTTAGCCTTTCGCTTTTTTCATCCGGCATTGCACTTTCGCACAGGACTGGCACAGGGTTACGATGCGTGGTCTTCCCACCGCAGACAGGAAGGGGGCCGGTTGTGGCTGATCTCCTGCAGATCTACCTTGCTTTTGCCTGCACCCTTGGTTCGATGATGGTCCAGATCCAGTCTGCAAGCTCCCGGATGTTCTTTGTCTGGATATACACCTCCCCGGGCCCCTGGATGTCGGTCACGAAGCCTTCTCCGCCAAGTATCGTCTCCTTCAGCCCTCCGAATTTTGTCACTTTGTACTGGCATGTGTCACTGAATGCGACGAGATGGAAATTATCGACCACGAGCCGTTCCCCCGGCGCAAGGGTATGATGATCGATTGCCCCGAACGTATTGATGAATACCGTCCCTTCACCCGAGGCCCTGATCATGAATAATCCCTGGCCGAAGAGGCCCTTGGTGAATCCCTCCCATTTGACGTCCAGTTCAACCTGGCCATGCGAAGCGATAAACGCCGATTTCTGGAGAATGAATCCTTTCCCGGGGTGTAATTCCAGTGTATCGATGTCCCCGAGCGGGGCCGCGCTGAATCCCGCCTCCCCGCCTCCGGCCGTGGCAGTGAATTCATTGATGAAGAAACTCTGTCCCCCCACGAGCGCCATGCCGAGGGATCCCCAGAAGCTCTTCTCGCGCTTCTGTGTTTTTGCTTCGATCGTGGGCTGCATGTAGGTCATAGCACCCGACTCTGCAACTATGCTTTCGCCGGGAGCGAGGGTTACCACAAGCAGCGAATATGCCGGTTTATACCGTATTTCATATTTCATACTCCGTACTCCACATGTGGGATGTGTTGCTGCATAGCATATCTTTTTATCCAATTTTTACGCATGCTCTTTCATCAAAAATGGAAAAACCTTCTGTGGCCAAACGACGCATTCTCGTTGTCGAGGATGACGACATCATTGCAACCCTTCTGGCATGGCGGCTGAAGAAACTTGGATACGAAGTGTGCGGGCGGGCGGCTGAAGGAAACGAGGCACTCAGGCTTTTTAAGAGCACATCTCCTGACCTCGTCCTCCTTGATATCGGGCTTGCCGGGTCTGCCGACGGCATCAACGTGGCAAGAAAAATCCGTCAGATCTCCAATACCTCGATCGTTTTTGTCACCGGGTATTCCCAGGGTGAGATTATTGAGAGGGCAAAAGAGACGCGGCCGGATGGATTCATCCTGAAGCCTTTCGGGGACGATGATCTGCGGGTCGGAATTGAACTTGCACTGCATTAATTCCTCCTGTATTTTCTCATTCGTATCCGGACCCCGCACCGGTTAAGAAACACGGGAATTAAATGTCCGTATGCCTTCCCTCAATTAAGCAGAGCATATCGCAGCTTTCACCTTAATTTCCTTCAATCATTCCCTGATATGCCTTAACGAAGCTGCTCTGAAAAAGATCGGTTTTATTATCGTCCTTCCCGAATCAGGTGTGTGAATCCCAGCTGGTATCTCCCGTTTCTCCTGACTCTGTTCCTCCTCATTTCAGGCTGTACTTCGACTTCCCACGAGCCCGGTGATGCCGTTTCCGGCGAGCGTATGGAATCATATACACCACTCCCGGAACACTCTGCCGCACTCTCACGATTCACAGATGGGGTGAACTCGACCCTGCATTCAATGGATGCAAACCTTGTACGTGCCGCAATCGATCTCGGAAGCACCGGAATTGCAGGTGAGGCAGCGAACGCGACACTGGACCAGCTCATGGCCCAATCACCCCATGCACGGGATGTCGTGACCATCACTCCGGACGGGAGGATTGTGGCCGTGAGGCCGGAAAAATACCAGGCTGCACTGGGCGCATATGTAGGAAACCAGAGCCATAATATGGTGGCCCTGCAGGAACAGGGGCCACTTCTCTCACAAGTCTTTCCGGCAGTTGAAGGATTCGAAGCGGTTGTAATCGCCCGGCCGGTAAGAAATGAGACGGGAACATTCCTTGGTGTGGCCTCTCTGGTCATCGCACCTTTCGACCTGATCGGGGATTGTGCAGAGACGAGTCTTCCAGGAATGAATTTTACAGCCTGGGCAATAGATGGCAATGGCCGTATTCTCTACGAAGGCGGACATAGTATGCTTTCCGGCCTCTCAATACTTACCGATCCTGCCTTCGCCGGTTCTCCGGAACTCGTCGAACTCGCGAAACGGATAACAGTTGAACCTGCAGGGAGCGGTCAGTATGTCTTCCGGTCGGCAGGCGATAGCCAGCCCGCAGCAAAAGATGCAGCCTGGGCAACGGTCGGGCTTCACGGGACCGAATGGCGGCTCATCGTAGCCAGGGACAGGTGAAAGTAAATCCTTTTTTCGACTTTCACTCTACTGGATCTCTTTCTCAAAACAGCATCCATGGCATTCTCTTGAGTTTCGACGAGGGGACAATCCCTGAAATGAACAATGGTGCCTGAGTGCAAATCTCTTGAATGAGGATGCCTGACACACGGTTGTTACGCGTACTCCCTTATACTTCCTCTCCTTTCATCCCCCTTCTGCGGGGTCACGTCGTCGAGGATGATTGTCGCGCCCTTTACCGAGCCGTTATTCATGAGCGGTGAGATGTGCAGCCTGAAAAGAACCGACTTTCCCCATTTCGAGGTGTATTCCGCTTCTTTCGTCAGCACCGCCTCCCCCGTTTCCAGTGTTCTTTGCAGACAGTCCGAGAAACCCGCTCTCACAAGCAGCGGAAAACTCAACAGGTTGATCTCCTTTGTCTTCTCCTCCCCCGGAGATCCGAGCATTTCGAGCACCTTCGGATTCAGGTACGTGATCTGCCCTGACCTGTCACAGGTGAGTACCCCCACAGGGGCTTTCTCCATCAGGGTCCGGTAATGCTCTTCACTCTCGCGGAGGGCCCGTATCATGCGCTTCTGCTCCGTCAGGTCCTTGATTGTTCCGATAAACATCTTGACAGACCCGTCCGGGTTCCGGATCGGGAGTGCGGTAATGAGCACATCAACGATCGTCCCATCCTTCTTTCTCCCCTGCACGGGATATTCCTCGACATATCCATGGCGCACAACAAGGTCTTTCAACGAGGCACGCTCTTTCCCGTCGGCATACAGGAACGGAACCGGGACCCCCAGGAGCTCTTCGCGGCTCCCATACCCTGACAGTTCCAGCATGGCGTCGTTGAAATCGATCCACCTGCCATCCGGAGAACAGATGACGATGCAGTCCCTGCTTGTCCGGAAGACCTCCCGGTATCGCGACTCGCTTTCCGACAGTGCGTCTTCCAGCTGCTTTCGTTCGACCGCCCTCCGTACCATGTTCTCCAGTTCTGCGGAAAGGGACCTGATATCTGTTCCCTTCTGGAGATAGTAGTCTGCACCGTTGTTCAATGCATCAATCGCGACCTTCTCCCTTCCCTTTCCGGTGAATATGATGAATGGGAGCCGGGGATATTGTATCCTGACCACTTTCAGGAACTCTATCCCATCCATTCCGGGCATCTGGTAATCGGAGAGGACTGCATCGTATTCCTTTTCTTTCAATTTCTGCAGTGCTGCATGTGCTGATCCCGCGGTATCGATGATAAAAACCCCGGATCTTTCCAGCTGGATCTTCATGACATCCAGCATCGCCGGCTCATCATCAACGTAGAGGACGGAAATCACGCTTTTACCATATTTATTAAAGCAAGTTTATATAATGTTGTTCCCGGCGACGGAATGAATAACAAAATGTAATGAGCAGGTATAAAATTTGCAGTCTTATGCCTGCCATATGATTCTGTTGCTATCATTCACCGGGATAATGGAATTCCATCACACCGATTCATGATTGAACGGCACATTTTTTATCCACTCCATGAGCATGACTGCTGTTTAGCAGGTTGATGCATTCTCATGTCCGGGGCCACGAATTCACGTCGTGGAGGGTGATGAAGTTATCCCCTCATATCAGCCCGTAACCGATCCTGATCACTTCACTGACGAGGAGCTCGAAGTCCTCGTGACGGCTGCGATGGTTGGTGACCGCGACATGCAGGAAAACCCTTTCCCTGATACGTACGGTCGAAGGTACCGCGATTCCCTGCTCCTGGATCTCGATCTCGATTTGCTTATTCACCTCGTTGAGCCTCGTGTCAGGAAGACCCGGCCGGGTGAAGCGGAAGTTGACGATGTTCAGGGACACCGGCAGCGCCAGCTCGAGGTCGGGGGCGGCCTCAACCATCCGGGCAAGGTAGTGCGCCTGGTCGATGTTCTGCTGGA
>CAYVMJ010000002.1:0-255460 GCA_964452625.1 uncultured Methanolinea sp.
TTTGCATTCTCCATTTGTTTATCAAATGACATTCTTTCCGAAGGATGGTCATAGCTAACCACAACTGTCGGAATATTTTCATCCCACCGTTGTAATGCTTCCCTATGTTTCTGTCTATCCCATTCTTTTGGATTAGGTTTGTACAATCCGAATTCCGCAACTTCTTTTTCAATAGCTGCTTCATACCCCCCGCTATCTAAAAAAACTAATTCAGAAAATGTGATATCGGGAAATGGATTCGTATAATAAAAATCATAGGCACTAAGTAAAAATGGACCGGTAATTACCTCGCTTAAAACATCTAAAGTTTTCTTATAATCGATATTAACACGACTAGAGAGAGATGGGACAAGCATTGGAGTGGATCCAACTTCGCCCCATTTGTCGGACTTAATTGTAATTTTCCTAGATAACATTTAGTGCACTCCGATCACGACATGAAAGACATTTACCACAGGGTTCATCGCCGTTTTCGCAACTGTACGTTAAGGTTAGCGGAACACCAAAATCACGGCAATACGATGCTATCATTTTCTTATCCCAATCGATGAAGGGCGCATTGACTATTATCTCACCATTTGAATACTCTGTCACTAATTTGTTTATTGTGTTAAGGAATTCCTTGGAGCAATCATAATATGGAACTCCCGTATGAATTCCCAAAGATATTAGGCCAGAAAAATTAGGATTGGAAAGAATTGCAGCAAATATTAAAAAGGCGTTTCTTCCTCTAATTTCACCATCAGGCAATGGATTTTGATTTTGAATTGTCATAGAATTGGTTTTAATTTTGTAGAAATCTGCAATCTTTTGAGCACTTTCCCATTCCTTAAGTCGCGCTCTTTGACCATAATCAATGAAAAAACCTTGAACCTCGAACTTCAGTTCTAAATAATAATTTATGCATGCAGTCGAATCGATCCCTCCACTTGACAGGACGATTACTTTATTTCTTATATTGCTCATGTAAAATACCGAATATAAAATTCCTTAAAACAAGAATTATCTTAACATATTTATAATTTTTTTAAATTTTGTCGAATTTTTAATTTGGTTTTTCAATTCTACCATTCATGGAAGCAGGATTGGACATCCAGCGACGAACAGTCTGCGAAGCAGTCTGCGAGGAGCGTGATGGATCAGGCGATGCGACGTGAATGGAGTGAGCGAGCATGGCCGTCATCAGGAACCCATGACACCTTGAATAACAGGCCCATGTTGTGAGCGAAGCGGAACGGAGGAGCACCGGACGAAAGGAGGAGCGGATGGAGTGAAGCGGAGACGAACATTATGGGGCGTCTACAACTCCAATGAACCGTTAGGGGCAGCCCACGCGGCGAGGGGCGGAGCCCCGGTGAGCGTAACGAAATGAAAATGGTGATTTCATGCGCGGTTTATAAACTCGAATGAAAATTCTCTCCTTGCCGGTTGAGTAAATTGAGAAATATCTGAGCTCTGAGATACTTAAATTTCTTTTATATTTTTCGAAATGATTGCGATATAGAACCGGACACAAGGTGTAAGAGCCCCAGCCGTGATTTGAACACGGGACCTGCTGATTACAAGTCAGCCGCTCTGCCAGCTAAGCCACTGGGGCGCCATATACTGTTGAAACTTGAATGTGAAAAAGATGGCGACGGAGAAAAGTTCCATACTGCTGTGGGAATGACCTGTTCTGTTCTTTTCCCGATCTGAATGACAGAAAAACATTTCACCTTCCGGCCAGAGGATTCAGATATCTTCATGTCACGTTCAGGAATCTTAGGAATTTCCTCTATCCTGGTGGTTACGCTATTGATTATAGGATGCACTGATGTTCGAACAGGTCTATCCCTGCCGGACGGGACACCAGACCCCATTGTGGGTATATGGTCATCCCAGGAGCCCAATCGCACCACGGTCTACCGTTTCTGGGAGAACGGGACATTCGATGCCTGGTCGCATTCCGGATATTTTCCTTACAGAAACATCTATCAATACAGCGGGGAATGGAAACCTGCTGGTTCACATGAATACACAACGGAAGGCCCGCATATCGGCTATGGCGATGTAACAGCCCTGGCGATATGGCGGAAACTCACTCTTTTTTATGTGACGGCCAGCGACACGCTCTCGATTCCAGTCTACCAGAATACCGTGCTCTCACGGCTGTCGTATGACCCGGATGCCCCGGTATGAACGACTCTCATGACCTCCTCTGAAGGATGTCCCCGTTTTTCCGTTCTTCACATCAGGGAAACCAAACCTTGATATCCCCAAGGGAAAGAGTGCTGAATTGACATGGGTGAGACCGCACTCCTCATCATGGAAGGGCCGTGGTGGACTCCTGCGCACAAGCCGAAGAGACCTTCGGTGCTCCCGTTCCTCGAAGGGCTCGAGAAGTATAAGGGCAACTTCAATATCTACTACTCAAGCTTTTACGAGAAAGAGAGCTTCCGGAAGGCGCTCGAGGACGACCTTGCCCACACCAGGGAGAGCAGGCTCTTTCTGTACATCGCAGCTCACGGAGGGAGCCGTATGGTCGGTGCGCTGGAAGGCGAGGGCGGCAAGACCATCACGAGCGGGATGCGGCTCACGACGCTGCTCCGGGGGGTCCGGCGGGTCGCACGGACCACGAACATCGAGGGCGTGCTGCTCGGCTCCTGCACCATCGGGGCGAACCGTGCCGACCTGCTTGCCACCCTGAAGACCTCGCCCATCGCCTGGATCTTCGGGTATGCCTGCGAGATTGACTGGATCCCGAGCACGCTCATCGATCTCTCCATCCTGGAGCATGCCATGGCGCTGAAGAAGGAGGATCTCCGGAGCAGGACGAAAATTATCGGTGCTTTCTCATCTGCGCTTTCCAGGTTCAGCGGCGAATATCCCATCTGCAGGGAGGAGAACCGATCGGTTCCACTCAAGTACGCAATCTCCCTCCTCTGCAAACCACGGCGACCACATGCCATCCCCGAAGACCTGACCCGGCAGCTGCTTGGGACGCTCGGCTGGGATGAGGGCTGAAATTCCCGTGCATGGTCCCCTCCTTCCATGACGTGGCTGTGAGGGTTTGATGTGACATGTCACGAACAGGCCTGAAATAACTAGTGCCCAGAGGAGGAGCTGTTCCTCCGGCATATAAGAGACCTTTCATGACTCTTCCCGGTGTGAGGAGCACTTCCTTCGGTATACAAGAGGCCTTTTGTATTTCTTCCTTTGAGTGAAGATCAGTTCCTCCGGATGGACTTCTAGGCTTTCGCCTTCTTCATCCCCCGTTCCCAGAGCACACTGCCCCTGTAGAGAATTCTGGTGATGCGATGGTAGGGAACAGGGGATGCCTCCGGTCCTTCTCCAATCTCCATGTACTCCGAATCGAGGGCATGGATTCTCTTTCCAGGCACGCACGACTCGTTGCCCGGCGCACCCCTGTCGATGTAGCAGACCGTGACATCGGCAAACACGAACGCCGGATCATGGAAACACCGGAGCAGGATCTCGTGGCTCTTCCTCAATGCTCCTCCCACCCTGAGAGGACAATGCAGGACGGGCGATCCCGGTCATGGAAGACCTGGTGTGTGGCAACCCGGATATCCGCATATCCGTCCTTCATCGGGTTATTCCCGCTGTTCGTGTTCCGGTCCCAGCAGGGGAAGTTACTGCTCGCGATCTCGAGCCTGATGCGGTGGTCCTTCTTGATTAGCGCCGCAGTGCTCCCGCCGTCGATGCGAAGTTCGTAGAGAGCCCCGGGGGAGAGGAGTGTGGGGTGCTCCAGGGAATCGCGGTATTTCGCCCTGAGTATCCCTGATGTGAGGTTGAGTGCCCTCCCTGACGGTGAGACGTCCACAAGTTTTGCGCAGAAGTCGGTGTCAGGAACATCGGTGGCAATCCAGAGGTGCACACTCGCCTTCCCCGCGATGCAGAAGGGTCTCTTTAGCGGGGGCGTGGTGTATACGAGCACCTGGTTGGTCGCCTCCACCAGCCTCTGATCTGCCGGCCCCATGGGGGTGACCCCCGGGATACAGCATGACTGGCCTCCGAGGCTCGGGATCGGGTCCCTTGGATTGTAGACATAGACATCGGGCGCCTCATCTTCCGGCTGCCTGCCGGTGAGGGCCCCGTCGCCCGAGAGGGAGTTCGCCCTCCCGCGGCTGTGGAGATAAAGAGTCACGGGCTGTGCCTTCGCCGGAGGCCAGGAGGCGTCATCTCCCCACTCGTTTGCGCCCAGCATGTAATAGTGGACCCGCGGCTCCTCCATAATACCGTTCTCGATCCCCTTGAGCCAGAAATCGTACCATTGCACCTGCAGGTCATCCACGCAACTGGCCGCGGCATCCCCAAGATCACAGGGGCCCAGGATCCGGTTCCAGGGATTATGGTACCAGGGTCCCATCAGCAGTTTCTGGTTCTTCCGCGCCTTTTCAGACCCTGCCTGGGTCCGGAGCCCTTCGTACAGCTGGAGATCCCCGTCCCGGAAAATGTCGTACCACCCGCCGATATGCAGGGCCGGGACCCTGATCCGGGAATAGACCCGCTCGATACTCCAGCGCTGCCAGTAGGCATCATACGAGGAGTGGTCTATCCACTCGAAGAAGAACGGGGCAAGGTCATGGGCACGGAGCAGGGGAAACGACTCCATGGGGAGCCACTGCCACCAGTCGTGCATGGATTGGATTGCCTTCCAGAGGGTGGCCTCGTAGCCGGAAAGCCCCTTTTGCCGGGCGGTCTCGGTTGCAAGGTACAGTGCCCAGGTCAGGTTGAAGGAGAGGGCAAAGGCCCCGCCGTTGTAGGCCCAGCCCTCATAGAGCTGCGGGGTGCAGAACGCCGGGCATATGCAGGTGAGGTGCGGGGGGCCAAGCGACGCGGCCATCATCTGGGTCAGGCCTCCGTAGGAGAAACCGTACATCCCCACCTTTCCCGAAGAGCCGGGGAGTGCGGCCGCCCATTCCACGGTGTCGTATCCGTCTTCCGCCTCGTGCCTGAACGGGGAGAACCCGCCCCCCGAAGCCCACCTGCCGCGGATGTCCTGGGAGACCACCATGTATCCCCGCGAGGCGTACCAGGAGGGGTGTGCGTAGGCGAAGGTCTCGGCGTGGGCCTTGTGGTAAGGCTGCCTGATAACAAGGACGGGCCATGGACCTTCTTCTGACGCCGGCCTGTATACGTCTGCGGCGAGCATGGTCCCGTCCCTCATCTCGGCCATCACATCCCGTTCCACGATCGATCCTGCAACCCGCTGCTCCATGATCCGGCGCTCCCTCACTTCACAAAGGTATTTGCACTTTAAATGCTCTTCCCCCTCTGCCGGTCCGGATAGCAGCCATTATGCCCCGCTGTCACCCACAATATACCAGGAATGGCCCACCTCACAGTGGATATCGGGGGACGGCCGGGGATAGACTGCCGGGGATTCTGCGAGTACTGCTACTTCAAGCACGTGAAGGAGACTGCCCCTTTCGGCTGCCGTTACTGCCCGCCGTACAAAAAGGGCTGCGATTACTGCAGCAGGAGCGTGCGTGAGTATTACACGGGGTGGAAAGATCTCCGCTCTGTCGCCGATGACGTCCTGGCACGCCTCCAGTCCATCCCCGACGAGGTGGACAGGATCACCATCAGCGGGGGCGGGGACCCGAGCTGCTACCCGGACTTCACAGACCTCGTCGATCTCCTCTCCAGCATGGAGGCGCCGCTGCACATCGGGTACACCAGCGGGAAAGGGTTTGACGACCCGGGAATTGCACGGTTCCTCATCGACCGCGGACTCTCGGAGATCTCGTTCACCGTCTTCTCGGTGCGACCGGAGCTCCGGAAGCACTACATGCACGACCCCACTCCCGAAGCGTCGCTTTCAATCCTCGAGACCCTCTGCGGGGAGATCGATGTCTATGCCGCCTGCGTCGTGCTGCCCGGGGTAAACGACGGCCCCGTCCTCGAGGAGACCTGCCAGTGGCTCGAGGACAGGGGAGCAAAGGGGATCATCCTCATGCGGTTTTCGAACCGGACCGACCAGGGACTGATCCTCGGGAATGCCCCTGTCATTGCCGGGCAGAGGGTGCAGGAGGTGGAGGAGTTCCGCGACATGGTCACGGATCTTTCCGGCAAGGTCCGCATCAAGGTGAGCGGGACACCTCTCTGGGACCCGGCAATCGGCTCCCCCTTCGCGCTCGCCGGGGAGCCTGACCTTCTCGACAAGCTCCCGCGACTGGAGAGGAAGGCGAGTGTGATCACCGGCAGGATTGCCGCTCCGTTCATCAGGACAATCCTCTCGTCACGGGGGAAAGGAGCGCGGGTTGTGCCGGTGGAAAAGGATATCGCCTGCCTGATCACCATCGATGACCTGGAACGGCTCGACCCGGGCACCCTCGAGCCCCTTGTGATCATACCCGGAAGGGCGTTTGTGTACGACAGGGAGGCCCAAGACGTGGTCTCGCGTGACGGGGTCGAGAGGACGGTCATGAGAGGGCCTGAAAGCCTCACTGCAGATGCAGAGACCAGCATGGGGATGACGAGGAACGGAGTGCTGGCGCTCGAGATGGAGGGATTCGCAGACCTCATCCGGCTGATAAACCGGTACGGCAGCATCTGAAAAGCCCCGGAACTCTCCCATAGCCTTAATATTCACGGCGTCAAATGAAATCAGGCACTTTTGATTAGTGCTGGCAGATGTAAGTCCGACGTGCATCACATGCACGGGCCTGACACGTCAGGCCTCTGGGATTACGGGGAGTCAGCAAGACTCTTTTCGGATTTACATTGGCTGTTCGGAGGTGAATACTACAATGGCACGAATGCATGCACGACGCAGGGGGCACTCGGGATCGGTGCGGCCCTTCCGCAAGGAGGCCCCCGCCTGGGCGAACACCGATGTCGCGGCTATCGAGAAGATTATCGTCGATCTCCGGAAGGAGGGTGTCTCCACCAGCAGGATAGGGATGATTCTGCGGGATCGCCACGGTGTCCCTGACGTAAAAATGGTCACGGGAAAACGGATAAGCCAGATCCTGAAGGAGAAAGGGATGGAGTCCGAGATCCCCGAGGACCTGCGGAACCTGATCACAAAGGCCCTCGGTCTTCGCAAGCACCTGGGCGAGAACAGGAGCGATGTCCACAACAAGCGGCAGCTCCAGCTGACCGAGTCCAAGGTCCGCCGCCTGGTGAGGTACTACACCGGGACAGGCAGGCTTCCGAAAGACTGGAGTTACAAGCCGGAGACCGCTGAAATCCTCCTCTCCCGGTAAAAAGACATGTCCCTCGACGAGGCCGCAGGCAGGCTGGCCGAACATCTTGGCCGGCAGGAATTCGTGGAGGTCTACTGCCACCACGATGCGGACGGGATAGCCGCAGGGTCCATCCTCTGCATGGCGCTTCTCCGGAGGAATATCCGTTTCAGGCTGCGGGTACTCTCCCGCGTGAGCCCGGCGGAGATCTCCCCGGATACCCCCACCCTCCTCTGCGACCTCGGGTCAGGGAACGAAGATCTCCCCGCGGAGGTCATGGTAGTCGACCATCATATCCCCCATTTCCCCGGAGAACTCCAGGTGAATCCCCGCCAGCACCAGATTGACGGTGACCGGGAACTCTCCTCGGCCGGGGCGGCCTACCTGGTTGCACAGCGGCTCGGGGACAACCGGGATCTTTCCGGTCTCGTGATGCTCGGGATTCTTGGTGACGGGCAGAGCCTGGCAGGACCGAACCTTGCCATCTTCAACGAGGCGGTAGCCGAGGGGGTCATCACCCCGGGGCAGGGCTGCCTGCTGCCCGGAAGAGACGAGCACGAGCGCCTGTATGCCGCACTCAATCCCTACCTGCACAGGGTAAGCGGTGACGAGATGGCTGTGGCGGATCTCCTGGAGAGCGCCTCATCGGATGACGGGCTCTCGCTGGAGACCCTCCTCTCTCTCATCGTCCTGCGAATCAGCCCGTTTGCCCCTGTCGGGACGCTGGAACGGATCTACGGGGCCACCTACGGGCTTGAGCGGGAGGTGATCCCGGATGCCCACACGCTGACCGCGGTGGTGGACGCCTGCGGAAAAACGGGGTACGGGGGCCTTGCCGCCTCTCTCTGCCTGCGTGCGACAGGCGAGCTGAACGAAGCCTGGGATCTCACCTTCCGGCACCGCCAGAAGGTGATCACTGCACTCAGGTCGGTCTGCGAGAAGGACGGCACTGCCGGGTTCTACGAGGTCGGCGAGGCGGCTGTTGCAAGCGATGTCGCGGATGCGCTCTCGCGAGACTGCATGCAGGACGGGCCCGTGGTGGTCCTGGCACAACAGGACGATCTCTGCTCCATCTCCGCCAGGTGCCCGGAGGGCATGGAGATGGACCTCGGATCCGCAGTCCGGGAGGCTGCCCTCCGGTGCGGAGGGTTTGGCGGCGGCCACCGTCTTCGGGCCGGGGCAACGATCCCCTGTGCCCGTATGGAAGAGTTCCGCACACTCCTTGCAAAGGTGGTTGCCGCATGATGGAGATCTACGGGGAGATCCGGACCCGCCACACCCGTCCCGGGTGCGTGGCATCCGCGCTTCGGCCTGACAATCTCCAGAGCATGCAGACCAGTGAGGAAGGTGACTTCGTTATCACACGCATCGGGGGTACATCGCTCCGATCGGTGATCGCCTCGGTGGACGACTATCTCATGAATCTCGCAGTCGCGGAGGACCTGTGCAGCATCTCCGGGAAACAGGGAACGGAACCTTCCCGGAAGGGACACTGCAGGCCGGATACGGAAAGGAGAGGAGAACCGGATGGAAACCGGGGTATTGGCCCAGATGAGGGAAAATATACAGATTGATTCCTATCACGTGGTGAACACATGGCAAAAAAGAAACAATCAGGACGAAGAGTAGAAGGCTGGAAAGCCAAAAGCTGGTACAAGGTGTACACCCCCGAGGTGCTCGGAAAGACCTACATCGGGGACACCATCGCAAACGACGCCGAGCAGGTGGTCGGCAGGATCATGCAGACCACCCTCGGTGAGATCATCAATGACTATGCGAAACAGAACGTCAAGATGAAGTTCCGGATCGCCAATGTCGCGGGTGACTCGGCGTATACCGAGTTCCTCGGACACGAGCTGACCCGTGACTACATGCGCTCCATGATCAAGCGGCGCACGTCACGTATCGACTGCCACGTCCCGGTCATGACAAAGGACGGGAAGAAACTCGACCTGACGGTGACGTGCTTTACCCTGACACGCGCAAACCTCTCCCAGATACACGCGCTCCGGAACCTTATCACAACGAATGTCGCAAAACTTGGCGGAGAGTCCGAGTTGAACGCCATCATCACCGGTATCGTGAATGGCGATATTTCAAGGGAGGTCTTCAAGGCAGTCAAGCCCCTCTTCCCCGTGCGCAGGGTCGAGGTCATCAAGTCCAAGATCGGCGTGACCAAGACTGTCTGAGGGTGACCTTCCCGGTTTCCCGTCAGAACCACGCCATTTTTCTTTTCTCTTCCGGCAGTATCTCCCTGAATGGTCAAGCATAAGACAGGTCAGGGCATACTCTCTGTGTAATGACGGCGCACAGGATCCTTCTTCTGGTGCTTGACGGGATAGGCGACCGCCCATGCCCGGAACTCGGGATGCGGACCCCACTCCAGGCTGCGCTCACCCCTGTACTGGACCGCCTTGCGTGCGATGGTATCTGCGGGATCATGGATACTATCGGGCCGGGCATACGCCCCGGCTCGGATACCTCCCACTTGAGCCTGCTCGGCTATGACCCTCACCGGTACTACACCGGGAGAGGGCCCCTGGAGGCGGAAGGGAGCGGGATCCGCATGGAGCCAGGCATGATCGGGTTTCGTTGCAATTATGCCACTCTCGATTCAGGGGGTAATGTCACCGACCGGCGTGCCGGCAGGATTCACGGGACCGAGGCCCTTTCTGCTGCCATCCAGGAAGGGGTGGACCTTTCAAAGAGAGGCATCGATTTCGTATTCCGGTCAGGTACAGGCCACAGGGCCGCCCTTGCACTGCGCGGAGGCGATCTGGGCTTTGCGGTCACATCGAACGATCCGAAGAGAGAAGGCGTCCCGCCCCTGCCGTTCTCGGCCGCGGGCGGGGAACCGGCCGATGTGAGGACTGCAGAAGCCCTGACCGATTTTGTGCGCCAGGCCGAGGTGATCCTGCGGGACCACCCGGTCAACAGGTCCAGGGTGTCGCAGGGACTCCCCCCCGCAAGCACCGTGCTCATACGGGGGGCAGGGAGGATGGGGCATTTTGAGCCATTCTCCTCCCGCTACGGCCTGAAAGGGTGCGTCATCGCCGCAGCAGCCCTCATCTCGGGGATAGGGACTGCCGTCGGCCTTGCAAGGGTGGAGGTTCCCGGGAGTACCGGGTCGAACGACACCAACCTGGCGGGCAAGGTCAATGCCGCAATCGAGGCGCTGAAGACCGCTGATTTCGTCCTCCTGAACATCAAGGGTGCCGACGAGGCCGGCCATGACGGGAAGGCACGGGCGAAGATGGAGTTCATAGAGAAAATTGATGCTGCACTCTCCCCGCTCACATCCCTCGAAGACTGCCTGGTGGTCATTTGTGCCGACCACTCCACCCCGTGCAGCGTAAAAGACCACAGCGCGGACCCTGTCCCTGTGGTCATCTGGGGGGATGGTGTCAGGGTGGACCGGGTATGCCAGTATAACGAGATCGACTGTGCCGAGGGTGGACTCCACCGGATCACCGGGAAGTCGCTGATGCCCATCCTCATGGACCTGCTCAACCGGTCCCCAAAATACGGAGCATGATCACCCATGAACATGGAACCCCCCCTGAAGGACACCCGGATCTCACGTGTCCTGGAACTGCCCGAAGTCCGGTGCATCGAGCCATCGTTCTCGAGCCTGACCGATGACTGCTTCACCGTATGGATGGAGGAGATTCCTGCTGAACAGGGCCGGCTGCTTGTTGACGAAAAGGAAGATCCCCTCGCGATGGCCTTCCTTACCGAACAGGGCTGGCTGGCCGGTTCATTTCACTTGAGGGAGCCCACCCTCTCCCTGATCGAGCACTTCGAGGGAATGAACGGCGACATCTTCCAGGAGGACCGGCGTGTCTGGGAAGAGGCGATCAGGGAGTACTACTGCCTGCTGCTGATGGGTGCCGTCTCTCCCGCCCTCGAGGATCTCAATCCCATGAGGATTGAACTCGTCTCTGATCTTCTCACAGAATGCTGGGGCGACTGGACCGGCTTCTCATGCCTCGACTGCGGCTGCGGGTCCGGCCTTGGCTCCCTCGTACTCCGGGAGAGGGGGATTACGCCCGTCTCCTTCGATAACGATGCATCGCTCCTCTCCCTCGGGCTCTCGAAAAAACGGCTCCTCCCCCACGAGACCATGTGCATTGATGCCACCCAGGCCAGCAGTTACTGCAAGGAATGCGATGCAGGAATCGGTCTCATGTTCGGGGAGATCAATGCTTTCAACGAGCAGGACTGGGAAATGATCACCGCGGAACTCCTCTCACTCACCGATCACTGCCTCATCACGGTCGGCACCGAGCGGGAGGCCCAGGTTATCAGGGAGTGGGCGGAGGCCAGGAGGAGCCAGGTCAGGGTATGGGAGAACCCCCGGGACCCCATTTATGACCGGTGGGTCTGCGCGATCGAACGAACCTGACATGGCTGCCCCGGCAGGAACACTTCCCCGTCACATCACCAGAGGGCCGGGGGGTGAACTGGTCTTTTCCCCGTCCCCCGGGCTCCGGGCATTCCATCTGCTCCTCCTGGTCATTGTCACCTGGGTAATCGTCCTGCCCGTCCTGCTTCTCGTCGCATTTTCCTCTCCCGTATATGTCACGCTCGGCATGGTCATCCCGCTCCTCGCGATCCTCCTTGCCATACGGTGGTATATCCCGAAGTACTGGGCGTCGTACCGGGTCAGGTTCACCGGAGAGGAGATTATCAGCGAGAGGGGTGTATGGAGAAAGACACGGCGTACTTTTCCCCGCTCGGCGGTCAGGGAGATTGAGATCGTCTGCGGATGGATATGCCGCCATCTCGGCATTGCCGGGATACGGGTGATGATGGACGACGGCAATGAAGTCAGACTGCCGGGAGTGGAAGAGCCGGAGGAGATGAGGGAGTTCCTGAGCACTTTCCTGTCGCACGGCTGAACGGAATATTCCACCTTTTTTCCTGACCGCGATCCGGGTTACTCACTCATCATGCGGGTATAAAAGCGTGGACGAACAGGTGGCCCTTCCCGCGGTTCGCCACATCCCCGGAAAATTCAGTGAGTGCGGTTCCCCCGCCATTCCCTTCTCGTGTGCCCACTTTCCGGAAGGTCGGCAGCATATCGGTGACCGTGCCATACACCATGCAGGTTCCCCCCGTCATGTTCCCACACACCCGCGATGCATTGCCGTGGACGGTGAAGGTGCCGTCTTTCATCTCTGCCCCGCAGAGATCCCCGACATTCCCATGGACGATAATCTCACCCCCGGAAAGGGTCTCTCCAGTAAAATCGCCGGCGTTTCCGAAGACCTCGATGCTTCCTCCTCTCATGCCCCTTTTCTCGCCGCGATACCCGGAACCGCAATAGTCCCCTGCATCTCCATGGCAGATGATCGACCCGCCCCTCATCTCGCGGCCGAGCCACGCATCGGCATTCCCCATGATCTCGATGGTCCCTCCGCTCATGAAGTTCCCGCAGTGCATCCCGATATCCCCCTCGATACGGATCCTTCCTGCCTCCATGTACTCGCCGACCCGCTTGATCCGACCCGATTCACCGGTGATGTTCACTTCGACCTCTCTCGCGGATGATGCACTTCCCTCGATTGATATCTCGAAAATTTCATCGAGCGTGACTTTCCTGTTCCCTTTCCACACGTGGAGATCCTGCAGGAAATTCACAAAATTTCCGGGGATGATCTTCTCGGCCTCGACGGGGATATGCGGGTTATTCCGCTTCTTTGCTTCGAGCAGTACTTTCATCATCGCGGGAACTCCGTTCATTGCGTTATACGCCGGGTTTTGCGCACATTGACCACATCGTGCCCTCTTTTTGTATCACTGCACGGGACAACAGCCGTCATCTTCTCCCGGTCACCCTTCCTGCCCAACCGGGGCATTCTTCCCGGTTCACAATTGAACATGCGGCCCCCCGCTGTTGATAATCCCGGCGGGACTGGCGACCCCTGCACTCTCACCCGCGGTGTGCGGCATACCCTTCCTCTCCCTGATTGCGTTGTATATCCGCCTGAGTATCTCGGCATCATCCGGTTGTGTCGGCTCCATGACCTTCTTCATCCACAGGGGAACAGCATCCATCCGGTACGCAGCCCCTTCGGCGTCGACACCGGTCATGGCGACCGGGATATGCAGGGCCGCAACAGCGGTGCTCATGATGGGAAACGGATCGATTACGATGGTCGGAATCGTCGCAAGGTGCTCGTTGCAGGCCCTGGGGAAGTGGGCGCCTGGATCGCTCCCGATGATGATACAGGCGTCAACCTCCTTTCTGGAAAGCATATCAATGGCCGATGTCTCTCCGGGGTTGTAATACGCGACCCCGTGGGCGAAATCGACGGCATAGGGGTATCCTGTCATGTAGGTGAATGTCTGGTTCGTGCCGTAGACGTTCCAGTGTCCACGCATCGGGGTGAGTGTGTATTTTGTGTGACGGTTCAGTTCGTCGACGAGCTCGATGGCATTCCTCACGTTCTTGTATTTCCCCCTGGACTGGGTCAGCCCGATACCGGTGAAGAACGTGCCGAATTTTGCACGACGCATGATCCCGGCTATCCTGACCAGTTCCTCTTTCTTCACCCCCGCAACTGTGTCCGGTATCACATCCACTTTTCCCTGGATGATTGCCCGCAACGCTGAAAAGACTGCATAGTCTCCGCCCGATTTGATGCGGACAAATTCATCTGCAATCTTTGCTGTCTCTGTTTTTCTCACATCAAAGACGATAACAGTCCTGTTCATGAAGGAGTTTTCAAGGAAGAAACCATCCGTATAGGTGGAGTACCGGCTCATGTGCCGGGGATGCGCCGCGATCGGGTTGGACCCCCAGTAAATGATGACATCCGCCCTGTTCCGGATCTGCCCCAGGGTACATCCCGGGTGTCCCACTTCCTGGATTGCCATGATCGAGGGACCGTGGCACTCCGATGAGCAGTTGTCAATGACCCCGCCGATCAATTCGGCGATGGATACCCCGATGCATTGCGCTTCACCGTATGTCCCGCTCCAGCCGAAGAGGAGCGGACGCTCTGCTTCGAGGAGGATATCTGCAGTCAAGCGGATAGCCTCCTCATAGCTGATCTTTGTCCAGCCTTCTGCTGTTTTTCTGATGGGGGAGATAAGGCGGTTATTCGCAAGGAACTTGGCGCTGCATAGCAGGCACCCGTTTTCGCATGATACAATGCGGTTGTTGCGGATCTTCAGTTCGATATCATCACAGACGCAGCCACAGAGAGGACAGAGTACATCTGTGACAGTCTTGTCACCCTCGAGTGAAATGGTGGGGCATCCCCCGGAGGGAGCGTCATACCTGAGCCCTCCCTCTTTTTCGAGGATGTCCCACGCCGACACCCGTTCCTTTTCGGTCGGGCGGACCTCCACCTCAAGGGTTTTGAAATCGGGAGCCCCGGTCGAGTGTGTGTGGGGTGGGAGGATGTAGTTCGCGTATGGCCCGCAGGGAAGGAATATCTCGCCAGGGACAAGATCATGGCATGCGATCGTCCTGAATACGATTTTTCCCGCTTTCGTTTCAATCTCGACGTTCTCCCCCTCTTCAATGCCAAGCCTGAAGAGATCGATAGGTGTGATGAAACAGAGGGAGGTCTGCTCGGAATATTCCGGGCTCTCCTTGTAATAGAGCTGTTCGCCCTGCTTGTAGGTCCGCCCGCTGTTCATCAGCATTCTCATGCCTGCATCCTTCCCCGGGGTTTTTTTCTCTATTCTATCCAGAGCGTGCTGTAGGATGTTAAGTATTTTATTAGTTGTGTTTTTGCTATTAATGCCCTGATTATGTCTGATATACGCTGTTAAAAGAGATTTTGATGCGTCTATTAACAAAATTTTAATGTATTTATATATTTTATCTCTTGATCAAATTACATTAACACGTCATGCGGATTATGTTATGGTGGGATCTCCCGGCCACGAAAATGCCTGTATCCGGGGCTCATCTTCACTAGTGTCTGAAGGGAAATGCGGGATTGCATTGCGTGAAAAAACCCGGCGTTATTGGTCCGATCTTCCGAAACGGATGCCAATATGGGTTGCGAGGCATGCGAGTGCGACAATGACGAACAGCACGATCATGGGCGAGAGTCTCCCCGTGCCATTTGCCAGGTGCTGAATTGTAACCGCCGAGTCCACGAGCAGCCACCCGTAATAACAGACTGCAGCCGCGGCAAGGTGCAGGGCATACCGGGGATGCCTGACAAGGGCTGCTGCCAGCGCCACTGCGATTACCCATTTCGCGAGGAGATACAATCCCGCAGGCAGTCCGTCAAGCTTGATCCCGAAGAACCGGTCTTCCCAGTTGATGATGAACACGAACAGAAACATCAGTGTGGAAAACGAGAGGCAGGCGATCAGGCAGTACCTGAGGAATCGTGCCACTCTCCCGAGGATTTGATTCGGATTCATGAGGATCTCTTCGAATACTGCATCATCCGGCTCCGGATCGTTTCCTGTCCTGAATTGAAATCTCCTTCAACTCCTCGATCCCCTCATTCCCGGGTTCGAGCGAGAGTGCCCTGTCGTAGCAGGCGATCGCCTCGTCGTACCGCCCGAGGTTGTGGAGCGCCACACCCTTTGCCTGCCACGCGATCGCAAAATCCGGATCGATGGCAAGCGCCCGGTCGTAGGACTCGATCGCCTCTATAAACCGGTTCCCATTGGCATTCAGGGCCAGGCCTTCGATGAGAAGGTCCGCGGCTTCCGGATACGGTGTGTCGATTTCTCCGGGCTGCACCGCGAGCGCGATGACATGTCCCCCCGTCGTCATTCCCGGGAAATCACCGGGCGGAATGCCCTGGTCCGACCCCGGATGATGTAGAGGCTGAACTGTTGCTCCAAGGCAGCCGCATGTCAGAACCAGAACCAGGAAGATGCCTGCCGTGAGCATGTATTGGTTCATATCCTTATTTCCTCCTTTGCTTCTCCTTCTCCCTTTTCTGTTCAAGTTCTGCGCACTCGAGTTCGGCCACAATCCCGAGAGGGTCGTCGATCTCCTTCATCAGCCTCTGGATCTCCCCGAGGCGCTCCACACCGATAAAATGCTCGGCCATCACATTCGCAAGGGGTGAGAGCACTATCTTTCCTTCAACCCTTGTCACGAGTCTCTTTTCGAGCAGGATGTCCAGCACCGGTTCCAGCGTCCCCACCATCGATTCGTTGATCCGGTCCAGGTCGGCAAGCTTCCCCCTGCAGACCACGGCATTCGCGGCATACTCCTCGGAGCTCTGTTCGATATCATGCTCGGGGGCGACCTCCTCCATCTCGCCCTTGAGGAGCTTCATCGCGATCTCCTCTTCGGTCGCACCAGATGACCTCGAATAGGAGGCCCCCGGTTCCGCGAGTACCACCACCTTCCCGAGGTCATGGAAGTCGGGGCGGCCGGCACGCCCTGCCATCTGGTTGAACTCCTGGACCGAAAGCCAGGATATCCCCATTGCAAGCGAATCGAAGATCACCTGCGAGGCAGGGAAGTCAACCCCGGCACCAAGGGCCGCGGTCGTGATCACGGCTTTAATTTTCCCTGAAAGGAACTTTGCCTCGATATCCCGCCGCTCCTGCGAAGTCAGACCTGCATGGTAGGCCGCATATCCCGGTCCCAGTGCATCGGCGATGACATGCGTCCTCGCGCGGGCATGGGTGAAGACAATGGTCTGGCCGTGGAACCCTTTCGACGAGACGCGGGAATACTCCTGTGTACAGAGGCGTTTGATGGTCGGGATCTTCTGCTTGTGCTCGACAAAGACCAGGTAACGCTCGAGGGCAACAGGCCGATCGTCGTAACGGACGAGCGTTGCACCGAGTTTCTTTGCAAGCACATTAGGAACCCCTATGGTTGCGGAGAGGTAGAGGAACTGGGCCTTCGGGGCAAGAAATTTGAGCCGTGCTATCAGGCCGTCGAGCCGGTGCCCCCTGTCCGGGTCCTCGAGCATCTGCACCTCGTCTATGACCACCGTCCCGATGGGGGGAAGCCGTTTTCCCGACCGGATGAAATGGTCCACTCCCTCGTAGGTCCCCACCACCAGGGGAGCCCTGATGTTCCTGTCACCCATGGGAGCGTTCTCAGGGAGTCTGATCCGGGCCTGTCCGATCAGGACACCCACACCCGCGAACTTTCCGTACCGCTCCTCGAATCGCTGGTATTTCTGCACCGCGAGCGCGACCAGCGGCACGAGGAAGAGAGTATGGCCCCTCCCCTCCAAATGGTTCTTGAGCCCTGCCATCTCGCCGATAAAGGTCTTGCCGCTCGCGGTTGCCGAGACGACGAGGAGGTGCCTGCCGTACAGGAGACCGGCGTCAACGGCCATCTGCTGGGCCGGCATCAGCTTCTCGACGCCGGACGCATCGATGAATGCCCTGGGCAGGGGGAGTTCTTCAATCCCCTGAGTCTTCTGTACCGGGTGGGCCTCGAGGCGGTCGAAGAGTGCCTGGGAGATTCTGACCTTCTCAGGCTGGACGCTCGCGAGCACCTTGTCCATGTCCCGGTAGTTACGTAACAGCTCCTCGAGATGCCCGAGGGCATGCATTCCCACTTTCCCCATGGTCGCGAGTTCCCTGCGCAGCTCGCGGCGGGCACAGTCAAAACATATCTGCTCGCCGGTGGTATACCGGACGGAATTCTTCCTGTTCAGCGGAGTGACACGGTCCTCCATCAGGCAGATGCGGCAGACCTTCGTGCGGGAAAATGGTATCTGGAAGTCCTGCAGGAACCCTTCAAACGCTTCGTCCTCCCGGGTGAGGAAGACTGTCGCTTTCCGGAGCGAGACTACCAGTTCCTTCGACGGGGTGGTCCGGAACTGGTGTTTCTTCCCCCACCGGACGCGGTAATGGCCGGGCCGGTACCCCTTTGCAGTGGCATCAATCTCCGCCACCCCCACCGCCCGGACCGCAAGGTTATCGAGAAAAAAGACCTTGTAATTCCCCTTCTGGGGCTGGACGATCACGTTCATGGGGCGATAAGATCGTGGAGGACATACGTAAGGCCCACCCCTTCCAGCCTTTTGAGAAAGTCGGTGAACTCCTCGTCCACGATGAGAATGGCGCAGTCGATCCCGTGGAATGCGGCCTCGATCACCCCCTCTCGTGCACCAAAGAACATGTCCGGGGTCCTCCCGGCCTGCTGCAGTGCGACACAGCCCTCGAGACCCACTGCCGCAACAACCCCGACGCTCCCGATCACCTCGCGGAGCCTGTCCTTCCTGACTTTCCGGGATCCCCCTCTCTGGACACGGGGGACCTTGCAGACGTGCACCACTCCCTCGGTATGGTCGATGAGACCGGTAAGCCGTGCCACTCCGACATCCTCGCCTTCCCGGGCATCCATCACCACCGTCCCCATGGCACTCTGCGGCTCCCGTGAGGCATAGAGCCAGCCGTGGTCCATGTACACCCCGGCCTGCTCTCCCTCGGAGAGATCGACTGCGGCAATCGCCGTCCAGGTGGAGACCTGCTGGATGATATCCCTCCGGATGTGCCTCGCGTAAGTCTCGAGGACCTCTGCATGGTTCAGGATCCACTCGATGCCGCTCCTGGTCACGCTGTAGCGACCGCGGCCGTGGGCTGCGACCAGGTCCTCTTCCACCAGTTCGCGGATGTATTCAGAGACCGCCTGGGGGGTCACCCCCAGCTTTGCCGCAATCTCCTGTTGCCTGACTGCCGGCTGGTGCTCGGCGACTTCCACGAGAATCTGGAGACGGGTGACTTCGCGTTTGCTTCTCAGGAGAGATGCCAGGGGATCCTTACTGGCTTCTGTCAAGGAGAACCAGCCCCTGTCCCTTCACATCGAGATGGGGTATGCGTTTTGCGAGGCCCTTGATAAATACCGGGCTGACATTGAATTTCCGGGCGAGGTCGTTGATGGACGAGTTCCCGGATTGCAGCTCCTCTTCCACCTTCTCGACCATGCAGCGTAGCTCCTCGTCATTGGAGATGGCGATAAAGAGCAGATCGGAGAGATCCCCGAAGTTGCACTGGAAATTTGCCCTGAACTTGTTGTAGGTTGCCCGGTACTCCTTGGTTGGTTTCTGGCCGGGATCGGGCATCCTCCATTTCTCCTCCACAAGACTCCCCTTCTTGAGCACCAGCAGGCACTGCCCGATGTCCCCGTTCGCAAGCTGGTCGCAGATCTCCCCCTCGGTCATCCAGGACTTGTTCAACAGATCATAGACCTTCTTGTAGGTCGCATTATGAAATGTCATGAGAAGAGGGACGAGATCTACGGGATCGTTGACTATCCGTATATGGCCGCTCACTGGTAAAACCCTAATATTATATGGCGTGATAAATCAATAAATCTTTGTTTGAACGGCATGCGCAGGAGCGGGACGATAAAAATCCGTGGAATAGTGCAGGGAGTCGGCTTCCGGCCCTTCGTGTATGCCACTGCCAGGAAGTATGGGATTGCAGGGATGGTCAAGAACCTGGGGAGCGAGGTGGAGATCCGGGCATCTGGCGACCGGTTCGAGGCATTCCTGCAGGAAGTCTCCCGCGGGCCTCCGCTCTCCCGCATAGATGCGGTCGAAGTCTTCCCTGATCCGGGTCCATTCCCCCTTGATTTTTCCATCCAGCCCAGCGGAACCGGTTCCCTTTCCGGCATGATCCCTCCCGATATCGCGACCTGTGACCAGTGCCTGGCCGATATCGACGATGCCGGCGGGCGATACCACGGGTACTGGTGCACTTCCTGTGTGAACTGCGGGCCCAGGTACAGCATCATCCGTGATCTGCCCTACGACAGGGAAAGGACTTCGATGGCCGCCTTTCCCGTATGCCCGGAATGCGGACGCGAATACCGCGACCCCGATTCCCGCCGGCATCATGCCCAGACCATCGCATGTGCCTCCTGCGGGCCCGCACTCCGCCTCCTCGATGCGGAGGGGAATATGGTCCCGTCCGATGACGTGATCGCAGAGACCGCCCGTATCCTGGATGCCGGCTCCATCGTCGCGATCCGGGGAATCGGTGGATTCCACCTTGCCTGCATCGAGAAATCTGCGGGAGAGCTCAAGAGACGCCTGGGAAGATCGAAACAGCCTTTCGCCGTCATGGTCAGGCCTGAGTATGTCGATAGGATCGCTCTTGTCTCCGCGGAAGACCGGTTGATCCTGGAAAGCTGCCAGCGTCCGATCGCCGTGCTGGAAAAACGGGACCCAGAAGCGCACGCAGATATCAGCAACCTGCACACCATCGGGTGTATGCTCCCATATACGGGATTCCACCACCTCCTCTTCTCCCGCCTTGCCCACCCCCTCCTGATCATGACCAGCGCGAATATGCCGGGGTACCCGATGATCACGGAGATCGACGTGGCCATGGCCCGGATGCACGGGCACGTCGATTTCTTCCTCACCCATAACCGCATTATCGTCAACCGCTGCGATGATTCGGTGGTGAGGGACGGGTTCATCATCCGCCTCTCGAGGGGAATGGCCCCGCGGAGGACCGCGATAGACCTGGGCAGCCGCTCCATCCTTGCAGTCGGGCCGGAGCTGAACGCCAATATCACTATCTACAGGGACGGGTTCTGCACCACTTCGCCTCACGTGGGAAACGTCCGGAACCCTCAGACCTATGCATACCTCCAGGAGACGATTGCAAACCTGGGACGGCTGCTTGGCAGGGAATACGACTGTATCGCCCACGATGCGCATCCCCAGTTCCTCTCGACCCGGTATGCACGGGAACTTGCGGAGCAGCACGGCGCCCGGCTCGTTCCCGTCCAGCACCACCAGGCCCACATCGCGGCGACAACCCGCGAGCCCTGTATCGGGATAGCCATCGACGGGGTGGGATACGGAGAGGACGGGACCGTCTGGGGGGGGGAGATCTTTGCCGGGTCGATCCCGGAATACGAGCGTGTCGGCCACCTCGAGGTGGTCCCCATGCCGGGCGGCGATCTCGCCACCCGTTTCCCTGAAAGGATGCTCTACGGCATACTTCCGGGCCGGTCGGTTTCGGAGCTGCTCTCGTCCCGGGGTTGGACCGATATGGAACTCTCAGTGCTGGAAGCCCAGGTCTCACACGACATCAATACGATCCCCACGTCGAGCACGGGCAGAGTGCTCGATGCCGCCGCCGCACTGCTGGGGGTATGCAGGGAGAGGACATACGACGGGGAGCCGGCCATGAGACTCGAGTCTTTTGCGGCGGGAGGAAAGGCAGAGCCCTGGGACATTCCCTATATCTCAGGGGAGGGCAGAGAGATCCTTTCCACCAGAGCCCTCCTGCGAGCGGCAATGGAACAGGTGGGGAGAGTCAAAGACCATGACATCAGATCCCTGCGGGGGATTGCCGCCTCGTTCCAGTTCAACCTTGCCCGCGGGATAGCAGGGATGGCCATCCATGCCGCAATCGAAAGAGACATTCCTGTTGTCGCACTCTCGGGAGGTGTTGCCTACAACAGGGCGATCCGCGAGACAATCAGGAACGAGGTGGATGCGGCAGGCCTCACACTTCGCATGAATCCTGACTACCCCCTCGGGGATGGCTGCATATCATACGGGCAATGTGTCTTTGCCGGGACTAACGCAAAGGACGCATAACACAGGAAAATCCAGGAATGTGCAGAACGCAAGGGAATGAAAAAATATTGGAAAAAAAAGGAATCAACGGGTAAACCGGTCGGGGATCAGGAGGAAGAGCGGCACAGACGTGGTCTTCCCTTCGACAACCGTCACAGTCTTCACTTTTGTCTGGTACCCGTAGTGAACTACCTTCACCTCGTATTCACCCGGGGGAAGGCCCTGGATCGTTGCAGGTGTGTTCCCACTCGCCTCGTTGTTCAGATAAATGATAGCATTTTTCGGGTAACTCCTCACATAGATGGCACCGGTCCCGCTCCCAGTGGGGGTCTGCGTGGTGGTGGTGGTCTGTGTGACGGTCACCGTCTGCGTTGCCGTTGTGGGAATCGTGGGGGGAACAATGGTCGGGAATGTCGGAATGATACTCCCGCCACTCCGTGAGAGAATGATCAGTGGCAACCGTTGCGGTACACCTGACACCACGTCCAGTGTCGTGGTGTAATCGGTATATCCATCAGCGCTGATCTTGAGCGTGTGGGTGCCAGGGCTCAGCCCTTCGTTGATCAGGGGACTCACCCCTATCACTTCATCGTCGACAGTCACCATCGCCTTGAGCGGGAAAGTAAAGACGGTGACGTAGCCGGGTTCTGCCGGCGGGACAGCTGTGGTCGTGGTGGTGGTCACCGTCGTGGTGGTGGTTTCTGTCGGGGTGGTCTCGGTCGGTATCGGCGATGTCGTGGTCTCGGTCGGAGTGGTCTCTGTTGGTAACGGCGATGTCACTGTCGTGGTCACCGTCGTCGTCTCTGTCGGGGTGGTCTCGGTCGGTATTGGCGATGTCACGGTGGTGGTCACCGTCGTCGTCACCGGGATGCCTTCAACCACAATGGTGCCGGGGACGATATCCGGATTGATATTCATCCCGGTTCCATTTGCCATTTCTCTTACAGAGAGATTGACCAGGGTAGTTCCTGCCGCCTTGCCTCTCACCGTCAGAGTGACCAGGGGGAGATCGGAACTGCCAGAGTGATCAGCTAGGGTCAGTGCTTTCAAACTACAACTTGTGGAAGGAAGCGCCCCGTGTTCGGACATGATCGCCCATGCCGGGAAGGTTACCGCAGTAATTTCAGCAATCGAAGGGTCGTCAAACAATGCAGTCATCCGATAGCCCATAAGGCCATCCGGGAAACTGTCCCCTGTGATCATGATGTCAGTTGACTCTCCCACCGCGGGTATGGTTGCTGATTCGATACTTACTGTCGTTGCGAGAGCCGGGACAGCCATCAGGCAGAGGCAGAACGCGATGAATCCCAGTTTCATCAATGTATAATCTTTCATATGCATCCCTCCTGCGCAGTGATTGGCCCTGGTCCATGAACGCAACATGATGAGGCCTTCTCCTGCGAGAATCTGCTTTTTTTTCCATTGTCAGTGAACATAATTGAAACATGAGAGGAAATACGGTCACATCCTCCTCCCGGTGACGGTGTCATCCTCTTCATACCTTTTTCCTCTTTTCTCTGATTATCCATGGTAATCATAAAAAATGGTTGACCTAGGATAACTCCGGGTGTGTGAACAGCAGGTACAGGTCGTTAAAGTCGATCAGCGTGTTGTTGTTGTAATCAAAGAGGCTGATCGGCTCGTTCTCCTCAATCCACTCCATCCATATAAAATAAAGATAGACGTCGATCAAAGAGAGTTGGCCATCCCCGTTGACATCCCAGTAGACCCCGTCATAATATGGGTAATCCGTGGGCGCCCGGCCTTCTACCAGTGGATCGGGGAGTGGGAGCAGGGCAACAATGGTGACCGGGGCGGGATTGACGTGTGTGAGCAGCTCGTCACCGGTATCGGTATCCATCTTTCTCACTGTCACATTCAGCGTTGTGGACATCGGCACCTTCCCCGTGCAGTTGAACAACGCCAGATCAATATCGGTCGCTCCTGGCGTGATGATATCGTGATTGTCCGAGACCTTCAGCCAGATCGAAGAGCCGGGAACAGTCCCGTTAATCGCATAATCCGGATCCACCCACGAGGGCAGCTGGAATGCCACCATGTCTGCGGCAGACGGGTCGGTGAAGTAAATGGTGATATTATAGCCCGAGAGCCCGCGGTCCGCCGATTCGAGGATCAGCTTCATGGCTGTCGTCGAGTTGGTGGGAATGATTGCCGTGGAGGGCACAAAGGTCAGGTTCTCGACTGTCGCATTCCCACCGACCGTGATATAGCGCGGCCGGGTCATGGAATCAGTGCCGAATTCGTTTCCGACGGTGAGTGAAATGGTGAAATTACCCGCATTTGGATATGTGTTGTTCACCGGCAGAACTGAAGTATTCACGGTCCGGTGAAGTGTATGCCCGTCACCAAAGTCCCAATCCCACGAAGTTGGGAAGCCGGTGGAGTAAGAGGTGAAGTTCACCAGGAGGTTCTCCACCCCGATTCGCGGTTCGGCTGTGAAATTGGCGACCGGCAGCTCCCCCACATGGATATACTCGGTCTTGTTTTCGGTATCTCCGTCATATTTGTTGGTGACCGTGAGGTTGACCGTGTAGTTCCCCATCGCGGTATATACGTATGTCGGGTTCTGGGTAGTCGCGTTTGGCGATCCGTCACCGAAACTCCAGTTCCAGGTGTTCACTGCCGGGATTGCAAACGAGGTGTCGGTGAACCCGACGTGCAGCGGGGCAATCCCTGATGTGACATTCGAGGTGAAGTTCGCGGTCGGCACGCATCCCGCTTCCACTATGTAGTCTTTGCGTGTACCGTTCGTTCCGTAATCGTTGGTGACATTCAGGCTGACGTTATAGAGCCCGGGGATATTGTATGTCCAGTTCGGGTACTGGTCAGTGCTGAAATTCCCGTCACCGAAACTCCAGTTCCAGGCAAGAGGCGTGTCGTTGGTGAGGTCGGTGAAGTTCACGTTGAAGGGAGCCAGATCCTGGCAGAATGTGCATTCGACATTGGAGACATTTGCCGAGAAGTTGACGATCAGCGGCACTCCCACCCGCACGTACCAGTATTTCCCTGTCGAGTTGCTGCCATCCAGGTTGCTGACTGTCAGGTTCACTGTCCAGTCCCCGGTCAAATAGGTGTGGGTGGGGTGCTGCCCAGTGGAGGTTCCGCCGTCACCGAAAAGCCAGGACCATGCGGTGGGAGAACCGGTTGAAAGGTCTGTGAAGTTCACAAGGAGCGGGGGCAGCCCCTTGATAAGCGTATAGTTGGTCACCCCGTTCGCCTCTGCGGTAAAGTTTGCAGTGGGCGGAATGGACGCGATCTTTGCCACGAATGCATCAAAAGCATAGTGGTATGTCGACTGGACAGGGTTCAGCAGCGGGAAGTTCCGGGAATCGGTCCATCCGACCACCGAGACGTTGGCCCCGTCCCTTGCGATTCCCATTGCACGATCATCATACTCCCCACCAAGGTATGTGGAGTACATCAGAGCCGTGCCATTCGGGTAGAACCGGGTGATGAAGGCGTCGTACTTGAACCCGTCCTGGTTTGTATACATCGCGTTTGCAGTGGGGAAATTCGGCGAATCGGTGAATCCCGTGATGAATGCCGACCCCATCTCGTCAACCTCGATGCCTGTCGCCTCGTCAATCCGGGTACCGCCGAAGAAGGTGGAGAAGTTCACGGTCCTCCCGTTCGGCTCGAACTTGGTCAGGAACGCGTCCTGGAGTCCGATTTTGATCGACTGGTATGCTTTATAGGTCGGGAACCCGCTCGCCTGGGTATACCCGGTCACATAGATTGCCCCGACGGGGTCGATCGCAATGCCATACCCGGTATCTTCACCGAGGCCCCCGAGATAGGTAGACGAGATGAGGCTGCCCGGACCCGCGCCCGCACCGAGGTGGGTGACGAATGCATCCTGGTTCCAGGAGATATTCTGACGGAACGCCGGCAGCACAGTGGGGAAATTCCAGGACCGGGTCAGCCCCGTCACGTAAATATCTCCCGTGGCATTCTGCACCACCAGGTCGTACCCTTCGTCGGTACCATCACCTCCTAAAAAGGTTGAAAATGCCAGTATGGGATCTGCTGATCCATCAAAGAAAATACCGGAAATAAATGCATCGAGGGTGCCGTTCAACTCCGGGTCGAGTGCAGAGACATTCGGGAAATTCCAGGATCCGGTATAACCGGTGATCACAACGGTGTCTCCCGAGCCGTTCATTGCGATAGCCTGCCCGACATCGGTCATGTTGCCGCCCAGGAGTGTGGAATAGACAAGGCCTGTCCCGTCAGGATCAAGGACCGTCACGAATACATCGCAGTCCGGGTACGTGATGGTTTTTTGGGGCAGGATGGGCCGAAGGACCGGGTAGTTGCTCGAGATGGTGTACCCGGTCACAAAAGCACTCCCGGAGTCATTGACCACGATCCCCTGCCCGGAGTCATCGTTCCACCCGCCGATATAGGTTGAATAGTTCAGTGCGGTGCCGTCAGGCTCGAACTTGGTGACGAACACGTCCATTCCCCCGCCGTTCACCATCTGGAATCCCCCTTTCCAGGTGGGGTACGGGAAATCGGTGGACCTGGTTTCGCCGGTCACGTAGGTGCTCCCCGCGCTGTCGACTGCCACCGCATAACCCTTGTCCAGGTCGCTCCCCCCAAGGTAGGTGGAGAAGTCCAGTGTCGGATCAATCACGAGTGCATAGCCGGGGTTGAAGGCTCCCACCCTGAAGCCGACACGGGATTTTCCGATGATAACGTACTCGCATGCAACCGGGACTCTCTCGCCATTCATCACCTGGTAACAGACCGGTGCTGCCTCGATGAGCGTCCCTGCGGGGGTCTCAACCAGGAGTGCGCCCGCCGGGTCTATGGCGAGGCTCTCCTGCCCGGAATATTCGAATACAATGCGGGAAGGATCGATTCCGGGTGCAAGGCTGATATCACGCTTGAGAATTCCCTGGGTGCCGTAATAGACAATATCCACACCGGGAATGACCCCTGCATATTTCACCTTCGCGTACGTTGGCACACTGCTGAGCCATTTCCCCGGGTCATCGCCCAGGAAGAAATTCGCGGTTCCTGCCAGGAGTTCTTCTCCCTCCACAACAGCGCCTGCACTCTGCCCGGAAACGGTAATTTCTATAACTGATGCGGACTGGCCTTCACCTCCGCCCGCGGCACATACTACTGATTCCCGGGTGAAATAGATGCTCTGTCCTGCCGCATCAGCATGGTACAGGACCTCCGGACTCTTCTGCCCCTGGTTCTCTATGAAGATTAGGGGAATCCTTGAGACATCGACCGCGACCGTGTCTCCGGCTGCGGCCGGGGCCGTGGCGAGTGCCAGAAGCCCTGCGGCCAGGATAAGGATTACTGTAAGTCTTGACTTCAATCTCATGAGTTGCGCCTCCCACCTTTTCACCGGGCATCACTTTGACCATGGAATGATGAATATATCCTGCCCCTGGGATGCCATGCAGTACTCACTCAATCCGCCATGGACCACGAACCTTCCGCCCGGTAGGAAACCTGGAGTTCTGATCAGATTGTGGTAAAAAAACCATCTATTTGAATGATTATAAACCTTTCCCTCAAATCTCCATATTTTATGCCCTTTTTGCCAGAAAAAGCCAAAATATACTTTCTAGAGACGGACTTTCTTCCCATACGCACCCTACCCTGCCGCCCCGGATCTGCCCGTTGAAAAGACCGGGAAAAATGCACACATTTTCCGGCTTTCTGATCACACCCTCCACTCATCCCGAATTGCCGATTCTTTTGATTCTCTGATCGCGCCATATGGAAAAAATGAATAATTTAAGTCTTTTTTTGAAAAAGTCGCGGTATTTGTAAGTAATATTTCCATGGACATGCAAAAATATTATATAATCCGATTTGCAACACATGTTGCGAAATGAGAATGCCTGTCGCATTTTCATATAAAAAGAGGTGAGTGACACATGTTATTGGCAAATGCTGTTGTGGGTATCATCCAGCTGGTACTGGCCATCATCCTTGCGGTGATAGCGTTGTACATCGGCTTCTCCGTACTCTCAAAGATCACAAAAGGAATTGAAGAGGAGAAAGAACTGGCAAAGGGCAATCCCGCGGTGGGTATCATCATCGCTTCGGTCTTCTTTGCCATCGCGCTCGTCGTCCAGTCGGGCGTGACCGGTATTTCCGTGGGAATTTCCAAGGCACTTTCGGTAGGTCTCTTCTCACTCGATGGATTCACCGCGATCGGAGTGGCGATACTCCAGCTTATCCTAGGCATCCTGCTTGCAATTGCAGCCATTTATATCGCCCTCAACATCCTCGACAGACTGACAAAGGGTGTGAATGAATTCGAGGAGATCAGGAAGGGGAATGTCGCTGTTGCCCTGGAGATGGCGGGGGTCATCATTGCAACCGCAGTGATCATCCAGTCCGGTGTCATCGGCATCACCAATGCCCTCCTGTAATCCTTTTTTCGTCTAAAACAGGACTTTTTGGTTTTTCATTCAGGCGGAATTTTCGTCCTTATTCCCGGTCCCTGCTTCGGGTTTCATCTGGGGGAAGAGAATGACCTCCTTGATTGAATTCTTGTCGGCCAGCAGCATCACAAGGCGGTCGATCCCAAGGCCCACCCCGCCTGTCGGTGGCATCCCGTATCCAAGCGCATTGATGAAGTCATAATCAAGCATCTGGGCTTCAAGGTCACCTTCCCTCCTCTTCCTGTCCTGGCGTTCGAACCGGGCCAGCTGGTCGACGGGATCATTCAGTTCCGAGAATCCGTTTGCCATCTCCATTCCGCAGATAAAGAGCTCGAAGCGTTCGGTGAATCCCTCGCGGGACCGGTGTTTCTTCGCAAGTGGCGAGTTCTCGATGGGGAAATCATAGATGAAGGTCGGCTGGACGAGCTGGTCCTCGACTAGCCCTTCGAAGAGGAGCACGAGGAGTTCCCTGTGATTCTCTGCCTTCTCCCAGTCCTCGATCTTCTTCTCTTTCGCGATCCGGCGGAGGTCCTCCCAGGAATACGCCCATATATCGATGCCGGCCAAGTCCTTCACCGCTTCGTCCATACTCATCTTCGCAAACGGCGGGGTGAAATCGAGGGTGACGTCGCCATAGGTGATGTGGTACGTCCCATGGATCTCGCGCAAGAGTGAGCTGATGATCCCTTCCGACAGAGCCATCATGTCCTGGTAATCCCGATACGCCTCGTAGATCTCGACCATCGAGAACTCGGGGTTGTGGTGGGTGTCGATATCTTCATTGCGGAAGTTCCTGGACAACTCAAATACCTTCTCAAAACCTCCGACAACCAGCCGCTTCAGGTAGAGCTCGGGCGCGATGCGGAGAAACAGGGTCTGCTGGAGATAGTGGTGGAATGTGGTGAAGGGCCTCGCATTCGCTCCCCCGTACACCGGCTGAAGGATGGGTGTCTCGAACTCGAGGAAACCCCGGTCGGTCAGATAACTCCTGATGAAGGATATCAGGCGGCTCCTCGTCCGGAAAGTCTCCCTGACCTCCTCGTTCACAATAAGGTCCACGTACCGCTGCCGGTACCGTTTTTCTATGTCTTTTAAGCCATGGAACTTTTCCGGGAGAGAGCAGAGTGCCTTGACCAGCAGTATGCATTCGTCCACCCACAGGGTAATCTCTCCCACCTTGGTTCGGAAGACATGCCCCCTGACCCCCACGATATCCCCCCTCTCTATTGTCCGGAGGAAGAGATCGAACGCCACCTCTCCGATATCGTTCTTCCTGATGTAGAGCTGGATACGGCCGCTTTCGTCCTTGAGATCCGCAAAAATCGTCTTCCCATGGTTTCTTATGGTATACAGGCGGCCTGCGGTGCATACCTGCTCTTCGCTTTTTTCATGCCCGATATCGGCATGCCTGGCCCTGATGGTCCCGATTGTCTCCCGTCCCCTGAATTCGGGGGGATACAGGGGGATATCCGCGGCCCGTAAATCCTGTATCTTCTCAAGCCTCTGCTGGTCGAATGCAAGGTCATTTGGCCTTTGTTCCATGGTGTCTCCTGATCTCTTCTGCGGTTCCGATGGATCGATCCTCCCGGTGCAATGCGCCTGCCGTGTCCACTCATGCATGAAAACGGTCATGGGCAGGCGAGATCCGTGCCCGGAGTGTTCCCTTAAGAAATGGACACGAAAGATGATAAGATTGTCACGTCAGCCGCCCACGCCCCCGGGAGCAGGCGGGGGTCCGCTGTTTTCGGGGCCCTGGGATTCATTCCTTCATGTCCTGTTGTGTTGTGCAATGTCATCGATCGCCTCGAGTATCATCTCTTTTACCCCTTCCCTCTCGTGCACGAGCGCTCTTTTGAGAGGAGCGAGTGCCCGCGGGTCCCCGATACGCCCCAGCGCCCATGCAGCTTTTTTGCGCACCCGCCAGTCATCATCGCCGAGTGCCCTGATGATGGGATCCACAACAGATGAGTCGCCGTCACGGGCTAGAGATTCGATTGCTTTCCAGCGGGTGGCAGGGTCAGTGTCTGCAAGGAGTCCCAGGAAGTTCCGGCGCCTCATTTCTTCCCGGGAGCGTTCCGCTTCATCCATACAGTGAAGATTCAGGCGTGTGAAGAAAAAAGTGAGTGCCCCCAGCATCCCCTGCGCACGGATATTTTCTTATAGACGGACATCCCCAGGCTGAATCCGGGGACTGTGTATGAAGACCGGATTTGGCTGGATTGAGATCGGGGGAACCAGGTTTGCGCATGACGTGGTGATCCACACCGATGGGCGGATAGAGAAGCGGAAGAAAAAACTGTCAAAGCATCTCCGCGAAAAATACGGCCATACTCCCCTTTCAGAAGAGGAGTGCGTGCTGTTTGAAGAAGAGCGCCCGGAAGTGGTGTATATCGGCACAGGCCAGTACGGTGCACTCCCACTGACACCCGGCGCAAGACAATTTCTTTTGTCGCATGACAGCGTCATCGGGCCCACACCTGAAGTGCTTGCCCGGATGGAGACAGAAAAGAGAGCGTGTGCAGCGATCCTCCACGTCACCTGCTGAATGATTCCAGAGGATTCTCTTTTCCGCCTTTCCTTCCTCACAACTAAATAAAAGGCACACCCAGTCTTTTTGAGAGGTTACGTGATGAGGATAGTTCTTCTCTCAGGGAGTCCCCGTCCGGAGGGCAACACCTTCCAGGTGGTGGAAGAGTGTGCCAGCGTCATCAGGGAACAGGGACTCGAGGCCGAGATCATCTCCCTTGCGGGGATGAAGATAGAGTCCTGCACCGCATGCCGCAGGTGCGCAAAAGAGGGAAACTGCGTCCTTGATGACGGTCTTGCCGGGATCATCGACCGTATCAGGGACGCGGAGGGTTTCATTGTGGCATCCCCGGTTTATTTCGGGACTGCCAGGGGAGATGTCATGGCGGCACTCCAGCGCATCGGCATGGTCTCCATGTCCACCGACAGGTTTCTGACATGGAAAGTGGGAGGTCCGGTCGCGGTTGCGCGGCGAGGCGGGCATACTTCTACCATCCAGGAGATGCTCATGTTCTTCTTCATCAACAACATGATCGTGCCGGGATCCACGTACTGGAACATGCTGTTCGGGAAGGAACCGGGCGAGGTCTGGAAGGATGTCGAAGGTATCAACACTGTCCGGGTATTTGCAGAGAACGTGGCCCGCCTTATCAAGAAGATCAATTGAGAGGGATACGGCACTTTCCATGAGGTAACCGATGTCCGAGCCAATCATAGAGGTATCCAACCTCGTCCACCGTTATGGTGATTTCGAGGCCGTGAAGGGGATCAGTTTTTCGGTGGAGAAGGGAGAGATATTCTCTTTCCTCGGGCCGAACGGAGCGGGGAAGAGTACCGCCATCAATGTACTCACGACGCTCCTCCGCCTCCAGGAGGGGTCTGCAAGGGTTGCGGGCTTCGATGTTGCAAAAGAGCCGGCAAAGGTCAGGGAATCGATCGGGATAGTCTTCCAGGAAGTGACCCTTGACCGCGACATGACCTGCCGGGAGATACTGGATTTCCATGGATCCCTTTACAGGATGCCACGCCAGCAGCGGAGGGACCGGACAGACGAGCTGCTGGATCTTGTCGAGCTCGACGGGAAGAGGGATACTCTCACGAAACACCTCTCGGGCGGGATGAAGAGGAGGCTCGAAATCGCACGGGGCTTAATGACGCGCCCGAAGGTGCTCTTCCTGGACGAACCCACCATCGGACTCGATCCCCAGACCAGGAGGCGGATGTGGGACTATATCAAGTCCGTCAACGCGGAAGGGACCACCATCTTCCTGACCACTCATTACATGGATGAGGCGGACCAGCTCAGCAACCGGGTCAGCATCATCGACCACGGCCAGATCATAGCGACAGGGGCCGCCTGGGAACTCAAGAATACCCTCGGAGCAGACCTTATCGTCCTGGAGACGAGCGACGATACCGCCGCAAAGGACATCCTCCGCGAAATGCCTGAAGTGACAGGCATACAGGAGAGACCGGCGGGATTCACCGTACGGATAAACCGGGACGGCACCCACCTTCTCCCGAAAATCATGGATGATCTCCGCGCTTCCGGGATTCGCATCGATACAGTGAACCTCAAGAAACCCTCTATGGATGATGTGTTCGTCCATTTCACGGGGAGGGACCTGCGGGACGAAAAGCCCCAGAATCCGGCAGCAGCGCACTCAATGGCAAGGAGGCGGTAACCGTGTCCTTCGGATTCCTCACGATCTACTGGCGGGACATGATCCGGTTCGTCCGGTTCCGCACCCTCCTCGTCTCGTCCCTCGTGCAGCCGGCTCTCTGGATGGCATTCTTCGGGATTGCGATGTCCGCGAATTTCACACGCCTCACTTCGGATGTCCCCCCTATTCCCGGGGTCCCGAGTGTCGGGTACCTGACATTCATGGCCGCAGGCGTCATTGCGATGACAACCCTCTTCACCAGCCTCTTCGGGGGAATGTCCCTCCTCTTTGACAAGAACTGGGGCCTGCTGCGGGAGGTGATGGCAAGCCCGCTCCCGAGAGACCACATCATCTTCGGGATTGCCCTCTCGGGAATGACGAAGTCCTATATCCAGGCCATCATCATCATGATCTTCGGGATCTTCATCGGCGCCGAATTTTTCTGCGGATATACCATCCCTGAAACGGTCATTTCCCTGATGGGAATCCTCCTCTTCGTCGGGATCTTCTCGCTCGGATTCCTCTTCCTCTCAGCCGCGATCGCCATATCTCTCGAGAGCCCCGAAGGGATGCAGGGGATCATGACGCTGCTCACCATGCCAATCTTCTTTGCCAGCAATGCACTCTACCCGGTAAACGCCTTTCCCCCGGCACTCCAGGCGATCTCGATGGGAAATCCTCTCACACACCTTGTAAACGGCATCCGCTACTTCGCCATCGGTGATGACTTCCAGGCTATCGGGATCCTGTACCACGCTACAGCAGCTGACCTGCTCGTCTCGCTCTTGGTCCTGGTCATCTTCGCACTCGCGATGTTCGGCCTTGCATGGTGGAGGTTCAGGAAGGCAGTTGTGACATGAAAATGCCGAAGGCATTTTCATTCGCACCCTTCTTCCTGCCACCGGACACTCTCTCACATCATGAATGCACATGGCTCGCACCATGTGCATGCCGAAGGCACTTTCATTCGCACCTTTCTTCCTGCCACCGGACACTCTCCCACATCATGAATGCACATGGCTTGCGCCATCTGCATGCCGAAGGCATTTTCATTCGCACCCTTCTTCCTGCCCCGGAACACTCTCCCACATCATGAATGCACATGGCTTGCGCCATCTGCATGCCGAAGGCATTTTCATTCGCACCCTTCTTCCTGCCCCGGAACACTCTCCGGCGCATTCACACGGTAGAGCGGAAGATCGGAAAACCTGCCTGCAAACTCATCGATATGCCATGTGTCCGCCGCCGCCATTTCAAAAAGCTGGGCAGGAGGGAGTGCCGGGCCGAACTTCCAGTTCTCGGGCGGCGGCATTTTTAAAAGTTGTGCCATCTCTCCGGGAGAGAGCGCCTGGATATCCCGGAACACCTCAAGGACCCGTTCCGCGGCGCCTTCCCTGGCAAAATCCTGGAAAAAGAGAGAGAGATCGTCGTACCGGACTTTCTTCTTCTCACCGAGCACCTGCCTGACCATCGCAGCGAGGAGGGCGTTCCCGGACCTCGAGAGGAATGTGAGCGCAACTGCATCCATCCTCCTCTTCCCCGGCACCTCCCAGACGTGTATCCCCCTGGAATGGAGGGCGGGAAGGCCTGTAATTATCTCCTGCAGTGCCTCCTCCTGTTGTTGGGGGAGGGGGAGAAGCGTTCTTTTCCTTGCGATGATCCGGAGGACCGCCTGGCAGACGACTGGCGTGAACCCTGCCTGTCCGCCTGTCCAGAATGTCTTTCCCCCTGCATCCTCTCCCGGGACCACCACGACGAGGTTGTGGGATTCGTCGCTCTTGATAAGGGTCCAGTTCTTTCCCCCAAGCGAGAAACTCCCCTTCCCGCCGTGCGCGACAAAACGTGCATCGAGCCTGCCCACCAGCTCGCCATCCGGGGTCACCGCACGGAACTCTCCGCCTCCGCGGATCACAGAATACAGGTCCTTCCAGTTGGACCTTCCGTACATCGCCTCCATCTGGGGGCCCGGCATGAACATCTCCCCGTCTTTCACCAGGAACCTGTTCTCTTCGAGAAATGAGAGGAGGAGATCCATGGAATCTGCGGGGAGATGGCAAAAACCCGGTAAATTCGCGAGGTGGCGCCTGAGCCGTGTACGGGTGGTCCGCCGGTGCCTTATGATCTCGAGGAAGACCTGCTGCACCAGGACATTGAACGGCCTCTTCACCGGGGTGAGCGGTTCGACCAGCTTTTTGCTGGCGCTCTCGATCACCGCGATGCAGAAGAGGAGAGCCCATGCATCCGCGAGCACGAATGCCATGTACGGCGAACGACCCCTCCGGCCGCTCCTTCCCATCCGCTGGAGGAATGATGAGACCGATACGGGTGCCCCTACCTGGACCACAACGTCGAGGTCGCCGATATCAATCCCGAGT
The DNA here is from genome assembly GCA_964452625.1 of uncultured Methanolinea sp. Classification (GTDB taxonomy): domain Archaea; phylum Halobacteriota; class Methanomicrobia; order Methanomicrobiales; family Methanospirillaceae; genus Methanolinea_A. Next base: position 34,700 of record CAYVMJ010000002.1, read on the forward strand.
TCCAGGGTGCTTGTACAGATGATGCAGGCGCTCTCCCCGCCGGAGATGGATTCCTCTGCCGCTTTCCTGGTCTCCGGCGAGAGCGAGGAATGATGCAGGAAGAGGTGTGCCACACGGCCGCGGAGGGCGCGACCCACCTGTTCGGCTTCTGCCCGGCTGTTCACAAACACGAGGGCTTTGTTCCCGGCCACGATCCGTGCAATCGCCTCCATTCTCCTGTGTTCGACAGCTTCGAGGTGGAACGAGAACCGCTTCTCGCGGGGCGGTTGTGCCACGTGGACAAGCGCTCTCTCTTTCCCGTCCCCCGAGAGCCAGGCCAGGATATCGTCGGGGTTTCCGACAGTCGCCGAGAGCCCGATCCTCTGGACGTGGCGACCGGCGATCCTGTCGAGCCGATCGAGGAGGACTCTCAGGTGGACTCCCCGCTCCGACTCGACGAACGCGTGCAGTTCATCCACAATGACACACCTTGTCTGGGCCAGGTCCCGCGACTGCACGCGTTCCCCCATCAGCACCTCCAGCGATTCGGGAGTGATCATCAGCACATGGGGGGGTTCCCCGTCATCCCAGGCCCGGTCTCCCCGGGGAATGTCCCCGTGCCACATCCTGACCTCGAGCCCGGTGGGAACGCAGAATGACCGGAACCGTTCTTCCTGGTCGTTGATGAGCGCTTTCAGCGGTGAGAGGTATATGCAGGCAATCCCGGGGCTCCCCTCTTTCAGGATGCGGTTGAGAACCGGGATGAGCGCCGCTTCGGTCTTGCCCCCCGCCGTGGGTGCGATGACCATGACATCCTTTCCTGCATGTATCTCGCGAAACGCCCGCAACTGAACTTCCCTGAGTTCGGACCAGCCGAGCCTGTGTGCGAGCACCTCCTGCAGCGATTCGTGAAGCCCTGAAAATATCCCGGTCAATTGTCTTCACCCACACGTTCGCCCTCTCCCCGGTTATCTGTTGTGCTGGATGGAAAAGAAACGAATAAATACCGGGGATTCTCCATGTTGATCAGGTAAACCAGGATGAATCATACGCCGGTGTCCGGGGAGAGGCAGTCCCTCAGCCACGCGGGCGTGTTTTTTTTCTTTTTCCTGTTTAGGTAGGGGACCTGCCACGCTGCCGGTCCCCGTGTAGTGTCATATCCCTGGAGTTTACCGGAGGTTTTTCTCATGCTTGGAATTCCTGACCCGCAAATATGGATCGCGTATCTGCTCTGCATAGCACTGGCTCTTGCCTGCATTATCTACGGACTCCTCAACTGGAACAACGGAGGCGAATGAACGAATGGCCGCCAGCCTCTTCTGGATTGTTCTCATCACCGCCATTTACCTGATGATGATACTCGCACTCGGCTACCTAGGGTACAAAAAGACTCGGGCTGCGGAGGATTACCTCGTGGCAGGAAGAAATGTCCATCCTGTGATCATCGCCCTCTCCTACGGGGCAACCTTCATCAGTACATCGGCCATCGTCGGTTTTGGGGGACAGGCAGCCAACCTGGGTATGGGGATGATCTGGCTGACCGTCTTCAACATCGGTGTCGGAGTCCTGCTCGCGTTCGTGATCTTCGGGAAGAAGACGCGCGAAGTCGGCGCCCGGCTGAAAGCGATCACCTTCCCTGACCTGATGGGAAAGATTTATTCCTCACAGTTCATGCAGGTGGTCTCGGGCCTCGTGATCATCATCGGGATGCCACTCTACACAGCGGCGGTGCTCATCGGGGGTGCACAGTTCATCAAGGAGACGCTCGGGATATCCTATGCTGCGTCCCTCATAGGTTTTGCCGTGATCGTCGCAATATACGTCGTCTTCGGCGGCCTGATCGCGGTGATGTACACAGACGCCGTGCAGGGAGCGATCATGCTGGTGGGGATGACCTTCCTGCTTGTCTTTACTTATGTCATACTGGGGGGTGTCACGGCAGCACACGATGCTCTCACGGGAATGGTGGACATGGTCCCGATCAAACTCGCCGAGCAGGGGATGAACGGCTGGACAGTCATGCCGGATCTCGGGTCCCCCATATGGTTCACACTGATCACGACCCTTGTCCTCGGGGTGGGGATCGGGGTGCTGGCCCAGCCCCAGCTGGTGGTGCGGTTTATGACTGCAAAGGATACACGCTCGCTGAACAGGGCAGTGCTCGTAGGAGGCCCGTTCATCCTGATGATGACCGGGGTGGCGTTTACGGTCGGAGCCCTCACCAACGTCTACTTCAACCAGACCAAGGGGGTTATCGCCGTGACCGCCGCCCGAGGGAACGTGGACTCGGTGATTCCGCTCTTCATCAACCTTGCCACCCCGGACTGGTTCACGGTCCTCTTCATGGTCACGCTCCTCGCAGCGGCCATGTCCACCCTTTCATCGCTCTTCCACGCGATGGGAACTGCGCTGATCTGCGACGTCTGGGGGCGGGGAAGGGAATGCGCACTCTCGCTGAAGGCCAACCAGGCAGGGGTGCTGATCATGATCGTTGCAAGCGTCATCGTCGCATTCCTTATGCCGGGAAGCATCATCGCAATAGCGACCGCGATGTTCATGGGACTCTGCGCGTCTGCATTCCTCCCGGTCTTTGCCGTGGCCGTATACTGTAAAAAACCCGATCCGATCGCAGCGAAGGTGAGCCTGGTCGTGGGTGCCGTCGTCTGGTTCCTGTGGGCACTCTTCGTGAACACTAGGTATGCTGCGGTATTCGGGCTCTCCAAGGCCACACTCGGGACCACAGGCGTGCTCCCCTACCCCTGGAGCGCGATAGACCCCCTTGTCATCGCACTTCCGCTCTCCCTGCTGGCCATCCTTGTCCTCCAGGTTAAGAGCGGCCGGAAAAAGGAAGCGGGATCTCCGGAATAACTTTTTTTCTGCGCCCATAATGCGAGGCTTTTCTTCCAGGATTGAAATCAAACGTTGCACTGTATATTCCATCATCCGTGTAATTGCGTATTTGATCAACTTCTGGATCTTCGCTAACATGAGCGGGAAAACCGAGAGAGTGCTAGAAAGAGATGAGACAGAGATACAGGAGATAACTCCCTGATATGAGGGCCGCCCATGTGCGGATCATCCAGTCCTTTTTCAGCGCAAAGAGAGGGGCAACAGCAAGGGAAATTACGAAAAGTATCACGGTTGTCATCTGTTCGGGGACGACAATCGGGCGGATAAGACCACTGATGCCCAGGATGAAGAGCAGGTTGAAATAATTGCTGCCGAGCAGGTTACCGACCGATACGCCCCCGTGCCCCTTGAGAATCGCAACGAGAGACGTGACCAGCTCGGGTATGGATGTCCCTGCTGCGACAACCGAGAGCCCGATGATATATGCGGGGATCCCAAAAAAAATTGCCAGGTCAACCGCACCAGAGAGAAAGAGGGAGGAGCCGGCAATCACACCTGCAAGACCGAGAATGGTAAAGATATAATCCATGTTCCCGTGAGACTGCAGGCCCTCTTCGGGCTCTGTAAGTCCTTTCTTACAGATATACCACAAGATCGTGAAAAATACCCCGAGGAACGCGACTGATGAGCAGGAACCGAGAACGCCCCTGAACGCCATGACGGTATAGACCCCCGTGGCAACAAGCATCAGCCCGTATTCCCGCCAGAGGATACCACGAGTGCCCGGTGCCGGCAGGGACTGCGGCCGGATGAGAACGCAGAGGGCAAGGATGAATGCGATATTGAACAGATTGCTCCCCACCACGTTCCCAAGACCGACATCTGAGTATTTCGTGATGACTGCACTGGTTGTCACGCAGAATTCTGGGAGCGAGGTTCCGAACGCGATGATGGTAAACCCGATCACCCCTGGAGACACCCCCCACCGGGCGGCAAGGCCGGCCCCCCCTTTCACCAGCCAGTCTGCCCCCTTCACGAGGAAAATAAGCCCGATAAAGAATGCTCCAAGGGCAATGACAAGGGCAGTCATATATCAGTCCTGCACCCGGGGCATCCTCCTCCGGTACACAAGGTATCCTCCGACAATTCCCAGGATGACTGCAATCGCCATCACGAGGCCCGGGAGAGGTCGGGCAATGATGAGCGCTATTACACATTCCGAACCGAGGGCAATGAGATAACAGCCGAGGAAGGCCCCGATGGCAATCGCAAGAAGCACGTACCTGCTGGTCATCCCCAGAAGGCGCCCCACCAGGGAGGCGCCTATGCCGCCCGATCCCTGGAGAGGAAACATGACAAAGAGGATAATCCCGGTGAAATAGTACTTTTTCAGCCATGGCCTCCGTGACAGGAATGCCCCCCCGTGGTCCATGAACCGGGATATCCATCCGCCGAGGATGGGGACGTGGTAGGCCAGTTCAAAATTCAGGGCCATGAAGAGACCCGCGAGCACATCGAGTATTGCCATTGATGTGCCGACGAGCCACCAGGGCAATCCCAGTGCGACACCGAGTGGAATCACTGTCTCCTTGCCCGCAGGGGGGATGAGGTATGCGAGCATGAGACCTGCGAGGAGCAGTGCCTTCTCCCGGGGGAATGCCAGGAATATGACACCGATATACAGGCATCCCAGGATACACGGGAGGAGAAACCTGAATACCGCGCGCAGGATCGGATGCATGGAACGGTGCCTTCCCGTCGCTCTCAGGATATGAATTCAGCGTGCAATTGTAAAAAAATGAATGCATTGCAGGGTATCCCAAATGATATCCCCGGCACGCATGAAAAGGGGCGGTGTCCGAAAGCCGGGTATACTCCCCCAGCTGGCGTGGCTCTGCCATGACACCCGTGCGCCACAACCGGTATCACCTATGCCCGTACCTTCTGTATCTCGGTATACAGGATGACGACAGAGAGGCTGATCAGGTTCATCGTGGTTGCCGCGTACCAGAAGCAGCTCTCCAGGGGAGAGAGCAGGGCTATCCATCCCGACCAGAGCATCGCACAGATGATGATGAATGAGACGAGGGTATCACATGCAAGGAAGACAAGCGGCATCCGGAAATACGCCCCCGCCTGTGCGATGGTACAGTATTCGAATGATGCAGGTCTTCCGAAGAGGTCAAGGAGCGCCCGTCCCGTGTTCATGAGAAGGTCTGCCCCTGCCCAGAAGATTACCAGCCAGCCGAAGACAGCAAGGAGACCGTGATGCGGAAACGTTACCTCCCTGACAGCAGTCATCCCGAAGAGGAGCTTGAATATGCAGAAAGGGATGCCGATGGTGAGCGAGAGGAAGAGCGGACGCTGGAAGAACCGCTGCAGGCGGGCCATCCCCTGCCTGACATCCGGTGTGCTTCCCGCCATATTGTCCGCTTTTTCCAGTGTCATGGCGCCCCTCCGGATTCGAGATGTCTTCACATCAGGTATTCCCTGAAGGAACATATATGCAACCGGGGAGCGTGACGGGTATTCCCATTATTCCCTGGCATGGAGGTATGCATCAGTCACCGGACTTCATGATGCTGCGTGCTGCCAGTACACCCGATGCACAGGCAAACTGGAGGTTGTAGCCTCCGGTATCGCCATCGATATCCAGCACCTCGCCGGCGAAATAGAGACCCGGGTGCAGGCTCGATTCCATCGTCCTCGGGTTGACCCCGCTCCAGTCGACTCCTCCGCATGTTGCCATCGCCCTGTCAAATCCTTCGAGGGACTGCACGGTGAATGGAAACGCGGTGACCAGCGATGCAAGCCTGTTCCTGGCACTCTTTGGCAGTTGTGAGCATGAGAGCCCGCTTACCAGCCCGGCCAGATCCAGGATCCTTTTCGTTAGCCTGTCCGGCAGGCAGAGCCCCCTCAGTACCGCTGCCACACGCGCTCCCTTCCCCTGGAGAAGGAGGTCATGAACGATTCTTTTTGCCTGTTCGGGTTCTGGGAAAGGGAGGAATGAGACTTTCAGGATATCGCCGGGACTGATATCCCGTGAGATATCAAGAATCCCGGGACCCGACAGCCCGGTATGGGAAAAAAGCAGGTCTCCCCTGTGCCGGAGGATCCTTTTTCCCTCGTGATACAGGACAATGCACACCTGTTCAAATGACATCCCCGCAAGATCTGCACATGGGTGCTCCTTCACACGGACAGCCGAGAGAGCCGGCCGGATCGCGGTGACCCTGTGGCCGAGGGATTCTGCCAGACAATACCCGTCCCCACAAGAGCCTGTTGCGGGATACGATGCGCCACCTGTGGCGATGACAAGGGCGGGTGCGAAATACTTCCCCACGCCTGTCGTCACATAAAAACCGTCGTTCCCGGTCTCCACCCCGAACACAGGTTCGCTGTAGTGGATTTTTACCCCGTGGCGGTGGCATTCAGCCAGCAGGACAGTGAGCACGTCCGAAGACTTCCGGGTTGCCGGGAATACCTTCCCTCCAGGTTCGGTGATCATTTCAAGATCCCTGTCCCCGAAGAATGTGATCAGATCACGATTGGAGAACTGCATCAGGGCTGGTTTTGCATACCTTCCGTGCCTTCCATAATGGCGGAGGAACGACGGGATGTCCCCTTCATGGGTAATATTGCACTGCCCTGACCCCGAAAGGAGTAATTTTTTCCCGCAGGAGGGCATTTTTTCAAGGATCACCACACTTTTTCCGGCAGCAGCACAGGTAGCGGCACAGAACAGGCCGGACGGCCCTCCCCCGGTCACAATCACGTCGTAGTGTTCTGCCATGCTCCTCCGGTTCACCCCCTCCCGCAGCCACACGCTCCCCGGTTCAGATGATCCGTTTCCCCGGTCATGCCCCGGCAAGCTCCACTGTTTTTACAATGCGCGTGCGACGGCGTCATATTTATTTTTCCGGCATCCAAACCACACATTACGTTTCTGTGCCGGCATGACGGTACAGAGGAGATATATATCATGAAATCAGCCCGCTTTCCCCTGTTTTCACCCTTCAAACCTGATGAGAAACTGGTGAGCATGTTCCATGTGCTCTTCGTACTCCTGGTGATTGTGTTTGGAGGCATACTCCTGGTTTCCTGTTCTTTCCTGGAATCCGGCCTTTTTCCTGGCGGTTGCATCATCTTTCTCCTCCTGCTTACAGCATTTTATATCTACTGGGTGAAAAGATACTACAAGACCATCTTCTTTGAGCTGAAAGACGACGAAGTGACCTGGAAACGGGGAGTGTGGTTCCGGATGACCGGCATCGTTCCCTACGACAGGATCACCAATATCGATATCTACCAGGGCCCGTTGATGCGCTATTTCGGTTTCTCGTCGATCAAGCTCCAGACTGCCGGGTACTCAGCACAGGCAAGATCCGAAATCGTCCTTGAAGGCATCGTCGAGGCAGAGGATCTCAGGGAGACCATCCGTTCCCTGATAAGGGAATCAAGGAAAACCGCCGGGCCGACTGACGCAACAGGCGCACCTGCGGGGCGGGGCACATCTTATCCCATCGAGGAGACTCTGCTCGGGGAGGTCCGGGCAATCCGTCAGTTGCTGGAGAAGAAGACCCGGGAATGAGAATGGGCAATGATGCCACCTCCTGAAACAGGAGGTTTCACTGTCTCTTTTCATCCCTGGTTATTCCCCGCCTTCACGCCACTTGCGGTAAAGGTGGTGCTCGAGAGAGAGGACATCCAGTACCTTGCCCACCACGTGGTCCACGAGACCCCCGATATCCTGGGGTGAATGGTAGAATCCGGGGGACGCGGGGAGTATGATTGCCCCTGCCTCTGCCAGGTGTGTCATGTTCCGGAGATGGATCACAGAGAGCGGCGTCTCACGCGGGACGATCACGAGGGGGCGGTGCTCCTTGAGGGCGCAGTCGGCAGCCCGCAGGAGGAGATTGTCGGCAAACCCGCAGGCGATCCCTGCGACGGTCTTCATGCTGCAGGGAACCACCACCATCCCCCCGTGAGAGAACCCTCCCGACGCAAGGGGCGATGTGAAATCGTAACTGTCATGCACCCTTGTTGCCAGGGATATGACATGGTCAGGTTCGAGGGATGTCTCGATCTCGATCATCTTCGCGGCCATGTCGGTCATGATGAGATCGGTCTCTATCCCGAGTGCGTTCGTGGCTTCGAGGAGCCTGATGCCATATATGATGCCGCTTGCACCAGAGAGTCCCACTATTATCCGGGTTTTCGCCATCGGGTACAGGGTCTTCCGGGTGTCCTTAATATGGTTGTGATGGGGAAACGACCTTTTTCGGCCGCACACACTTCGCCTGCGCAGGGCCGGAAACGTGAAAACCTGGTGTCTGTATCAGGCAATGAAGAGGGTCCCTTTCACCCTTGCAGCCCGAAAGTCCTGGTGATCCTGGATCGTATCGCATCTTTCGGGTAGGCACCGATGATCCGATCCGCAAGCTGCCCCCCGCTGAAGAGGAGAACGGTGGGGATGGCCGATATTTCGAAACGGACCGCCAGCCGCTGGTTATGATCCGTGTTGCATTTGCCGAACGTGACCTTCCCGGCCATCTCGCGGCTGAGATCCTCGATGATCGGCCCGACCATCCTGCACGGCCCGCACCACTCCGCCCAGAAATCCACGACAAGCCGGGGATGCTGCCCGAGAAGGGCGCTGAAATGTGCCTCGTCGACGGTGATCACCTTTCCGGCCGGCACCGCCTCGCGGGGCGCGTGCAGCTTCTCCTCGAGTTCCCGGAGTTTCTTCTCCCTGATCCGCTGCAGTTCCTCATCTTCCATGGAAACTGAATATAAGACGAGACCACATAATCACTCCTCCTGCCCATTGCAGGGGAACGCTCCTGGGTAAACTATATCTCTGCAGATTGTGAATTACTAACCCTGCATTCTTCGCAGCGAGGTGGGGTAGTCAGGATATCCCGACGGGCTCATAACCCGTAGATCGATGGTTCAAATCCATCCCTCGCTACTTTTACACATTACAGCATCCGGCAGCCTGCACTGCTATCGAGGTTTTTGCGGCAACGGTGAATGAAAAGAAAGTGAAATTCAGGTCCCGAATGACCCGAGTTTCGTCTGGTATGTTCCATCCAGGAAATCGACCGAAGGGGGATCGCTCTTTTCGCCCGGGATATCCACCGGATAGCAGCCGGTCAGGCACCCGGTGCAGAGATCTGCCCGGTCAATGCCTATCGCCTCCACAAGGGCATCGAGGGAGATATGGTGGAGGGTGGTCGCGGTGATCCTCTTCCGTACCTCTTCCTGGATCTTGTCACTCGCAATCAGTTCCTCGCGTGTGGGCATGTCGACGCCGAGGTAACAGGGGGCCTTGATGGGTGGAGAACCGATGCGCATGTGGATCTCCCTTGCCCCTGCGTCACGCATGATCCCGATGATCCTCCGCGAGGTCGTTCCCCGCACGATGCTGTCGTCCACCAGCACGACAGACCTGTTGTCGAGATGCTCACGAATGGGGTTGAGCTTGATCCTGACCGCCAGTTCCCGTTCCGTCTGCGTGGCCATGATGAATGTCCTGCCCATGTACCGGTTCTTGAGGAGGCTCTCCATATAGGGGATGCCGGACCTTGCCGAGTACCCGATTGCATATGCAGTTCCGGAATCGGGGACGGTGCAGACCGAATCCGCTTTCACGGGGGCCTCTTCAAAGAGTTTTTCGCCGATCTTCAGCCTGACATCGTACACGAGCGCTCCGTCGAGCACCGCATCGGCCCGGGCGAAATAGACGTACTCGAAGATGCAGTGGGCTCTCCGCTGCGATTCCGCGATCTGCATGCTGCGCAGACCCTGGTCATCTATGCAGAGCAGTTCGCCGGGGACCACATCCCTGATGAATGTCCCCCCCAGGGCGTCCACGGCCACACTCTCGGATGCAAGGATGTACCCCTGTCCCGCCTTCCCGATACACATGGGCTTGATCCCCAGCGGATCGCGGAAACCGAAGAGCACGCCGTCGATCATCATCACAACAGAATACGAGCCTTTCAGCACCCGCATGCACCGGTGCACCGCATCCTCGATGCACCCGGAATTGCTTATCTCCTGGGTAATCACCTTGGCGATCAGTTCCGTGTCGGTCGACGAGCAGAAGATCTGCCCCTGCCGCTCGTATTCTTCTCTCAGCTCCCTGCTGTTCACCAGGTTGCCGTTGTGGGCGATGGTTATGATATGGTTCTGGTATTCAAAATTGAACGGCTGGGCATTCTCCGGCCGATTCGCGCCGGTGGTGGGATACCGGACATGACCGATGCCTACGTCTCCCTCGAGGTTCTCAAGAATTGTGGAATCGAAGACTTCGGCAACCAGTCCCTGTCCCTTGTGCTTGAAGAGCCTGGTGCCATCAAAAGTGGAGATTCCCGCGCTCTCCTGGCCCCGGTGCTGGAGAGCATAAAGCGCATAATAAATAGAGAAGGAAACACCGCCAGCATCCCTGATGCCAACGATTCCGCACATGGAAGGTCTTTAATGGGTGGGTATTTTTGGTCTCTTCATCGTCCACTTGTACCCGCGTATCTTGGTACTCTTCCCGAATCCGCAGGCAGAGCACGTCTTGTGACGCACATGGTATGAAATGCTCCCGCACCTGCGGCAGGCAATGTGCGTTTTGTGCTGCCTTTTTCCCATTGATGGAGTTCCCTTCGACATAATTCACCTGGTGTTTTTTGTATGTGTCCTATTTCTGTGCTGTTGCAAATGATTCCGGAGACGGCGATATGTAGATCACGTTGTCTCCTCGCACGATGAGAGTCCCGACACTCCGGGCCTGCCCGTTCTCGATCTCCTCAGCCTTGTCGAGGACAAGGTTCATGTGCACATCATAACCCTGCAGGACCCCGCGGAGTTCCCTCCCGCCCTTGAGGGATACGATGACAGGCTGCCGGTTCAGCACCTGATCCAAAATATCCAACGGCCGTTTGGTCATAATCGTACCCACTTCCAGTCACTTTGGGGTAATATATGTGCGGTCCGCCTCTACTTAAATGTACCGTCATGTTCAGACGTGTTTTCTGCCACGCTCACACGGGTGAAACCCGCAGGAGGAGAACTGGGGAGGACAATCCCTGCTTTGTGCGATGGATCTGTTTTTGGGGCTCCAGCGTCAATATGGATATGGCGAAATGTCGCGAATCATCCCCAGGAAACGGCACACCATACGGAGGTCCCAGGCGCAGGAACTGCTTACCGGGCTCCGTGAGGAGATTGGAGACGCTGCAGAGATATTTTCCGGCGAGCGGCTGGAGGTCCTCGAGACTGATGCCGGGATCTCGCTGTACCTGGTAGACAAAAAGCCCATGCTGATGCATCTCAGTGGAATGGTATTTCCCACCCTGTGGGGTCTCCTCGAACACCCTATCCCTGCCCGCAGGGTGGTGGTGGATTCCGGTGCAGTCCCGTTCGTGATCAAGGGCGCCGACGTGATGCGCCCGGGGATCACCTCGATTGCGGATGATGTCCTTTCGGGAAGGCCCGTCCAGGTGGTGGAGGAACGGCACGGAAAACCGATTGCCGTTGGTATCGCACTCTTCGATGCAGGCGAGATTCGGAAGAAGAGCACGGGAAAGGTCATCAAGACCCTCTATTACGTGGGAGATGCCCTCTGGTCCCTCGAGATCTGACATGGGTGGTCTCGACTCATCTGCCGCACCAAGGAGACTCGATCGTCAAATCAAGGCTGCCAGGGGGGAAATATCCCGATTTACATAGATACTATTAAATAAATGACAATAGACAAATTTCCTATGGTTAAATTCCTGGACACCCTTCTTGGAAAGAGTACCCCCTCCTCCGAAGATGATTACATGGACCTTGACCTCGAGGCATTCGAGGAGGCCGAGGCAGGTGCACCGGCACTGTTCGTAAAAATCGCCACTGTCGGGGACATCAAGGACAGCCCGCGCGTCAAGGACGAGATCTACAACGGCAACATCGTGATCGTCGACATCGCGAGGCTGAAGGCGGACAAGGTCATGTACGAGCGGGTGCTCAAGGACCTAAAAGAAGTCGCAAAAGATGTCAACGGCGACATCATAGGGCTTGGAGACCAGCGGTACGTGGTGATAACCCCGAACTCCGTGAAGATCTCCAGGGACAAGATCGGCGGGGTCAGCTGAAGAGTGCGGCAGGTGGTCATTGGTCCCTGCCCGGCCTGCAGCACAGAGATAGAATACATTTACCAGACAGAAGATATCCCCTATTTTTCCGGAATCCTTATCATTTCAGCACGGTGTCCCGAATGCGGGTACCGCCTCGTCGATTGCCAGCTCCTGAAGAATGCCGAGCCATCACGATGGGAACTCTCCATCGTATCTCCTGCGGATCTCACTATCCGGGTGATCCGGAGCATGAACGGCATCATCAGCATTCCTGAGCTCGGTGTGCAGATCGATCCGGGCCCTGCCTGCGAGGGTTTCGTCTCCAATGTGGAGGGAGTCCTGAACCGCATCGATGCAGTCGTCGGAAGCATAATCGGGTGGTCTGATGACCCGGAGGAGAAGGACAGGGCGAAAACTATCAGGGAGAAGATCGGTGACGTGAAGACCGGAGTACTCCCCGTGACCCTTCGTATCGATGACCCCACGGGTAACTCCGCGATCCTCTGTGACAGGGCAAGGGTCTTTCCCATCACTGTCGCGGAGTGCGGATCGGAAAGCGAAGAGTCCGATTGAAAAAATTCAGGTTATATCGGACCCTTTCAGCCGTATTCCCGGCATGACGGATACGCTGCCCACAACCCTGCTCCCGCTGATACCGGCAAGGATGGGTCCCTCTGACCCATCGGGGACGATGAATGCATACCCCATCCCCATGTTGAAGGTCCGGTACATCTCGGCGGTCTCCACCCCGCCATGGTCCCGAACCCAGGTAAATATATCCTGGGGAGGCAGGGGATCGGTGAAATCAAATCCGTGCCTTGTCAGCCTTGAAAAGTTGAGGAGCCCCCCTCCCGTGATATGGCACATCCCGTGCACCTCGGTCTCGTGTGTAATGGTGAGCGCCTCTGCATAAATACGGGTGGGGACCAGGAGCTCCTTCCCGATACTCCTGCCGTTCCGGAGGGTCCTATCCCAGGCATCCTCGCCATCAACCACGCGCCGTGCAAGTGAGAGGCCGTTGCTGTGGATGCCGGAGGAGGGAATTCCCACGACGAGATCCCCGGGGCGAATCCGCGTCCCGTCAATCACCTTCTCCTTCTGCTGCACGCCCAGGCACGTTCCCGCGAGGTCAAGGCCGTTGACAAGACCCCTGAGGGTCGCGGTCTCTCCTCCCACGATGTTCAGGTTGGCCTGCCGGGCACCTTCATTCAGGCCAGTCCCTATCTCCGCCATCTGTCCGACGGAGAGGTGGTCCGCAGCGATATAGTCGACGAAGGCAACCGGCTCCATGTTCATGACATAGAGATCGTTCACGTTCATGGCCATGCAGTCAATACCCACCGTGGACCAGTCCTTCATCCTGTCCGCAACGAGCATCTTCGTGCCCACCCCGTCCACAGTGAGGGCGAGCGCAAGGGGCCCGAAATCGATCAGGCCGGCAAAATGACCCACACCGCCAAGCATGGGGTATGCACCTCTTCTCCTGTACGAGAGATTCTTCACCAGTGCAGAGATCGCCTGTGCTTCCAGGCCGATGTCAACCCCTGCCTCCCGGTAGGTGCGGGGGTTACTCATCGTCCTCCTCTGAAAGCATGAATTCGTCGTGCAGGATTCGCATTGCCTTCGGCCCGTCCTCCTGCCTGACCACAAACGAGATGTTGACTTCGGATGAGCCCTGAGAGATCATCATGACGTTGACCCCGCCTTTCCCGAGCGCGGTGAATATCCTTCCCCCCGTCCCCTTCGCTCCGGCCATCCCCGAACCCACCACTGCCACAGCGCAGACATCCCTGTTGGTGGTCACCTGCCTGACCATCCCCTGTTCCACGAGCTCCGCGAGCGATTCCCTGGCAGTCGCTTCCTGGCTTTCATCCACAACGAGAGTGATGTTGGCTTCGGACGAACCCTGGGAGATCATCATGACATTCACGTCCCTGTCAGCGAGCCTGCTGAAGATGGCCTTCGCCACTCCCGGTCTTCCAATCATCTGGGCACCGCAGATGTTGACCATTGCCACCTTCTCGATGTAGGTGAGGGCTTTCACGACCCGGCTGTCTCTCCTCTCATCCCGCACTATCGCGGTCCCGGGGTGGGTTGGATTGAAAGTGTTCTTGACCCTGACGAGGATGTTCTTCTTCATGGCAGGTTCGATGGAACGCGGGTGCATCACTTTCGCTCCGAAGTAGGAGAGTTCCATGACTTCGAGATACGAGATGGCGGGGATGACCCGGGCTCCGGGGATGAGGCGGGGATCCGAGGTCATGATGCCGTCCACATCGGTCCAGATCAGGATCTCATCCGCGTTGATGGCTGCCCCGATAATCGCGGCCGAGTAATCGGAGCCCGACCTCCCCAGGGTGGTAACAACACCGGTTTCCGTGCACCCCATGAACCCCATGATCACAGGGACCATGCGGGAGAGCAGCGGGAGCACGCGGCTCCTGATCCTCTCTTCACTGACAGGGAGGGCCATTGCCTCACTGTGGTTCGGTGTCGTGACAATCCCTGCCTCGCATCCGTCAAGAGTCGTCGAAGGTAAACCTCTCTGCCGGAATGCTGCGGAGACCACGAGGCTGTTGAGGCGCTCGCCGAATGTGATGATATAATCTCGGGATCGTGGGGTGAGTTCACGCAGGTCGTGTACCGCGTGCAGGATGTTCTCCAGGTTGCAGAGCTGTTCTTCAAGGAGGAGTCCCACCTCGTCGGCATAATCCTCTGCGGATGCCAGGAGTGCCTTCCCATGCCGCACGCGCAGGGTATCGATGAACGGGTCGATCTCACCGGCATCAGGGCTGCAGGCAAGCTCCTCCGCCATGCCGATCAACTGGTCTGTTACCCCCCGCTGTGCGGAGATCACCACAGCGACCTCATTCCCTTCGCGATATGACGATTCCACAATGTCAACAACCCGGGAGAGGCTCGGGCCATCGGCCACCGAAGTGCCTCCGAATTTCATCAAAAACCTCATTTGGGCTCACACTGTCCTTGCCTAACTATTTATGTACGTATATGACCCACCTTATAATAAGATGCGGTCAGCTGAATTTTTCGATTGCCATGTGGTGGTGATAGGGAGTGGCGGGGCCGGTGTACGGGCAGCCATAGAAGCCTCAAGGTACGGTGAGACTCTGCTCGTCTCCAAGACCATCGCCGGGAAAGGCGGATGCACCGTCATGGCCGAAGGGGGTTACAACGCGGTACTCCGGGAGCAGGACTCCTGCGAGATCCATTACGATGATACGGTGAAGGGTGGGGCGTATCTGAACGATCCTGCCCTTGTACATGCCCTGGTGGACGAAGCCCCCGAAAGGATACGGGACCTCCTGACTTGGGGTGCGGTCTTTGATGTGACCGACTGCTGCGAAGTCGCACAGAGGCCATTTGGAGGGCAGCGTTTCCCCCGTACATGCTACGCTGGAGACCGCACAGGCCACGAGATGATGCTGACCCTCATGGACCGGCTGACTTCCACGGGCGTGGAGATCATGCAGGAACTGACAGTGATCCATCTTCTCACGGACGCGACAAGCGTGACCGGGGCGCTCTGCATCGACCGCAACGGCGACCTTGTCGCCATCCGCTCGGACAGCACGGTGCTTGCCACCGGAGGGGGGACAAGGATTTATGACATCTCCACCAACTCCTCGAGCGGCACGGGTGACGGGTACGCGCTGGGGTACCGTGCAGGAGCGGAGCTTGTGGATATGGAGCAGGTGCAGTTCCACCCCACGGGCGCCGTCTATCCTTACGATGCCAGGGGACGGCTTGTGACCGAGGCGGTGCGTGGTGAGGGGGGAGTCCTCAAAAACGCACTGGGCGAGCGTTTCATGAAAATGTACGACCCCGGGAGGATGGAGCTTTCCACGAGGGATGTGGTCTCCCGGTCCATTGCCACCGAGATCCTCGAAGGCCGCGGCACTCCTCATGGCGGGGTCTATCTTGATGTGACTCACCTGCCGCGGTCCCAGATAGAGAGCCGTCTCCCGGTCATGCTGGAGCAGTTCCTGAAATTCGGCGTGGATATCCGCGATGAACCCATGGAAGTGGCACCCACCGCCCATCACATCATGGGGGGCCTCCGTATCAATGTGGACGGGCAGACATCGGTTCCCGGCCTCTATGCCTGCGGAGAAGTTGCGGGGGGCGTGCACGGGGCAAACCGCCTCGGCGGCAATGCACTCGCAGACACACAGGTCTTTGGGAAGAGGGCAGGAGAAGCTGCTGGGAAGGCCAGGAAGAGAGTCAAGAGGATTCACAGGGAGGAGATCGAGTCCCAGGAGAAGAGGCTCCAGTCATTCTCCACAGGGAGTGTTCTCCCTTCGACCGTCGCCCGTTCCCTCCAGACAGCGATGTGGGAAGGTGCAGGGATATTCCGGACCGCAAAGGACCTTGAAAAGACCCTTGCAGTGATCACGCACCTCTCCTCTCTCCCCCTGAAGGCTGCAGGGAAAACAAACCTCGCGGAATGCTGTATCGTGCAGAACATGCTTATTTCCGCCAGACTTGTGGTGACGGGAGCCCTCCTGCGGAAGGAATCGCGCGGAGCCCATGTGCGCAGGGATGTGACCCAGACATGGGATGCCCGGGACTCTCCATACGGGCATACGTTCCAGTCGCTGCAGAGGTGCGGCATCGAGACGGGGGTGAAGGAATGAACGAGATGAGGGTGCGGGTATACCGCTATGACCCGGAAGAGGACAGGGGGCCTCATTACCAGACCTACGTGGTGCAGGTCAACGAGGGGGCCCGCGTGCTCAACGTCCTTCACGCCATCCACGACGAGCACGACCCGACCCTCTCCTACCGCTGGTGCTGCGGGTCAGGCCAGTGCGGGAGCTGTGCGGTCCGGGTGAACGGGGAGCCGGTTCTCGCCTGCATGGAGGAAGCGCGCGATGGCATGACAATCGAGCCGCTGGATCTCCCGGTACAGAAGGACCTCGTCGTGGACATGGAGCCATACCTTGCGCAGATATCCTCGCTTGTCCCAAAAGACGAGTTCGTGATGCCCACTTGTGAAGTGGTCGAAGTCATCAAGCCTCTCAGGAGCTGCATCGAATGCCTGGCGTGCGTCTCTGCCTGCCCCGCACTCAAAGTCATCGATTTCGCCGGTCCCACCGCGATGCGTGAGGATCTGAGGCTCGCACTCGATCCCCGTGATGCAGAGGACCGGGTGACGGAAGCTGTGAACGCCGGGCTTTTTACCTGCACATCATGCCAGGCCTGCTGGAAGGTCTGCCCGAAGGACATCCAGATACCCGGCAAAGCCATCGAGAAACTCAGGGCGCTTGCACACAAGAAAGGCCTGACCCTGCCGCGGCACCTGGAGGTGCAGAAACTGGTGAAGGAGACGGGAAGGAGCGTGACCCGCATTGAGCCCTCCTTCATGGAGCAGGTCGGTGAAGTCATCGAGCCATACGGCCCTGTCAGGGCAACGGTCGGATTCTTTGTGGGCTGCATGTACAACCTCCGGCTGCCCGGGACCGCGCTCGATGCGATTGAGGTGCTGCGCAGGAACGGCATCCGCGTCATCATCCCGAAGGAGCAGGTCTGCTGCGGTTCGCCGCTGATCAGGACAGGGCAGCTGGACGTCCTTGATACACTCAAGAAGAGGAATATCGACGCCTTCGTATTCCGCAATATCGATACTGTCCTCACCATGTGTGCCGGGTGCGGATCGACCCTCAAGAACGATTATACGACCCCGTTCAGGGTCCTCGACATCAACGAATTGCTGACCAAATATGCGATCGAACCCCCCGCAAGGCTCCCGCTGAAGGCGACCTATCACGACCCCTGCCACCTGATGAGGGGGCAGGGCATCCGGGATCAGCCACGCGAACTCATCACACAGGTGGTAGATCTCGTCGAGATGCCGGCAATCTGCTGCGGATCGGGCGGCGGTGTCCGCTCCGGGATACCTGATGAGGCCGCTGCACTGGCTGAGAAGAGGAGGGAAGCAATAGACGAGACGGGGGCCGATATCGTGGTCAGCTCATGCCCGTTCTGCGAGTTCCATATAATGGAGCACACCGACAGACCGGTCAAGAATGTGACTACCCTCCTCCTGGATGGATACCGGGAGAAGGACAGGAAGAAAGCGGAAAAATTAGTGTAAACGCCCTTTTTTCACCTTTTACACGCGATTTTTCCACCCGGCAGTCAATCCGGTGTGCCTCCCACTCCCATGAGGTATTCCCTCGTAGTGACGGGTCTGGGACCTGCCGGAATCAGTGTCCTGCTATACTGTCCGGTCTCCTTTTTGGATGGAATGATGAGGATAACCCCAATGGTTATCACCAGTTATCGGAATATTACCCATATTCATGAAACTCCAGTCAAGGATCCTCCTCCTGTACCTTTGCATCGCGGTGCTGGTGCTGGTGCTCATCGGGGGAGTGCTCCCCTCATCCCTCCACCAACAGAACCTCAACACGATTTCCGAGGATGCCATCGACCAGTTGCACCATGTCGATTTTGCGCTCTCGGGTTTCATCTCGAGTGTCAGATATGATATCCATGAACTGTCCGTGAACGAAGAAATCCGGAGCATGGATGACTCCGGTTTTACCAGCTTTCTGAATGCCTCTGAAGATACATTTCAGTATTCTATCGGGGAACAGGAGCAGGAAATCATCGATATCCTGAAAGCATATCAGACAACACACCCATATGTCGATTCGGTCTACATGGGTCGAAAGAACGGTGCTTTCATCAGGGCATTCCCACGTGCCAGACCCACTGCATATGATCCCCGCGACCGTCCCTGGTACACTCTTGCAATGGAACACCCGGGGGAGGTGATGGTAACCGAACCCTACCTGGCAGTCACCACCCCGGATGTCAATATCGGAATCGTGACCGCCCTTCTTGATCAAAACGACGCCGCGTACGGGGTGGTGGGTGCCGATATCACACTGGAGAGCCTCACAGACTACATTTCAGGGTTTGATGTGGGGGGGGAGAAGGAGATGATCCTGACGGATGGAGCCGGCACCATTCTCGCTTCGAAGAACCCGGACCATCTCTTCACCAGTATACACACAATACTTGGTGAACAGGCTCCTGCTTTTATCTCTACAAACGAGGGTGTGATTGTCCTCGACGGGTCCTACCTCATCCATTACACATCTCCCGAACTCGGATGGAAGATAGGGCTTTTCATTCCATTCAGCGCCATAGAGCACGAGATCAACGATTCCATCCGGATGATTCTCTTTTTTGTCCTGATTGCACTCGTATTACTCAGCGTCATCACAATTATCGTCCTCAACCATACCGTAATCAGTCCGCTCTCCAGCCTGACTGATGTGAGCAGGCGGATCGCCGATACCGGTAATCTCGATCAGGAGATAGAAACAGGAGGGACCGGTGAAATCGGCATCCTCAGCCGTTCATTCAAGGCAATGGTCGAAAAGATACATGCAGAGGAGCTGGGGCGAAAGCAGGCCCTCGCAGAACTATCGGACTATCGCGATCACCTGGAGGAACTTGTTGCCGAGCGCACCCGAGAGCTTGCCCTGGCCAAGGAAGCTGCGGAATCTGCTGACAGGCTCAAGTCGGTCTTCCTGGCAACCATGTCGCACGAACTGAGGACCCCGCTCAATTCCATCATCGGTTTCTCCGGCATCCTCCTCCAGGGCCTTGCGGGTCCCCTGAACGAAGAGCAGACGAAGCAGCTGACCATGGTCTCAGAGAGTGCGGAACACCTGCTCGCCCTTATCAACGATGTGCTGGATATCTCAAAGATTGAGGCCGGGCAACTGACACTTGCTGAGGAATCATTCGACATGAGAAAATCCATCGAAAAGGTCGCCCGTACCGTCAGGCCGCTTGCAGGAAGAAAAAACCTCGCTCTCGATGTGGAGATTGCTCCTGGCGTGGGAGAGATTCGCGGAGACAGCCGCAGGGTGGAACAGGTACTCCTCAACCTTCTCTCGAACGCCATCAAGTTCACCGAACGGGGGGATATCCACCTCCACTGCGAACGGAAGGGGAATGAACTGCGTGTTCGCGTACGTGATTCAGGCATCGGGATAAAGGCAGCAGACATGGATAAACTTTTCAAGCCGTTCTGCCAGATTGATACTGGATTGACCCGCCAGTATGAAGGTACAGGGCTTGGCCTCTCCATCTCGAAGAGGCTCGTGGATTTGATGGGAGGAACAATCTGGGCGGAGAGTGCCCCCGGGAAAGGGAGCACCTTCTCCTTCACAATCCCCGTGGAAAGGACAGGTGCATCCGCATGAAAATACTCTATATCGAGGACAATGACCAGAATTTCTACCTGGTCAGCTTCATCCTGACCGCAAAAGGATACGATGTGATCCGGGGAAGGGATGGCAGGGAGGGCATTGACCTGGCCATTTCAGCCATGCCCGATCTCATCCTGCTCGATATCCTGTTGCCCGGGATGGACGGGTACGAGACCGCACGGGAACTGCGAACGCATCCCGGACTCAAAGAGATCCCTGTCGTTGCCCTCACATCATACGCGATGTCCGGAGATCGCGAGAAGGCCCTGGCCGCAGGGTGCACGGGTTACATTGAAAAGCCAATAAATCCCGGTCGTTTTGCAGGTCAGGTCGAACAATATCTGCCCGGGGGCGCAGTAAGTGGAGACACCGGATGACACGCATCCTTATTGTCGACGATAACCTGTCAAATATCTACCTCCTGGAGTCCATCCTCAAGGGTTATGGATTCTCGGTGGTTTCTGCAAGGAACGGAGAGGAAGCACTTGCAAAGGCAAATGAGGATCCACCTGATCTCATCATCACTGATATCCTCATGCCGGTCATGGACGGGTTCGAGCTCTGCCGCCAGTGGAAGAGCATCGATCTGCTGAAAAATATCCCTTTTGTTTTTTACACTGCCACCTACACCGACCCGAAGGACGAGAAATTTGCCGGCAGCCTTGGGGCTGACCGCTTTATTGTCAAGCCACAGAAACCGGACGAGCTTGCCAGGATCGTGCGTGAAATCCTCGATGAATACAAAGAAGCTGGTGCATCAATGGCAAAAAGGCCTCTTGGAGATGAAATGGAGATCCTCCGCGAATATAACGAGGTCCTTTTCCGCAAGCTTGAGAGCAAGGTGATGCAGCTTGAGAACGATATCGCACAACGAAAGCGTATTGAGGCGAAACTATCTGAAAACGAGAGATTTCTTGAGGCGATCGTGGAAAATATTCCGGATATGATTTTTGTCAAGGAGGCGGGTAATCTGCGCTTCGTGCGGTTCAACAGGGCGGGCGAAGAACTCCTGGGACTTACCCGTGCAGAGATGTACGGGAAGAACGATCGTGATTTTTTCCCTCCGGACCAGGCGGATTTTTTCATTGAGAAAGACCGGGAGGTTCTCAGCAGGGGCCATGCCCTCGACATCCCCGAAGAGACAATCCAGACACGGGAAAGGGGTTTTCGCATACTCCACACGAAGAAGATCCCCCTTCCCGCAGGCGACGGAAAGCCACAATACCTGCTTGGAATCTCAGAGGATATCACCGACCGGGTGATCGCAAAAGAAGCGCTCGCACGGGCAATTCGAAAACTGAACCTCCTGAACACCATCACCTTTGACGAGATCCAGAACACGGTGTTTTCGCTCTCCGGGTACCTGGAACTCCTGAAAAAGAGACCGTCCGAGGAGATGCAGCACAACTACCTGGAAAAAGCGACGTCTATCACGCAGACTCTCCGCGATTCCCTTGCCTTTGCAAAAATGTACCAGGGTCTCGGAGAGAGGCCCCCTGCATGGCAGAATGTGACGTACACATTTCTCCTGGCAGTGTCCCATATCGATACCGGGCAATTGTCGCGGGACATTGCGGTCGAAGGCATGGAGATATATTCAGACCCTCTCCTTGAGAGGGTCTTTTATTCGCTGATTGAGAACGTGGTCCATCATGCAAAAGGAGCGACCCGAATGGCCCTCCACAGCCGTGAATCCCCCGAAGGCCTCACACTCTTTTTTGAAGATGACGGAGGAGGCGTACCTGATGAATCGAAAGAGAGGATATTCGAGAGGAGAATTGATGAGAACAGGGGGCTGGGCCTCTTTCTTGCCCGGGAGATACTCTCTATCACCGGTATCACAATCAGGGAAACGGGGGAGGCTGGAAAAGGAGCACGGTTCGAGATCACAGTCCCCAAAGGATCCTACCGGTTTTCCGGAAGCCAGGATACTCCTGCACCCGGCGTGAGGCCTCCATGAAAAATCCACTCCTCCCTTATATCTGCACAGCCTTTTTTATCGGGCATCAGTACGGAGATCTGACTGTATGACCAATCCCAGGGCTCTCCCCTACAATATCCCTCCCCTGAAGGCCTATATCCTTGCACCGGGAATCGTGCAAATCGGGGATACGGTCTGTAACCTCCCGGCACGGACTGCAGAGCACGGTCGTGCTGCTCCGGAACGTCCCGAGTTTATCGTCCCTGTAAAGGAAAACAGCGAGAAGGCGGCAAGAGATGCCATGGAGGGCCTCTACCGGATAGTGTTCGACTGAAGTTGCGAAAAGTCCTGGTGGCAGCAAGAGGCATGATAACTGGAAACGGGTCCGGGGCCTGTTGCGTATTTTATTCCTTGCCCAGAAAGGTGTCGAGGGTGGTCTGCCTGGCCCAGAACTGGGATCTCAAAAGTGTGCTCTCATTCACAAACCTCTCCATCGGGAGGGTCATTCTCAAAGAGATATCCCTTAATGCAGACCGGAGGTCCTCGAATTCCCGGTATGGCTGGAGCATGGCCTGCCGCACATTCTCCCGCACGTTGAAGACTCCCATCGGGATGTAACCCCTCCTGGCTTCCCGCAGGACAATTGCCCCTGCCTGCAGCCCCTCCTTCTCCAGCCCCTCCAGCACCGCCATCTTGCAGGAATAGTAGCACCCGCCGACAGGGGAATACTCCTTCTTGCCCCGGAAACCCTCGTGGTCCGAGAAGAGGAGTTCTTCATTTCCCCTGATATGCAGGAACGCTTCCATCCACTCGTACTGCCACGGGGTGGGCAGGAGAATCACAGCGTAATGGTTGTGCAGGCTTGCAAACTCGTGCACCCTGACCGTGTCGACAAGCGTGTTCTGCCGGACACGGGACAGGAACACATCCGCAAGCGCAGTATCACAGGCGGTAATGGACCACCGCGTCGGGACCATCCTCCTCCGTCTCCCGCATCCGAGGGCTCCAACCGAGAGGGCTTTCTGGATGCTGCTGAAGGGGACATTGTCACGGTGCAGCTTGAATATTGCGTCCGATGAAGTAAGGTCGGTATCGTAATAGCATTTCTCCAGGTGCGGCTCGAAACGGCTGCTTTCAGCCTGGAAGTCCAAAAGGTGGGCGCTCGGGCCGAAGGGGGTGTGCTCCTCCGAGAATGAGGTACCTGCCGGCCTCTCTGTAAAGGAGGCTTCGCTCTCTACGGACCCTGCAGAGAGTGCAATCTCCTGCAGACTGGTGGCCCCCCTGTCATTCACCGCTGTGACGTCCTGGACGCGTTTCCCCCTCACCAGTTCCAGCCGGCACGAGAGGATCTCTTCCTGTGTCCAGCCGGCAGGGATCCATGCCTCGGGGGTGTCCATGATCCCGCACTCCTCACGCACCGGGGCTATCAGCGGTCCTGCGAATACCTTGGGATAATTCCAGCTCCCCACAAAAACAGATGGTGGTGTGCTCCCTTCCATGGTCTTTTCAAGGTTCCTGGAAGATCCCATCCTTGATGTGGTGATGGCACGGAGATATGCCCCCTTCCCGATGGCCATGGCTTGAGAATAGTCATCCCCTGCAGGGATAAACCTGCAGGGTGCGGGGAGAAAGTAACAGGGGTCATACCCCTATGATGGTGAGAAGAATACAGACGCAGGCCGGGATGGTGAGGTTGTCATCCACGGGAGAGACCAGCTCGACCACCCCGGCGACAAGCGAGGCGGCGAGTGCCTGGAGCGGGGGGAGGAGAATGAGGAGGGCTACGGTATTAACGACGATTCCTCCCACTGTTCCCTCAAATGTTTTCCCGTTGGTGATGCGGTGCTTTCCGAAATGCATCCCTGCCAGTGTCGCCACCCCGTCAAGAACCGCAAGCGAGAGGATTGCCGGGACTGCAACGCGTGTCTCAAAGAAGACCACGCAGAAGAGGGCACTGACGGTGAAGAGGAAGGCCCCTTTCCCGGGATACTCCCCATCCCTCTCCAGATTCCTGATGAGCAGGGACACCAGCGGAATCCGGTAACCCTTCACCACCCCCTCCACGAGAATAAACCCCACGAAGAGCGAGGCGGCAAGGAGATAGACCATGAGGTCTTTAGGGAGGAAATATGCCAGTGCGGCGATGCCCACTCCGAAGAACATGTGCACACTCTTGCGGGCCTGCTCGTGCATACCGGAGATATGGTCTCCCTGGGCCTATAACTGGTCCGGTACAATTTTTGGGTCAGGTGGTCAGTTTGATGACCGGTGGGCCTCAATATGTACTGCAATGCCAGGATCTGGAGCCGGCTCCACTGCGGCCTGGAGCGGGAAAGGCGTATCCACCGGACCGGTGGACATATCCGGGATCCCGGTGGAGCGGTATGAGGGGGAATTCTGGACAGCGGGGCAGAGGCAGGGGTCATCCCTCCACGAAATCTCCTACCGGGCCTGTTTTAAACCGCAGCTTCCCGCATACTTCATCTCGCATCTCACATCCGAAGGCGATATCGTGTATGATCCCTTCAGCGGAAGGGGAACGACGGTGATAGAGGCAGGACTGCTCGGGAGATCTGTCATTGCCAATGATATCAATCCCCTCTCTCTCATTCTCGCGAGGCCGCGCTTCTTTCCACCCGACCCAAAAGAAGTGCAGGAGAGACTCTGCGGTATCCCTCTCGGGGGTAATGAGAGGGCGGATATCGACCTCTCCATGTTCTACCATCCCGATACTGAGGCCGAGATCGTCTCGCTTCGCTCTCACCTGCGAAAGAAGGAGGAGCGCGGCACGCTCGATCAGATCGATGAATGGATACGGATGGTCGCAACCAACAGGCTTACCGGGCACTCCAGCGGTTTCTTCTCGGTCTATACCCTGCCCCCGAACCAGGCGGTCTCGCCTGACCGGCAGGTCAGGATCAACCGCAGGAGGAACCAGAATCCCACATACAGGGATATAAAAGCACTCATGCTCAGAAAGACCCTCTCTCTTCTGAAAAATGTCGACGATGCTGCGAGAGAACGGCTGCGCCGGGCGGGAGATAACGCTCTCTTTCTCAGCCGCGATTCCCGCATGACTCATGAGATCGATGACGGCACCGTCCGGCTCACGGTGACATCGCCGCCATTCCTTGACATCGTGCAGTATTCCAGCGATAACTGGCTCCGGTGCTGGTTCAACGGGATCGATTCCCGGGAGACCGAGAGGGACATCACGGTCACGCGCTCCCTTGCCGGATGGCAGGAAGTCATGCGTGATACATTCAGGGAACTCTTCCGCATCACGCAGAAAGGGGGACATGTCGCCTTCGAAGTAGGCGAAGTGAGGCGCGGGACGGTGCGTCTCGATGAGGTTGTTGTCCCTCTGGGGGTCCAGGCGGGATTTTCATGCCGGGGTATTCTCGTGAATCTCCAGCATTTCACCAAGACCTCTCATATCTGGGGTATCGGCAATAATACCCATGGAACCAATACCAACAGGATAGTGGTCTTTAAAAAAGACGAGTGATGAATCCCCGTTCTATTTCGCCAGATACTGGTAGGCCTCGAGCGCCGCCTTCGCCCCTTCCCCTGCAGCGGTGATGATCTGCTTGGTGTTGATGTTTGTCACATCGCCTGCAGCAAAGACCCCCGGGACACTGGTGTGGCAGTTGATGTCGATCTCTATCTCTTTCTGGGCATTGAGGGCAAGGAACCCCTCAAGAAAATCGGTATTGGGGATCCACCCGACTTCGGCAAAGACCCCGTCGAGAGTGATCGTCGTCTCCTTTCCTGACTCCCTGTCTTTTATCGTGATGCCATTGAGCATCGCATTCCCGTGCAGGGCGGAGACTGCATGGTTGAGGTGGGTGATGATGTTCTTCTGCTCCCCATACCGCTTCACATACGCCTCATCGGCCTTGATGGTACTCCTGACGACGAGATGGACGACTTTTGCAATCCTGCTCATCTCGATTGCGGTCTGGAGAGCCGAGTTCCCGCCACCCACCACAGCGACAACCTTGTCCCTGAAGAGCGGACCATCGCAGGTGGAGCAGACCGAGAGGCCGCGCCCCAGGTATCGCTCCTCGTCATCGACCCCGAGTTTCCTGGGCCGCTTTCCCTGCGAGAGAACGACTGTTCGTGCGGTATAGGTCGACCCTGCCGCTGTGCCGGCCAGGAAAAGGTCCCCTTCCTTACGGAGGGAAACGACCCTGTCTAGCTCGAGGCTGATATGCTCCCCCCTGACCTGCTCCTCGAACTTGTGCATAAGGTCTTCCCCGGAGACCATCCGGTAGCCCATGTAGTTCTCGATCGCCCAGCTCTCCAGCGCCTGGCCCCCGATATTCTCCGAGAGCAGAACGGTCTTCAGCATTTTTCTCGAACAGTACACCCCTGCGGTGAGTCCGGCCGGACCGGCTCCCACGATGAGGACATCGTATACATCCCCTTCTATTGTCTTTCCGAAGAGCTCGTTTAACCGCTGGGCATCGAACCCCACGATGACCTCGTCATCGACTGTCGTGACCGGAACCCCGTACTGGCCGGAGATCTCCACCATTTTTTTGGCCTGCTCCCGATCGGTCCCCACGTCTATGGCCATGTAATCTACGCCATGCTTCTCGAGGAACGCCTTCACCATCCGGCAATAGGGGCAGCTTTGTGTGAAATATACGGTGACCCTGGGCATGCAGGGGATTTTTACCGGTATGGATAATAAACATGGTGGAACCGGCGGAGAGGATGGAGCCGCCTGTGTGTTGCAGGACTGTTTCTTCATTGTTAGTCGAAGGAGGCATTCACCCGCTGGTTCACGTGAATGCCTGCGACAGAAAAAGGATAGGAATTCAGTATTGCGGGTTGATGGGCTGGAAGGGCATTTCCTTGTCAAATATCCTGTAGGTCACACCATCATCCATCGTCACGTACACGATGACCCTGTCTGTCCCCGTGGTGCCGGGAAGCACCATCTCCGTTCCCATCTGCGGGCTTTCAACCGTGTGTTCAGCGGTCTTTCCATCCGACAGGATGACCTCCGCTGTCATGAATTCCACGAATGCCAGTCCCTGGCCTCCCTCGAATGTCACCGTGATTGAGGGATCGGTCGAAATAGTGTTCTTGTCAACCTGAACCGTCACCGAGTACGTGTGTGGCATGATATCTGTTGGTTCCGGCACAGGGGAGAGGGTCTGTGTCTGCACGGGTCGTGAAGGTGCCACGGCCGGAAGAGTGGTCGGTGCTGATGTGGCAGCGGGGATCCCGGACTGTGATGGCGTCTCCACGCACGCGGCTGCGAGGAGCGCGAAACAGGCAAGGAGGGCGAGAAACACGCGGGTAATCTGCATAAAGATACCTCTCCTCCACTCCTATATCAATGCATGAGGATCACACGGGAGGAAACAGTCTCCGGTCACGTGAAAAAAAGGATTCGATCGTCCTGTCACTCGATAGTCCTGAAGACCTTGCGTACTGCCGAACACACGGGACATTTTTCCGGGGCGTTACCGAGGAATACAGCGCCGCACACTGGGCACAGATACACCGTGCGGTTGGACATGTCCTGGCCGTGGTTCAGGTTGTTGAGGGCCTCCTTGTACAGGTTCGCATGGATCTCCTCGGCCTTCATGGCATAGGTGAAGACAAGTCCTATGTCAGTCTTCTTCTCGGCCTCGGCCTCCTTCAAAAATTCCGGGTACATCTCGGTATACTCTTGAGTCTCCCCGGCGACTCCCTCGGAGAGATTGTCCTTGGTAGAATGGATCTTCCCCATGGCCTTGAGGAGCTTTTTGGCATGTATGGCCTCCGCCTCTGAAGCGGCCCGGAACAGGCGGGCAATATTCTTGTATCCTTCCGATTCTGCCTGATCGGCGAACGCAGAGTACTTGCGGTTGGCCTGCGACTCTCCTGCAAATGCTTCCATCGCATTCTCCATTGTTGCCATGGTCATACTGTTGGAGATAGGGTGCCATAAATAGGTATTCTTCCCGGCCTCCCGTCAACATCAACGGACCGGATTTTCACCTGTCTCAAAAGCTTCCCATTTTTCTTCTCCGGTAACGATTTCATTTGAGAGAAGAAGCATGAAACCGATGCGGGAACGGGAGGAAACCGATCGTCCAAGGGAAAAGATTGCCGCAAGGGGCGCATTTTCCCTGACAGACAGGGAGCTTATCGCGGCAATCATCGGTAGTGGGACTCACGGGAGGGATGTCTTCGAGGTTGCAGGAGAGATCTCATCGCTCTTTTCCGGGAGCATCGATGATGTCACGTTCAGGAACCTCTCCAGGATCCGGGGAGTGGGTACGGCAAAGGCATCCCAGATACTGGCATCGCTGGAACTTGCCCGCCGCCATCTCACGCGTGAGGAGGGGGCCCGTGTGAAAGTGCAGACCCCAGCCGATATCCTCCCCCTGGTCAGTCACCTCAACGATAAAAAGCAGGAGCATTTTCTCTGCCTCACCCTGAACGGCGCAAACGAGGTTATATCAAACCGGACTGTCACCGTAGGCCTCCTCAACCACAGCCTTGTCCATCCCCGCGAAGTCTTTGCGGATGCTGTGACAGACAGGGCCGCTGCCGTGATCTGCGTCCATAATCACCCGTCCGGGACGCTTGAGCCGAGCTCGCAGGACATCGCCATCACCCGCCAGCTGATGGATGCGGGTGATCTCCTGGGCATCCGGCTCCTGGACCATCTCATCGTGGCCCGTACCGGGTACCTGAGCATGAAAGAGCGGGGACTGCTCTGATTCTTCAGATCTTCCCTTCCACGAGCAGTCGTCCCATCTCGTAACCCTTCCGGTACGCAGCCTCGAGCAGTTCAGGCCTGCGGGAAAGGTCGTGGATCGTATCCATGTCATTGATCAGAAGCTCTCCCCAGTATTCGACATCGATAATTGAGAAGAATGCTTTCATGGTCATTTTCGCCCCGTCAAAGACATACGGGACATCCATCCCGGAAATTCCAAGGTAGAGCCCGCGGCGGAGAGCCGCCTTCTCTTTTGACACCATGGGCTTTCCCCTCATGTACTTTGCCATGTAAAAAACCTGGAACCGGTCCATGAACGACTTCAAAGCCCCGGGGATTCCCATGGTCATGACGGGGGTGGCGACAATGAGGCTGTCCAATTCCCGGAACTTTTCGTACATCCGGACCATGTCGTCCTTCATTGCACATGCCTCGTGCTCCCTGCAGTAAAAGATCTCGCGGCACGGGCGGAAAGCCAGGTTGGCGACCTCGATCCTTTCCACGTCACATCCTGCGTCCTGTGCACCTTTGAGGGCTGAATCCAGGAGTTTCGCGGTGTTTCCATGGGGCAGGGGACTCCCGAGCAGCCCCACGATCCGGCATCCCATACACCACGTTGTGATTCCGGCCTTCAGAAATACCTTTGGATGATTCCTTCCACGGTTCGAAAATTACTCCAATCTGCAAAAATTACTCAGAATATCCGGAATTCATGGGGAAGAACAAAAGCCATAAATAATGTCCGCAACTATATAGCGGTTTGGTGATAGACCTGACCGATAAGGTGAAAGCCGGGCAGAAGGTTGGCCCCGGCAAATACGTCTGTTTGGACTGCGGACGGGAATTAACGCTCGATGCCGTTGAGCAGGATTTGCGGAAATGCCCGTCATGTGCCTGTGAAGAGTACCAGTGCTTCCCGATGACCCACATCCGCCCGGATGTCAAGACCGCGGAAGATGTGATGAACCCGCCCAAGCGCGGAAAGAGCAACATTTAATCCACAATTTCTTTCTTCACAGGCAGGGCGAGTCCCTGTGTACCGCTTTCGGAATATAACGATTATCCGTGAGAGTAATCTCTCAATAACTTTTAAGGGAAGGTAAAAAATGGTGAACGTATCCAAGGCAGGAGAACAGTACATCTGCGAGATCTGCGGTAATGTTGTCGAGGTCAAGGTCGTTGGCGGCGGGGAACTTGTCTGCTGCGGCCAGCCCATGAAACTGAAGAAGTGATGCTGCGATGGCAAAAGATGCAAAGGACATCAAGAACCTTGAAAAGATGATCGGCAAGGTCCCGAAGTTCTTCAGGGAACTTGCAGACAAAGACCCCATGATGTACGACATGGTGATGAAGCTCGAGGGGCATATCTGGGACGATGGTGCACTCACCAGGAAGACCAAGAAACTGATCGCGATCGCCATTGCCGCCTCGCTTCGTGACCAGCACGCCACCCGCGCCCAGCTTGCGGGTGCCGCAAACCTGGGGGTTAAAAAGGTGGAAGTCGAAGAAGCCCTGAGAGTTGCATTCCTCCTGGCAGGGATGCCTGCCTATGTCTACGGGAAAGCACAACTCGACGAGATCATGAAGGAGTAACGATATATGTGCGATGAATTTGGTTCGATGCCCATACTCGGTGAGCCGGCCCCCGACTTCGAGGCCCTCACCACCAACGGGATGGTAAAGCTCTCAGATTTTAAGGGAAAATGGCTCGTGCTGTTCTCCCACCCCGCAGACTTTACCCCGGTATGCACCACCGAGTTCATGGCGTTTTCCGCAATTGCCGACGAGCTTAAAGCACTCAATGTGCAATTACTGGGACTCTCCATCGACTCGGTCCACTCCCACCTGGCATGGATCCGGAACGTGAAGGAGAAGATGGGGGTCGACATACCGTTCCCCATCATCGCCGACCTCGACATGAAGGTTGCCAAAAAGTATGGCATGATCCATCCCGGGCAGAGCAGCACTGCCGCCATCCGGGCGGTCTTCTTCATCGACGACAAGGGTATACTCCGTGCGATGATCTACTACCCGCTTACTGCCGGGCGGTACATGCCGGAGATAGTCCGCCTCGTCAAGTCTCTCCAGACCACGGACAAGCACGGTGTCGCTACGCCTGCAAACTGGCAGCCCGGTGAGAAGGTGGTTGTCTCGGCACCGAAGAACAAGGCCGAGATGGACAAGCGGCTCTCCGAGGGGTACGAGTGCAAGGACTGGTACCTCTGTTTCAAGAATATCTGATACCAGTCTCCCCTTTTTTGGCAACATACGCCCTGTTTCTCTGTTCCAATCTTTTTTCATCTCCCGTACCCAAACGCTCACTGATGGAGATAAAAGTCCTTGCGTTTGCCGGCAGTCCCCGGAGGGGCGGGAACTCGGAGACCCTGCTCGACTGGATGCTCTCCGCGATGGAGAAAGAGGAGGGGGTTGCGACCGAAAAAGTCCCCCTGTCAGAGGCCGACGTGAACCCCTGCAGGGGCTGCAATGCCTGCGAGACACTGAACAGATGCGTGCAACGCGACGGCATGGATGTCCTGCACGACAAGATCATCGACGCCGACTGCATCATCCTTGCAGCACCCATCTTCTGCATGGGGATCTGTGCCCAGGCAAAAGCCCTCATCGACCGTTTCCAGGTCTTCCGCTCGCGAAAGTACGTGCTCAGGCTTCCAGTCGTCCCGCCGGAACGGAAAGGAAAGAGGCTCGGGGTATTTCTCTCGACAGCAGGGCAGAACTGGGACCATGTCTTCAACGGTGCAGTCCCCTCGGTCAAGTGCTTCTTCCACGTCATTGATGTCAGGGACAAAGACATCCATTACCTGATGGTAAACGGGGTTGACGAGAAGGGTGCCATCCTTGCGCATCCCACCGCAAAAGCAGATGCGGAACGGATGGCCCGCGAGGTCATCGCGGAACTCCGCAAGAGACTGGAGCAGTGAGCAATGACAGTGAAAGTCCTCGGACTCTCGGGGAGCCCCCACCGGCACGGGAATACCGAGACGCTGCTCGATGCCTTTCTCGAGGGCGCTACGGATGCCGGCGGAAAGGTCGAAAAGGTCATTCTCAAAGAGCTCCATTATACCCCCTGCCGGGGATGCAATGCCTGCCATAAAACCGGGGTGTGTGTCATGAATGACGACGCCATCCCCCTCTTCGACCGTATCTTTGCGGCTGACTGCCTCGCAGTCGCCTCTCCCATATACAGCATGGGGATCACCGCCGAACTGAAAGGGCTTATCGACCGCGCCCAGTTCATCTGGGCAAGGAAGTTCATCCTGAAAAATCTCTTCTTCACACACGAGCACATCAGGCAGCACAAGGGCATCTTCATCTCCACCGCGGGACTCTCGTGGGACAACGTCTTTGATGCAGCTTTTCCCGCCGTCACGGCATTCTTCAACAGCCTGGGCTTCGAGTATTACGACAATATCATCGCAAACGACATGGACAGGTACAATGGAATCCGGGGGCACCCCGCAGCCCTTGCGGAAGCAAAAGAGAAGGGTGCGAAGGTGGTCAGTGTGCTGGAACGGATGAGTGCGAGGGGCTGAAACACTCGTGCGCCTGGAACACAACCCCCCTTTTCACAATGCAGTCCACATCATTCCCACTTCAAATGCCCGACGATACTGATCAGAAGTGAACCCGGGGTTTTTTCCCTCCAGTTCCCTGATCGCGGCATCCTCTGCCCCATTCCCGATGCCAAATGCTCCCTCCCTGAATGCGTCGCAGACAGTATAGACATCATACGAGAGTTTCCGGACACGGATGAGTGCGTCCCTGCACGCGGCCGGGGATGCCGCATAGACCCTGTCCATGATTCTGTTGAGAATACCCCTCTCGTCCGGGGTCGGGCATGAGGGTGGTGCCATCCCCTTCCGGAAGACCAGGTCGAATGCGATAGCGAGGGCGTCTGGATCAGGTGTGCAGGTCCTCTCTTTCATAGGAATCAAGACTTTTTTTCGCAAAAACCCGTCTGCCTCCCTCATCATCCCGTTTTTCTGATGATGATATTCCCTGCCGGGCATGCGAGAGGCCGGATGATGAAATCGCGATGGATACCCGGTTTTCACGGCAGAACTCCTCCACCCTCTCGTGGACCCTCTGCACCATACTCCCGGTGATGATGATGAGGCTGTCTTCCCCCAGCAGCGCTCTGAGGATGCATTTGTCGATGACCCCGTACGTGAAGTCCAGGGGGATCTTTCTGTCCGCTGCATACTGCTTGGCACGGGTCCCCATCGCACCGACGGAGAGGCCGGGACATGCAGCCAGCCAGCCTGCAGGATCCGGATCGGTGTGTGCATCCACATCACACAGCGTGATCCGGCCGGGTTCCGTGTAACACGATTTGTTCCGAAAGGCACGGTCGATAATGTTGAGCATGTCAAGAACGGTCCTTGGTCTCCTTTCGGGGATCTGGAAGCCACGCTTCCCAAGTTCCAGGTATAGTTCGAGAAGAGTCGGCATGGAGAGCCGGGCTTTTCGCACCAGTTCCTGGTTTGCGAATGCGACGTCGGGTACATCTTCCTGCAGGATCTTCCCATTCAGGAGAAGGATAGCCCGGTCGGCCCAAGGGTAGGCAAGCTCGATGTCGTGGGTGGAGATGATGACTGTCTTCCCCTGCTGGTTCAGCTCGTCGAGGAGTTCCATGATATCTTCCGAGCCCGAGGGGTCAAGGCCGCTCGTTGGTTCATCGAATACGAGGACATCCGGGTCCATGGCAAGTACCCCGGCAATGGCCACCCTCTTCTTCTCGCCTCCCGAGAGGTGGTGCGGGGGCCGGCGGTTGAATCCCGACAGTCCCACCAGACGGAGGGCATCCTCAACTGCCCCCTGTATCTCCTGATCGCTGTACCCGAGGTTTGTGGGACCGAATGCAACGTCCTGAAAGACGGTAGGAGAGATGATCTGCCTGTCTGGGTTCTGCATCACAAACCCGACCCTCTTCCGCAGGCTTCGAAGGGATGCCCGGTCGTACTCCACGGGAACATTGTCAAAGAGTATGGCCCCGGAATCCGGCCGTATCATGCCGTTGAACATCAGCATAAGGGTTGATTTTCCCGCTCCGTTGGGCCCCGCGAGTGCGATTTTTTCCCCCTTCCGCACGTGGAAACTGATCCCCCTGATGGCTTCCATGCCCCGCGGGTAGCGGTAGCGAATGTCGCGTGCTTCGAGGATGATGTGTCCCATGCATGTCCTCCTATATCAGCGTGAGATGGCGCGTGGCCACGACAATTACCCCCGAGACCGTGAGGAACGAGAGCACCGCGAGCGCAGAAGGCAGGCTGACAGGCCTGTCCTCTCCCAGGATCGCAAACTTTCCGTCGTAACAACGGGCCTCCATGGACTTCACCAGGTCCTCACCCGCCTCCCAGCTGGCGATAAATACAGACCCGCACATGGTGGCGAAAGAACGGATCGACTCGCGAAACGAACTGTACCCGAGGCGCATCACCTGTGCCTGGTACACGAGCACGAGCTGGGCCATGATCATGAAGATCGTGCGGTAGATAATCATGGCAAGATCAAGAACCTCCTCCGGCACGCGGGCACGCTTCATCATAATGAAGAGATCGGTCATGGGGGTCGTGAGGGCTATGAAGAGGAGTGCTGACATTCCCCCGAGCACCCGGGTGAATATAAAAATCCCCTCGTTGAGGCTGTCCCTGGTGACCGACAGCGAGAGCCATGAAAGGGGTTGCCAGCTCCAGTACACTCCCTGCCCACCTGCCAGGAGAATGATAACGCTCACGCTGAAGAGTGCAAAGAGCACAGGTGCCACGAAGACTTCTGCGTACATACGTGCATCGATTCGCGCGAGGAAAATGATGACAAGAGAGAGCGTGACCGCGATAAAGAGGGGAGAAGCGAAACTCGATGAGAGGAGGCAGAGGAGGATTCCGCCAAGGCCAGCAGCAAGTTTCGTGCAGGTATTGACCTCTCTCAACCCGTTCTGCTGGGCGATGTCCTCGAGCAACTCCTCGTACATGCGATACCTGATAGCATGTACCTTTCAGATGCTTCTATTCTTCTGGCCTTTCCAGTACCCGAACACCCACCCGACGAATATGCCCCCGACTGCGGCCTGGAGTGCGAACAGGCATGATTCTATCTCGCCGCTCGGGGGTTCCCACTGCGGGACGAGCGGCTGGAAATCCTCTTCTGACACCCCGGCAAGTTCGGCTGCCCTTGCCGAACCCACCGTGTCTGAACCTGCATATTCGGCATCACCCATCAGCGAACTTGTGTATAAGAACAGTCCGCAGAAGCAGAGGATTGCTGCGACAGCAATGATTTCAAGGCGGTATTTCGACCACATCATGCATCACCTGCCGCCGCCCGTATCTTTTCATCCGGAAACACCTTCAGGCGGACGAGTATCTCCGGTTTGAGCTGGACGATATACTTGAAGACCAGCGCGAGCACAACCCCCTCGACAATCGCCAGCGGGACCTGCGTGATGGCAAAGATCCCCATGAACAACGCAAACGAACTCGCGAATCCACCGATCTCGGCAGGGTACGCGAGTGCGAGCTCGAGCGATGTGACGACATACGTGCAGAGGTCGGCAACGGCGCATGCCAGGAATACCGTGAGGAACATGTTCACCCTGGTGTCCCGGAGCGCCCGGTACACACCCCACCCTGCGAGAGGGCCGACAACCCCCATGGAGACGATGTTTGCACCCAGCACGGAGAGCCCTCCATGGGCCAGGAACAGGCTCTGGAAGAGAAGGACGATTGCACAGATGACGGATGTGATCCACGGCCCGAAGCAGACAGCGGAAAGACCTGTGCCGGTGGGATGCGAGCAGCTCCCGGTGACAGAGGGTAGCTTTAAAGACGAGAGAATGAAAATGAACCCGCCCGTCACCCCGAGAAGCGGGAGGGAGTCGCGGTCGGTGGCAAGGACCCGTTTCAGCTGCAAAATGCCGAAAGCCAGGCAGGGAATGGCGATGATCCACCAGACGATCGCCCATTCCAGCGGGAGAAAACCTTCCATGATGTGCATGTACGATGACCTCAATTCAACATTATTTGTTTTAAGGTAAGAATAACTGATTATTATTTATGCCTTCTCTTCTTAATCCGAAAACCAAAGAAAAATGATCAGAAGATTGAGGGGTAAAAGGAGAACAGAAGTATGCCGAAGGCTGCAATGATGAGGACAGCGAAGACCGCCGGGTTCCACGCAAGCACCTTCTTGCCGTCAAGCACGCTCACCGGGAGCATGTTGAATGCGGCGAGCATGGCATTCACCTGCAATCCCACCATCCCGAGGAGATACAGCAGGTTATTCGAGAGTATTGGCACAGATACCGTCCCGGAAACCAGGAGAATGAGTGCAAAAGGGATGCAGAGCAGGAGGTTGACTGCAGGCCCTGCAGCCGATATCTTCCCGTTCTGCTCCCTGCTGATGTACGCGCCATAGATCATCGTGGCCCCGGGGGCCGCAAACACAACACCCACAAGTGCTGCCATTGCTACAGCCACGAGAAGCATGAGGTTGTCCTTCCGGAACTCGGCCCAGAAACCATATCTCATCGCCGTGAACTTGTGCGCCATCTCGTGGAGGACGAAACCTATTCCCACGGTGAACATGGAGACAAGAAGGAAAATAATGAACAGTTCAACGGAGACGCCGCCCCTGATGAAGATGAGGGAGAAGGCTATGGATATCGCAAACCAGGCGATGAGAAGGTCTGAACGTTCCCTCCTGGTGATTCGTTCAAGCATGGTCAACTGCTTAATATGTATCATACTCCCTGCCCTTATCTCCTTTGGATGGAGCAGTGCCACCACCTTTAAATCCCTTCACTCCCTGTAGGTAGAATATATGCCCATAGAAGCACTCAGGGCCGAGATTAACGGGATAGACGAGCAGATCATCGACCTCATCGCCAGGCGGCAGCACCTTGCCGCACGCATGGCGCAGGTGAAGATGAGCGACGGCCTGCCCGTGCATGATGAGAAGAGGACCCGGGAAGTGCTGGACCAGGCGTTCAACTACGCGGTGGAGAAGAATATCAACCCGGTCTTTGTCAGGAAGGTGTTTGCCCTCCTGATAGAGATGAGCGAGGAGAAACAGCGGGAGTGCCAGGGAGACGGGAACCTCCCCTGAAGGATCAGAGGATCTCCAGGAGGAGGAGTATCCCGAGGAGTATCATCATCCCTCCCATCGCGAACCGCACATACGGCCGTTTCTGATCCCGTATCTTCTCAAGTCTTTCAGGGGGCACCCCGAACGCCACAACTGCCAGGATCAGCACCAGTGGCATCACGAAAAGGATGTTATAGAGAAGGAGGTAGGGGATTCCCTGGTACATGGTCATCCTGTTCGAGAGGAGGGAAAGGATGGCAAGGTATATCCCCCCGGTGCAGGGAAGCTCGAACATCCCCACAAGCACACCAAGCACCAACGCCGCCGGAACGGACCCCTTCTTCACCCAGGTCTCGATGATTCCCTTTGTTGATCCGGGAATTGAAAGGTATGGCGTTTTTCTCTTCAGGAACGCCTCTCCCAGGCTGATGACTCCTGCAAGGATGGCGATCGCCGCCGCGACGAGCGAGATGAGCCGTGACATCCCGGATGACTGGACCACTGCAAAAAGCCCGAGCCCGGAGAGGAAATAGAAGCAGAAGACCGCAAGGATAAAGGTCGCGCCCACCGTGAGCACCCGCCTCCTTGAGTCCAGGAGGAGGAGCGAGATCAAAAGGAAGATGAGGACAGCGAAGGCGCAGGGGTTGATCCCGTCCACGAGCGCAGCACCGATGACGAGAGGGATCGTGAGATCTTCATCATTCCCCGCAATCTGCTCAAAAGCCGGCATGGTGGGCCGGGTTCCCGCCTGCTGCGTGGTGAGGCTGATTGCATTCTCCAGGTTCCCGGTGATCTCCTCGTAGCCGGTGAGCACATACGGGCCGAGGAAGAGCGAGGGGACGGGGAGGAACTCGCGTCCGTACTGCCGCTTGAAATCCTGGAAGAGGGCCCCTGCCGCATCGCTCTCCCTGATATTGTGCATACTGAAGACCACCTCCGGGTGCAGGGGGATCATCTCCTGGATGTAGGGGATTGTCTTCTGGCAGTCTGCGCAGTTAGTATTGTAAAAAAAGTGCACAACCGGCTTCCCGTCCTCATAAAGAGCAATGGTGCTGTCGGCCCGGACATCCGTCTCGTTCCCGGCAGGTCCGGGATAGTCCGCCGTACCCGCAGACACAAGGAGAAGGATGACAAGCAGTCCCGTGACCATTCCAGGGAAGCGCTTCATTCTCCTCCCCCCGGATATTGGAGCCGTGTGTCTCCCTTCATTCCCGTGCGCAGATCATGGTTCCGACACCTTCGTCAGTGAACATTTCGAGGAGAAGGTTGTGGGCAATGTTCCCATTGATCACATGGCCGTAGGAGACCCCGTTGTTCACCGCACGGACGAGCGAGCTGACTTTCGGAATCATCCCTTCGGAGATAACCCTGGTGTCCATGAGCTGTTCTGCCTCCTGAACCCGCAGCCGGCGATACACCCTGGTCCTCGTGGAATCCATGATTCCTTCCACATCTGTCATATTGATGAGTTTATACGCATGCAGGGCGATGGCGATCTCGCCTGCTGCAGTGTCGGCGTTGATATTCAGGCTCTGGCCGCTGCGATCGATAGCAATCGGCGCAACCACCGGGATATAGCCTTTGTCGAGGAGTGTATTCAGTACTGACGGGGTGATCTCCTCTATCTCGCCCACGTGCCCGAGGTCAACCTCCTGCTCTGTTCCCGCGACATGGACCTTCTGGGGGTCCATCCTCCTGGCTATGATGAGGTTGCCGTCATTCCCTGAAAGCCCCACACCCTTCCCCCCGCTCTTGGCAATCAGGGAGACGATGTTGCTGTTGATCTTTCCAACGAGCACCATCTGGGCAATCTCGAGTGTCTCCTCATCGGTGATCCGGAGACCCGCAACGAACTTGGGTTCCTTGCCCATAGCCTTCATCTTGTCGGTGATCTCGGGTCCGCCGCCATGGACCAGGACGAGGCGGATCCCCACGATCTGCAGGAGTACGGCATCGCGAATCGCCATCTCAAGGATGACGTTGTCGATCATGGCATGCCCGCCCAGCTTGATGACCATGGTTTTTCCATGGAACTGCTGGATGTACGGAAGAGCCTCGGTCAGGACTTCCTCTCGCTTCATGTGGTATACCTCCCGTTTATCTCCACGTATTTTTCGGTCAGGTCGCAGCCCCAGGCAGTAGCCTTCCCGGTGCCGGCATCCAGGTCAAGGGAAAAAGTCACTTTCCTTCCCTTCATGAGCGCCTTCGCACGGGCAAGGTCGACCACTATCTCTCCCTGTGCCACCAGGGGGACCGACTGCCGGCCATCACCCATCGAGAGGTTTACCCTGTCCGGATCAAAGTCCACGCCAGCCCTCCCTGCAGCCGCAATGACCCGGCCCCAGTTGGGATCGGCGCCATATACCGCAGTCTTGACCAGAGGGGAGGCGATCACCGTTTTTGCCACGGTCGCAGCCTCCTCTTCCCCCGGTGCTCCCGTGACGGTGACCTCAAGCAGCCTGCTTGCACCCTCCCCATCCTCGGCAATCTGTATGGCAAGCGACCTGCAGCATTCCTCGAGTGCAGATGTTAATTCACGGGAACTGATCTTCCCCGCCTTTCCGGTCGCTATGCAGAGCGCGATGTCATTGGTGCTCGTATCCCCGTCCACAACGACACGGTTGAATGTCCTTTGAGCGGCACTCCTGAGCATCTCCCGGAGCACGGATGCCTGCACCTCTGCATCGGTATAGATGAATGCAAGCATCGTCCCCATATTCGGGGCGATCATGCCGGAACCCTTCGTGATGCCCCCCACAGAGAAGTTATCCCTCCTGATCAGGGCGTGCTTCTCCGCAAGATCCGTCGTCATGATAGCCCTCGCGGTGAGGATTTCTGCTTCCTCCGACCGGGCAAGTTTCGGTGCCACGCGGCGGGACTGCGCCCTGATCCGGTCGAGATCGAGATAACGCCCTATGACCCCGGTGCTCGCCACACCCACCTCCTCTTCCGGGACGCGCAATTCCCCGGCTGCTATGGATGCCATCTCCACAGCATCCCGCAATCCCCTTGCTCCTGTATACGCATTGGCGCACCCGCTGTTGGCGACGACCGCCGAAAGCGTTCCCCGCCTGATCCGCTCCTCCATCAGACTGACCGGCGGCGCTTTCATGAGGTTTTGTGTAAAGACCCCTGCTGCCTCGCCATCAGCCCTGATGATGGCCAGGCCGAACTTTCCCTCCTTTTCGCCCCAGGCTGTCACTCCTTCCACACCACAGATGCTCTTCATCGCATACACCCTGGCTTACTGTGCCGGCCCGGCGACGCCCCGAATGATGTCCGCACGGGCCACGATTCCGACGAGTGCCCCTTCCCGCATGACGGGGAGCCGTGCGATCTTTTTTGAGAGCATCAGCGCGGCTGCCTCCTCAACGTCCTCATCCTCACCGATAGTGATTGCGGGGTGACTCATCACTTTCCGCACCTCAACATTCCCGATAGCGGACAGGGCATGCTTGGTCTTCTCCCAGTTGATGATCTCCCTGATGGGCACCTCGATGATCTCAAGCGGGGACGGGAGCCACAGGTCATCGGATATCCTCCCCGTCTCAAGCAGCCTGAGCAGGTCGGATTCCGTGATCATCCCGACAAGATTCTCCCCGTCCATAACAGGGAGACCCCCGATCTTGTGTTTCCTGAGGAGTGCCGCCGCGTCCTTTACGGGAGCGCTGGCCTGGATGGTGACAGGATTCCTTGTCATTACCTCGTGTATCTGCATTATCGATTCCTCCTTTCTCTATGGCAGCAATCCCGCGCCTGTGAGACCTTCGCGCTCATCAAAGCCGCAGATGATATTCATGTTCTGGATAGCCTGGCCGCTGGCACCCTTGCCAAGGTTGTCGATCGCGGAGACCGCGACCACCCTCTCTCCTTCACTCTCGACACGTATATCACAGAAGTTGGTTCCCCTGACCGCTGCAAGCATGGGGTTCTGGAGGCGTACAAAGAACTCCTTCTCATAGAACTTCCGATAGAGCTCCTCTGCATCTTCCTGTGCCATCGGGTTATCGAGCAGGATGTGTGCAGTCGTGAGAATCCCGCGGTTGACCGGCACCAGGTGCGGGGTGAAATAGCACTTCGCACGAGACCCGAGACTGGCAAGCTCCTGCTTCATCTCTGCGAGATGGCGGTGGGAGGTCCACTTGTAGGGATTTACGTTATCTCCCACATTGGGATAGTGGGTGGTTGCAGAGGGGTTGTCCCCGGCCCCCGAGACCCCTGTCTTTGAGTCATAAATAACCGTGTGGGCATACCGGGCGAGCGGCGCTGCAGCGAGAGTGGCTCCTGTGGGGAAACACCCGGGATTGCTGACGAACTCGGCGTTCCGGTAGGTATCCCGGCGCAGTTCAGGAATGCCGTACGGTGCAGAGAAGTAATCGGTGTGCGGGACACCGTAGACCTTCTCGAAAACCTCCTTTGGCAAGCGGTAGTCCGCAGAGAGATCGATCACTTTGATGCCATGGGAGAGGAGAGGCCCTGCATATGTCATGGCAGCGGTGTGGGGGACTGCAAGGAATGCCAGGTCAGCATCAAGGTCTCCGGGATCGGGATTGGAAAATTCCAGATCCACAAGTCCCTTGAACTGGGGGTGCATTGAACAGACAGGCTTTCCGGCAAGTTTCCTGGAGGTTGCGCAGACCAGCCGGGCCTTGGAATGGGCAAGCAGCAGGCGAATCAGGTCGCCACCGGCATATCCGGAGGCCCCGATGATGGCAATATCCATACATTTCTTTTCGATTTGCAGATGTTAATCCTTTTTCCATCCATTTGCACCACAATTTGCCGATTGCGGGACGGCGACCCGCGACTGGTCGCTGGTGACGCGAAGAGATTGTAACCCTGAATGAGAAAAAAGCCTGCAGGTCCGATTCCCCCCGCCACACCAATGGATATCCCATGGGGTGAGAAGATGACCGCCGAAATGCAGAATCATCAGCTTTTAATAATTATAATGATTAATCATTAAAATAGAATTCCGGGAGGCAATGTGAAAACAGAGGAGAAAGTGGGCTTTTTACGGGATTCAGGACGGTATTTGCCGTCCGCTGGAATGTGATTTTAGTGAACACTCGAACTTATGAGTGAGGAGAACACAGTATGTGGAGTTATCCGGCGGGGGTTTTCCTTTCGTTCGGTTCTCCACACACCAACGGCTGATTGAATGATTCCAAACGGAAAGGTGCGAAAGAATGGCAGAATCATTTGAGGTGGCGCTGTCAGAGGATGAAAAGACCTACATCCCTGACCCATCGTACAAAAAGAACGCATGGACACAGGACTACACTACAGCGTACAGGGAATTCCTCGCAGACCCGGACGGTTTCTGGAAGAACCAGGCGGAAGAATTCGACTGGATTCAGAAGTGGGACAGGGTGCTTGAGTGGAAATATCCTTACGCGAAGTGGTTTGTCAACGCCAAACTCAATATCACTGCAAACTGCCTGGATC
The DNA here is from genome assembly GCA_964452625.1 of uncultured Methanolinea sp. GTDB lineage: Archaea > Halobacteriota > Methanomicrobia > Methanomicrobiales > Methanospirillaceae > Methanolinea_A. The sequence continues at coordinate 77,093 of CAYVMJ010000002.1, forward strand.
GCCACGTGGACAACCACCGGCGGAACAAGGTTGCCCTCATCTGGAGAGGCGAGGAGGGTGAAGAGCGGGTCTTCACCTACAAGAAACTGTACCAGGAAGTGTGCCGGTTTGCAAACGGTCTCAAGAGACTGGGTATACAGAAAGGAGACCGGGTCTGTATCTACATGCCTCTTGTCCCTGAACAGATCATTTCCATGCTCGCATGCGCCCGGATAGGTGCCGTCCACAGCGTCGTATTCGGCGGGTTCGGGGTGCAGGCGCTCAACATGCGCATCAGGGATGCGGAAGCCAAGGTCGTGATCACTGCAGACGTGACTATCCGGCGCGGGAAGACCATTCCGTTGAAGACCATCGTAGAAGAAGCCATCATCAACGCCCCGAGCGTGGAGAAGGTCGTCGTGCTCTCCCGTGAGGTTGACCAGCCTGTCGAACTGCACACGGAGATGGAGGTGGATTACTACGAGCTCATGCAAGGAGTCTCCTCCACCTGCCCGGCTGAAGTCATGGATGCAGAAGACCCGCTCTTCATCCTCTATACCAGCGGCTCCACGGGAGCACCTAAAGGGATCGTCCACACCTGTGCCGGGTACATGGTGGGAACCGCCTACACCACCAGGCATGTATTTGATGTCAAGGACAATGATGTCTACTGGTGCACGGCGGACACCGGCTGGATTACCGGCCACAGCTATGTCGTGTACGGGCCACTGGCCATCGGTGCAACAGTCGTTCTGGCCGAGGTAGTTCCTGACTACCCGGACCCGGGGGCTTTCTGGAAAATCGTCGAAGACCTTGGAATTACCATCTTCTACACAGCTCCCACCGCCATCAGGATGTTCATGAAGGTTGGCGAGAAGTGGCCCGACAAGTATGACCTCTCATCATTGCGGGTACTGGGATCTGTCGGAGAGCCGCTGAATCCCGAGGCATTCGAGTGGTACTACAGGGTTATCGGGAAGAGCACATGTCCCGTCGTTGATACCTGGTGGCAGACCGAGACAGGAATGCAGATGATTACCACAATGGTTGGCGAACCCATGCGCCCGGGGTTCGCCGGGAGGCCCATTCCCGGTGTGGTTGCGGATGTGGTTGACAAGAAAGGCAACTCTGTCGCTCCGGGCAATGGGGGGTTCCTCGTAATTGGGAGGCCCTGGCCCGCAATGTTCCGCACGGTCTATAAAAACGATGAACGCTACCGTACCTACTGGAACACCATCCCGAACTGTTACACTGCCGGCGACCTGGCCGTGAAGGGGAAGGGTGATGAATACATCATGATCATCGGGAGGGCCGATGATATCATCATCGTCGCTGGCCACAATATCGGCACCGCCGAGGTGGAGAGTGCGCTTGTGTCCCACCAGTCTGTCGCAGAAGCTGCGGTCATCGGGAAGCCCGAGCCGATGAAGGGCAACATCATCAAGGCCTTCGTGATTCTGAGGGTCGGCTTTACTCCGAGCGAAAAACTCAAATCCGACCTGATTTACCACGTCCGGATGACTCTCGGGCCGATAGCCATGCCTTCCGAGATCGAATTCGTGGACAAGCTGCCGAAGACCCGTTCCGGAAAGATCATGCGCCGCGTGTTGAAGGCGAAGGAGATGGGTATCGATCCAGGTGACGTCTCCACCCTGGAGGAATGACCCTCCCTTTTTTTGAGGAGAAGAGCCTGAATGGCCGATGATGAGATCATTTTGGGTATGCCTGCCGGGAAGGGCCGCTGGATGCTGGTCATCCTCGGGATGATCATCAACCTGTGCCTTGGGAGCATCTATTCATGGAGCGTCTTTGTCAGGCCGCTGACTGATTACTTTTCCGGCTCCCTGGGGCAGTCTGTCACCGCAAACGACGTGCTGATGCCTTTCTCCGTCTTCCTTGCATTCTTTGCCATCGCCATGCCCCTGGCAGGCAGGTATATAGAGACTCTCGGGCCCCGCAATGTCACCATCATCGGGGGTGTGCTCACCGGACTCGGATGGCTGCTCGCGTCAATGGTCACATCGGTCCAGATGCTGTACCTCGTCTACGGCGTCATAGGCGGGATTGGCGTCGGCATAGCATATGGAGTGCCGGTGGCAGTCTCGGCCAGATGGTTTCCGGACAGGAGGGGGCTTGCTGTCGGGCTCACCGTTCTCGGTTTCGGGTTCTCGGCGTTTCTCACAGCAAACATCGCCGATTACCTTATCGCCCTGTATGGCGTGATGAATACGTTCAGGGTATTCGGGATCGCTTTTGTGGTGCTGATCATCCTGCTGGCACTCCCCCTCCGGTTTCCCTCTCCGGGGTGGAAGCCCGCAGGGTGGACAGCGCCGGCTCCGAAACCGGGGGAGGAGGTCTGCGAGTGTGACAGGGGTGCAATGCTTGGCACCTCCACGTTCTATGGACTGTGGGCATGCTTCTTCATCGGGTGCCTGGCAGGCCTGATGGCGATCTCCATTGCCAAGCCTGTGGGGACAGAGATCGGCATCGAAGCAGGGCTTGCCACAGCACTGGTAGGGTTCTTTGCCATCTTCAACGGTGGCGGCCGTCCGGTTTTCGGGAGCCTCACCGACCGCATCACCCCGAGGAACACCGCATTGATCTCATTCGTCCTCATCGCCCTGGTATCGGTTGCCCTCTGGCTGGTGCCGACAGTCCCGGTCTACATCACCGGCTTTGCGATCCTGTGGGGGTGCCTCGGGGGCTGGCTCGCCATCGCACCCACCGCCACCGGGACGTATTTCGGAACCTGTGATTACCCCCGGTGTTACGGCCTGGTCTTCCTGGCATACGGCGCCGGCGCCATCGCAGGACCCCAGCTTGCAGGATTCATCAAGACCACGACCGGGAACTACATGGGGGTATTTCCCTATATCCTCGGGCTGTCCCTTCTCGGGCTTGTTATCTGCTGGGTGCTGATGAAACCCCCGGGAACAAAAAAGGCCTGATCCTTTTTTCCATGTTGCCAGGGCCTGGTGATACCACGACACCGGCAACCGGCTTCAAATAGCAAAACCTCCAACCAGATATCAGTATATGCCGGAGAATGAGATACCTCGCCTTGAACAGATGGGAAAGTCAAGGCTGGAGGCACTGAGCGACGGTATCTTCGCCTTCGCGATGACGCTGCTCGTGATCTCCCTGTCTGTCCCGGACATTCCCGAACGGGATGCCCCGAATCTGCTCCCGGGAGAGTTAGCCGGGATGTATCCCGAGTTCCTTCTTTTTATCATCGCATTCTTCATTCTCGCAGGTTTCTGGATGTCTCATCATCGCATACTCGAACATGTGAGGTATGTTGACGGCGTGCTGTTGCGCCTGAACATCATCCTCCTTTTCTTTATCGTCCTGATTCCTTTCACCACATCCCTCTCTGGTGATTATACGAATGTTCTGGAAGCGGTGCTCTTCTTTCACGTAAACCTCCTTGCGTCAAGTCTCCTGCTCACCGGGATGGGGATGTATATACACCGCCATTCGAAAATGCTTGCCCCGGACACGGGGCCCACTGGCAAAAGGGGCATTGAGCGTGCCGTCGTTGTTACAGGGGTTATCCTGCTTGCGATAGCCGTCTCATTCCTTAATTCCGCGGGCAGCCTGTGGTGCTACGCGCTCATTCCTGTACTGTCACTGATCCCTGGACATATCAGGTGGATTCATGGAAGGGAGTGAATGGCGGCTGATGACGTTTTATCACAGACCTTCACGAAGAAACGTCATAATTTGCCATCCCTATATTCTGGCACGTCTGGCTGCAAGGTCCATGTCATGAAAAAACAGGGAGGATGATTGGCCCTGGCAGATCTCCCTGAACGTGAAACCGGTCTTCCCCCGGTCATCGGCCCGGACCCTCACATCCTCATCCTGGGCAGCTTTCCGAGCAGGATGTCCCTTGCAGCCGGGCTCTATTATGCGAACCCCAGGAACCATTTCTGGCCGCTGATGAGAACCCTCATCACCCTCGAAGGGGGAGGGATCAGGGAATGGAGCGACGGGCTCAAGGCCAATCACGTCGCATTATGGGACATCATTGCCTCGCGTGCATATCAGACGGGGAGCAGGGACTGCGACATACATGACGAAGAATGGAACGACATCCCCGCAATCCTCGACACATACCCGACAATCAGGTGCATATGCCTGAACGGGCGAAAAGCCGGTCAATCGTTCCGACAGGCGATGAAGGGATCTCCGTTCCACTCACCCATCGTCATCCACCACCTGCCCTCGACAAGCCCTGCCAATGCACGGTACACCCTCAAAGAAAAGACTGATCGCTGGAGGATCATGTTACAGTGATGTGCATGGGGAGATGCAGTCTGCACCCCGATTAGAGAGAGAACACATGAATTCCCGGTCGGGACACATGCATACAAAATGAAAATGGCAGAGCCATGTTCTCAATCGAAAATCAGAGATAACGGTTTCTCCGCAGCCAGTCTACCTGTGGCCGGGTATACCGGTATGATATATCACATTTTTCATCCTGGAAACTCCAGGGCGTCACGATTAAGGTGTCCCCTTCACGGATCCAGGCTCTTTTTTTGATCTTTCCCCTGATCCGCCCCATCCGGGTGATCCCGTCGATGCACCTCACCTTGATATGGTTTGAGCCAAGCATCAGTTCCGCGATGGCGAATTGTTCCCTGTTGCGTTTTTTCGGCAGGCGCACGCGGATGGTCTCCATCCCCGGCGGGGCCGATTCGTCCACAACTACCTCTTCATTTCTGTCGGTTCTTGTATGATTCGCGATAAGTCAGCAACTCCAGTGGGAACAATAGTCTCATCCCCGTGGCTTATCTATTGGCGGTCATGCCATATACCAGTGATCCTGCCGGCCCCGGTGAATATCCGCTAAAAAAACACTGTGAAACCCTGTTTTGCAAGGCATTTCCATCCACGATACGCCCATGGGAGAAAACCACATAAATAATAAAAGGGATGTGCTTTTTCTGGCAGCCAGCACAATCATTATCCCTGCTTATTTTGAAATCTATGTATGCATTTCAGGGTATTTTTTTCCCTCTCCATATGCTGCGTGGCTTTGTGCCTGGTATTCTCAGGCTGCCTGACTGCTTCCGAAGAACAGGAAACGGTCCAGTCTACCGTTTCTCCCAGCCCGACAACGGTTCCCACGACAGACATTCCTCCTACTGAAAATCCATCACCCGTCACGACCCCTACCCCAATCGGTATCTCGAGCGAAGAGATCAACCTTCATTTCATGGACGTGGCATTCGGGGGCGGGAACCTCTTTCTGCAGCGCCTCCCCCTTCCCCCTACATCGACAACTTCGAAAGCGACTATCTCCCTGAATTCCGGGACCGGACATGACAGGGAGGTTATCGAATCTTTTGCGAAAAAGTTCAATTCTCTCTCACAGTCCAACAAGCTATTCGAGAACCCCAAGGAGGGCATTTCGGGAGACATCCGCATCAAGTTCCTCCCGCCTGACGGCCTGGGTGCAATAGACCTCACATCGGAAATGGGATTTCTGAACAGGGAATTTATCTGCGACGGGACGACCTGTGCCAAGATCAAGGGGTACGACATCTACCTGAACTCCGAGATGGAGGGAGACCAGCGTACCCATTTCATCCTCCGCTCACTCCTCTACACGCTGGGCTTCAAGGGGGATTCCTTCACGTACCCGGACAGCATCTTCGCATACCCTGAAAATACTGTAACCAGTCTCTCGTTCCTCGACGAAAAGGCAGTCCAGGTGATGTATGGTCTCGGGATGGATACCTGGATGACGGTCGATCAGGTGAAGGCGGTTCTCTTTTTCAGCTGAATTTTTTTATATGAAAATGGCTTCGCCATTTTCATTCTGTATGTGTGCATCACGGAGTAATCCATACAGTTTTTTATTCTGGAAATGGCTTCGCCATTTTCATTCTTTCTGCATGGATCACGGACTAAACCATGTATTTTTTTAGAGGTGATTTTACGGTATTGGGGGAAGGAAATTTGTGGTCTCTTTTCAGGGAGATTCCTATCCATAAAAACCGGCAGGTTTATCCCGGGCCCTTCCAGAATCCACCCTGTGTGAGATGACCAGGATGAGCCTGAAGGTAATCGGATTGATCGCAAGCCCGAGGGGCAGGGAGAGCAGGACACTCCGTCTGGTGGAAGCGGCACTTGCCGGTACAAGGGAAGAAGGGGCAAAGACAGAACGTATCGATGTCTACTCGCTCCAGATCGAGTATTGCACCGCATGCGGGTCGTGTTTTGCCACGGGAGAGTGCACGCTCTGTGACGACTTCCCCGAACTCTTTGAGAAGATGATGGACGCGGATGGGATAGTGCTCGGTGCCCCGAATTATATCGACTCCATCCCCGCACCATTGAAGGCGGTCTTTGACCGTATGGCAGATGCTGTCCACTGCCGGATGTTCTCCGGCAAGTTCGGATGTTCCGTCTGCACTGCAGGCGGTGCGAATCATAGCGGGATTGTGGATTACATGAACCATGCCCTCAATTCCTTCGGTGCAATCACAGTCGGCGGAGTGGGTGTGTCCGTCGGGAGGGGACCGGATCCGCTTCTGGAGGCAGAAGCGGACGCCCTCGCTCTTGGCAGGACCCTGGTACGGTCAATACGTGGTGAACTCAAGTATCCTGATCAGGAGAAGATGCAGCATGAACGGAGGGATTACTTCCGCCACCTCATTCTCTATAACAAGGACACCTGGACGCATGAGTACGACTGGTACGTCAGGATGGGCTGGATTAAAGAGGAGTAGTATTTTTCCTGCCTTTTTTCCATCAGGATGATGTTGCCGGGGGATCCGGCGGCTGCATGCCTCCCGGTCTCTCTCCTGGTGCGGGTGGAGTACCGTTCATGCCTTCGTCAAGCCCGGATGGCCTGACATTCCCTCCCATTCCACCTCCGGTGGGCTGCATTGGCGCACCGTCTGTCATATTCAAGCCGCCCGGCTGCAGGCCGCGCTCTCCACCCGGTGTCATATTCACATCTCCCCCGGGCAATGGCGTGTTATCCTGGTTGTTCGCAGTCCCCTGGGCAGGGACGACGGTCATATCCGGACTGGTGGTCAACCGGCTGTCCTGTGCAGTGCAACCCGCCATCAATGCGGCAGAGATGCACAATGCGATAAGAATTAATAGTCTCTTCAAATTCATTCACCTTTACTCAACTGTAAAAATGGCTGTAGTGACTTTTTTTTAAAAAATGGGTTTGAATCATCTTTACTCAGCTCTCAGCGCCTCTATGGGATCAAGGTTCGATGCACGCCACGCAGGATACACCCCTGATGCCATGCATATGACGATTCCAACCAGCATGGCGGAGGGGATGTACACCAGGCTTGCCGGGGTGAAGAAATAATCCGTGCTGCCCACCATTGCGAGCACCACAATCCACCCGATTGCAAGGCTCAGTATTGCACCGATAATCGCCCCGATAACCCCGAGAATGACAGCCTCGTAGATGAACATCTTCATGACCTCGGATTTCTGGGTGCCAATACTCCGCATGATCCCTATCTCCCTGACCCGCTCGGTCACCGACATCATCATGACGTTGAAGATGGAGGTTGCCGCGACCAGGAGGGAAATGCCCGCAATTGCCATCACGAAGGTGGTCATTGTCGACAGCGTCGACGTGATGCTCGAGAGCATCCGGCTGCTGTCCTGGACGTTCACCGTATCCTCCTTCTTGTTCATCCGTTCGAGGATCTCTTCCTTGGCCTTTACCGAGTCGTTCACATCATTCAGGATGAGGTTGACCTGGTCGTACTCACCCTCGTTCCCATAGATACCGGTGAAGAGTTTCTGGTTCCCGATAATGGCCATATCTGAGTTTATGTCCATTGACATCCCGCGCTCTTCAAGGATGCCGACTACCCGGACAGTCGTTGTCCCCTCCTCTTCCTCATCGCCGATGTCGATCTTGCTCCCGATCTTCAGGTCGAACCGGTCGACAAGGGTGGGTCCCACCACGACAGAACTGGTGCTTTTGGGAAATGTCCCGTCCGACAGGGTGAAGATTTCGGAAATCACCTCATCATCGAGACCGTAGATAGTGGACCTTCCTTCCCTGTCACCGATTTCTATCTTGTCCGATTCTGAGTATATCACGTATACAAGGCCATATTTTTCTGCAACCTTCTGTATATCCCTGAATTCTTCTTCGGATATCTTCTCTTCCTCATCTCCTCCACCGCCCCTCATGGGTCCGCCCCCGAACCCTCCGCCTCCTGAATATGCAGTGATCGTCACCACGTTTGCCATCGAGGAGAGTTCTTCGGTCACCGAGAGGGTCATGTTCGCTCCCATCATTCCCATGGATGAGATTGCCACAACTCCGATGACGATGCCGAGGGCTGCAAGCACCGACCGCAGGAAGTGAATGCGGATATTGCGCGTGGAGAGAGAGAGGATCACGTCTTTCATGCTATTCTCCCGTCCCGCATAACGATGGTCCGCCCTGCATACTCAGCCACCATCGAATCGTGGGTGACCATGAGAATGGTCCTCCCTTTCTTATTCAGTTCAGTGATCATCTCCATGATCTGGCGGCCGGTCACGGAATCGAGGTTTCCAGTCGGCTCGTCACAGAGCAGGATGCTGGGGTCGTTCACGAGAGCGCGGGCGACCGCGACACGCTGCTGCTGCCCTCCCGACAGTTCGGGAGGTTTATGGGCTGCAAGTGCCCTGTCAATGCCGACCATGCCCAGAAGCGAGTCCACGCGGCCGGTATCATCCGGCTTCCGGTGCTTCATCAGGTAGGGGTATTCCACGTTCTCGTATGCGGAGAGGAGTGGGATCAGGTTGAACTTCTGGAAAATGTACCCGATGGTGTTCAGGCGGAGATCGGTCAATTCCCGGTCGTTCATTTCCCGGGTGTTCCTCCCATGAATGCAGAGATCCCCGTTCGTCGGACGGTCCAGGCACCCCAGCTGGTTCAGGAGTGTGGACTTTCCCGAACCGGATGGCCCCATAATCGCCACAAACTCGCCTTCATCCACTGTAAAGGAAACCCGATCGAGGGCAACCACGTCGCCGGAAGGGAGCGGATAGATCTTTGTCACCTCCGCAAGCTCGATGAGGGGAAATTTATCCACGGGATTTCATCTCCCGGATCGGTTCCGGATCATCCCGACAGCCTTCGCGAGGTATCCCTTTCTCCAGGCGACTGCGACAGCAATGCAGGCCACGATGACGATGATGATCTCCGTGAACGGGATTTTGCTCACCCCGTTTCCGAAGCCAAACATTCCCCCCTGCCTGCCGGGATTTCCAGCCGGCATCCCCTGCGGGCCGCCTGCCACTGCACCCGACGCAGGCATCGAAGTGCTCCGGACAGAAATATCCACCGTCTTTTCGAATACAGTCCCGTCTGTATCTCTGTACTGGATGACCAGCGGGACTGTTGAAGCTCCCTGTGCAGTACATGTGATCTCGAAACTGGAGAAGTCATCGGGTTCGAGGGCCCCGATCACATAGACCGGGTTCGGATCAACTGGCGTGGCAGGGGATCCCACTGTCACTTTCACCGATTTTGCATCGCGGAGACCGGCATTTGTGATATCCCCCGCCAGAGTGAAAGTGGATCCGGATTGGGTGACTTCCAGGTTGTTCACTATCATCTCCGCTGCAGTCCCCCCATCTCCGACGGTGACCGGCATTGGCAGGTTAATATGATGGAGGTTATTGCCATTCCGGTAGGATACGTCGAAGGTGAGGATCGTGTCCCTGTCTGCCGTTATCTCGAATGTGACCTTCTCTTCTGCGTCGGGCTCGAGCGTGCCGATGAAGATGCTGCTCTGGGTGGACTGTATGCCATCGCCGCCAGGCGTGACTGTTACACTGTTCACAGCATTCTCACGGGGATTGCTGACAGACAGGGTGACCTGCTCTTTTGTCCCGGCCGATAAAGAGGCCGGGGCATTCACAATGCTCACGATGAGGGGTGTTGAATCGACATCCAGGGGTACGGGATACCGCAGGGATCCGGCATCCGTGTAGTCAAGGTAGAAGATGGGGAAATACATCCCCTCTCCGACAGCAGGCTGGACATTGAAGGTGAACTGCATGGTATTGCCGGGGCCGATAGCCCCGATAGAGTCGTAGGTCTGATAATTCAGGACCCTGATATCGGACGAGAGGATCTCTGCCCTGTAAATGGAAACCGGCACCGAGCCGCTGTTTGAGATTTCCACCCTGATTGTCCCCGTATCGTCCGGCATGAAAGATTCAGGTTCGACATCCAGTTTCGTAACCGCGACATACGACGCGGCCGTTTCAGCGGTGGTTGCTGCTGAAACGGGTCCCAGCAGGCCTGCGGCAGAAATAAGGAGGATTCCACAGAGCATAATGGTTGAAGCTATCATTTTTTTTCTTTTCATACGCAAATCCGCCATCGAGATAACACTCTTTTGGTATTTTTTTGGTAATCCGGATTATTCCGGTTCAATGGGGGAGGGAGGGGAGATAATATGGCATCCTGTCCCGGAACTGCATCCGGGGGCACACTCGTTCATGTCCTGCTCTGTTTTTGACGGCAGCCTGCATGTATCCCCGCACTTCTTTCCCCGACCGTGGGCTGTCTTTTCGGCCCTTTTTGCCCAAAGTCCCGGAAAGGCCGGTGTCGTTCCCCTGACGGGTCAGGCACCGATAGCGCATTCCGTGCGATACCGGGTGTCTTTTCATTCATCTGTATGAGGCCGGTTCGAAGGGCACATTTCGTTGTGTGATCTCCTCCGCATCCCCGGAAGAGGGAATGCGTCCGGGCCCATCCAACGTAAAAAATATTTTACATTAAGTTATTTAAATATTACTATTAGTCGCCCTGAACTGACACAAAATCCCAGGGATACCATGGTGAAGAGTTGGTGAGCACGCGGCTGTATACCCCGCCGGCCCATGCATCCTGCCACTCTCCCCGGGTCTATTCCTGCCCGTACGTGAATACTTCGTCAATCTTGACACCGAATCGCCGGGCAATCCTGAAAGCAAGATCAAGGGAAGGATCATATTTCCCCTTCTCAATGGCCAGAATAGTCTGCCTTGCGACACCCATCTCCTGTGCGAGCGCCTCCTGGGTGAGGTCATGCATGGCCCGAAACACCTTGATCCTATTCTGCATCGTCGTCCCATTCTCCATATTTTCTGGCATAATACACCCGGAAACCGAGATACAGGAAGACCATGCTCACAAGGAGGACCATCTGCAGCAGCCCGAAGTATCCAAGATTCGGTTCATCATGAGGTACCTTTGGGAACGGTCTGGGCGGCGGAGGGAGCCCGAGCGGTGTGGCAAACCCCATCACCAGGCTGCCCAGGCTGATTGCAAAAAATAGGACGAAAAAAACCTCCAGCGTCCGTGCACCTGCCTTCTGGGTGATGAGAGCCGATCGTTCATCCTCCTTCCTGTCTGAAATCTTCCTCCTGGCAGCATAAATGGCGATAACACCGAGGATGAACGAGATAACAATGATTGCCGGATTCCGGAACACCACTGATGCCCAGAAGAGTGCGACCTCGGCCAGTCCGACAATACCCACGAGAAAGAAGAACGTGTTCTGCTTCATCTTGAGTATAATTTTTATTACATTTAGTAATTAAAACTTTACTATGAGACCTGTGTCACCTGTGCACAATCCGGGACTGTCGTACATTCATTGGGGACTGTTCCCCCTTCCCTATCAGTACACCTCTATCAGTCCCGGATGGTTTCCCGTGATACTCCGTCCGCCGCCGGGAGTAACGAGATATGTATTCTCTACTCCCACCACCCCCACGCCGCGGATCCCTTTCTTTGGTTCAAGGGCTATCGCCATCCCCTCCTGGAGCGGTTCATCAAAACCCCCTGCGATCACCGGGATCTCATCGACAGCCAGGCCCACGCCATGGCCAAGGAAATGAACCCGGCGTTCGCCGAAGCCCATGAAGTTGTGGAGGAATTCCGGTTCCAGTTCATCCATAATGCGGGAATATATTTCAGACGGGACTGCTCCGGGCTTCAGGAGTGCGGCAATCTCCTCCATAATCGCGACACACTGCCGGTGCTGTGTGATGGCCTCGTCCGGAATGGGTTCCCCGAACATGTAATTCATTGTCTTGTCGGTCTGGTACCCCTCCACGCCGCAGGCGTTGTCGATGAACACAAGGTCACCTGTCCCCAGTCTCCGGTTATGACTGCCGAGCACCGGCGCACCCGGGCACACACCGTGGCAGCCGCCAGGGCCGTCGAAACAGGTGGGGTAGAGGGAACTCTCGCCAAATCCAATCTGACCGACCTCGATTTCTGTATTGAAGCTTCCGAAACGGACGATACCCTGGTGACCCTGTTCCACCATAAGGGAATAGACAGCGGTCCCGAACTCTGCCTCGCTCATGCCTTCCCGGAGAATCTCCACAACCCCTTCCTCGAGCACGGACCTGTGGATCTCTCCTGCCTTCTCCATAAGGGCTAGTTCAAACGGGCTCTTGACTGCCCTGACCCATGATGCCTGCCGGTCCATCGCGGCGACACCGGAAAAGGGAAAATGCTTCCTGAATCGCCCGGCTATCGCAAGAGGCACAACCTCTGTCTCCATGTGGATTTCCCCCGTGCACCGTGATGTTTCCCGTGCGGCATCGCGATAACTCTTCATTGGCCTGATATCCGGAAATGCGGATTCCTCAAAAGCCCTCTCGAGACTGCGCCGCACCCAGAAGACCGCGTCTTCTCCTTGAGGGATGAGGAGAACACCGTCCTGGATGGTCCCCGTAAAATAGTACAGATTGATCTTCCCGAAAATGGCAACCATCTCCCACCCGGGATGGTCCGCATTCATCCGGTCCCTGAATCGTTGCATCCGGTTCTTCAGCTCAAAGGCCGGCACCTGATCGTGCATGTGGAAAAATTTGGATACTGACCCTATTTACTCTTGCCCGCCTGGCTTCCTGTGATCCCGGGCTGATTTTTGCGGGAATGCTGAAGGGGGCGTTCCTTTTCAGGAACCATTAAATCCCTTCCCGGGGAGATGTAAACTTCGGAGGAATGAATCAAACCATGCTTGAAGTATTCAAATGCGGCACATGCGGCAAGATTGTCATGGTGGTCGGAGAGGGAGACGGTACGCTTGCCTGCTGTGGAGCACCGATGGTAAAACAGGCTGAAAATACTGTTGATGCCAGCAATGAAAAACATGTCCCGGTGGTCGAATCCCGCGGAAAGGAGATACTGGTCAGGGTGGGATCCGTTCCCCATCCCATGGAGGCGGCGCACCACTTGCAGTGGATAGAAGTGATCTCAGGGCCCTATCTCCACGTGAAAGGCCTGAAACCTGGTGATAAACCCGAAGCGGTCTTTCCCGTCTCTTCCACCGATGTCAAGGTCAGGGCTTACTGCAACCTGCATGGCCTGTGGTCGAACAAACCCCATGGCGGGTAAGGTTCACCCGGTTTCCCTTTTTTCGCCCACATCCTCATATTGATGGAACAGCAGATATATCTTGGATCATCCGGTGCCGGGTCCTTTCTGTCAGGGATTCGCGACACCGGCGGTAACCTATGAAAAACCCCGCTTTGGTCCCTGGTCACGTGAAGGCTGCACCTCCGCTACTCGAATTTGCCAATATCACTGTGATGAAGGGAGAAAAGAAGCTCCTTGACCGCCTCTCCGTGACGATTGGGGAGGGTGAGCACATCGCTATCCTTGGTCCGAACGGGTCCGGAAAATCCTCCTTTATCAGGACGATCAACCGGGAATTCTACCCTGTTTCCGGAGAGGAGGACGGGGCCGTATTCCGCATCCGTGGAAAGGACGTATGGGATGTCTTCGATATGCGGTCGTACTTCGGCATTGTGTCTCCTGATCTCCAGTTCACCTATACGAGGGGTGTGACCGGCCGGGATGTGATCCTCTCCGGGTTCTTTTCGAGCATTGGCCTCTTCAACCACCGGATCACTCCGCTGATGGAGGAGAAGGCCGACCGCATAATCCGGTTCCTTGAAATAGCCCACCTCGAGAAGAGGCGCATGGATGCCATGTCCTCGGGGGAGGCACGGAGGTTTCTCATTGGGAGGGCGCTCGTGCACGACCCGAAAGCCCTCATCCTCGACGAGCCTACCAACAGCCTCGACCTTCACGCCCTCCACACGTTCCGGGGAACCCTGCGGTCAATCGCCCGTTCGGGTGTCGGAATTATCATGGCGACCCACAACCTCCACGACATCATCCCCGAGATATCCCGGGTCATCCTCATGAGGAATGGCAGGTTCTTCCTTGACGGTCCGAAAGAAGAAGTGCTGATCGACAGGCATATCCGGAGCCTGTTCAATGTCCCGGTGAATGTGAAAGAAGAGGGCGGCTGGTATTACGCGAGCGGGTATTGATCATGGGGAACTGCGCTCTTTGTTGATCTCCTGAACCCGCCCGACACTTCCGTCATCGAGTCTCACTTTTATGCCGTGGGGATGAAAAGCAGAAGAGGTCAGGATCTCCCTCACTCTCCCTTCAGTCAGTCTGCCGGACCCCTGGTCTTTTTTCTGCTCTATCTTCACCAGAGCCCCGGGGAAAATCCCGCTCCTGTGACGCCCGTCGGGTCCCGGCTTCTCCTTTACTCCCGGATACTCCTGTCGCGATCTCTTCATTTCTCCCTGCCCTGCCTGCCGGAATGCAGGCACCTGTGCCTTCAATCCCATCCATGTATGGCGGCGATGCATAAAATACCCGGATGTCGCGGCACTCCGACTGCTGGTTATTTATCCATCCCGCAGTATTTTCTCTTGTAGGTGATACAAATGAAAATCTTCGTCCGCATCCTCTTCGCACTCCTCATCGCCACAACGATGACGGGAATCACGATGGCAGAGATGACCATCCAGGCCGGGGCAGGGGGATCTCCGAGTGTATATACCACGGGAAGCATCTATGTGACATCGTCGCCTGCAGGAGCTTCCGCCATCCTTGACGGGGGATGCGCCCAGATGTTTTCCCCCGGGACATTCAGGGGCGTGGAGCCGGGAACCCACCAGGTGCTGCTCGCCCTGCAGGGTTTCCAGCCCTACACGACGACCGTCACAGTCACTGCCGGAGATACAGAGAATGTGATCGCGACCCTTGCTGCCGTCACGAGCCCTGGCGGCATTTCTGCGACCTCGACACCCCGGGGAGCCGGGCTTTATGTCGATGAGCTCTATATGGGAAAGACAAACCAGGTGGTGGGGAACCTTGCCGCCGGGCCCCACAGGGTGGTCATCTCCGAGGCAGGGTACGAGGCATGGTCAGATATTGTGACAGTCAAATCAGGTGAGGTGGTCCCTGTCACCGTCACCCTGGTGGCCGAAGTCAGCCCTGCCCATGGCGACCTTCAGGTTTTATCTGTTCCGTCAGGTGCTGCGGTCTATATCGATGGCAGTTATCGCGGCCTGACCCCAGGCGATGATCTCCTGGACATACACGATCTCTCACCAGGCACTTACCTGGTGGCTGTCAGGAAACCGGGATACGAAGATTATTCAAAATCGGTCTCAATTCAGGCAGGGGGAATAGTGCAGCTCACGGCATCGCTGCAGCCCGGTGAACAGACGGCGGCGGGCGTGGAGATTGCCTCTACTCCTGCGGGGGCGGATGTGTTCGTGAACAATGCCTACGTCGGAATCACCCCGCTCTCCTTCCATGAGGTGGAGGCTGGCACATATACCGTCGACATAAAGATGGAGGGATACCAGCCATTCTCCTCCACAGGGCAGGTGAGTGCCGGACAGAGTGTTCGTGTGATTGCGGCACTCTCTCCAGTCCCGGCTCCTTCCCCCACACCCAGGGCTCCCATCGGATTATGCGTCGTCATCGCAACATTGATGGTTGCAGGGACAGCCGCATTCCACATCTCCCGCAGGTAGGGATTATTTCTCCCGCCCTTTTTTCCCGGTTTTTAATTTAGAATTGCCCGGAATTTTGTGTTCCTGCCCATCGGTTCTTCCCCTTTGCGAAAGCGCCTCTCGAAGGGCTGCAATCTCCAGCCAGTCCGAATCGATCGCATACAGTGAAGTACCATAGCAGGGTTTCCGAAAAGGCATCAGTATCTTTCCTCCTTCCTCATCGATACCAACCAGCATCGGTCTCTCGAGAAGTATCGGGACATCCCGGAACATGTGGCCGGGCAAAATAGTGTAGTATTCCCCACAGGTCTTTTTCACCCGGTTGTCGGCCCGCCGCGGGGTGACATTCCTGAGGACAATTTCCACCCAGAGCCGGTTGAAACATGGCCCCTGCTGCATGACGCGTGAGTTGGCGATGGGAGTGGATAAGTGTTGCCGCTTTTCATGCGGAACCGTGGCTGACCTGGCTGTTGTGTCACTGAAGTGCTGTGGCTGCCTTCTCTTGTACTGAATCCCGGTATTTTTCCCTGGTCGGCAGGAACAGAGTTATCTTTAAATAACATAATGTTATATGTTTCTCACATAAGTTAGAAGTAACTAACATTATGTGAAAAAATGACGGCGCAAAAACGATCTCTCTTCAAATCACGTGCCTGGGTTGCGATCATGTTCGCAATCGGGATATCCATGATTGTGATCGGCATGGCAGAAATGGTCTTTCTGTCAGGCACATCATCACCAAATCTTGCCTCTGCGTTCATAAGTGCAGGTTTCGTCCTGACAATCCTGTCGGGTCTGCGTTTATGGAAGGGCGAGAAAGACTACATGCAGGATGAACGGACAAAGAAGATAGGGGCATATGGGCTGTCATGGTCCTGGTTTCTCACATTCCTCGTGCTTTTCGGGGTATTCTGGGCCGATTACCTGCACCTGTGGTCGCCGGGCGCCCAGACGTTGTCCGTGCTGCTCATCCTCCTGATGGGAATCTCTGCAAGAGGCTTCCAGTTGTACCTCTTCCGCAAAGGAGATGTGGAGTGATGACCGGGGAGAGGTTTCCATGCGGACCAGGATAAAAGAGTTCCGGGCAAGGAAAAACATGACACAGGCAGAGCTTGCGGATATGGTTGGTGTCCGCAGGGAGACCATCGTGTTCCTGGAATCGGGGAGATACAACCCCTCTCTCAAACTTGCGCACCAGGTGGCAAAAGTGCTCGGGACCACCATCGACACCCTGTTCATATTCGGAGACGAAGGGGATCACACTGTCATGGAGGAGTGAATACCCCGTGATGGCCGGCCGGCTCCCTCATCCCGGCAGGAGTGATCTCCATGCATGGGCGGGGATGTGTATCTCGAATCGTGCCCCCATCCCTTCCTCGCCGGTCTCTTCGATTGTTATCCCTGTCAGGGAGAGGATATCACGGGAGATTCCGAGCCCCAGTCCCGTGTGTCTGCCATACCCGTAATCAAAAATCCGTTTCTTCTCCTCCCTGCTTATTCCCACACCGTCATCTTCAATGATGAGGACAAGCTCTTTGTCGGGGCGCTCATCCGTCGAGATGCGAATCGTGGTGAGTGTCTGTCCATGCCTGATTGCATTGTCGAGCAGGTTTGAGATGACCCTGACAACAAGCGGATCTGCAAAGATCTCCACGTGGCCGAGGCGGTGAAAGATCCCTATCCCTTCATGGGGCACGTCATCAATGGCGTGGCTGACCAGGTCGCCGAGTGCCTGCCAGATCGGCTGGTTCGCACCGATATCCTGGTACATGTGGGTGAACTGCAGATGCCGTCCGATCTTTTCAACGAGCCCTATAGACGAATTGAGATACGCTTCGCAGGCAGGATCGTCCCTGTCCTCCCGCATCAGTTCAAGGTAGGCCGAGAGGGCGGTGACCAGGTTGCTGATATCGTGGCGCGTCACCTCCGAGAGGAGGGATATCTTCTCGTTGGCGATGCGAAGCGCAATTTCAGATGCTTTCCGCGTGGTGATGTCCCTGATGATCAGGACAATCCCCGCGGGATCGCCCGCAGGTTCCTTCACGAGTGCTCCTGCAATGCTGACGGTCTTCGGTGTATCCTGACCCAGCACCACCTCCATGTCCGTCACTATCCCCCTGTCCAGAATAGCGCCCCCGATCGCTTCATATTCCTGGGAAGGTATGAAATACCCGACTTCCCTGCCCAGGATCGCCTCCTCTTGTGTGGAGAGTATCCCTGCTGCCGCGGCATTTGCAGCAATGATCTTCCCGTCCATATCCGAAAGGATCATACCGTCCGGCATCGCCCTTATGATGTCGGGGACTGCAGTCTCGGGGCTCAGGACGAAGAGTCCGTAGGTGAGGATGGCATAGGTTATGATGAGGGCAAAGATGACTGCGCCAATAAACGTGAGGTTCGGCGTGTATATTCCGAAGGCAGGCAGTATCACCCCGGATAATGTCCCAAAACCGATGATGATGGCAATCCCGATAAAGACCAGCCTGCACTGGCGGCGGACCTTTCCCGCCGGAGTCGTCCGCCACGAAGAGAAAGCCACGTATGCCGCCCATGCCATGACCAGGAAAGAGTAGATAGCTTCCGCATGGTACGCGATGCTTCCCTGTACCGGGAGGTACACCCAGCCCTGTCCCTGGACGAATGCAACGGAATAGAGAGTGCTCGTGAGAAAGCCGAGCAGGGAGAGCACGGTGGCCGGGATGTACAGGATGGCCACAAGGAGCCACGAACGCTTCATCCCGGAGAGAGGGTGTCCTGTGAAAGATAATATGAAATGTGCGGTGAATGCAACAACAAATGGCCAGAGTGAACTGAATTTCAGCCAGAACCATACACCCTCGTATGTGCCGGTATGCCAGATGAGAAATTCACCTATCGCCCAGTATGTCGTGGCAAACATCACTGCGATAAACTGCCGGTTGACAGAAGATGCGGGATTCTTTGCATACACATAAATCCCGAGACCGAAGGTAATGAAGGCGGCAAGGAGGCAGGAAAATTCAAGAATTGTCAGGAACGGCATGATTGGTATCCGCCCGGATTTTCTTCCATGGATAACCGGATGAGTCCCCGGTTTCGGTGACTGCCGGCATTATGCTCCTGTTAATTCTGCTGCCCGAGAAGAAAACGCTTGTGCACATACTTTTTTCTCGTTACGAATCCAGTTCACAATATTTCCTGTCTGAGAGAGAAGATCTACTCCACTCTGTAGAGATCCGGTGCATATGTATCGGTCGTTTTGCAGTGAAAGCTTCTCAATCTATTCAGGAGACCCGCATGATCCACCGTGGGGTAATGGCACGAGTCGGACAGAAATCCCGGCACTTGAAACACCCGATGCAGAGGTAATGTCGTGTCGCATCAGCCTTATGGGTATGATGGTTCATCTCAAACACCCCCATTGAGCACATATCCACGCAGATCCCGCACCCGTTGCAGAAGATGCGGTCGATATATACCTCCATCAGGAGAGTTGGAGAGGGGGATACCTCCATGAATTTCGCCTTTTGTATCATCTGCGATGGGGGGAATAATACTTATCCCAAAGTCGGGCATGCGGGTGCCCTGCGTGCGAATGCTCCTCTCCTCCATGTGTGGAGTCGGAATCAGTCGGAAAAATGGACCGATGTTATGCGTATCCCGCAAGGGTATCCCTGGCATCTTCTTCTATTCCCGGGGTTCGCCAGATCATGCATGTCCTTCCTGCATTTCGCGTACATGGACAATCTCCGGAATATTCCATCCCCCGAGAGCCCCCACGATGGCCTGCACGTACGGCTCCTGCCTTGTCATACTCGGAGATGCCGATGGATCCTGCCGTCTTCCGCTCCTCCCCATTCCTGCCTTCCCGGTTGCAATAAAATGGAGGAAATCTTCCTTCGGGAGGGTCCAGGTGGTATTGATTCGCATCTTCACCATCTTGTGGTTCGCCGGATGGGGGAGCATCACGGCCCTTGTGGGGGGAAGGTGGACAGGCCCCCCCTTGTTCGAGAGCGAGAGGCCGACCACCCTCTGCCAGAGTTTTTCACAGGGATCGCTGTCGCAGGAACGGCAGAAACGGTTGGACGGCGGATTCCCGTCCCCGCTGTAGCGGACGCAGAACCTGATATCCATGATGAATGTAATTGTTCTTCCTATAGGTACATTATGGGGGGTATATTATCCCCGGTGTCACAATGCTGCTGTATGCATACATCTCCGCTCCCTGCCCTTCTCATTACGGGTCTGCTCCTTGCCCTTCTCGCAGCCCCTGCTGTGGCGGCACTGGTACCCCGGGAGATCCAGGTGAATCCACCGGGTGAGATGCTGCCTGCGGCAGCCTCCGTGAATGTCAGCGCCGCCGTGGAGATCATTCCTTCAGGCGCAACCACTTTCGCCGATACACACACACTCTCCCTTTCCACGGATCTTTCAGATGCCCGATGGAATGTTGTCATCTCTGTTGACAGTATGCAGGCCGCGGTCATCCCGAAGGAAGGAAATTACGTGTTTGTCAACGGGTATCTCCTCTCCTATCCCACCACCCGGGATGTTGCTGTACATATCTCCCTCCGTGGCACCGTACCTTTTGTGCCGGAAAACCAGGAGATTACGGTGCTTCGCTTTTCGGAACTGGACAGCCAGGGCCAGGTAATCAGTGAATCGGAGCACACGGTCGTGCGGAGGACCGAAGTTATTGTGCCGGCCGGCTCACCCGCTCCTGCAGATACTCACACAACAGAGACCGCATTTTCCACAGAAAAAGTGCCGTTATCCTGCATTCCCGCAGTGTGCACTCTCCTGATGGTTTTTTCACTCATCAGTATCCGCAGGAAAGGCTAACCGTTTCACTCTGCCCGGACCCGGTTTTTTAACAGGGCGCCGGGCAGGCAAAAGAAGCGCGGAGTCCCGGCTCATCGGCATTCTTCCAGGTATGCTTCCAGAACCCTGGCAAGACGGGTCATCCCGGCCACGATCTTCTCTTCATCAGAGTTCGAGAAGTTCAGCCTGACCCCACTTTCCCCGCCTCCGTCGGTATAGAACGGGGTCCCGGGAAGGATAGCCACCTTCTCCGCAAGCGCCCGCCTCCAGAGTTCCATGGCAGAGCATCCTTCCGGAAGGGTGAGCCATATAAACATCCCCCCGTCCGGTCGGGTGAACCGGATTTCAGGCGGGAAGAGTTCATCCATGAGGTGGAGCATGGTGCTGCACTGTGCGGAATATGCCCGGGTGATGCGGGAGATATGGGTGTCGATGTCGTTTTCCTCCAGGTAGCAGAAGAGCACTCTCTGTGCGAAGATGTTGGAATGCAGGTCCGTGGCCTGCTTGGCAGTCACGGCCTGGTCGAGTATGTCCTTGGTCGCGCAGAGCCACCCGAGCCTCATTCCCGGGGCAACGATCTTTGAGAACGAGCCGAGGAGGACTGCCTGTTCCCGGGGAAGCAGGGTCCCGAATGACGGCCTGGCATCCCCGCTAAAACGGATCTCCCCGTAGGCATCATCCTCGACAAGGAGGCTGGAGGATCCCGCGAGGTGCCCGGCAATCTCCCGGCGGGACGGGGTGGTATAGGTTATCCCAGAAGGGTTCTGGGAGTTGGGGATGGCATAGAAGAAGACCGGGTCATCCCTTTCAATAATCCTGGAGAATGCTGCGGGATCGGGCCCACCATCCCCCAGCGGAATGGCATGGAAGGCCGGCATATACTGTGAGAATGCCTGGATAGCTCCCAGGTACCCGGGTGCCTCGATGGCAACCGGGTCTCCCTCGTTGATGAATATCCTGCCGAGGATGTCGAGCGTCTGCTGTGACCCGCTGGTGATCAGGATTTCCCCGGGGTCGACCTTGAGGCCGAACCGTTTCATATAGCGCCTGCATATCCATTCCCTCAATGGCCAAAATCCCTCCGAGGAGGCATATTGCAGTGCGGCACATCCGTCCTCTGACAATACTTTTTCCGCTGCTTTCGCAATGCCTGCGGTATCGAGGAAAGCCGGATTCGGAAGCCCCCCCGCAAATGAGATGATGTCCGGCCGTTCGGTCACTTTCAGGATCTCCCGTATCATTGAGCGGGGAGTGGCTGCAATCCGCCGGGAGAACCGGTATGGAGTACATGGTGGCATGCATGCGCCTCGTCTGGAGGAAGAAAGTTGGCGTTACATGGTTATCAATCTATCATGATTAATCAGGATAAATAAGAGAATGAATCCCTGACCGACCCTGCTCTAATTGGGGAAATTCCGCCGGAATGAATTCTCCTTTTGCTTCGCGCTGCATGCCTTTGTGCATAATGTTCTTATTGAACCATACCAGCATTCCTGCAGACGTACCCGCTCAGGCCCCGTACATACCCGGTCTCCATCATCCGGTTCACAAGATGCATGCGATCTCCTTCGTGCTCGTTTCATCTTCCTGAACGGAATGCACTTTGTTCAACGTGTATCACGGAAAAAATAAGAATATGTGAGCAATTGATATAACACTGTGGTTATACCGGATTTCTGGTTGTTTTGTGATTGGTCAGGTATTCTTTGTTAAAGTGTTAAAAACGCTTTTTTGATATATGGTTTTGGTTAACTTCCAGATCTGTAATATCACACCAACCTGATCGCACCTGATATTACAATCTGGAAGGTAAGACCATGGACAAAATGCACCGATTCTACTGCGTAATGTTATTCGTCCTGCTGATTGCAGGAATGGTGTTCATCACCGGCTGCACCACGAGCCAGGCACCCGCTGAAAAGCCGAACCTGAACCTCTATGTCGCTGCAGGGATGAAAAAGCCGATGGACGTGATCGTAGAGAAATACAGGGCCGGAGCCACAGGGAACGTCACCCCCAACTACGGGCCTTCCGGCGGCCTCTATACCCAGATAACCCTGGGACAGCCATGCGATCTCTATTACTCGGCCGACTGGATGTATATCGAGAAGCTCCAGGACGAAGGCCGGACATCCGAGGTCCACAAGTTCCTGAAGGACCACATCGTGATGGTGGTCTCGGAGACCGGGAAAGCGAAGGGAATATCCTCGCCATCTGACCTCACTGGTGAGGATGTTGTGGTATCTGTTGCCGATCCGGCAGCCCCCGTGGGGATCTATGCGGAGAATGCTCTTAAAAGCCTTGGGCTCTGGGAACAGCTCAACAGCCTGGGCAATATAAAAACGAGACCAAATACCGTCAACCAGCTGGCTCTCATGGTCCAGAACGACGAGGTCGATGCGGGATTCGTATACAGCAGCACAGCAAATCTCTATGGGCTGGACGTGGTGGAGAAATTCAGCCACGACCAGACAGGGGAGATCGTATTCGGTGCGGCGATAATGAAAGGAGGAAACGAAGCAGCCGCCAGGGATTTCCTGACGTTCTCCCAGCAGAACGCAGGTGAATTCACAAAATACGGCTGGGAGCCGTATGCGTAAGGTCAGTACCTGGGAACTCCTCTTCGTTCCCCTCTTTTTTCTCCTGATTGTCTACCCCATCGCGGCGATAGTGGGGAACGTGACGATCGAGGGCATGGAGAGGACTTTTGGAGACCCGATCTTCTGGGATGCGGTGAAAAATACACTCATCACGGCATTCTTTGCCGCACTCCTCGGCGTGCTGCTGGCGCTTGGATTCGGGTATTTCTATATATTCCATCCCGGCACCCTGGTCTACAAGATCGCGGACTTCATGAACGATTTCCCCATAGCCCTCCCTCACACTGTTGCAGGCCTTGCACTTCTCCTCGCATTCGGGAGGAAGATGTTCTGGTTTGCCGGGCCGACAGGCCTTGCATTCACGCTGCTTGCAGTCGCCCTCGCCATGTTCTTCGTCTCGTATCCCCTTGCAGCACGGACAATTGCGGCAAGTGCCGACGAGATAGACATGGACCTGATCGCGGTGGCACGCACGCTCGGCGATTCGCCGGCGCATGCATACCGCCGTGTGGTGATCCCGGTCCTCGGTGAAGCCATATTCTCCGCGTACGTGCTCAGCTTCGCCCGATCGCTCTCGGAATTTGCCGCAGTGATCATGTTTGGAGGAAATGTTCCCGGAATGACCCAGGTTCTCGCCAGTTATGTCTTTTCCAAGGTGGAAGAGGGTGAGATTGGCATGGCGGTGACCGCCAGCGCTTTCTGTATTCTCCTCTCGCTGCTCCTGGTACTGGCACTCAGATTAAGAGGTAAGTACTATGCTCGAAATACTGGATGTGCATAAGTCTTTTGGGACGCAGAAAGTGCTCAACGGGGTCTCCCTGAAAGTGTCCCCAGGAGAGCTGCAGGTCCTGATTGGCCTGAACGGGAGTGGGAAGACCACACTCCTCAAGATACTGACCGGACTCCTCGAACCGGACGAGGGGAAGGTGCAGATCGGGGGAAAAGATGTGACACGTCTCCCTCCCGAGGAGCGCTATATCGGGTATGTCCCCCAGCATACCGCCCTCTTCTCCCACCTTACCGTGAAGGAGAATATCCTCTATTCCCTCCATCATGGCAGGGGTTCGGAAGAGACCTTCCGCCATATGGTGGATCTCCTTGCGCTGGAACCCTATCTTGGGAGGAAGCCCGCTGAGCTGTCAGGAGGGTACCGGAGCCGTGTGGCCCTTGCAAGAGCACTCACCTCCGTGCCGAAAGCCATGCTCCTTGATGAGCCGATCACAGAGGTGGACCGTGCCAAGAAAGAGCACATCCTCCCTCTCTTCAAGAGCGTGCTGGTGGAGATGGACATTCCCGTCCTCTACATCACCCATGACCCATGGGAGGCGGAGCAGATCGGGACGTCTTTCTCCATCATGAAGGAGGGAAATGTGACCCGGATCGACTCTCCTGCCGAGGCCTTTGCCATCGTGAGAGAGCAGGCTCTCTGTGATGGGGAATGAGAGAGAAAAGATGTGAAAAAACCGGATTCACTCTCATCTCTCTTCTCTCGCTGGTATAAGTCTGCCCCCAACATCGTTGCGGACAGTATTGCCCGCTTGAACTTCACATGTGCCTCTTTTCGCAAAACATGCATCCAGGGGTCCTCGTGAAGGCTCCCGCGGCATTTATCTTTCCCTGTTCTCATTCTTCCACCATGCATGATACCGGCAGAATGTTCATGGAGAAGACGCGGTACGAGCACGTCTCTGTGTCAGACCAGTACAGGGGACTGCCACCTTCTCCCCTTGAAAAACCCGTCTCTTCCGGTGGGGTTTTCATCCCGCTCCCTGCTCCTGATACCATCAATGTCCCGCAGCTCGATCTCCGGACTGCCATCGAGAAGAGGCGATCCATCCGGCACTACCTCCGTGATCCCCTCTCCATCGACGAACTCGCATATCTCCTCTGGTGCACACAGGGGATAGTCCACGTGCAGGATCCCTACTTCACTCTGCGAAACGTCCCCTCTGCGGGAGGGCGGCATTCGTTCGAGACATACCTGTTAATAAACCGCGTATCAGGGATAAAGCCGGGGATTTACCGGTATCTCGCGTTCTCCCACCGTCTCGTTGAGGTGGATTGTTCATTCGGGGTCACGGAAAGAGTGATGGCTGCATGCCTCGGGCAGGCATTCGTGCGGAATTCGGCGGTCACCTTCCTCTGGGCCTGTGTCATCTACCGCATGGCCTGGCGCTACGCCGAGCGTGCATGGCGGCTGGTGCACCTGGATGCCGGCCACCTGGGCCAGAACCTCTACCTGGCAGGAGAGCAGATCGGGTGCGGGACATGTGCCATAGGGGCTTTCGATGACCAGCTGATGGCAGAGCTGCTCGGCCTTGACGGGGCAGATGAATTTGTCATCTACTGTGCATCTCTTGGAAAAAATGGTGAGGAACGGTGATCACTCAAGTGATGCGACAAGTGCCCGGACGAGATTCCCAATCGCCCTGCGCGCATCCTTCAGGTTCCCCGCATTCTCCCCGACCTCCTTCACGATGGCGGATCCAACGATCACGCCATCCGCCCCGGAACGAACATACGCGGTTACATTTTCCGGACTCCCTATCCCGAACCCCGGGACCACCGGGATTGGGGATATCGCCCTGATCGTCCGTATACAGTCGAGCGTTGCGGGATCGACCGCTCCCCTCACCCCGGTCACACCAAGGGCTGCCACAAGATAGAGAAATCCCCCGGCTTTTGACACGATTCCTGACAGCCGCTCCCGGGAGGTGGTCTGGCTGACAAAAAGGATGGGTTCTATCCCGGCAGCCCTTGCCGCACTGCAGAACGGATCGGCCTCCTCGAAAGGTACATCTGCGACTGCAACGCCATCCACGCCCGCACCTGCTGCATCACTGTAAAATTTTTGGATTCCACGCTGTATCACGGGATTGGCATAGGTGAGGATGGCAAGGGGGGTCGCGGAGCGCGACCGGAATTCTGCTGCAAGAGAGAAGAGTGCATCGGTTGTCATGCCGGCCGAGAGGGCCCGCTGGATGGCCTGCTGCATCACGGGCCCGTCTGCCACGGGGTCCGAGAAAGGCATCACAAGTTCTATGATGTCGGCCCCTCCTCGATCTATCTCACTGAGCAGCCGGAGGGATGAGTCATAATCGGGATCGCCGGCCACTAGGCACGCCACCAGCAGCGGCCGTGTGCGGGATGCAAACGCTTCTTGGATTCTGGATGTCACAGGATATCCCCCTGGAGCGCAGCCACCTGGGCCACGTCCTTGTCGCCCCGTCCTGAAAGATTGATCACCAGGATATCGTCCTTCTCAAGATCCCCTGCGATCCGGCGGGCTAAAGAGACGGCGTGGGCTGATTCGAGGGCGGGGATGATCCCCTCTGTCCGGGAGAGGTACAGGAAAGAATCAATGGCCTCCCTGTCAGTCACTGCCTGGTAGGCGACCCTCCCGCTGTCCATGAGGAAGCTGTGTTCAGGGCCGACGCCCGGGTAATCAAGTCCGGCAGATATGCTGTGCGATTCCAGAATCTGCCCGAACGCGTCCTGTATCAGGTATGTGTATGTCCCGTGGAGCACACCGGGCCTCCCCCTGCAGAGGGTTGCGCCGTGTTTTCCATCAAGACCCTCGCCCCCGGCCTCCGCGCCATAGAGCCGGACTTTATCATGGAGGAATGGCGTGAACATGCCGATGGCATTCGAACCGCCTCCCACGCATGCCACGATGGCCTCCGGGAGCCGCCCCTCCTTTTCCATTATCTGGTCGCGGGTCTCTTTCCCGATCACTGTCTGGAAGTCCCGGACCATGGTCGGAAAAGGATGCGGGCCCACGACAGACCCGATCAGGTAGTGAGTGTTCCCTGCATTGGCAACCCAGTCCCGGAGCGCCTCGTTGATGGCGTCCTTGAGTGTTCTTGAACCCGATGTGACGGGAAGAACCTTTGCTCCGAGCATCTTCATCCGCGCAACATTGAGAGCCTGGCGGGAGATGTCCTCCTCCCCCATGTATACCTCGACCTGCATCCCAAGGGCGGCCCCGGCAATGGCGGCAGCCACTCCGTGCTGGCCCGCCCCGGTCTCCGCTATGAGCCGCTTTTTTCCCATGCATTGTGCAAGGACTGCCTGCCCGAGTGCATTGTTCAGCTTGTGAGCGCCGGAATGGAGAAGATCCTCCCTTTTCAGGTAAACCCTGCACCCAAGATCGCGGGATATATTCCTGCAGTAAGTCAGGGGGGTCCTGCGCCCGGCATATTCATGCAGGTAATAATCCATTTCACTCCTGAAGGAAGTCCCGGGCACGAGTGTCCTGAATCCGGTCTCAAGTTCCTCCAGGGCTGCCATGAGGGTTTCAGGGACGAAACATCCCCCGTATTTCCCGAACCGGGCCGATTCAATCACACTGATCACCTTTTGCATTTCGTATGAATGCCTGCACCTTCCGGGCATTCTTGATACCGGGTGCATCCTCAACACCCGTTGCCACATCAACCCCGTATGGGCGGACATGGCGGACAGCCTCTGCGACGTTTCCGGGATGCAGCCCTCCTGCAAGGATGACCGGGACGCTGCTCTCCCTCACGATACGGGAGGCAAAGTCGGCATCGTACAGCTTTCCCGTCCCTGAACTCGCGTCCACCAGGAGTGCATCAGCATCGGCAGGGTGTGGCCGGCCGGAGGACACCGCGCGTATCAGCCGTGCCGGGAACGGAGACGGCAGGACGACGGGCACCATGAGCTGGACAGAATCGGGATGAATATCCAGCATGGCTTCTATGTCCCCGAGTGATGCGGTATGCGATACGCACACCCGTGTCACAAACGGGCCGGCTGCATCGAAGATCTCTTCGGCCCTCTCAATACTCACCGAGCGAGGGGAGTCAGAACAGACCACCACCCCGATTGCATCCGCCCCGGCCTCCTCTGCAATGATGGCATCGGCAGGGCGGGTGATACCGCAGATCTTCACGCGGATATGAATCCCTCCAGCCTTTTTGCCGGGTCCTTCGCGGACATGATCGCAGAGCCGATCAGAAACCCGTCCACCATGTGCCGCAGGCTCCTTACGTCGTAGGGCCACACGAACCCGCTCTCGGACACCACCCTGCACCCTGTGTCCCGGGCAAGCGGTGCGAGACGCCTGGTAGTGGAGAGATCGATGCTGAAATCCTCGAGATTCCTGTTGTTGATCCCCACCAGCCTGGTGCCGGAATCGAGTGCGATGCGAACCTCTTCGGCCGTATGCACTTCAACGAGAGGTTCCACGGAATACCGGAAAGCCAGGTCGACAAAGTCCGGGAGCCTGTCTCCCAGTATCCGGGTGATAAGGAGTACCGCATCCGCCCCGAGTTCCATGGTCTCTGCCAGCTGCCGCTCATCAATGATGAAATCCTTCCGGAGAATGGGGACGTCCACGTATGGCCTGATCATGGGGATCAATTCCGGGTGCCCGTGGAAAAAAGCCGGTTCCGTGATGACTGAAATTGCAGCACATCCGGCAGAATCCATCGCCCGTGCAAGGGCCACCGGTTCGTCCCCTCTCCTGATCGTCCCCCTCGAAGGAGATCCGAACTTGATCTCGGAGATGACTGCATTGTGCCCTGGTCTCTGTGTCATTGCGTCAAACAGCCCGTCCCCATTCACCTGCGTGCTCCCCGCACCAGGGAAGGAGTCCGGGAGCCCGGCAACCCTCGCTTCGGTCACCGCGACGATCTCATCCAGTATCAACGGTTCACCCCCGATGCGTCCACCAGTGCACGGAGTTTCCCAAGGGCTGCGCCTGTATCGATGGAATCCCTGGCACGCTCGATCCCCTCACTCATGTCTCCTGCTTTTTCTCCAAGATATACAGCCGCTCCGGCATTCATCACGACAATATCACGAACCGGCCCTGTTCTGCCCTGCAGTACCCCAAGGAGGATCTCCGCATTTTTATGCGGTTCTCCACCGAGCAGGGCATTCCTGGAGGATGTGGGGATGCCAAAGTCCCGGGGCGTGAGGGTGTATTGTTCAATACTCCCGCGGGAGAGTTCTGCCACACTCGTCGGTCCCGTGGTCGTGATCTCGTCCATGCCTCCCCCATGGACCACCATGGCGCGTTCAGCCCCGAGCTCCCCCAGGGCTTCTGCGAGGGTGCAGGCCAGTTTTGGTGAATACACGCCCATCAGCCTCGATGGAGCTCCTGCAGGGTTGAGCAGCGGGCCGAGAAGATTGAAGACGGTGTGAAATCCAAGGTCCCTTCTCACCCCTGCCACATGCCTGAACGCAGGATGGAATACGGGGGCGAACAGGAATCCAAGCCCCGTCTCTTCCACGATCCGGGTGATCCTTTCGGGAGGAAGATCGACCTTCACGCCGAGTGCCTCAAGTACATCGGCAGAGCCGCATGCACTGCTCACGCTCCGGTTCCCGTGCTTGACCACCGGGACTCCCGCTCCTGCGGCGACAATGGCCGCGGCCGTGCTGATATTGAAGGTCCGGCAGCCGTCTCCGCCGGTGCCGCAGGTGTCGACCAGTTTCCCCTGTACGCGGGGTGAGATAGAGATCGCATGCTTCCGCAGCACCTGTCCAAAAGAGGCTATCTCCGATGCACTCTCACCCTTGACCCTGAGTGCTGCCAGGAATGCGCCCACCTGTGCATCGGATGCATTTCCGCTGGTGATATACTCCATCGCGCAACATGCTTCTGCGTGCGAGAGGGCCAGCCCTCCCGCAACCTTCTGCAATGCCGCCTGCATCAGGCACCCCCCGCGGCGAGGAAGTTTCGCATGATCTCTCTCCCATGCGGGGTCATGATGCTCTCCGGGTGGAACTGGAGGCCGTACAGAGGGAATGTCCTGTGCATGACCCCCATCACGCACCCGTCGTCCTCGGAGAAGGCCACTGTCTCGAATTCCTCAGGGATCGTCTCATGCGGGGCGACGAGTGAGTGGTACCGGGTTGCAGTGAACGGGCTGGGAAGACCAAAAAATAGCCCCTTTCCCCCATGCACGATCCTGCTGGTCTTCCCGTGCACCGGGGCTTTCATCCGCCTGACCCTGCCGCCATGACTCTGGATGATGGTCTGGTGACCGAGGCAGACGCCCAGGATAGGGACGTCACGTTCGAACTCACGGATCACTTCGGCACATATCCCGGAATCTTCGGGAGTGCCCGGCCCGGGTGAGAGGATGATGCGGTCCGGGTCTGCATCCCTCACATCGGAGAGTGGATGATCACAGGTGATGGGAATGGGAGTTGCGCCGAGCATCCCGACCAGCTGAAACAGGTTGTAGGTGAAACTGTCGAAACAGTCGATGATCACCACCCTCATATTCCCGCCCCCGCCTGCCCGACCGCCCTCATCATCGCCATCGCCTTCTGCTCAGTCTCATCGTATTCGCGTTCAGGGACCGAATCCGCCACAATGCCTGCACCCGTGGAGAACTCCACCCTGCCATGATGGGCCCGAATTGTGCGGATGGCGATGGCGAATTCAAGTTCTGAGTCAAATCCTGCATGACCTACCGCCCCTGCATACAGTCCTCTCGGGTGGGCCTCGAGCTCGGCAATGATCTGCATGGCCCGGATCTTCGGTGCACCGCTCACCGTTCCCGCCGGAAAACATGCGGCCAGGGCATCGAACCGGTCGCACCCTCCCCTGAGCGTCCCGCTGACCCTTGAGACGATGTGCTGCACGTGTGAGAACTTTTCCACCTCCATATACTCGGGAACCCGTACTGATCCAAATGCTGCAACCTTTCCGATATCGTTCCTGGCCAGGTCAACGAGCATCAGGTGTTCCGCCTTCTCCTTCGGATCGGCAAGGAGGTCTGCGGCAAGGCGTGCATCCTCGCCCGCGTCCTTTCCGCGGGGCCTGGTCCCCGCGATGGGGACCGTCTGGACTTCCATTCCTGCAACCTTCACCAGCATCTCGGGACTCGACCCGATCACCGCTTCATCGACGAACCGGAGAAAATAGAGGTACGGGGAGGGGTTGATGGTCCTGATTGCCCCGTATATGTCGAGCGGATCTCCCTGGAACGGGCATGATACCCTCCGGGACAGGACTACCTGGAAGATCTCTCCTGCCGCTATCTGCTCCTTTGCCTTCCTGACAGCCTCCTGGTACTCCTCCCTGCTCATGGAAGATGAGAGAGCCGGCTTCCCTGAAGGGCGAGTGCTGTTTCCGCCTGGGATTCCCGCAGGAATTGACCTGATGGCTTCTTCCAGCGCATCCATCCGTTCATTTGCGCAGATACGTTCATCTTTGGGATCATTCCCGTGCGGCATGACCAGATCGTCAAAAAGGAGACAGGATCCCTGGACGTGGTCATACACAATTCCCCTCGTGCAGAGCATGAACCTTGCCAGGGGACCTTCCCTTCCGGCTGCAACCATCCCTCCGGAGAGCCCGGTCACCATATCATAGGCGCAATACCCGACAAGGCCGCCCAGAAAACCCCTCTCCGGCACTTCTGCCATATGGAACTGCCCGAGAATTTCCCTGATCTGCTCCAGGGGATTGCCCGTACCCTGCATGTGCAACAGATCCCTTATGGTCCGCTCACCACTACACGTGATATCCCCATCAAAAGTGAGAACCAGAGATGGCTCGAGGCATATGATGGACCTGACTGCCCGGCGGGGAACACCCTCCATCGATTCGAGGATGCAGCCCCCGGTACATCCCAGGGCACGGAAAAGCGCATAAGGATTATGGCGGGGGAGGGAAACCCGCCTGGTGATTGGAACAACTTCAATATTCCTGTCCCTTTTTCTTCTTCTCAACAGGCCTTCGGCAGGGTGAGTGACAGCCGCCCTGATGGCGGCATCCGCCAGTCCACCGGCATCGCCCCCTGCAGGTAGTTCTCTTTTATCATGTTTGTTTATGTACATTGTTGCATATATAAATACATTGGTGTTGGTTCTCTCCGGATTTGTCCTCATGAACCCGGGTTCCCGCCCTGCAGGCGTGTAAAAAAAGGAAGAATCACGAAGTGATTTTTTAGTCAAACTGCGAATCAGCAGACTGCCAGGGGGAGCATCACATCATCAGGTGCGTGATCGGCCACGAGGCGGGTCAGCTCGTCGATGAGTGGCCGGAGGGAATCGGGGACGGCAGTATCCTCTGCGAGCACCGTCTTATCCTGCCAGCGGATCTGGTAGATGAAGAGATCTGCACTCCCGGGGGGTGCCTGGTACTGGAGGGCGAGGTTCATGAACCCGGATTCCTCGAGGAGTAAAGAAAGCGTCTCCAGTTCATTTTCCGTGAGGGTGAACCCGGCAGTATAGTCTTTCCTGGTCAGGCTCACGCTCCCGTCAGGATAAATCACCAGATGATCGTCCATGCCTGCGAATCCACCGGTTCTCCAGAACTCTACCAGAGGTTCCTCTCCCCCGGATCTGTCGGCAATCCCCGGGGAGAAGACAAGTATCTCGCCGCCTGATTCATCCGCTATTACCAGCTCCTCCCCTCTTATCTTCCATGATGCCGCCTCTTCGAGACACTGCAGGTAGGTGCTCTCCTGTTTCATGACCCCTCTCGGGGTATCGTCGCAATACATTAAAGTCGAGAGTACAGGCCCGATTGAGAGAGCCATTCCATCGAGAGTGAGTGATGCTGAATAAAGGTTGCAGCCCGATGTCCCGCTGACCCTGCCGTCACTGGAAAAGACAGCCGTGATCACGCTCCCCTGGATCACAGGGGTTATCGCACCGCCCTTCGCCATGCCACAAAGGGTCCAGGAACCGATGAGCGCGCTGCTTTCGGACTTCGCATCATTGACATTTCTGGCTATCGACACGACAGTGACCGGGGTCCCCCACATGTAAATCGTGTTGATTTCGGGTGCGGTCCTGCCCGTAAATGTCACTTCCAGGCCATCAACCGCGAACCCGGCGGGCAGGTTGAGGGGGAGGTAGTATTCTCCATCGCTGGCGACTATCCCGAAAAAACCTCCCTCGAGTTCTATGTACTCAATGGTGCCCGACGCGACGATCTCATCGCCGACGGGGTTCACGGAAAGGAGGCGCAGGGGTGTTCCCCACATGCGAATATCCATGACCGGTTTCCCTTCCCTCCCGAGAAATTTCACACGGAGGCCATTGACTTTGCATGAATCCGGGAGATTGGCGGGAAGAAAATGCGAACCGTCATCCCCGACAACGCCCCAGAAGCCGCCTTCAATATCCACATATACAACTGTGCCGACTCCGGAAACCATAAGAGGGCTGCGGGATCCGCCTGCCTCCAGGCGTTCTTTTAAGGCGCAGATGACGGCGGTGCGGTTCGGGATGGTCCCGATCGCTCCCGCGCCGGCTTTTGCCAGGAGGGGGTCGATATCTCCCGGTACCGCGACAGTTGCCGGGATATCCTCCCTTAATAAGGGAGTCACTGCCCGGGATATCTCAAAGTGCGAGTACAGGTTTTTTGCGGTATCATGGGCATCAGGGAAACCCGTGGTCGCATCTCCGTGCAGTAGTGCCCGGTCTGCTCCGACCGCTCCAAAACAAAGCGCGGCAAGAAGCACCAGGCTGATGGAGCAAAGAAAAGAACTCCTATTCGCCATATATGTCTCTCCTGGTCCTCGACTTGCGGGAACCAATCAGAATATTGGCATGGGTTCCATAAAAACCTGGCTTACAGTGCGATTTTTTTCGCAATCATGCGGTATCCCTTCAGGCATTATAATATAACTACACACAGGATAATGAGAGCAGGCATACCATGAAGGACGTTGAAGAATTTGAACACACACTGAAAAAGATATTAACACGGGGCGCTGATGAGACCGCTGTGCTCTGGATGGATAATATCGATGAGGAATACGGCCGTGCCCCACTCATCTTCAAGAAGATGGCCGAAAGACCGGAAGTTCTCATCTCCCACCTCCTCTACAAGAACGCGGTAACTCATACCAGTTCCCTTGATCCGAAGTATATCGAACTGATCAGCATGGCCGTCGGCGCTGCACTCCGTTGTCCGCACTGCACCAGCTACCACATGCAGGCATCCGCCAAAAAAGGCGCAAGCAGGGAGGAGATACTTGAAGTAATACTCCTCGCAGGGATGATCTCGAATTCATCCGTTCTTGCGAATGCATATCGCATCTTTGATGAAAAGATGGCCAAATGCTTCCCCTGCAGCAACAAGGGAATCGAGATCCCCGAAGATTAGTCCCCGCCGGGAATGCGAACGCCCCTCCTCTTTTTTTTCGGTTTCAGGAGGCAGTCTTCCCTGTCGCCTATGAGGTCCTCTCTTCCTGCCAGGCGGATGCCCTCCTCCACGAGATGCCTGACCGCCGGATCGCGGTACTGGAGCATCGCCCGCTGGATGCTTTTCTCCCTCCCCCGCGGGACGTGGACCGGCTCAAGGGTGAACGGGTTCATTCCCGTGTAGTACATGCAGGTGGACAGAGTCATCGGAGTGGGGGTGAAATCCTGCACCTGTTCGGTATACAGCCGGTTGTCATGTATGAACTCGGCCAGTGAAACCATGTCAGGAATGGTGCATCCCGGGTGTCCGGACATGAAGTAGGGGAGAACGTACTGGCGTTTCTCCTTTCCCTCCTGGCATTCCCTGAACAACGCAAGGAACCGTTCAAAAACCTCCCTCCCGGGCTTTCCCATGAGGTTTGTAACGTGAGGAGAGATATGCTCGGGGGCGACCTTGAGGTGCCCGGACACATGGTGGGCACACAGTTCGGGGAGGGGATTTTCAGGATCGTTTATCACAAGGTCATAGCGGATTCCTGACCCTATGAATACCCGCCGGACTCCCGGAACCTCGCGTAACCTGCGGAGGAGTGCCATCTGCCGGCGGTGTGAGGCGTTGAGGGCCGGGCATTGCGTGCAGTTCCTGTCCGGACAGGGGCCCGAGACGTCCCATGCAGGGCACCCCATGCCGTACATGTTTGCGGTAGGGCCTCCGACATCGCTGATCACCCCGGCAAAACCCGGCATCCCGGAGATCCGGGCGGCCTCCCTGACCAGTGACCCGATGCTCCGGTTCTGGATGATCCTGCCCTGGTGATGCGTGAGTGCGCAGAACGAGCATCCCCCGAAACACCCCCTGTGGCTGATGAGGGAATATTTCACCGGTCCGAGCGCGGGTACCGGGAGATCATAGGAAGGATGTGCCCTTCGGGCATAGGGGAGCTCGTAGATTGCATCCAGGGCGGCGGTGGAAAGAGGGCGGGCCGGGGGGTTCTGGATGATGACGGTTTTCGGGTGCCTCTGGACCACGGCCTTCCCCGTAACCGGGTTCTGCTCCCGGTAGTGCATGGCAAACGCCTGCGCATATGCCTTCCTGTCCTCTTTCACTTCCTGATGTGACGGGATCTCCAGGAACGGAAAACCAGCGGCACCCTCGTATTCCGACGGGGGGACACGATAGACGCATCCCGCGATATCTGTCAGATCCCGGACCCCTTCACCACCGTCCAGCCGCCTTGCTATCCCGACGATCTGCTGCTCCCCCATGCCATAGACGAGAAGGTCCGCGGGGGCATCGGCAAGGATGGAATGCCTGACGCTGTCTGACCAGTAGTCATAATGCGCAAACCTCCGCAGGGATGCCTCGATTCCCCCCAGGATAACAGGAACCTCCGGGAAAAGGGCGTGGACCCTGTCCGTGTATACAATGGCCGCCCGGTCAGGCCGCCGGGGGATGCACCCGGGGGAATAGAGATCGTCGGATCGCCTCTTTTTTGCTGCGGTGTAGGCGTTCACCATCGAATCGCAGTTCCCGGGGCAGATGGCAAAGAAGAGGCGGGGTGTTCCAAGACGGAGGAGATCGTCCTTTCCTTTCCAGTCGGGCTGCGCAATCACCCCTGTGGAAAAGCCCGCATCATAGAGCACCCTTCCTATCACTGCGGTGGAGAAAGAGGGGTGATCGACATATGCATCCCCGCTGACCAGTATGACATCGAACTGATCGATCCCGGCTTTTTTCGCCTCCCTCACGCTCATGGGGAGGAACTTCGGCTGCTTCAATCCCATACGCCGTCTTCAGGCAGGAAACGGGGGAGATCGAGCCCGGTTGCGGGATCAGGGCTGCGGATTGCACGTATCCCTGCAATCTCAATGATGACCGCTTCAATCACAATGTACACCCTGGCCATGTCGCGGAGGCACCCTGCAAGGGCGCGGTCTCCCTTCCCCACTGTGGAATGAAGGTGGAGATGGGGGCCGCCCTCTCCCCATGATATGGTGCCGGCCCCAAGGATTTCCCACCCGCCCGAGATCTCTTCCCTGTGGGGGATGGGGGGGAGGACCATCTCTTCCGGCCCCGTGACCATGTGTCCTTCCTGGAGCGCACCGAGCACCTGTACCGTCCCGCAAAGAATCTCTTTCTCCCGGATGCACTGCAAAAGGATCTCCACGAGCTCTTCTCCATGGTCGATGCGGACGACAAAGATCCTCCCCGGTCTCCCTTCAGCGCAGTGCATGATACCCTCCTTTCGCATACGGTCTCACAGGTTCATCGTCCTCCTACACCGCCCCCACCGAATCCGCCGCCTCCCCCGAATGATCCGCCTCCAAAGCCGCCACCGCTTCCTCCAGTGGACGGAGGGGTGAAGGCAATGACGGGAACAAACGCGGATTGCACACCGGTGGCAAGCGGCACTCCTGCTTCAGGCAGGCTGACATTCAGGGCTTTCATGGCTGATTCGACCTTCGCCCCGACCCCGAGCGCCGTGCCGAACACCAGCCATTCGCCCCACATGGATATGTCAGCAGGTTCATACTGCCTGATGAGGGCCATATCTGAGAGGAACCTGGCGAAAGCATCCCATTCCAGTTTCTCCCTGTAATGATCGTCCTTCCAGTGCCCGAAGAGTGTGGAGGGGAAGGCAAGGGCAACCGCGGATTGCACGATCATCCCTGCCCAGAGAGTGATGGCCGCACCAAGAACGGCCGCGAGTGGCTGGAAGAGAATCAATGCCATCACGGATATGCAGGCAAAGGCAATGGCGACAAAGAGCAGTGGAAAGAGGTGATCCCTTCCGTCAACGACGTAACGGGAGATGAGCCGGGGATCCGATGTACTGGTCATTCCCGCAAGGGTCTTCTGGTACCTGAGAACCTTCTTCTCCATGTCTTTGTCGCTGCGTGCTTTTGCGGCCATCTGCTGCAGGACATCCGAGTCCGCTGAACCTTCGTTCTCAAGTTCCCCGAGGAACCTGATGACTTTCTGTTCGTATGGCTCTTCGGTCTGCGCCCTGTTGACCTTCATGCTGACACCCTTTCCGCCGGGCTTCTCCGATATGGTGATCATGTTCCTCCTGTGAAGATCCAGAAGTGTCGCGAAGTACCCGTCCTGGTCGAAATTCACGGCATCTCCCTTGAAAAGGAGGTTCACTGCCCATGGCTTCATTGAGGGGTTGGGGCAGAAGCTGAGGTATTCGGGCACGGTGAATGCCTTCTCACGTCCGTACCTGTGGTAGATGAGGAGGAGGAGAACAGGGGTAAGAATCACCATCAGGAGCCCTGCCGCATACAGTCCCCAGGCGATGTAGAGGGGGAGCCGGTTATAGATGGGATTCGCATCCTCTGTTTTCTTCCTAACGTCCTCTTCAGCGACAAAGAACCCGGGGAGATCCATGGTATCTGCTGCAGGGAAGAGCGTCTCAATCCCGAGGATTTCATCTCCTGCCGCCTGCCCCCTGATTACCACCGTATCGCCCTCGCGGACAACTGCAAGGCCTGGTGGGTGCGGGAATACTGTACCTGCATACCTGGCCGGGATGCGGATCTCAAGCTCGCGATAAGGGATATGTTCGTCGACAAGGCGCAGATTCAGGTGTGCGTCCTCTGAGTCATACTCGATGGGAGGATGAATCACGTAGGTATACGAGACTGTGTAGGTCCCTGCATCAAAATAGTCCGGGTCATAGATTCCCACTTCGTTCTTTTCAGCCATGCTCCGGATGAATGCAAGATGCCCGGAGTCGTCTCCGCTGTCAAGGGTGACTGCTCCGGACGAGTCCCTGATGTATCCTGTCGTACCCGGCGGGATATCCATCTTCACAAACCGGATGGAGGGGGATGAGGGTTGCTGGAGAATGAGGGGATCCTGCCAGTACCGGTAGAGCATGCGGTACTCACCGCCGCTCTTCACTTCGTAGGTGTATACCTCGTTGAAGGTTCCATCCTCCTGGAGCGTTGCCTGGTAACGGGAAATCACCAGATCGCCTTCGATAAGTACGGGGATTGCCAGCGACACGAGGATGGCAACAGCTCCCAGCACGAATGCCAGAATGACCAGGGTCAGCAGATCTTTTGTCTCGCCCATGTGCGTCCCGGTCAGAAGGCAATCTTCGGCGGTGTCTGGATGGCCTCTTCAAATTCCAGGTATTGCAGTTTTGACAGGCCAAGAATTCGGGCCACGATATTAGAGGGAATCACGTCACAGAGGGTGTTGTACTGCTGGGATATGTTGTTGTAGGTGTAACGCTGCCTGCCAATTTCATCCTCCACCCCCCGGACCGCATCCATCAGGTTCAGGACAGTGGTACTTGTCTTGAGGTCCGGGTAGTTCTCAGCAACGGCAAAGAGCCTGCCGAGCAGGGACCGCGATTCCCGCTCTATATCGTTGAGGTCTCCGGGATCGGCTGTGGCAACACGTGCCCGCATGGCCGTGACCTTCTCAAATGTCTCCCGCTCGAAAGTGGCGTAGCTCCTGACTGCCCCGAGGAGCTGGTCGATCATGTCCAGCCGCTTCTTCATTGCAACCCTGATTTGGCCAAGCGTTGCTTCTGACGAGTTCTTCAGCGAGAAGAAACGGTTGTATATACCGACAAAATAAAGCACCAGCCCCCCGATGACGAGAAGGACGACTCCCCCCGCTATCCAGGGTATAAGATCTCCAAGTGCCATAGCACATCTTTTCTCCCGCATGCGTATTTAAGTCCGCTGTCATCGGGGAGAGAAAAAAAGCATCATGCCCATGGATTTTTTCCATTAGCCGTGGAAATCCCGGACTATTCTGATATTGCAGCAGGATTTCTTCGCTTCACCGTTCGTCTGGAAGAGGGGGCCGGGCTTTGCACTCCGGCAATACGCGACGGGCCGATGAAGGAGTGATTGTGATCCGGCAGGGACTCCCCATCATATCAAGAGGGAACGAGCTTCCCCACCACCCTGAGTTTGCCTCCCTCCAGGTAATGGAGGAGAACGGGGGAACCTGGAGGAAATACAAGGTCTTTTTCGGATTTTAAAGTAATCTCCGGCCTCTTCCAGTCCCCCGCATTGTTCACGAAGGCGACCCGGGCAGGGATGAACTGCATCCAGTGCCCCAGGTACACGATCATCTGCTCCTTCAGGGGTGCCGGCCAGTAGCGGACAAGCTCCGCCCGGCCGTTCAGGATGCTGGTGGATATGAGTGCGGGATTGCTCGAGAGGACATATCCCCTGTCGAGATCCTCCACCTCCACACCTTTCAGTGCGAGTCCCACACGGTCACCGGCAAATGCCTCGATCACGTCGTCGTCATGTTTCTGGATTGAACGGAGATGGGCCACTTTCTTGGTGGGGAGGACTTTCAGCTGATCGTGGGCGTGGATGCACCCTTCCACGACGCCTCCAAGAACAACGATTCCCACGCCCTTTACCGGGAAATGGTGATCGACCGGGACAGATCCGCCGGCAGTCCCCGCCCCTGGTGGTGTGCTCTTTGCCGCTTCTTCGAGGAATATATCCCGAAGAAGCGCATGGTCATCGGGTTGCAGCGGGTAGTGCTCAACCACTGTCCCTTTCAGGAGAGGAGCGACTTCTTCCGGTGTGAGGTAATTCCGAAGCACCAGGACCCCTTTTTTTACGTTCGCCGTATCGAGCATCAGCACGCATTCCCCGAACGCCGCGGTGATCTCGTCCACCACAAGGAGGGCCGAATCCGCCATGGAGACTGAAAAGAAGAGAGAGGAGAGCTTTTCCGGGTAGCGGCTCGGTTCTACGTATGTAACCGTTGTGTCATCCCGCTTCTGGTTGTAGAAAGTGATGTCCGATGAGGTCCCTTTCTTCCCGAGGTGACCTGCATATCCTTCCGGGCCGATGACTGCGACCGTGATATTGGGCATGCGTATAAGATGAGATGGGAACTTATATGAGATTTCATGCGGGAGGGATTGCCCGGTTTCACCCGTTTGAAGGTGTAATGTTCTTTCGCTTTTCCTTGATGTCGTGAAAAATCCCTGAAAACACCATTCTTCAGCCCTGCTGAGAAGGGAACACCCGGCACATCCTTCCAAAAAAGACAATCTCCCCGAAAATAAAAGGGTTCATCTGATAGAAGCATCGAATAATGGTTATTTCGGATATGTATGCGTCCCGGACGGTTGAAACGATATATCTTCATCCTGCAGGCCATTCTAGGGCTCGTCCTCATTATTGCGATACTCCTGTTCATCTCCACCCGGCAATTGCTCACGGTCCTCTCCTCGATTGATCTCAGCTTCTTCCTCCTTGCACTCGTGTGCTACTTCCTCAATAATATCCTGATGGTTGCACGGCTCAAACGGCTCCTGGCACACCAGGGAAAAAAATTACGGGTGAAATTTGTTTTCTGGGCTCACATGGCCGGGATGATCCTCTCCGATTTCACCCCTCTCCGGAGCGGATACCTGTACACCGCCCAGGCTCTGCGGAAAAAAGGGGTCCCGCTCAAGACCGGGACCGCCACGATCACCTCGACCTATGTGTATGATCTCCTCTTCAAGGTCACGGTTGCCCTTCTCGGTATCGCATACCTGTACGCAAGCCTGCTCTCCCCGGAATTCACCTTTTCCCTGATCCTTACCACTCTTCTTATCGCGGCGCTTCTTGCCGCGTTCTTCCTCATCCTCTACCCCCCGATGTCCTTCAGGACATTCATCGCACGATGGGGTGTGGGAC
Organism: uncultured Methanolinea sp.; assembly: GCA_964452625.1. Lineage (GTDB taxonomy): Archaea > Halobacteriota > Methanomicrobia > Methanomicrobiales > Methanospirillaceae > Methanolinea_A. The sequence goes on from CAYVMJ010000002.1 coordinate 118,123, forward strand.
AAAAACTCCTGGATATCGGCACAGAGGGCCGCAGGATCCAGCAGTTCTTCCCGATGATCCTCGCAGTCTCGCTCCTAGGATGGTTGCTTCGCGGTCTCCAGTGGCTGTGTATCGGTTATTCCCTGCACCTGTCCTTCAACTCTTTGCTGGATGCCTTTTTCCTCTCGCCTCTGCTCACCCTTTTCTCGCTCATACCCCTGACTCCCGCAGGAATTGGTCTCCAGGAGGCTGCAATCATCGCAGTCTTCTCCGTCATAGGGATACAGGTGTCCATGGCCGCATCATTCGCATTCCTGGTCCGGGGGAGTGAGATCCTCGTTGATTCCATCGGTGTCCGGGAATTTTTCACTCGTTCACACGGGGATGCGGATCTGGAGGCACACTACAGGAGTATCGCAGGCGATATCGATGACCGGGCGTACCATTCAGACCTCCTTGTCCAGCGGTATTTCCAGCAGCGGAAGACCGAGACCATCCGGTGCGCCCTCGACCCCGCAGGCAAGGGGATTCTCCTTGATATCGGGTGCGGGAGCGGGGTGCAGATTGCCGAGATCCAGAGGGATGCGGCAGGTATGGCAGTCGGGATCGATATCAACCGGAACGCCCTTCTGCATGCCCGGGGAAAGCAGATTCCCGGCACCTCATTCATACTAGCCGATGTTCGTCACCTGCCTGTCCGAAAGGGTTGTATCGGACGGGTGGTGAGCGCCGAGATCATCGAGCACCTCTCCAGCCCGGAGACGATGCTCACCGAGATCCGGCGGGTACTCGTTCCCGGAGGCGAGGTGGTGATCACGACCCCGAACGAGCATTCAATCTGGGGATTGTATGAACTCTTCTGGGATCTCTTCGGTCGGGGCAGGAATTACGGGGAGACCCACCTCTCTTTCTTCACTCAACGTGAATTATGCACCTTTTTCAGGGATTTTTCATCATGCAGGACGAAGACACTCTTCTTCCTCTCCCCGTTATTCGCACTGGCCAACCGTCAGGCGCTGCTCGATGCAGGGATGAAGATCGATGCATTTTTTGAAAAACGGGGTTTCGGGGTCTCGATTGTCCTGCATGCGGTGAAATGACTGCACGCTGCCGTTTTTCCTTTCGGGGGCCATTGCAAACTTATTATAGTCTTGCAGAATGATTCTATTGAAACTGATGTTGCAGGCCGGGAATGGATAAATCGCACGAAATATTTGGTTTTCTCTCTGATCCCACACAAACTGGGCAGGAATTTGACCTGACAGTTCTCATCCCTACCTTCAATGAGCGGGAGAATATTCACCGGATGATCCTGGCAATAGACGGGATCTTCATCAATTCGGGAATCCACGGTCACATCCTTGTCGTCGATGACAACTCGAGCGACGGGACAATTCCGGTGGTGCAATCCCTACTCGGGTCGATGAAGAACATCAGCCTGATTGTCAGGCATGACAACCACGGCCTGTCCCCCTCCCTCTGTGATGGTTTCTTCTCTTCACCAACAGATCTCATCCAGTGCATTGATTGCGATTTCTCTCATCCTCCTGATATGATACCCCTCTTCTTCCACTCACTCCGAGATGACCGGAATGATATTGTGATAGGGTCCCGGTATATCCCGGGTGGAGGTTCGTTGAACTGGCCTCTTTCCAGGCAGCTCCTCTCGTTCGGCGCTGCGATGATGGGTCGCCTCCTGATCCCGATAGTGACAGATTCGGGGAGCGGGTTCTTTGCAATCAACAGGAGAGTCCTGTCAGGAGCGGAACTCAGACCGCGGGGATTCCGGATGTGTTTTGAGATTCTCGGCAAGGGCCGGTGGAAGAGTGTGCATGAAATTCCACTTATTTTCAGGAACAGGGATAAGGGGAAGAGCAAACTCAAACCACTCATCATCCTGCAGTATCTTGTTCAGACTCTTGGAATCCTCCGGTATAACCTCATCCAGAGAAAGAGCGATAATATCAGGTATTCATGGAGACTTCATTTCTCGAAACAGGTGAAATTCAGGACATGAATGTGTAAATATTCATGTACTGTCCGAGATATTGGGTATTCTTGTCCAGCCAGGTGATAGTGTCACCCTCCGGATTCGCAGCGGTAAGATCGTTCGTGACGACATAATAGACGGTGTTGTTCTGCTTTTGTCCAAGAATCTTTTCAATGTCTCCGGGTGTGACCGCTCCATACACTGTGGTATGATCCGAGACATTGTCGTAGTAATACCCAAAGGGCATATCCATGTACGCAGGGATCAGGATGATCATATCCCCGTCCCGGGTATTGCTGCTCATAACACTCGCATATGTTCTCCAGTCATCCTTCGTGACCGACTGGTAATACCCCGAGAGTGTCGGGACATTTACCAGAACGATTCCCGCTATAACGAGGAGGATAACCCATTTCCTGGAGTATCCCTTCTCCAAGAGGCAATAACTGCATGCGATCCCCGCATAGAACGGCGCCATGAGGTATATCAGGTACCGTGGATTCATCGTCATTGTCGAAGAGAGAAGGACACTTATGGTGAGCGGGACGGTCATCAGCAGGCCAAAGAGAAGGCAGGTGGATTTCCGCCGATGGCAGAGGGGGATCAATCCAATTACAAAAAGGATGATGAATGCGATAGCAATCCATGCCTGAAATGAAGAGAACCTCAGGAATGTTTCAGTCACAAGCGCAAGCCCGAATACGCCGTATGTCGGCGGTGCCGCTGTCAGGGTGAAATACCTTTCAACGACAATATAGACGAGCGGTGCGATACCGGCCAGAAAAATGATTCCTGAAAGGAGAGGATTCTTCCATCCTTTCCTGTCCCTCTGAAATCCGGGTATTTTCACGAGAAACGCGTGGAGAAAGAGCACTGCGAGGGGTATCAGTATGTAATAATGGACCCAGAACCCAATCGCCGAGAGTATTCCCACAAGAACCCAGTCCTTCCGGTTGTCGGACCGGATCGCTCTCATATAAAAGATCAGAACGAGGGAAAAGACGAAAAGGACCATTGAATATGAATAGGCTTCCTGGGAGTAGTATATGTGAAAGGGGGAGAATGTGAGCAATGCAGCGCTTAATACCCCCACCTTTTCATCCATGACCTCTTTTCCGATGAGGTAGAAGAGCGGGATCGTGAGGCTGCCAAGGACCGCCGGGATGAACCGGAGGATGAATTCATTGTTCCCGAAAAAAAGCGTGAAATGTTCTATCCAGTGGAAGAGAGGCGGGTGGAAATCCCCGGTTTTAGTAGTCTCCCATATCTCCAGGAGCGACTTGTCTGATGCATAATACGTGAACGCTTCATCAAGCCACAAAGAGTTGAAATCAAGCTGGAAAAACCGCAGAAAGATGCCGGCCAGTGTGAGGATTATCAGGATATGGACGTACGGATCTGACCTGATATGATCAGATATCTCCCGGAACCTGCTGACCTTCTCCTCCCCTGGAAGGGGTTGAGGGGTTGGTGGGGACGCGGCATTCGTTTCGCTGGGTGTATCCTTCTTTGTGGTCTTCTTTCTCTTTCCCATCACTCACCGTCTCCCATGTGTCTGACGCGAAATATCTTCTCGTCCTTCTGTGTGAAAACAGGCTGAACTGATTTCATCGCTGCAGGAATCCTGCATGAATCCCGCAGGGTTTCAGACCACCACGAACACATATACACCTCTCTGGTTTCCTGCAAACTGCGCATGCTCTTTCATCCACCGGATTGCCTCCCCCGAAGGGTCTGCTGCATTCAGGTCATCGGTAAATGCAATAAATATCTTCTCTTTCTGTTTCTGATCCGAGAGCAGGCGGAGCTCCTCTGCACTCGAGAGCCCCAGTTCCCTCGTCATGTCAGATGTATTGTCATAATAGAAATCAAAAGGTGCAGTCATGTATCCGGGCATGATGACCACGGTATCTCCAGGAAGGGTGTTTTGGGCAAGAAGATCCGCCACAAACCTCCAGTCCTCTTTTTCTACAACCATATAATGATGTGCAAGGCCTGGAACGCTCACCACGAGAATGAGGGCAAGGCACGCATAGATGATTCTCCTGTCCGGTTTTACACGGGATATAGCAAGATAGGATGACGCAATTCCAATGAAAAAGACCGGAAGAATACCGATGAGATACCTGGGCGACATCGGCATGAAGAAGGAGAATACCATACTCCCCCCAAAAAAAAGGGCAAAGAGCCAGGTAAAGAGCACACAGGTATCACGCTGGCCGGCCCAGAGCATATACATGCCAACGAGGAAAAGGGCAATGAAAACGACTGCCAGGATTGCAGAATATCCCGAGAACTGGTGAAAAGTGGTAATGAGTACCTCAAGCCCCCGGTTGCCCCACGTTGGTGTGCCCGCTGTTCTCCCGAGCAGCACCATCCATGAAATCGCGACGAGTGGCAGGCAGAGCACGACCAGGACTGCCGACGCACACGCGAGACCTTTCAATTGAGATACCTTCGCCTTATCTCTCGCTGCAACGACACAGTACCATGCATATACCCCTGCGATAAGGAGGAGAGAGTAAAAATGGGTCCAGAAGGCCAATCCTGAAAATATTCCGAATGACAGCCACCACTTCAGACGTTCTTCCTTTACTGCCAGCAAGAAGAAGAGAAGGGCACATGAAAGGAAGAACAGCAAGGGCGAATACATCCTTGCCTCCTGGGAATAAAAGAGGTGGAATGGTGAAAATGCAAGGAGTGCTGCCGCAAGGAGGCCGGCATTCCGGTCGACTGCATGACTGCCAAGGAAATAGATCACAGGGACCGTAAGGATTCCGAAGACTGCCGGGATCACCCGGAGCATGGTCTCGGTATGGCCAAAGCCGAGCATGAAATGCTCCATCCAGTAAAAGAGAGGGGGGTGCACCTCTCCCCCTGCACTGATCAGGCCCCAGTACTCAGAGAAGGGATGGAGCGAAAAACGGTACGTGAGGGCCTCATCGAGCCACAATGGAGAGAGATCAAGAGCATACAGGCGGAGAAAAGCGGCAATCCCTGTGAGAACGAGAAGGATTTGCAGGTACCTGCTGCGGAGGATGGCATCCTTCATTGTCCAAAAATCAGGAGTATCAGCCGAAGGTGCACGGTGTGAAATATCAAGATCAGGCACCATGCAGGCCTTTCGGGCATGCCCATCTCCGCTTCCGGCCTCCTTTGCTTTCATTCCTGACACCCCCTGCTCCCGGGACTGCCCGGGTTCACCCGCGATGATGCGAGGTGGAATGGAGAATGTAATGCCTTCAACAGGTTCTCCTCTTCGTGAACCACACACGACGACTGCTCAAGCATCAGGTTGACGTGCTCGTGCATCCCTGCCCGCCTGAAATCCGTTCTGAACGCGACGACGGGAATTCCACGGGCAAAGGCAAATCCCATCTCCCATGAAGTCCCTGAATCGGCGTCAGCCCCGTCGATCACTGCAACCACTATGTCGGTACTGGCAAGCGCCTCGCAGTGCATGGTAAAAATATCCTTCTGTGCATCAGGATCACGATGGCATGTATCGTCCCCCGCTTCCTGGGGAAGGTAGACGCTGAAAAAATGATCGGTGAGAAGCTCCGTAAGCCAGATGTTAAAACGCCTCTCTGCAGCGGAAAAGAGCGGGCCGGCGAGATAGATCCTGTAACGGGAAAAAACCTGGACATCGATGGCAGGCACATCGGGGAACCGTTCGAGAAACACGCCTCTTTTCATGCGGCGCGATGGTCCGCTGCCGTCATCTCCATAATACATAGTATCAACCCCGCACGCAGGTGAGGAATTCACACCGATGCAGCAGAGGGGAGGGCCCCGTGCACGCATGATATCCCTGGCTTCCTCTTCGAGCTGGTCGAGGAGTTCCGAGAATTCCTCCGTGTTGAGCCTGTCGAGGAATGTTCCCGGCCCTCGATCCTTGCCCAGGTAAAGTGTTTCCGGGCAGGGTAGCGGCACAATATCAAGTCCGAACGCCCGGCAGCGCTCAATTGCTTTCTCAAATGCGTGGAGATCAGATTCCCTGGTAATTCCGCGGGCCCGGAGACCGGGATGGAGTATGCAGGGGCACATGAGCACGTACATTGATAGATGGTAGATGCGTAGAGGAAATAGATGATTCCCCTGTACGCGTTCCGGGACAACAGCTGTGACCCCCGAAAATGTACCGTAAAACGAATGGAACGATCAGGGCTCATACGGGTACTTTCAAGACTCTCAAGAATTCCCAGGAACACCCTTCTCCTCGATCCTACAGCGCAACAGGCATTATCCCCCGCAGACCGGGTCGCCCGTTCCATTACAGCACTCGATTGTTCCTGGGATGTCCTCGAGAGAATTCCTTCCGGGTCATGGAGGAGAAGACGTGCTCTTCCTTTCCTGGTTGCCGCAAACCCGGTGAATTTTGGAAGACCGTGGCGGCTCTCTTCGGTTGAAGCACTTGCTGCAGCACTCTATATCCTTGGTGAGCGCGATCAGGCCGCATTGATACTGGAGACAGCGTCTTGGGGTAGGAGATTTCTTGAAATCAACGAGGAACCGCTGAACCTTTATATCAATGCAAAGGACAGCAGCGAGATCCTCCAAATCCAGAGCCTCTATATCTAGAATGAAACCAGGGGAGACTGGAAGAGGATGACGAGATGCCCGAGATGTGTCCCCTCTGCATCGCGGAGGCAGCATATCTCGGTGTCGACCGGCTGGCTGACCTGTCCGAGCCGTATACTGACACGTTCAGTATTCTTTGCATTATTCCTCGTCCTGTCGAGGACCTCTTTTACGAGTGAGATATCACCGGAATGACATATCTGGGTGAAGTTTTTCCCCAGCAATTCATCCTGACTGTACTGAAGAAGGCTGAGGAATGGAGGATTCATCTTCCGGATCGTTCCTCCGGTATCGAGGATGACCACCCCCTCGGAGAGATGCTCGAATGCCGAATTCAGGAAGTCCATGCCTGTGTGAGAATCGCTGGCGGGAATGCTCCCCATGGTATCCGAATCCCCGGGCATCCCCTGCCTTGGGTTGAATGTCTCCTTCGCTTTCTTCCATTCGGACATGTCGCGGAAGGATTCGATTGCCCCGATAATGTTTCCCTCCCGGTCAAACAGCGGGGTTGCTTTTCCCCACAGGTACATTCCTTTCTCTTCATGCCTGCCGGGAATCACCGCTTCCACATAAATACTATCCCCGAATCTCCGTATGTCCGGATGGGATTTTGCCAGTTCGTGTGCAGGCAGATCGAGGATGTCCACGAGAATCGGCCTGATGCCCTCCAAAAATGTGAATGCCTCCCTGTATGCACCCGAACCGAGTATATCCTCGCTTTTTACTCCCGAAAGGGTCTCGAGGGCCCTGTTCCATGCAATGACTTCCCTGTCCCGGTTGATGATGAATGTGGGATCAGGTATGAATTCGATGGCATCCTGCAATTTTTCATGAGTGGTTTTGAGGGCTTTTTCTATCACTTTCTGGTCGGTGACATCCATGAATATCCCCATCCCGCAGAGGATGCCTCCCGATTTATCCGGGACCTGGGTGGCGGCAACCTGGAAGAACCTTGTTGTACCGTCGGGCATCTTCACCCTGATCTCACCTCCCCATCTTCCCTGGGGCTGCATGGCCTTTTTGATATCCTCGACCGGAGGAACGACGCTCTCAGCGATATGCATGAATTCGCCCATATGGTCCCTGACCATGTCTTCCAGGGTGGTCACCCCGAATATCTTCAGGAATGCCTGGTTTGCATAGATCAGGTTTTCATGCGAATCAAAGATGATGATCCCGTTGATGGCCGATTCAATCGCCGTGTTCATGATCTGGATTTCTCTGTCGGCCTCGATTTTCTCGGTCAGATCAATGAATGATGTCATCATGGCGATGGGGGTCCCATTTTTATCCCTTATCAGATTCGCGGTCTGGTGGGTCAGAACCCTTGTACCATCCTTCCTGATGACCGTGATCTCCCCTTTCCATTCTCCCTTTTCCCTGAGAGCCTTGTGCACGGTTTTTACCCCGGTACCGGGATTATCGGGGTTGCCGAGAGTTTCTATGTGTTTATGGAGGATATCTTCCAGCCTGTCTATCCCGAATATCTTCAGGAATGCCGAGTTTGCATAGGTGATATGCCCCTCAAGGTCTGCAAGGCCGATGCCATTGATCGATGAGGCGATAGCCATGTTCATGATAAGGAGGTTCTCCTCGGCGGCTTTCCTTTCGGTAATATCACGTCCCACACCCTGGTATTCGACGATGCGTCCGGATTCATCGAATATTGCCCTGTTCGTCCATTGTTGCCATCGGATCTCCCCGTTTTTATCGAGAACCCTCTCCTCGTGGGTCTGGAACGGGTATTCCCGGAAGAGCGAGAGGATATTCTTCTTCACATACTCCCTGTCCTTCTCATACACGAAATCGAGTACATTCCTGCCAAAAATCTCCTCACAGGAAACCCCCAGAAACTGGCAGATTGCATTATTCACGAATGTGAAATGGAAATCGGTATCGTACCGGCAGATAAACTCGGTCTGATCTTCAACGATAGCACGGTACCTCTCTTCGTTGATCTTCAGTTTCTGTTCGTATTCCCTCGTCAGGGTCACATCTTCGAAGATCAGCGTGAAACCCTTGCTCCCGTCGTCGAATACCGTGGGCACTATCTTGAGGTCGAGGTGGTGCTTCTTGCCCTCGCGAACAAAACTGATTTCCAGTTTGCCCTCTTCAGGGCATCCCGATTCTTCTGAAAGATCACCAAACGGGATCTCTGAAAGGCCGGGAATAGCTTCTTTTTCTATATCACGTCCGATAAGGTTGTCCTTTTCGAGACCGAAAAACGAGAGGAAATTATCGTTCACATCGATGATTTTCAGGTCCGTGTCCAGGATCAGGATCAATTCGGTGGCGAACTTCAGCATCGAGGAGATGGGAACACGCTGTGAGAGGTAATACACCTTGGCATTTCCGTACAGCCTCATCTCCACCTGGCCGGTGATGAGGAGGATCTCCAGGTACTTCGCCACCGAATTCCGGTTGAGCTTGAGTATCTGGGAGATGTCCGAGATGGTCAGCCCCTTCGGCCGGCTCTTCAGCAGCCTTTTTATCCTTGTGATCTTCTCCTGATCCAGGATCATAACAGTGGTGTGTTCCCTCTCCCCTTCCTATAAATATTTGCCAATCAATAGGTGCACGAAGTGTATCCGGCCCTTCCTGATTTTGAGTCAGGAACTGCGTGCATATCGCGATTTCTCACTGAAATGGTGCCCGACTCACCACGCTCAAATTTCCACAACCTTTTTGAACCCCTGCGCGTTACTGATTATCAATGGAGCACATGGGGAAACCTGCGGAGATACTTCTGGTAGAGGACAATCCCAACGACGTGGAGCTGATCCTGCATGTATTCCAGTGGTGTAATCTTTCCGATCGTGTCCATGTGGCCTGGAATGGAGAGGAAGCGCTGGATTATATTTACGGAACCGGGCCGTACCGCGACAGGGACATCCGTGCACAGCCACGTGTCATACTCCTTGACCTGAAACTTCCGAAAATTGATGGTATTGAAGTCCTGCGCCGCATCAAGAACGACGACACGACCAGGAACATCCCCGTGGTTGTCCTGACGTCCTCCCGTGAAGAGAGGGACATCGTTGACAGTTACAACCTCGGTGTAAACAGCTACATCGTGAAACCTGTTCAGTTTGACGAGTTTGCAAATGTGATTCGGGAGATGGGCCTGTACTGGAGGATGATCAATCAGCCTCCGGTAAAGGACGAACGGGAAGGATAGACATCCTGCATCGAAATCAACGGGTCAGGCGGTAACAGACACGCCATACCCGGATTCATAATTATCCGATCAAAAAAAGAGAATTAATTAAGGGTCATTTATGCGATTCTTCTTCCTCGATATACTGCCGGATCTTGTTCTCTTCCCATTCTCTGGAAAATACACTTTTCCTCCCAAATACATGCACTGCCTGGAATACAAGCCCTATTCCCCAGAAGATGGTGACCCAGTAAAACCACCAGTTTCCCGGGGAAGTGAGAATGTTGATGAGAATCAACACGGCGTTGATCACGATAAAAATCAGGAGGTGAATGTAAAATCCTTTCAATTGCCCGACTCTCTCTTTGGCCCTCTCGCGACTTCCGCTATCCATTTGTCCAACAACCTCTCATGATTGCAGTATACTCCCGTGATCATAAATATTTCCCGACGAATGAGCGGGATGCCCCGGAGGTCACAGTGCAGTCACCTGTCAACAATTGACAAACTTTAATGCCCACCATTCCCACTCCCTCACCATATGATAAAAGTCGCCATCAACGGGTACGGGACAATTGGCAAGCGCGTGGCCGATGCAGTCGCCGCCCAGAAGGACATGAAGGTGATCGGTGTCTCGAAGACGAGGCCGAGCTACGAGGCTTTCGTGGCAAAAACCCGAAAATATCCCCTGTACATTGCCGATCTCTCAAAAAAGGCCGCCTTTGAAAAAGCCGGCCTCACGGTGGCAGGCAGTGTGGAGGACATGCTGAAGGCTGCCGATATCGTTGTAGATGCGACACCCGGGGGTGTCGGTGAAAAGAACAGGGCGCTGTATGAGAAGATCGGTATCAAGGCGATCTGGCAGGGCGGCGAGGATCACGAGGTGGCAGGTTTCTCATTCAACTCGGACTGCAACTACAGGGATGCCATAGGACGGCAGTTTGCACGCGTGGTCTCCTGCAACACGACCGGGCTGTGCCGGATTATCAACACCATGGACAAGGTATACGGGGTTGAGAAAGTCCGGGCAGTGATGGTCAGGAGAGGCGGGGACCCCGCGGACATCAAGAGGGGACCTATCGACGCCATTGTCCTGAATCCGGTCCACATACCGAGCCACCACGGGCCCGACGTGCAGAGCGTGCTGCCCCATATCAACATTGTTACGCTGGCCATGATCGTCCCTGTGACGATGATGCACATGCACGTGGTGCAGATGGATCTGAAGAGGGAAGCAGACCGGGACGAAGTAATGAAGATCATGGAAGAGCACCCCCGTATCGGCCTCGTCAAGAAAGAGACAGGTATCACCAGTACCGCCCAACTGAAGGAGTATGCCATGGACCTGGGCCGTTTCAGGTCGGATCTCTGGGAGAATGGCGTCTTCGAGGAATCTGTCTCCTGCATGGGCAAAGAACTCTACCTCTTCCAGGCAATTCACCAGGAGGCTGATGTCGTGGTGGAAAACATCGACTGCATCAGGGCTATGACCGGGATCGAGAATGATCCTGAAAAATCGGTTGCAATGACCAACAAGGCCCTGCATTTCATTACAATAAACTGATCCATCCTCCCCGATTTCTCCTTTTATTAAATAGTCCTTTAAAAGTATCCCCCTTTTCCCAACCGGGAAGTGATGTGCAGGGTGACGCCGGGTTCCTACAAAGATTGTTGTCCGTCTTTTCTTTGCCGGCACACCCCCGCGTACATAAGCATTAACACCCTGCATTTCCCATTTTATATGAATGGATGCGTATGCACTGGCAACGAGGAATACCGTCGAAGTCGTCACAGATGAGGAGCTGCGGGGAGTCCTTGCCAGGCCGGAAAAAAGGGTATATGCCGGGTATGAACCCAGCGGGGAGATCCATCTCGGCCACCTGGTGACCATCAACAAACTTGTGGATCTGAAGAATGCCGGGTTCAGGGTCGTTGTGCTTCTCGCCGACCTGCATGCTTTTCTGAACCGGAAGGGAACCATGGAGCAGGTGCGTGATCTGGCCATGTATAACCGCAGGTGCTTCGAGGGTCTCGGGCTCACTGACGTGGAGTATGTCCTCGGGTCTGACCTGCAGCTTGACAGGGATTATGAGCTGATGGTCCTGCGGCTTTCCCAGCAAATCACCCTGAACCGGGCCACCCGGAGCATGGACGAGGTGGGCAGGCAGATGGAGACTCCCACTGTCTCCCAGATGATCTATCCCATCATGCAGATGGTGGATATCGCGATGCTGAAGGTGGATGCGGCGGTGGGGGGGATCGACCAGCGGAAGATCCATATGCTGGCCCGGGAGCACCTCCCGGCTCTTGGGTATTCCCCGCCCGTGTGCATCCACACTCCCATCCTGAACGGTCTTGATGGAAAGAAGATGTCTTCTTCGAGTGGTAATTATATATCCGTCGCCGACAGCGTGGAGGATATCAATAAGAAGTGTCAGAAAGCCTTCTGCCCTCCGGAATGTGAAGAGAACCCCGTCCTCCAGATCCTGCAGCACCACATCTTCCCGAGAGTTGCTGAAGTGGTTGTGCGCCGCCCGCAAAAGTTCGGGGGAGACCGGGCATTTTCGGGTTACCATGAACTGGAAGAGGCGTACCGGAAGGGCGAGATCCATCCCCTTGACCTGAAAAAGACCACGGCTGCCTACCTTGCCGATATCCTGGCAGAGGTCAGGGACCATATCGGATAACACGGTGAAACGGGTGAAGATCGATCGCATCGAGGACAGGTTCGACCGGAAGATCGCCGACATGGGGATCCGCATCAAGGACATGGACCAGCTGAAGGTCAGGGATGACGTGTTCGACGAGATCACGCTGGTCTCGCTTTACCACCTGGTTCACAAGAAATGGATCACCGCCATCGGGGGTTCCATCAGCACCGGAAAGGAGGCAAATGTTTTTTTTGGTGAGCGCGACACCCAGGACCTGGCAATCAAGATCTACCGCATACGCACTGCGAATTTCAATGCCATGAGCGAATATATCATGGGAGACAGGCGGTTCTCAGGAATCCGGCGGACACGGAAGGATATCGTGTTTGCCTGGACCAGGAAGGAATACGCAAACCTCTCACGGGCGTATGAGATCGGCCTCCCTGTTCCAAAACCCCTGGTCTGGGACCGGAATATCCTCCTCATGGAATTTCTGGGCTCAGATGAACGGCCATACCCGCAGATCCGATCGGTGCACCTTGATGATGCGGAGACGGTATACGGCGAGGTCCTGTCATTTATCAGGAATCTCTACCAGAAAGCAGGACTGGTGCATGCCGATCTCTCCGAATACAACATTCTCTACGGAGATCGCATGTATGTGATAGACATGGGGCAGGCAGTCACACCGGATCATCCCAGGGCTCTCCATTTTCTTGTAAGGGACATTGCCAATATCAACCGGTTTTTCAGCCAGAAGTGCCCAGTATGGGATGAAAGGGATTTTTTTTCCGAGGTGACCGGCATCCAGGTCCCCGGGAACGCGGGAATGCCTGGTGAGACGAGGTGACATGATCATATGATGCAGGAGCTGAAAGTGGCAGGAAACCGGATCGGGGTCCTGATAGGGAAAGGCGGGTTAATAAAGAGGGAACTTGAGGAGCGGACTTCCACAACAATCGGCATCGACAGCCAGGAGGGCATTGTCAGGGTGGAAGGGGAAGACGCACTTCCATTTCTCCGTACCGTTGAAGTGATACAGGCGATCAACAGGGGTTTCTCACCGGAACGTGCTTTTGCACTGCTCGATGATGAGGATCTTCTCCTGGAAGTCATCGATCTCTCGGGGCTTGCGGACAGCCCGCGGCACATGGACCGGCTCAGGGGCAGGATCATCGGGAGAGACGGGCGTGCAAGGGAGCAGATAGAACACATGACCCATACCCAGATCTCTGTCATGGGTAAGACTATCGCACTCATCGGGCTTCCCGAGCAGATGAAAGTTGCCCGGGCCGCCATTGACATGCTTCTGGAGGGTTCTCCTCACGAAGCGGTGTTCTCGTACCTTGAAAAGAAACGCCAGGATGCAAAACTGGACATGATCGATTACTACTACTGAGTATATTTCCTGCAGGATGAATACAGGAGACAGGATCGCCGGGACAAAAAGGATGATTTCCAGTGCAGATGAATACCGGATAAAGATCTCTTTCTGGGTTAAACATGCGCGCTTAGTCTTCCATGGAGTGGAAGAGAAGGGGTTGTAAATGAATGTCGCCACGCTCCCGATCCCTGAGTATCTCAAGGAGAGCTATCATGCGCTCGGTATTGTCGATCTCTATCCGCCCCAGACCGAATGCGTCAAAAAAGGGCTTTTCGAAAGCGTCAACCTGCTTGTCACGATCCCCACTGCGAGCGGCAAGACCCTCATTGCGGAGATGGCGATGCATTTTCACGCATCCAGGGGCGGGCGAAGCCTCTATATCGTACCGCTGAAAGCCCTGGCAAGTGAAAAATTCGATGAGTTCTCCGGGAAAGGTCTGCGGGTCGGCATCTCGACAGGGGATTACGATAGACGCGACGACTCCCTTGGCCGCAATGACATCATTGTCGCAACAAGCGAGAAGGTCGATTCCCTTATCCGGAACCGGGCACCCTGGCTCCAGGATATCTCCCTCATGGTCGTTGACGAGGTGCACCTGCTGGACTCACCTGACCGTGGACCCACCCTTGAGATGGTTATTGCAAAGATGCGGTCCAGGAACCCTGCCCTTCAGGTGATTGCTCTCTCTGCAACCATTGGAAATCCCAGTGCCCTCTCCGGATGGCTCGATGCCGCCCTTGTCACCAGTACCTGGCGGCCAGTGGATCTCCGCCAGGGAATCTACCTGAACGGGGAGATACTGTTCGAGGATCAGAACCGGGCGGTTCCTGTCACTTCCAGGCATGATGATATCAACCTCCTCCTTGATACCGTGGCGGAAGGCGGCCAGTGTCTTTTTTTCGTTTCTTCGCGGAAGAATGCAGAGGCTTTTGCAAAAAGAGCGGCAAAAGCGCTTCAGTGCGATGACCCTGAACTCGGCCAATACCGCCAGCGGCTGAAGAAGATCGCAGAGACGGAGATGGGAGAGGTCTTATCTTCCTGTGTGGGACTGGGTGCCGCATTTCACCATGCGGGGCTTCCGAAGGCGGCAAGGGCACTCGTGGAGGAGGGGTTCAGGAAGGGTTTCATTCGCTGCATCTCCTCAACCCCTACCCTTGCGGCCGGACTCAACCTTCCCGCAAGGAGAGTCGTGATCCGCGATTACCGGCGCTACGAGACCGGGCAGGGCATGGTCCCCATCCCGGCACGGGAGTACCACCAGATGGCAGGGAGAGCGGGGCGACCCCGGCTCGATCCGTACGGCGAATCCGTACTGATTGCAAAAAATGAGGAGGAACGCCAGTCACTCGTTGAATTCTACATTCATGCCCAGGCTGAGGATGTAAATTCACAGTGCGCTGACGAATCCGCCCTGACAACCCATATCCTCTCTCTCATCGCATCGGGATTTGTCAGTACCCGTGAGGGGATCAAGGATTTCCTCGGCCGGACTTTTTACCGGTACCAGCACACACAGAGCCGTTTGATTGAATCGGTGACCGAAAGGGCGCTGCGATTCCTTGACGATGCAGAGATGGTTGTAGAGAACGATGATCGCCTCTCGGCCACGGAATACGGTGCCCTTGTCTCCCAGCTCTATATCGATCCCCGCGGGGCCGAATCTATCGTCAATCGCATGGGATCCGCAGGTGCATATTCAGACATGGGACTCCTCCAGCTCCTGTGCAGCACGTCTGATATGTATACCCTGTATGTGAGCAACCGCGATCTCCACTACCTGGATCGCTTTCTCTTTGAGCACGGGGATGAACTCTGGATATCCCTTGATTTCGGAGACGACGAGGGATTTTACAGGGCACTGAAGACCGCCATGCTCCTCCGCGACTGGGCCGATGAAGTGCCTGAGGCGACCATATGTGAACGCTATTCCGTCGGTCCGGGGGATATTTTCAACCTGGTCGAGAGTGTCAACTGGCTCATGCACGCGTCGGGAAGGCTTGCAGGGATGTTTGTCCCCCGCTATGCCAGAGATGTCAGGGAATTCGAGTTCTGCATGAAGCACGGGGTCAGAAGAGAGCTTCTTCCCCTTGTCCGGCTGAAGAATATCGGACGGGTGAGGGCCAGGAGTCTCTTCAATAACGGAATCGCGAGCCCCGGGGACCTGAGAAAAGCAGACCCCGCGAGGATCGCGGCAATACTCGGACGGGGAATCGCAGCCCGGGTTTTAAGCCAGGTTGAGAAAGAGATGCCCTCCGGGAGCGTAATACCGTCTTCTTCCGCCAACTCTTCGGGCCAGAAGACGCTCTCCTGGTTCAGCGAGGATGACTGATGTCCTCCTGCAGTATCCGTCAGGTCAGGACCTGCATCCAGGATCTCGATTCCTTCCTCAACCAGATCCGGGAAATAGCCGGGAAAAGGAACACCAGGATCATCTTTTTCGATGCCTGCCGGATGGCAGGAATGGCCCACGTGGAATCCGCACTTGTCCATGCGCTGAGAGCCTGGAAGGAAGGAACCATGATTTCAAGCAGGATTGAGATGGAGGCGCTTTTGTTTGCGTCGGGTTCGCGGCAGATCATGCACGCTTCGGCATTCGGTGTTCACCCGGGAAAGAATGCTGCATACCTCTGTCTCTGTCCCGATGTCGGGGAAGCCTGGAATGATCTTTTGGCATTCTGCGACCCGGCCGACGATGAAGACTGGGAGACCCTTACACAACAGAAAACCGACTGCCTGTGCCAGCTCTTTTCCATCACTCCACAGGAGCTCGGGGTTGCCGGCACCGGACGACTGAAGGAACTGGTCCTCGAAAGGGTTGCGCTGCTTGAAGTCTACCGGTGAAAATCTGACAACTCCTGCAGTAAAAAGATCTCACCTGTCTGCCGGTTTCCGGGTCAGGTCAATAATGACAGGGAGGCTGTTCTCCTGGATGAGAAGCCCCCGGGTATCCTGACCAGCTCGCGGTGATCCCTGTTTGCCCGGAAAACAGTCCGGGATATTCACTGTTTTTTCTGTGCATGCGTCAGGATATGCCTTATCTCGGGAAGGATGAGATCCCGGACTGCGAGAGTGACGGCCGCAGGTGACCCGGGGATGCAGAAAACAACTTTTCCCCCGGATACTCCGGCCAGGGCCCGTGAAAGCATGGATGCAGTCCCTATCTCCGCCAGGCTTTTTGCCCTGAAAAATTCTCCGAATCCATCGATCTTCTTCTCAAGAAGCGGTGCGACGGCTTCGATGGTGCAGTCATCAGGAGTCAGGCCGGTTCCTCCGTTGAGGATGATACAATTGCTTGAATGAAACGTATTGAGTAATTCCCTGCGGATTGCCTCCTCCTCATCAGGAACGATCGTGTAATGAGATATACTGATTCCGGTCTTTTCAAGAAGACCCCTGATGGCCTGACCGCTTGTATCATCATCTTTCGACCTGGTGCTGGAAACAGTGATCACTGCGGCATTGATTATGACAGGACGTTCATGGTCTGCTTTCATTGCTCAGATGTAACATCGCCGGAACGCATAAACAATACACACTGGAAAACCGTGATGTGAATGGCAGTGAATATTGCGAAATACCCGTACACATCCCTGGACCCCTTTGTTTCCAGTGGAACGGACACACTGCCAGTCCCGGTCATGGAAAGGGAATCAACCAGAGTATACGGGTGACAACGATAACTGGTATTGACAAAAGAGTGTTATGCCCATAATTGTTGTATACTTTTATTGAGTTGATGATGATAACTCTATATATGACAATGGGTGCCTGATTTAAGGTATCTATATGAAAAGTATATACCCCTTTGTTTCCAGTGGAAAATAATTGATTTATTCATCAAATAAAGAAATACGTGAGAAATGATCATTTTCCGATCCTATTGTTCTCTACATGAAAAAAGGGTTATCTCTCTATAGTTTTTCATTTCTCTTTATTCTCAAAAGAATTTCAGTAAAATTTTATATTATGAAGTGAAGAATAGAAATGAATAGTTTTTCATGATCTTTTTATTAAAATAAAATGGTTTTTCCCTTTTTTCCACTGGAAACAAAGGGGTGAGGGGTTGCCCGGGGAATACTATGGGCTCCTTCGGAAATCTGGGTATTTCACATCTACATAAAATCACACAATAGGCGCCAAACATCTATTACAATCATTTTACAAAGAGTTTCCAGTGGAAACAAGGGGGTTTATAAAGCACTCAAACAGGCACATTTTTCAATAAAGGGTGCATATGGTTATCTCCCAGGGGGACAGGATGCCTGAGGAACAGAACCAGTCGATCGGACTTTTCAAAAAATACCTGGAGACCAATAAAATATTCAAGAACAGGGAAGTACTCCGGCATTCTTACCGTCCTCAGATCCTCCCCCACCGGCGGCCACAGATAGATCAGGTTGCCTCAATTCTTGCCCCTGCCCTTCGGAATGAGACGCCCTCGAATATCCTGATTTATGGAAAAACCGGCACGGGAAAGACCGCCAGTGTCAGGTACGTGGGAACAGAACTTGAAAATGCGGGGACGCACATGGGAACGGTATGCAGAGTGGTGCATCTGAACTGCGAGGTCATTGATACGCAGTACAGGGTACTTGCCCAGATATCCAAGACACTCCTGGGTGAAGATGAGGTCGCAAGTGACAAGGCGCGGATCCACATTCCCATGACAGGCTGGCCCACCGACCAGGTGTACCAGGAACTCAAGAATCAGCTTGAGGCCATGGGAGGGGTTCTGATAATCGTTCTTGACGAGATTGACAAGCTGGTAAAAAAGAGCGGTGACGAGACACTCTATAACCTCTCGCGTATCAATTCGGACCTGAAAAAGTCCAAGGTGAGCATGATCGGGATCTCAAATGATCTCTCTTTCAAGGATTTCCTCGATCCAAGGGTCCTCTCCTCTTTGAGTGAGGAAGAACTGGTATTTCCTCCTTACAATGCACCCCAGCTCTGTGATATCCTGCAGCAGCGTGCAGAGATAGCATTCTATCCGGGAGCCCTCGAAGAAGGAGTGATACCCATGTGCGCTGCGCTGGCTGCGCAGGAGCACGGTGATGCCAGGAGGGCTCTCGATCTCCTGCGCGTCTCCGGAGAGATCGCCGACCGCGATGATTCGGAGAAGGTGGGCGAACGGCACGTGAAGGGCGCCCAGGCAAAAATCGAGACCGATTCGATGATCGAGTGCATTGCCACCCTCCCAAGCCAGAGCAAGGTGGTCCTCTATGCCATGCTCCTCCTCGACCAGATGGGGCAGACAATATTCACAAGCGGGGAAGTGAGCAGGATTTACAAGGAGATTGCCCCCGCGATCGAACTTGATGTCCTGACCCACCGCCGGATAACCGACCTGATTTCAGAACTGAACATGCTTGGCGTCATCAATACAAGGGTGGTAAGCCGCGGCCGCTACGGGAGGACAAAAGAGATGTGGTTTGATACCAATACACATAAGATATGGGACGTCATCACATCCGATGCCCGCCTGAGCGCCCAGGGCCTCGCGGAACGGGACATCCAGTGGTGCAGGTCCCTGTTCAGGTGAAGAGATAATGGACGAAAAAGACCTTCTTCTGCTCCAGCTCCTCGAGGAGAACAGCCGCCTGACCACCCGCGACATGGCCGTAATGGCCGAAATGCCGCCAGAAGAGATCGAAGCACGGATCGCGGCGATGGAGGGGGCAGGCGTGATACGGAGTTATTCTGCGGTAATTGACTGGGAACGGGCAGGAAACGGAGAAGTGTCGGCCATAATCGAGCTGAAAGTCAATCCCGAACGCGATTATGGCTATGACCGGATCGCAGAGCGGATCGCAAGATTCAGGCAGGTGCGCTCTCTTCGGCTCATCACCGGAGCATATGACCTTCAGCTGACTGTGACGGGGAAAAATATGCAGGAAGTTGCTCGTTTCGTCTCTGAGTATATCGCCCCCATGGATCGCATCAGGGAGACGGCCACGCACATCATTATGAAGATCTACAAGGATAACGGTCGCACCTTCTGCGAAAAAGAAGGGAGTGAACGAATTCCCTATTCGCTGTGAGTGAGCCGGATGAGAGAATTCATCTCGAAAAAAGCCCGTGAGATACCTCCATCCGGGATACGCAGGTTCTTTGACCTGGCACTGACCATGGAGGAGGTTATATCCCTCGGTGTTGGTGAGCCTGATTTTTCCACCCCGTGGAACCTCTGCGAGGCCAGTATATACTCGATCGAGCAGGGAGGGACATCGTATACGTCCAACCGGGGGCTCCAGACGCTCAGGGACGCACTATCACGCTACCTTAAAGTTCATTACCATCTCTCATACCATCCTGACGAGGAGATGATCATCACCACCGGCGTGTCAGAGGGGCTTGATATCGCTGTCAGGGCCGTCGTCGATCCTGGCGACGAGGTGCTGGTGGCCGAACCGTGTTATGTCTCATATTCTCCCTGCGTAACCCTTGCAGGGGGCACTCCTGTACCGGTTCCGTGCGTGGAGAAGGATCATTTCCGGCTCAATCCTGATCGCCTTATGGAGAGGGTGAACAAAAAGAGCAAAGCCCTGATCATCAATTTTCCCAACAATCCCACCGGTGCGGTGATGCGACGGGAAGACCTCCGGGCAATGGCGGATATCGTCTGCGATCATGACCTGGTTCTCATAAGCGACGAGGTCTATGCCGAGCTGACCTACGATGGAGCCCACGTGGCATCCGCAACCATTGGAGACCTTGAGTCCCGCACCATCACCCTGAACGGGTTCTCAAAGGCCTATGCCATGACAGGGTGGCGGATCGGGTACCTCTGCGCACCGAAAGATATCTGCGATGCCGCTTTAAAGATTCACCAGTACGTCATGCTCTGCGCTCCTGTGATGGGGCAGGTCGCAGCGCTGGAAGGGATACGGAGAGGGGAAGAAGAGAAGGATCGCATGGTGCGTGAGTACCGGGTGCGCCGTAACCTCTTTGTGGAAAGCATCAACCGCATCGGTATCCCATGTCATCTCCCTGAAGGCGCATTCTATGCATTCCCCTCAGTTGAAAAAACAGGGATATCGGACTATGAGTTCGCAGAAAGGCTCCTGAAAGAGGAGCACGTGGCCGTCGTCCCTGGCAGCGTATTTGGCAGCGGGGGAGAGGGGCACCTCCGCTGTGCGTACGCCGTCTCCAGAAAGGACCTGAACGAGGCAGTGCGGCGTATGGAGGAGTTCATTGCCCGGCTGGAATAATGCGGGGTATATGCAACTCCCTTTCCGAAAAAAACAGGATACATATACATTTGCGACATTCAACCCCCCCGAGGACGCACACCCCGGTGTCCTGAATACGGATGTCACGGCGGTGTGGATGCCGGAGATTTTTTATCCGCAACATTCAGCAATCCCTTGAAAACACACCTGGGATCTCACATGCACATGGCAGGGAAGGGTGCACTCCGCCCAATTCCCGATATACTTTTATCCACAAGCCGGACCTATAGTATATGGTTGTACCATGAGCTGCACCATTATTGTCGGCGGTTTTTTTGGTGATGAAGGGAAGGGCAAGATCGTTGCTCACATTGCACACCAGGACCACCCCACCATCATCTCCCGTGGAGGAGTGGGACCGAACGCCGGGCACACAGTAAAGATGGGGGAGAATGAGTATGGGGTGCGCATGGTTCCGTCGGGATTCGTGTACCCGGGCGCCCGCCTGATGATCGGTACTGGTGTCCTGGTTGATCCCCGGGTGCTCGCAAAAGAGGTGGAGTTGCTCGGCGTTGGGGACAGGATCTTTGTGGATGGCCGCTGTACGATCATAGAAGAGGCACACATCCAGCGGGACAAGTCGAGCGATCACCTTGCAAAGACGATCGGAAGTACCGGGAGCGGGTGCGGGCCTGCCAATGCCGATCGGGTGATGCGGGTGGCACGGCAGGCCAAAGATGTCCCGGAACTGGCCAGGTACGTCACCGATGTTCCCGAGGAGATCAATACCGCCCTGAACCGTGGGGACAACGTGATTCTGGAAGGCACCCAGGGATTCGGGATCTCGCTCTACTACGGTACATACCCCTTTGTGACCAGCAAAGACACATCAGCCTCGCAGATCGCTGCGGACAACGGGGTGGGACCCACCAGGATTGATGACGTCGTGGTGGTCTTCAAGGCATATCCCACCAGGGTGGGGGAGGGTCCCTTTTCAACCGAGATGTCGCGGGATGTCTCGGATCGCATGGGAATCCAGGAGTTCGGGACCGTCACACACAGGCAGCGCCGCATCGGCCAGTGGGATGGCGCTATGGCACGCTACTCGGCGATGATCAACGGGTGCACCCAGGCAGCCATCACCGGGATTGACAGGGTTGATAAGGCCTGTTTTGGGATCACGGATTATGACAGGCTGACAAAAAAGGCCCTGGAATTCCTCGAACAGGCTGAAGCTGATATCGGGTGCCCCATCACGCTCATCTCCACCGGCCCCGATGTCGCCAATATCATTGATATCAGGGACCAGTTATGAAACGAAGTCTTCTTCCCATCCTTTGCTGTCCTGTCTGCAAGGGAGATCTGACGCTTCGCGTAAAAGAAGAGAACGAGACAGAGATCCTTGAAGGGGGACTTTACTGTGCAGCCTGTAGCGTCGAATACCCGATCGAGGAGGGGATTCCGGATCTCCTCCCGCGCACCCCCACCTGAGGGGATAGTAGAATTCCTTTCACGTATATTCCGGAAACGAAGTATGCAACGGGTATGCGCAGCTGAATTTTTCCATATGGCCGCAGGTGCAGAAAAATCCCCCTCTTTTTCGAATAATTCTTCACTTCCCTGAAAGATATCCTCCTCTGTTCCGACCAAGGTGAACCACCCATGTTCTGGCTCCGTCCGCTGACCATCCCCCTTGCCCTCCTGGTAGACCGCGTGATCGGGGATCCCCACAGCAGGCTTCATCCTGTGGCGGTGCTTGGCACATTCATCGGGTGGTGGGGCAGGCCCGCGAGATACCCCCCCTCCCTGCAACGCCCTGCGGGGATGATCATGTGGGTGGTGACCGCGGCACTCTTCTCCCTGCCCTTCATCCTTGCGGAGATCTACCTGCCTTTGGTTGCCCTCCTCGTAGCCGCCCCCCTCCTCCTGAAGACCTGTATGGCATGGAGATCGCTCGAGGATCATGCGACCGGAGTGGAAAATGCACTTTCCGCCGGTCTTGCAGAAGGGAGATCGCAGGTGAGGTATCTTGTGAGCAGGGATCCCTCCGGCCTCTCGAAGGAGCAGGTCCTCTCGGCCGCATATGAATCGGTCACCGAGAACCTTGTGGACAGTATCATATCCCCTCTCTGCTATTACGCGGTTTTCGGACTTGGAGGCGCCGCGGTTTTCCGGGCAGCCAATACCATGGATGCGATGCTTGGATACCGGGATGAGAGGGAGAGGCTCGGCTGGTTTGCAGCGAGGGCAGACGATGTCCTGAATTACATCCCGGCGCGGATCACCGCAGGCCTCCTCCTCTGCTACTTTGCCGCCCGCGGGAGGTTCTCGCCTGCAATGGAATGTCTCCACAGGGACGGGAAGAAACGGCCCGGGTGGAACGGGGGGCTTCCCATGGCCGTGATGGCCGGCGGGACAGGAACGAAGTTCGAAAAACCCGGAATGTACACCATCGGTCCGGGTGAAAAGACACTTCAGGAGGCAGGCCGTGAGATCATCACGGCGGTGCGGGTATGCACAATACTCTTCAGCCTGCTCGTGATGGTACTAATGTTTTTGGCCCTGTTCATCCCACTTATATAAGCATATGAATCTCGAGGAACTGAGGTATGGCACCGAGCTCCTGAAGCGCGGGTTTGCATCCATGCAGAAGGGCGGGGTGATCATGGATGTGGTCAACGCGAAGCAGGCGGAAATCGCCGAGGAGGCAGGGGCCGTCGCAGTCATGGCCCTTGAACGGGTGCCGGCCGATATACGGAAAGCGGGGGGAGTGGCCCGCATGGCGGATCCGGCCATCATCGTGGAGATCATGGACGCGGTCTCCATCCCTGTCATGGGCAAGGTGCGCATAGGGCACTTCGTGGAAGCCCAGGTTCTCGAGTCTCTCGGGGTTGACATGATAGACGAAAGCGAAGTGCTCACCCCCGCAGATGAGGAATACCACATCGACAAGACCGGTTTTACGGTCCCGTTTGTCTGCGGTGCGCGGGATCTCGGGGAGGCACTCCGACGCATCCACGAGGGGGCTGCCATGGTACGCACCAAGGGGGAGGCCGGGACGGGAAATGTCGTGGAGGCGGTCCGGCACATGCGCAATATCATGGGGGAGATCCGGGCCCTGCAGGGGAAGAATCCCCAGGAAATCGTTGCAAGGGCACGCGATCTCGAGGCGCCGCCGGATCTTCTCCTCGAGACCGTAAAGATGGGACGGCTCCCGGTCGTGAACTTCTCTGCCGGCGGTATCGCGACACCGTCGGATGCGGCCCTGATGATGCAGATGGGGGCAGACGGCGTCTTCGTCGGTTCAGGAATATTCCTCTCGACCGAACCCGAAAAGATGGCCCGCGCCATCGTGGAGGCGGTCAATCACTTTGACGATCCAAAGGTGATTGCAGAGGTGAGCAAGGGCCTCGGACAGCCCATGAAGGGGATCGACGTCCACACCCTCCGCGAGGACGAGGTGCTCCAGTATCGTGGGCGTTAAGCTGGGTGTGCTGGCCCTGCAGGGCAACGTGAGCGAGCATGTGAGGGGCTTCGAGAAAGCGCTCTCGCGAATCGGATCGGGAAGCGCATCCGTGATCCGGGTGAAGCGCCCGGCTGATCTCTCCGGCCTGTCCGGCCTTGCCCTG
This sequence comes from uncultured Methanolinea sp., assembly GCA_964452625.1. Classification (GTDB taxonomy): domain Archaea; phylum Halobacteriota; class Methanomicrobia; order Methanomicrobiales; family Methanospirillaceae; genus Methanolinea_A. The sequence continues at coordinate 142,666 of CAYVMJ010000002.1, forward strand.
CCCGGCGGAGAGTCCACCACCATTTCCCGGCTGATCCAGAAAAACGGGCTTTACGAACCTCTGATGAATTTTGAGGGGGGCATCTTTGCCACCTGCGCAGGCATGGTGCTGATGGCAACCCGTGTGGATGACCCACGCATCAGGACGCTCGGGCTGATGGATATGACGGTCCTCCGGAATGCATTCGGCCGGCAGAAGGAGTCTTTCGAGGCTGACATCCCGATAAAAGGTCTTGATCAGCCCTATCATGCGTTTTTTATCAGGGCACCGGTGGCAACCGCCACGGGGAATGGAGTCGAGGTCCTCGCCCGCATCGATGACGGGATTGTCGTGGTGCGCAGGGGACCACACATTGCCCTGTCGTTCCATCCGGAGCTCGGGAATGACCTGCGGCTGCACCGGATGTTCCTGGAAGGGATCGGGATCGGGGAGTGAGCATCTGTCATTGCAAGGGAGATTTCAACCGCATTCAAAAAGGGATTGATTTTTTTTAAACACGCAATGAGGGGAAGGTGTCCCTTGCCCGAAATTTCATTATGTCGTTGTGGACAGAGCAGTGGACATGCTTTGTGAAGATTGGGATACACACCAATTCACATCTGCGATATAATCAAAAGGGCGAACATCTAAAAATCCCCGCCTCATTTCTCCACCAGCTCCAGGTCGTCCAGTGCGTCTATCGCTTTTCTTTCATCTGCGGACGGGACCGGGCAGGGTTTGAAGGAGCGGACGGCTCCAAGGATAATCGAGAAAACGGCAAAGAAGGAGAGGGCGATGATTGCAATGACGACGATTTGGAAATTGTCCCTGACGATCGGGATATTGCCAAAGAAATACCCGGCAAGCAGGAATGAAGAAACCCACAAAGCCCCTCCCGCAATGTTATACATCAGGAACCAGCGGTACCTCATCTTCCCGATACCTGCAAGAAAAGGAGCAAAAGTCCTGATGAACGGGATGAAGCGTGCAATGACGATGGTGAGACCGCCGTATTTATGAAAATAGTCTTCGGTTTTCTCGATATGTTCGTGTTTTACCACGCAATATTTCATGGTCAGCAGCTTCTTTCCGGCAGTGTGGCCGATCCAGTAATTTACGGTGTCTCCGAGGATTGCCGCAATGGCAAGGAATACCAAGAGCAGTTCGAGGCTCAGGACCGAAGATCCCGCGAGCGTGCCGGCCACGAAAAGGAGCGAGTCCCCCGGGAGATATGGCATGAACACGAGGCCGGTCTCGCAGAATATGATGAGAAACAGGATCAGGTACACCCAGAACCCGTACGCCTGGATCAGTCCCGGGAGGTACTGGTCGAAATGGAGGATAAAATCAATCATATGGTGCGGTATTCTCCTGTATCGTCCTTGTAAATGCTATTTTCTGGTATTCAATTACTGTTTGGCGTGATTCTAGATACTCTTTCCCCCAAGGCACTCATCGGCAGGGTCTGGGGGTATCGCAAACGCGGGAAGAAAAAAAGAGAGTTAGACGAGGAAAATGGGAGCAAAGACCACCGAGACGATGGACATCAGCTTCAGCAGGATGTTGAGAGCCGGGCCGGCGGTGTCCTTGAACGGGTCGCCCACCGTGTCTCCTGTGACCGCTGCCTTGTGGGCTGCAGATCCTTTCCCCCCCATGTGTCCCTGCTCGATGTACTTCTTTGCATTGTCCCAGGATCCTCCCGTATTCGCCATCATCACTGCGACGATGAACCCTGTTGAGATGGATCCCACCAGGAGCCCTGCAAGGGCATGGGTGCCGAGCAGGAGACCGACCACAAGCGGAGCGGCAATGGCAAGGATGCCGGGTGCGATCATCTGCTTCAGTGCGGCGTTGGTGGAGATCGTGATACAGGCGCTATAATCAGGTTCGGCCTTGCCCTCCATCAGGCCCGGTATCTCCTTGAACTGGCGGCGGACCTCCTGCACGATGAACCCTGCAGCCTTTCCGACGGCGGTCATTGCAAACGAGCAGAAGAGGAAAGGCAGCATCGCCCCTATCAGAACTCCGACAAAGACAACCGGTTCGAGCATGTTGACGATTTCAAGGCTGACAGCCTGGGAATATGCGGCAAAGAGACCGAGGGCGGTGAGTGCGGCCCCGCCAATGGCAAAACCTTTCCCGATTGCCGCAGTGGTGTTTCCCACCGCGTCAAGTGTGTCGGTAATACCCCGGACCTCCTTTGGCTGGTGGGACATCTCGGCGATACCGCCTGCATTGTCGGCGACCGGGCCGTACGCATCGACCGAGAGAGTGATCCCGAGAGTTGCGAGCATTCCCACACCCGCGATAGCTACGCCGTAGAGACCTGCCTGCTGGGCAGCGATGAGGATGGCTACGACCACGATGACCACAGGGAAGACCGTGCTCTCGAAACCGACCGCAAGGCCGGTGATGATGTTTGTCGCGGCACCCGTCTCGCACGAATTGGCAATCTTCTGGGTGGGTGGACGTTCATACGAAGTGTAATATTCTGTGATCAGCCCGATGAGGAACCCGGCCACGAGCCCAGCGATTGTTGCCACGAATACCCCGAAATACTGTGACCCGAGGATCATGTTGACCAGGAAATAGGCGGCGATCACGGTCAGGATGAGACTCGCGAAGGTCCCCGCGTTGAAGGCCTTGTGGATAGCGCCGCTCTCGTTTTTGTTGCTCCTGACAAAGAAACTCCCAATGATGGATGCGATGATCCCGAGGCCGGCGATGAACATGGGAAGGAGCACCAGGTTCATGGAGGAAACCCCGACGAACTGGGTTGCGGCGACAAGGGAGACCCCCATCAGCATAGTGGCCACGATGGAACCGACGTATGATTCATAAAGGTCAGCACCCATCCCGGCAATATCTCCTACGTTATCCCCGACGTTGTCGGCGATGACAGCGGGGTTCCTGGGGTCGTCCTCGGGAATCCCCGCCTCCACCTTGCCGACCAGGTCAGCACCCACGTCGGCCGCCTTTGTGAAGATGCCGCCCCCGACACGTGCGAAGAGTGCGATCGAACTTGCTCCCAGGGAGAATCCCGAGAGGATATTGATGATCTCCTGAAGGCTGAGCGCAGTGAAGGAATTCAGGGCAAGGAAGAGGATTGAGAGGCCGAGCAGGCCAAGCCCGACGACTGTGAGCCCCATGACGGTCCCGCTTGCATACGAAACCCGGAACGCTCTGGCCATCCCCTCTCTTGCCGCATTGGTGGTCCGGACGTTAGCCATGGTGGCAGCGGTCATGCCCACGAATCCGGCTGTGGCGGAGAGCACCGCTCCCACGATGAATGCGACGGATGTAAGCGGGTGAATCCCCGGTGCAATATAGAGCACGACTGCGAGCACGACCACGAAGACAGCGATAGCCTTGTACTGGCTCTTCAAGTAGACCATGGCCCCGAGCCGGATTGCGCCGGCGATCTTCTGCATCAGTTCGGTTCCTGTGCCTTCCCTCTTCATGACCATGAAGGAGTACCCGGCAAAAACCAGGCCCAGCAGGGCACAGACGGGAACAACGAAGAACATATCCATACCTGTAAAACCTCCGGAGAATGTGCCATTCTCCATGCATACCAGATGATATTCTCAATTCATTCGACGCAGGCACATAAAAAACCACATGAAGTCGATTCGGCGCTGTGGCGTTGTGTCGTATGGAACGAGATGAAACTTCCCGGGTCATATATCCACGGAGCGGACCAGCGAGGGCCTTCGTGGAAGGGAGGGAAAGACTGGAATAGTAAAATCCTAATTGAAATCCAGGACCTTCGTATGGAGAGTCTGAAGGTCCAGGAGGACCGCCCTGGCCGGGGTGGGGGTGATGTTCATCTGCTTCTGGAATGCCGTCTGCGCCTGCCAGGTGCCTGAATTCACGCAGAGAACACCGCGGTATTCGGTGATGCCCATGATATGCACGTGCCCGGTATGCAGGACTTCCGGCACAGGATCGATGATCAGATGATCCTCCTTTTCTGCCGCAATAGGCGTTCTTTTTCCATATGTCGGTGCCAGGTGCCTCCTCTGCAGCATCCCTGTCATCATGGAGGCGGAATTCTCATAGGAGGCCCCTGGGATAAGGCTGATGAAATCATCGAGAGATCGGCCATGGTACATCTGCACCGTTACTCCCTGGAGGCTGACCAGGGCGGGATTCTCCACCATTGTGCAGTTATTCGGGAAATTCCCGGTGAACTCAGGGGGAATGATCGGTTGCGGCTCGGCAGCCCTGACCACATCATGGTTTCCCGGAGAGATGATGATCCGGATGCGGGTAGGGAGGTCGGAAAGCATCGAGCCGAACACCTCATACTGCTCGAAAATGTTGGTGATAGTCAGTTCCTGCTCCTGGTTCGGGTACACCCCGATCCCATCCACCAGGTCGCCGGCAATGAGCAGGTAAGAGACAGACGAGTCGGAGAGCCAGTCGGCAAAGCGGTTCCATGCATCTTCAAGAAAGGTATCGCTCCCGACATGGACATCGGAGATAAGCACCGCCTCGCCGGGATTTTCGCTTTTGAATGGTGCGTGCGTGAGGGGGATGTCCGGCCGGAAGAGCTGCTCGGCAAAGAAAAGGCGGCTGTCGCCTGAAAGGGTCCCCTTCACACCCACAACCTCATCGGGGACGAGGGTTTCTGCATCAGAGAAGAACGGGCGCTCCTTGTGGAACAGCACCGGCAGCGAGGAAGTGGGATCCTCGATCTCCACCATGCGGTGACCGTTCGTCGTGGTCTTGACATCCATGACGAGCCCCATGATGGTGCATGCCTCCTGCCGGTAGCGCGATCCTTTTTTGAGCGCTTCGATCGGCATGGGTGCCGCACGCGGGCGGATGTATTCACCCAGGCGCTGGTAGCGGTCGCGGAAGTAGCTGGAGTAATCTGTAATATGGGAGATGCCGCGGGTGGTGCCCGCAGTCCCCCGCAGCACATCGCATGAAGGGTCGGCGAGGAACCGTGTCCCGTCCCTGTCCGGGTGGAGACCGGGGATGTGCTGCACAGACACGACGATCGTATCATCCGGGACGCTTGCGATGATGCGATCAATGAGATCCGGATCATCCTTCTCGGTTATATAGCGGACCACCTCGGGATGCACCTGCATCTTGGTTGCCAGGAACCGCTGCACTATTGTGGCCGCATCGAGCATTGATCATATATCCACCCGGGCGGATATAGGATTTTCATTGTAGCACCAATGGGAGGGTCTCCCGATTGCAAAGAGAAGGTGGCAGCCGTGCAATATCCCTTCCGCATCACGAGGCAGAAGCAATCCCTTATAAGCCTCCGGATAAAATATTCAAGGTTCATACATGCCGCGAGCGCAACCTGTAGAGAAGGAGAAGGGTCTCCTGGAAAAATTCAGGACAAGTGAGAATGCCTGGGTATCACTCGCCAGGGAACTTCTCTGGGTAGCCGCGGTTGTGGGAGGGATTGCACTCCTGCTCTTCCTCATATCCGGCACGTGGCCCGCGGTCGTGACCATCGAATCCGAGAGCATGGTTCCCAATATGCAGGTGGGAGATCTTGTCTTCGTCGTCAGTGCGGATCGCTTCGGCGATCTGCAGAGCTGGACCAGCGGGAAAGAGCAGGGATACCAGAAATATGGCGATTATGGGGATATCCTCATTTATCGCCCCAATGATGCCCCGAATCCCCCGGTATACATCCCGTTCATCACCAGTGGAGTCCACCCGATCATCCACAGGGCAATGGATCGCATTGAGTCCGGCGATACTATTCCCAAGTATGTAAATCTCTACCGTGGCCAGGTGACACCGGCCCGGTATATCCCGGCGACTGTACAGAACAACAGCCTGGTGCTGGAAGACGGGACGATCGTTACGCCGGAGAATGTAGATCCCGAAAACGGATACCTTGTCATGACCCGCATGGTATCCCCCCACGCAGGATATATCACCAAAGGGGATAACAATCAGGAGAGTGACCAGGGCGGGTATCTTTCGTCCGTCTCAGGCCAGGTTATTCTACCGGTCAGGGATGAATGGATCGTGGGAAAGGCGCTCTTTTCCATCCCGCTCCTTGGATATATCCCCCTGAATATCGTGCCGGTAGCCATCATCCTTATCGCACTCATGCTGGCCTGGGAATGGTACGCGGGAAAGAAGGGAGATGAGAGGGAAAAAGAGAAAGGAAAGGGGAAGAAGCGGGTGAAGGGGAAGAAATAGACATTGAGAGACTTTTTAAAAAAACTCTATGATTCACTCCGTGATGCACGCATACAAATGAAAATGGCAGAGCCATTTTCATAGCACAAAGAGTCTTCGCTCCTCGCTTCTCATATGAGGGAGCAATTTTTCGTCCCTGTGCCAGGGGCCAGGGGTATCCAGGCCTCACCGGGCAGAGACGGAGCGGACGTTTGCGGAATAACGGGCGGGTGTTATGCCGGATGTGCACGGACCGCACCTTTGGAGGCGGTCAGTCCCCGACCCACGAGTAGAAGATCCCCCGGTCCCCCCTCGCTGACTGTAAACGCGGGTCACCGGAGAGCGATCTCAGGAGTTTCCCCACTTCCTGCCTGTGCAGCCCAGTTGCCTGTGTAATATCATCGACCGTGCAGGGACGCCTCTGTATCATCTCCACGACCATCGATGCAGGATCAGCGGGAACATGTTCGCGGGGTCCCTGGAAGGATACGGGCCTGATTGGTTCCGTGCAGGGAAGGCCAAGGATGCGTGCAGCTTCATCAAGTTCCTTCCGGCCTGCGGGACGGACCCAGGCCTCGGTTCCCGGGCGGTCCAGGGTGTTCAGCTGGACCCTGTCCGGATGAATCCTCCCAATCTCGTCACCAAGTGCCGAAAGATGATCACGGTCCATGTTCACACCGGGGATGAGGAAGACTTCAAGCCATATCTCTCCCTTGTAGACAGTCCGGAATTCCCGCAATCCCCTGATGATCTTCTCGATCGTGAGGCCAGGTGCGGGCCGGTGGATCCTCTGGAACGTTTCTTCATCAACAGTGCAGAGGGTGGGGAGGACCACGTCTGCGAAAAGGAGTTCACGCTGAACTTCCCTGTCCCAGAGGAGGCTTCCATTGGTGAGTACTGCCAGCGGATACGAGGGGAAACGGGATTTTGAAAATGCGATAACCCTTCCCAGCGAGAGGGACAGGGTGGGTTCGCCGGACCCGGAGAGGGTGAGGAAATCAAGGGCCGTATCGGTGGAGAAAAATCGCGCAAGCTCGTCTTCCAGCTCGGACGGAGGAAAAAATTCCCTCCGTTCTGTTGTTTTACAGGTGGTGCGCCCCACCTCGCAGTATACGCAGTCGAATGAACAGACCTTGTAGGGAACGAGGTCAATGCCGAGGGAGTGTCCAAGGCGACGGGACGAGACCGGTCCGAACAGGTGAGAGTATCCCATTTGTATAAGAACATCGTGGCATACTCCACTTTAATTCTTGGATGGTTCAGCGAAGGCGGCAAAACCTTCAATTGATTAAAACCAAATGTTCATTAATTTTCACTACCTCTCTCCTCTCCAGACATGATATCTGAAGATACCGTGCAATATCGTTTCATCGGGGTCATCCATTCCCCGTTCACCACGCAGAAAGACACGCCTATCCAGAGCGCTTTTTCAAGCGCTGAAGGAAAAATTGAATTATTTCCGTCTTATGTCGATGGCCTGGAAGGGCTGGAGGAGTTCTCGCATCTGTTCCTGATATACCATTTCCACCAGGCCACACCGGGCCGGCTCCAGGAGATCCCGTTTCTCGACGGAGAGAAACCGAGGGGGATCTTCTGCATCCGGCATTACAACCGGCCGAACCCTATAGGAATCTCCATCGTGGATCTGGTGAAAATCGAGGGGAATGTCCTGTTCGTAAAAGGCATCGACGTCCTCGACGGAACCCCCCTCCTGGACATCAAGCCCTATGTCGCGCGTTTCGACTATCGTGAGGGCGCCCGGAGCGGATGGGTGGACAAAAAGACTATCGGAAACATCCAGGACAGGGATGCAACCCCGGACAGGTTACAGAATGGTAACAGGAACCTGTGAGAATGGTACGATACCCACACATATATGCTCATATGAGTAAAAATAGATCAGTATGCAAGTCTGTATTACCGCCAAAGGTCCGGGGTCCGAAGACCTCGCAGAGGAAAGGTTTGGAAGATCACCGTATTTTCTTTTCAGGGATAGCGAAGGAGGAGAATGGAGTCCGGTCGCGAACAAGTTCGCAGACGCTGCGGGGGGCGTCGGGCCGAGAGCCGCACAGGTTCTGATTGACAGGGGCGCACGGGTGCTGATCACCGGGAACATCGGTGGCAATGCCCTCGCTGTCATACAGGCGGCAGGGATTGAGATTTACATGTACAGGGACGGCGGGACTGCCGCGGACGCATTCCAGAAATTCACCGCGGGCCAGCTCAAAAAATTTTCTTAAGGATACCATGAGACTGGTGGTTGCCAGCGGCAAAGGGGGAACAGGCAAGACCCTCATCGCGGCAAACCTGGCAGCAGTGCTCTCTTCCGAAAGGGATGTGGTGCTTGCAGACTGCGATGTAGAGGAGCCGAACGACCACCTTTTCTTCTCTTCTGATGAAAAAACCCTCCCCGTACTGGCCGATGTTCCTGTATTTGACCGATCAAGGTGCAACCAGTGCGGAAAATGTGCGGATTTCTGCCAGTACGGCGCGATCGCGGTCCTCAAAGACCGGTTCATGTTCTTCCCGGAGATGTGCCACGGGTGCGGGGGGTGCGAAGTGGTCTGCCCCGAAGGTGCCATCACCATGGGAAAGAGATCCATCGGCCACGTCGCATTCTCGATGCCGCGCCGGGGACTGGTGCTCATCACGGGTGTCCTGAACGAGCGCGAGATCATGAGTCCACACGTCATCAGGGAGACTCTCGGGTATGCATCCGGCCATCCCCTGGTGATCTGCGATGCTCCCCCCGGGATGGCATGCCCGGTTGTGGAGACGCTCGAGGGTGCGGATGCCTGTATCTTCGTGACCGAACCCACCCCGTTCGGTCTTCACGATCTCTCTCTTGCTGCGGGAGTGGCTGAAGTACTGGGTGTGCCTTCCGGAGTCGTAATCAACAGGAGCCTTGGTGACGATGGTATCATTCTCAATCTCTGCAGGGACCGGAATCTCCCGGTACTCATGACCATCCCGTTCGACCGCGATATAGCAGAGGCGGCGAACAGCGGAAAACTTGTGACAGACGTGATGCCCGAAATGAAAGGGCAGTTCGAGGAACTCTTCAGCAGGGCATGCAGTCTTGGGGGGGTAAAGTGATGCTGCAGGTCGCAGTGCTCTCCGGAAAAGGCGGCACGGGAAAGACGGTTGTGACTGCCGCACTGGCTGACATCCTCCCGGGAAAATTGGGCTTTGCGGACTGTGACGTGGAGGCCGCAAACCTTGCTCTTCTCCTCTCTCCAAAAGAGAAGGGGAGGATCCCTTTCTATGGGATGAAAAAGGCGGAAATCCAAATAGAATCATGCGTCGCATGCGGCCTCTGCAGGGCAGCATGTCGTTTCCACGCGATTGGCCAGGACGACGGAGGAACTTTTAGGGTGGACCCTGTCCGGTGCGAGGGGTGTGCTGTATGCAGGGATGTCTGTCCTGAAAGGGCCATTTCTCTCATCGAACACCAGGACGGTGAGATTGTACTGGCCGACACCGTCCAGGGCCCTCTCGTCTATGCAGAGCTTCACCCCGGCTCCGGGAACTCCGGGCTCCTGGTCCACGAGGTGAAGAAGGCCGCACTGAAAGAGTCTGCCGGCAGGGACCTTTTACTCATTGACGGCCCTCCAGGGATAGGCTGCCCGGTCATCTCAACGCTCAGCGGGATCAATGCGGCAGTTCTCGTCACGGAGCCCGGCATCGCTGCCCTGCATGACCTCCGCAGGCTTTTTACGGTCTCTTCAGGGTTCTCGCTCTTACATTTCGTGGTAATCAACCGGGCCGACCTCCATCCCGGGTACACCCAGGAGATAGAATCGTTCTGCGCAGGCAGGGATATCCCCGTACTGGGCAAGATCCCATTCGATCCTCTTGTCATAGATACTGTGAGAGCGGGTATCCCTGTAACCCGACGCGAATCTCCCGCTGCCGTTGAATTACGGAGAATCGGAAAGCGGCTTTGTGAAGGACTCTCTCATGAACACCGATGAAAGCGGAGAACATCCCCATCGCGGCAGACCCAGGATCCGCAGGAAATTTGGCAAAAAAATGTGGGGGAGGTGTTTTGAACCATGCCGCCTCGAGGGAGAACCACTGGATGAGGTGATCCTCCGCCAGGACGAGCTCGAGATCCTGAGGCTTCTCGATATCGAGGGACTTTCTCAGGAAGAGGCTGCCGAATATATGGGGATATCCCGAAGGACATTGTGGCGGGATCTCCAGGAAACCAGGAAAAAGTGTGCAGAGGCTTTGTTATATGGGAAAAAGATCACTCTTGACACCTGTGCAGCACACGCATATGGACAATGTGACAGAAACCGCGGGATGTCCCCGGACATATCGTCACAAAAAGGAGACAGGGAAGGCGGGTGAATAAAAATCAGGAGAGAAGATCAAGAGCCTCTTTTCCACTCATCCCCTCAGTCACACCACACTTATGCGCTGCTGCGTTTGCTTCCTTCACCACCCCGGCCAGCAGGTCTGAAACGGTTGCGATCGATTGCCCGGATGTGGGTTTCACACGCGCCGCGGGATAACCAAATTTTTCAAGGGCAGCCACGTCAATCGCTCCGCATCCGACCAGGCCGCGCGCAGCCACCACTCCCACCAGATTGACGGGCCCTGCGGGAATCACGAACCCTTCCCCATCCGAATTTTTCAGAGATACTCTTTCGACGTCCATGGGAGTATTATGAGATTCATGGGAGATGAAGCCCATGGAAGGGAGTTTTATCATCATTACAGCACCACTCTGTCAGAGGGCCCATGTCAACAGATAATACGGGCGCGACATCTCCGATCTCTGGAAGGGATCTTGATGTCCTGCTTGATGATGTTCGGGAGGGATACCGCCTCACCGAGAAAGAGGCGGTCTCCCTCCTCAAGGTGCGTGGCAGGGATGTGTGGCAGGTCGCAGGAACGGCGGATGAACAGCGTGCCTGCGTGGTGGGAGACGTGGTGACATATGTCCGCAACCAGAACGTCAATGTGACCAACCTGTGTATCAATTCATGCGGTTTCTGTGGATTTTCACGAAAACCCGGAGACAGCGATGCATATTATTACCCCTGCGACGTGGTGAGGGAGAAAGCTGCGCAGGCACATTCCAGGGGAGTCACAGAAATCTGCACTGTATCCGGCCTCCACCCCGAATTCGATGCCGCGTCATACCTGGAGATCATCTCCTGCTTAAAAGCGGGAGCTCCGGGTGTTCATATCCACGCGAGCAACCCGATGGAAGTGGCATACGGTGCCAGGAGGAGTGGCATATCCACGAAGGAGATGCTCGGACTGATGAAGGAGGCAGGCCTTGGGTCGCTCTGCGGGACCGCCGCAGAGATCCTTGTCGACGAGGTGCGAAAGGTCATCTGCCCGGGGAAAGTCTCCACGGGAGAGTGGGAACGGATAATCAGGGAGGCGCATGCTCTCGGCATCAGGTCGACCGCCACGATCATGTACGGCCACTGCGAGACTGTCGAGGACCAGGCGAGGCACCTGGCCATACTCAGGCAGATCCAGGACGATACGGGCGGGTTCACCGAGTTTGTTCCCCTCAGTTTTATCCACCGCGAGACACCCCTCTTCCGCAATGGCCTGGCCAGGGCGGGGGCGACGGGGAGGGAGGATCTTCTCATGATCGCAGTCTCCCGCCTGTTCTTCGACAACATCCCCCATATCCAGGTCTCCTGGGTGAAACTCGGGCTCAAGATGGCGCAGTTATGCCTCCTTTCCGGAGGAGATGACCTCGGCGGGACCATGTTTGAGGAAAGTATCTCAAAAGGGGCCGGGGCAGTGAATACCGATTACCTCGATCCTGCCGAGATGCGCCGGTTGGCAGAGGATATCGGGCGATCTCTTCGCCGGAGAAACACGCTCTACGCCCTGCTCGACGATTCCTGATGTTCAGGAATGAATGATGAGAATTGTCCGGGAGAAGAGGAAAAAGAATTAGTCGTGGGGTTTCAGGAGCTGGACAATCTTATCTCCAATGGCCCTGGCCTGTTTCAACCCTTTCTGGTCTTTTGTAATCTCCCCTTCCAGGTATCCCTTACCCCGCACCCAGCCAAGGTACGAGAACTCGTGGGCGTTGAGGAAGCCTTCAAGGGTCTCTATTGTCCTGGCCCCGCCCTTGTTGGCGCAGACCGCCACCGCAACTGCTTTTCTCCCTGCCAGTTTACGCCGGTGGTAGAGCGAGTAGCTGCGGTCTATGAAATTTTTCATGTGGCCGCACACATCGAAATAATAGGTGGGGGAACCGATGACAAGGACCTCGCATTCGAGCACCTTCTCCATGATCTCACCCCATTCATCGTTTTTGATCACGCACCAGTCCTTTTCCTTGCATTTCTCGCACCCGAGGCAGGGCTTGATCTCCTTTCCGGCAAGTGAGATGAACTCGGTTTTAAGCCCTGCCTCTTCACAGCGCTCCAGCACAGTCCTGACAAGCAGGGAGGTATTACCATCCTTTCGCATACTCCCGGAGATACCCAGCACGCTCATAAACTAACACTGCACCTCCTACGTTTTGATTGTTTTGTTATGAGCAGAAAGACCGAGTACAATGGCTGCATGGGTGAGTTCCGGAACAGGATCCCGTTCATAGGAGAAAAGATGCGAAGTGCAGTGGCAGTCGCTGCACCCGAAACCGGGAACCGGCAGACCTGCGAGGAGGGATGCGAGCCGGCACTCAAGGCGTTCTTCCGTCTCGAAGCAGCAGGCGGCCACAAGGGAGAAGGCATCCGAGGTCAGGATGTAATCAATGTGCCAGCGAGGCTTTCCCATGCCGTTTTGTGCCAGACGTACATGGCGGCGCACACGGAGCAGCCCTCCGGGGCCGAGTGCGGAACCGACATAGGCGTGATATCCTTTCCGAAACGTCACCAGTCCCAGCGCTCCAATTCTTATCGTGCAGGCAGGGTTTTTGAGGACCAGGCAGTAGATTCCCTTATGCATACGTGATTCGCAGCAACTCCCTTGCTGCAAGGATGTGCTTCTTCCCCCCTTTCCCGACGGGAGAGCCATGGCCCGGGTAGAGACCTTCAATGTCCAGTGTGGAGAGTCTTTCCAGGGAACTGACAAGGTCGGCACGGCTCCCTCCGGGAAAATCGAAGCGGCCGAAACCCCCGTCAGCAAAGACAGTATCACCTGAAAGAAGAGCCAGTTCATCCTCGCGGAATAGGCATATGCTCCCCGGCGTGTGCCCCGGGGTGTGAAGGACGAGGAGATCCCCGACCCTGTCCCCCTCTTCGAGAAGCCTCTCCGGAAAATGACAGGGGGCGCTTGCTCCGAAATGGAGGGAGAGGGAGGTTGTGTCACTCGACAGCCCCGGGGCATCCAGCCGGTGGATATGGACCGGCGCGTCGCAGATACGGGCAATTTCGCGGACGTATGCAATATGGTCGTAATGGCAGTGGGTAAGGACGATATCGGTGATCTGGTCCCTGTATTGTTCCACTGCAGTGGGAAGTACCCCCGCATCCACGAGCACTCCTCCCACGATGTATGAGTTGCCCAAAAACCCTCCACCCGGTATCCAACGGACAGGCATGGTAGAATAAATTTAGTTTGCACACTAAAATGTGTGCTATGCCTGGGCTCATCCATGAATGCCTGACAGGGATCCCCCCACTCGTGGACACAGTGGCCAGGACTGAGGGGATCAACCCCCGTGTGGCCGCCCGATCCATAGCGAGGGGCAGACTGGTGATTCCTGCCAGCCTGGAAAGAGACCATCGGCCCTGTGGTATAGGCGAAGGGTGCAGGGTGAAGGTCAACGTAAATGTGGGAACTTCGGGTGAGCGGTGTGATCGCGCGCTCGAGGAGGTCAAGGCCAGGGCTGCCCTGGAGAACGGGGCCGACACCCTGATGGATCTCTCCACGGGGGGAGATCTCCCGGCCACACGGAAGATGATCCTTTCGCTGGACGTGCCGGTCGGCACGGTCCCTGTATACGAAGCCGTCCGTCGTGCGGGGAATGCAGCGGACGTCGATTCCGATCTCCTTTTCACGGTGATACGGGAGCACTGTAAAGACGGGGTTGATTTCCTCACACTGCACTGCGGGGTAAACAGGGATGCTCTCTCGGCCCTCCATTCGGATCCCCGGTTGATGCCGGTTGTCTCACGCGGGGGAGCCTTTCACGTGGCGATGATGGTCCAGCGCGAGGAGGAAAATCCCCTGTATGCAGAATTCGACTATCTCCTGGAGATCCTTACCGAGTTCGGAGTCGTGGCAAGCCTGGGCGACGGCATGCGCCCCGGATGCCTACAGGATGCCGACCGCCATGCCAAGACGGTTGAGTACCTGACACTCGGCAGGCTTGCGAACAGGGCCCTCGAAGCAGGAGTCCAGCGGATGATAGAGGGACCCGGGCACATCCCGCTCCCACAGATAGGATACAATGTCCAGGTTATCAAGGAGCTCTCGAACGATGCTCCCCTCTACCTGCTCGGCCCGCTCGTCACCGACATTGCCCCGGGGTATGATCACCTGGTCTCTGCCATAGGAGGGGCGGTTGCCGCGATGCATGGAGCCGACTTCCTCTGCATGGTCTCCCCGAGCGAGCACCTGGCTCTCCCGGATGTCAGCGATATCGTGGAAGGGACAAGGACTGCCAGGATTGCAGCACATATAGGGGATATATCGCGCACAAGGGAAGGTTACAAGAATCCAAGGGAACTCAAGATGGGCGAAGCACGCCGGCATCTCGACTGGGATTCACAATTTGCGCTCGCCCTCTATGGCGATCACGCCCGTTCCATTCATCTTCGTGACGGGGATCTCGAGACCTGTTCCATGTGCGGAGATCTCTGCGCAGTGAAGATGGTACGCGAAGTCTTTGAGCAGAAGCAGGAAAAGAGGCAGGAATAAAATAATTCTGCGTGCTCCTCATCCGAAAAGGATCCTTTCTTTCTGCCCGCCAAAAAAGGTGAACCTGGTCTTCCCGGTCAGTGTGTTATTTTCTCGCGCGGAGTTCCTGCTCCATCCGGCGCAATACAGATTTTGCTTCATCCTCACTCATGCCGGGATCTTTGAATCTGGTGAACCGTTCACACACGAGGTCAGGGCATTTGCCGCAGTGGGGGAGTTTCCTCTCATTGATACAGCAGTCGTATACCGGGCATATGTCAACAGCAACAAAATCCGTCCAGAATGGTTTTCCATCTGTGGGTTCGCATCCCCTGCACGCATTGCCATGGTGGTCGCAGTCGCTGCATGAGTAACCGCACACGTTCTCAATCCTCTCGCTGGCCATACGTTATGGTGCATATCCATGGAATAAAAATGACGGCCGGGCACAGCGAAAGTGCAGGGGGCCATCCGGAGAAGGTACGAGGAAAAAGAAGGAAAATCAGGGTAAAAACAGTGGAGGAATAGAGGGGCGCTTACCGGGTTCCGAGAATGCGTATCGCCAGGAGAGCAGCATTCTCCCCGTTGTCGACGCCGACACAGGCGACCGGGACACCCCTTGGCATCTGCACGATGGAGAGGAGGGCATCGAGACCCCCCATCATTTTCCCTCCCACGGGAACCCCGATAACAGGTTTTTTGGTCCTGGAGGCAATCACCCCCGGGAGCGCGGCAGAGAGCCCGGCAATCGCAATAAAGACCTTTGCGTCGGTATTTTTCACGTATGCCTCAAGCAGTTCCGGTTCCCTGTGGGCGGATATGACCCGTGCGTCGTACGTGATGCCATTTTCGGTAAGGACTGCCGCGGCCTGTTCCACGATGGCCGCATCTGAGGCCGATCCACTGAGAATGGCAACGTCAACCATCGGATTCGCCATCCACACTTATATGCCGGCGTTATAAAAATACTATGGGCTGATTTTAATGGAAAATGAACCTCTCCTGATGCTGCCGGGCCCTGTACCCATGCCGGAACGGGTGCGGGCGGCCATGATGCGACAGGCGATCAACCACCGCGGGAAAGAGTTCTCGGGGGTCTACGCAGACTGTGTCCGTATCCTGAAGACCGCATTCGGTACACAGAACGATCTGTTCGTGATAAGCGGTTCGGGAACCGCGGCCATGGAGGCTGCAGTGGGGAACTTCGGCCGGGGGAGGAAGATTGCCTGCCTGGTGAATGGTAAGTTCGGGGAACGGCTCTATAAGATATCACAGCGATACGGGGCAGCAACCGGGATAGGGTCGGACTGGGGAACCCCGCTTGACCTTGAGAAGCTCGAGATGCAGCTTGAGGCGGGGGCCGAGATGGTCACACTGGTCCACAATGAAACCTCCGCAGGGATCAAGAACCCCGCAGAGAAGATCGGGAAACTGACACGGAAGTATGACGCGCTGCTTGTGATGGATGGCATCACGTCAGTGGGCGGCGATGTTGTCCAGGCTGACGCGTGGGGTGCAGACGTGGTGGTGGCAGGGTCCCAGAAGTGCCTGGCTGCCCCCGCCGGACTCTCTGCCATCTCGGTGGGCAGCAGGGCATGGGAGAGGATGACCGAGCCGCGGCCTTTTTACCTCGACCTTGCAGCCTACAGAAAGAGCGCCTCGGCAAAACTGATGGAGACCCCCTACACGCCGGCGGTCCCCCTCTTCCTTGCCCTACGCGAGGCATGCCTTATCGTGGAGGAGGAGGGCCTCGCGGAGCGCATCGAACGGCACCGCCGCATGGCAGAAGCTGTCCGTGCAGCGGCGAAAACCTGGGGGCTCTCCCTCTTCCCGCAGGTTGATGCCGACCATTCCTATTCGAATACCGCCACCGCCATCCGCATGCCCGAAGGGCTCGAAGACAGTGAGTTCCGGGGGACCATCAGGAAGATGGGAATCGAGATAGCCGGTGGCCAGGACCACCTGAAGGGGAAGATCTTCCGTATCGGGAGCATGGGTGCTGTGGGTGCGCCTGAGATTCTTGCAACCCTCGCGGCGGTCCAGTATTCCCTCAAAAAGCACGGGGTTGCCCCGAAAGGGTGCGGCGTCATAGCAGCCGCTGAGGTGCTCGGATGAGGATCGGGGTGGCCGACACCACCTTCGCGCGTGTGAACATGGGCGGCTTTGCCGTCGATGAACTCAAAAAACATGCCAGTGTGAGCATCGAGAGGGTGACCGTCCCCGGAATCAAGGACCTCCCGGTGGCCTGCAAGAAACTCATCGAGGAGAGAAAATGCGATATCGTGATGGCGCTCGGAATGCCCGGTGGCAAGGAGAAGGACCGCATGTGCGCCCACGAGGCATCCATGGGTCTGATCACCTGCCAGCTGATGACAAATACGCACATCGTAGAGGTCTTTGTTCACGAGGACGAGGCGAAGGATGACCGCGAACTGGCGTGGCTTGCCGAGTCACGCACCCGGGAGCATGCCCTGAATGCGGTAAGAATGGTGCTCCATCCCCGGGATCTCACCAGGGATGCGGGTTCCGGGCAGCGCCAGGGATTCCCTGATGCAGGGCCTGCCCGGTGAGAGGACCGGGATATGGTTATGAGCCTGCAGAGAGGAGACTATAACAGGAGGATATGATGGCAATCAAGATCGGGTTCGTGGTCTCGGAGTTCAACCGGGACATCACGTACATGATGGAAGTGGAAGGACGGGAACATGCCGCGTTTCTCGGCGCAGAAGTGACGGAATGCGTCTATGTGCCCGGGGCGTATGACATGCCCCTTGCGATCAAGCGTATGTTGAAGCGGGGAAAAGTCGACGCTGTAGTGACGATCGGGTGCGTGATCGAGGGTGCAACCCAGCATGACGAGATCGTGGTGCAGCATGCGGCAAGGAAGATCATCGATCTCTCGCTTGAATTTGACAAGCCGGTGACCCTCGGTATTTCGGGACCGGGCATGACCCGTCTCGAGGCAAATGAAAGGATAGATTATGCACGGCGGGCTGTGGAGTCCGCGGTAAAGATGGTCCAGCGATCAAGATGAGGGAGCTCTCCCGCAAGGTCGCAGGGATTGCAGCCTCGGCGACCATCGAGATCTCAAATCTTTCCAGGCAGATGGAGAGGAGCGGGATTCCGGTCATCAGCCTCTCCATCGGAGAGCCCGATTTTGATACCCCACAGCACATCAAGGATGCCTGCATCGCCGCACTGAAAGACGGCCAGACCCATTATGCACCGAGCAACGGGATTCCCGAGCTCTTGACCGCGATTGCGGACAAGATTAACCGCGAGAACGGATTTTCCTGCTCACCCGGGGAGGTGATGGTCACGTGCGGGGCCAAGGATGCCATTTATGATGCCATGGAGGCTGTGCTCAACCCGGGTGACGAGGTGATCATACTGGACCCTGCCTGGGTCTCGTACGAACCATGTGTCCAGATTGCAGGGGGAAAACCCGTGCATCATCCCCTGGATGCAAAGACGTTCCAGATTGATGATGGTGTCCTGGACCGCATCACCCCGCGCACCAAGATGATGGTGATCAACTCGCCATCGAACCCGTCGGGGGCTGTCCTCGACCGGGCGTCCATGCGCCTGGTCTCGGACATGTGCACGGACTACGACCTCTTCGCTCTTTCAGACGAGATTTACGAGAAACTGGTGTATGGGTACGAACACATGTCCCTTGCTTCAATAGGGGATATGGCCGAACGGACCATCACTGTGAACGGGTTCTCGAAAGCATATGCCATGACAGGATGGCGCCTTGGATATGCCGTTGCCCCGCTTCCCATCATCCGGCAGATGGCAAAGATACAGCAGCATTCCGTGAGCCACCCGACGACGTTTGCGATGTATGGCGGAGTGGCGGCGATAACCGGCGACCAGTCCTGCGTGGAGATGATGAGAAATGAGTTCAGGAAGCGAAGAGATTACCTTGTAAAGGAGCTTGAACTCTCCGGGTTTTCCGTGGCCCCTGCAGATGGCGCCTTTTATGCATTCGTTCAGGTGGACGGGGATGACATGGAGATCGCCCGCAGGTGGCTCGAAGAGGCGCATGTCGCGGTAACCCCGGGATCGGCATTTTGTACGCCCGGGTGGGAACGCCTCTCGTATGCCACGTCAATGGAGAATCTCCGCGAGGCAGTCCTTCGCATACGTCGTTTCCGGTGAGGTATACCGGATCCATGTCACATCCGGTGATTTCCCTCTCATGATTCTATTCGCCTTATCGTGCGATGCAGGTTCTCATAGTAAAAAAGGCGATTCTATCATGGTATTCGATTCTCCTGCGGCATGCGGGAGTGCGCAGATTTTTTCACCGGGAGAAGCTCATGGAATACAAGACCGGCCTTCCGGAAATACTCTGTCACTACCCGGATAAAAAAAGATGATACTCCGAACGCGTGCAACCCAGCCACGATCTGTCGCGGGGGATGGATCTCACCTCGTCGAGCTTCTCCACCCGAAGAGGGAAGCCGGTGCCTTTCCTCTTTGGGCAAGCATCGCCCATGCCCGGTTGGATGCAGGAGAATTCACCACACCGCACCTTTTGAAGGATTCGAGTGAAGCATACTACATCATCTGTGGGCCTGGGAAGGATGCATTGCGGGGATGAATCCGCCATCGTGGAGAAGGGCAGCGCAGTCCTCGTCCCGCCCTCGACGGTCCAGTCCCTGCGGAACATCGGACCCGGTCCTCTGGAATTCCTGGTCGTGGTGGAACCTGCCTGGCGGAAAGATGACGAGGTGATTGTCGGTGGAAACCGTGAATAACTATTCTTTTTCCGGGGCAATCAGATGAGTAGGATACAGTGTAACGTGCCGGTCGGGCGAATGGGAAGGGTAAATCGGGGCGGGGTTTGAATGCAACGACAGTGGATCTTTCTGGCATGCATGGTCTCCCTTGCCGCAGGAATCGCGATTGGTTTTCTGGCTGGAGGAGCATTTCAGCAGGAGGCGGACCGGGACACGCTTTACCAGATGGGCACCATCGACGCCCTTCTCCAGGGTGCATATGATGGGTTCATCCCGTTCAGGGAAGTGAAAAAGCACGGGGATTTTGGCATTGCGACCCTGGACGGCCTTGACGGGGAGATGATTGCATTTGGGGGGAGATTCTACCAGATCACTTCCAATGGAAGCGTGATTGAAGTGACCGACGACATGACGACCCCGTTCGGGTCGGTCACGTATTTCTCACCGGACAGCACGTTCTTTATCGCCAGCGCAACGAATTTCAGCGATTTCTCCAGGCAGGCCGAGCAGTATCTCCCGTCAAAAAATCTGATGTATGCGGTGCAGATCCGGGGAGAATTCCCGTATATCAAGGCCAGATCCATCCCCCGCCAGGAAAAACCCTATCCCCGCCTGATAGATGCAACCGCCAACCAGTCCTTCTTTGAATTCAGGGATACGGCAGGCACAGTGGCGGGATTCTGGACTCCCGACCTTGCAAAAGGGCTGAATATTCCCGGATTCCACCTCCATTACCTGACGGAAGACAGCAATGCCGGAGGGCATATCCTGGATTTCGTACTTGAAAATGCGACTGTGGAAATCGACACGACTACCGGTTTCGCCATGGAGCTCCCGGAAGGTGAAAGTTTCTCGACGGTCGATCTCTCAGGGGACCTGAGTGCAGACCTGGCTGTGGTTGAGCAGGGAAGAAGC
Organism: uncultured Methanolinea sp.; assembly: GCA_964452625.1. Lineage (GTDB taxonomy): Archaea > Halobacteriota > Methanomicrobia > Methanomicrobiales > Methanospirillaceae > Methanolinea_A. The sequence goes on from CAYVMJ010000002.1 coordinate 163,305, forward strand.
TGAACCGGGGAAAAATATCCCCGATCCGGCCTTTTTTTGGGAAAAAGATCGAAAAGTATTTTGTGTATCCGGCAAAACGACCAGATCTAGGTATATTCGGACAGTTGGGCGGCGTGAAGGGGGAAAGTAATATTCGAGTCTCTCATCTACAAGACCTTCAGGATCCATCCAGCGGCCCGGGGCAGGTGGGCGGCCATGATTACCATTTACAGGGGAGGGACAGATGGGCTGGAGCGGGTCACCACCTACGAAAGCGGCGCCTGGATCAATGTCGTGAACCCTTCCCAGAAAGAGATCGAAGAACTCGTCTCCTGGTTCAATATCCCCTCCGACTTCCTCACCGATCCCCTTGATGTGGACGAACGTGCACGTATCGAGCGCGAGGAGGGGAGCATCCTCATCCTCCTGCGGACACCACGGCGCGAGGTTCCTGATGCCGATATTCCATTCACAACGCTCCCCGTCGGGATCATCTTCACGCAGAACGTCCTCATCACCGTCTCCCTGAACGAGTCCGATGTCATCCAGGAATTTATCACAGGAAGGGTGAAGCATTTCTCGACAGACCAGCAGACCCGGTTCGTGCTTCTCCTCTTCCTGCGCAGCACGCTCCTCTTCATGCGGTACCTGAAGGAGATCAACAGGATGACCACGAGCGTGGAGCGGTCCCTTTACAAGGCCCTGAAGAACGAGCAGCTGATCCGACTGCTGATGCTGGAAAAGTGCCTTGTCTTCTTCGTCACATCGCTGCGATCGAACGCACTCATGATGGAAAAATTCCACACCACCCAGTACATGAAGATGAGCGAGGAGGACCGGGATCTCTTCGAGGACATGACAATCGAGAACAAGCAGGCCATGGAGATGGCCAACATCTATAGCAGCATCCTCTCGGATATGATGGATGCTTTCGCCTCGGTCATCTCCAACAACCTCAACGTGGTGCTGAAACTCCTGACCACGGTCACAATTATCCTGATGATACCCACACTCGTCGCGAGTATTTACGGGATGAATGTGGAACTGCCCTACCAGCACACCCCCTATGCTTTCCTTGTCACGGTTGCGATCTCGCTTGCACTGTCGGCAGTGGGTATCATCATATTCTGGAGAAAGGAATTTTTCTGATCGGGGAAGATCGCAGAGAAAGGCAATATACCTTGTGAAGGAGAGGATATATCATGATCAATCTGCTGGACCTTCTGGTTCATCCGGAACGGTTCTTTTCAGCCCAGGAAGGAAAAGAGCCGGATTTAAAGATCCCGGCCGCCATAGCGCTTGTGGGAGCGATCATTGCCGCTCTTGCGGGGTATGCAATGTCAGGGCTTTTCACCGAGTTATTCGCCGGTCTCGGTGAAGGGATGGGGGTCTTCATGGGAATCATGACTACAGTGTCAGCGTTCTTTGGATTCCTTCTCATGTGGTGGCTCGGCATGGCCGTGATTTTTTACCTGGTTTCCATGATCTTCAGGGGAAGCGGGAAATTCACCCATACCCTTGCCAATACGGGATACGGGCTTGTTCCGATCATCATTGGCAGTATGGTCACGTCCCTGATACTCCTTTCCTACCTCCCGAAGATTACCGTCCCGGTTATACGTAATATGCAGGACGCGACAGCGATTCAGGAAGCGACGCAGGAACTGATGCAGGATCCCGTCATGATGGAGTATACCCAGATTTCCACGGTCATTTCACTCATCTTTCTCATCTGGAGTGCGAATATCTGGATATTCGGGATTCGGCAGTCCCGCAGGATCACACTCCCGCAGGCATGCATCACAGTTTTTGTCCCTGTTGCGATCTATCTCATCTACATGGTCTACACACTTTTTGTGGGTGTTCCAGGTTTCACAGGAGCCTGAAAGATGAAACCCGTGCGGGTATTTTTTTTCGCGGTGGCCCTCCTGATTCTCGTCCTCCAGGTTTCTGCCGTAGAGGAGCACCAGACAGCTGCAGCACAGGTCATGGTCACCAACGTATCGATGGATCCCCTCGTCTTCATGGGCGATGATACAGGCACCATTGCAATCGAGGTGGTGAACAACGGCGCCCAGAGCGTGGCGATCCGGAGGGCAACCATGTATGATGAGGAGATCCGGGTAGAATCGCGGCCGTATGACACCATGATGTACCTGGGCGCAGGGAACCGCATGGCATTCACCTTCACCGTCAGCGCACCTGTCCCTGAAGGCATCTATTACCCCACTTTCTCCCTTGATTTCCGCGATGCAGGCTATCTCCAGTATCCCGTGAAGCTCCAGGTCCAGGACGAGCCCCTGAAAGTCTCCATCCTCAATAAACCGGATGTCTTCATGAACGGAAAGAAGGAGAACGTGGAGATCCTGGTCGGAAATCCGAGGGACAACGCGGTCAGCGGGGTCATTGTATATCCCTCCGGGGAGGGGATTCTGTCCAATCCTTCCAGTATATTCATAGGGATGATCGCCCCGGACCAGTCCCAGAAGGTGTCATTCTCCATTACGCCCACCAGGTCCACCGACCTCGAGATCCATGTTGATTACATGAATGGCATCAACCCTCATGCAGAGGTGATCAGGATCCCGGTTGACCTGGGAGACAGCAGGACACGCGCAGACCTCATCCTCTCCAATATACAGGTGGAGCGGTCCGGAACAGGATACTCTCTTTCCGGCGATGTGACAAATGCCGGCCTCGAGGTGGCCAATGCTGTGGTCATCACGAGTGGTGAGGGTTCGACACCGATGGATCCTTACCGGAAATACGTGGTAGGGACCCTCCAGCCTGATGACTTCTCCGGGTTTGAGATCACCTTCACCACGGAAGGGGCAGGGAACGTCCCTGTTGTGGCCAGTTACAAGGACAACGACGGGAAGCTCTACACCACCACAACTGTCATCAGCATACCGTCCGTGAGGGCTGGCGACCAGGAGGCAGGGGAAATTCCGATCACCATGATCGCGGTCATCCTGGTCTGCGCGGCAGTGATCGGGGGTATTGTCTGGTATTCCTGGAGAAAGAGATGAGCACATCGCCGGAGAGGGAGGCGATCATCCGGTTCCAGGATGTCACCAAGATCTATCCCCTCCCCGGCGGGGATGTCGTCGCCCTGGATGATGTCAGCCTGGAAATATACCCGGGGGACTTCATTGCCATCATGGGGCCGTCGGGGTCAGGGAAGTCGACACTCCTGAACCTCATGGGATGTCTCGACACTCCCACCAGCGGGAATCTCTTCATCAAGGGAAGGGATGTGAGCAGCATGAGCGACGAGGAGCAGACGGGCCTGCGCAGGGACCACATCGGCTTCATATTCCAGCAGTTCAACCTGATCCCCCTCCTTTCAGCACTCGAGAATGTGCAGTACCCGCTCATCCTGAAGACGGGAGAGCGTTCCTGCACGCAAAGGTGTATCGAGGTACTGAAATCAATGGATCTCGAGGAGCACCTCTATTCCCACAAGCCAAGCGAACTCTCGGGGGGCCAGCAGCAGAGGGTCGCGATCGCCCGTTCGCTCGTGAACGATCCCGAGATACTCCTCGCAGATGAGCCTACCGGGAACCTGGATACAAAAACCGGGTCGGCCATCATGGATCTTTTGCAAGATTTGAACGAGCGGAAAGGGAAGACCATCATCATGGTCACCCATGACCCGAATGTTGCAGGTTTTGCTCACCGCACCATCCGCATCGTTGATGGAAAGATTACATGATCTTTCTTGATCTGGCCGTAAAAAACCTGAGAAATCACTGGTTGCGTTCATTCCTTGCCATTCTGGGAATTATTATCGGGGTATTCGCAATAGCATCGATGGGAATCCTCGGACACAGCATTAACCTCCTGGTGGCCAACGTGATCAGCGATGTGGGGGACACCGTGATCGTCACTCCTCACGTGGCTTCAGGGAGCGGATTCGTGGGGGATCCGAGAGTCGCGGTGAACGCAAAAATCCCGGAATCGGATCTCGAGATGATCCGCAAGGCCGCAGGTCAGCACAGGGTTATCCCCGTGCTTCAAAGAGCCGTGGAAGTGACATACGGGGATGATTCCGGGTTTGTGACCATCATTGGACTTCCCGCGGACGATACCGCTTTTCTCATCGACGTGGAGCAGGGACAGGCACTGAGGGAAAATGCTCCCGGGTGCCTCGTGGGATATCTCCTGGCGAAGGAATATGGCCTCAATTCCGGGAGCAGCCTGAAAATCGGGAACGCCAGTGTCCGCGTTTCAGGGATTATGGTGGAGAGAGGTTTTGCCGTGGATATCAACCCGGATTATGCCATTGTCGTTACGGATCGCTGGTTCACCGGTACGTTCGGCCAGGAGAGGGAGTACGACAGCATGATCATCAAAATCGGCGATATCTCACAGATCGACCAGGTGAAGGAGAGTATCGACAGGCAGCTGAACAGGAGGGAGACGATGGTCGATATCATTGACTCCCGCGATGTGCTCAGGCAGTATGACCAGATTTACGATCAGATCACGGTGTTTCTCCTTGGCATCGGGGCGATCTCCCTCGTGGTTGCTGCGGTAAGCATCCTGAACGTCATGATCATCTCTGTGACCGAACGCATCCACGAGGTGGGGATCCTCCGCAGCATCGGGGCCTCGAGAAGGGGGATACTCTGGATGTTTCTCATCGAAGCGACCATACTCGGGATTGTCGGGAGCGGCATAGGAGGGGTGCTCTCCGTTGCAGGAGGATATATTATCAGCCAGGTGGCGATCGGCGTCATGACCGCAGGCACCACGTTCGGTGAGAACGCGTCGGTGTTCGGACCAGGCACCCTTTTCTATATCGGCGGGGGGATTGCCTTCGGTGTGATCGTGAGCACGCTCTCCGGTTTTTACCCGGCATGGCAGGCCTCGAGGATGACCCCGATCGAGGCGTTGAGGCACGAGTGAGAGGGCACCATGACAGCGATGTTCTTCCCGCTGGCGGTGCGGAACCTGCAGCGCCACTGGGTGAGATCACTCCTTGCGGCGGTGGGGATCATGATCGGGGTGTTCGCGATTGCATCTCTTGGACTCCTGGGAAACAGCCTTATCCTCCTCTTTTCAGCGATGATCACCGATGTGGGTGATACCTTTGTCGTGACCCCGCACGTGGCAGCAACGAGCGGGGACCCTTTCGATCCCAGGTCATCGACGGGGGCCACAATATCCGGGCGCGACCTTGACCGGATCGTGAGGGCTGCAGGGCCAAACCAGGTCATCCCTGTGGTTGAGACGGGTGAGCGCATAGAGATACGGGATGAGGGAGGGTACGTCATTCTCCTTGCCCTGAAATCGGAGGACATGCCCCTCCTTCTGACGGTAAGAGATGGTGTTTTTCCCCGGGAGACCGGGGTGGGAGTTCTGGTCGGGGCACTCCTCGCAGAGGAGTATGATATCTCCACCGGCAACACCATGTTGCTCGGTGGAGAACCCGTGAGGGTCGCAGGCATACTGGAGGAACGGGGGATGGCGATCGATATCAATCCCGACTACGCCGTTGTCGTCACACGGGGGTGGTTCGTGGACAGGTACCAGGTCCCCGGCTATACCCGTGTGCTGGTGAAAGTCCGTGATATTGCGACCATGGGGACCGTAAAGAGCGATATCGATCACCAGATGAACCGCATCCGCGACAGGATGGATATCATGGACAGCAGGGAGATACTGGAACTCTATTACTCCACTTATGACGCCATCACCCTCTTTTTGCTTGGCATCGGCGGGGTGGCCCTGCTGGTCTCCGGAGTGAGCATCCTGAACGTCATGATCATCTCGGTGACCGAGAGGACAAAGGAGATTGGCATCCTCCGGAGCATCGGGACGAAGAGAACCCAGGTGATGCGTCTTTTCCTGTATGAGGCACTTGTGATTGGCGTACTCGGGAGCATTGCGGGAGGGATCCTCTCCATCGCAGGGGGGTATTACCTGGCCGGGGCGGTCGCACAGACCCTGGGGACCTCTTTTTCGACACTGCCTGACCTGACGGTCTTTGACATGCGGGGTATCGGTTTCATCGTTCTCGGGGTCCTTTTCGGGGTCCTGGTGAGCATCATATCCGGGATCTATCCCGCATTCCGGGCCATCCGCATCAACCCGATCGAGGCACTGCACTATGAATGAGTATGATATAACACGAATACCAACAGTATATCAGGCACGTGAGACAGGTCCGGATATGATATCGGGGATATAAATGCAGAGATCACTGTTTTTTGATTTTGCAACGCGAAACGTTAGGCTCCACTGGTTCCGCTCACTCCTCGCGGTGATAGGGATCGTCATCGGTGTGGTCGCCATTGTATCGATGGGTATCCTTGGGAACAGCCTGGTGCTTGCAATCTCTGATTCACTCTCTACGGTTGGTGACAGTGTCATTATCACCCCGCATGCGGGAGGAATGGGGGGTTTTGGCCCGGGAGGAAGCAAGGAGCTCCTGACCGAAAGGATGATCGAGCAGATCAGGAGAGCAGTTGCCCCGGATACCACCATCCCGGTATATTCGGGAAGCGCCAGGATGACAATCGGGACAGAGGACACGGTAGGTGTTGTCTATGGGATAAAACCGGATGATATCCCCATCCTCCTGGAGATCGAGGATGGAGCGTATCTGAAAGGTTCTTCCGGAGCAATGGCCGGGGCACGATTTGCGGAGGAAAACGATCTGAAGGTAGGCTCCCGCATCACGATCAAGGACAAGGGATCCATCAGGGTGGTCGGTATCCTCAAGGAGCGGGGTATGGGGTTCGATATCAACCCTGACTATGGGATTGTCGTGGAGGACAAGTGGTACCAGCAGGCATATGACCAGCAGGAATACGATATGGCCATTGTCAAGGTGAAAGATCTCTCCCGCATCGAGCAGACCAAGGAGGTCATCGAGAAGCAACTGAACCGGCGGGAGACCGAGGTTGATGTGATCGATACCAAGGCCATCCTCGAGACGCTCATCACCACCTTCGGCCAGATCTCCACGTTCACCACCGCGATTGGGGGAATATCGCTGATTGTTGCCGGAGTGAGTATCCTCAATATCATGATGATGTCGGTCACCGAGCGGATCAAGGAGATAGGAGTGCTGCGCAGTATCGGGACACAGCGACGGGAGGTCCGTTCCATCTTTCTCTACGAGGCCCTGATCCTGGGACTGATTGGAAGCGTCATCGGCGGTGTGCTGAGCATCCTCGGCGGGTATGCTGTCAGCATCGTGATGCTCCAGACCACCGAGTACCTTTTCGTGCCTTCAAGTCTGGTCTATATCTTCTACGGCATGGCATTCGGGATCGGGACCAGCATCCTCTCGGGTTTTTATCCTGCATGGAAAGCGTCAAACCTGAATCCTATCGAGGCGTTGAGGCACGAGTGAGAGGGTGAGAGGGAGAGGAAGGGAGGCGACCGGAGGGTCGCTGCGGGGTCGAAAGGAGTGAACCGGATCACCGTGGGATCTCTGTGAAGGATATGAGTGCTTCACGGAGTTCTTCGGGTGTGATCTGATCCTGCAGGTGCCAGGCAGCACATGAATCATTTTCCACTGCAACCATCGCCACAGGGCTGCACTCTCCGAGAATGCCCCCGTCCCAGCGTGTCAGAGACCGCCTGATTATGACCAAAAAGAGTCTCTCTCCCACCCTGAACGCAGGGGCGGCCTGGAAGTCCCGGTCTTCCTTCATGCCCGGCCACCCCTTCCAGACGCATATGTCTCTGGAAAAGCGTGCAACAGGGTGTATACATGCCATAACCGGACGATGAGCGCGAACGGATGCCTGACCCTGAGAACTCCTTCCAGGTATCCGTCCAGCCTCTCCCGGTTGAAGTCTGGGATAACCACAATATGCACCCGGTCCGTACAACGGAACATGGATTTGAATGCCCAGGAATATCCGTACACGATACCGGTCTGCGCGGGACTCAAAAGTCCCATCGTAACATGGCAGTCGATATTCTCCAGCGATATGGACCTGGCTGCCGACCTGAACAGGGATATGATGCGCGGGGTATGCCGGATCGCCGACTTCAGAAGTGCGGGGAGTTCATATTCCTCATTTTCTATTGTTCCAGGGCCCGTTCCGCGGGGAATTACCGGAGTACCTGTAATTTCCGGGTACTTCGCGGAGAACAGGGGGCGCTCCCCGAGGAGCACGTCCATGTGACGGCTTCCCCCGGATATGTTCGCCCGTATGCCCAGACACAGCCAGAAAAGAGACAGGTTTGCATTCCCCGCGTTATCACGATGTTCAAGGCGCATTCTTATCCGGAGGGGAACGGAGAAAAGGAGCACCTCCAGCAATGCGACCGCCAGAACGATAAGGAGGACTGGAATCACGGGAGTGATGTCCATGAAAAAGACCGCTATCAGGTGGATGACTCCTTCTCCTCAGGTTTCGACATATCCCTGATGGCCTTTATCACCTGGGGTGCAAGGGACTCGGATAGCGCGGTGATGATCTGGGCCACCGGGTTATTCCTGTGGAGGGAGAGCACCTGGATCCCGTCTGGTCCGCTGACATCCTTGTATACCAGGACGAGGGCCACTGGTGCGATCTTCCCGCCGCATCCGCTCCCTTCGCCTTCACCATCCTTCCCTTTTCCTCCACCCGCGCCCATGCCAAAGCCGAATTCGGCGATGGGGATGACCGCCTTGTCACCCAGATCAATTGCCTGGCCAACGACATGTGCCGGAGAGAGGAGCTGGTCCAGTTCATCCGCGGTTATTTTGAGAATATCTTCCGTTGTCATGTGGGGTATCTCCGGAAGAGTCATACTGTGGGAGGGTATATGAAGTCTCCTGTTGACTGATGACGAGAAATATGGCATGCAGGCATATCTCTCCCGAAAAGGATCATCTCCCGGATATTGACTGGAACGGGGTATGGAAGGCCAGGATGCGGCAGCACAGGCTGACAGAGCATTTTCCCGACAATCTGAAACACTACCATGACAGGGAGAGTGCCTGCCGGTACGACTTCTCCAGCAGGGAGGAATCCGGCAGCAGGATCAGGGACACGCTCGCCGATCTTGCTCCCGGTCCAGAGAGCAGGATCCTTGACATCGGGGCGGGCCCCGGAACACTCGCCATCCCCCTCTCAAAGAGGGCACGTGAAGTCTGTGCGGTGGAACCCGCTCCCGGCATGTCGGCAGTCCTCCGGGAAAGGCTGGAGAAGGAGGACATATCAAATGTCCGGGTCGTCCCGCTATCCTGGGAAGAGGTGGATGTCGGGGACCTGGACCCACCCTATGATATCGTGGTTGCAGCCCTCTCACTCGGAATGGAAGATATGGGGGCCGCAGTCGGGAAGATGCAGGCAGTGGCATGCGGAACAGTACATCTCTACTGGTTCGCGGATACCCCTTTCTGGGAGAAGGTCTGTAGTGATCTCTGGCCGGAACTGCACGGGAGTCCATACAATCCCCAACCGCTGCTGGACATCCTCTATCAGGTGCTCTGCCACATGGGCATTTATGCCGATGTCCAGGTGCGCACTCTCGAAAAGCATTACCGGTTTTCATCGGAACGGGAGATGTGTGCGCATTTCTGCCCCGGGCTCGGTGTATCCACCCGACGGCAGGAAGACCTCGTCAGAAAATACCTGTGCAGTAAAACACTGTCAGGCAGGGATGGTTTTTGCATCCCCGCGTCATCCCGCTATGCAAGAGTATGGTGGAGGGTATGAGGACTCTCTCTGCAGTCAGCCTTTCATTGTCCCAGGTACAGGGACCTTGTCCGGGTATAGGAGAAGAGTGCCTGGCTTCCGTTCTCCTGCCCGATGCCTGAAATTTTCATACCGCCGAAAGGTATCTCCGGGGGGAGTGAGAGGTGCCTGTTCACCCACACGACTCCTGCCCTCACCCGGGAGAATACCTCCCTTGCCACAGTGATGTCCCGGGTCCATACAGATGCCCCAAGTCCGTACCGGGTGTTGTTTGCATGCGTGATAGCTGTCTCGAGATCGGGGATACACATGACCGGGAGCACGGGCCCGAAGACCTCCTGGTGCAGGAGTGCGGATTCGGGGTGGACATCCATGACAACCGTGGGAGCATAGAAAAATCCCCGGTCATAAGGAGACTCTCCGAGAGGCCTGCCCCCAGTCAGTACGACACCCTGACCACGTTTCTGCAGGGTGGACATCAATTCGCAAATCCGGTTCAGCTGCGCCGCCCCGCTCAGAGGTCCCATCTCCACACCCCGGGAGAGGCCGTTTCCCACTTTCAAGGACTCCACGCGGGTCTTGAGCAGGTGCACGAACTCTTCGCCTATCGACTGGTGCACATAGAGCCTCTTGACCGCTGTACATGTCTGTCCGGCATTATAGAACCTCCCCCGGAGTGCGCCTGCGACGGCCTTCTCGATATCTGCATCTTTCCATACGATCATCGGGTCCGATCCACCGAGTTCAAGGACGACCTTCTTTAATGAGCCGGCTGCAAGTTCCTGGACTCTCATGCCTGTCTCCACATCACCGGTGAAAGAGATTTTCTGTACCCTGGGGTGGCAGACGAGGCCCTCTCCCACCACCTCACCTCTGCCGGTGACGACGTTGAGTACCCCGGGAGGAAGCCCGCCCTCTTCGAGGATACGGGCCAGGGTGAGGCTGGTGAGCGGAGTCTGGGACGCAGGCTTGAAGACCATCACGTTCCCTGCAACGAGAGCCGGTGCCACCTTCCACGCCATGAGGAGGGCGGGCATGTTCCAGGGGATAATTGCCCCACAGACGCCCAGGGGCTCGCGGGCCACCAGCGCATCACCGGCACTCCCGAGAGGGATGTATTCCCCGGTCAGACTGCTTGAAAGACCCGCATAATACTCCAGAACGTTGGCAAAGCCCCTCACCTCGTCAATGGCATCCCTGAGCGGCTTCCCCTGCTCCATGGTCAGGAGGCGGGCGAGATCCTCGTACCGTTCCCGGACCAGCGCCGCACCCCTGGAAAGCAGGATCCCCCTCTCCCGTGCACCCCGTGCGGCCCAGGATGGAAATGCGTCATCGGCCGCGTTGGCGGCATCATCAACTTCGTAAAGGGTCCCTTCCGGAACACGGTCTATCTCTTCGCCCGTGGCGGGGTTGATCACCGGCATCCATCGTTCATCAGTGCCTGCGACCTCCGCTCCGCCAATCCGCATCTGCATGAAGCAAGAATCACGGTCAAATTATATAAGGGGTTCACACCGCGGAGTTCAGGCGCGAGGGGCGATCCTGCCCCTCATCAAAAATGGAGGCTTATCATAAGGGATTTCAGGAATTATCAAGTTTTTCGATGAATTTTTCTGCCATTGACCTCACCGGAGCGTAAGGGTCGTTCTTGAGAGGAAATATGGCGGCCCTTGCTCCCGCTGATTTCACATCATCGGCATACCCCGAATCTGCAAGACGGGAAAGGACGTGGATCGCATGGAGGCGTATCTTCTCATCCCTGTCCCTTGCAGCTGCCAGCAGGACCTTCACCCCGCCGCGATCGACAAGCGCTGAGGCAGCGGTGTCAGTGGTGGAGAGGAGGACGATCAGGCGGTCGAGAAGTTTTCTCCTGGCGATACGGTCATTACCGACGATGGCCTTCTCCAGGCCGCATACGATATCCCTCTCGATGTCCCCGCCGGTCATCCTCCTCACATTGCCTGCCTGCCCCGATAAGACTTCCTTTATGTGATCATACCCGATAGTGTGGATAGGAAGGTGTGGGGTATGAAAATAGGAATTATCGGGGATACTCACGATCATCTATCCCTGACCCGGAGTGCAGTTGACGCACTCATTTCCGAAGATGCGGATCTCGTTCTTCATACCGGGGACTATATCGCACCGTTTGTCATACCCGTCCTTGGGAAAATTCCGGTTCGCGTGGTGGGGGTATTCGGGAACAATGATGGCGATCATGAACTGCTGCGTGCGCGTTCCCGCGAGCAGAAACATGTTGAAATCCATGGATTATTCACCGAACTTCTTGTGGATGGCGAGAGGATCGCGCTTTTGCATGGCCATGACCGGCCCCTCCTCGGGAAATGCCTGGAAAGTGGGAGATATGACGTGGTTGTGCACGGTCACACCCACCAGCATGCAGTCAGCAGGCAGGGGAGCACTCTCTCGATAAACCCTGGCGAAGTCTGCGGATACCTCACCGGCAGACCGACATTTGCTACCTATGCAACAGGGGAGAGGCAGGCCCGCATCATTCCGCTCTGATCACAGGTGACCAGGTGATGCCCGCACGATTCTCCCCATTCACGCGCAAGGCAGCCGGTCTCGTACTGGGTGTGTGTGCATTTCTCATGGTCCTCACCCTTCCCTGGGAAGGTGTCGCTCTCGGTGTCAGGGCAGCTGCCGCGGTCACTGTGCTCGTCCTGATCCTGTGGATCACCGAGCCGCTGCCCCTGTATGCAACCGCACTACTCCCCCTTCTTCTGTTCCCCATCCTCGGGGTTCTCCCCGTCGAAGATGCGGCGGCATCCTATGGGGACCCGACCATCTTCCTCTTCATGGGCGGTTTTCTCATTGCCGCTGCCATGCAGCGGTGGAACCTGCACCGGCGGATCGCACTGTGGATCATCGTCCTGACAGGGACCGGGCCAAGGAATCTTGTTCTCGGCTTCATGGTGGCCACGGCATTCCTCTCCATGTGGATCTCCAACACTGCTGCCGCAATGATGATGATTCCCATCGCGGTGGCTATGGTCGGGACACTGGCGGGAGATACATGGACACGGTCCCGTACAGCATTCTCGACATGCCTCATCCTTGCGGTGGCTTTTGCGGCGACAATCGGGGGCATGGCCACCCTGATCGGCACGCCACCAAACGGGATTCTCCTGGCCCAGCTCTCCGCGCTTTTCCCTCATTCACCGGGGATCGATTTCTTCTCATGGATGGTGTTTGCGCTGCCATTCTCCCTCATTTTCCTCCTCATTGCATGGGCATGGCTGACCGGAGTGGCTTTCCGGAACATGCCGGAAGTCATGGCGGGGGGCAGGGAGGTGATACGGGAAGAGAAAAAAGCGCTCGGCCCCTTGTCGTGCGGGGAAAAAATAACCCTCATGGTCTTTGTCTCGGTGGCTGTTGCATGGATAATGCGTTCACCGAAAGTTGTGGGAGATCTGACAATTCCGGGACTGACAATGATAATCCCCGGACTGACCGATGCAGGGGTCGCCATTGCAGGGGCCATCCTCCTCTTTCTCATCCCCGCAGGAAGGGATGCAAAAACAGCAGTGCTTGACTGGGAGACTGCCCGGAATATTCCGTGGGGAGTACTGATTCTCTTTGGCGGGGGTATCTGCCTCTCGCGCGGGATACTGGAGAGCGGACTTGCAGAGATAATTGCCAGTCACCTGACCACTCTCGCAGGGGTGCCACTGGTGGTTCTTATCCTCATACTCGCCCTTGTCATCACGTTCGGAAATGAAGTCATCTCGAATACAGCAGTCGCATCCCTTCTCATCCCCCTGGTTGGTGTGGCTTCGGTCTCAATGGCAATCAATCCCCTGTTTCTCATGGTACCCGTGGCGATTGCATCGTCTCTTGGTTTCATGCTTCCCGTAGGCACTCCCCCAAATACCATCGCCTATGGGACAGGATACGTCAGCCAGAGGGACATGATCCGGGCAGGTTTCGCGCTGAACGTGATCGGGGCACTGCTCGTTACCCTGTGGATGTCTGCCGTCATCCCGCTCGTGCTGGGGATATCCCCCGGCATGCCCGGCTGGGCAGTCCTCATTCCGCCATGAGCAGGACGAGGAATTCCTCCATGTGCGCAAGGATTCTTTCCACCGTTCCAGGAGATACCGAATCGCAGCAGAAACCTGATGCCAGGGTAAGTTCTCCCTCATACGTGCTTGCCGCAACCCCAAAACCCGGATAATAATCGACAGGAGGACAGATATAGGCCGATTTCGCATGTACATCACCAAAATCGGTACATTCGGGGGGGATAATGCCCGGGTTGCTGAAGAACGGGTTCTTTGGATAGTGTTCCTCGACACTCCGGAGTGCGAGGTCGAGGAGCCGTTCACGCACCTGGTAAAAACCCCCGGAAAACCCTTCCCTGAGCATGAGTGCGGCACCTATCCCGACAAGACCGCGTTTCTTGGCTGACATGACATTGTGCACCTCCGATGCCAGACGGGAAGGGGAAGAGGCCGCACTTTCCGGCAGCCGGATCTCGAATGCCACGGACATGTTCGCCAGCGGATTTTTCTGGAGGGAATCGTGGGTTCGCCGCAAATCGGTGGTGGTCAGGACCGGGTATGAATCCCCCTCCCTGTGGGGAATCTCATGGCACATCGCAGAAAAAAATGCAGCGAGGAGGATATCGTTTATTGTCAGGCCATGCCCCCTCGAATATGCCCGGACCCGGAAAAACGCATCATGTGCGATGACTGCTGACCGGAAACAGGGACGGGTGCAGGGTCCGGGAATGCAGGGCAGCCCCCAGATCGCTCTCTGTTCGCCACATTCCTTTTTGGCGGCCTCCATTACAGGTGGCGGTGTTGCATCAAGGATTGAATCAAACGAACGGTCATCCATGGATGACGGGGGAAGTGAGAATCCGGGATCGTGTGCGAGCGCCCTGTATGCGCGGGCAAGGAGGCCGCAGATGTGTTTCAGCCCGTATGCATCCCCTGCTGTATGGTTGAGTGACAGGACAAGGCAGTCTGATCCGTCCCGGACAAGAGTGAGCCTTGCCTGGGGGCCCTGCGAGGGGTCAAGTCTTGCGGTCAGGGCGCGGTGAAGTGGCACTCCCGGATCCCCATCCTGTACGACTGAAAAGAACGAGTCAGGAGATAATGCAGGGATCCTTTCCCAGAAAGGGGGCGAGCCTTCCACAAAACGACAGGCCAGCAGGGGTTCTGCGTCCATAACCAGTGACATTGCCCGGCACAGCCGCGGGATATCCATCTGTCCGTTGAATGCAATGACGAGATGCAGCATCTGGTTCCAGACTGTGGAAAGGAGATAATCCCACTGGTCGCTGATCGGGGCAGGGTATGTGATGGGAGGGCGGGACTGAAGTTGCTGCATGGTGTGGCTCCGGGAGCGGGAAGGATCAGATATGTAATTTCAGGAAGACAATATGATCGCAACAGACATGAGAAGATTGGAATGGCAGGGTGGGTGAACCCCCCATGGCTGAAATGGAGAACCTTGTATGGCAGCCCCTCCCCGGCGCCGGGGGGGTTCGGATATACCCGTGCATGCGCAAAGTGGATATCATCTCCTCAAACTCGTATATCGTGGAAGCACCGGGCATCATCGTCGTGGTGGACCCGGGAGGCCTTCCGGAGCAGGCCGACATCCTCCTGCGGGAGATAGACAGGCTCCTAGTCGTGAAGCCGCGCCCGGTTCTGATATGCCTTACGCATGTGCACCTTGACCACTGCTCCCAGCTCCTGCATCACCCCGGGTTTGGGAAGATACCCCGCCGGGTGGTTGCAGTCCAGGATTATGGTGCAAAAGCGCTTGAAACAGGAGACCGCGCAGCAACCATTGCGGACCTGCTTCGCCAGGAGGTGCACACACTGACCGCAGACATCCGGCTCCTGCCCCTTGATGGCGAAGAGGCGAACCTGTCGGAAGAGGCACCCCCATTGGGAATGCCCCGTATCACCAGCCTTGATCCCCTGCAGTGCGGAGAAGGCGTCACTCTCAGGAGGCAGTATCTGCCACTTCATGGAGAAACGGTGATCGAGTTCATTCATACACCGGGACACAGCCCGGACAGCACCTGCATTCGTATAGGGGAAGTCCTCTTTATCGGGGACCTGCTGTTCGCCACGGCGCCGGGGATTGCCGGGCTCAAAGGATGGGATCTTTGCGCCCTCAATGAGACCATTTCAGGGATATCTGAATTGCTCGGTGGCGGGGAAATCTCCGTCTGCCTGCCCGGCCATGGCCGTCCGCTCGATATCCCTGCAACCCTGCATACCCTGCAGGCCCTGAAGAAGGAGGCTGGCAGGCTCGACGGAATCGAGACCATCAACCCGGAATGGGTGAAAGAGACTGCGGCATACGCGGGCGATCTCATGGACGAGGTGGACCGCCTCTTCACGATCATTTCCGGCCGGCTCGTATATGTCGCACATGTTCTGGATGAACTGGAGGAATCCGGAGAGGCAGAACGTCTGCTTGGGTTGATAGACGGAAACCTTGTGGAGGAACTCCTTTCGGATTTCAACAGGTTCTCCCTTGATTTTCATTCCGGCCAGGTACTGGAGATACACCTTGCACTCAAGGCAAACCAGATTACCCAGAAACTGAACCGTGTATTCCAGGGCGAGATGCTGGGATCTGTCCTTGACCTGTCCCTT
Organism: uncultured Methanolinea sp.; assembly: GCA_964452625.1. Classification (GTDB taxonomy): domain Archaea; phylum Halobacteriota; class Methanomicrobia; order Methanomicrobiales; family Methanospirillaceae; genus Methanolinea_A. The sequence continues at coordinate 179,578 of CAYVMJ010000002.1, forward strand.
GTCAGGAGAGTCGAGAGGCTGCTTGAGGATTATACGATTACGTTCCGCGGGTTCCGGCCCCGGGTTGACCTTCGGGCAACTGATCTCTCTATTGCCACCGGAGAGGTTATAGCGGCCATTTCCACCCCCCCTTATAAGGAAGAGGGCATTATCGAGGCCGAGAGCGAGGAAGAGTTTGCCCGGGCTCTCGCACTCCGCATTGCATATGTGAACCCCTTCGAGAACCTGGATTTCGAGTATTCCGCCGGGAAGGATATACCCCTGGCGCTCCTTGACAGGGAGCGGTTCGGGGATATCCTCCTGTATCTCATGGAGAAGATATCCGTTGCTGGTGTCAACGGGCTCTCCCTTGCCACGGGAAGCAGGGGGGGCAGGGTCTGGACCGAACTCACAGTACCATGTTCTCTTCTTTGTATGGGAGAAAAGATGAAACACTTTCTTGGCCGCAGCTGCCGTCTTTCAGGGGGAACATGCATCCTAGACGAGACCGGGGGAGGCACCCGCATACGGATTGAATACCCCGAATTCACGGGACAGCATCAAGAACCCTGCGAACACACAGAAATTACAGGACGAACGTAATCATGCCGGATGATATTCGTGTAATCTCCCCTGAAGGGAGGATCGACGCCGCAACTGCGCCGGCGCTTGAGAGTACACTCTCGGAGGCCATCGGAGAAGGCGGACGCAGGATTGTGGTGGATCTCTCCTCTGTTGAGTACATGAGCAGCGCGGGCCTCCGGGTCCTCCTTGCTGCGATGAAACGCGAAAAATCCCTTGGAGGAGTTCTTGTCCTCTGCTCATTGAATCCCTTTGTCAAGGAAGTGTTTGATCTGACCGGTTTCTCAAGAATATTTACCATGTGCAGCTCAAGGGAAGAGGCAATAAGTCTTTGTGGACACTGAATGCCCATTTCGGAAATGACACCCACTTTGTGGTTTTTCTCTCTCATGCACGGCGGCAGGGCGGCCATAACCAGTTGATATGAAAATGGCTCCGCCATTCCCATTTTACATCATATGTCCCGACCCGGGACCATGCATTTTTCATGATGCCATCGGGTGGAAAGCATATATTACACCATCAGATGACATACCTGTTCAATAATGTATATATTTATACAAAGCACATAGTACTTCCATGAACACCAAGATTCTCCTTGGGGAGGACCAGATGCCGAAGGCCTGGTACAACATCATGGCGGACCTGCCGACACCCCTGGACCCCCCCCTGCACCCGGGTACCGGAAAACCCGTGGTTCCTGACGATCTGGCTCCCATATTCCCGATGGAGCTGATCATGCAGGAGATGAGCCCGAAACGCACCATCGACATTCCCGAAGAGGTCAACAATGTGCTGAGATTGTGGAGACCGAGCCCCCTCTACAGGGCACACCGGCTGGAACAGCACCTCAAGACTCCGGCCCATATCTATTACAAATATGAGGGTGTGAGCCCTCCCGGCAGCCACAAGCCCAATACTGCTGTCCCGCAGGCATATTACAACATGAAAGCAGGTATCGAGCGTATTGCAACCGAGACAGGGGCAGGGCAGTGGGGATCGGCGCTTGCCTTTGCAACCCAGATATTCGGGCTCCAGTGCACCATCTACATGGTTCGCTCAAGTTACGCCCAGAAACCGTACCGGAAGTCCATGATGCAGGTCTGGGGGGCTGAATGCATACCGAGCCCGAGCACCAAGACAAAGGCAGGTTCAGCGGTCCTGCAGAAAGACCCGGAGACAACAGGGAGCCTTGGGATCGCAATTTCCGAAGCGGTCGAGGATGCGGCAACCCACGGCAATACCAATTATGCGCTGGGATCCGTCCTGAACCACGTATGCCTCCACCAGACCGTGGTGGGGCAGGAATGCAGAGAACAACTGGCACTGGTCGACGAATACCCGGACGTCGTGATCGGCTGCGTGGGCGGGGGATCGAACTTTGCAGGGATTTCGTTTCCCTTTGCCGGCGACAAGCTGACAGGAAGGCACAAAGAGACGGACATCATCGCAGTGGAGCCGGCATCATGCCCCACCCTCACCAAAGGGCTCTTTACCTATGACTACGGCGATGTGGCGGGACTGACGCCGCTTCTCAAGATGTTCACCCTGGGTCATGATTTCGTCCCCCCCTCCATTCATGCAGGAGGACTTCGGTATCACGGCGACTCACCAATCCTGTCCCGGCTTGTGTACGACGGCGTGATGCGGGCGGTCTCCTACCACCAGAGCGAGGTTTTCGATGCTGCGCAGACATTCGCGAGGACCGAGGGGATCATTGTCGCTCCCGAGACCTCCCATGCGGTCAAGGCAACCATCGACGAAGCGCTCAGGTGCAGGAAGAGCGGTGAGGCAAAGACGATCCTCTTCAACTGCTCCGGCCACGGGAACTTCGACATGTCAGCATACGACGCGTATTATGCAAAGCAGCTGGTCGATTACGAATACCCGGAGAAGCTGATCCGCGAATCACTGGGGCGAATCCCGAAGATCCCGGGAATGTGAGGGGTATCCGGATAGAGGAGTCCCGTTACGAAATCCGGTCCGTAACCCAACACATATCTCTCCAATCTCCTTTCATCTCTCCAATCATGTGCATCATCGGGTTCCTTGTCAATCCCATCGCGGGTCTCGGGGGCACAGTCGGGCTGAAAGGAACGGATGGACAGGTGGAAAAGGCGCTTTCAATGGGGGCCATCCCGCGGGCCCCGGGAAGAGCGGAAGAGACGATCGCTCTCCTTGCAGGAACCCTGGATCATTACCTGACATGTTCCGGGTCCATGGGAGAGGCGATCCTTTCCCGGGCAGGGATTCCCGGGTATGAGGTGGTATACTCCCCTGATTCCGGGAAGACCTGTGCGGAGGACACGGTGGGGGCATGCAGGGCATTCCTGGAAAAGGGAGTGGATCTTATCCTCTTCTGCGGCGGGGACGGGACTGCCAGGGATATCTACTCTGTTGTGGGCGATGCGGTTCCCATGCTCGGCATCCCGGCGGGGGTGAAGATGTACTCGGCTGTCTTTGCGATCACTACGGACGCGGCCGCGCGCATTGTCATAAGTGGGTGTGAAGGGGGCGGACGACTTCACCTGCGTGATGCAGAAGTGGTCGATGTCGATGAAGAGTCGTACCGGCAGGGGAGGCTCCGGACACGCATTTTCGGGATCGCAAAAAGTCCCTACCGGCCCGGCATGGTCCAGGACACCAAGCAGGTATTCGAGAGCCATGACGAAGAGGCGGCGAGGAAGGAGATTGCCCGTTTCATCCATGAGGTTATGGAGGGGACGCCTGATATCCTCTATATTCTTGGGCCAGGGAGCACCACCGCGGCGATTGCGCAGGATGCGGGCATCCGAAAGACCCTCCTGGGATTCGATGCTATCAGGGGAGGGGTGATCGTTGCAGAGGACCTGAACGAGCGTGAACTCCTCGGACTGCTTTCCGATGGCATGCCTGCGAGGCTTATCATCAGCATCATTGGCGCCCAGGGATCACTCCTGGGGAGGGGAACCCAGCAGGTGAGCCCTGCAGTCGTCAGGAAGATAGGAAGGGAGAACATCATCGTCGTAGCTACACCCCATAAACTCGCGGAGACCCCCATGGCCTTTGTGGACACAGGAGACGGGGAGCTGGACAGGGAATTCGGGGAGTATATCAGCGTGATCACCGGATACAGGATTGCCCGGAGGGTGAGGCTCGGAATCGGCAGCAATGGGCAACTGGATGAAAAATAAAAGCGATAGTCAGCGATTTTTTATTCACACGAAAGTATTTTAACGGGGCATCTCCTCTCACAACGTACGTATCTTTCCCCGGGAGGGGATGAATCAGGCCTGCAGAGGGAGGGTTCTGCATGCGTTCGTTAAAAAAAGAAGACATGGACAGCCTTGCGCCAGGGGATCATGTAGCAATACTGTACCGGAGACCCAGCGAAATTGAGGACGTGACAGGAACAATCCTGGAGCAGTGCCATAAAAACCGGTGGTGTCTCCTGTATATCTCGAGATTTCCCGGGGAGAATTCCCGCATCACGCAGAGAGCAGGACCGCACTGGGAGGAATCGGGAGTCAAGGTAATTTCGCACGAAGATCCCGAGTTTCACCGGAAATTTTCGAGTGCCCGGAACGCGGAGGCATATATCCGCCAAAAGGTGAAGAATGCACTGGCCTCTGGCTATTCAGCTCTGTGCATAATCCGGGAAGTCCCGGCAGTCAGTGCCCGGCGCTCAAGCCAGCAGCTGGTCGGAGACATGTCAGGGCTCGAACCGTTGTTCAGGGAAAAAAGCCTCCTCATGGCCTGCGCATACCGGACGGACCTTTTTTCGCCTCCCGTGCTCCTGGATGTCCTCCGCACCCATCCCGGGATCATCCTTGACGGGAAACTGATAGAGAACCTCTTCTATATCCCAGCTTCCGATGCCATGCGGTATAACCTCCCCTCACTGGAGTTGCAGCACTGGCTGGATACGTTGAGGAAGATCTCTTCTGCCCGCGAAGCCCTGGATGAGAGCGAGAGCCGTTTTTGGGATATTCTGGAGAACGCGAACGACCTCATCCAGAGCGTCAGTCCGGAAGGTGCATTTCTGTATGTCAACAGGGCCTGGAGAGAGACCCTGGAATACAGCGATGAGGAGGTCCGTTCCCTCTGTATTTTCGATATCATCGATCCCTCTTCACTGGAACACTGTCGCACAATGTTTGCAAAGGTGATGGCTGGCGAGGATGTCGGCCGGATAGAAGCAACGTTCCGCTCAAAATTGGGCAGGAAGGTCTATGTCGAGGGGAACGTGAACTGCCACGTGGTGGAGGGAAAACCCCAGTATACACGGGCAATTTTCCGGGATGTCACTGCGCTCAAGGTGGAGGAGTTCACCAGGCGTGAGAGGGAGCAGGTCCTGGATGCCGTGCTGAACCTCACACCCCATGCGACGGTCGTCACGACCCCTGATGGGATCATGCTCTATGCCAACAAGCCTGCCCGTTCGATGGCCCCTTTCACCGGCCGGGAAGGAGTGCACGGGAAACCTCTCTGGGCGCTCCTGTCCCCGGGTGGCGAGGAAGATGTGAAAAGGAGCATATCCCTCTTCCTTGAATCGGGGAATCAGGCTCCCGTCTGCAGGGTCCTCGGGTGTGATGGACGGCAATGGGAGATAGAGTGGAATCAGGCACGTTTTGGAAGCAAGCCTGCCGGGTATATCATGGCAGTGATACGTAGGGTGGAATAAGCCGGCCACGCTTCTTTCTGCCATGTCCATGCCACCCTGAGTATTCTGCACCAGAATGTGCCGCCAGGTTCACTGCTGCGGCCGGAGGTCACGGGTGCCGCGATCACCACGTTCCCGCATTCATCCTGCGTTCCCCGGAGGCATATTCTCCCGCACCCCTGCGACCATTGCAGAGAGTGTCTCTCTCCGGAATCACCTGACACAGGCGGGCCGTGATACCCGGGAACGTCTGTCATGGGCGTTGCATTAAGAGATATCCGCACAATTCTGTTTCTGAATGGATGAGATAAGAAAGGCATTCGATGCCATCGCTGACCGGTACGATGGCCAGCGGAAATACGTGATTCCCCGGATGGAGGATTTATACGGGGCTGCGGTATGGGCTGCAGAATGGCCCGGCAGGACCCCTGCCATCCTTGATATCGGTGCCGGTACCGGCCTTCTCTCCGCTCTCCTCATGCAGAAATATCCCCAGGCGACCTTCACCCTGGTCGACATCTCCCGCAATATGCTGGATGTTGCAAGGGAACGGTTTTCCAATAACCCAAATGTCCGCTTCATCGTGGCCGATTACAGCAGGGAGGATCTGCCGGGCAGGTATGATCTCGTGTGCTCGGCACTCTCGATCCATCACCTGGAGCATGGGGACAAGCGCGGATTGTTCCGCCGGATATTCGAAGCCCTGAATCCAGGGGGTCTCTTTGTCAACGCAGATCAGGCCGGGGCGCAGTCGGAATGGCTCTCGAGGAGGAACATCGAATACTGGGATGAATTCGTTGTTGCCAGCCCTTTCCCGGCGGATGAATTAAAAGCCGCGATGATACGCAGGGATACGCTGGACAAAAATGCCGCGCTTCTTGACCAGATAGCATGGCTCTCGGAGGCCGGTTTATCGGGAGTGGATATCGTCTATAAAAACAGGACTTTTTGCGTATTTCTAGGCAAAAAAGAGGATTGACCTCATGCAGGAGGTACGATGCCCGAGATCATGAGTCCATACGGATGCGCAATGACGTTCCATCCGCGAAGTCCGGTTGACGAGAGGATCTCTTCGATCTCCTCCCGTGTATACGCAGCGCGGACAGATGATGCAAAACCGGGGCGTATCTCTTCGGGCTGGCACGATTCATACATGGTGCGATATATCTCAGGGGACAGGTCCCTTCTGAGATCGGTGATGCAAAAATGCCCGCCGGGTTTGAGAACGCGGGAGATCTCATGGAAGACGGCGGAGGGATCTTCCCATTCATGCAGTGATCCGTTTGAGAAAACTGCATCGAAGGATCCGGCATCAGAGGGAATTGACATTGCATTTCCCTCCTTGTACTGCGCCCTCTGACTGAAACCGTATGCTGCGGCATTCTTCTGCGCAACGCGAATCATTGCAGGGCTTATCTCAAGGCCGGTCAATACAGAACCCTCCGTAGACTTCAGCCATTCCAGGCCGAAATACCCGGGACCCGGGCCGATCTCAAGGGCGGATCCGGTCGTGATTCCGCACTGAATGAGCGCCTGGACAGGGAGGACCCCTGCCCGGCAGAGATTCTTCTGCATCTCGTCATACTGCGCAACTGTGACAGTGTCCTGAATTCCTTCTGTGGTCTCCTGAATACGTGTGGTGTGCATCTCATCTCCTCGAATGCCTGAGGGAGGACTCTCCCCCCTCCTGTACCGTTCGTCCGCGACATCCTCAAGGCGGAGCAGGTGTCCGTCCTCTCTTGCCATGAGGGGGATGCGGAAATCCCGGTGCTCCTTCAGGTCATGCAACGCGCTCATGAAGGTTCCTTCGTCGTGGACACCGGAAAATTTCGCCGCGAGATCCGCAAAATGCTCCTGCTCGTCTGCAGACAACCGCGTCATGCATGACTCCAGGTAGCCGAAGAGTCTCTCTTCTATGGAGAGGATCCACTCGGCCCCCTTTTCGGTTGGGATTACATACATTGTCCGAAGGTCGGTTTTTCCCCGCTGCCTCCTGACATACCCTTCCTTTTCGAGGTGATTGACAAGGTCCGTGGCGGTACCTTTGGATACCCTGAGCATATCCGCCACGTCAGTCATCCGGACCCTTGAAAAATACGCGGTGTAAAGGATCTCGATCCCTGCATACGACATGGGAGTCTTCTTTCCTTTGTCCAGATCCCAGAGCATATTCAGGGCGATATGAATGAGGCCGAGCGACAACCTCAACCTCGGGATGGGGGGCATTCCCATATTAGTAAGGTTATCCTGACTACTTATTAAAATTACGGGTATCCTTACCAAAAATGATTGCGCGGTATCTAAAAAAAATCCCGGCATCCAATAAAAACCACATGGTTCACTTCGAGACATATGGAGACATATGAATACAAAATGAAAATCTCGGATGCGTTTTTTATAGTAAAAAGGAGAATGACCGACACCAGACTGGTTCCCCGCCGCAATCTTCCGGATTACAGGACGGGCGGGATCACCCCTTTATTCCGTTCCTGACAGCCTCGCGATGAGTGAGGTCCTGACCTCGTCCGCGTGGCCTTTCGGTGATACTTTCCTCCATACCTCCACCACCCGTCCCTCAGGGTCGATCAGGAAGGTATCGCGCTGGGTGCCGAGCACGTCTTTTCCAAAGATCTTCTTTGGTTGCCACGAATGGTAGGCTTCGAGAACATGGTGGCTGGTGTCTGAGAGGAGCAGGATTTGGAGGTTGTGCCTGTCGGCGAACCTCTGGTGGCTGTCCGGCGTGTCGGCACTCACGCCCAGGACCTGGGCCCCGAGTTCCGCGAATGATTCGAGCGCGGCATTGAAGGAGAGTGCCTCGAGCGTGCACCCAGGCGTATTGTCACGGGGGTAGAAGTAGAGTACCACCCATTTCCCGCGGTACTGCCCGAGACACACCTCGTTGCCCTGGGAATCCGGGAGGCAGAAGGGAGGTGCCATATTCCCGAGAATCGGATCGTCGTTTTGTGCAGCCATGTATATCAGCAGAGAAGAGGTCGTGCGATACGTATGAATATATCGTTCATATCTGCCGGTCCTTTTCCCACAGGCCACACCTGATCTTTTTTGGAATCCGTGCAAATCGCCGGACCAACCGATTCATTTATAGGGGGACAACCGACAGTCTTTGAACAGGAGTCACGTTCTCTATGCATCGTAACTTTGGCATTGCAGGGATGCTGGCGCTCGCGTTCACGCTTGCCCTTGTGGCGCTTTCAGGCTGTATTTCACCAGAAGACATGCTTGCAGGTCCCGGAGGCGTCACCGAGGGAACTGTCACCCCCACCCCGACAGGGATGACTCTACCGGGAGAATCCGGTGAGACGGGGGTGATGAAGAGCGACATTACGCAGGTGCAGGACACCACGCAGTATTATCTCAGGACACCTTACGGATACGTCCTCACAACCCCCAGGACTGGGGTGAGGCTGGCAATCATCGAGATCAAGGAAGAGACGGATGCAGATGGCCGGAGGTACCTTGCAGGCAGCATTAAAAACGAGGAGAACACCCGCCTCAGCCATATCACCGTCAATTTCAACCTGTTCAATTCAAACGGGAATCTTGTCGGGAACACGTATGCCAGCGTGAATTCGCTGGGTCCCGGGAAGGTATGGAAGTTCACCACCAGCAGCTTCCCCTCGAAGGATTACCAGTATTACGAGATGGCCGAGATATTCATCGCATGAGGTGGTGCGGAGTGGACCTCCCCTGAGGGGGCAATCTCCCGCACCATCATACGATCTGGTTGGTCTCCGAGAATGGCCTGATTTTGATAAGGATATAATCCCTCATCCGGGAGGGGAGGACCCATCCCAGGTCGCCAATGGTGATGCCGTCCTCAACCTCAATGTCCTGGATTTTTTTTCCGAACATGTCAAAGGGTAATTTGACCCGCAGTCCTGCCATCTGGACAGTGACGGGTGTCGGCGAGAGCACCCCGTGGATCTCGTCCACCTTCTCATATATGATGTCCATGAGCCTGGCAGGGGAGATGGAGAGCGGGTCTTTTCCCATCTCATCCCTTTTGCGGTCAAGGACCCTGGTCACCTCTGCCACAACCTCGTCCAGTTTTGCGATCTCATCAGACTCCTTGGTGCGGTGCATGAACCGGCCGACACCCCCCACATACCCTTCGACAGGGGGGTCGATGATGCCTTTCAGGGTCTCGGTTGACGGACCGCCGCACAGGACAATTGGTACATCTATTCCCCGCCGCAGGACAGGGAACTTACGCTCGATGCATGCATGAAAATCACCGAGCAGGTAGACGGCAAGGTCATGCTCGTTGATCACATCACGCTCCTCATCGTTCATCTGCGCGATGCGTTTCCCAAACCCCCTCGCGAGACCCACCATGTTGGTCTTTGCGCCGAACCTCCTGATGTACTCAGCGACATCGCAGGATGCATGCGGGAGGTGGTGTATCTCGAGGGAAGGGGTCACGACGGCAATCTCCGTTCCCACGAGGGGTGACGGGGTGATCTCCCCGGTGAGGGGTTTTCCCACTCTCCTGATGAGATCGATATCCTCTCTGGGCACCAGGGCCTGGAGCACCACCTCCTGGGCAATGATGTGCTTCTGGATGATGTAACCCCCAAGGTCCTCGATGAGATCGATTATCTCGTCGTGGCGGTAGATGCCCCCCTTGTAGGTCACCGGCACCAGGATCACAGGGACTCCCCCATCAGCGCGAACTTCTCCCTGACCAGGTCTTCGATATCTTCGGGAAGGGTGTCCTCGCTTGCAACCAGATAGAATCTGCCATCTCCGTAGTACTGTTTCCGCACCTTGAAGCCTTCCGGCTGGATGACCTGGAGTGCGTAGATGAGGTCTTTATAGAGCGATTCGCTGGGATCGTACACGGGGATATCCGGGAGATTTTGTGCCTCCGATTCATCAAGGTCCAGGATGATGGTGAAGCGGTCGGGCTGCTCCACCCGGTCCTTGCCGTACTTCTCCCACAATATTTTGAGGAGCGGTGCAAGATAGGTCTCGTTCCCGATGGAGATGGTCACCTTCCGGTCTTTTACATTCACGTCAGAAAAATCACGGAGGGTGACTATCCCCGGAAGCTTCCGTGTCCGTCCCGTTGCGATAAAGAGCGGGACTCCGGGATCGATGAAGATGTGCAGTTTCCAGATCACCCGGATGAGGTTGTGATCCAGGAGCACCACATCCGCAATGCGGCGGTAGTATTCGCCACCGGTCTCTTCGGGGCATTCCACCTCGAAATATTCCACAGCCTCCATCTATTCTCCCTTGATGAATCCCGATGCAAGGAGTGCGGACCCGACCGCCCCGATATACTGGGAGTGGTGGGGGACCACAATCTTTGTCTGGAGGAGATCCTCCATGGCCTTCACCAGACCCTGGATCAGGGAGGTGCCACCCACCATGATCACAGGTTCCTTGATATCCACTTCCTGGAGCTGCTGCTCGAAGACCTGTTCTGCGACGCTGTGACATGCGGCAGCAGCCACATCCTCGGGCGTGCTTCCCGCAGCAAGGGCATTGACGAGACTCTGGGTCCCAAAGACGATGCAGTAACTGTTCATGGGGACGTTCCGTGAGAGTCCCTTCATTGCAAGAGGCCCGAGCTCTGTGATGTCGACCCCGAGCCTCTTCGAGGTCATCTCGAGGAAACGGCCGCTCGCCCCTGCGCAGATGCCCCCCATGGTGAATGTTCCCGGTATCCCGTCCTGGACGCTGATCGCCTTGTTGTCCATCCCCCCGATGTCGATTACCGTGGATGGTCCACGCTGCGAATCGGCAAGGAATACTGCCCCCTTTGAGTTGACGGTGAGTTCCTCCTGGATGAGATCGGCCTTCATGTGCTCTCCGACGAGGAACCGCCCGTATCCCGTGGTCCCTACAGCCTCAATCTCATCAAGCGCGACTCCTGCTTCCGTGATGGCCTTTTGCACCGCATCATCGGCGCTCTGGAGGACCGCGGTGGTGGGAAGCCAGCCGGTCCCGATGATCTGGTTGTCACGCATCACCACCGCCTTTGTGGTGCTGGAACCCGAATCGACGCCCATTGTGAGGCCCTGCTGCACCTCCCTTGCCAGGAGCGCTCTCCGCCGGGCAATGGTCGTCAGGGCCTCCATCCGGGTGAGGAGGGTTCCCGCAGTTGTCCGCTCTGTGAACGAATAGCTGACCACTGGCAGTTTTGAGTTCTCGTGGATATACCTGCGCAGTTCGTTCCTGACGATAGCCGCTTCCGCGCACCGGAAACACGTGGCGATGAAGACTGCATCTGCCTCGACACGACCCTCCACGAGAGCTTTTGCCCTGGCAATCGCGAGTTTGAGATCCGGGCTCCGCACCTCAAGGCCGAACTCACTGAATGAATGCATGAGGTCAGCCAGCTTGAGATCAGGGAAGAAGATCTCCGCATCGACCGCACGTGCTGCCTCGTCGATCTCTTTCTGCACACCGCTGTACTCAGGCCCGCAGGAGAGCTGGGCAATCCGCACCCGTGTCATGCGGCCCCCCCGTGCAGCCCCTCGAGGAAGCGTTTTATCGCTGCCACGAACTCCACCCCCTCCTCGTCGGTCCTGGGATATTCAAGGTCAAGAATGGGGATGTCCCGTCCCCGCACAAGGAACTTGATCAACTCGTTGGTCCGGGCACACCCCATGCACCCGAAGGAATAGTCCGCGTTATTGATGATGATTGCAGCCTCGGCCTCGTCGATCATCGGCCCGTACAGTGACATCCTCCCCCTGACACCGGAAGGCACCTCGACTGCTGCCCATTTCAGGCCTTTTTTCGGCTCTTCGGGGGTGATCTGGAGTGGCGGGGACTCGAGCCCCGGGGTCTGGATACGCTCCCGTATTTTGATTGCAGCAGAGAGGGGAGTGTGGCCGAACCTTGCCACGAGGTCAGAGAGGATGAGGCTTGTTGAAGGGTAGAGAAAGATCTTCGCCATGTCACTGCTCCTGTGATTCGATGATCTCCTTCAGGCGGGCGGCGTTGAGCCTTGGGACAACCGAAGGGGCGGGTGGATGGGGGAGATCTTCGGGTTTCCGTGACGCGAGGGAATTGAGACCGGCCGAAACATGCCTGATCAGCCCCATCTCGAACTCGTGCCCGAAGTAGCCGGGGCGGGCCCCCCCGAGGTTTGCCCGGCACCTCCGGGGATCACCCGGTGGAAATCCCCTGTCCTTGACAAAGATGTGGGAGGGATCAAGCTCCCGCAGCGAATCGATGATACGGTTCACTTCATCTTCCCTGCCGGTGACCTGGAGGCCGAAACAGGTCTCCTTGATCATCACGCCGTGCGAGATCTCGTATGCCCGGATGGCGAGGTCTGACGGAGTCATATCCGGGGATTCGACAAATATGTATTTGGTCACCGTTCCGGCGTAGCGGGGGCTGTAGGTGGTCATGACTTCACTTCCCTGATAAATACTATTTGTTTCTCCTGCAATGCGGCGAGTTTCCCGAGGTCGCGGACCCGCCCGATGATGTTCGTTCCTTCGAATGGTTCAGATGTGGGTCCGAATTCGCTGTTCTCCGTGGTGCGGACACCCACGAGCCCGGAACCCTTGCGTGAATCATTGGTGATGGCAAGGGTGGCCGCCGGGACGTGATCGACGGGGCAGTTCTCGGGGATGATGTTCACACCTTTCGGTATCTTCGGCTTGAAGAGGAACACATCCTCAAAATTGAAGAAAAACGGGATCCTTCCCACGCTGTGTTGACTGAGTCCCGTCAGGTGCCGGAAAATGTCACAGGATGCCGGTGCACTGGCATCATCAAGCTCGATATCGATCACATTCATGAGGGGGACCGTGGCAAGAGTGACCGATCCTTTCTCAAGGCTTTCGAGAGTCGTGCGAGGGTCCTGATCGACAACCACCATGCCTTCTCCCGTATTGTCCGCGTGAACGGCGATGCCTCTCCCGGATGCGATGCGCTCCGCTTCGTCAAGAAAGAGCCCTATGAGGTCGAATCGGGGTGGATGCACGCAGATACGGAAGATATCCTTATCGCGTGCAAGTTTCGCCAGTTCCAGTCCATGTGTGACCTGGCCCGTGATACTGTGGGACGGAGCCCCGGGCATGTCCTGGATGTAAATGTACATCGCTCCCCCGGATTTGCCGAGAGTCCTCGTTGTCACCGCACCCTCCCGGCGCGGGAGTTTCACTTCGTAAGGAACTTCGGTCCCGGCCCTCCTCTCGTCCCTGATATGGGTGCTCGAAGACCGGCCCACGACAAAATGGCCATCCTGGAGGGCAAGGAGCATGTGCTCAACGCTTTCTGCCGCGGATATGGATGTCACATCCCGGCCGTTGTACCCGTGAGCGGTGATCAGGACATATGAGATGATCTCCATACCGTCTTCGAGCGGCATGTCATCATCACGCGTCGTGAAGGAACGGCTGGTGTCCGCCCAGTCGACGACAGGGGAGATTGCGGTGATCTTGTCTCCCGTCCCCCACCGGTCAAGTACACCCCGTCCACTGACGACCTTTCCGATTACCCCGCCGTCTGCCGCGGTGCCAAGGTCCGAGGTATGCCGGCTCCGCGAGAAGATGAGATAGGATCGGGCGGGATCATATCCCCCGCAGCCAAGGATAAGGTCTCCCCTCTCATGCAAAAACGGGGTCCTTGCAGGAGTGAATGATGTGGAGAAGGGCCCGAATGCTGCAGCATACCGGTCCTGCCAGTGAATGACGATGGGGAGCAGAAGGTCCGAAGAATTGAAGACCTGCTGTCCGGCGGGTGTGAGTTCAACAACCACCTCTCCGCCAGTGCTGTCCAGCCGCATGCTCCCGGTTCTCGCGGATTCACGCGCTCCGGGGCGTATTACGGCCACGCAGCAGTCCGGATCCCGGTCAGGCAGGACATCCTTCAGGCGGGATCCTTCGGGCAAATCACACTTCTCTCCGTCGACAAGGATGGAGACCATGACCACACCAGTCAGGGAGTTGCGGTCTTGCCCATGACCTCGCGCTCTTCATCGGTCAGGCTGGCCAGGATATCGGCGGTATCCCCGATCTGCACGATCTTTCCTCCCCGCATCAGCGCCAGCCGGTCACAGATGTCCCGCACGAATTCCATGTCATGGGAGACGACGATGAACGTCTCGTCCATCTCGTCGCGGGCGTGCATGATGGAATGTTTCACGTCGATCTTGGTCAACGGGTCCATGGTCCCGGTGGGCTCGTCGAGGATCACGATCCTTGGTTCGCGTATCAGCACCTGTGCGAGCGCCACCCTGTGTCGTTCTCCTTCCGAGAGCTGTCCCGGGAGACGCTCGAGTATCTCCCTGCTCTTTTCTTCGGTGAAACCGGCCATTTTCAGGGTAATGATGGCCTTTCGCATGGCGAGTTCCTTGGGGAATTCGAGGCCGATCGCATCGGTGAGATTGTCAAGCACTGTCCGGTGAGGATAGAGATCATATTCCTGGTGCAGGAGGCCGATATACCCCTTGGCTCTCCCCCTGTTCTCGATTCCCGGCTTGGTCATGTCGACGGCGTCGTCGCCGATGCGGATGATCATCTCACCTGTCGTGGGCTCGATGATCCCCGATATGATCCTCGAGAGGGTGGTTTTGCCGGCACCGCTCTTCCCGATTATTCCAAATATCTCCTTTTCACGGACCTCGAAAGTCACGCCGTTCACAGCCCTGACAACACCCCGGTCTACCGATATATAGCGCTTGAACACGTCCCTTGCGATCATGATGTCCCCCCCGAATGATGGGATCTCGAATTCCTCTGTATCGGAGAGATCGGCCATGAAGGTGCGGATCACCTCTTCCGGAGAGCCGAGAGCGGTGATTTTGCCTTCAGTGAGGAGCATTGCCCGGTCCGCCACCTCGTTGATCACCTGGGAGAAGTGAGAGGTCACCACCATTCCCATGTGGTTCTGCTCCGCCGCCTCAATCAGCATGGAATGGACGAGGTGAGCAGTCTCGGGATCGAGGGTCCCGGTCGGCTCGTCTGCAAAGAGGAGAAACGGCTCCTTTGCCAGCTGACGGGCGAGAACCACCCTCTGTTTTTCGCCCCCCGAGAGGTCCCTTGCGATATGCATCATGCGGTGGGAGAGGCGCACCTGGTCAAGGAGGTCGGCAGCCCTGTTGATGGCCTTCTCCTGGGGAAAACCTATGTCATCAAGGGCGTGGAGCACATTCTCGATGACCCGGTCGTTTCCATACAGGGCAAATGTCCTCTGAAACATGATCGCGGTATGGCGCATGAGCCTCCGCTTGACATCCTCGTCTTCCTCGTTCCAGAGGTCGATGTCTTTTGGATTGAGCGTTTTCCCGCATGCAGGGCAGGCTTTGCCGGCCATACTCCTCACCCCGAGATAGGGGCAGGCATCACACACGGCGACATGGTAGATGATCCGGCCTGAGGTGGGCGGCTGCTCCACACCCCGCATCAGGTGCATCAGGACCGTTTTACCGGCACCACTGCGCCCGATGATCCCCAGAACCTCTCCCTCACCGATCTCAAAAGAAATATTGTGGAGGACTCTTTTTTTGTCAAAGTCCATACAGAGATTTTCGACGGTGATCAGCGGGTTCATGCTCTTCCTCGTACTAGACAATGTGATGCTGTATGCATATTTCTTTTCATCTTGTACCTCATCCCTGACATCCCCGTCAATCCCTGATTCTTTTCACGATTGCCACCACATCGCGGACATTCTGGACCACATGGTCTGCTGCCTGGTAGAGTTCTGGATGCTTCTCCCCTGACTGCTCTTCTGTCAGGACAGCAACATCGGCCTTCTTCATGGCACAGATATCGTTGATGCCATCGCCTACCATCACCACCCGGTCGTACTCCCCCTGGAGATCCGCGACGATCTGTGCCTTGATAGTGGGTGTCGCGTTACCAAAGACATGGTTGCGGGGAATACCCAGGTAATCAGCCATCTTTTCGAGTTTTGTGACCCGGTCTCCCGAAGCGATATACGTGGGGATTCCCATGCGGTGCAGTTCGCTGATGGACTCCCGTGCCCCCTCGAACGGCCTGCCGCCGGTGGTGACCGTAAATTCGATGCCGGGCAGCCCCATATTCACGATGACCCCGCTGTTCATCGCCACCACCGACTCCCTCCGGCATACCTGCCACACGTTCCGGATACAATCCTGGAGGTCTCCGATGGTGGCATACTCGGAATGGTAGAGCGCGCCACCCACCTCGTAGGCTGCAAGAACCTTGCGGGTGCAGCTCACCCCGAATCCCACCCGGTTCTTCAGGAGGTAGTCGGAAAGGAGCATCTCCGGAGGAGTGTCTATGACCTCGCGGGAATGCACATGGATGACGACCAGCACCCTCTCTGCGGAACTGAACGTAAGCGAGACGGTCTCAATTCCCGGGAGAAGCTCGCCCTTCAGCACATCCTTGGCCACCCGGTAGGTGTGCAGGAGGGTGCCGGCACTGTCGAAGACCACGGCGATGGACATTCTGGAGATGGCTCCCTCATATTTATCTGTGCATAACCGGCACTCAGTATAAGAGTGCCGGTAATGCTAGCTGAAACTGCAGACAAGATAAAGCGGATGGAGATACGCGGGGCAGGCAGGATCGCCAGGGCTGCAGTCGCAGCACTCGAGGACTATTCATCATCCCTTCGCACCATCAGCCTTCCGGAATACAACGGGAAAATGGAGGAGGCGGCAGCCCTTCTTGCCGCCACCCGGCCTACAGCGGTGTCACTCCCCAATGCTCTCCATACAGTGATGGCACCCCTCGCAAAGCCTCACCCCGGGGTCAGGGAGGCGCAGGACGCGTTCAGGGAACGGTGCAGGGCATTCATCACGGGCTCCGAACAGGCGGTGCAGCGGATAGGGGAGATTGGATCCCGTCATATACGCGACGGGGATGTCCTCCTCACCCACTGCAACTCCGAAGCGGCCCTGTCATGCATCCTGGAGGCAAAACGGGACGGGAAAGAGATCTCGGTCTTTGCGACAGAGGTCCGCCCCCGCAACCAGGGGCACCTGACAATAAAAACACTGGACGAGGCGGGAATTCCGGCCAGTTTCATCGTCGATTCCGCTGCCCGCTACTTCATGAACGAGGTCGACCTTGTGGTGGTCGGGGCAGACGCAGTCTCGGTGAACGGTGCGGTGGTGAACAAGATCGGGACATCCCAGATCGCGCTCGCCGCCCATGAGGCAAGGACAAGGGTGATGGTTGCGGCGGAGACCTATAAGTTCGCCCCGAGGACAATCCTCGGCGAATATATCGAGATAGAGGAGAGGGATGCGGAAGAGGTCCTTCCCCGTTCCATTTCCGCACATCTCCCCCATGTCCGTGTCAGGAATCCCACATTCGACGTCACCCCCGCCGAGTACGTGGACCTTATCGTGACCGAGGCCGGGGCAGTCCCACCCCAGATGGCGTACATCATCATACGGGATATCCTGGGATGGGAGATCGGCGAGTATTCCCCGGGGTTCGGCAGGTTCCACGGCACCGGAGATGACGCATGAGGAGAAAAACCTGAAAGGAGATGGCGAATGATTGAAAGGTTACGAGGATCTATACTGCAGGGCAGAGGTGCCGGTGCGGGGGCACCGTAGACGACACACCGGAGGCACATGGCAATGGAGTTACACTTTTCCAAGCTGCAGGGGAACGGGAACGATTTCATCCTGATCGATGAGTTTGAGTATGTGGCGATTCCGGACGAGATGAAGGCAGAGTTCGCCCGGCTGTACTGCGACAGGAGGTTTGGCATCGGCGGCGACGGGGTTCTCTACATGGGGCGAACAGACAAGGCCGACCTGAAGATGCGGCTCCTCCAGCCGGACGGGAGCGAGGCCGAGATGTGCGGGAACGGGATGCGCTGTTTTGCAAAATATGCCTATGACAGGGGATATATCCAGGGGCCCTGCACGGTCGAGACTCCTGCCGGCATCATACCGGTCGACATACGGTACCAGGACGACACCTTCACGGCCATAATCGACATGCCCGAACCGAAGTTCCTGCGAAAGGACATCCCTGCGACCGGAGAGGGGGAATACAGGGAGGAGATCGGGGGCTTCGAGGTCTACGCGGTCAATACCGGCGTCCCTCACGCCGTCATCTTCACCGATGCACTGGACTCGGTGGATCTTTCCAAAGTGGCACCCCCGATCCGGAAGCACAAAACATTCCCCAAGGGAGCGAACGTCAACCTCGTCGAGAGGACGGGAGAGAATTCACTCCGTATACGGACGTTCGAACGCGGGGTCGAGGAGGAGACCCTCTCCTGCGGGACCGGGGCGACGGCGGCAGCGGCGGTCGCCCACCACCTTGGATACGCCGGGACACGGGTGGAGGTCGAGACCCGCGGGGGCCCGCTCACCATCATGCTCGAAGGAGGGACCAAGATGGAGGGGCCGGCTGTGACGGTGTTCTCGGGGACGATTTCGTTCTGATCCATTTCTTTTTTCGCCTGGCGTTTACGACGAATCATTCCTACACGCCAGGGACCCGGAACACATAAAACAGATAATACAGCGACACCCCGAGCATCACCACTCCCGCGACCACGCGGATGATCCTCCGGTGGCGTGAAAGCCATGCCAGGATCTCCCTGCTGCGGGTCGCGGAGAGGGCGGCAAAGGCGAGCAGCGGAAGGGACATCCCGATGCCGAACGAGAGGAATGAGCCAAGGCCGGCCAGCAGTCCGGAGGTCGTGGTCCCTATCGCGAGGAGGGCCACGACGGCGGCGGCATTGCAGGGGAGGATGATGACCCCGAAGAAGAGGCCCAGGAGAAAAGCATCGACCATCGGCTTCCCGCTCCGGGGGAGTGAGAGCCCCCCCGTCCAGCGGAAGAGATCGATATCGAGGATGAGGATGACGGAGAAGACAGCCAGGATCAGGAATGCCACCGGGGAGACGAGCGAGAGGAAGCGGGCGAGCGGGACCTGCACGACGGCGAGAAAGATGATGCCAAATGCAAGCATGGAGATGATCACTCCCGATACAACGACTGTCCCGAGTGCGAGCATGGAATGCCCGCGAACGGTATCGTCATTCTTCCCGGCCAGGAAGGAGAGAAACCCGGGGTAGAGGGGTATGACGCAGGGGGACCCGACCGGTGCATAGAGCCCCGCGAGGAAGGCCATCCACCACGCGGAGAGAATATCCACGCGTCAGCACACCGCCTGGAGTGTGGAGGCAAGTGCCGATGATGTCTTGATCCCCTGGTCGAGGAGCCGGGCATCT
This sequence comes from uncultured Methanolinea sp., assembly GCA_964452625.1. GTDB lineage: Archaea > Halobacteriota > Methanomicrobia > Methanomicrobiales > Methanospirillaceae > Methanolinea_A. Next base: position 198,968 of record CAYVMJ010000002.1, read on the forward strand.
CCCCCCGGGCAGATCACGATGACGGGTGCATAGGCGGGAGTCGCCACCACCGTGCCGAACCGGTCCACGAGAGACGGGAGCATCTCCCGTGGGGGGATTGCATAGTAACCCAGGAATCCGTGACTACGGATGTGGTTCTCGAGAGTTGCGGCCTCTTCTTTCGGATCGATGTCGAGCCCTATGATGACCACGCCATCGCCAAGCGCTTTCTTGAGTGCGGTGATCTCCATCTGCTGGCGTGTGCAGATGGGGCATGTGACGGTGAATGTATAGAGGATCACAGGCATGCCGGAGAATGAGTTCACGCTGAATGTCTCTCCGGTTGTTATGTCCTGCAGTTCCGCGACCCTCCATGCTTCTTCCGGGTTGTTCGCCTCCGAAGATGTCGCCGGAACGGTCCCCGTACATCCTGCAAGGATCGCCGTGCAGCACGCAAGAATGGCGAGGACAGCATGAAAGACAGGGACAGGCCGGTTCCGGATGGTCATACCAGTACAGCTTGAAAATTGCAGTTAAATATCTTCCTTTTCAGCAGTATGCATGGGAGAACATGCCCGTATCCCGTCCCCGGTGATCTCGAAGTCGAACCATGCCCCGGGAGGGAGGGAGCGGTGCTTTGTGAGCGTCGCACGGCGGAGGCTATCCCGTCTTTCCAGGCGAATAATGGTCTTTGAGAGGTGCTCGAGTGCCGTTCCCCCGAGGCCCACGAAGACGTTCCTGCGGGTATCGGTGTAGACCTGGTTCGATACGAGCACGGGGATTCCGTAGCGCCTGGCATACCCGAGCAGCATGAGCATCTGGTTGGTCAGTTTCTGCATGGCATCTTTGCCCCGCTCGAGCTGGCCCCGGTAGAGCCCTGTTGCCGAATCGACCACCACGAGGCCCGCTTTTCCCCGCAGCATGGTATCCAGGCTCTTCACCATGTGCGCCTGCTGGGAGAAGTCCTCCGGCTCGTAGAGGTAGAGGTTCTCGGCCATCCTGCCGGCATTCTCTCCCGCGATCTGCCGGAAACGTTCTGCGGAGAAGCCTTCGCTGTCCAGGAAAAGCACGCGGAATCCGGCGTTGAGCGCCGATACGGACGCCATGACGCAGATGGTGCTCTTCCCGCTGGCCGGCTCGCCGTATACCTGGGTGATGATGCCGGGTGCAAGGCCACCGCCGGTGAGCCGGTCCAGTTCAACCGATCCTGTCGAAAGTGGAAGCGGGGTCATGCGTCCGTCCGGTTCAGGGTCTTCCTGGCTTTTTCCTCGGCGAGCCGGGCAACCTCCCGGGCAGGCACGGAGCAGGCCGCTGCCACCTCGTGAACCCTGGCAGATTCCGCCTTCACCGAGAAGACTTGTCCATCAAGGAACCCGCATTTCACGGGGATATCCCATGCCCGGCCGCCCAGGTGGAGGGTGACGGTCCGGATCTTTCGCCCGGCCACGATACGGTGGACACCCGGCAGGCATCTCACCCCGAGGGTGCCGGAACCGATGGCAAGCTCCCTTGCGAGCCTCGCAGAATCCCGCGGGAGACAGATCACCCGGATAAGGTGCCCCGGGCGCCCTTTCTTCATCGTGCAGGGGATCGCACTCACGTCCCGGGCGCCGAGTGCCATCAGCGTCTCCATGCAGCCGGCGACCACTTCCCCTGTCACGTCATCCACGCTGGTCTCGAGGATATCCACCTCTCCCTCACCGGATGACGATCCGGTCTCAAGAATGGTTACGCGGAGGACGTTCGGAATGCCCGGGGAGTCCCGAACCCCTGCCCCGTATCCTGTTGCCACCACTCTCCCTGCAGGAAGGGTGCCGGGAGGCAGGGTGGCACATTCCGAGAGAAGGGCGGCCCCTGTCGGGGTGCACAGTTCTCCATCGTCGGCAGTCCCGTACTGCACGCGAAGGCCGCCCTCCCTGAGGATGGCAAGCGTTGCCGGGGCAGGAACAGGGTATGTCCCGTGGCTCGTGCGGACGATTCCGCCGCCGAGTGAGACCGGCCCCGTGGCGACTTCGTCGACGGTAAGTGTGCGGAGTGCCGTGCAGGCCCCTATGACATCGGCGATCGCATCATCTGCACCCACTTCGTGGAAATGGGCGCTGGCCCCGTGAATCGCGGCTTCTCCGCGTGCTATCCGCTCGAAAACCCTGCATGCCATGGCAACGGCCTCTGCAGGCGCATCGGCTCCCTTCACCCGCTCGAGAACCTCCGGCAATGACCTGTGGACGACCGGTGCACGGGTGTCCACCCTGACCGCCTTTATTCCTGACCGGTCAACCGTTTCAAATGCGGGTTCGGCGACCACCGAACTCATGGCCCGGGAAACGAGTGCAGCGTCCGCCCCGGCTTGCAGGAGTGCCCCGCACACCATGTCCCCCGCCGCTCCACGGAATGGATCAAAGACCAGGACTCGCATAGGTACTTATAAATCCCAGCGTAAAGCACCTTTAAATTAATGCCTGAACTCCATCTGAAGGTTGACAGCGCGTATCCGGGCGATCAGGGCGGCGGAAAGGCGAGGCTCGACCCAGAAACCATGCTTTTTTTAAAGATCTCTCCCGGCGACATCGTGGTGGTGGAAGGGAAACGCCGCACTGTTGCAAAGGTCTGGAGGTCTCTTGTGGAGGACTGGAACCAGAACAAGATAAGGATCGACAATTTCACCCGCATGAACGCCGGCGTGAGCATCGGGGACACGGTCAAGATATCGCGTGTGCAGGATGAGATTGAGGCAAAAACGGTGGTGCTGGCTCCCCCGGAGGACCTTCCCCGGAATGTTCCCATCAATATCACCCCCCATATCGTCAATGCACTCATTGACTTCCCGGTGCTGAAGAACGACCTGGTGCCTCTTTCAAGCGGGCTGCCGTTCCTGCAGACCCAGTTCGTGCCCTTCAAGGTGGTGGAGATCGAGCCGGAGCAGGCGGTCATCATCACCAAGAACACCCACATCGAGTTCTCTGAAAAGCCGGCAGCCGGCGTGGAAGGGGTCAAGCGTATATCCTACGAGGATATTGGAGGACTGAAAGACGAACTGCAGCGTGTCCGCGAGATGATCGAGCTTCCCATGCGGCACCCCGAGCTTTTCCAGAGGCTGGGGATAGAGCCTCCCAAGGGGGTTCTTCTCTTCGGCCCTCCCGGGACCGGCAAGACCTTGATTGCAAAGGCTGTCGCGAGCGAGAGCGGCGCACACTTCATCTCCATCGCAGGCCCCGAAGTCATCTCCAAGTATTACGGGGAGAGCGAGCAGAAACTCCGTGAGATTTTCGACGAGGCCGAGCAGAACGCACCGTCGATCATCTTCATCGATGAACTCGATTCCATCACACCCCGGAGGGAGGAGGTGACGGGGGAGGTCGAGCGGCGGGTTGTCGCCCAGCTCCTGACGATGATGGATGGCCTCGAGGAACGAGGGCAGGTGGTGGTGATAGGTGCGACCAACAGGGTGGACGCAATCGATCCAGCCCTGCGGAGGCCGGGGAGGTTCGATCGCGAGATCGAGATCGGGGTTCCCACGGAGCCTGACAGGATCGAGATCCTGAAGATACATACACGCGGGATGCCTCTTTCGCCCGAAGTGAGCCTGGAGATGCTGGGACAGCAGACCCATGGCTTTGTCGGGGCGGACCTTGCAGCCCTGGCAAGGGAAGCCGGCATCCGGGCTCTCCGCCGCTACCTCCCCGAGATCGATCTCGACGAGGAAGAGATCCCCGAGGAAATCCTTGAAACCATGGAAGTGACGGCAGGGGACTTCCGGGATGCGCTCCGCGATGTCAGCCCGAGCGCGATGAGGGAGGTGATGCTCGAGGTCTCGCACGTGACATGGCAGGATGTCGGAGGTCTCGAGGAAGCAAAGCAGGAGATCAGGGAGGCTGTCGAATACCCCCTCACCCAGAGGGAGAGGTTCGAGGAGCTGGGGATTCGCCCTCCCCGGGGAGTGCTCCTCTACGGCCCGCCCGGCACGGGTAAGACCCTGATTGCCAAGGCAGTTGCGAACGAGAGCGGCGCCAATTTCATCGCCATCCGGGGACCGCAGCTCCTTTCAAAATGGGTGGGGGAGAGCGAGAGGGCAGTGAGGGAGATCTTCAAGAAAGCCCGGCAGGTCGCCCCTTCCATCATCTTCTTCGATGAGCTCGATGCCCTCGCCCCCACCAGGGGAGGTGAGGTGGGCACCCACGTGATGGAGAGTGTCCTCAACCAGATCCTCACCGAGATTGACGGGCTCGAGGAACTGAAAGACGTGGTGGTCCTCGGGGCCACCAACCAGCCCATGCTGGTCGACCCGGCACTCCTCCGGGCAGGAAGGTTCGACCGGCTTGTCTACATCGGGGAGCCGGGAATGGAGGACCGCAGGCAGATCCTCTCCATCCACCTGCGCGGGATGCCGGTGGAGGACTCTCCCATGGAGGCACTCCTTGCGAATCTGGATGGGTTCGATGAGGGAGCGCTCGATGAACTGGCCGAACTGCTCGGCACGGACAGGACAGTGACACCTGCCGAGATCTCTGATGCAGCGGGAAAAATCACCGTTTCCGGGAAGGGCAATCTCTCCCGGCCCCAGATCCGGAAGTACCTCGGCGAGCAGATGAATTCCCGTCATCTCACGGCAAAAGACGATGCAGTGGAATCGCTGGTCGAAAGCATCGCAGCCCGGACCGAGGGCTATGTCGGCTCCGATCTCGAAGCACTCTGCCGCGAGGCCGGAGTCTTTGCCATGCGGGAGAGTGCAACACGCGTGGCGGGGCGGCACTTCGAGGCAAGCATGGCAAAAGTGCATCCCACGATGAACTCCCGTCTCAAGGAGTATTACGAGCGGATCCGGCAATCTTTCAAGGGGGGCCTTCCCAGGGAAGTACAGCCGCCCGAGTACCAGTGATACTGTGAGAGGATTTCCTTTACATCACACGTATATTGGTGCATGAAAAGGGCGAAGCCTTTTTCACATCAAATAAAGGGAATTTATAACAAATACCTGCCAATTTTTTAAAAGAGAACGAGCCCTCATGCAGAACCTCACGACGTTTCTTGACAACCATTCCCTTGACCCTTCCGCCTGTGCACTGATCTGGCCTTCAAAAGGGACCCGGTATACATATGCTTCCCTCCTCGATTGCATACAGAGGCTCGCTTCGTCGCTGATCGCACGTGGAATACAAAAAGGGGACAGGATCTGCATCTACCTCGATTCCTGCCCCGAGTACCTCATCAGCTACTTTACCCTGTGGAGGATTGGGGCGGTCGCAGTACCGGCCAATATTGTCCTCACTGAGGGGGAACTGGGCTACCTCATCCAGGATTCGGGAGCCCGGGGGATTATCTGCAGTCCGCAGGGAAAGGGCGTTGTCGAGGCGGTGCTGTCATCTGCCCCGTCTGTTGATCTTGTAATCTGCACAGGGGATGCGGGGGACGGGATGGTGTCCTGGGGCCTGCTGATGCAGGAGGAACCGAATATCCGCTCCCCCCTTCCATGCGGGTTTGACGATCCCTGCCAGCTCCAGTACACATCCGGCACTACGGGAAAGCCCAAGGGAGCGATCCTCACCCACGGGAACTGGATTGCCGCACTGGATGCGGAAAGGGAGGTTCTCGGCCTTAAGCCGGGCGATATGTACCTTGGCATCTACCCGATGGCACACGTGGGTATATCCTGGGGGATTGCAGTGCTCAGGGCGAAAGGCACGTATGTAATCATGGAGCGGTTTTCCGAGGAGGAGTACCTGCGGCTGGTGAAGGAGTACGGGGTCACCGTCCTCTCCGGGATGCCGCCGGTGATTCACGGCCTCTGCCATGCCCCGGATGGAACCGAGGAGGCACTCGCAAAGGTGAGGGTGATCATCAGCGGTGGCGGGCAGCTCCTGCCCGCGGTGTGGGAGGCTTTTGACCGCCGGTATCACATCCCCGTCGCCAACTCCTACGGGCTCTCGGAGACTATCGTGGTGGGCTCGGGGACGGCCACGCTTCCCGGCAGGCCTGAACTGACAAGGAACTACCAGAGCGTGGGGATCCCTGTCGGCTACACCGAGGTCAGGATCGTGGACAGTGCAGATCCCGAAAAGATCCTCGGGCCGGATGAGACCGGCGAGATTGCCCTCCGGGGGCCTTCGGTGGCCTCGGGCTACTGGCACATGCAGGAGGAGACCAGAGAGACATTCCTTTCCGGCGGATGGTTCCTGACCGGAGACATGGGATTCCTTGACGGGAAAGGAGCCCTCTTCATCACGGACCGCAAAAAGGACATGATCATCATGTCCGGGTGGAAGATTTACCCGACAGAGGTGGAGAACATACTCCTGCAGCACCCGGGCATTGCAGATGCCGCGGTCTTCGGCATACCGGACGAACGGAGAGGAGAGATCCCTGTTGCAGCGGTCATTGTAAAGGAGGGGACGAGGCTCGACGGGGAGGAGATGGAATCATTCTGCCGGGGCCGGATGGCAGGGTATAAGGTGCCGAGGAAGATGATCCAGGTGGACTCCCTTCCAAGAGTGCATGGCTGGAAACTGCTTCGCCGCACGTTACGCGAAAAGTACTCCAAAACAGCCTGATCGCGGGCAAGGCATTAAATGAGGGGACATAAATAGTTAATTTTGGAGTTATCTCCATTGGCCAAGGATAACAGGCGATCGACAGGTATCACAGGCCTTGATCTCGCCATGGAAGGGGGTTTCCCTCTAGGTACGGCCATAGTAGTACAGGGTTCGCCGTTGACCGGAATCGATCACATGGCACGCCAGTTCTGGGGGATGGACAGCAATACCGGCAGTTATCTCATGCTCGACGGGGAGGTGGAGCCGGGAATGACCGCGGCTGCCGGAATGACCACTGAACAGCTCGCAGAACTCTGCAAAGGGGACCGGATTGTGATCGATTCACTCTCGACCATCATTCAATCCGGGGGCATCGCAACCGCTATCGCTTTTCTCGAAAAGATCAAGAAGGAGATCGCCACGCGGAACGCCAACGCCATGTTCCTTCTTTACCCTGACCTCCACACCCCCCAGGATGAAATACGGATCATGCGCATCGCCGATGTCGTCATCGAGTTGAAGGAAGTCATTTTTATGAACGAGATAGAACGGCAGCTCGCGGTGCATAAAATCAGAAAAGGGCAGGTCCCGAAACGCCTGATACCCTTCAACATTACGGAAAAGGGAATTGAGCTTTCGACTACGTCGAGAGTTGTATGAAAATCGCGACAGCGATTTTCATTTACAGGCATCACCCTGCCCCGGGACACCGTAACGGAAGCAGAAGATGTGGAGGGAATCGCGACAGCGATTTTCATTTGCAGGCATCACACTGCCCCGGGACACCGTAACGGAAGCAGAAGATGTGGAGGGAATCGCATCAGCGATTTTCATTTGCACCTGACACCCTGCCCCGGGACACCGTGACCTGAAGCAGAAGATGGAGAGGGAATCGCATCAGCGATTTTCAATCGAGACTGTCCCTGATCTCCTTTGCCGCAGAGACCATGTGAGCCAGTTTTCCGGACGCTGAATCCAGGGGCAGCATCCGCAGGCCGCAGTCAGGGTCAAAGAGGATCTTCTCGGGACCAAGGATATCCACCGCGTGAGACATCCGTCTCCTGATATCTGCAACGGGTTCGATCACCGGGTCGGTTGAGTCGACGCAGCCGATACCGAGTCGTTTTCCGTGCAGGTCCCTTCCGGTGAACAAGTCCAGGTTCCCTGGATTTTTCGCACACTCGATATCCAGCACTGCAACAGGGAATCGCACGAGATGATCGACGATCGAAGAGAGATCCCCGCATACATGGAGGGAGACCGGGACACCGAGATGTGATATGACCCGTGACAGCGCGGCTTTCCCGGCCCCGGGATCCGCGGACCCGGTGGAGAGGATGGGCTCGTCGATCTGGATCATGCAGACGCCTGCCTTTTCCAGGGCAAGGGCTTCAGGAGCGAGCGCTGCCGCGAGATCGAGGGCGCAATCCTCCCTGTTCCGGTAGGACGGGGTTGAGATATGCAGGCCGCAGGAGAGGGTCGTCGGACCGGTGAGGATTCCCTTCACCAGGGGGTGGCAGGACAGGGCATACCGGGTGTCATTGACGGTAATGGGGCCGGATGCCGGGAGGATCTTGCCAATCACATCCTGGCTGCGGATGCCGGGGAGATGTTCCGAAAACGCCCGGATCATGTCCCCCCGCACCTGGCCGTCGGAGATGATATCTATGCCTGCGCGGACCTGGGCGTCAACGGCCACTTTCACGGCATGCCTGAACGGGTCGAGGATGCTGCCGATACCTGACCCCTTCTCGACCGGGAAGCTCCCCACCACGGTGGTGGGAAGGAGCGGGAGACGGGAGAAGGGATCCATGGACATCAGGGCACCAGCCTGTGCCTGTCACGCGGGAAGAGAACCGCTTCCCGGATATTCGAGAGACCGAGCATAGTCATGACCAGCCGCTCTGCACCCAGGCCCCAGCCGGAATGGGGCGGCATCCCGTACCTGAATGGTGTCAGGTAGAACGAGAAACTCTCGGGATTGAGTCCCTTCGCCTGGATCTGGCGCACAAGGAGATCATACTGGTGGACACGCTCGGACCCGGACGAGAGCTCCATCCTGGGGTGCATCAGGTCAAAGGCATTGCATACTGATGGGTCGTCGCTGCATGGCATGGCGTAGTATGGCTTGATCGCCGTGGGCCAGTCGACGATGAAATAGTGGCAGCCCATCTCCTCCCCGATTGCCTTTTCTGCAGCGGTGCTGATGTCATCGTCGTACGTGATTGGCTCTTCGATCTTCTTCTGCGCGATAGTGATGGCCTCTTCATAAGGAAGCCGGGGGAATGGTGCAGCCGGGACCTGGAAATCCCGGATCTCCATCTGGTCAAGGAAGGTCCCGCAGGTCGCGTCAACCTTGCGGTACGCGGAGATCACGATCTCCTCGAGGAGTGCCATTACCTGGTGGTGGTCCGCGTACGAGACCTCCACATCAATGGAGGTGGCCTCGTTCAGGTGTTTCGTGGTATTATGCTCCTCTGCACGGAATATCGGGCCTATCTCGAAGACCTTCTCGAAACCCGCCCCCATCATCATCTGCTTGTAGAGCTGCGGGCTCTGGTTCAGGAAAGCCTCCTTTTCGAAGTATGCGATGGGAAAGAGCTCGGTTCCCCCTTCGGTTGCGGCAGCCACCACCTTGGGGGTGGTGATCTGGGTAAAATTGGCCGAAAAAAGGTGTTCGTATACAGCCTGCAGGCACGCGTTCCTGATATGGAACACGGCAGCCACTCTCGGGCGCCGGACATCCAGGAAACGGGCATCAAGCCGTGTATCCAGTTCCGCCGGGACTTTCTCCACCACGTCGAGCGGGAGCGGGCTCTGTGCAAGGCTGATGATCTCGAAAGAATCGGGGACGAGCTCCCTTCCTCCGGGAGCCTTGTCGATGGCCTTCACCGTCCCGGAAACCCGGACGACGGATTCCCTTGAGACCTCCCTGACCGCGGAAAGAACGCTCTCCGGGACTTTTTTCTTGGGAATAGTGACCTGGATGATCCCGGTCCGGTCCCGGATGAGGAGGAAGGACAGCCCTCCAAGATCGCGCAATTCGTGCACAAAACCCGCGATCTCAGCCCTTTCCACTCCGGGAGTGACCTCCTGTATCGGTATCCGCATATGAAATCCAATAGGTATGGGGTGTGATGGATAATGTTGTTTTCCTGCCATTGGCAGGAAATGGGGAAAAAGAGGGATTGTGATGGCCGGCAATGGAGGCATCCCCCCTGCCTATTCCGTCCCGAATATCTCCTGCTGGATAACTGCCTCGTATCCCGACTGTGAAGTGAGGGCTTCTTTGAGGTGAGCGGGGCTCTCCCACACGAACCATTCCTGCATACCCATCATCACCCACCAGCGGGCCAGGATATCCCGGTTCAGTGCAAAGAGATCCCTGAAATACTGGGCATCCAGATCCTGTGCAAGGTCCATGGTGATACTGAGCTTGAGGATGTTCGAGAGGGCATCGCCCACCATCTTGGTATGGTACCACGGGGAACGGCTCCAGCGATGGCTCATCATCTCTTTCATGTCGAGGTTACGGAACCGCTGGAGCTCGGGGATATTGATGACCGGGTTCAGCTTGAACTCCGAGAGGACATAGGCGAGCAGCATGTCGCGGCCGTAATACATCCCGTTATGAAGGACGAAATACCGCTGGGGGAGGAATTCCTTGACCGGGACAAGGTCGTGCATGTCGCGCATGCTCTCTTTGAGGAGGAAATAGACCTGTGCATTCCGGATGACGGGGTATCTCCGGGCGATGACGAGGTTTGCGAGGAGCGTGAGGGGGAGCTCACTGAAGGCCTCGTGAAAGAGCATGTAGAGGAGGAACAGGAGCTGCTTCTTACGCCAGACGGCGATGTTCCGGGTCGCCTCGTCCTTGAGGATGTCGAGGTAAATCTGCCTGCACGCGGAAAGTGCGCTCTCGCCGGTAAACGAGATGACCCTGAACTCGTTGTGTTTTGCCGCACAGCCTTTCGCCAGCAGTTCCAGGCAGTGTCTGCAGATCGTATAATCCTTGAGCATGCCGAGCTGCGAACTGGAAAACGCGATCACATGCTTCCCGGTCCCGAAGGTGAAATCATCGATGAGAACCCCGTGGGGAGGGACATCGGTGCGCCTGACGAGCTGGATCTCGGTCCCAAGGGTGCCCTCGGTAAACTCAAGGAGCTCGCGCAGCACGGGAGAGAGGTTGTATTCCTGGTTCATCCGTCACTTCCGGCAAACGGCATGCCAAAGAACCTGGCGTGTCAACTGATTGTAGGTTCGTCACCGATGAGTAATAAACGATAGCAAGGCACACCCATGGCTCCCGGTTCAGGCATCGACTTCCCGGGGCAGGCAAATACCACATGTCCCGAGCCTGCAGTTGCTGCCCTTTACGACACGGCCGGTGTATAATGCCGGTTCATTCCTCTGTCCCGCGTCGGGGGGTGTATCACCGGAGGGTTCGCACTCACCCCGACATCCTGGACTGGAGCTTCCGCAGGGCCGGCTCGACTGAGGGTAAAAAGACGTTCAGCACGTTCCACACGAGCGCCCAGTCGGGGGAGAAGTACGGGTGGACAAGTCGGGTCTTGAGCCCCGCGAGCTCACTCCAGGGTATTGCCACCCTGTCCTGCCTGCAGGCATCCGAGATCCTGGATGCAGCCTCCCCGATCACCTCCAGGCTCCTGAGCACTGCCCTCTTGAGAGTTTCGTCCTTCTGGAAATCGCGGGCGGTCATTCCATGCGTCCTGTGGGACAAGTACGCGATCTCATCGAGAATCTGTCCGATATAAACCTGGTCCCTGGAAAGGGCCGCGAATTCTGCCCCCAGTTCGGGCCGGAGATAGTGAGCAAGGACGCGCGACAGCACGAGATCCACCGGTCTTCCCAGGAGCTCGTCAAGGTACTGGGAAAGCCCGATGTAATTTGAGTAGGAGTCCATCCCGGTCTCAAAATCGACCTCGATATCGAGATCGCTTTCCGGGCGCTCTTCCCCACGCGCCACGGAACCAAAGAGACCTATCTTCTTCACTCCGAACAGTTTCCTCATCGCGGCGAACCTCGCATTGAGTGCGAGGATCACCTCTTCCCTTGTTGATGGTTTCTCCTGCGGCGACATCGTGGACTCCGGTTCCCGCTATTGGTTGGCGTGCTGGTGCCTTATCGATATCGTCCGCACCAGGTGAGGGTGTTTGGGCCAGTCCGAACATTCTTTACCTGCCCATGCATCCACATGATCATGCATTCCCGGCATGGCAGGGTTCTCATTGTCTTGATTGCCCTGCTGGCCGTCTCTCTCGGAGGCTGTCTCCAGCAGGGAGCGATGGAGCCGTGCGAGACGCGCGTCACCGCCATACCCGGCACACCCGACACCGCAACATCTCCGGGACCATCCACTCCCCCTGTTCCTGCGGGCGAAGAGGCGTTTTCCGCCGGCGATGAAGTCACCCCCGGTGCGACACTGCCCCTGAAGGAGCGGGGGACGTACAATGCGGGAGACCGGATACGTGTCGGCGGGACCACCATCCTCTCGCCGGGAAACCACATCCTTATCGAGGTGATCCCGCAATCATTCGGGCCGACAAGGAAAGGAGTGCCGGACAATACGTCCGGGGTCTCGGGGATCGTGGAAGTCATGCCCGGAAAGTCCGGTGGCATGAATTCATGGGATTTCGTGATCGATACCGGTGGATGGAAAACGGATGAGTATCTCGTGCAGGTCCGGGGAATAGAGGTCCCCGGATATGCATGGGCGATCCGGTTTACCCTGGAGGCATCCCCGGCCGGCTCCTGAAAAAATTACAGTGTGTCGGCCTTTTTGGGGCCTTCCCCGTTCGTATCCGGTCTGGAATCGGTCCGGGCGGGTGCCGGGAAAGAAGGACCTGCAGGGTCTCCCTCCCTTCTCCTGATCTTTTCAAGGGCTTCGAAACCCTCCCTCCTCACCGAAGGCACCTGGTCGGCCAGGATTCGCGTGAGCCCCTCGACAGCTGCCGGGTCGCCAATTTCTCCGAGCAGGAGGGCAGTCCGCCTGCGGACCTCGGAGTTCTGGTCCGAGAGGAGCTCGACAAGGGGCCTGGCCGCGGGTCCGCCGATGAGCCAGAGCGCCTCCATGGAGCAGTTCCGCGCGATGGTATCCCCCTCCCTGAACACGGAGACCAGTGGTGTAATGGCGGGATACCCGAGCGCTGCAAGCGCCTTCACGCCCTCCTGGCGCACACTCCTCTCCCTGTCACCCAGGATTCGTATGAGGCCGGGAATTGCACGCGAATCGCCTATCCTGCCCAGCACAGTGGCGGCACCCTGCCTTATCCGGGCATCATCGTTGCGAAGGGCTTCAATAAGCGGTTCGACGGCAGGGATGCCGATGGAGGCCAGGGCGAAGCCGGCTCTCTGACGGATCTCTGGCTGGGAGTGGGAGAGGGCCTGTATCAGCGGATCAATGGATCTCCCCCCAAGGGAGCAGAGGGCTTCCGCTGCGGCGATGCGGACATACCCTGATTCGTCCCCCAGCAGGCTGACGAGCGGGTCGGTGGCATCAGGGCTTCCGACCATCCTGAGTGCAGTGGCAGCCTCACGCCGCACCCCGGGGTCCTTGTCCTTCAGAGCCTCAATAAGGGGCGCGACCGCGGACTCCACCTGCATATCCCCGAGTATCTCTGCCGCTCCCTGGCGTATCAGCGGGTTGTCGCGGGAGAGCGCCCGGATCAGGGAATCAACGGCTGGTTCCCCGATGAGTGCGCACGCCCTCATGGTTTCTCTCCGGACGGACTCGTCATCGTTGCCAAGCATCTCGATGAGCGGGGGAACCGCAGGGAGCCCTATCTTTGCGAGGGTCTGACCGGCACCCCGCCGGACTATCCAGTTCTCATCGTTCAGGGCATGGATGAGGGGGTCGATGAAGGCATCCCCGAGCTCTCCCGCAGCACGGATTGCATTCCACCGGGCCTCGACGTCACCATAGGCAAGTGCCCTCTTCACGCTCTCCAGGTGCTCCATCTCGATTTCATCCGCCTGGTGCGCACCCTCGCCTCCAAGCGCCCCTTTGAGTGATCGAAAGATGCTCATAGAATTGCCGCTCCTTACTCGAATGTCTGCCCCGCCGGGTAAAAACCCTATCGCATGCGGGGGAACAAAAAAAGCCACATGTTTCCCCGGTCAGGACTCTTGTATAAGTATCAAAAAAAAGGCGGAGTCATTTTTATTGTTCCGGGTGATCCCCCCGGATACCCGTATCGCGGAGCATTCAGGAAAAAAGAATCACCTGTCCAGAGTGAATTGCACCTGCTCAAGCCCGAGGAGTGAAAGGATGCCCCCGGCGAGGGCAGTATCCAAGCCCGGGGCGTTCATCAGCGTATCCATCCGGGCGGATCCGGGGACCTCCACGGGATCCCTCGTATCCTGGATGAAGTGATCGAGGAATTCGGCATAGAGCTCATATGTCGAGAGCGAGTTCGGCTCAAGCCCCCGCGCCCTCATCAGGGCCGCAGCAGGGCCGCTGACGGGAGCATTCCCGATGAACGGGCTCACGGCAACCACGGGCACTCCGGACAGCGCTTCCTGTATGCCCTGGCATTCGAGGATCGGCAGGATGCTGGTGATCGGGTTGCTGGGCCCGATGATCACTGCTTCCGAGGAGCGGATGGCGGAGAGTACCTCGTCAGTTGCACGGGGAGGTGTCGCATATCGCCTTATCACACCCTCGATGGGAAGCGCACCCCTGTGCCTGACCCAGTATTCCTGGAAATGGATCTCTTTTCCCCCTGAATGGACGATGGTCTCCACAGGGGTGTCGGTCATGGGAAGGATCCGGGCGCCGATACCAAGAGACGAGCAGATCTGGGCAGTCACTCCTGTCAGGCTCATCCCCTGCCTGAGGAGTGCACCGCGCATGATGTGGAGTGCACGGTCGCGGTCACCGATGGTGATGTATTCATCACCGCCCAGGCGGGTGAGTTCCTCGTGGGTGGAGAAGGTATCGCCCCGCAAACCCCACCACGTGTCGCAATCCAGCGTTCCGGCAAAGAGGTAGATCAGGGTATCTACGTCAGGTGAGAGGAAATTCCCGCTTATCCAGACATCCTCGGCGGTGTTTCCCACCACTGCGATCTCACCGTCAGGCAGGTGCCTGCGCATACCCCGTATCAGCTTGGGGGTCCCGGTCCCCCCGGAGAGGAAGGTGATCATAGTTCTATACTATTTATAGAAGGGTGAGAAGAGTGTTGTTTCGAACGTGCATGAAGATCATCAAAGACCCTGTGCACGGGTACGTCGAAGTTCCTGCGGAACTGATGCCCCTGCTCGATTCGGCCATCGTACAGCGGCTCAGGTACGTGCGGCAGCTGGGGTTCTCCTTCCTGGTCTATCCCGGGGCGCACCATACCCGGTTCGAGCACTCCCTTGGGACAATGCACCTCGCGGAGATCATGGCAAGGCAGCTCGGGCTCGACAATGAGGAGCGGCTCCTCGTCACCACTGCGGGGCTCCTTCATGATACGGGGCACGGCCCCTTTTCCCACGCAATCGAGCCGCTTTCAGAGGAGTTTGTCGGGAGGAGTCACCAGGAGATCGGTCCCCTGGTGGAACAGGAAGAGACCAGTGATATCCTCGAAGGGATGGGCATTGATGTGCAGGATGTAATCAGCCTCGTCCAGGGGAGACACCCGCTCTCGGGGATCATCCACGGCGAACTCGACGTGGACCGCATGGATTACCTCCTGCGGGATGCCCACTACACAGGAGCCCCATACGGCACCGTGGATGCCCACAGGCTCATCCGGAACACCTCCATCGCTGAGGGCAGGATTGTCCTGCAGGATACCGGCATCAATGCCGCGGAGTCCCTGCTGATCGCACGCACCCTCATGCGCCCCGCGGTCTATTTCCACCACGTCAGCCGGATCGCGGAGATGATGTTCCAGGGGGCAGTGATGGCCCACGTGGAGAAGGACCCGGCAGGAATGCTCCCGGCCCTTCTCGCGGAGGACGATGCCGCCTGCATGCAAACACTCCTGACATCTCCCCATCCTGCGGCCCGGGACCTGAGCCGGGGGATCTACCGGCGGAGGCTCTACAAGAGGGCCCTGTACGTGGGGCGGGACCAGGTGAATGCCGCACTGGTGGCCCGGTACTCCCCCTACTCGCGGAGGAGAGAAATGGCCGAGAAAATTGCCGAGGAGGCAGGCATCGCCCCGACCGAAGTTCTGGCGGATATCCCTCCGTTCCCGGGTGACATGACTCTCCCTATCCAGGTGCAGGACCGGCACCGCATCGTGGGCCTCGCGACACTCTCCCCCCTCCTCCATACCCTGAACGAGACCCGGAGAGGCCAGTGGAGACTCGGGATATACACTCCTCCCGGGCACCGGGAGAATGTGGCCGGTATTGCTGCAGATCTCCTGCATGTCAGGCCCGAGACCACCCAGGGGCAGCTCTTCGGGGAGTAAATCCTCTCTGCAACGCGTTGTCGGAGTGAAAAAGAATATTTATGACTGCCAATACCCAAAAGAGAGCGAGGGGGTCCCCATGATAGAATACTGGATAGTCGTCGCCACAGGGGTTGTGGCAATAGTATGCGTCATCTGCGGCGCGTATGCATACAGCGAAGCGAAGAACCGCGAGCATGCGTGGAACCGTGTGAAGTTGAGAGCCTATGAAGGACTCCTTCAGGCCGTCATGGAGATGAACGTTGCTGCAGATGACCCGTATGCCCTCGGGCGGGCAAAGCGGCACCTTGCAGTCACCCTGAACCGGATCAACCTTGTTGCCGGGCCCATGGTGCTGGCACATGTAAACGAGCTCCTTGATTTCCTGAACGAGAATTTGCAGGGGGACTATGATGTTCTCAAGGAGAAGAACATCCTGAACTCGATCGTAAGGGCGGCCCGGAGGGAACTTGATCCGGCGGGGGCCCGGGCTCTCGAGGAGATCCAGTTCCGGTACCGATTCTACAACCCGCCCAGGACCTGAACCATTTTTCTCCTCCACCACTGTTTTTCCGGTGAGCCGGCGCGCCTCTGCGCCCGGCAGCTTGTAGATTTATCAGAGTGGAGCTCACACCTTAACGCATGGAAGGGAGGCGTGGGTTCAATGCGTGATTTCATCGTGCGGATGAGAGAGCAGTCCGCGGTCATTGACGTGGAGGACAGGCCCGGCGGAGAATATGATGCACCAAAGATGGCCAGCACCAACAGTTCACTCATCTTCTTCCATGACCTTCCCAATGGTCGCTGCGTGATGAACGTCACTGCCACCAGGAAGGCACTCTCCCTTGCACTCGGAGTCGGTGAAAGAGAGATCGGGAAGCAACTCTCCCGGGCAACGTATGAAGGGAGCGTGGTCAGGGACGAGAACCTGCCCATGGGGGAGCCGGACCTCTCCCGCATCCCGGCCATGAAGTTCTTCCCCGGGGATGCCGGGAAATACCTGACTGCCGGCATCGTCTTCTCCCGTTACCAGGGTATGGAGAACGCCTCCATCCACCGCATGCTTGTCCTCGACCATGAAAGGGTCGCCGCGAGGCTTGTTGAGGGGCGGCATACCTATACACTCCACAGGCAGGCCCTTTCAGAGGGGGCCGAGCTCCCCGTTGCCGTCGCGATCGGGGTCCATCCTGCCGTGACTTTCGCAAGCTGCACCCGGGTGCCGAAGGGAAAGGAGCTCCCCTTCGCTGCCGAACTGCTCGGAGGCGAGATCAGGGTTCACCGGTGCCAGAACGGGGTTCTGGTTCCCGATGCAGAGATCGTGCTCGAAGGGTATATCGGGGCCGAGACAACGGAGGAAGGGCCGTTCGTGGATATCACCGGCACCTACGACGGCGTCCGGATCCAGCCCGTGATCCGGTTCACCGGGATGTACACACGGAAAGATTTTATCTACCACAGCATCCTTCCCGGCGGAAACGAGCACAGGCTCCTGATGGGGGTTCCCTACGAGCCGATGATATACCGGGCCGTTTCCGGTGTGACCGAGGTGAGGAACGTGGTGCTGACCACGGGCGGGTGCGGGTACCTCCACGCGGTGATCCAGGTAAAAAAGAGCACCCAGGGGGATGCAAAGAATGCCATCATGGCGGCGTTTGCCGCCCATACCTCGCTCAAGCACGTCGTGGTGGTCGACGAAGACATCGACCCTGCCAGCCTGGAAGATGTGGAGTATGCCATTGCGACACGGGTGAGGGGGGACCAGGACATCATGGTGATCACGGGTGCCAGGGGGTCCTCGCTCGATCCCTGCAGGGTGGGCGACGGTACAAACGTGAAGGTCGGTGTGGATGCCACCATGGTCATGGGCCGGGAAGACGAGTTCCGCAGGGCCGGATGGCAGGGTCTCTGATGTTCATCTCACCGGAGGAAGAGGACATCCTCGCGGGAAAAGAAGGGGAGACACCGGCAAGGATGCTCGAGATCCTCGTGGCTCTCGGGAAGGTCTATGGGGCCTCCCGCCTGATCCCCATCAGGAGCGCCCAGGTCAGCGGGGCCTCGTACAAGACCATCGGCCGGTGGGGCCTTGACTGGCTGCAGCACCTCGATGCACGGGTCTCGGTCCCTACCGTGCTCAACCCGGTGGGCATGGATCGCGCGAGATGGCGCGAGATGGGGATATCCCCGGAATTTGCGAAGGTGCAGGAGGAAGTGCTTGCAGCGTACCAGCGGCTCGGGGTGACGATGGAATGCACCTGTACTCCCTATTATCTCTACCAGACCCGGTATGGCGACCACCTTGCCTGGTCTGAGTCGTCTGCTGTGGCATATGCAAACTCGGTCATAGGGGCAAGGACCAACCGCGAGGGGGGACCGAGCGCTCTCGCGGCCGCAATCATCGGGAAGACCCCTGAATACGGGCTGCACCTCGTCGGGGCGAGGGAGCCCCAGGTAGTCATCCGCGTGGAAGGCGGCTCCAGGATGACGGACGCCGCTTTCTTCGGGGCGCTTGGGTACCATGCCGGAAAGCTCGTGGGGAACCGCATCCCGATCATTGAAGGCATCCGGCCGAACAGGGACCATTTAAAAGCCCTCGGTGCAGCGATGGCCGCATCGGGTGCAGTCGCCCTCTTCCATGTCCAGGGTATCACGCCCGAATCGAGGATCTTCGCGTTCAGGACAGCCGGGCTCGAAGTCATCAATGTCGAATTCGACGAGGTTTCGGCCCTGCGTTCAGAGGTGCCGGTAGATGCAGTCGCCCTGGGGTGCCCGCACTGTTCCCCGGAGGAACTCTCACACATCGCAGCCCTTCTTGCAGGAAGAAGGGTGCAGATCCCGGTCTTTGTCTTTGCAGCCAGGGATGTGGCAGCACGTCACCCCGGCGATGTCGCGACCATCGAGGAGAGCGGGGCAAGGGTCTTTGCGGACACCTGCATGGTGGTCTCTCCCGCAATGGAGCGTTTCGGGACCATCATGGTGAACTCGGGAAAGGCGTTCTCTTACGTCCCTGATATGTGCGGTGCGGCGGTGAGGCTCGGGACGACAGGGGAATGCATCGATGTTGCAACCCGACCGAGAGCTCCCGTCACCTGACCGCCAGTCTCTTCTGCGGGACATCCCGGCGCCTGATCCTTTGTTCACGGGATATCCGCTCGATCCACGCGGTTCTCTTCAGTCCCGGTGGATTTATCAGCGATTTTGTGCAATACCCTCAATGGATGGCATTTTCTGACCTGGATCTGCACTGGATGAACCGCTACAGGCTGGGTATTCTGCTCCTGCTTGTCGCTATATCGGTGGCGCTTGAGGTGGTCATCCACAACTGGATGGGCATCGAGGTAGTGTACTCCCATTTCTTCTACATCCCTGTCGTCCTTGGTGCAATCTGGTACGGGACCAGGGCAGTCCTTATCGGGCTCTTTCTCGCGGCAGTCTATGTGGGTGATTACTGCCTCATCAGCGGCTCGCTGCAGACAGATGTAGTCATCCGGGCGCTGATGTTCGTGCTCGTCGCTCTTCTTATCGGCATCGTGATGGACTCCCTCCGAAAGGAGCATGAGAAGGCGATGACCGACATGGCCAATGCGGCCCTGAGCGAAGACACCGGCAGGGGCTTTCGCGGGAACCTTGAAGAATGGAGGGCAAGGCTGGTCTCTTCGGTCAATGTGAAGAGGATGAAGGAGCAGCGCGATGTCAGGGGCCTCGTTGGCGCCCTCCGGCACCGCGATGCCGGGATCCAGTATGAGGCTGCAGAAGCCCTGGGGTTGTTGCGGGAACCCGCTGCAGTCCCGCACCTTGTCGCCGCACTGACCGGTGACCGCTATTCGGGTGTCCGGTGGAAAGCTGCAGAGGCACTTGCCAGGATTGGCGAACCTGCGGTGGACGCACTCATCCGGGCGCTCGGCGACGGTGACGAGGATGTACGGTGGAAAGCAGCCATCGCGCTCGGCGAGATAGGAGATCCGCGGGCGATCGCTCCCCTCATTGACCACCTTCATGACGAAGACCGGTTCGTGCAGAGCCGGGCCGCCTACGCCCTTGGACAGTTCGGCGCTCCCGCACTTCCGCCGCTTTCTGCCATACTGGGTGATGGAAGCCCTGATACACGCAGGGGTGCTGCCCTCGCACTCGGGAAGATCCTGGATCCCGCCGCAGTCGCCCCTCTCATAAAAGCCCTTGATGATCAGGACGATTCGGTGAGGGCTGCCGCACTCGAGGGGCTTTCTGCTCACGGCGACGATGTGTATCCCCTCATACTCGCACATCTGAAAGAGGCTGCACCCGCCGTCCGGGCACGAATCCACCAGTCACTGAGAGAGATCCCTGACCGGAAAGTTCTCGAGAAATTCGTTGCCGCACTCGACGGGGCGGACGGGGAAACCCGGGATATCATCCTCTCGCTTGCAGGCCCTCGTGAAACAAAACTCCGTGCCGGTGAAAACCCTCCGGAGGTTTAAGAGCCCGGATATATTTTTCAGCGTGCCGGTTTTCCTGATGCCGTCCATCCTGCATGCATGCATGATGCGGGGGATCATACCGGCAAACCGGAATCCGATCAACTATTATGTGATGTGAGTTCCATTTCTGTCTGTGTTCGGTGCATACAGGATACCTTTCCGGATAGATATACACGGCCTGTGCGTCCGGGTGGAGACGGAGGGGGCGCTTTCGAGATACCAGAGGGTTTCTCCGGACGGCTCGATCACGAAACATCTGGGATACAATGAAGGCAGGGTGGTCATCAACCCGGTAGAGCCGGTGAACCTGCCGACAGAGGTGACAGGGATGCTCGAGTTCCACTTCGTCCCCGTCACCCTCCGCCCGAATTCCCGCATTACCCTCTTCCTGAAATTCCCGGTGGAGATCGGGGTGTTCGTGGGGGCACATGAAAATTACTCCCTGCTGGACGTCTTTTCTCTCGCAAGGGCCAAGTACTCGCTCTATGGAACTCCCGAGAAAGGTGTCATAACCAGGCACATCGAATGCGAAGCGCTGGATTCCGTGCCATCCACGGACCCTGTGGAGGAGGGGGTGCTGACACTCGAGTTCAGGAATTCCAGCAGGGACTGGGTCGAGGTATCCCGGGCTGTTTTTGATGGATCTTCGATGAGACTCTTTTATGGAAGCACCGTGGCCATGTCCGGTGTGATGGAGGTATTCTCCCAGACAGTGGCCGAGACAAAGATACTTGACCGCCCTCCCGATGAAAGCATGAAGCAGGCTCTCCGGATATACCCGACCAAAAAGAGCCTTATTCCTGAAAAGCCATCATTCCTGATGGAATACGGGGTGGGGGACTGATATGGCGTTTGAGAACCTGAAAGAGCCGCTCTTCGGCAACGTTGCAGTCCTCGATCTCATCATCTTTGGCATCTCGGTCCTGGCTGCCTTCATCATCGCCAAGATCGTGGCTATCTACCTGAAAAAGTCCCTCTCGGACCGTGTCCAGCAGGCTGAGCTTGAGTTCATGATCAAGGTCGTCCAGGCGGCCATCGTGATCATCGGGATCTATCTCGCCCTCCCCAGTTTTGACATCAACATTGCGGACATGCTGGTTGTAGGGGGGACAATGGGCCTCGTGGTCGCTTTTGCCAGCCAGAGGATAGTCTCGAACTTCGGCTCCGGGCTGTTCCTCATAGTGGAACGTCCCATCAAACCCGGGGACAACATCACTATCGACACCGTTTCGGGGACAGTGGAAGAGATACGTGTGCTTTCCACCATCGTCAAGACTTTTGAAGGCATTTACGTGCGGATACCGAATGAGAAGGTCTTTACTTCGGATATCACCAACTACGTCGCCAACGTGGCCCGGAGATTTGAATATTCCATCGGAATCAGCTATAAGTCCGACGCCGAGCATGCCATCCGCATCATGAGGAGGCTCCTGGAAGAACACCCTTTTGTCCTCCGGCATCCCGGCCCGAGCATCTTCGTTGACAACCTCGGGGATTCAAGCGTGAACCTGCGTGTCCTTATATGGGCGCCCTCGCGGGCATGGTGGTCGGTGAAGACCGAGATGCTCTGGACGATCAAGAGAGCGCTCGAAGAAGAGGGGATCGAGATCCCGTTCCCGCAGAGGGTGGTGACATTTTCACCGGGGACGGATGCGACCGTGACAGCCGGCATGAGCCATGGGGGAGAGTAGGGTGGAAAAACCAGAACAGGCCGCGCTGAGGGAGGCCCTGATCAGCGGAACCATTGATGTCCGGCGGGATGCTGTGAGGAGGCTTGTGGAACGGGGGGATGCCTCCATCCCGTTCCTCATCTCGCTCATGGCAGAACCGGTGGAGAACGATGTCCGGTGGTATGCCGCGACTGCACTGGTCAGGATCGGCACGGCGAGCATCCGGCCCCTTCTTGATGCCATTTCCGCACACCCCGATCCCGTTTTCAGGCGGTATGCGGCAGCCGCTCTCGGGCACATCGGCGAACCGGCCGCAGCGTCCGTCATCGAGGCCATGCGGGATTCCGACCCCGCGACCAGGGGGTTTCTGTCCCAGGCACTCTGCAGGATAGGAGAGCCGGCGATTCCCGCAATCCGGGCACTCCTTGACTCTCCCGACCCCGAGATGAGGGAGTGCGCGACACTCACGCTCTGGCAGATGGGCGGAAAGGGGCTGGAGACCCTTCTTTCGTCTGTTGAAAAAGAGGCCGGCACATAACCTCTCAGGATGAAAATGCCTCCTGTTTTCATTTTATATTCCCTCGTCCCGTGAGTGGGCAGGGTTTTTTTATCCCCCGGAGAATGTGGTCTGCGAGGGGGAACCAGGCTCCCGGATCCATATCCCAAGGGATAAGTCCCAGCCGCTGCAAGTGAGATGGTGATGATGCATTGCTCCCCTGGTATGGAGAAGTACCTGGCCGGGCTGCAGGAAGGGCTGCAGCAAGCCATGGACGTGGCAGGGAGAGCGCGGGCGGCAGGCATTGATCCCCTGACAGTCGTCGAGATACCGGTGGCAAGCGACCTTGCGGACAGGGTAGAGGCGCTCCTCGGGATCCGGGGAATAGCAGCCAGGATAAGGGAAATGGAGGGGCAGATGTCACGGGAGGAAGTGGCCCTCCACATCGGTGATGACTTTGTCCAGCGCCGTTTCGGGGAGGAGAGCAACGAGGAGATCCTGGACCATGCCATACGCACCGCCATGGCAGTACTCACGGAAGGCGTGGTTGCAGCCCCCACTGAAGGGATTGCCAAGGTGGGGATTGGCAGGAACGATGACGGCAGCGAGTACCTGAAAATATACTATGCAGGCCCGATCAGGAGTGCCGGCGGTACAGCGCAGGCCCTCTCGGTGCTGGTGGGGGATTTTGTCAGGCGGGCTCTCGGGCTGAACCGCTATCTCCCCCGGTCCGAGGAGGTCGAACGCTACATCGAGGAGATCCGCCAGTACAACACCATCATGAACCTGCAGTACCTCCCGTCCGAGCGCGAGATCCGCCTCATCGTCCAGAACTGCCCGGTATGCATCGATGGCGAGGGCACCGAGCAGGAGGAGGTGAGCGGGTACAGGAACCTGGAACGCGTGGAGACGAATACTGTCCGGGGAGGGATGGCACTCGTGCTGGCGGAGGGTCTCGCTCTCAAGGCCCCGAAGGTCCTGAAAAACGTGCGTGCCCTCTCGATGGACGGGTGGGACTGGCTCGACGAGCTGATCAGCGGGGCCCCGAAGAGCGGTGAGGCGGACGATGCAGGGGGGATCAGGCCAAAGGACAAGTACCTCCGGGACTTGATCGGCGGCAGGCCTGTCTTCTCATATCCCATGAGGAAAGGGGGTTTCCGGTTGCGGTACGGCCGGTCCCGCAACACGGGGTTTGCGGCGGCCGGGCTCAACCCGGCGACCATGCACATTCTCGGCAACTTCCTTGCAGTGGGCACCCAGATGAAGGTGGAGCGCCCCGGGAAAGCCGCGGGGATCGTCCCGGTGGATACCATCCAGGGCCCCACGGTCCGGCTGAAGAGCGGCGATGTCCTGCGGATTGACGATACCGGGATGGCAAAGGAACTGGAAGCGGAAATCGAGCGCATCCTTGACGTGGGGGAGATCCTGATAGGGTACGGGGAGTTCCTCGAGAACAACCATCCCCTTGTCCCCCCCGCATACTGCCACGAGTGGTGGTGCCTGGAAGGAGGGACGATCCGGCCCGGGAGCGAAGAGGAGGCCATTTCGCTCTGTTTCGAGGGCGCATTTCTCCACCCGGACTTCACCTGGCTCTGGGATGACCTGACCTGCGGGCAGATCAGGGATCTCGCGGACCATGTGTCACGGGCAGGAGAACTCCGGCACGGGATCCTGGTTCTCCCGCCCGGTCCCGGGATCAAGGATGTGCTCGAGGAGATCCTGCTCCCGCACAGGATGCGCGAGGGGCTGATCTGCATCAGCGAATACTATGTCTTCCTCGCCTGCCTCGGTCTTGACCTGAAACTTGAGAAACGGTCCGCCTGGGAGGACGCGCCCATGGACGATCCGCTGGCACTGGTCAGCCACCTCTCGGGCTTCCGGATCCGGTCGAGGGGTGGGACCCGTATCGGTGGACGCATGGGGCGCCCGGGAAAATCACGCCCGCGGAAGATGAATCCGCCCCCACACGGGCTCTTTCCTCTCGGAGAGGCGGGAGGGAGCCGCCGCTCGTTCCAGGAGGCCACGAACCACGCTCCCCAGCCGAATATGGATGGCGGGGTGATCACGATCGAGACGGGAAGGAGGAGGTGCCCCTCGTGCGGGACCGAGACGTTCCGCAACCGGTGCGGATGCGGTACACACACGGAGCCCGTGTATACCTGTCCCCGCTGCAAGAGGGAACATGAAGGGCTGGAATGCCCCTCGTGCCATACACCCCTCGCCTGTTCGCAGGTCACGAGCCTCAATGTGAAACAGGAATATGCAGCAGCCATGGAGCACCTGGGGATCCGCGAGAGCAGTATTGCCCTGGTGAAGGGGGTGAAAGGGCTCATCTCACGGGAGAGGACGATGGAGCCCATGGAGAAGGGGATCCTCCGTGCAACGCGGGATCTCTTCGTATTCAAGGACGGGACGATCAGGTTCGACATGATCGACCTTCCTCTGACGCACATCAGGCCCGCGGAAACCGGGGTATTGCCCGAACGCATGCGGGAACTCGGGTACCTTGAGGACATCGAAGGAAAGCCGCTTGTCTCACCCACGCAGGTGGTCGAGCTCAAAGCCCAGGATATCCTGATCTCGGAATCGTGTGCGGAGTACATGGTGAAGGTCGCCCAGTTCCTGGACGAATTGCTGGAGAAATGCTACAATCTTCCCCCGTTCTACCGGGTGAAGACACGCGATGACCTGCTCGGCCACCTCGCAATCGGTCTTGCCCCCCATACAAGCGCAGGGGTGCTGGCGAGGATCGTCGGCTTCTCCCGGGCAAACGTGGGGTATGCCCACCCGTTCTTCCACGCGGCCAAGAGAAGGAACTGCTTCTTCGGGGACACTGAAATCGAGACCTTCGACGGGAGGGATTGGTGCACACGCCCTATCAGGCAGCTGGTGGCAGAGAATTTCGACCTCTCGCGGCCGGGGATAGACCGTCTCGGGACCTACTACTCTGACCCGCAGTCGACCCTCCTCGTGCGGAGCGTTGACCGGGAGGGGAAGGCCCATCTCCGGAGGATCACATCGGTCTCCATACACAGGGCACCTCAGGCGCTTATCCGTTTCGAGACGAGGGGCGGCAGGGAGATCACCGTGACCCCGGACCATGCCATGCTCGTCTGGGACGTCTGCTCGCTCCGGAAGATCCGGGCTGTCGAGGTCAAGGAGGGAGACGCGGTCCCGGTGATGGTCGGGGCAAACGTCCTCACCGACCACATCTCGCGCAGGGAGATCGTGCCTTCATTTGAGGATCGGGTCTTCTGCCTGACCGTGACCGACGAGCACACGGTGCTTGCAAACGGCATCTTCACCGGGCAGTGCGACGGGGACGAGGACTGTATCATGCTCCTCCTTGACGGCCTGATCAACTTCTCCCGCTCTTTCCTCCCGGAGACGCGGGGAGGGTCCATGGACGCCCCGCTCGTCCTGACCACACGGATCGACCCGGCAGAGATCGACAAGGAGAGCCACAACCTGGATGTGGGGGCCGCCTATCCCCTGGACTTCTATCTCGCAACTCTCCGGTATGCCCATCCGAAGGAGATGGAAGGCAATATCGACCGGGTGGGCAGGCGCCTCGGGACCCCTGCCCAACTGGAAGGATTCTCCTTCACCCATGATACAGCGGACATATCGGCAGGCCCGCTCGAGTCCACCTATACCCAGCTCAAGACCATGATCGAGAAGCTCGAGGCGGAACTCGCACTTGCAGAAAGGATCCGGGCAGTTGACGAGGATGACGTGGCCGAGCGAGTGCTCACTACGCATTTCATCCGGGATCTCCAGGGAAACCTCTCCGCATTTTCGAAGCAGAAGTTCCGGTGCGTGAAGTGCAACACGAGTTACCGGCGCATGCCGCTTGCCGGCAAATGCACGCGCTGCGGGGGAAACATCATCCCCACGGTGCACGAAGGATCGGTGAAGAAGTACCTGGAGATGTCCCTTGATATCTGTGCCAGGTACAGGGTATCGGAATACACCAGGCAGCGGGTGCAGGTGCTTGACATGGCGATCGAGTCGACATTCGGGCAGGAGAAGAGCCAGCAGATGGGCCTCGCGGACTTCATGTGAGGAAGTGACATTCGCCGGAAGGAGCAGTACAGACCATACGGGGAAAGGTGGATCTCTCGATGCAAATAATTTCAACCGCCGAACTGCTGGAAATCCTTAAAAAACATACACCACCTGCCGATGGGGATATCCGGAAAGTCCGGGCGGATTTCTCGGCATTATACCGCAGGTACCAGGATAGGGTGAAGACCGCATGTACTTCTTTCCTGATAGACCGCACTATCCCCGCACACATGATATCAGTTCCCGAATCACGCCCCGACCGGACGATCCTCTTCTTTCACGGTGGTGGATTCTCTCTTGGGTCCTGCAGCGACCATCTCGGCCTTTGCAGACGGCTGGGAGAGGAGGCCGAATCACGGGTCGTGGGCATCGACTACCGGCTCGCACCCGAATACCCCTTCCCGGCAGCGGTCGAGGATTGCATCGCTGCGTATACATTTCTCATATCCCATGGAACTCACCCCGGCAGGCTCGTCGTCTGTGGCATTTCAGCAGGCGCAACACTCGCGATTGTCACACTTGTTCTCGCCCGCGACAGGGGACTGCCCCTCCCTGCAGCCTCGGTCTGCATGTCCCCCGCGGTTGACATGCAGTTTCCCTGGGATTCTGTCCTCGCAAACCAGGAGACAGACTGGATTACGCCGGAGCGGCTGCACCATATCCGCGAGATATACCTGCAGGGCAGCGATCCCTCGGACCCCCGTGCATCCCCGCTGTACGCGGACCTGTCGGGCCTCCCCCCCATGTATATCCAGGCGGGGAGCAGCGAAGTCCTGATCGACGGCATACGGGAGTTCGTGGCCCGGGTAAGGGATGCCGGGGTCGAGGCGCAGTGTGACTGTGCAAAAGGCATGTTTCATTGCTGGCAGGTCTTTGCGGACGTCCTTCCGGAGGGTGCCGCAGCAATTGCGCGGATTGGGAGCGATATCCGCCGGCGGGTGGAGTAAAAAGCAATTCTCATCAACCCGGAGCATCAATACGTCTGACTGATGTATGACCTGGCACGCCTCAGGCAGGAGTTTCCTGTACTTTCCACCTGCATCTACCTGGATTCTGCTTCCACAACACAGACGCCACGAAGAGCTGTCAAGGCGATGTGCAGGTATTTTGACGAGTATGCAGCAAACCATGGCCGGGGAGCACATCACCTGGCAGCGCGGACGACCGCCGAATATGAGCGGACCCGGGAAATCCTTGGAACATTTTTCGGAGTGGGCCCCGATCACCTGGTTTTTACGAAGAACGCAACCGATGCCATCAACATGGTTGCGCATGGCATCCGTTGGCAGTCGGGTGACGAGGTGATAACAACCGCGCTCGAGCACCATGCGAACCTCCTCCCCTGGATGGCGCTGAAGAACAGGGAGGTGAGGGTCAGGATCCTGCCCCAGGAGAATGGGATGGTCGACCCTGCCCATCTGCAGGACGCAGTCTCACCCCGGACCCGGCTGGTGGCGGTCACCCATATGACCAATGTCCTCGGGACGGTACAGCCTGCGGAGGAAATGGCGGAAATCGCCCATGACGCCGGGGCCATGATTCTCCTCGATGCGGCCCAGTCGGCAGGCCATATGCCCCTCGATGTCCACTGTTTTGATTTCGTTGCCATGCCGGGGCACAAGGGGCTCCTGGGCCCACAGGGAACAGGGATACTCTATGCAGAGGATTACGCGGCACTCTCCATCACGTGTCACGGGGGAGGAATCGTCGATGGCGTCACGCTTGAAGGATTTTCGCTCCTCCCACCTCCCGCACGGTTCGAAGCCGGGACCCCGAACATCCCGGGCGTGATCGGTCTTGGCGAGGCCGTCGGGCTGGTCGGCGAACTCGGACCGGCAGAGATCCACCGCCACGAAACCCGTCTCGGGGAACTGGCATACGACGGGCTCTCTGCCATTGGGGGCGTGATCGTATACAGCCCCCGGGGATCTCCGGTCATCTCGTTCAATATCGGGAGGATGGACCCCCATGCCTGTGCGGCCGGACTCGACCGCCGGAAAGGCATATGCGTCCGGAGCGGCCTTCACTGTGCCCATCCTCTGGCATCATCGCTCCATCCTTCGGGGACGGTCCGGGCCTCCATGGGATGCTACACCACCGGAGACGAGGTCCGGACACTCATCGAGACCGTGGAAGAGATGGCATACAGCGAAAATAGGTCCTGATATCAGTGATCGGTGTGGAAAACATACGTAATGGGGTTCCATCGGTCATCCCGGATATTGCCGCCGGGGGACTGTCCGTTTAAATGGAGAATCATTCCATTTAAGGATATATTTTCCAGTATCGGCATGTAGAATGATATTTCGGCCGATAAAAAAACAGTATGAGGGGAGGTGTTACACTTTATAATACACAGGTATCCCGGAGCGGGTTCTCCGGCCCTGAATCACGCGCCTATTGAGTAATCACGTTCGATAATCCCCCCTTCCTTCAATCCCAAAAAAGTCTGAATACGCTTCGTTTGAAAAACAAAGGGGAAATAACATTTATTGATCTGCAGGATTGACTGTATTATCCAGGCGCATTCCAGGGCATTTGCTGTAAATAACAAAAGTGCCGATGACAGAACCATCGCTGGCATGCAGGGGAGCGGTAAAAAGTTCAATATCGATAGAACGTCCATCCTTCCTCATCCGCCGGGTCACTTCCCTGGCAATCGGCTCCCCGCGGAGAGCCATTGAAAAGTTCCTCTCATACTCTTCTCTCAGATATCCCGGGATTGTCGGGAGCGGTTTCCCTAGTACTTCTCCTGCACTCCAGCCGAATACACGGACTGCTTCGGGATTCCATATCGTCACCAGCCCGTGTATATCGAGTGCGATGATTGCAAGAGGGCATGCCTCGATGATCGAATTCAGCCGGTCGCGTGTTTCACGGATGAGTTCCTCGGCATGTTTCCGTGACGTGATATCGACGACACCGGCTACCAGGCCCGGTATTTCACTATCATGGAGGTCAATCGGAGCGAGTGAAATGAGGGTGGTGATTCTGGTCCCGTCATTCCTGATCATCTCGACTTCATCCTGTTCTGTAAAGTCCCGGATGCCACGTTCGAGCCGGTCACGGAGCCATATTATTCCTTTCTCCCCCAGAAATGTGAAGATGTTCCTGCCAAGAATCTCTCCGGGGGAATACAGAAGCATGGATGCCATCCGGGAATTGACATATTCGGTGAGACCGTCCATGGAAAAAACCCACACTCCTTCCTGCAACGCATTCACAAGGCTCCTGTAACTCTTCTCGCTCCTGGAGAGCTGTATGCGTGCATTCTCGTGATCGTGCACTTCCCGTTTCAGTCTCTGGTTGGTTGAGAGAAGTTCCCTGGTTCTTTTGTCGACCAGCTTTTCAAGTTCAATCTGGGATCTTTTCAGAGTGGTGACGTCCTGAAGCACGAGTGCAATCCCGTGTTCCCCCGATTCGAAAATCACCGGGACTATCCGGACCCTGAAAATGCGGGACTCTCCCTCGAGGGGTATTTCCAGGTCGCGCTCCGTTTCCTCGCCAGATATTACCGGGAGAAGAGTATCGAAAGACAGATCGAGGAAGGGAGCAAGGGGAGAGAGGTCATAGCTCCTGCCAGCGATGTCTTTGTACCCGATTCCGAAGAAAGTGAGAAATTGATGATTCGCATGGGACATCACACGATCCCCGTTCATAATGAGGATGAGATCAGGGGAAAGACTGAGCATCTGGGTTAATGGAACGCGGTCGCTGATGGAATAGACCTTGGCCCGGCCATAATAATGAATTTCAGATTTGCCCTGGGCCGTGAGTATATCAAGATATTTTGCGGCAGTTGAGCGGTTGAGCGGTATCAGGCGGGCCACTTCTTCAATAGTCATTCCCTTCGGATGTTTTTCCAGGAGAGTAAAGATCCGATCAAGTTCCTTCGATTCCATTAACGAGGAATATCGGTATTTTCTTTCCGGTGGTTTTTCAGGCATACAGATACCCATGAATAATATAATTCATTGAACATCAACAATATTAATTTTCATTGTTAGATATTATTATATACTATCATGGTTAAAATTTTTTTGTTGCATCATACACACATCACTCCCGGGATTTATGTCATCTATTGCGCGGGATTGGATGTTGCGTGTGATCGAAAGGACGAAAGTACAGAAAAGGTGGAATCATGGTAGAACTCCAGGAATATGATGAACTATTCGAGAAAAATCCGGTCCCCCATGGCCTTGCAGATAAGGATCTCAAAATTGTAATGCTGAACGAACCACTCTGCACCCTGCTCGGTTACCCCAGAGAGAAACTGATTGGCATTCATGTGGCAGACCTGGGAAAAAAAGGGATGATAAAGTACGTGAAGGACTCGGGGGGTTCTATTGCGGATGCAATCAGGGAGAAAAAAATGACGGTAGGAGAGAGTACCCTCGAGACTCCTTCAGGGATTCATACGGTAATCCGCACGAATGTCCCTCTTTTTGACGAGAGGGGGAATGTAAAGTACATATACATCAATTATAACGATATCACCCGGATTGTCAAACAGCAGACGTACATGGCGAATGAGGTGGGAGAACTCCAGAAGATATATGCCATAATGGCAAAGGGTGATTTGACACCACGGTACGAGATTACGAAACCCGATGAGGATACACGCGAGGTCTATGAACAGGTCGTCCGGTTGCGGGATGCGGTGCGCGGGATCATTGTTGCACTGCAGAGGAATATCCATGATGTCAATAAAAAGATGGACGACCTCACCGAAACGGCGGGAATTACAACCACGAACATCGGTGATGCGGTAAAAAGCCTGCAGTATATCGCTCAGAATACCACGAACATGAGTAACAATGCCGATAAATCAGCACGCGGCATCGAGGAAGTCCTGAAAGCGATGGGGGATATGAGTGCCACTGTTGAGGAGATAGCGTCATCTATGGATCAGGTCTCGACGCTTTCGAGGGATACCAACGAACTCTCGCGGAAAGGCGCACAACTGGCAGGGAATACTGAAAAGAGCATGGGTGAAATTGCCGCGTCATCCGAACAGGTGTACGGGATAATCAATGAAGTGGGGCGGCAGATGAATGATATTACAAAAATTGTCAGCCTCATCCGGGACCTCGCCAACCAGACGAACCTCCTCGCCCTCAATGCTGCAATCGAGGCTGCACGGGCCGGTGATGCAGGTCGTGGATTTGCCGTGGTGGCGACGGAAGTGAAATCTCTTGCACAGGAGTCCAGGAATTCCGCTGAGAAAATTGAGGAGATGATCAACAGTCTCAATAAGGAAACTCAGAATGCCACGCAGGCCATGAAGAATGCGAAGACGGTAGTGCAGGACGGTTCGCAGATGGTCACAGAGACTCTCAAGGCCTTTACCCAGATTGCAGATTCCATCGAGAAGGTTGCAAAGAGTGCCGAGGAAGTCGCAGCTGCAACAGAGGAGCAGGCTGCCACGACAGAAGAGATCACCTCGACCGTGCACGAGGTGTCGACCATGGTTGAACAGACGGCAAAAGAGGCTACCGGAACTGCGGCAGCGGTCGAGGAATCGACCTCGGCGATGGATGAGATATCAAGAATGGCACAAAACGTGAGTGCGATTGCTGCCGATGCACTCGCCGCCAATAAACAATTCAAGGTAGAATAAGGGAGGAGAGTGACTGGTATGACAGCACGCAGCGCCCCCCGGGAAACAGATGCGTCCCTGGAAAAAGCACGGGGGACCGTCCAGGTAGTGGAATTTTTCCTAGGCAAGCAGCATTTTGCAATAGACCTTTTCGATGTCCGGGAGGTTGTCGAGTATACGACAATCACTTCACTGCCCAATACTGCACAATATGTGAGGGGGATAATAGACCTCAGGGGGGAGATCACACTCATCGTCGACCTCCGTCAGAATCTCCACATCACCGAAGCATCGGATATACCGGAAGAAAACAGGAGGATCATTGTTCTTGACGAGGCCGTGACAAGGAAAAAGATCGGGATCCTTGTTGATGACGTGACGTCTGTTTCGACATTCGAGATGGGCCAGATTGACCAGAACCCTGATGGATGCCTGAAAGGGGGATCCTCTACTACAATTCTTGGAATCATCAAGAAGAGGGTTCAGGTAAGAGACAGGGATCTCAATGAACTCATTATATGGATTGATGTAAAGCAATTATTGGAGGATATCACCATTAATACCTGATTTTTCCCTGTTGGCCGGTATCCGGTCAGGAGTACTCTCACTCCATTCGCGCAGGAATAACTACGTTGACCGCACTTTTCTGTCCTCTTCGCTGTTCCCATACATTTTTGGTTTTTCCGCCTTCAAATTCCGTCATCACACATCCAACCCACCGGGACATGCCCCGGGTCTGACGCACGATGTCAATATTGACTCCACAGGAAACCCTGACAGATGAGGAGATCTCGAGGGGGCTGTCGACCGTTGTCAGGGATGGCATTGCCACCCAGGCGATGGTCACGCTTACGGCCGGGATATTCCTCGTTGCATTCGCGCTGGAGCTTGGCGCATCCAACACGGTCATCGGGTTGCTTGCAGCGATTCCGCCGCTCGCGGAACTCGTCCAGATGCCCGCAATATCAATTGTCGAGAAGGTCCGCAACCGCAGACTGATCTGCGTCGGCGCTTCTGCCCTTGCCAGGGTTGCGTGGATTGTGATAGCGCTCATCCCTTTCTTCTTCGGTCCGCGTGCGGGCATCCCCATCCTGATACTCTCCCTCCTGTATTACGGATGCATTTCCGCGATCTCGCACTGCAGCTGGAGTTCCTGGATGCGCGACCTTGTCCCTGACGAGATCCTCGGGAGCTTCTTTTCACGGCGGATGGCCCTTGCATTGGCGTTCGGCATCGCGCTCTCCCTCGGAGCGAGTTTTTTCATCGACTTCTGGCGGGTGAACACCGCATACCCTGTGACATTCGCATATTCACTTATCTTCATTGCAGGCTTCATTGCAGGGATTTTCGATATATATTACATGACACGGATCCCTGAACCGGGGTTGAAGCAGGGAGCGGCCCTTCCCCTCTTCCAGCAGATACGGACAGCATTCCAGGACAACAACTTTTCCCGGCTGATGGCGTTCCTCGGTTCATGGAGTTTTGCGGTCAACCTGGCCGCTCCCTTCTTCACCGTGTACCTGCTCAACCGTCTCGGCCTCGACATCACGCTCGTGATATTTCTCGCGGTACTCAGCCAGGGAGTGAGCGTGGTCTCCTACCGTGTGTGGGGGAGCATCTCTGACAGGTACAACAATAAATCGGTGCTCCGTGTTGCCGGGCCGCTTTTCATGTTCTGCATCCTTGGATGGACATTCACCACCCTGCCCGAGAAGCACCTCCTCACCATACCGATGCTCTTTGTGATCCATATCCTGATGGGCATCTCGACTGCGGGCGTGACCCTGGCTTCCGCAAATATCGGGATAAAGCTCGCCCCGTATGGTGAAGCGACTTCGTATCTGGCATCCATCAATATCGTCAACTCGCTCGCGGCGGGAATCGCGCCGATCATCGGCGGGATGTTCGTTGATTATTTTGCCGCATCGCAGCTGTCGATGACACTGAACTTCAAGAGCCCGGGAGCCCAGTTCAGCATCATCACCTTCGACCTGCAGTACTGGGACTTTTTCTTCATCTTCGCCTTCATTATCGGGATCTATTCGATCCACCGCCTCGCTCTTGTAAAGGAGGCCGGAGAAGCCGAAGAGCAGGTGGTGGTCAGGGACCTGATCGCGCAGATGAGCCGTGATATGCGAAACCTCTCCACTGCAGGGGGTCTGCGCTATATGCTCAGGTTTCCCGTGGCAGGCCGCATCAGGCCGTTTGCCCGCGTCACGAAGGACAAGACGCTGCAGCCGCCCCCCGGGGAAGACCAGTGATACGAAGAGGAAACGTCCCTGCTCTTCGCATCGTAATCCGGAACGGGTGAGAAGAAAAATGTTCAGTGACAGGACATGCACAGCCACACGGCCCACACGGGAGGCGTGCGGGCACGAATGCGGCACGCAGAGTATGTAAACCGGGAGGTGGGTTATCCGCCCGGCTTCTCCTCTTTTGGCACAATCGTCTCCTTTTTCTCTCTCCTTCGCCCCTTCCACCACCTGTAGATGGCATAGACGACCAACACGAGTATGATGACCGGGATGAGCGAGACGAGGAGAATGAAGAGGCCTGCGGCGACTCCCAGGAACCCGGCGATGCTCTCGTTGATCACCGAAGTGATCGACGGACCATTGCCGGCTCCGACCGGCTCGGGTTCGCGGAAGGAGACCGTGATGGTGGCATAATCGATCCGGCTGTCGAGGTATTTCAGCCTCCCGTCAATGCGGTCTATCTCCACTTGCACACGCTCGATCTCCACCTGGACCTCCATGATCTCGGAGACGTTCTCGGCCTTCTCCATGATGCGCTGGTACTGGAGGAGCTGGTTCGCGAGTGCGTTTCTCCTTGCCTGGAGGTCCACGTACTCTTCTGTGACATCTTCTGCCTGGATCGACTGCGACTTGAGGGTCCCAAGTGCAGAAATGGAGGAGATCGCCTGGTCAAATGCCGATGCCGGGACCCGCATCACAAGGGATGCGGAGAGCCGGTCCCCGCTGTAGCGGTTCATGGAGAGCGATCCGACATATCCGTCATTGGCGGTGGCGATGGCCTGGAGGGCATCCCTTGTCGCAGGGACGTCCGCAACTTCCAGGTCTATCCTCGCGGTCCTGATGATCTTCTGGTCGTCGCCTGCCCACGCACCGGGCTCAGTTGCGGGAACCGGCGCATAGAAGCTCCCGCCTCCTCCTGAACCGGATGAATAACCGTCGTATACTGCTTCCTCGCTGGTTTTCTGGTATGACGGGGATCCGGTGATGTTCGGGGAGACGCACCCCGCACACCACAGCCCTATCGCAAGAAGCGCGAGGAGAAGGAGCAGTGTGGATATTTTCCTTCCGTGCATACATGTCCCTCCCCCGCGGAGAAGAAAAATGATTCCGTGAGTGCGAACCTTTTCGCAGTCATTGCCGCAGCGCCTCTTTTTGGCGGGTGAAATCTGGTGAATATTTATGCCGGCAGGCCGCCCTTGATCATAGTACACATTTTCCACGACAGCGAGTGTGACTGAGAGGCCAAAAGTGACCGACTCAAGATCGGTTCTCGCAGGAGTTCGCAGGTTCGAATCCTGCCACTCGCACTCTTATTTTGCCTGACATTCCCGTGCATATCCAGGATTTTTTATTCCCCGCCCCGGGAAACCGAAATTTTCCAGTTTCCCTGAATACCACATAAAGTGAAAGAAGCGGGGCATCTTCCCTGCCGCGATGCAATGTGCACGGCGGGGGCTCTCGTGCAGGAAGGCGGCTCTCCCCCTTCCCGCGGGGTACACACCCTTATGATGGCACAGAAGAAATGATTGTCCGCATGTTCAACGCGCTAGATGTGGATGCTTGGGTGACGGCACGGCGCTCGAGCCTGGACGAAGCGAAGGAATCAGTTGCCGGAATCATCCAGGCCGTGCGGGACGGGGGGGATGCGGCCCTCCTGAAAATGGCGCAGAAACACGACCCGGAGATCTCGTCGATCCGGGTCACCGAAGAGGAACGCGAAGCCGCGTACGAGGATGTGGAGGACCGCCTGGTGGAAGCACTCATCGAGGCGGATGCACGGATCACCCGGTTCCATGAACTCCAGAAGGAGCGGGGTCTCTGGCTCGAGGAAGTAGAACCCGGTATTGTCCTCGGCGTGAAGACCACTCCCCTCGACAGGGTGGGTCTCTACGTTCCGGGCAGGAGGGCGGCATACCCCTCGACTGCGCTGATGAACGCGGTCCCGGCCAGGGTTGCGGGGGTCGCGGAGATGTGTGCCTGCTCGCCGCCCCCCCTTCTGCCGCTCACGCTGGTAGCCCTCGATATCGCGGGTGTCACCGAGATCTACCGGATCGGGGGTGCACAGGCTGTCGCAGCAATGGCGCTCGGGACAGAGACCATCCAGCCGGTGCAGAAGATCGTGGGGCCCGGCAACGTGTATGTGACGGCCGCGAAGATGATGCTCCGCGAGCATGCCGAGATCGATTTTCCCGCGGGCCCAAGCGAGATTGGGATCATCGCAGACGGGACGGCGAACCCGGTGTTCATTGCGATCGATATCCTTGCCCAGGCTGAGCATGACCCCGATGCCGCCTGCGTGCTTGTGACAACCGACCGGGATCTTGCCGGGAAGGTAAAGCAGGAGGTCAGAAAGCTGCTTGCACAGTCCCCGAGGAAAGAAATCATCGAAAAGGCCCTTGGGCAGTCTGGGTTCGTCATCGCGCCCGATATGGATGAGGCGGTCAGTGCGATGAATGGGATCGCACCCGAACACCTCTCCATCCAGGTCGCCGACCCGCTCTCGGTCCTGAACGCGGTCAGGCACGCGGGGTCCATCTTTGTCGGCCCTTACACCCCAGTCGCTGCCGGGGATTACGCATCCGGCACAAACCACGTCCTTCCCACGGCCGGGTACGCAAAGGTGTATTCCGGGCTGAACGTGGGACATTTCTGCAAGACATCCACGGTCCAGATCATCAGCAAGGCAGGCCTCGAGGCCATCGGCGATACCATCGAGACCATTGCAGATGCCGAGGGGCTGGCCGCCCACGCGGAATCGGTCCGCATCAGGCGGAAGTCCCACTGACCTTTAATACTATGAAAATGCCTCCGGCAGATTCATGTGCCGGGCATGTCGCGAAATCCATCATACCTGTTTTTAATTTGTATACATGCATTATGGAGCGAATCATAGAGTTTTTATGTGGTATTGACCGGGATACTGCGTGTGGCTCATACATGCATACAGGGGAAGCGGTCCGGTGTCTTGTGGGGGGATCGTCTGCGTGCCTCACAGGCGCTTCATGTAATACGAACGCTCCCGATCCCGGATCTCCTGCAGTCCCACTAGTTCGTTGAACTCGTCGAACCCCATGATAGAGTCCGGGTAGGATGACGGGTCACCTGTCCTGTGCAGTTCGGAGAAGACAATTGATACTGCCTTCGCGATAGCGTAGGTGCAGGACACAGGGTCCGCAACGACGGCATAGCCGATCTCCTGGAGAACGGATGCGGAGAGGACGGGGGTCTTTCCCCCGGGGAGCATGTTGGCAAATGCCGGGCCCCTGACTTCCCTGCATATCCTCTTCATTTGTTCGACCGACTCCGGGGCCTCGACGAACGTGAGATCCGCACCCGCCTCGTAATAGAGGTTCGCCCGGTCGATGGCGTCATCGATCCCCTCCACAGCGATGGCATCGGTCCTTGCCATGATGACGAGGTCCTCATCTTTCCTTGCGTCGACCGCGGCCCTGACTTTGGCCACCATCTCATCAGGAGGAATGAGGGACTTGCCCTCCATGTGCCCGCACCGTTTCGGGGATTCCTGGTCCTCTATGAAGACCCCTCCGACACCTGCCTTTTCGTATAACGAGATCGTCCTTGCGACGTTGGGGGTGTTCCCGTATCCCGTGTCCCCGTCTGCAAAGACCGGGATGGTGGTCGCGTCCACGATCCTCGATGCGCAGTCCACCATCTCGGTCAGCGTCAGGAGGCCCACGTCGGGTCTTCCCAGGAATGCAGCAGAGTTGGCATACCCTGCCGAGAATATGGCCAAGAAGCCGGCCTGCTCCGCAATCCTGGCGCAGAGGGGATCGTGCACGACCGGAACAACGAGGATGGGGTCGTCATTGATGAGTGACCGGAGCCGGGTGGTGGGTTTCATGGGGGATCTCGCCTCCTGAAGAGTGAAAACCTGCGGAATTTATGTGTTTCGGAGATGGGGGTCGGAAGGGTCGTGCACCCCGGGAAATCGCACCTGGTACCCAATCGGCTTCATCTTATGGTGTCCCGCTCCAAAGAGTACCGGGATATTATGGCAATCGACTGGTACATGGACTTCGTGGACTGCGGGGCCGAACCCGCGCCGGATGAACTGAGGGCGCTTTTTTATTTCGAGCCTGCAGCGGGGATCAGTAAAGAGGAGGCGGCCGGGAGGATCGCATCAGAGAGTTCAACCGGGACCTGGACCACGCTCCATACACTTCCCCCCAGGATGAGGGATCTCCAGGCCACCGTGTATGAGATCCAGGGAAATTATACCATGATTGCCTACCCGCCGGGTCTCTGGGAAGAGGGCAACGCAGCGCAGCTCCTGAGCGGTATCGCCGGGAATATCTTCGGGATGAAGGCTCTCCGGAACCTGAGACTGGTCGACGTGAGTTTTCCCCGCGGGTACCTTGCCGGGTTCAGGGGACCTCACTTCGGGATGGAGGGAATCCGGAAGATGATGCGGGTGCAGGGGCGCCCGCTCACCGGGGCGGTTCCGAAACCCAAAGTGGGTTTTACCGCACGCGAGCACGCAAGAATCGGGTTTGAGACATGGATGGGCGGATTTGACTTCGTGAAGGACGACGAGAACCTGAGTTCGCTTTCATTCAACCGGTTTGCTGACCGCGTCTCGGAGATGACCAGGATGCGGGACAAGGCGGAGCAGGCCACGGGGGATGTCAAGTCCGCATTCCTCAACATCACCGCGGACACCGAGACCATGAAGGAGCGTGCCCGCCTGCTCGCAGACAACGGGTGGAATTACGCGATGATCGACGTTGTGGTGGCAGGGACGTCCGCGGTCTCCACAATGCGTGACTACTGCTCCGACCTGGGCCTTGCCATCCATGCCCACAGGGCAATGCACGCGGCGTTCTCACGGAACCGGAAGCACGGGATCACGATGCAGTTCCTGGCAAAACTGATGCGCCTCATCGGTGTCTCGCAGATCCATACCGGGACCGCGGTGGGGAAGCTGACCGGATCGAAGAAAGAGGTTGCCATCCTTGCAGACGTGCTCAGGGAGCAGCAGGTAAAAGCGGTCCCCCGCCAGCTCCTCGACCAGGACTGGGGGGATATCAGGAGCGCGTTCCCCGTCTCTTCTGGCGGGCTGCACCCGGGCCTTGTCCCTGACGTCCTCGACATATATGGCAATGATCTCGTCCTGCTCGTGAGCGGGGGGATCCACGGGCACCCGCAGGGGACGCGTGCAGGGGCAATCGCCACGATGCAGGCGATCGAGGCCTGGAAGGATGGAGTGACCCTCGACGAGAAAGCCCGTTCATCGCCCGAACTCGGCCTGGCCCTGGAGAAATGGGGCTATTACAAGCCGAAATAAGCAGGGGCAATCTCCCGGATGGCGGGAACAACGGGTCCCCCGCACACGGGGGATATCGCGGATACCTGGGTCCGGGACCACGTCCCTTCTCCCGGCTGATTCGTCCTGGTCAATCCCGAACAATTTTTCATTCCCGGGTGTGACCTGTACTCCACATGAACCCTCGTGTCCGCGACTACCTCCGCCCCCGGCTCTCTGCGCGGCAGTTCCTCGCGGCGATCGTGTGTGGGACGCTGGCAGCAATCGTCCTGTTCTCCGGACTCTCGGTGCCCCTCGGGCACGGGCTCCTCGCAGAACCGAGCGAGGTGTTCGTGACGCTGGGGGCAGCCCTCTCGGGGCCGTACGGGGGCATGATCGTCGGGCTGCTGCAGGGCGTTGTGTATGCCCCCGAGAGAAACATCCCCTCCCACATGCTGGCCGGATTCCTCTGGGGGGCATGGTATTTCATCCTCTACCGGTGGAGCAGGGGAGAGGGCAGGGGGAGGTGGACGAGGGCTGCGCTCTGGGCGGTGACCATCCCAGTCTACTACTATCTGTTCCTGCTCCCCCTCCATCTCCTGATCGCATCTGTCACCCTTGATGTTCCCCTCATCCCGCTCTACCTGGAGACCGGGCAGGGGGTCCTCCCTGAAGTGGCTTTTACCATGATTGTAACCTCCCTGGTGGTCGCGGCACTCCCGGAAAGGTGGGCGGCTCCCCTGGAATGAGCGGTGAGCCGTGCCGTGGATGTCACAGGAGCCCCCTGATCACCCGGGCCAGCCGTTCCATCCCCTCCCTGATCCGTTCCTCGTCCATACTGGAGAAGTTGAGCCGGATAGTGGATTTGCCGCCTCCGGAGACGTAGAACGGGGTTCCTGGCAGGACCGCGACGCCACCTTTCAATCCCTCCTCGAATACCCGTGATGAGTCGAGCCCGTCGGGGAGGGTGGCGAGCATGAACATCCCGCCCTGCGGGTTCGTGTGGCTCATCCCGGAAGGGAACAGGTCGTCCAGGAGATCGCACATCAGGCGGCAGTTCTTCCCGTACGCCTCCGAGATGAAGCGGGTATGGGCGTCCAGGTCGTGAGTCTCCAGGTAACGGGCAAGGACCATCTGGCAGAGGAAGTTCGAATGGAGGTCTGCAGCCTGCTTGGCGC
Source organism: uncultured Methanolinea sp. (assembly GCA_964452625.1). Classification (GTDB taxonomy): domain Archaea; phylum Halobacteriota; class Methanomicrobia; order Methanomicrobiales; family Methanospirillaceae; genus Methanolinea_A. Next base: position 239,867 of record CAYVMJ010000002.1, read on the forward strand.
AATTGAACCGGGCGAGGATCTCGGGGGGAGCGCAAATCCAGCCGATGCGCATCCCCGGGGCGATGACTTTTGAGAATGATCCCGAGAGGATGCACCGGTCCGGGATGAGGCGGGCGATCGGGGGCCGGGGTTTTCCGTCGAAGAAGAGCTCCCCGAACGCGTCATCCTCGTAAAAGATGGTGTCGGTCCCATCCAGCACTTCGGCAACCGCTTTCCGGGCGTCCTCCGAATAGGTCTGGCCGGAGGGGTTCTGGGAGTTCGGTATCCCGTAAAAGAAACGGGGCTCGCGCTCCCTGATGACGGTTTCGAATTCATCCATGTCCGGGCCGCCGTCGCCGAAGGCCACGTCCGAAAAAACAGGCTGATAGAGGGAGAAAGCCTCGATGGCGCCCAGGTACCCGGGCCGCTCCATGGCGACTGCATCTCCCTGGTTGAGGAAGATCTTGGCCACGAGGTCCAGGCACTGCTGCGAGCCGTTCACGATCTGTATCTGCTCAGGGGGAATGGAAAGACCGAGGCGCCGCGAGTAGCGCCGGGAGATATATTCACGGAGCGGAAGGTAGCCGTCGGTGGTGGAGTACTGGAGGGCATCCCTCCCCTGCTCCGCAAGTACCCGGGCCGAGGCCTCTGCGAGTCCTGCAACATCGATGAACGAGGAGTTCGGCAGGCCCCCCGCAAATGAGATGATGCCGGGATCCCGCGATACCGCAAAGAGCTTATCGAGGAATGACGGCGGGGCGCATCTCATCCGGTCGGCGAAATGGTATTGCATAGTGGCAGTTCTCCGGGTTGCACATGAATGTGCACCAGAAATGTCAAAAGCCTGACCTTTCGGATGTATGGAAGGCGGGTGACAGGAGAATTCAGGGAAGCGGAGCCCTCATGCGCTGGAGCGAGACCCGGGCGTTCTTCCGCACCCTGCAGTCGGGGTCATTCATCGCTTTTTCAAGGACAGCCTCTGCTTCGCGGGAGTGCATGTTCCCGAGCGCACATGCAGCCGCGTTCCTGAGGATATCGTCCCCCTCGCGCATGATCACGACAAGTTCCGGAATAAGCTCCTTCCCCTGAAGGACTCGTATCCCGGCGGCAGCCGCCTCCCGTATGTACCACTTCTCCTGCTTCAGCCGCTCGAATAGGATGGAAAGATCATCGGGATTTGTGATCTCCCCGATACGCCTCACCGCTGACTGCCTGATATTCCAGTCATGGTTCATGAGGTCCTTTATGATAGTGCCGGGATCATCGGGGGGTGCACGGGTTCCGCTCATCTCGGACAGTATATTCGTAGGCAAACAATATATAATATTGGATGGAAACTTCCTTCTCTATCTCCAGGTCGGGTTGATACAGAACCCGCCCGCACCCGGTTTTCGGCAGATAAACACAGTATCCCACTCCATTCCCTGTATCATCTTATTCCCTGTATCCTCCGGTGAACCCTTGTTCCTGGATCTCGCGGTGGATTCTCGCTGCACTCAAAGGATAATTTCTGAGACGGTTCTGGATATACTCTCGATAAGAATCGAGTTTACCTGGTTTGAGTGCGCGAGGGTGAGCTCACGACAGGTTTTTGGTGATAAGTATTTCCTTACTGTTTTTCGGTCGTATCCGGTTCTTTTGGCAATCTGAGTTATGTCCAGTCCTTGATTGTATAGGTCTCGAATCACGAGAAATTCCTCCATCTTCAGCATTTGCCACTACCCTCACACAGTTGTATGAAGGTTATCGGGTGGGGATTTTTATCCCGCCGAAAGTGGGGAATTTTACACCGCCACTGACACATCACGATGCCGCCAGAGGGTTGTCCTCATCCCCTTCATTCCCCTGATGCCGGGAGACACTCAACGGAACATACCTTTCCCATTCCGTCACTTACATCCATCCGGTTCACACAGTGTTTTCCACAGACTCTCCTGCCTCCGCATCTCCCTGATGCCGGGAAACCCTCAAAAGAAGACACACTGTCCTCTTCACCCGGATCGGGTGATTTTCTGGCGGTGAATGCGGGATAACTCTATAAGCTTGCGCCTCGTACATTGAACATTTATCGCGGGTACGAGGGCCAGCGCAGAGGAGTTGATTCACTGTTCCAGAAAAAGACCGACGATGAGAAGAACGAGTCCGGGGAGATCATCCGGGTCCGCCTTCCTCAGAAGCGGAACAAGGAGATGTTTGCCCAGGCTGAACTGATGATGGGGGCAAACCACATCCGGGTGAAGTGCTATGACGGCGTCACCAGGATGGGGAGGATCAAGGGCAAGATCAAGAAACGTGTCTGGATTCGCGAGGGAGACATCTTAATCGTCATCCCCTGGAGCTTCCAGGACGACAAGTGCGATATCATCTACCGCTACACCGGGCCGCAGGTGGAGTGGCTGAGACGGAACGGGTATTTGTGAAGGATATTTCGAAATATTTATCCTTATCTTTTTTCCGTGTTCGTCGAGGGAGAGTGGAATTAGTAATTGATGAAGAATAGATTGGAAATTATTGTATGGAGGGATTGGTGAGAAACAGTGTATTGCACAAGCAAAGGAAAATTAGAGATTGATTACATTTATTTTCCAGGTTTTGATAACGATCCGATCGATATCAGATCTTTCCCAAGAAGTAGTTGGGCCGACTTGAGTCATCTCTAACGGATCATCAAAATAATTTGTCCAAGCCTTGGAATAAGCAATTGGAGGTTTTATTCTAATGGTATATTCGCTTGAAGTAACAGGAAAATCTATAAAATTAGCAGTATATCCAGTAACATTGAGGGGCTCCACTGATAGTTGAATATTACTAATTCCAGATGTTGCTAATGAATCTACAGAATCCACTTGGACTAAGGTCATCACAATTGTTTTTATCCCGTCAGTATCTGTATCAATGAACCATCTTGGATCTGAAAGCATCACAGAACCCCCAGACTGCCATTTTACAACAGCACCATTTTGGAGGAGAATCGTTACCTCACCAGAATCTGATTTGAATTGCAGCTCTCCTGATGGAAAAACAATGGTTTCATCAATTGGACCTACTGAGTTCATAATTCTTATCGAAAATTTATCATCCACACTTGTAGGAGGTTTAACCACAGAAAGCACCCCTCCACTTACCTGCATGGAAGTTTCCTTGTACTGCACACTTTTATAGGCCAGGGTATTGATATCGCTTTGAAGGACGAGAAAATTTTTTTCCATATTTCCAATATTTGCTGTTGCCTGTTGGTTTAGTAATGCGGGATATCCATAAAGAGAAACAAGGCCAATTCCTGCCATCACAATACCAAATATTATAATAAATCCAACAGCCTCTGAAACAGCCAATTCATGTTTGGAATAATTATCTTCGTTCATTGCCGCGGTTTTTTTGTTTAAGGTAGAGTATACCCCGATGAATTATATATGATCGTATTCAGCCCGTGTCCTGTGGTTGAACCCCCCACTCCAAGGGTCGTTCCAATCCCTGCAAGGGGAACTCTTCTTACGATGCTTTCTCTTGAGACCACAATCTGGTCGCCAGAGGTCCCCGTGGTCACCATCACAAAATACTCTTTTCCAGCGGCTTCGTCGGGAATATCAAAGCGAGTATCAATATTTCCGTGGTCAAAATATCGAATACCTGTGACTGGCGCGATGACGTAAAGGTCTACTATTCGGGTACTGATTCCGTTCCCGATATCAATAAATGCATATTCTGATAACTGGTCAACGGGTCGTTCAATAATCCCTGAAGTGAGGGTGAGAATGGTAATTACCATTAAAACCATCAGGACACCGGAAATAAAAATATACTCGAGCATCCCGCTGGTTGCGTTGTCATTCACTCCTGACTTTTTCATCAATATCGTTCCTCGTAAATCTCATTATATGTCGTAATCCCATTATTGAAATGAATGATGAGCTTTCGTGATTCATTATGATAAGAAACTACCGCATTTTTCCTCTCTAAAAATAGGGCCTCAATGTCATCTTTGTATGATTGAATGTTAAGATCCTCCCATTCATTGGATCTTAGTTGAAAAACCAGACCTCGTAAGTCCTGGATATCTGTCTTGGGGAATTCGAGAACGCTCTCTGAGGTGGTCTTTCCCACCAGGGCAGATTCAGCGACGATCATAGCTAATAAGAGGATAATGATACTGATGATAAAACCCATCATGACAATCCATTGGCCCTCATCGTTCAGCTTCGCCATATGAGAGCCTCCACAAGAATGATCTTATCCTTTAAAGAGGAATTTGAAGCCTCATTACCCATTCTGACCCATTGTGTGATCTTGACTGCATTCTCTCTGAAATAATCTGTACCATCGGATGTGAAATCCATTGGAGGTTGAATTTCACCACTTACCTGATCTCTGTAATATAAGTGAACCTTGAAGTGAAGGGTATCATTTCCTCCAGAAATACGGGTATTTAACAATTGATTGAATGAAGTGTTAAAAACAGGATTTACACCATCATCTGGATTTGGATCATCACGTATGCTTTGATAGAGGTCACTTGGCATTCCATTCTCTTGTGGAGTATTTAACACCATTAAAGCATCATGCCCGATCTGTTCAAGTTGCATGTCGGTAATGTGAGTCTCCTGAGGTGTGAATACTGAAGAGGTTGAGACAACCAGATAGGCGGTGACAACCATTAGAATCGCTGCAGATATCCCCTCTATTGTGTAGAGTTGGGCATTATCACTCACCATATCTTGATCTCCATGACGCCCCGTGTAAGTGGAGGAACAATGCTATTTTCTTCGATATTCAGGGGGAATCCATCGCTTACCGGTTTATCAAAGGTCATTCTTAATTCAATCACAGTATTTTCATCAATTTTTCGACGATAAAAATACCCCTCATCAATGACGATTTTTGTATTATTATCAATGAGAACAGGACTCCCTACAGAAAAAATTGCATCATCAACAGTAACAGTAGGGAAATAAGGGAAGAAATATCCAGGATAATCAAAAACAACACCATTCTCTAACAATTCAAGATAAATCAATTGAGTCCCTGGTATGGTAACATTTTTCAAAAAGATTGTTGTGTTTTCTTCGTAAGGATTCATCTGATATGCAGGGTTTTCAGCTGGAGAATTTAATTCATAAAGATTAATAAAAAGACTAAGGGAATAACTCGTTGAATTCGTGGTATTAATTTCTGTGTATCCTGGGTTTTTTATACTTACAACTCTTCTTATATACCCATATTTATCAGGGGCTAGTTCACCAACATGCCAGGTTTGGGAGTTTGTGCCATTGAATTCTTTAAGAGAAATATTAAAAGAATAAGGATAATCTCCAAAGATGAGGTATTTTGAATAATCTGAAGGATAACAAAGGTTATTCCCGGTGCAACCGGAAGTTGCAGGACTGAAAAATTCTTCAATCTTATATCTTTGAATAATACCGGGAGTATTTCGATCGATTGCCAATCCAAGACGTTTTAGATCATTCCTCTCATCAAAATTTTCCAGGTTCAGGAGTTGCCAGTAAAAAGGCTCACGTTGATCTCCAAACTCTCCAGGGTCTTCGACCAGAACGACACCTGTCCGGTACGCAACTGCATCATAATCAATCGTCCTACTTTGAAGATCCACTAAAAGACCTGAGACCATGGTCGCGACGAAAATGAATGCAATCATAAATATTGTAAAGCCGATGATGAAATCGATAGAAAGTTGCCCATTTTCCCGGGATATCTTACGATCATTGGGCATTATACTATAAATTAATGAGAAATACCGATATAAACAATTGGTTCATTTCATTCCTCTGACTTGTTCTCTCTCTCCAGTCACTAACCCGCATGATTTTCAGCGATTATTTCCTTTTGGTGAAAAATATGCAATAAGAAAATGGATTCATCTCAACATAATGTAGATTCTATTGGGATCAAAATCGAGGGAACCAAAATTCCCTCCGGCGCCTCCAATGGTGTAATCAGTTCCTTCTACATAGAAATTGAAGTTGACCACCCCTTCCATTCCCTCACAGAGATACGGACCAATATCGAATGTGTATGATCCATCTTTTGGTACAGGAGGATCAATCTTTGCCTGCCCAATTTTTGTGAGACTCCTGCATCCAGGGATACTGATGTAGTAAGTCTCGTACCATGTTCGTTCCCAATCACCATCATACACGGTTCCATTTACCATGAAATTACGGGTGAATTCCTGGGTTACAATTGTATCTTGGATAGTAGGATCATCAAAACTATAGCTTACCTCCTCACCGCCAATTGGGGTCTCAGGTTGCCCACCAATACAGGTGATATAGGTAGTCGGCAATGACACATCGTACCATTGTTTGCCATCACTGAATTGAATCACAGAATCCTCATCGAAGAAGGTAATCCTACCAACATTGAGGGTTGTATTTTTCACTTGCAGTCGATATTTCGCTTCCCATATTTGGTCCAGTTTTATTGTACCTATATTGAAGGATAGATCACCTGTTGTTGTCCAGTTCGAGGTATCGTCCCTGTATTGATTTCGGTATATTGTGGTATCATTGGACCAATATTTCCGTTCATCCGTATATGTCAGATAATTGAAAATATCTTTACCTTGCATGGACCAGCTGCTGGTGTTTGTTGCAATAGTGATGTCATTGAAAGGAAGATCCATAGTAACACCTACACCAGCTTCCTCTCGTAATAGACCTGCAATTCTCTCGAAGATTTCAGTTAATTTTGCCGCACTTGGAGCAAATTCATAAAACCCTCCAGTTGAATCTGCCATAGTCCGCAATGTCGTGTTCACAGTTGAAGATGGGGTGGAGGCAAAGAAGATGTCGTAGATACGAACATTATTAGCAGAAGCATATCGGGACATGTTCTGATTGGTTGATTCACCGTCGAAACAATTCCAGTTACAGTCCCAATCAGTACATTCCCAATCAGTACATTCCCAATCATCGCAGTTACCCCAATAATTATAATGTGAACATTCCCAATCATTACACTCCCAATCATCGCACTCACAATCAGGGACTAATGAACCCCCAAGCCCAGAATAATAGCGGTAGTTGTTTGGTTCGAGAGAACTGCCCGAAAAGGTATATCCCGGCGTTGAATTCGAAGTCCATCCGGTTCCATGCGCAACTGGCGAACCATCATAGTTCCATTCTCCATCAGACATTAGAATTAAAGCTTTTATTGCATCACTTCTTCCGTGTGTTGCTAATTCTTGGATGCCTAGCTGGAATCCTTTTCTCATATTTGTGGCACCACTTGCATAGAGTCCATTAATTGAAGAGTTGACGCTATTGAAGTCAGTAGTTAATGATTTTTTTAATGATGCAGTTGAGGAAAATGAAACCAATCCGACGGTATCCCTGGAAGGGTTTAGATTTCCTATAAAATTCTTTGCAGCATTTTTTGCGGCATTCATTCTTTGATTACTGGATCCATAATCATGGTTGATATCCCACGCCATACTACCGGATGTGTCAATAACAAGCATGACATCAACAGGCTTTGGTCGAAGAGCATATCCATTTCCTTCAACCTTTATTTCTACATTAATGATATCGTTCCATGCAGCAACTAATGGTGTTACATTGGTACTTATACTAAGAAATGGCACGTTGGTCCACTGCAGAAAAGCAGTCTGTGGAGGGTAGCTCCCCCATTGAGCAGAAATAGTGCAATTATCATGCTCCTGGGGAACTCCCTGGCCTGGGAACCATCCTGGTGTGAAGTTCACTTTGGCATATGCCTGTGATGAAGTATTCCCCTGAATTGAAGTAAGGCCATTCTCTTGCCAACGCGGATTATTTCCACTGGAATATGAATAATGTGAGCTCCCAATATTGAAACTTACAGGTTGGTTCTTGACAGGATTTCCATATTGATCCATGACAACGGCCCTTATCTCAGCCGTTTTATTCCCCGGGACATCCCAGCTCGGCAGCAACTGAGGATTTGCCATGATGACCATTTGAACAGGTTCGGTTGCGACTATCTCTACTGTTGCGGAGTTGGTCGCATAGGTTGAATCTGGCATGGGGGTCTCAGCAGTTGCTGTAATGCTGATGACGTCCGTTCTGATTTTTGGTCCATACGTAACTTTTACCTGTCCAGTTAGGTTTGTAGAAAGGCGCGTTGATTCGCCCAGAGATGTATTCATCCAAAAATGAGTGTTTTTCACACCGTTTCCAAATTTATCACGAAGAGTATACAAGATAGTAAAAACATTCACCCCATCGGCTGGAATATTCGGATAGGGGTCAGGGACTGAATATGATGATATTTGCTGCTCAATGACAACCGGTATAGATTCAGTTACTCCTTCAATAGTAATGACCTTGTCAGAAACACCGCTGAATTGTGGATGAACTGTGATTCGGTTAGTACCCGGATGAATATCCATCCTCATGAGTGCGGTTGCCACACCATTTGAATCAAGAGGAACAACCAATGAGGGGGTAAATGCAGTCTCATTCCAGAATGCTGCTTGTGCAGTGGCATTTGGTACTGAAGGGGACGTCGCAGAAAAAGTGACATATTCAGTAAAACGACGATTATCGATGGAGTTATTATATCGATCACAATAGTGGACTTTTATTGTAACATTGTCTCCTACGAAAGCCTGGACAGGTGCATCAAACCAATCTGATTCAGCAGGAGAATCGTGGTCAATAAATAGCGTAGTATGATTATTGGAAGTCCCACCTGGATACCATACCTTCCCCGTTATCTGAACTTCCCCGCTTTTCGTACCGGATGTGAATATCGCATTTCCTCGACCGTCTGAATTGGTAATTACCAGTGAAGGTGAAACCATTCCCATTCCTGTAGGGAGAAGGGAAAATTCAGTCTGGAGGTAGGGAATATTATAAGCTGAAGTGGTGTTTATTGGCCATAGTGATACCCTGGCTTTATCGGTTCCATTAGCAACAACCCAGATTTTTTCCAAATCGGTATTAAGATCGCGTGTTTCGATTTTAATAAAATCTGGGAATGGAACAACCTGCACCGTATAAATATGACTGTCCTGCTTTGGTTGGCCGCCTTCTAAATAATTGACTATTATTGTGAGATTGCCCATTCCTCCCGTTGAAGTAGCATGGAATGTCGAAAAAGCCTGGCCATCAGAATTGGTGGTAGAAACCTCAGGCGTAACTTCTCCAATTAATTCGTTATCAAAAGTAAATTGTATTAAATTTCCCTCTAAAGGCCCACTTGAATTCGTGGCATTAACAATGATATTGAAATGTTCATTTGCTATAATAACATTGCTGGGTTGAATCGTAATATCAACTGTAATATCATCCGCCGCAGTTGTCGTAACTCCAATCCCGAGCAGTAACAAGACGCATACTAATAAGATGCCCCCCTTTCTCATATCAACACACCTTCAGCACTGTTTTAATGTTACATTTTTATACTGATATAAATATGTGTTTTCAGACAAACAGGAGATCTTTTTAAAATAAATAATCAGTTTTCTGGCATCTGTGAGAAAATCACTCGATAAATTATCAGTAAATTAGAAGAAAAACAAATAAAACAGTTTTCATCTTTCAGAAACTTGCATTGATAATTTTTCATTTTAGGACAACCCTGAAACAGAATCAATCTGACTTGGACGTACCCTCACTTTTTTCCCTGACACCATCCGATCATTTACTAAGGAGCACCCACACATGACCCCCACCATCACCCGCGAGCTCACACCCGCCGAATTCCCCCTCGCAGAGAAAGTCTGGACCCACTACCGCGACCAGAAAGCAGATCCGAAAACCGAACGCATCTTCGGCGTGTTTGTCGACGGAAACCTCGCCGCGACCGCCCGCTGCACCCGCCACTCATCAGGCCTTGAAATGGACTGCGTGTTCACGCTGGACGAATACCGGGGGCATGGATATGCCCGCGATGTCGTGCAGGCGCTTCTTGATGCCTGCGGAAAGGAGCCGATCTATATCCATTCGACGCTGGTTTTGAGGAAGTTCTACATGTCCTTCGGATGGAGGTTCATCGGCGAAAAGGAGATGCCGCAGTCGATCCGCGATCGTTTCATCTTCTGCTTCGGGGAGATGGAAGGATGCAACGCAATTCCGATGGTCCGGGACGGGACGTGAGAGAGGCTATTTCATCATGATGAGCGGAAATAATCGTAAAATAGAGCGTATTCCCGTGAAAGAAACTACTTGGGAGAATTTGCACACACTAGAAGAAGCCGGCCAGAGTTATGATGAACTTCTTGCCGGGATGATAAAGCGTACGCATGATTGGCAAGACTGGAATATAATCACTGAAATCGACAGGACCGGCGAATATGTGGCATTTGACCCGGATGAAATCCTGCGGGATGATTCACCTGTTCCCCCTGTCAAGGGAGATAATCCCTCTTGGGAGAATCCCGGTGATTAGGGGGATTCGGGATCCACACCCTGGCAGAATTCCCAATCGATGTATCTCTGGGATGCATGGAAGGTCATACCAGTTATAAAGGCCAAGGGTACTGGACACCCGGACAGCATGGAGATGGATAGGGGAGAGAGAGCACACGCCACAAATCCCAAATTGTATATTACTAATATATATTATTAGTGAGAATTGTATTTTAGTAATATACAATAAAAGGGAAACTCACTATGTTCACAGTAGACCGTCTGGAAGGGGTGATACTCGATCAGGAGGAAGCTTTCCTCCGGAAAGATGTGGGGATTCCGAGGGAGGTCGACCTGGAACGGTATCTCGGTACATCTCATATCATCGTGGTATCCGGAATCAGGAGATGTGGGAAATCCACGCTGCTCCGGCAGTTCGGAGAAAGGATAGGCAAATTCCTCTATGTGAACCTGGATGATGAACGCCTTTTCGGGTTTGATCTTGGTGATTTCGAGCACCTGATGCTGGTGTTCCATAAGATGCACCCTGGGGTCAGGGTTCTTCTGATCGATGAAATCCAGAATGTGGCACATTGGGAGCGGTTCGTGCGAAGGATCCATGACGAGGGGTACAAGGTGATCCTTACCGGATCGAACGCGCAACTGCTGAGCGCGGAACTTGGCACCCGCCTGACAGGGAGATATCTGCAGATTGAACTTTTCCCGTTCTCGTTCCGGGAATACCTTGATCTCAGGAGCATAAAACCGGAAAAAGTGACGACTGAGAAAAAAGCAGAAATACTGAACCATTTCGACTATTACCTTGAGAAAGGGGGATTTCCAGAGTTTCTCAAGACCGGGGACGATGAGCAGTTGAGGAGGACATACGAGGACATCCTGTTCCGGGACATCGTGGCACGGTATGGTATCAGGGATGTGAAAATGTTCCGGCAGATGGCCCGCTTTCTGTTCAGTAACTTCTCAAAAGATGCGAGTTACCACTCTCTCAAGAATGCCCTTGGCATAAAGTCGGCGATGTCAGTCCGAAGCTATGTCCAGTATATGGAAGAAGCATATCTCATCTTTAAACTCTGCAATTACAGCCGATCTTTGAAGAAGCAATATGCAGGCACAAAGAAGTTTTATGTCGCTGACAATGGCATGAGGAATGCTGTTTCGCTGCGTTTCTCCGGCGACTGGGGAAGAATGCTTGAGAACCTCGTTTTCCTCGAACTCAAAAGGCGGGGCAGGTCCTGTTATTTCTGGAAAGAAAAAGAAGAATGTGATTTTCTCATCGAGGAAAAGGGACAGCTTGTCGCTGCGATACAGTGCTCCTGCAAAGTGAGTGAGGAGAACCGGAAGAGGGAGATATCCGGTCTGGTTGCGGCCATGGACAGGTGGGAGATTGAATCAGGAAGTATCATCACCTACACCCAGGAAGGGGAGATCCAGGTTCCGGGAAGCAGGACTGTGCATCTCATCCCTGCATGGAAATGGCTGATTGAGGATACACATTCTCCTTAGCCCAATTCTGCCAGGTGAAATAACCGGAGCATCCCGGGTGAGACAAAGTATAATACAGGGACCGGCAAGCATGCAGGTATGCAATGTATCACGTTTGACCGGTATATTCAGGCATTCAGCGTGCTGGAGAAGTACTCGGTGGAGTACCCCTTCATGCTCCGCCATCTCCTCGATGTGGCAGACACTGCCTTCCCGGATGGCTTCTCCATGCTCGATATCGGGGCCGGGACCGGGAAATTTGCCGCGTCATTCCTGAGGGAATGCAGGGGCCCGGTCTCGGGATACACCGCGATAGAACCATCCGCGGACCATGTTGCACAAATCCACGGGAACCTGGCGGACATCCCGGTGGAGAAGGAGATTATCGGGGATTATTTCACACCCCGGACAATTTTTCAGAAGAAATTCGATCTCATCCTCCTGTCCCACAGCACCTACTGTTTCATGCCAGATCCCGAACCGTATCTCCTTCATGCCCTCAGGGTGCTGAGCGACCGCGGAAAGGCGGTCATATACCACGGCAGTCCCTCGAATTTTTGTTATTTCCTGAACCTGCTCTATTCGGAGATCCTCCCAAAAGTCAGGATTACGGACCCCGCCTTCACGAGCTGGAAGGTGCGCGATATCCTGGAGAAGAATGCGATCCCCTACAAGGTCTCTTACATTCCCGGGGCACTCCGGGCAGGAGAACTGTTCAGGGAAGAGAACGAGTCTCTCCTCAATGAACTGATCACGTTCTCTCTCATGGTGGAATCAGGATCTCTGGAACCGGGAATGCTGGAACGGACGAAGGAGATATTAAAAGAGATTGCCTACCCGTCAGATGACGGCCCCCTGCTGAACCTCGGGGTCGACGCCATCACGGTCGATACACGAATAATCTGACCCTGCACTGGTCGATCAGGTGCAACTTGTTTTTTTCTACCCGTTCCGGGTGAATATGCCGGAGACATTTACCGGCTCATATACCCTTTCCGCATCCCGGATCACCACCGGGCGGTTCGATGTAATTCCTATAAATTTCTACACGAGATATTGCCACAGGATAAACCTTATGTGGTCAAGGGAGTGAATTTACATCGGACATGGTGATGAGATATCGACGTATATGAGCTCCTGAAAGAAAATAAAAGCGAAATCAGGAGGATTGCACTACGATACGGTGTCCGTGACATCAAGGTGTTTGGTTCGGTCGCGAAAAGGAATGCCACCGAAAAGAGCGATATAGACTTCCTTGTCACGCTTGAACCAGGCAGGACCCTCTTTGACCTTGGTGGTCTTTCGTATGAACTGGAAGAGCTCCTTGGGAGACATGTCGATGTTGCGACCAGGCCAATTCTTCGCAAAGAGGTCAGGGAGAGGGTCGAAAAAGAGGCAATACCATTATGAGGGATGATTCGCTCCGGTTCAGGGACATCATTAGGGCAATCAAACAGATCGAAAAGTATGGGGGTGAGTGCAGCAAGAACGAGTTCAAACGGGATGAACTGGTGCAGGTGTGGGTGGTGCATCACCTCCAGTTGATTGGTGAGGCTGCCAGAGCGATCACTTCGAAACGAGGGAGAGTTATCCATCAATTCCATGGGCCAAAATCATAGGCCTCCGGAATATTCTTGTTCATCATTATTTTGCGATTGATCCGGAGGAGATCTGGAATGTCATGGAACATGATCTCCCTGCACTGAAGTCAAGTCTGGAGACCATACAAGGGACAAAAGACGAAGAAATTGAGTGATGGATCTCTTTTTAGGATATTTCGATCATCCATTTAAAAAAATGGAAATTATTGATCAGTGAGCATAACCCCCATTCCTATTCCCTCCCGCTGAATCCCTTCATCCCGGATCACCACCGGGCGGTTCTCGAGCAGTTTCATAGCCTTCCTGAGCCGTGCCTTCAGCCGGAGGTTCTCAGATTCCAGGCGGCGGACCCGGTGGTGCAGGGGCTCCCTTCCCTGCGCACCGCAGAGGCTCGCGATGTAGTGCTTCAGGAACCGGTCGGCACGGTTCTCCTTCCGGGGGATCCACTGGATCTCGACCTTCAGGTTCAGGGAAGATATGAGGTCCTCGATCTGCGCCTTTTTCCGGGTATACGTGGCATTCCGGCGGATCTGCGGTGCCGAGAGATGCCAGACCACCACCTGGCTGTCTGTTGAGATCCGTGCATGGGCCCGGGGAGGGAGGTTTTGAAGGGCCAGGATGACGGCGTTGAACTCGGCGTCGTTGTTGGATGCACCCCGTTCATAGCTGAAGTAGACCTCTTCGCCTGGAAAAAGGGCGATGCTGTGGCCATCGCCGCTCCCGTCCACCATAATCTCGTACCGCCAACCAAACTCTCTCCCGACACAGTCCTGACCATGAACCACAGTGGTGTTGCATTGGGCGACAGGAGACTCATGATCATGCCCCCCTGTGACAGGCGGAATTACAAGACGATTGCCGGAAGAGAGAGCATATTCAGAAAAGATGTGTTCACCGGGTTGGTGAAGGGCAGCATCCCGGGATTCGTGGCTTCCGCGGTCCTCGCTCATGCCCACCTGATCGAGTGATTGTGCCCCGTCACTATTTAATATTTACGCTCTTTTTTCATGTATCAGGACAAAATTTTCAAATATTTTGGCAATCCAGAGCGTTAAAAATGAGATATTTTTATTCTGCGAAAAATAAAAATTTGGAACTATAATCGCAATCAGGCTGATTATCTGACGATTTTTGTGATCGGGATCTCCAGGATATCCTCGGCGCCGGCTGATTTCAGGCAGGGGATCAGGGTGTTGACATCCTGCTTGTGCACGACCGTCTGTATGCTGTAATAGTCGATCCCATGCAGCCGGCCGACTGTCGGTTTTTTCATTGCGGGGAGGGCGGCAACCACCCGCTCCATGGCTGCGGTCGGCACGTTCATGGAGAGGAGCACCTGGTGCCGGGCATCCATGACCCCGAGAAGCAGAGTGACGATCTCGTCGATCGCTTTTCTTTTCACAGGGTTCCTGTAACTCTCCTCGTTGGCGATGATCATCGTGTACGACTCCATGATCTGCCCGATGATCTTCAGGCCGTTCCGGCGCAGCGTCGTCCCGGTCTCCGTCAGGTCAACGACCACGTCCATCAGGTCCGGCACCTTCGCTTCGCTTGCACCAAAGGAGTGGAAGAGCTGGACAGGGATGCCCAGGCGGCCGAAGAACTCGCGGGTCAGTTCGGGATATTCCGTCGTGACCCGGCTGCCGGGGCGGATATCCTTCGCATCCTCAATCGGCTCGTCACGGTGCACCGCGACCACGATCTTCACTGTCCCTTCGCCTGTCTTGCTGTAATTGAGCCGCGCCATCTCGCGGACGTGCGCCCCGCTCTCCTTCACCCAGTCGAGCCCCGATATCCCGATGTCGAAGAACCCGCGCTCCACGAATCCGGGGATCTCCTGGGGGCGGAGGATCTTCACCTTTGCAATGCGGCTGTCCGCGATCACGGGGTTATAATCCCGGTCGGATCGCTTCACCTCCAGGTCCGCCTCCCGGAAGAGAAGGAGCGTCTGCTCCTCAAGGCTCCCCTTGGGAAGTGCGATATTGATCATGCGCTTTTATCATGCGACGGCCAAGGGAAAAAATGGTTGTATGAAAATCGCATCAGCGATTTTCATTTGTGAACGGAGCGAGAGGACCCGAAGCAGGGGTGCGAGAGCGAATACTCGTCGCATCAGCGATTTTCATTTGTGAACGGAGCGAGAGGACCCGAAGCAGGGGTGC
>CAYVMJ010000002.1:255560-323308 GCA_964452625.1 uncultured Methanolinea sp.
TCGCATCAGCGATTTTCATTTGTGAACGGAGCGAGAGGACCCGAAGCAGGGGTGCGAGAGCGAACACTCATCACATTAGCGATTTTCATTTATGAACGGAGGGAGAGGACCCGGAGCAGGAATGCGAGAGCGAATACTCGTCGCATCAGCGATTTTCATCTATGAACGGAGGGAGAGGACCCGGAGCAGGAGTGCGAGAGCGAATACTCGTCGCATCAGCGATTTTCATGTGTGAACGAAGGGAGAGGACCATCAGTCCAGGGTATGGACTATCAGGCCCGAGAGGAGCTTTGGCTCAAACCAGGTGGACTTGGGGGGCATGATCCCGCCTGCATCCGCGATCTCGAGCACAGTCTCCACCTTCACCGGCTGCATCGAGAATGCAACCATGAATCCCCCTTTCCTCGCAAGAGCCTCGAGATCGGCGATCGGCCGGGCGCCGCCCAGATACTGGAGCCGCGGGTCCCCTCTCGGGTCGGAGATACCGAGAATATCCGAGAGGACCTTCGTCTGCAACACCGAGACATCGAGGGCTTCGATGCGGTCCATGCCGGGTTCATGCAGCCGGGCGCATTCGTACCATACTCCGTCCAGGAACATGTGGAGGATGTGTTCGGACTCTGCTGTCAGACTCCTGGGGGGGATGTGAAACGCGGATGTATCCACCTCGCCGTAGGGGGTGACAGAGAAGACATCCTTCACCCGTTCCAGGAACTCCTCAGGGGTCAGCCCCCCAAGATCGGTGACGAGGCGGCTGTAGCCGTGGATTTTCACGCGGTTGTGGGCAAAGAGAACACCGAGGAACCGGGTCGATTCGGGGGTGAACCTCCCTTCCACTTTCCTCTTTAGGGCAACGTTGACCGCCGACTTGGCACGGTGATGCCCGTCGGCGATGTAAAGCCGGGGGACGGGCCTGAACACATTTTCGAGGGCCGCGAGGTCACCCTCCTCAGTGATGCACATCACCTGGTGCACCGTGCCGTCGTCCCAGTGCACCTCGGCATCAGGCTGGCCTCTCCTGTTCCAGTACGCTTTCATCTGCTCGTGGATGCCTGCGCGGTCCTCAAAGAGAAGGACCACCGGGCCGCTGTGTGCATTGACAGCCTCGATGTGCCGTGTCCTGTCCTCCTCCTTGTCATAGCGGGTCAGTTCGTGCCTCCGGATAGTGTTCTCCTCGTAATCCCTGACCGGGACGGTGCAGCCGAGCCCAAGGAATTCATGCCCGTTCCCGGTGACCCGGTAGAGATACATCGATGGTGTGCGGTCCCGGGAGAGAAGGCCCGTCTCCCGGAACTCAGCGAAGGTCTCTTTCGCCCGGGAGTACACGCGGGCGTCACCGGGCGGCACATCCGGGAGTTCCGCGTCAGCCCTGCTGATCCGGAGGAAGCTCAACGGGTTCTTCCTGATGCATTCTGCAGCCTCCTCCGTGGTTACCACGTCATATGGAACCGCGGCAACCAGCGGGGCGTCACGGGCTTTCGGCCGGACCGCGGGGAAACGAAAAATCTCCACCATTTCTCCCTCTATCATTCTCCCTGGCAGTATATTATAGCAATGAAGACAATAGTCTGGGGACAGCGTTTCCCATGCTCCAGGAGATCACCATCCGCAGGACCCGGCCCGGGGACATCGACAGGATCGCCCGGATCGAACAGGTATCCTTCAAAGATCCATGGAAAGCAGCGGTTTTTGCCGAGGCCCTCACGTACTTCCCGGAGACGTTCTTTGTTGCCATGTGCCAGGGAGCAGTCGTCGGCTTCGTTCTCGGGGGCATCGAAGATACAGGGGAAGAGATCTACGGGCACATCTGCAACCTGGCTGTCGCGCCTTCGTGCCGGAGACAGGGGATCGCCCGCAGGCTTGTTGCGCGGGCGGAGCAGCAGTTCGCGGTCGAACTCGCATCAGGGGTGCAGCTCGAGGTCCGGGTGTCCAATCGCGAGGCCCAGAAGTTCTACGAAAGACTCGGCTACCAAAGGGTGCTCAGGTTCCAGAAATACTATGCGAACGGGGAAGATGCCATCGTCATGATGAAATGGTTCCGGTAATTTTCTACCGGCCCAGTGACTTGTGAGCCCTGGCCAAGTGCTGGGCTGCAAGTGCTCCCATGAGGGAGAGTTCCCCGGCAAGCACTCCTGCTGCAAGTATCTCGGCGAATTTCCGGGCATGCGCGCCAGGGGGGTTCCCGCCTCCGGCAACGCCCAGCAGCGCGAGGCATTCGGCCTGGGTTCCCACTCCCGTCCCGCCCCCGACTGTACCGACAGGCAGATCAGGCAAAGTCACCGCAACGTACAGGCCCCCCTCTGCCTGGTCAACCGTGGTGAATGCCATGCTCCCCTCGGTGACATGGGCCGGGTCCTGCCCGCACGCGATGAACACGGCCGCCACCACGTTTGCGGCCTGGGCATTGAACCCGAGCGATCCTGCGGCTGCCGATCCCAGCAGGTTCTTCCGGAGGTTCACCTCCGCCATCGTGCGTGCGTCGGTCTTGAAGACTGACGCGATGAGTGCGTCGTCGAGGAAGACCCCGGCAGACACGCTCCTGCCCCTCCCCCGGACAACGTTCACCGCGGCAGGTTTCTTGTCGGTGCAGAGATTGCCCGAGAGCGCGATCAGCCTGGCCCCCGTGGCGCTGCTGATCAGGTCTGCCGCCTTCTCGCTCCCGATGGTGACCATGTTCATCCCCATCGCGTCCTTGGTGTCGAATTCCATCCTGACAAAGACATTGGTCCCCACCACCGTGGTCACCACGTCCAGGAACTTTCCGTGGGATGTGGTGGCCTCCGCGGCCTGCGCGATCTCCTCCCTGTGGGAGGCTACCCACTCCGCAACCTCGCGGGCATGCGCGACGCTTCTCGTGGCAAAGACCGGGGCCCTGGTCATCCCGTCCCGGAGTATCCGCGCCTGGGCACCTCCCGCCCTTGTTATGGCGCCGCACCCCCTGTTCACCGATGCAACGAGAGCCCCCTCCGTCGTGGCCAGCGGGAGGTAGAACTCGCCGGACGCATACTCCCCGCTCACCAGGAGAGGCCCTGCCACTCCCACCGGGACCTGGACCGCCCCTATCATGTTCTCGCAGTTCTTCCTTGCCACCCTGTCGATATCGATGGAAAAGGAGCCCACCTTATCGAGGGAGACCCCTGACACCTTCTCGATATACCTGCGGCGGACTGCGACCGCCCGGGCGGGTGGGAGTTCCTGCTCCAGGGCATAGAGTTTGAGCGACCCGTCTGAAAGCCGCTTCAGGTACTCATCCATACTACATCATGGAGGGATGGGGGAATAACCCTTCTCCGGGGGATACACTCATCCATCACGGGTGCTCCAACTATATGGGAAACGGGCCCGGGAACGGTGCCCCGGGAAGCGGGATCCATGGTTCTGCAGTGGTGCGTGAGGGTGCAGAAAAGGGACGGGGAGCGGACGCGGCAGGAGCTCCTTGACAGGGGATTCCTCGACAGTTCCCTCAAACCAGGAAAAGAGGGCGAGGATGTCCTGTTCCCGGTCACCACATGGCTTGAAGGGAGCACGAAAGAAGACTTCGAAGCCCACTCCGCTATTGCCGGACTCCCGAGACACGAGTTGATCGGCGGGATCGCGGTCATGCAGGACAGGGATCTGGAGGAAGCAGAGCGCCTTCTCTCCTCGCGCCCCTCCATCCACACCGTGCTCTTCCCTCAAAGCGACGTGGAGGGGCATTACCGCACCAGGAGATACGAGGTGCTGGCAGGCGAGCCCACCACCAGGACCCGCTATCTCGAGCATGGCCTCCGGTTCGATATCGACCTGTCCGAGGCCTACTTCTCTGCCCGCCTCTCCACGGAACGCCAGCGAGTCCTCGCATGCATGGATGAGGGCGAGAGGGTGCTCGACATGTTCGCGGGTGTCGGCCCGTTTGCAATCACTCTCGGAGCAAAGGCGCGGTTCGTGGCTGCTTCCGACATCAACCCCGGTGCGGTCCGTCTGATGGTAAAGAATATCGCCCTCAATCACAGGGAGAACATCCTCCCCATCCTCTGTGACGCCTCTCACCTCCCTGCAGTCCTTTCCTGGAAGTTCGACCGGGTGGTGATGAACCTCCCGCTCGGCGCACTCCCATTCCTCGGGATGGCAGTGGGATTCTGCCGCCCCGGGGGGACAATCCATTGCTACTCTCTTGTGGAAGCCCGGGGAGAACTGCTCCCGGCCATTTCGCAGTATCCCGTTTCGCAAATCACGGAGCGGTACGTCAGGTCCTATTCGCCGGGACGATGGCACGCGGTGTACGATATTGTGAGAAAAGCGGACCCGGAATGATTTTTTTATATTGCATGCAGCCATTATCGCTCTCCGCATGTGCCGGACATCAGGGGGCGTCTGGAAAAAGGTGTTAATCGACAGCAACCTTCGCGTTTGAACCTTTTACAATAGTGGTGACACTCTTCCCAACGACAATCTTCATGCGGTTCGCAGAGGTCCTGGTGATAAGAGAGGTAATCTCCAGTCCTCCCGGCAGTTCAATGACCAGCTCGGCCAGTATCTGGCCGTATGTGATCGACTTTCCTTCCCCGTTTAACACATTTTGGCGCTGATTTCCACAGGTCTCACCGTGCTCCAATTGTGTCGTGCCAGATATAATTTTGGAATGGATGCACTCATCTGCCCCGGACCGGGATGATGTCCGCAATCGAATAGAAAGCCATAAGAAACGAGTATTCGGGTCACAGTGTAAGAAGGATAAAACCTGGAATGTGAACATGGCACGTGAAACAAGGGAGGTGAGTGAAGTGCTGTTCCCGGGATCTCTGCTGGTGAGAAATCGATGCAATGCATAGCAATTTTATCTTATTTTCAGCTTTCCGTGCACTCCACTCTGAATTTTAACCGTCAATTTTGGACGATACAGGTGCAATGAGTCAGAAAAAAAGGGTGCGTTATTCGGCGGGAACGAACTTGGTACCGTAGTGGATGACACCCGAATCCCCGTCGGCAGAGATGCGCCGGAAGACCGCACAGACCCGCATCCCGATCTTCACCTCTTTGGGGCTGCAGACAATCTGTGCAGTGAAACGCGGGCCTTCATCAAGTTTTATGATGGCCAGAACATACGGGGTCGCCTGCTCGAACTGCTCGCTTGCAGTACGGATCACGGTATATGTCACGACGCTCCCGGTCCCGGCAAACTTGTAATCCACTATCTTCCCTGTCCTGCGGCAATCGGGACAGAATGAGCGGGGGGGGAAGAAATACATCCCGCAGGTGCTGCAGCGATTGCCGATCAGGTTGTACCGCTGGGGTATCTTCCTCCAGAACCGTGCGACAGAGGACATCTCACACCCCCATGATGTGGACGGCAACGGTTGCTCCCGTGCCGCCCACGTTATGCGTCATCCCAATCCGTGCACCATCGACCTGCCGCTTCCCTGCCTCGCCCCGGAGCTGCATCACCACCTCGCAGACCTGCTTGATCCCTGTTGCCCCGACAGGGTGTCCGCAGGCTTTCAGTCCGCCGCTGGTATTGACCGGGATGTCCCCGTCGAATACCGTAATTCCGTCCGCAGTGAGCTTCCCTGCCTCGCCTTTCGGGCAGAACCCGAGATCCTCGATTGCACAGATCTCCGCGATGGTAAAGCAGTCATGCACCTCCACGAGATCGATATCTTTTGGAGAGAGTCCGCTCATGTCAAATGCCCTCTTCCCGGCAGCGACCGTCGCATCCAGGGTGCTGATATCCCTGCGGTCATGCAGGGCGATGGTGTCGCTCGCCTGGGCACTGGCGAGGATCTTCACGGGGGTGTCCGTAAATTCCCTGGCCATCTCGAAGGGGGCGAGCACCACTGCCGCCGCGCCGTCGGTGATGGGGGAACAGTCGAAGAGGCGGAGCGGGTCTGCGACGAGCGTCGAGCGGAGAACCGTCTCGATCGTGATCTCCTGCTGGAACTGTGCGATGGGGTTCCTCGCGCCATTGTAGTGGTTCTTCACTGCCACCTGCGCCAGCTGCTCCCGGGTGAGCGGGTAGCGGTTCATGTAGTCGGTCGCGATCATCGCATAGAGACCGGGGAACGTGGCTCCCACGAACCCCTCCCACTCCCTGTCCGCGGCTCCCGCGAGCGCATCGACACTCGCACCCGACGCCACGTCCGTCATCTTCTCGACGCCTGCGGCAACCACGATATCCTCGATTCCCGAGGCGACCGAGATGAAGGCCTGCCGGAAGGAGAGTCCGCCGGAGGCGCACGCGGCCTCCACCCTCGTCGAGGGGATGTGGGATGTGGCAAGCCCCGAGTAGTCAGCGATGAGAGCCCCGATATGCTCCTGCTCGATAAACCGCCCGGCGCTCATATTCCCGACATACATGGCCCCGATCTGTTCGCCGGACACACCTGCGTCCTCGAGTGCCAGGGCCCCTGCCTCGACGAAGAGGTTCCGAAACGAGGTGTTCCACTTCTCACCGAATGTGGTACACCCCACGCCAATCACTGCAACATCTCTCATTTCTGCATCACGATCTTGCCCTTATGCCTGGCATACTGTGCATAATTCACATAGATGGGATTGTCCAGCAGCATCTCGACCGAGGGGGCGGCCTCCCTGCGGAAGTCAGCTGCTCCGATTGCATCGGTCACCTCGATGTCGAATGCATCGCTGCCTGCCCCCGAGCCGAAGGAGGCCACGAAGATACGGTCGCCCGCCTCTGCACAATCAAGTGTGGCCGCGAGCCCGATCATCGAGGAGCCGCTGTACGTGTTCCCCAGACGCGGCACAACGAGGCCGGGTTTGATCTGCCCGGGAGTGAACCCGAGAGTCTTTGCAACCCTCTGGGGGAACTTGGCATTCGGCTGGTGAAAGACGGCATACGTGTAGTCCTTCGGGGACTTGCCCGTCTGTTCGAAGAGAAGCCTGACGGCGCCCTCGATGTGGCGGAAGTAGCCGGGATCACCGGTAAAGCGCCCGCCATGCCGGGGATAATCCTGCCCCTCTCTCCTCCAGAAGTCGGGAGTGTCGGTCGTGAACGAGCAGGTCCGGTGGATCACCGCAATCGGGTCATCGTTCCCGATCACGTACGCGGCACCACCGGCTGCCGCGGTATACTCAAGGGCATCGCTCGGGGCACCCTGGGCCACATCAGATCCGATCGCGAGCCCGTACTTCACCATGTTGCTGGCAACAAGGCCCATGCAGGTCTGGATACCCGCCGTCCCTGCCTTGCATGCGAACTCATAGTCTGCCGCAGTCATCGTGGGCGTCGCCCCGACAGCCTCGCCCACGGTACAGGCGGTCGGTTTGACCGCGTATGGGTGGGACTCGCTCCCCACGTAGACCGCCCCGATATCCCGGGGATCGATTGCCCTTCTCAAAAGCGCGTTCCTGGCCGCCTCCACAGCGATCGTGGCCGTGTCCTCGTCAATGTCGGGGACCGACTTCGAGTAGACGCCGAGACCCCCGCTGATATCGTCGGGATTTGCCCCCCAGACCCGGGCGATCTCCTCCACCTTGATGCGATATCTGGGTATATACGCACCGTATGTGATGATTCCTACCATTGCTCTTCCCTCAGTACCTGCACAAGCTGATCCACTTCCATCCCGGTGCACAACACCGTGATCCTGTCCTTTTCCGCCATCTTCGGCACAAGCGGATGCACAAGGGCGGGTTCAATTCCCTGGAGCACCACCACCCTTGGCTTGAAGGGGGTGACCCTGATCGCCACCATCGGGGACTTGCCGGAGGTGACATCGGTGAATATCAGCGCGCGCTCGGTGCTCCACCCGTAAATGCGGTTGAACTCGTTCGAAGAGAGCTGGGTGATGGCATTGAGGCTGTTGACCACCGTATAGCCGTAGATGGACTGCGAGAGCGACCCGCATACCGTCTGGCATCTGATCAGGTTCGCAAACCGGGCCAGCGGGACCGGAGACGGGTAATCATGGATGTCATAAATGACATCGTCATCGACATCGGAATAGAGGATCTTGGCAAATTTTTTGATATACTTCCCCCCGCTGGACTCGTCGATGGAGAGGATTGTGTCCACGATCTTGCCCACGACGGCTGTCCCGGGGCTTTTCCGCCTTCCGCTCTCGTAGTCGCTGATCACAGAAGGTGAGACATCCAGATTCTCGGAGAGCACTGCCTGCGGGATGTTGAAACTCATCCGCCATTTCTTCAGTGCCTTTCCCGGCGAGTCTGAAAGCGTAATCTCCCCGGCCATCTTTTCGGCCAGCCGATTCCGCAAATCAGATTTCATGGCTCATTATGCAGTCTGCCTTGTAATATAATTAACGAATGAGTATTCGACATTTCACGAAAAACACCCGGCTGAAATGCCGGTACGGGGCCCCATTAGGATATCCATAAATAGTAAGCATCTCAATTCTGATATAATGATCCTCCCGGAAGAGATCCAGTGCCTGAAAGCAATCGCGCTCCTCGGTGGGTGCAGGGGACCGGTCAGGGTCTCCTCGCAGTCACTCGGGTCAACACTCCAGACCAGCCCCCAGACCGCATCGCGCAGACTCCAGTCACTTGAGCGGCAGAGGCTTGTGACCCGGACGATTGCTGCCGACGGCCAGCAGGTGATGGTAACCAGCGCAGGGGAAGAAGAACTCCGGAAGGAATACCAGGAATACAGCCGCATCTTCGCGGATCACAACAGGGGATACGTTCTTACCGGGGTCGTCGTCAGCGGGATAGGGGAGGGCAAGTATTACATGAGCCTCCCTCCCTACAAGGAGCAGTTCAAAAAGCATCTCGGGTTTGAACCGTACCCGGGGACGCTCAATATTCGCCTCTCGCCATCGAGCATACCGCTCCGCAAGAAGATCGAGGCCCTCGACTGGACCCGCATCAAGGGATTTTCTACCGATGGGAGGACTTTTGGTGACGCCCGCTGCATCCCCTGCCGGATCGGGGATATCCCCTGCAGCATCGTCGTGCCCGGCAGGACCCATTACCCTGAGGACATCATCGAGGTGATCGCACCGATTGCACTCCGGCGGAAACTCGGTGTCGAGGACAGCGACACGGTATCGGTTGAGGTGGGGCCGTGATCGAAAAAGCGCTTGCAGACCTGCGGGACGGGAAGTTCATCCTGCTCTACGATTTTGACGACCGCGAGAAAGAGACCGACTTTGCGATCCGCTCCGATGCCGTGACACCCCGCCACATCCTCCAGATGCGAAAGGATGGGGGCGGCCTTATCTGCACCGCAGTACATCCCATCGCCGCACAGCGCCTCGGTCTTCCGTTCGCCAGCGATGCCCTCCGGGCGATGGCGGTGGCAGAGCGCGAGGGCGACATCCCGTATGACCGGAAGAATCACTCCTCGTTCTCGCTCTGGGTGAACCACCGCGATACCTTCACGGGGATCACCGACAGGGACCGGGCGCTGACCGTGAATGCAATCGCAGAGAATGTGAAGAGTGCACTCAATGGCGGCGGCGTCAGTTTCCACGAGACGTTCCGCACCCCAGGCCACATGGCACTCCTCAGGGCGGCAGACGGACTGCTGTCGGTCCGCAGGGGCCAGACCGAGCTCTCGATCGCGATGGCCGAGATGGCACACATCACACCGGCGGTCACCATCTGCGAGATGCTCGACGATGAGAGCGGTTATGCCCTCTCGCGCGAGGATGCGAAGAGATATGCCGGGAAGCACGGCCTTGTGTTTGTGGAGGGAAGCGAGGTGCTGGATGCCTGGGATTCATATGTGGCAGGGGGCTTCCCGGGGGCAGGAGACCCGCTCTGAAATCCAGGCCCGGGGGGCATGCACATGCATGCAGATGCCGGAGGCATCTGCATTTGCGAGGCAGCAACCAGGATGGTGGGCACTCTTGCCAGTGCAGCAATCAGTTCCTCATAAATGAGAGATTGAAGAAGACCTGACCCGTGACAGGATGCGTGGTGCGGATGCACATGCCTTCCGGCATGTGCATCCATCACTTTCCGGCAAGCCTGCGCAGCGTCTCTTCCGGGAGCATCTTCGCAATCGAGGTCTTGGTGGGACACCGGCCCGGTTTGATCCCGGCCTCCTTTGCCGCTTCCTTGAGTGCCCTGAGGTCGAGGTTCTTCAGAATTTCCTTCAGTTCTTCATCCTTCATACGTGATCAAATGAAGATCTACCGGTGCACCCTGGACATAAAGGTTGTTGATCCCGGGGGATCGCATTTCAGAGTTTCAGCTGGGTGAGCGCGTCGTACACAACTTTCCGGAAGAGCAGCGGGTCGATGTTGTATTCCCTCTTCGCCCGCTCGCCATCGGGAGTCTGCCCCGAAGAATCTATCCTGTCGAGCGTGGCCCTCGCGGCATCAAGCACCCACTGGTCGCGGATGTCCTTGTCCACCTGGGTAATGGACTCGCACCGGATTGAGATGAGTGCAGCCCCGTCAGGTGTCTGGTAGACGTTGGGCTTTCCCACGACCGCAACGAACGAGGGCGGCTCGAGCCTTGCGATCTGCTGCATGGCCTCGGGCTGGTAGCTTCCTGCCATGACGAAGAATGTTCCCGTGGGATCGACTACCCTGGCACGGTAGAACATGTTCTGTTCTCCCTGCTTCTTCTTCTCAGTGAGCGTCCCTGCCAGGAATACCCGGTTGCACCGGGCGCCAGTGGGAAGGAGGATATAGGAAGGGCTTTTCTCATCCTGGCCCTCCTTGAAATGCACCCTGCTCTCCTTGAGCTCTGCGGCAAAGACCCTTCGTGCCGGCTCGCGTTCGAACACCCCGTCACGTCTTCCTGCCTGGGGACTGGCTGCACCATTCATCATAGCGAACCACCCGCCCTGTTCAGAAGATCTGCAAGTTGCTCCGGCTGATAATGGAGAATCTCGCATCCCGAAACCAGCAGGCGGTTCTCAATGTCCCGCCCCCTGCAGGAGAGATAGCGGCCGAGAAGGGCCTCGCGGAATCGCAGGAACACCTCGTCCATCCCGAGCGGATTGTTCTCCGCAAGCTCCTTTGCCTGGTCGAGGCTCATCGCTACCAGGTGCTCGGTCTCACCCCGCGGAACGAGTATCTCCTTCGTCTGATCGCCGTTATCGAGCCATCCCTTGATCCTGAGATCATACTGATACCGGGACTGGATCTCGTGGACCGGACAGTAGTTCTGCCGGGAGAGGACACGGTTGCATCCTTCGACCGGGCAGCGCCTGATAAGACCCGATCCAGGGGCCAGGTGAACAAACGCCCCCTGGAATGCCGAAGTTCCCGTATTGACCTCCATGTCCCCCTCTTCGGGGACGATGGTGGCGGTATTCAGTGAGAGCGAGAGGCGCCCGTTGAAGTCGTCTACTGTCGCGTAAAAGATGGTATAGACTCCGCCGGGGTTCAGCCGTTCACGACCCTCCTCCTTCCAGAGTACGAACCTGACTGCACCGCTCTCGTCGGCAATTAGTCCTGACTGTAGGATGCGGTCATGCGTTGCTTCCCATTCCTGGACCACTTTCCCGCGTATGGAAGCGACACCCGGCGCAAGCTCCGCGACAGGGACTATGGCGGGTTTGAGGGTGCCCTCATGCGGTACTTCGGTGATGGTGGTCCCGGAGTGGACCTTCAGGGAGAGCATACCCTTATACTGGTCGACGACGGCAGACTCCAGCCTGTACCATTTCCCTTCCGCGAGAATCGGGGCATTGGCCCTCGCCCAGACCACGAACCGCATGGCTGCCGACTCATCGGCAACGATCCCGCTCTGCGCGATCGCCGGAGAGGGCGCGGAAGCAAGGGCGACGACCTTGCATTCCACCGTCACCCATTCGCCGTTCTGGGCCTCATGAAGGGTCTTCTGCTCCACTGCACCCCCACCACCCGCGGTGATGCCGTCGATCGAGAATTCCCGTGCCAGTTCGTTCAGCACGGTTCTCTCGGCTTCTGCAGGGGGGACCCCGAATTCGTTCACGAGGCGCCTGAGCTTGGTCTCAATTCCGCTCTTATCCACGGTATGCCCGTGGGAGGTGATTTTCTGGGAGATTCTTTCAGCTGTGTGGGAAAAATCCATTCATACATCTCCGGAGAGTAGTCGTAAGCCATGGGTACTTAAATGATGCGGATGGATGGTGAAAATGGGGACAGGCAGGGTGCGGGTGCTGCAGGTTTATATGGAAATACCGATACATACTGAGCGTATGGCAATCACTGCAGACAGCACCATCTACGACCTTCTGAAAGCAAAACCCGAATCTGCAGAGGTCTTGTTCAAATTTGGCATGGGGTGCGTGGGGTGTGCAATAGCCAGGGGAGAGACCATCAAGGAGGCCGCGATGGCCCATGGCATCCCCCTGGACGAGCTGGTCTCCGCGCTCGGTATCGGGCAGTAGGATTATTCCTTCAGTCCTCTTTTTCGCTTCAGTTCCTCGAGCGAAGCCTCCGGGTTGGCGAGGAGATAATCTGCGATAGGGCCTTCGTGCAGGAGGGTGCACCCGCTGCAGTTCCACACCATGCCGTTCTGCGAGGAGCTCTTCACCCATTGCCCCAGGGTCTCGTCCCCGCAGGGATAGAAGGGGCAATAACAGAAATCGCACCGCTGCCCCGGGAAATGGCAGGGATAATAGGGGCACTCGTCAGGCAGCCATTCCACCCAGTGGTCTCCCTGGTAGCGGCTGAGAATAAAAAAAGAGGGGCGGCTCCTTACAACACGCCCCTCGAACCTTGCCAGTGCTTCAGGGACGCCGAACAGGACCGCAGCCCTGATCCGTGATCCCACCTCCGTTGGGGCACCCGCTCTCCGGTGCAGCACCTCCCCCTCGCAGGCTGCAATCACGGCATCGGCAGCACCCCCCCCACAGGGCAGCCCCATCGAGCAGAGGGCTTCCACCCTGGCTGCGGTTCCTGTCATGATGGCTTCGAGTAGGGCGGAATCGGTCATGCCCTCCCTGCTGCAGATGATCAGGCTGACGTTTGGGGGGCTGCCCGCGGGATCTCCGGGCGCTCCGGCAGAGATGAAAACGGTGACAAAATCGAATTGGAATATGCAGAGGTGGACCATAGGCACCCTGGTCAGAATGCCGTAGTAATCCGGAGGGAGCCCTCCCCTGAGGATCAATCCCTCAAGTTCACGTGTGGGGTCGGTTGTTGCCGGATCGCCGTCAGCCATACGGGCAAGGAGCGTGGATACCTGTCCCAGCCCGCCGGAGACGCCGGTACTGGCGGCGCGGAATGCGCCGCGGAGAAAGAGTGTCTTATTGCGGAGGTAATACCTCATGCCAGGGTGTAGCGGACCCGGTCCTTCAGCTCCTGCTGCTTGCCGGCGTTCCAGCCGGAGACTTCCTGGAGATATCCTGTCACCCTGCTGATTTGGACCACGTCATGGCTCCCGCACTCAGGGCAGACCGGTGCGCCGCAGAGTGGGCAGTATTCTATGCTGGAGAGTATCTCA
This sequence comes from uncultured Methanolinea sp., assembly GCA_964452625.1. GTDB lineage: Archaea > Halobacteriota > Methanomicrobia > Methanomicrobiales > Methanospirillaceae > Methanolinea_A. The sequence goes on from CAYVMJ010000002.1 coordinate 268,908, forward strand.
TGAGAACAGTGGCAATGGTCCAGGGGGCACATGATCTGCAGGTGCGCATCACCGCATTTCGGGCAGGGGATCTCGTCCACGATAAGGTGGCAGGTATGGCACTTGTATTTCCGCTCAGAAACAGGAATATCCTCGAGGCGGCGCAAAGATCTGGCCATGTCAAGCTGTTCTTTACTCCATTGCATACATTACCATGGCGATTTTTCCATTTAAACCTTTAGTTTGGGTTAAAATTCGCCTCAGTCGACTCATAGGGGTCATCACTGGATCCCCTCAGTCATTGTGTGCTCATCATCGGCGAATACTGGAAAATGCTGATGCCGCTTCTCCGGGATCTTCTGCCTCGTAAATCTGCCTTCCCACGATAATTGCATCTACCAGGCCTGCGATGGACGCCGGGTCGCCGCCCTGGGCGCCCACCCCCGGGGACCAGATCAGGCGGTCTCCCACGATCCCCCGGAGCACCCTGACCCTTTCAGGGCGGGTGGCCGGGGCGATGATCCCGTCCGCCCCGCACGAAACCGCAAGGCGGGCGATGCGCTCTGCGACACCGTGGCCGAAGAACTCGAGGGCCCCGGGGTGGCTCATCTCGGCCACCACCATGCACTTTCCCCCCATCGAGTGCGCGGTATCCACGCAGGCCGCGATCGCATCTTCTCCCGTGAATCCCTGGCAAATCAGCGCATGGAACCCCGCGGAGAAGACCTGTTCTGCGATCAGGCGGTTGGTGTTCGGGATGTCTGCCACCTTGAAATCAGCGATCAGCGGGAGATCCAGGTCCTGCATGTCAGCGGCGACGGATATGCCGGCCGGGAGCACGAGGGGATACCCGATCTTGATCCCGTCTACATGGGGGGCGCATGACCGGGCGATATCAATGGCGCGCTCCCGCTCACCAACGTCGAGTGCCAGTATCAGGCCGGTCATACCGCCATCCTCTCCATCACCGACGCCACGAGAAGGGGGAACGTGATGGTGGCATCCCCGTACACGGTAACCGCGTTCGCATCCTCGGTGATCTTCCCCCATGATCGTGCTTCGTCCAGGGTTGCCCCCGACAGCCCCCCGAGATCAGGGCGGTCCCCTGTCAGCTGCACCGCATAGTCGAATCCCTTCGGCGTCATCAGCATGCTCTGGAGGATGAAGTTTTTGGGGACCCCGCCGCCGATGATCAGGACCCCTGCCTTCCGGGCCTCGAAACACGTCGATAGGAGGGGGTGCATGTCTGAGAATGCATCGACCGTGATCCGGTGCGTCTGGGAAAAGAGCCAGAACTGGAGGCCTATCATCGAGTCTGCCAGTGCAGGGCAATACACAGGAACGCCCCTTTGTGCCGCAGATGCCAGGATGCCCGATGGAAGTGACCGGCCGATCAGGGTGAGGAGGTCGTGGATGGAGAGGGGGGGCCCGGATGGGAGATCGGAGAACACTCCCTGCATGAATTCCTCGAACCTGATGAATGCGTCATTTGGGAGAAAAACGTCGTATATCCGGTTGATCTCCTCATGCCTGAGTTCCACGTCAGAGCAGCAGGCAGACCCGTGGTAATGCCTGCATCCGAGGGCCTCGATGATATCGTGGGTGAGGTTCGCCCCGGTCGAGACCAGGACATCCACGCAGCCCCTGTCGATGAGATCGCTCACAATCCTGCCCATCCCGGCAGGGACCATGGCCCCCGCGAGGCCCATGAACTTCACCGCCTCGCCATCACGAAGCATGGCCTCGTAGATACCCGACGCCCTGGCAAGGGCACCGCCGTTATAGGCCCCTGCACGCCCGAGTGCGCCGACCAGATCACCCACCGTCATACCCGGGCGGAGCACGACCTGCTCAACCGGCTCCCCGCATTGCATACCACAAGGTATCGGCGGGGAGAGAGATAGTCCTTCGTTCGCTTTACGGAGCGGGAACCAGCGAGAGCAGGTCTTCCCTGATCCCCCTGCAGAGGGGCCGGGCCAGGTGCCTGCGGGCGGAAGGAGGGACCTCGTACCAGCCGGGAGTGATCCGTCTTGGCATGCGCACGATTTCAGGATCTTTCGCCCTTCCCCCGCACCGGCGGCATTTATACCCCTTGGCAGCACCCGCACTTGTCATCCTCTTGCCGCACCGTTCGCATACCGGCGGCTTGCGTACGACCTGTTCGGGGGCCCGGAGCACCTGGATCTTCTCAAGGTTCATGCTCCCCTTCTTGTAACTGCCTGCCACCCTGACAGCATCACCGGGGAGGAGCGCCCTGATGATGTCGCGGAACCCGCGCGTGGGTTCGTACGCCATGCAGGTGACAGAAAGGCCGCCCGACAGGAGGGGCAGCGAGACATGGCCTCCGTATTGGGTCACGGGTGCAGACGAGACGGTTCCGCCAAGGAGGTAAGAACAACCCTCATCGAGATCGGCGGACCGCGCGGGGATCAGGTGCGCATCCGTTCCCTGGTTGGTGCTCCAGATCTGCTCCAGCGATGCCCGCTCTGAAATGACCTCCTCCCTGGCAAGCGATACCCACCCGGCCCGCTCCCCGCGTATGCCGAAGAGAACGGGGTCGGGGGTGTGGGGGACGCAGACAACCAGGCCATTCTCCCGGTCGACCGTATCCCAGGTATGCGGGTACGTGTGCAGGTCGGCTGCAAAGAGGCTCTCCCGGTCAACGGTGCGGGGTGTTCCCCATGCCTGGCGGTCACGGTAGACCAGGATCTCGCAGGTTTCATCATCGAAATAGGATCCCACCGCCGCGGCGGCGCCGATCAGGCCTCTCTTCTTCTTGTAGCCCTTGTAGAGAGATCCCGACTGGATGAGGATCTCCATCGCCTCGTCGAGGGTGCAGAACCCCTGCACGGCTCTCCAGTAGAAATCCTGCGGGAGAGCATCCTCCGCCACAACCACGCCCGGGTGGGTGTGTTCATGGGCAAGGTCCGCATACTCTTCGACCGTCATGCAGGCAACCCGGAATGCAGTATCCGGGGAGCCGTCCGCCTCGAGGCACACCGCTGCATTTCCCCGCGTCTTCCACGGCACATTCGGATTCAGGCGGACAAGCCTCGATTCCCTGATCACGATGCCGGCTTTCGCAAGCCTCCTGATGAGCACCGCCCCAAGGTAGGTCGTACACATCCCTCTCGGTGAGTCGGTGTCATCGATCCCGATGCGCATACGCACCCTATTATTTATACCCGGTGAGGGTAAATCCATTCGTAATGGGATGTCACAGGAACGCCTTCTCTCCATGGTAACGAGCGTCTTGCTCATGGCAGGGTTCCGTGTCTCGGAGCCTTTCAGCATGAGGCCGCGAAGCTTCGACCTTATCGCCCGCCATCGCGAGATAATCCTGGTCATCAAGGTAGTCTCCCACATCGACAGCGTCAGCGAGGAGGTGGCCCGTGACCTCGACCACATTGCCCGGTACCTCAGGGGCGCACCCCTCATCATCGGGGACAGGGCAAGGGATGCCGACCTGGAGAGGGGAGCGGTGTATGTCAGGTACGGTATCTTTGCCATCAGCGCATCAACACTGTATGATGCATTCGTGGAAGGGACGCCACCTCTCGTGTATGCCTCGCCCGGGGGGCTCTATGTCAATATCAACGGTGAGGTTCTCAGGGACATGCGGGAGAAGATGAACCTCTCGCTCGGCGACATGGCAAACCTTCTCGGCGTATCAAGGAGGACCATCAGCAAGTACGAGAGCGGCATGGGCACAACCCTCGAGGTGGCCCAGAAGATCGAGGAGATCTTCGATGCCCCGCTCGTGAGAAGCATTGACCTCCTGAACTATACATCGGTATTCGAGGATGAGCCCGAGCATCCGGAGGACTGCGCACCGATGGGGTTCCTCCAGCGTATCGGGGTTAAGCTGCATGCCATGCACAGGGCGCCGTTCCAGGCCCTCATCGAGATCTCCGACGAATCCATCCTCACCGGGTACGGGTCATCACAGAAGGTTGTGAAACGCGCTGCCCTCATCGGGAACATATCCCAGATCGCAGGCATGCATGCGATGTGCGTTCTCACGGATTATGCCAAACAGAAGAAGATCGGGAAGACTCTTGTCATTGGAGAACAGCGCCTCCTGGCCCTGGAAGACGGCGAAGAGCTGATTCAGCTCGTCAATAAATCATAATTTTTATATAGAACCAATAACCAATTTTATCGCTACACGTGGTGAAAAGAAATGTCGCAGCAACTTGGAGGACAACCGATTCTCATCCTGAAAGAAGGAAGTTCACGCACCCGTGGACGTGATGCACAGGGCATGAACATTACCGCAGCAAAGGCAGTGGCAAGCGCGGTACGGACCACTCTCGGCCCGAAGGGCATGGACAAGATGCTCGTCGATACCATCGGCGATGTGGTCATCACCAACGACGGGGTCACCATCTTAAAAGAGATGGATATCGAGCACCCCGCCGCCAAGATGATGGTGGAGATCGCAAAGACCCAGGACGACGAAGTCGGCGACGGGACCACTACAGCGGTGGTCATCGCGGGCGAACTCCTGAAAAAGGCAGAAGATCTCCTCGAGCAGGACGTGCACCCCACGGTGATCGCCCACGGATACCGGCAGGCTTCAGAGAAAGCCCAGGAGCTCCTACAGAGCATCGCGGTCACCATAAAGCCCAAGGACACCGCAATGCTGAAGAAGATCGCAGAGACCGCCATGACCGGGAAGGGCGCCGAGGGGTCCAGGGAGAAGATCTGTGACCTCGTCGTCAAGGCAGTGACCATGGTCGCCGATGCGGATGGCAGCGTCGACAAGGACTATATCAAGGTGGAGAAGAAGGTTGGCGGGTCCATCGACGACTGCGAGATCATCGAGGGCGTACTGGTCGACAAGGAGCGCGTGCACCCCGGGATGCCCCGGAAGGTGAAGAACGCCAAGATCCTTCTCCTGAACGCTGCAGTGGAGTTCAAGAAGACCGAGGTGGATGCCGAGATCAACATCACCAGTCCCGACCAGCTGCAGGCCTTCCTCGATGAAGAAGAACGGATGATCAAGAACATCGTGGACAAGATCATTGCCTCCGGTGCAAACACCCTCTTCTGCCAGAAAGGTATCGACGACATAGCCCAGCACTACCTGGCAAAGGCAGGCATCTTTGCAATCCGCCGCGTCAAGAAGAGCGACATGGAGAAACTGGCACGCGCTACAGGCGGAAGCATGGTCTCGAGCATCGATGCCATCAGCAAGGAGGAACTCGGGTTTGCCGGGACCGTCGAAGAACGCAAGATCTCCGGCGAGGAGATGATCTTTGTCGAGGAGTGCAAGAACCCGAAGGCCGTCTCTATCATGGTCAGGGGAGGCACCGAACACGTTGTCGATGAGCTCGAGCGTGCAATCGAGGATGCGCTGCGCGTGGTCTCTGTCGTCTTCGAGGACAAGAAGCTTGTCGCGGGCGGCGGTGCACCCGAGATCGAGCTCTCGCTCCGCCTTCGCGAGTATGCAGCGAGCGTGGGTGGCCGTGCACAGCTGGCCATCGAGGCCTTTGCGGGCGCACTTGAGATCATCCCCCGCACACTGGCAGAGAATGCAGGGCTCGACCCCATCGACATGCTCGTGGAGCTCCGCGCAGCACACGAGAAGGGTAAGAAGACCTTCGGACTGAACGTCTTCGAGGGCAAGGCCGAGGATATGCTCAAGTCCGGCGTTGTTGAGCCCCTCAGGGTCAAGACCCAGGCGGTCGCAAGCGCTGCGGAAGCCGCCACCATGATCCTGCGCATTGACGACGTGATTGCTGCATCAAAGACCGCAGCCCCGCAGGGACCACCGGGCGGCGACATGGGCGGCATGGGCGGCATGGGTGGCATGGGCGGCATGGGTGGCATGGGAGACTACTGATCTCCTGTCACACCCCTCCAATATTCCCCAAATATTCTCTTCTCTGCACCCTCTCCCGGGGAGGGAACCTTTTATCTGGCATCGTTGATACTGATACATGGAAGACCGGTTCATCTTCACTTCATACCGGACCATCTGCTACCACTGCGGAAAGGATGCAGACCAGGTTATCAAGGCCGTTCCTTACCAGGCACAGGTGTCCTGCAGTCATTGCGGTGCCACCCGTATTTTTGTCCCCAGGATTGAGGACGTAACAAAGCCGGGAAGTTTTACGAAGATCGGCTGTTACGACCTGTGGAACCTGGTGTCTGAAGCCAGGTGCAGGAACTGCAAAGTTCTCGGCCCGCACGATCTTGCAATCGGGTGCAGCCATTTCACCGTCAGGTGCAGGAACTGTGGTTTCACCCATTTCTATAAGTTCAACCTGGAGTACATGGCGCAATGCCCGATTGAACAGGAAGAGTAACAGGAGATTTCCTGTTTCCTGTGAAAACACTCATGATGCGTCTCGCAACAGGCCCGGCGCATGAAAATACCGGAGGCATTTTCATAGGAAATGGCTCTGCCTTTTTCATGAATGCACCACGCATGCTATCCGAATAGAATCTGCGTGGTTATTCCGGGGGAAGGATGCATATGAGGGGAATTTTCGGGGGCAGGAGGGAAAACAACGGATCAGTGAAATCAGAAAAAGGGGGTTTGCGGGGTCCTTTTGGGTATGTTCTTTACTTTTCTTCCCTCTGCATGGTGATAGCCTTCTTGGGGCACTCATTGGCGCATATCCCGCATCCCTTGCAGAAATCGAGGTCGATCTCCAGATCCTCCGAAATCGCGTTGTCCGGGCAGTACATGGCGCACAGCCCGCAGGCATTGCATGCATCTTTGTCCACCACAGGCCTGAACACACGCCAGGAACCCGTCTTGCCGCACGCACCCCTCGTGGGCCTGCTCATTGCAAGGCGCATCCTCGTGCTCATGCAACCAGCTCCTGGTATGCAGCCTCGGCTGCAGTGATGTTCCTTTCGTCTGAAAACATCTCCCCAATAGCCATTTTTGCCGAATCCATCGTGATGATACCCATCTTCGCAAGCGCTCCCAGCACCGCGGTATTCAGGATGGGGTTTCCTGCCACCACCAGGAGTTCACGGAGTGCGATTCCTGTGAGATCGACGGTCTGGGTCGGGAATCCCTTCATGTCAAGCGGTTCAGTACTGTTGAGGAGAACGCGTCCCCCCGGTTTCATCCCCTGCAGAACGTCCACGACTTCCATGACGCTCGGGTCGAGTATCAGGACAAGGTCGGGATTCCTTATCTGGCTGTAGACCCGTATGGGGTGGTCATCGATTCTCACATAGGAGACTACCGGCGCTCCCCTTCGCTCGGCACCGTAGAACGGGCAGGCAACAGCATATTTCCCGTCCCTGATGGCTGCAAGGGCAAGGAGGCGTGCTGCAGTGACTCCTCCCTGGCCTCCCCTGGAGTGGATGCGGACCTCATACATGGTCATTCACCCCGAACCAGAGCTCTTCTCCCGGTTTTCTCCCGCGGACAAATGCGGCGATGTCGTCATAGGTGACCTCCTGGCCGCCGAGGCCGGCGATCACCGAGAATGGCGTCACCCTCTCGGTCGCCTCCAGACTGCGGGCGATGACCCCGCCAAAACCAAAGGAGTAATCCCTGTCGATGACCACCACATCCCTCCCCGAGAGATCCAGGCGTGGGAAGGGACGGAACCAGCGGATGCGCATGCTCCCTGCCTTCACCCCTTCGTCCCGGAGGACGTCCACGGCGACCTCTGCTTCTCTCCCGAGAGTTCCCATGGCAATGACCACCACCTCCGCATCCTCGCACCGGTATTCCTCTACCGGGTGGTACTTCCTGCCGAACCGCCCGGCAAAGTCTTCTTCCGTTTTTCGGATGACCCCGACAGAGTCGCGCATTGACCGCTCGATGTCCCACCGCAGCCTGAAATAGTCGTCCGGACCGGTAAGGGTCCCATAGCCGGCGGGGTGTGCCGTGTCAATCGCATGAGGGAGGTGGATGGGCGGGATGAAATCCCCGATTTCCACGCCCTGCAGAGGCTGCATGCTGTGGGAGAGAAGGAAACCGTCGAGGTTCACCATTACGGGGAGCAGGACAGATTCATCCTCGGCAATGCGGAATGCCATCAGGGTGGCATCATATGCCTCCTGAACAGATCCCACGTATACCTGGAGCCACCCCGTATCGCGTTCCTGGAACGAGTCGGTGTGCTCTGCCCAGATGTTCCACCCGGGCCCGAGCGCCCGGTTCACGTTTGCCATGACAATGGGGAGCCTTGCCCCGGCTGCCCAGTTGACCATCTCGTGCATGTAGTGAAGCCCGTGGGAACTCGTGGCTGTGAAGGTGCGGACCCCTGTGACGCTCGCGCCGATGCAGGCGGCCATGGCCGAATGCTCGCTTTCCACAGGGATATACTGGCTTTTCAGCTCCCCTGATGTGACGTACTCGGCGATCTGCTCGACGATCTCTGTCTGGGGGGTGATGGGATAGGCCGCCACCACTGAGGGGCATGCTTCCTTCACGGCAGCGGCAACAGCCTTGTTTCCGGTCGCGACAGTCAGCATACCCCTTCCTCCTCCATTTTCAGCCGCTTCGCGGTCCGTTCAGCCTGCGATTTCATGGTGGCCACCGCCTCCCTGCTGATGCCCTTGAACCTTCCCTGCGGCCCGAGGTACTCTTCCAGGGGGACGGGTTTGATCATGGCCGCTTTCGACGGCCCGTTGATGGTGACTTTCCCGAACTCACGCTCATAGAGTATCCACATACCAGACTTTACCGCAAGCCTGCCAATCTCCACGCTCTTCTCTGAAGAGTAGCGCCACCCGGGCGGACAGGGGGCCAGCACGTGGATGAACTTCGGGCCCCGGATGGACAGGGCTTTCTGGACCTTGGAGAAGAGATCCTTCGGGTAGGCAGCGCATGCCGTGGCCATGTAGGGAGGATTGTGGGCGGCGACGATGCCATCCAGGTCCTTCTTGGTCTGGACCTTTCCTCCCGGGGTGGTGGTGGTTCGGGCCCCGACAGGCGTGGCCCCGGAGCGCTGCATTCCGGTATTCCCGTACGCCTCGTTGTCGTAGCAGATGTAGAGGAAATCAGCTCCCCGCTCAAATGCACCCGAGAGGGCCTGGATCCCGATGTCCACCGTTCCCCCGTCTCCCGCATACACGATGACATTGGTCTTCCTGCCTGCAGCCTGGAATGCAGCACTCATGCCTGAAGCGCACGCGGCCGCTGCGGCGAAGGCAACATTGTAGATAGGGATATTCATTGCGGTGTGGGGATAAATGCCCTGGATCACGCTGGTACAGCAGGCCGGGATCACCAGTACCGTCTCAGGGCCCGCAGCTTTCAGGACATACCTGAGAGTGAGCGAACTGCTGCACCCTGCACATGCAGAAGTACACTTGAAAATATATTCTTCCCTGGGAATTTCCGTCATCGGAATCAGCAGTAAATTTTGTCTGCCATCTGTAATAAGAGTGCTTTTCTTAAAACAGCCGGATTCAGGGTATTTTTACTTCATGCCCCCTGCATTGCAGAAAGAGGGAAAAACCGGGGCCGGGGCCCGAAAAAAGCCTTACCGCAACGGCACCAGCCGCCGATCAGAGTGCAGGCGTGGACTGTCCGGAAACTGCCTGGATTCCCCTGTCCTCGGCAGGCATCGATCCCATTACTTCCTCGGTTTTTCCCATGGTCACGACTTTCCCGCCTTTCATCCAGGCAACCCGGTCACACACCTCGTTCACAAAATCCATGTCATGCGAGACCAGGATGAATGTCTGGTCCATCTCTTTTCGCGCATGGAGGATCGAATGCTTCACATCGCGTTTCGTGATGGGATCCATCGTGCCGGTCGGCTCGTCAAGGATCACGAGGCTCGGTTCCCGTATCAGCACCTGTGCGAGCGCTACCCTGTGGCGTTCTCCCTCCGAGAGCTGGTCGGGATACTGGGACAGGATATCCTTACTCTTCTTTTCCGGGAACCCGGCCATGGAAAGGGTGATGTGCGCTTTTCTCATTGCCAGTTCTTTCGGGAACTCAAGCCCGATAGCATCGGTGAGGTTATCGAGGACAGTCCGGTGTGGATACAGGTCGTATTCCTGGTGGAGGAGACCGATGTAGCTCTTGGCACGGCCCCGCTGGTCGATGCCGGGTTTGGTCATGTCAACCCAGTCATCGCCGACAAGGAAGTTCATCTCTCCCGCAGTTGGTTCAATGATCCCTGCAATAATGCGGGAGAGTGTGGTCTTGCCCGCACCGCTTTTCCCGATGAGCCCGAATATCTCTCCCCGGTTGATCTTGAAGGTCACCCCGTTCACAGCCCTGATAAGCCCGCGGTCGGGGGACATGTAACGTTTTGCCACATCACGCGCGACGAGTATCTCCTCTCCAAGTTCTACGCCCGAGGCATCCTCCTCGTCATGGAAATCCCGTAAGAAGTGACCGATTACCTCATCCGGCGCGCCAATCTTCTCGATCCTTCCCTCTTCGAGGAGCATGGCCCTCGAAGCAATGTCCTGGATGACCCGTGAGAAGTGGGATGTGACGACGATGCCCATATGGCTGGATTCTGCTGCAGAGACGAGCATCTGGTGGACCAGGCGTGCAGTATCGGGATCAAGGGTTCCCGTCGGTTCATCTGCAAAAAGCAGGCATGGCTCTTTTGCGAGCTGCCTTGCGAGCACCACGCGTTGTTTCTCTCCTCCCGAGAGATCCCTTGCAATATGCATCATGCGGTGGGAGAGACGGACCTGGTCCAGGAGATCTGCGGCCCGGTTTACGGACCTGTCCTGCGGGTATCGCACGTCATCGAGGGCACGCAGCACATTCTCAATAACCCTGTCATCGCCATAGAGCGCAAAAGTCCTCTGGAACATGATGGCGGTGCGGCGCATGATACGGCTCTTCAGCTGCTCATTTTTGGGGTTCCAAAAGTCCACATCGGCAGCCTCGAGGCTCTCTCCACAATGTGGACAGGGTTTCTTCTCCTCGCTGCGCATGCCGGTGTAATTGCACTTCGGACAGGTGGAAATGTGGTAGATAATGGATCCCCCGGTAGGGGCGTCGTCCACACCGCGGAGAAGATGCATCAGCACGCTCTTTCCTGCTCCGCTCCTCCCGATGATGCCGATGATCTCACCTTCAGGAATATCGAAAGAGAGGTTATCCAGGACTTTTTTTCCTGAAAATGACATTGAGAGGTTCCGGACTGAGATAAAAGGGGGTTTCATAAAATCCTCGCACGTTCGTGATACATTGCTACAAAGACTGACCACTGGAGAGAGAAAAGGACAGGTACACCTTCAGCCTCTTCCAGGAGTGTCATCTATTATTTCTCATATGAGTAGAAAGAAATAAAGATGATGTAATTGTCAAAAGGACCCCGGTGGCATTCCATTGACACGTATCCGCTCTTGAGCGTCGCGGGGATACGCCGCCGGGTGCAGCGGGGGGGTGATCCGGGCACGGGGGAGTCCGGATCTTTCAGATAATCCTCGGAAAGCGCGGACAGTCCTTCGGACACACACCATGAGCTGCCCGCGAACATCCATCTATCCTGATACCCTTTCCTGTAGTGAGTGCGTCAGCCACCTTCTTCCGCGCGGCATGGAGATCCCTCCATACGGTCCTCCGGGAGACACCAAGAACCATGGCAGCCTCCTCCTGCTCCAGTCCCTCGAGATCGATGAGCCGGATAAGTTCCACCTCTTCGGGGAGGAGCGTGACCGACATCCCCTCTTCGTCGGGAAAGCACTGCGGTGAAAAGCAGCGCAGCGGGGCGGTGTCATCAATGGAACGCTGTCTCCTCGGCCTGCCCCGCCTTGGTGTTTCACCCGTAAATATCATCTTCCTCACGCCCTTGCAATGTTATTCACTTTTGCGTGGTGATCATGATAACTGTATCAGCAACGTGCCCGAATTAAAAAACACTGCATTGTTCACACAGCGGGGAACAGAAAAGAATGTCGGAATGAGTCTATGGGATATGCGGCTGTCACTCTGATCCCGGTTCTTTCATCAGGTGAACGATATCCAGGTACCGTTCCCGCTCTTCCCGGAATATCTTCCTGCGCGACGATTTTGACCGCTGTTGTTCTCTGGCGATACGAAGCGCCGTTCTCAATGGGATTGAAGTGACACGGGGTGCAGGCTCATCGTGATGTCCCGCCCTCTTTGATGCATTCTCCGGGAAGAATGCTTTGGTAGAATTCTCAGTCGGCTCTTTCATGCGTGGATCTCCTGTGGAACTCTCACAACTCCGGTGTTTCCTCAACCTGCCGGGAGTGTTCTCTCTTATAATTACTCATATGAGTAAAAATACATGAAAGTAATGGTGAGGGCAATCCCTGTGGAAAAAGGAACAGTCCCGGCGCATGAAAATGCCGGAGGCATTTTCATTCGCACCCATCCACCAGCCCCGAAATACCCCCCCAACCCAAATGCACAAGGCTATGCCATGTGCATGCCGGAGGCATTTTCATTCGCACCCATCCACCAGCCCCGAAATACCCCCCCAACCCAAATGCACAAGGCTATGCCATGTGCATGCCGGAGGCATTTTCATTCGAAACCACGCAGGGTTACGAATCATAGATCTCGCATCCGTACCCGTGGGAAGCGAGGATGGATATGCAGAGCGTTGCAAACTGCTCTTCGGGCAGGCCGGCTGCGGGCATGACTTCCCTGTCCCAGATTTCCCGGAGGGCTGGGTCAACAGTGGAGAGAGAACACCTGCCCTTTACTTTTCCTGCCTCCCCCCCTGCTTTATCAAAAATCCGCATGGTACAGCAGCGGAACGTGCGGCATACCGAGGGACGTGACGGGTAAATGGTGCACACATAGAAACCGTCAGCAGTCCTCCTGAGAAAAGGGCACCATCCGGGCTCGAAAGCCGGGGGGCTCCTGGATAAAAAGAGCTTGCGGAAAGCAGGGCTTACCTGGACATGGAGGGTCTCCCCGCTGACCCGGGTGCGGAGCGAATGGGAGAACGGGGATACACTCCTGATGATATGCATGTGACGACCCAGGCTGATACAGCACTTGCCGCACCGGGTGCAGGTGAAACCGGTCATCTTCGGCAGCCCCCGGGAAATACAACCTGTTCAGGAGTGGGGAGTTGGATGAACGATGCCTGCCCCGGTTCGCGATCCACAGGAGAATGAGAGCGCGAAGAACACATCATGGAGGGGGGGGACGTCATGGATTGTCCTCCCCGGAAAGTGCAAAGTCGCCCGTTCCGGTTTTACGCGTGTCCCGGAGGGTCTCCAGGATACCGGTCATCCCGCGGCAATATGCGTAACGCCTTTCGAGGAAATCCCTGGTCCGGCTGTCAGCAGGAATTGCCCGGAAGTGCAGATCGTACTCGATATCCCAGAGGATAAGGCCATCAGGCGGAGCGATGGAGATCCTGGAACTCCTCTCCCCGGCCAGCCGGGATCGTATGAGTCTCTCACCCTCCTCCCCCGATCCGATCAGATGGAGGGCTGATGCCATGTACCTCACCATGTGCCACAGGAAGCTTTCGGCACTGATCTCGAACACGGCGAGATCCCCCGAGGAAAAGACCCGTGATGACATGACCCTCCTTGCCGGGTCCTTGTCCCCGACGCGTGCAAAGAGCGAGAAGTCATGGGTCCCCTCAAAAGCGCGTGCCGCACTGTCCATGGCCTGCACGTCCAGACCGGGCGTGCCGAAATAATAGCGGTAGGTACGGCTGATCGCATGTCGACGGGGATTGAAGTCAGGGTCAACCTGTGCGTACCCATGTACCCAGATATCCGGGGGGAGCTGCCGGTTCAGCGCAGAAAAGGCTCTTTCCGGATGCAACGTGGAGAAAGAAAAGACCTGTGCCCGTGCATGCACCCCGCGATCTGTTCTTCCCGCAGCCTGGAACCGGCCTTCGCGATGGCTGGAAAAGAGGTTCATACGGATGCACGAGGACACGAAATCGCCTTCCACGGTCCTTGCCCCCTTCTGCATCTGGGATCCCCAAAACCGTTCTCCCAGGTACCCGGTCCTGAATGCCAGCCTTACCGGGGATACATTCCCCGGGTAAATTTCTTCCATGTATTCCGTAGAGACTGCCGGGTATAGGTGCGAAGGGGGGTCATCTTCCCTGTGGCTACCGTCCTGCCATCCCGGATTGCGGCAAGAATCGACGGGACGTCTGGTGATGCATCCACAAGCGTCCGTCCATACCCCACGAACCTGGCGTTGTGCGCATCAGATCCCCCCACGCAGGGCTTCCCCAGCCTGCGTGCAATTCGAGCGGCTTTACGGTTTGCTGATCCCACGATATACCTGCTGTTGAAGACTTCGATTGCGTCCACCTCTGCGAGCGGAAACCTCTTTTTCCTGCCTGCCCCGTGCCGCCAGATGTGGTAAGGATGCGGGAGAATGATCAGTCCCCCCAGTTTCCTGGCAATCAGAATGGTCTCGCTCACATCCCTTCCGCGGGGAATCGAGGTGGTGACCCCCAGCACCAGCAGATGGCCCTGCAGGGTGGAGACCTCTATGCCGGGGATGATGACGACCCGGGCGGGAATATCCATCGCGCAGAGGGCGCCCTCCACTGTATCATGGTCGGTGATGGCGATCGCGTCGAGGCCTACATATTCTGCCCTGCGGATGATGTCTTCCACGCTGCTCTCCCCGTCCCGTGAAAAGCGCGTATGGATGTGCAGATCGCAGCTCAGCATCTGATCATACCTTTTTTGGCCTTCGTGATATTAAGAAGATTTATGCGCATTCTCCTCCCCACAGGAAGAGCCACAGAGCAGGTGGTGAGGGAGGCTGCTCTTGGGCTGGATGCACATGTCGTTGTCACCGGGGAGATTGCATCCTTCCTTACGCCCGCCCAGCTCACAGCCCTTCTGTCGGAGGAACAGTATGACATGGCCATCGTGTCCGGGATGTGTACTGCCTCGTTTGCATCCGTTGAAGCGACATGCGGGGTCCCCGTCTACCTGGGGCCGAGGCATGCCGCGGACCTCGCCCTCATCCTCCCACTCATCCCGGCCCAGCAGCTCTCGCGCACCATGCCGGCGGACGACTTCCTGGCAGAAGAGCGGCGCAGGGAAGCTGAATCCCGCATTGCCGGTGCGGAGAGAGAGGCCGATTTTGCGTTCTGCATAAGGGGCGTGAAGATTGGGGGAGATTCACGCATGAAGGTCCTGGCAGAGATTATGGATGCACAGAGGGTCCCGAATCTCCGCGACAAAGTCGGAGATCTCTTCTCAAGGGGAGCCGACATCGTGGATCTCGGGTTCGGGTTCGATGCGACACCGGCCCAGGTGGAAGCAGTATTTGACGTTCTCTCTGATATCGAGGGCCCTCTCGCGGCTGATACCCAGGATCCCGCGCTCATCGGCGCATCGCTTTCCCGCGCAGATATGGTGCTCTCCCTGCAGGAAGAGAACATTCCCCTGGTGGGAGAGGGTGTCGCGCGTGCGGGTGCAGCGGCAGTTGTGGTGCCCGGAAAGGCAGGTCTTGCCGCAAATGTGCAGAGGGCCATTGATTGCGGGATTGAGTGCATCCTCGCGGATCCTCTCCTGCCGCCCGCGGGTTCGGGCCTCGTGGAGTCCCTGGGGAGGTTTTCAGACAGCGATACGCCGCTCTTTTTCGGGGCGGGAAATGTTGTCGAGCTCCTGGATGCCGATTCTATCGGCATGAATGCTCTCCTGGCCGCGATGGCCGCGGAGGTGGGAGCTTCCGTGATCTTCACGAGCGAACACAGTGACAAGACGAAAGGATCTGTCGGGGAGATGCGGAGGGCGGCAGAGATGATGGTCCTCTCGCGCGGGAGGCCGTATCCCAAGGATCTCGGCCTCGATCTCCTTGTGATCAAGGAAAAGAGAAAGAGGAGGGAACCCCCTCTCGAATATCAGAAAAGTGTGCAGGCACTGCCGGCTCCCCGCGACATCACCTACGACCCGTGCGGAAACTTCCGCATCGGGATCGAGGGCAGGGAGATTGTAGCGGTCATCGGGGACCGCGCATACAGGGGGGCGTCGTGGGCCGGGGTCTTCTCGACTATCCTGTCGTGCGGGGATGTCTCCCTCCTTGATCATGCGGCATACCTGGGGAAGGAGCTCTACAAGGCGGAACTGGCAATCCGCTTCGGGAAGAGTTACGAACAGGACGGACCCTTCTGAGTATTCCCTGCGTATTTGGTGAGAATTCCCGGGGCACCATGGTTTAATGCCGTCTCCGGCGATATATAGGGTGACATATGCATATCAGGGGCATCAGTACCGGCCTCCTGGATCTCCTGCTGGAGATGGGAAAAGATCGTCATCCATACGAGTTTGCAGGATTACTCATGGAGAAAGAGGGACTGCTGCACGAGATATTCCTGCTCCCCGGAACGGTGAGCAGCGAGGAGAGTGCAAGCCTCTTCCTCGATATGATGCCCCTTGACACCCATGTTGCCGGCAGTGCACACAGCCATCCGAACGGGGTCCTCTCTCCCTCGAATGCCGATCTCTCTTTCTTCCCCCGGGCGGGACGCTTTCACCTCATCGTGGGATATCCCTATACACGGGAAGACTGGCGTTGCTACCGTGCTGACGGGAATACGGTTGCGCTTGAGGTGGTCGGATGAGGCGGATTGTGGCAACAGGGACTTTTGATATCCTCCACCCCGGGCATCTCTACTATCTTGAGGAATCGCGGAAACTCGGCGATGAACTGTACGTGATCGTGGCGCGGGACCAGAATGTCCGCCACAAGCCAAGGCCGGTGCTCCCCGAAGAACAGAGGGTGAGGATGGTTGCGTCGCTGAAACCGGTTGATCGTGCGATCCTTGGCGATCTCCATGACATGTTCCGGCCGATCGAGGAACTGAGGCCTTCCGTGATTACGTTTGGATTCAACCAGCATTTCGACGAGGAAAAGATCCGGATTGAATTGGAAAAGAGGGGATTTTTCGCAGAACTTGTCCGTATCGGATGTTACGAGGGAGAACGCTACTGCAGTTCACGCGGAATTGTCAGGCAGGTCCTGGACCGCCATGGATGCGAGTCCGGGGAATCCTGAATGAGTATTTCTGATGAGAAAAGCCCCATCTTTCTCATGAAAACGGCCCCGCAGTTTCCTATGAAAATGCCTCCGGCATTTTCATGCGCCGGGCCTGTTGCGAGACGCGTCATGAGCGTTTTCATTGTATACGAATGTGGCTATACAGTGAATCCTGCAATTTTTCCCGGATTCAGTGGTCTTTAGAGGCCCCGATTTTCCGGTCTGTTTCCGCGGGGGGAACCATATTTATATCTAATACGAAATAAGCCGTAAGTAGGGGTTCCCGGCATGGGAACCTTTTACCAGAAAGGAGGGATATTTATGCCTGAATTTGCCAGTGCATTCTCTGGATTAAAAAATGACCGGAAATTGACCCATAGCGAACTTGTCAGGGCAATCCGGTTGATGATTGCTGCTGAATATGAAGCCATCCAGATCTACGTCCAGCTTGCAGAATCGATAGACAACGAGCTCGCGAAAGAAGTCCTTATGGATATCGCTGATGAAGAGAGGGTGCATGCAGGAGAATTTCTGAGGCTGCTCCAGGAACTTGCACCGGACGAGAATGGATTCTATGCCGAAGGAGCTGCGGAAGTGGAGGCAGAGATAGCGAAGATCTCAGGCGGGAAAGCACCGCAGAGCCGGGAAGAAAAGATGACGGACACGATCACCATCGGGTCATTGAAGGAGTGAAACAGAGATTATGATGAATAATTATCTCGGGAGAGAGGACGCGCCCATCCAGCCGGAAACCTGGAATCTCCTTGACAGGACCATGGCCGAGGCTGCAAAGAGCATCCTTGCCGGACGGAGGCTCCTCCACATTGAGGGCCCATACGGGATGGGGCTCAAGGCGGTCCCGCTTGAGGACTGCCAGGTGAGCGAGTGCATGGCAGTGAGCCAGTATGTGCCTGTCCACCTGATCAACACCACGTTTACCCTGGGTGTCAGGGACCTGCTGGCATACGAGCAGAACGGTCTCCCCTTCTCGGCATCAACCGTGGCAGAGGCCGCGATAGAATGCGCCCGGAACGAAGACAGACTCATATTCGAGGGGGCCATGGGAAGCCCCGGACTCATCACGATAGAAGAGACCAATTCACACAAGCTGTCTTCCTGGAGCACCGTCGGGAAGGCCGCAGACGATATCATACAGGCGATGATCAGGCTGGATGAAGCAGGTTTCCACGGCCCTTACTGCCTTGCCCTGTCACCGTCCCGGTACAATCTCCTGTTCAGACGCCATCTCCAGGGACAGAGCACGGAGATGGAGCACATCAGGACAATCGTCACTGACGGGGTATTCAAGGCACCCGCCCTCAAGAGCGGGGGTGTGCTGCTGGCATCCGGGAAGCGTTACGCGTCCATTGTCCTTGGCCAGGATATGACTGTCGGATTCATCGGTCCCATAGGGGACAGCATCGAGTTCTCCATTTCAGAGAGCCTGGCCCTGCTTGTGAGGGAACCGGCCTCCATTTGCGTTCTGAAGGACAAGGAATAGGCCCCACCCTCCCTTTTATCCTGTTTCTCTCCCGGATACCAGGGAGAGCAGGTGCAGAGCCGCTTTTTTGTCGAGCGGCTGGTTATCGTTCCCGCACTTCGGGGAGAGGATACAGGCGGGGCATCCGGTCTCGCACCTGCATTCCCCGACAAGCATACGTGCCGTATCAAGGAGATCTTCGCAGCACTCAAACCCTTTCTCGGCAAGGCCGATCCCCCCCTCGTACCCGTCGTATACAAAAATTGCAGGGTCTCCCGTATCGCCGCCGCAGGGGACGGAAAGGCCGCCAAGATCCCAGCGATCACACAGGACATGGAACGGCATCACCGCGATCAATGCATGCTCCATACCATGGAGACCGCCAGCGAGATCGCCTTCCCTCTCCTGGATCTCGGCCGTTACGTTGCCGGGTATCTCTATCCAGAGCGCCCTGGTTGAGAACCGGATGGGGGGAAGATCAAGGGATTCGATACCTATGGTTGTCTCGGCTTTCAGGAGTTTGTATGCAGTATACTGCTCGGTCACCTCCACGTCGCCGAAAGAGAGATGCGCTCCGGGAAGAGGACGCTTGTTCCGGCTTCCTTTTATCCTGATTGCAACCGATTTCAGGGGACGGGTGTAATACGAGACGTCAACAGGTGTGACATGTATGGTCTTATCCTCCATGTCGAATGAGTTCACGCGATACTGCTCGCCCTGGTGGAGGAGGACTGCACCCGGGTGGGCCTCACGGAATGCCTGTATCCGGTCCATGGTCTCGATGATCCTTCCCTGCGAGATGACCCTGAAAGTCTCCCGGGAAGTGCCGTCCAGGCCTACCAGTTCGGAGGCACGCCGGCTTCCCGAATAGATCCATCCCCTCCGGGTCTCTCCGAGAAGCGCTTCGCTGGCATGGGCGGCAACCACCTGCGGGAGTGAATGCCCGAAGAATTCCCGGTCCCGTTCGATGTCGATGGGAAGCTCTGCACCCGCGCAGAGAACCTGTCCGGACAGGATATAGGGGTTCTCCAGATCGATGATGGCATGCTCGTGCGAGGCTGCAAAGAAGGTCTCGGGATGGCGCATGAAGTACTGGTCAAGGGGATTGGCATATGCCACGAGAAGTGCGAGCGATTCCCTGCAGGAACGGCCTGCCCGCCCTGCCTGCTGCCAGGCAGCCATCATCGTGCCCGGGAAGCCGGAAAGGATCACCCCTTCGAGGGAGCCTATATCGATCCCCACTTCAAGGGCATTCGTGGATACCACGCCGCCGAGGGCTCCTGAACGGATATCCTGCTCTATCTGCCGCCTCTCTTCCGGCAGGTACCCGGCACGGTAGGCTGCGATCCGCCGGGAGGATACCCCGTTTCCCCCTGAAACCGATTCTTTGGCCCGGAGCGAAACCAGTTCGGCGGCTTTCCTGGACCCGGTAAAGCACAGCGTCTGCAGGCCTGATCTCACGCACCTGGTCAGGAGAAGGGCGGTATCCCGGTGTACCGAACGCGTTTCAGGCCAGCGACTGTACGGGTTGTGGAAGAGGAATGCCCGGGGACCGTGGGGCGAACCGTCCCGTGTGATCTCCCTGCAGGGAACCCCGCAGAGCCTGGTAGCAAACTCCCCGGGATTTGCCAGTGTGGCGGTGGAGAGGAAGAACCGGGGATCCGACCTGTAGTGGCGCGATATCCTGCAGAGGCGCCTGAGCAGGAGGGCCACGTGCGATCCGAATACCCCCCGGTAACGGTGCGCCTCGTCCACCACGACACCTTCGAGTCCTGAAAAAAAACGGCTCCACTGGTGGTGCCAGGAGAGGATATGGTGAAGCTCATGCGGGTTCGTGAGGAGGATGCGGACGGACCTGCGTATCAGCGGGCGCCTTCCGGCCTCCGTATCCCCGTCATACACCATTGTGATTGCGCCGAGCGAGAAACCCTCCTCGAAGGACCGGAACGCCCGGAGCTGGTCGTGGGTGAGAGCCTTTGTGGGATAGAGGAGGAGGAAGGTTGAATTGTTATCCTGGACTATCCGCTCGAATACCGGCAGTGCGAATGCGAGCGTCTTGCCCGAGGCCGTGGGCGTGGTGAGGATGAGGCTTTCCCCGGCCCTGAATGCGTCGATGGCCTGGCACTGGTGGGAGTAAAGACGGATGCCCCGTCGGTCGAGGTACTGCCGTATCGCGGGTGGGAGATCAGGGGACAGGGTGCCGTACTCTGCAGGCCGGGCAGGGATCAGCTCCTGATGAACGAGACCGGGGGCCAGGTCAGGGTCTTCTGAGAGGGAGGCGATGAAGCTGTCGACACTCATCAGCCGCCCTCCCGGAAGAAGCAGAAGAGCCGCGCAAGGGAGACGAGATCCTGGCAGTTATGCTCCACCACCGGGATCAGGGGACCCGGGTTCCCTGTCGTGAGAAAAGCCTCGTAAAACTCCGGAACCATCATCGACGGCACGTCCTGCTCGCGGCGGATTCCGAAGAGACGCTGCTCGAGTGTCATCAGGCGGCAGTCAGGGAGGACATCCCGGAAACGCCTGCGGGAGGGATGGAGGAGATCGTAGTGGGGGTTGCTGATAATTGAGACCTCGCCATACATGGCGTACCGCTCGACAAGGTATGGCACATCAAAGCTCCTTCCATTGTAGGTGACAAGGACGGCGTCACGGGAGAGGTGGTCTCTTGTTGCAAGGAGTGCCGGGAGTTCCTCCTCCATGCACCTGACAAGGTACTGGCAGGTGACCAGCTGCCCGTCTTCCAGGAATGCCAGGCCGACCAGGATCACCGGCCGCTGGGAGATCCCCAGCGTCTCCAGGTCGAGGAAGAGGAACCGGCTGTCATCATAGAGCCCGGCCGTGCAGAGGCAGTGAGGATGGGATGAGGGATGCCAGCGGGAGACGAGGGAGAGAATACCGACAGGATCTTCTTCATGCAGTATGCGGAGGGATTCGAGCGCATGCTCCCTGAACCTGCGGTGCTGGAGAAGGTCAGGAATGGTGTGGTATCCCTTCCGCTTCAGTTCGCGTTCCTTGCGGCTGCCGATTCCGTATACAAGGGTCAAATCCTGTTCAAGCCTCTCACGCACTGCATCACGGTCCCGGGCGGGGAGACGCAGCTGGTGGCGCTTCCTGATGCAGAAGACGGCTCCTTCCCCCGTCATGACGGGCATTCCGGGAAATGCCTCCTCCAACGACGTCCCGTCGTATGCCCGGAGAAGATACTGTTTCAGGCGCTGGACCTCATCATATTCGGATTCAAGGATGGGAGCACCGGAGACACTTGCCTTGAAAAGCCGGTCATTGCGGATCACGGAGTAGCCGGGCGCCTCGATTATGCGCTCCCTCCAGAGTCTGCTGGCAGTCGTAAAAGCCAGGGGCATGGTCATGCAGTCTTCAGGAGAGGTATCAGGGATACTGCATTTGAGTCTTCAGCGTGCGCCGTGAAAGTGGAGAAACCCCATTGCTTAATCTATCAGGAGTCAACCGATCAGCAGATATGAGATCGATCTGCCTGCCCGGGGAGGGGCAGGAGATACTCCCTGGAGGAGAGACAATGGGGATGTATACAGACTTTTGGGGCGAAGCTGGCATCCGGGGCTCCATTCGCACCGGGAGGGCGCAGGGATGAACCTGCGGGGTTTCCTCATTGATCTCGACGGGGTGGTCTATTCGGGGGGAAGACCCATCCCCGGTGCCATGGAGGCCATAGAATGGCTCAACCGCGAGGGATACCAGTTCCGGTTCGTATCCAATACCACCCGGAGATCGAGGAAAAGCATCTCTGAACGGCTTCATTCCATGAACATCGCCATCCCGCCGGACCTCGTCTTCACCCCGGCCATTGCAGCCGCGGCACGCATCCGGCAGCGCGGGGACCTCCGGATCTCACTCCTTACAACAGGGGATGTGCATGAAGACTTCCATCATGCAGGCCTCGTGATTTCCCATACGGATGCCGATACGGTTGTGGTGGGCGACGCAGGGGATGACTTCACGTACGGGGCCATGAACCGCGCATTCCGCCTCATTCTCGATGGTGCACACTTCATGGCACTCGAGAGGGACCGCTACTGGATGGATACAGGGGGGCTCTCGCTCTCTGCCGGCCCTTACATTGCGGCGCTGGAATATGCCACCGGTATATGCGCCGAACTGGTGGGAAAGCCCTCCGGGGCATTCTTTGGGATGGCACTCGACTCGATGCAGATGTCTCCCGGTGAATGCGCGATGATCGGCGATGACGCCTTCAGTGATATCCAGGGAGGGATGGACACCGGGATGGCGGGGTTCCTGGTCGAGACGGGAAAGTACAGGCCCGAAGCGCTCCCGGGCCTCAGGAGGCCTCCCACCGCCATTCTCCACTCACTCGCGGACCTCCCGGATCTCATGGGTCGTCTGGTGGGGTGAGGGATCACGGCACGCACATTTCGTTTCCTTCTCCTCACCGGCATGATGCTCTCCTCCCTCTGGTGTGCAGGATGCCTCGAGGGCATCCCCTTTTTCGGGCCCGCGGCAGTATATCCCCGCATCGTTCCTGTTACAACGGAAACGGTGGTCGTCCCGCCGACGTATGTCTTTGCGTTTCAGGACAGGAACGTGGTGGTGGGGTGTCCAATCGATGCATCAGTCTATGCAGGGGCAAGGGCGGCTGACAAGAGTGCCCGGATTTACGATAACGCGATAGGGGAGCAGGAATGGAGGCAGGGGATCTACCAGGTTCTGATAATGGACCCCGCGCAGGACGGTTTTTACGAGGACGTCCTCGGCAGGCTCCGCGCAGAACGCGATACCCACCAGCTTGACCAGGATGAATATGCGGAGCTCCTTGCAGTGTTCGTGCAGTCCATACCTTACGAGAACCAGAACCTGACAAGTCCCCGGTTCCCGATCGAGACGTACGTGGACGGAATGGGTGACTGCGACGACAAGAGCCTGCTTCTGGCCGGCCTTCTCAGCCGTGAAGGATACCAAACAGCGCTTCTCTATTTCGAACCAGAGCGGCATATGTCCGTAGGGATAGGCTGCCGGGATGACGGTTACCGGGCAACAGGGTATGCATACATAGAGACCACCAATGTGACTCTTGTCGGGATCCCTCCTGAAAAACTCGCCGGGGATGTGCAGCTTGCGTCTCACCCCGTCGTGATCCCGGTCGGAGACGGAGATGCCAACTACACGCTCTGCCAGCAGACGGCCGCTCTCTGGGAGCAAAAGAAAAAGACAGAACGGGAACTCGCACTCATCGAGACCGCGATCAGGGCCAGGGAGGCGGCGCTGACGGAGATGAAAGCGGCACTCGATGCGCAGAGATCATCAATGGACCAGATGCTCTCCCGTGGGGATGACCGCGGGTATAACAGCAGGGTTGCCGCTTACAACATCCAGGTCGGGGAGTACAACGAGATGCGGGCCGCCCTCATGGAGGAGGCGGACCGGTTCAACCGGCTGGCAGAGACCCACAATTACATCATCACCCACCAGCATGACAGGAAAGGTACCTATGCATGGTTCTCTTCTCTCCCGGAGTTGTAAGTAGCGCGCAGACTCCAGGACCGGGTGTGCCCGTGCAGCAGATGCACTCCCGCTCACACCCCCTTATCCCAGTGCAGGACCTGCATCTCAATTTCCCCCGGGTCGGGAAAACCAGGAGAAGAGGTGATGCGCCGGAGAGCGCATTCGCAGTACTCGGGGGCCGTGTCGACCCCAATGAACCTGCGCCCCAGGCGCCAGGCAGCAAGGGTGGTGGTCCCGGCCCCGTTGAAGGGGTCAAGGATGAGATCTCCGCGGTATGAGAAGAGCTTCAGGAGCCTGCGAGGCAATTCCTCGGGGAACATGGCAGGGTGGTGGAATTCACGCATACGGATCTCGGGGGGAAATGTCCATTTCCCCTTCACCCATTCCTTGAACTCGGTATCCGTGATATCGATATCCTCCTTTCTTCCCACTTTTTTATGGGACTCCTTGTCAAAGACCTCGATGAACTCCCAGGTGTATTTCAGGTAGGGCATCGAGGGCGATTTCCAGCTTCCCCATGCGGTGAACTTGGCATTATAATTATTCTTTTCCCAGAGGATCTCGGCCTTCCACAGAAACCCGATCTGCTGCAGGTGGGTGGAGATGATATGGTGGGTGGGGACATAATCCGAGAAGAGTGGCTGTATATTTACCGCAATCCGGCCGCCGGGCTTCAGCACACGGTAACACTCCCGGAAGACCCCGTGCAGCCGTGTGAAATACTCATTCCATTCCCTGGTATCGTCAAGGGGATCACGGGCATAGGCATGGCCGAAATTATAGGGGGGTGAGGTAATCACCATGTCAACACTTGCATCGGGAATACAGGAAAGGACAGATCCCGCATCCCCGCATATGATACGGTTGGTAAAACCGGTAATTCCCGGTGGCTCTCCCGGCCGGATGGCGGCCCTCGCACTCTTGCTGCCTTTGCGTATCCTCTCTTTTCCCGCCTTGTCAGAAATCTTCGGAGGCCTTGTGGAGCGGGGAGCCATACAGGGTACTTTATTCACTCCCCGCAAAAAAATGGCGGCCATCTGAAGATGTGGCGGGCTGCATGAGGGCAAGGTCACAATCGTTTAATCCTCTCACCCTGAGATATAAGGATAACAGAGGTTGGGAGAGAGCATATGCTGGACATAGAGGATCTGCATGTGAAGATTGGCGAGCGCGAGGTGCTCCACGATATCAACCTTCACATTAACGAGGGGGAGACCCACGTCCTGATGGGCCCCAACGGCTCGGGAAAGACCACCCTGCTCCGCGCGGTCATGGGATTCGCCGGGCTGGAAGTGACCAGCGGGCACATTCTTTTCAAGGGAAAAGAGGTGACGAAGATGCCGATCCACGAGCGGGCAAAACTCGGCATGGGGATGCTTTTCCAGAGGCCACCGACCATTGCCGGGCTGAAACTCGGGAAGCTGCTGGCAGTCACATCCGGGGAACGTACCGCAATGGTAAGCGAATATTCCCGTTACCTGCACATGGACAACTTCATGGACAGGGCCATCAATATGGGTTTTTCAGGCGGCGAAATCAAGAGGAGCGAGGTGCTCCAGCTGATGGTTCAGCAGCCGGATTTCGTCATGCTTGACGAACCCGAGAGCGGGGTTGACCTGGAGAACATCAGTCTCATAGGAACCGCCATCGCCCGGCTGCTCGAGAAGGATGTGCATATCGTGAACAGGAAGAAGAGCGGCCTTGTGATCACCCATACCGGATATATCCTCGACTACCTTGATGCGGACTTCGGGCACGTCATGTGCGATGGTGCCTTCCGCTGCCACGGGAACCCGAGGGAGATACTCAAGGTGATCAAGAGTTCAGGATACAAGGAGTGCCTTGCATGCCAGAAGATATAGACATCGAAGGGATGGCGGACCTCTCCTTGCCTGACAGGGACCGGCTGACCCAGACAGGCCTTGAGGTGGAGATGAAGAACCGCGCGGGAAGTTTCTTCCAGGTAGACCAGGACATCAGGCAGGTCGCCTCGCTTGCCGAGGGCATAGAAGTGCTCCCCATACGCGAAGCGCTCCAAAAATATGACTGGCTCCGGGACTATTCATGGAACCTTGTCAGGAAGGACAAGGACAAGTATACCCGTTTCGTCGCAAAGCAGCCCGATCCGGCGGGGTTCGTCATCATCGCCAGGAAAGGGAGCAGGACGGTGTATCCTCTCCAGACATGCCTCTTCCTGGCAAGGACTCCTGTCCAGCATGTGCACAACATCGTCATTGCCGAGGAGGGTGCGGAACTGCACCTCATATCAGGGTGTGCAAGCGCATCTTATGCCAAGAGAGGGTCGCATATCGGCATATCCGAATTCTATGTCGGCAAGGATGCGCGCATCACCTCAACCATGATCCATAACTGGGGGGACGAGATCAGTGTCTTTCCAAGGAGCGCGACGAAAGTCGGGGAGAACGGGGTATTCCTCTCCAACTACGTCTGCATGCAGCCGGTGAGAAAGATCCAGATGGCTCCATTCGCCGACCTGGCGGGGAAAAATTCAGTTGCCAGATTCTCGAGCATCGTGGTGTGCACCCCGGGATCGCACATGGATCTCGGGTCTGTGGCACGCCTTTCCGCGGAGGGGGCTTCTGCAGAACTCCTCACACGGGCCATCACCACAGGAGGGACCATCATCTCCCGTGGGCTTATCGAGGGGAAGACCAGGCACACCAGGGGGCATATCGAGTGCAAGGGGCTGATCCTCAGAGACGGCACCATCCATGCTATACCCGAGATCAAGGGGGACGTGGTGGACACCGAACTCTCCCATGAGGCGGCAGTGGGAAAGATCGCAAAGGATGAGATAGAGTACCTGATGTCCCGCGGCCTCGACGAGGATGTGGCCACGGCAACCATCATCAGGGGATTTCTCGATGTGAAGATTGCCGGGCTGCCTGAGTCCCTCCAGAACCAGATCGACGCGGCTATCGACTCTGCGGAGAAGAGCGGGTTCTGAAGGATACTGGTGTCGGGAGGGGAACATGATGAGTGAAGATCCCCGGGCTGGCGAGAGAAATGCGATGGTGGACACCCAGATCGCTGCCAGAGGAGTGAGAAACCCGAGGGTTCTTGAGGCCATGCGCACGGTTCCGAGGCATCTCTTCGTTCCTCCCGAATACCAGAGAGAAGCATACCGGGACAGCCCCCTCCCCATAGGCCATGGTCAGACAATATCCCAGCCATACATCGTGGCGGTGATGACCGAGCTCCTGGCCATCTCTCCCGGAGACCGGGTGCTTGAGATCGGGGCCGGCAGCGGGTACCAGGCAGCGATACTGGCAGCTCTCGGTGCTGAGGTCATCACCATCGAACGACTGCCGGAAGTTGCAGGAATTGCCGCAGGGAACCTGGAAAAGGCGGGTTTCCACGGTGTCCGGGTGGTTTGCGGCGACGGGACGGAGGGGTATACGCAGGGGGGACCCTACCACGCGATTCTTGTCACCGCTGCAACCCCGGAGGTGCCGGCACCGCTCATCTCGCAGCTTGCCGACGGGGGCCGCCTTGTCGCCCCGGTGGGCTCACGTGACATCCAGGAGCTGGTCAGGCTCGAGAAGCATGGTGAGCGTATTTCCCGGTCAACATTCGGTGGCGTGGTATTCGTTCCCCTCCTGGGCCGCCACGGGTGGGAGGTGTGATGCGGTGACCTGGATCGACGTCACCCGTCCGCTCACAGGTGGTGTGGTCGTCTATCCGGGAGATCACATCCCTTCCATGGTGCAGGAGGACAAGGGGAGATATCTGCTCTCCAGCCTTCACCTCTCCACGCATTCCGGCACGCATATCGATGCACCCTCACACTACATCAGGGGAGGCGCACCCGTCGATGCCATTCCCGCCGATCAACTGATTGGGGTATGCCGGGTAGTTGAGATACCGGATAACGCCACGGTCATCGGTGCGCAGTTGCTGGAGAATGCCATGGAAGGGGTGCAGAAACTCCTTATTAAAACGAGATTTTCAGGGGAGCGGGTGTTTTCACAGGACTATCCCGGCCTCTCCGGCGACGCAGCCGAAGCCATCGTCGGTGCGGGGATAGGATGCGTGGGGATCGACTCGCCTTCCATCGAGCCGTATTGCGGTGATGGCAGCGTGCACCGGACACTCCTCTCCCATGCGGTGGTCATCATCGAACTTCTTGATCTGTCAGAGGTCAAACCCGGGGACTACCGGATGGTGGCACTCCCGCTCAGGCTTGAGGGGCTGGACGGCTCCCCGTGCCGCGTGCTGCTCAAAAAAGAGCAATAAGAAGGTGACAGGAATGGATTGCATAAAGAATGCGGTAAAAAAACTGCAGGAGATCGCCCTGCATTCAGGCTGCGAAGATGGAAACATTACACTACAGGTGAATCCTGACAGGACGGTATGCCAGTTCGAGAAAGGCGCCTGCATGGAAGCGGTGTTTGGCGGGAGGGTGGCCGAATTCGTCACGTTTGAACCAACGAGGGCCACAACGCGGCTGGGTTTTCTCTTTGGTGCAGCCCTCGAGAAACCGGTGCACCGCGCCGCAGCCTGCGCCATCCTCAATGTCATGGCCGGATTTCTCTGCATCTCACGGGTCCGGAGGTCGTGCCCGCGGGAATGCCACGATGCATGCAGGGCCGATCTTCTCCGAGAGGTGGGGAACCGGCAGGTCTCAGGGATTGGAATTCAGGGACACATCCTTGAATCGTTCCCCTATCACAGTCTCATCCCATCAGAGGGCGAAGTGATCCTGGTCTCGGGTGAGGGACTCATCTCCGCTGAATGCAAGGAGATCGTGGATGGACCAAAAGGAGAAAAGGTGATACTCCTTGGACCTTCCACTTCGGGGGTGGCCTCTCTTGAGAAGCTGCCCCACTGGTGCCCTTATGGAAGAGGATAACTCTATTTTTTCCCCCTGCTATTGATCTCCATGCATTTCGGCTCTTCCGGGATACGCACCCTTTACGGGAGCGATCTCATTTTCACTGCCCTGGCCCTGGGACAGATCCTGGGAGAAAGGCACAGGGAGGTGGTGGTCGGAAGGGACACCCGGACGACTTCAGGGATTGTCGGGCATGCGTTTTCGGCCGGCGTTCTTTCCGGGGGCGGGGCCATCGTATCCGCGGGCCTTGTGCCCACCCCGGCAGTAGCCGGGGCCGTACCGGAGCACGGGACAGGGTGCATGGTCACCGCATCGCATAATCCTGAGGAATATAATGGTCTCAAGATCTTCAATCCCGGCGGATCCTCCCTCCTGAAGGCCCAGCAGGAAGAGATAGAGGAGATGCTGAAGGATAGTAACCGAAGGATGAATCCGCCTTTGCCATGGAAGAGGTTTGGGGCGGTGGAGGGTTCAGGGATACTTGGAACCTACATGGATTCAATCATCAGCGAATTCCGCTGTGAGTCAGGCAGGAAGCTGGTCCTTGATTGCGGGAACGGGGCCGGAAGCGTAGCAAGTCCCGGCATCCTCAGCGGGGTGGGGGCGGAGGTCTGCTGCATCAATTGTACTCCCTCGGGTCATTTCCCCCGCCCATCGGAACCGCTGGAAGAGCACCTCGGCTACATCGGCACCCTTGTCAGAAAATGGCATGCGGACGGTGCGGTGGTCCATGACGGGGACGCTGACCGGATGATGGCATTTGATTCCCGGGGTCGGTACATCACCGGAGATCGCCTGCTCATACTCTTCTGCAGGTACCTTGGTGCCAGGAGGGTGGTGACCACCACCGATGCCAGCATGGCCATCGAGGATTGGGCGGAAGTGAGGCGCACACCCGTCGGGGACAGTTACGTCTCAGAAGCCCTGGTCCGCTGGGGAGACCTTGGGGGCGAACCATCCGGCGCCTGGATATTCCCCCGGCACTCACTCTGCCCTGACGGGCCGTATGCCGCCGCACTCTTCTGCCATATGGCTTCGGAATGGGACATTGCAGCCGAACTCGACCGAATCCCGGCCTACCCGGTCCTCCGTGCCTCTCTCCCATGCTCCCGCGCGCCCGAGGTGATGAATGCGCTTGGTGCGACCGTTCCGACAGATGGGATCCGGGTCGAAGAAGAGGATGGCTGGTATCTGATAAGGGCATCCGGCACCGAGCCGAAAATACGGGTTACTGCCGAGGGGAGAACTGATGCCGTGGCGGAAGCCCTCCTTTCCGGGGCACTCGGGAGGGTCAGGG
Source organism: uncultured Methanolinea sp. (assembly GCA_964452625.1). Lineage (GTDB taxonomy): Archaea > Halobacteriota > Methanomicrobia > Methanomicrobiales > Methanospirillaceae > Methanolinea_A. The sequence goes on from CAYVMJ010000002.1 coordinate 298,927, forward strand.
CGTGGAAAAACAAGATAAAGCGGCAGTGAGAGGATATTCTGTATGCAGTGTGTCATCCTGGCTGCAGGGGAGGGGAAGAGGATGCGGCCGCTTACCGCGACGCGGCCGAAAGTCATGCTTCCGCTCGTGAACAGTCCCATGCTGGAGCACCTGGTCATCGCAGCCAGGGATGCAAAAATCGCAGAGATACTCCTTGTGACCGGCTACATGGAGGCAACAATCAGGGAATATTTCGGGAACGGGGAGGATCTCGGGGTCAGTATCGAGTATACGGAGCAGCGCAGGCAACGGGGAACCGCTGATGCGCTGCTCCAGGCGCAGGAATGGATTTCAGGGGATTTCATCCTGATGAACGGGGACATGGTTGTATCAGGTGATGACATCAGGAGGATACTCTCATCAGCGCCCCACAGCATGGGAGTATATCCTTCAGATCACCCTGCAGATTACGGGGTCGTGCAGGTAGAGGGGAAGAGAGTGACAGGCCTGCAGGAAAAATCGGAAAATCCTGTGGGAAACCTGGTGAATGCGGGCATCTACCACTTCAGCCCGGATATCTTTCCCCTTGTCGGGAATGTGGAACTCTCTCCGAGAGGGGAGTTTGAGCTCACGGACGCCCTCTCCGTTCTGATCAGGGACGGACTCCTCGACGCGCTGCCGCTCGAATCCTGGATTGATGTGGGATACCCGTGGGATCTCCTCTCTGCAAACGAGGCCATGATGAGAGACATGGAGTCGTCAGTCCTGGGATCCTGCGAGGAGGGTGTGGTGCTGAAAGGGCAGGTCCGGGTAGGATCCGGGACTGTGATAAAGGCAGGCAGTTATATCGAGGGCCCCTGCTGTATCGGGAAAGACTGCCGGATCGGCCCTCATACCTACATCAGGGGGTCGACAGCCATTGGAGACGGCTGCCACATCGGCCATGCAACGGAGGTGAAGAATTCCATCATTCTCCCGGGAACGAATCTCCCCCACTTCAATTACCTGGGGGACTCGGTGGTGGGAAGCGGGTGCAATTTCGGGGCGGGAACCAAGGTTGCCAACCTGCGCCATGACCATGCCGAAGTGAAAGTCCAGGGAATCTCCACCAAGAGAAAGAAGCTGGGTGCAATCGTGGGAGATGGTGTGCAGTTCGGCATCAACTGCTCGGTGAACGTTGGAACAGTCGTGGGGTGCTGCGTGCATGCAGCTCCCAACGCGCTCGTGGATGGATATATCGCCAACGGGGCGAAAATACGATAGGTGTGACATGCAGGCCGTGATTCTTGCCGCAGGCGAAGGAAGAAGGCTCCGCCCTCTCACCAGGAGCAGACCAAAAGCTCTCATTCCTGTGGGCAATACTCCTGTCGTCGATTATGTCATCGAAGCCCTCAAGGAATGCGGGATCAGGGACATCGTCGTCGTCGTGGGGTACCGTAAAGAGCAGGTGATTCGCCACCTGAACTCCCTCGGTGAGGGGGTTGAGGTGGTGGTGCAGGAGAAACCTCTTGGAACTGCACACGCGCTTCTCCAGGCAAAAGACCATATCAGGGATCGGTTCCTGGTTCTGCCAGGGGATAATTTCATCAACAGTGCTTCCATCTCCCGCATCATGGGTCAAAAAAACGCGGTGCTCGTGAAGGAACACCCGTATCCGTCCAACTTCGGGGTGGTGATGACCCGGAAGGGATATGTGACCAGTATCGTCGAAAAGCCGGCACAGGCACCGAGTTTTACCATCTCCACCGGGATTTTCTCGCTTGATTTAGACTTTTTCTCCTTTGTCAGGGGGAACGACCTGACCGATGCGGTCGAAGCCTTCCTCGAATCTGGGAAGAAGCTCAGGGCGGTTCCCGCGGACAACTGGCAGGATGCCATCTACCCGTGGGATCTTCTCCAGATGAACCAGCACCTGATTCATTCCGCCCTCCCGGAGAAATCCGGGGTGGTGGCAGAACAATGCGTCATACAGGGCCCGGTGCGGATAGGGAAAGGAAGCACAATCGGCCCGATGACATGTATCAGGGGACCCGTGGTGATAGGCCCCGAGTGCCAGATCGGGCCATGCGCCTGTATCATGCCGTTCTCAAGCATTGGGTCGCGGGTGCGCATAGAGCCTTACACCACCATCGAAAATTCCATCGTAATGGATGACACCCGGATTGGATCCCATTCCCGGATCAGGGACTCAGTGATAGGCGAGGGTGCGCAGCTCGACGATCACTTGAGTACGGTCACATCTTCACCCCTTATGGAGATCCAGGGCGAACAGATAAGGGGTAAATTCGGGGCGATACTCGGTGAGAAAGTCTCTGCGGGTCCATTCACAATCCTGGAAGGTGCGATTGTCGGTAACAACGTGAGCATCAGGGGCGGATCCCGCATCCAGTCCACCATGGCCTATGGAGACGGGGGCCTGGTGGTGTAGACGTGTGCGGCATCTTCGGGTACTGCGGGCGTCGGAAAGCTGCACCCATCATCTTCGAGGGATTAAAACGCCTCGAATACCGGGGGTATGACTCCTTCGGCATCGCAGTGGTGAATCAGGGCATCACTGTGAAAAAAAGGCAGGGAAAGATCTCGGACAACGTCACGAAACTGGACAGGGTGAAGGGGACCACGGGGATCGGCCATACCCGCTGGGCCACCCATGGGATTCCCAGTGACCGCAATGCCCACCCCCATCTTGATTGCCATGGATCCATTGCGGTGGTCCACAACGGCATCATCGAAAATTATGCTGCTTTGAAGAGGGAGCTTGAGGGGAGGGGCCACACATTCTCTTCAGACACAGATACGGAGGTCATACCACACCTCATCGAGGAGGAGTTCAGCGGTGATCTTGAGACAGCGGTGGAAGCGATCATACCGAGGCTGGAGGGCAGTTATGCAATCCTCGCCATCGCGGAAGGATGCGAAGGAATGGTGGCTGCACGCAAACGGAGCCCGCTGGTGCTGGGAATGGGGGATCGGGCATTCCTGGCTGCATCGGACGTCACCCCCCTCCTTGAACATACGGGAAGGGTCATATTCCTGGAGGACGGGGATATTGCCGCGATATCTGAAAAGGGGATACAGATCAGAAACCAGGGATCTTTGACAGAGAGGCCCGTCCAAAAAATCGACTGGGAGGTCAGTGAGGTCAGGAAGGGAGGTTTTCCGCATTACATGCTCAAGGAGATTTATGAACAGCCGGAGGTGTTCTCATCCACTATCCGGGTTCTGAAAGAGGAGGAGACCCCCGACATCCTGAAGGATATCAAAGGTCTGACCATTGTTGCCTGCGGGTCATCCTACCATGCGGCATTGTTGTGCCGTTACCTCGTCGAGGAGCACTGCGGCATTTCCGCCCGCGTGGAACTGGCATCCGAGTTCAGGTATTCCGCTCCGCCGGCAGGCGATGTCGTGATTGGTGTGAGCCAGTCAGGCGAGACCGCGGATACCCTCGCTGCACTGCAGAGAGCCTCCATGTTCAACCATCCCGTCGTTGCGGTCACGAATGTCCTCGGGAGCACCATCACAAGGGTTGCCGACCACACCCTCTTCATGCGCGCCGGACCCGAGATCAGTGTTGCAGCCACCAAGTCCTTCATTGCAGAGCTGGCTGTCTTTTTTCACCTGGTCGATCGGCTGAGCGGCGGCGCGCTCGGGGAGTCCCTCGAGAGAGGTCACCTGGACCTCGGGGAGGCACTGCTCCAGGATCTCTCTGCTGCGGTTGACCTGTGCAGGGATGCGGGGTCGGTGTTCTTTGTCGGACGGGGACCATTTTATCCCCTCGCTCTCGAGGGAGCCCTGAAGATGAAGGAGATCACCTATATCCATGCAGAGGGATATGCGGCAGGGGAGATCAAGCACGGGCCTTTTGCCCTCCTCTCTTTAAAGACGCCCGTGGTCGCCATCTGTCCGCCCGGGCTGGCATACCCTGTGATGTTCTCCAATATCAGGGAGATGAAAGCCCGGGGGACTCCCATGATTGTCCTCGGGGCGAAGGGAGCCCAGGAACTCCAGGAGATCTCTGACGTGTTCATTCCGCTTCCTGACGGAGGGATCGTCTCCCATGTCCTGGGAACTGCCGCCCTCCTGCAGATACTCGCGTACAGGACCGCAGTTGCACTGGAGCGCGAGATTGACCAGCCCAGGAACCTTGCGAAGAGCGTCACGGTCGAATAGGGAGCCTCGCGTTATGAATACATTGGGAAGGAAGGACGGACCGAAAACACCAGGGGAGGATACTCTTCGCATATCAGTGTTCGGGCCGTCGGTGCGGTTCCTTTCAGGAATCACGTACTTCACCATCCGGCTCGCAAACGCCCTGGTGTCGGTCGCCGGTGTCGATGCCATCCTCTTCCGGTATATGCTCCCGAGAAAACTCTTCCCCGGCTGGAGGAGGGTAGGGAAAACCCTCACCGAAGAGAATTTTTCAGAGAACGTCCGGGTCCACGAGATCCTGGACTGGTATCACCCTGTCACCTGGATGAAGGCCTGCGCAGCTGCACGAAAAACAGACGTGCTCATCCTGCCATGGTGGACTTCGAGCGTTGCGCACATGTACCTCTTTATCCAGTTGTTCATCCTGAAACGGCGGTTTGTCGTGATCGAGTTTCACGAGCCAGTCGACCCCCTCGAGGACGCAAGTCTCCCGCTCCGTGTCTACGCCCGGATCACCGGGTGGCTGGTGCGCACGCTGGCGCAGGGATATGTCACACACACGAAGTACGACCGCGACCTGATAGTGCAGCGCTACCATATCCCCTCAAGGGAGATAAGGATCATACCCCACGGGCTGTATGATCAGTACGCACACCTCGATCCGCAGTATGCCAGGGAGAAGATCGGGATCAGTGAAGAGTATGTCATCCTCTTCTTCGGTCTGCTGCGGAGGTTCAAGGGCGTCCGCTACCTCATCGAGGGATTCGAGAAGCTGCCTGCACATATCAGGCAGCATTCCAGGCTCTGCATCGTGGGAGAGGCATGGGAGGACCGGGAATCTGTCGAGAGGGCGCGATCATCCCCGGACAAAGAGAAGATCACTCTCGTGGACCGCTACGTGAGTGACGAGGAAGTAGCGCTGTATTATTCCGCGGCGGATGTCTTTGTAGGACCTTATACGCGCGAGTCGCACGATCCCTGTGCTGTCTGCCACATTGCCATGTCTTACGGCCTCCCTGTGGTGGCATCGCATACCGGGGGGATCATCGAGAGCATGGGTTCCTATGCCGGGGTGCGTTTCGTTCCGCCGGAAGATGCAGATGCGATCGGGACTGCACTTTCCGGAATCTACGAAGAACGCGGGAAGAGATATCCTGTCCCGGAAGAATTGAGATGGGACCGGATTGCCCTGCAATGGAAGGAATACATCCTGAAGGGGTTGGAGAGGATGAAATGAACGTACCTTTTTTTAGACATTCCTGGGAGGGTTCATAGGCAATGAGGATTGCAATCCTCTCCAGCTATGAGTTCTCCGTCCTGGGTGGTGCAGAGCGCCTGATCCTGGACCTCGCCCGTGCCCTTGATGCCGAAGTGGTGGTCCCTTCGTATAATACCGGAGTGGTGTCCCATTATGATCCGCGGGGGGATATCCCGGTCCGGTCCCTGCATCACCCGCTTCCGGAAGAGCCGGCCCGCCAGATCGCGGGAATGCGACTCTTCCGGAACGCCTCACTCGAGTATGACTTTTACATCTGCATCGATGACATCGCGGCGCGTTACCTCGCTCACCCCGTCCCGCACCTCTACTATATGCTCACCCCCAGGCGGGCCCTGTATGACATGTACTACCAGGCCCTTGCAGAGAAGAGTCTCCTTCAGAGGCTGGCCTATATCCCGGGTCTCGCACTTGCCCGGACTGCCGACCGGCATTTTGTTGAGAAACACGTGAAGAACCTGGCCTGCATCTCGCATATAGTGCGGAACCGGATCCAGAAGATCTACATGCGTGATGCACGGGTCCTTTACCCCCCGGTGCACACCGATCATTTCACCTGGAGGCCGTCTGAAGGGTACTGGCTCTCCCTCGGGAGGGTGGACAAGTGGAAGCGGGTTCACCTCCAGGTCCGGGCATTCTCCACCATGCCCGAAAAGACGCTCATCGTCGTGGGACGCGTGTACCCCGGATTCGAGAACCTCGTGAAGAATGCACCTCCCAATGTGGTCTTCCGCCATGCACAGAGCGAGGAGGAGATGAGAGACCTCTACTCCCGCTGCGAGGGCTTCGTCACCACAGCAGTCGATGAAGACTTCGGGATCACGCCCCTTGAGGCCATGGCAAGCGGAAAACCAGTCGTCGCTGTCAGGGAAGGAGGATACCAGGAGACCGTGGTTGACGGGATATGCGGCAGACTTGTGGCACCCGATGCCCGCGATATCCGTGAAGCGGTCCTTGAAATCAGCGCACAACCCGATGCATTCCGCGATGCATGCCAGGCAAGGGCCGCACTCTTCGATTTCCGCGAATTTTCACGCCGGGCCCGCGAGATTGTGGGGAAACTCTCTCTCTGATTTTTTTCGTGACCCCCGGTTATCTGCCAGGGGGATAAAATGTTTATTTTCGCGTTTTCTTCGCCATCACTCTTTTAAAAATCCCCGGATTCCGGGGAGAAACACCAAAGGATTAAAGTAAAGAGGTTCCAACATGTGCTAATGTAAACGGGGATACGAGAACATGGAAACACCCGGTTTTTCTCAATATAAAAAGTACCTGATCGTCATTATCCTGGCTGTCCTTGCCATTTTCATGCTCTGGATACGGCTGCTGCCCAGCGCAAGCCTCGGGACAACCGATATCCTGAACCTTGTCGGAAGCGATGATCCGCTCTACAATCTGCGGCAGATAGAGCAGATGAACGTGAACTTCCCGAACTACAGCTGGTTCGAGGCGATGACACTCTATCCCACCGGGCAGATCATACACTGGGGACCGTTGTTTATCTGGATCATCTCCGCTCTCTGCCTGGTGACCGGGGCCACCACAAGACCGGAGATCATCTCACTCGCCCTCACCATCCCCCCGATCATGGCCGCGTGTATGGTGCCGGTCATGTACCTGCTGGGAAGGAGGATTTCAGGAGTCACATGCGGGCTCTTCTCTGCATTCTTCATCGCAGTGATCGGGGGGCAGTTCTTCTTCCGGTCCCTCTACGGGTACCTCGACCACCATATCGCCGAGGTTCTCTTCAGCACGATATTCTGCCTCTGCTATGTCTGGGCGCTGGTATACACGAGGGAGAAACCCGTGGACTTCATCCGGAGAGAATCGCTGAAGGTTCCGCTCATCCTCTCTGTCATATGTGGCATCACCTATGTCCTCGGGCTCCTCGTGATGCCCACCATGATCCTCTTCGCCCTCGTGGCAGCCATATTCACATTCATACAAAGCATATGGGGATTCACCCGGGGTACCAGGGGGGATTCGATTCTGCTCATCAATACCGTGACCTTCGGTATCGCGGCAGCAAGTTTCCTGCTCTTCGGGGTGCACCGGGAGGGCCTGCAGTTCGATTATTACACGCTGGGCCATCCCCTTGCGTATCTTCTCATCATCGTGGCCACCGCTATCCTTTACCTGTTCTCGAGATTCTTTGAGAAGAGGGGCACGCTCCAGTACTTCGGGGCCATTGCGGGGCTCATCATCATCATTCTCGGACTCTTCGCAGTCGTCCTTCCATCAGTATTCTCGACGTTCATTGACAGCACATTCCAGTTCTTCGGGCAGAATCCCCTCTACCTGACCATCCAGGAAGCCCGGTCGTGGACGGTGGAGGAGGCCTGGGAGAATTTCGGTATCGGGCTCATCCTGCTGGCATGCGGGGGGGCGGCCCTCTGTTACAGGCTCTGGAAGGAGAAGAAAGCAGAGCACCTGTTCGTCCTTATTTTATCCATCCTCATCGTGTACTCCACATGGCAGCACATCCGGTACGAATATTATTTTGCCGTTCCGCTGGCGCTGCTCTCCGGATTTTTCGTGGGAGAGGTCGTGGAATGGGGTAGAAAAGACCTCTTTGGCCTGGTGATAAAAGGCGGGGAGAAGCATGAGAGGACCGAAGAACCCGCCCCTGCAAAAGGGAAGCAGAAAGGAAAGAGATCGCAGAAATCTGTGCCGGCACCGAAAAAGACGAACAATCTCCACCTTGCGGCAGTGGCGATCGTCCTGATCCTCGCAGCGGTCTTTGCATACTTCCAGGTATCCCACGAGTATACGGTGGCCTCCTCAGGAGGCATCCGCATGAATCCCGACTGGAGGGAGACGCTTGAATGGATGGAGACCCATACCCCCGAGACAGGGGTTGATTATTACCGCATATACGATGGGGCGGATTTCCAGTACCCGGCACAGTCCTACGGGGTGATGTCATGGTGGGATTATGGCCACATGATCACGTACATCGCCAAGAGGATCCCGAACGCAAACCCGTTCCAGTCCGGTGTTGCGGGTGAAAATGGTGCCGCCACATTCTTCATAGCAGAGACAGAGGAGAGAAACACTGCGATTTCGGATGCACTGGGAGTCAGGTACGTGGTGACGGACATCGAGATGGACGTCGGCAAGTTCTGGGCGATGGCTACCTGGTACAACATGAGTGCCGGGCAGAATCCATATGTGGAATTGGTGCTCGTGCCCGATCAGACCACAACAGGGGGATACAGCACTTTCACGCTCTACGAAGCTCCCTATTTCCGCACAATGATCTCCCGGCTGCACAATTATGACGGCTCCATGGCCGAACCCACACAGGTCTATTACGTGGAGCTGGATGACAGGGTGTCCACACATCCGGTGGCGACAAAGGCCCAGATTCTGACCGTTCCGGAGGCAAGGGCCGCAGCGGACGCGTACAACAGGAATGCCGCGGAGGGGACGAGGGCCATGGTCCTCTCGACAGGCATCCTCACCCCCCTGGACACCATTCCCGCACTACAGCATTACCGCCTTGTCCATGAATCTCCCACGAATATCCTCTCCCAGTCGCCCCCGGATATCAAGTATGTCAAGGTCTTTGAATATGTACCCGGGGCCAGTATCAGGGGAACGGGGGTTATCGCCCTGGATCTTGTCACGAATACCGGGAGGGAATTCACATACCGGCAGGCGAGTGTGGACGGGGAATTCGTTGTTCCCTACGCGACCACCGGGTCCACATCCGAGGTGAAAGCGAAGGGCAGATACCGCATCGAGGGGACCAGCCAGGAATACGAAGTCTCCGAGGAAGCGGTCATGCAGGGTTTGCAGGTCGGGTGAATGGCACCCCGGTGCTCGGTCATTTTTGGAGAGGAATTTACCCGTCATGACCTGGGATGGCACGAAGAGAACAGCCGGCGCCTTACCGGGGCACTCGAGTGCGTCCCGCCGCATATCACACGGAGACCCGTCGAGGAGGCATCATACGAGGACCTTGCACGCGTGCATAATCCCCGGCACATCCGGATGATCGAGGAGCTCTGTGCGTATGGCGGCAGGCGTTACCTTGACATGGATACGTACATCACAGAGGACTCCTACCAGGTCGCGCTTTTTGCAGCCGGGTCGTCTGTTGCAGCCACCCGCCTTGCCCTCGGAGGAGAGCACTGCTTTGCCCTGATACGCCCTCCCGGGCACCATGCCGAACCCGACAGGGCCATGGGATTCTGCCTTTTCAACAATGCAGGTGTTGCGGCGGCATGGGCGCTCGAGACGGTCGACCGGGTCGCCATAGTGGACTGGGACCTCCATCACGGAAACGGGACCCAGAAAATTTTTTACAGGAGCGACCGGGTCCTCTTCTGCTCCATCCACCAGAGCAACACGTTCCCCTGGAGCGGGTGGATCGACGAGATAGGCGAGGGGAGAGGGAGGGGGTTCAACCTGAACGCTCCCATCCCCCCTGGAGGGACAATAGGCGATTATGCGTTCATTTTCGACACTGTCTTCTCGGAAGCCATCACCCATTTCCGCCCTGACGTGGTGATCATTTCCGCAGGCCAGGACCCACTCCACGATGATCCCAAGGGAGGGATGAAACTCACGCCGGAGGATTTTGGAATACTCGCTGCGATCATCAGGGACGCGACCGCCTGTCCCCTTGCCCTGGTGCTGGAGGGCGGATATGGTCCCTCGCTCGGTCATGCCATCTCACACATCCTCCTGGTGCTCAAGGAGAACAGGCCCCTCCAGATGCCGGAGGTGCAGCCCAGGGAGAGTACCCGGAGAATCGCAAGTCTCCTCCGGAAGGTGATGGTGTGACCCGGGCATTTTTATCAAGGGAGAGAGTCAGGCGGCATTCGTGACCCTTCGATCCTTGTGAAGGTGCGAGACCTCGAGGCCCGGAACCACAACCCTGACCACAGGAACCCTGGTCCGGGGAAGGTCAACCACGCAGACTCTCCCGGTGGAGGGCCGCAGTTCGTCGAGTATGAGGGAGATATCTTCGTCTATCCAGTTCGAACTGTGGTTCCGGAGGCTGGAAAAGGGGGTTTCGGGAGCGTCAACGAACCATTCCCTGTTGATGCGTTTCATGCGCTCATATCCCGCCCGTGAGAGGAGCGTATCACGGCTCTCAGACGTGAGTTCCCCCCTGAGGTAGAACGCGCGGTTGAACGCGACCTCGGTGAGTGCTTTTATCGCTGCAATCTCCGGGTCGGGGTGGCACCCGGATCCCATCATCAGAAGGCCCGGGTCTCTTGTCACCGGGTCGTCTGCGGCAGCGGCGATTGCCGGGATGCGTGTCCGCCCCGGCAGCAGCCAGAGGTGGATCACCACTCCCGCAGAGACAATCATGTCAAGAAGAGTCCTTGCAGGCCCGTCTGTGTCCATGGCAAGTTTTTCCCCCATGTTCCGGGTCCGTTCTGCACGGCTCATCGCATCATGTTCAAGCAATTCCAGAAGCCCGTGTAAAATAGCCTCTTCCCGGACGTTCCCGCTCGCCAGGCCGACAGGGTCGCTCTGGAAGAGGGGCATTGTCATGCCGAGAGTATCGTAAGGAAAGAATACCGCATTGCTCGGCACAAGGACCTGTTCCTGGAGAAGGAGGTCCACACCGGGGGTCCAGTGCAGTCTTTCACCCTGTTCGAGCGGCCGGGGAAGTATCAGCGTTCCGGGGTCAACAGCCCTGCCGGCACCGGCCTCCTCGTACCCTGCATATTCCATGTGGTCCCCGTGATACTGGCCCGAGTACCGTTCTATGGCAGCCATCATGGAAGAGACCCGGGCAAGAGACATGTCCAGTCCCATGCCGGGATGCACTCTGGACCCCCCGCGGGGTGTGCGCTCCCGGAGGGTCACACAGCAGGGGACGCCAAGCCTGTCGCTCTTTGTGATCTCCCTCGTGGGACCGGCCCCGATGGACTTCATCAGCGGGCGGGCCATCTTCTCAGTCTCTCCCGGTGCACATGTCCGGTGCGTGCCGCGGAAAAATGTCTTCTCGACCCGGTTCAGTTCCCAGCCCATGTATACCCGGTAGGGTGGGATCAGTTTTATAGTTTCCAAGCACGGGAGTGAGTGTATGCACGCGGAGGAAGTCGAAGTAGGGATGCGTGTGCGATATCCCAGGACAGGCACAACGGGGCGTGTCGTATCACTTGAGACAGAGAAGGGGGAACTGTTTGCGGAACTTGACAACACTCACCTTTTCTACCGGGTTGACCAGCTCGTCCCTGCCAAAGATTCCGGGGCGCATTTCAGGAAAGAGGGAGACGACCGGATGGAACAGGTGAAAAAAGAGAGGGAATTCTTCTCAGATACGGGATTCCAGGAAGCTATCAGCCATATAGACCAGAGCTGCGAGGGCGGCGGTTAATCAGCTATCGGGATTGTGGTCAGTCTCACTGCCTCAACCCCTTTCTGGGACATCAGGCGCTCAGCCAGGCTCTTTAATTCTGACCCGTCCCCCCTCACCAGAACGACTTCAAGGCATTTATCATGGGTGACATGGGAATGAAGCGAGGCCTGGATTATCCCCATGAATTCGTGCTGGATATCGGTGAGAGTGGCGAGCAGGTTCCTCTGTCCATGGTCGTAAATCATGGTGATCACGCCATGGCGTTCGCCCTTCACATCGGACATCCACTTGTAATAGGTGATGTAATTGCGGATGGCATCGCGGATACCCTCGGATCGCGATGAATACCCCCGGTAGTTGATAATCTCGTCAAATTTGTCCAAAAGATTCTTGGGAAGAGAGATCCCTATCCGTGAAAGCTCGTTATCGATTGTCATTGTCTGATTCCTCTGCTCATTGGAATCTCTCCGATAGTAATACTTAAAACTTCGGAAAATAATGCAGGGGTTGTGATACGAAGTGTTACCCGTCGCCTCTCCCGCGTATATGGAATGAAGCCTGCCAGAACATTTAAGGATCTTTGAAAACATTCTGTGGAATACACGCAATGTCTGTTCCCTTGTTTCATACACACACCGAGAAAGGCCTGCGCGAGAGGAACGAGGATGCCTGCCTGGCTGCCGAGGCAGGCGGGCTTTTTCTCTTTGCAGTCGCGGAAGGCATGGGCGGACCCACGGAGGGCCCGAGCGCCGCGGAGGTGGCAATCAATGCCCTCTGCGGTGGGACGACCACGCCCACCGGATCCCTTGCAGATTTCCTCGAGTCCTGCCTGATAAAGGCAGATGAAGCCCTTTTCTCGTTCCAGCAGGAGAATCCCGGGAGTGACCCCCCGGCTGTGGCAATGACCCTTGCAGTGGTCGGGCCGGGAGGCGAGTGCGTCGTGAGCAGTTCCGGAAACAGGAAACTGTTCTTCATGCCGAAAGGAAAAACAGGAGATGGCGGGGAGGATCCGGCTGAAGGGCATGGGAACCTGGTATTCCATGACCCGGGGGCCGGAATGCACGAGGCGATCCTTCCACCGGGGTTTCTCGTCATCTGTTCTGATGGTATCAGTGATTTCGTGGATGATCGCAGCATGTATGAGATCATCAGCGAAAGGGGGGATGATCTGGAAGACGCCTGCCGCAAGATGGTCTATAGCGCATTCCAGAACGGCAGCGACGATAACATGACTGTCGTGCTGGTCAGGCAGCCGGACGAGTGATGTGACACGAACCGCGATACATGCCATGATCACACTCTTCTTCTCCCGGGGGTTGCAAAGAGGGATACGTGGATAGCATCACCCATTCCCTTTTCGCAGTCATGCTCTTTCATGCATGCGTACCCGAAGGGTTGATTCTTTTCGCAGTCCTCGGCGCAGTCCTTCCTGACAGCGATATTCTCCTGAAACGGCTATCCGACCATGATCCCGGTCTCTATGTCTTCTCCCACGGGGGTTTCACCCATAGTATTGCCGGGACAGTGACGGTCTCCACCGGGATCATGCTGGGCTTTCTGGTATGCCTGCTTGCAGGCGGCATGAGAATCATCGACGGCAGTTACATTGCCCTGGCATTCGGGCTCTCGTGGGCGGGCGCACTTTCTCACGTCATGCTGGATGCCCTCGCATTTCCCGGGATTCCGCTTCTCTACCCGGCCACATCGAGGAAGTTTTCGGCAGGTGTTTTCCCCGGGCCGAGCCTTGTGCTCCTTGCAGCAAGCCTTGGTTTTCTGCTGATGTACATGTCCGGCTCTGCGAGTGTTCCTGCGCTGACACTCTACGCCGCGTTCGGATGTGTCTACATTCTTGCGCACGGCGTGATCAAATGGTTCATGGCGACGCATCACGGGGGGATTACAATACCCTCTTTCAATCCCTTCAACTGGCTGGTTATTCGGGAAGCAGATGATTCTTTCCAGGTATATCGCACCGGGCTCTCATCACGACACTCGGGCGTGAAGGTGTTCCCGAAGAACAACGGGATCGATCCGGGGTTCATAGATCGCCACAAAGAAAATCCGGAATTGCAGAGGCTTGCGTACTACTCGTATATCATGGTTGCAGAGAAGGAAGGAAGTTCTGTGGTGATACGTGATCCCCTCAGGGAGGAGGGGGTGCTTTATTACCCCCCATCCCACACCAGGATACGCCTTGAACAGGACGGGCCGGCAGGAGTCTGACCCGCCTCTGCCGGAGGCAGGACTGCATGCTGTTTTCCGCCACACTTTTTTTGGAAAATGCACGAATACACCTGAATAAGGGCGTTCAAAGGGTATTAAGTAGGAGTGTTTTTATATACATAAGAGAGGTTTGATCGGCATTGCATGACGTAACAATTCCCAGCGTGAATATTGGAGTGGTCGGCCACGTGGACCATGGAAAGACGACACTGGTGTATGGCCTCACCGAAGCCTGGACGGACAGGCACAGCGAGGAGATCAAGCGGGGTATCTCCATCCGGCTGGGATATGCAGATGCCACTTTTTACCGGTGCGAAAAATGCGAGGGTCCGGATGCACTCGGCACCAGGCCGGAATGCCCGGTGTGCGGGGGAAAAGCAGTGCCTTTCCGATCAGTCTCCTTCGTGGATGCACCCGGTCACGAGACACTCATGGCCACCATGCTGTCCGGCTCGGCTCTGATGGACGGAGCCATGCTGGTCATTGCAGCCAACGAGACCTGCCCGCAGCCCCAGACGAAAGAGCACCTCATGGCGCTCGAACTGGTCGGGATCAGGAAGATCGTGATAGTCCAGAACAAGATCGACGTGGTTCCCCAGAAAGAAGCACTGAAGCATTATGAGCAGATCAGGGCATTCGTGAAGGGGACCATCGCTGAAAATGCTCCAATTATCCCCGTATCGGCCCAGAAAGCCATCAACATGGGAGCACTGGTAGAAGCCCTCGATCATGTCATACCCATTCCTGATCGTGACCCGGACGCCGAACCAATGATGCTCCTCGCCCGGTCGTTTGACATCAACAAGCCGGGATCGAGCTGGCGGGACCTCAAGGGTGGTGTGATCGGGGGTTCATTGATTCGAGGCGTTCTGAAGGAGGCGGAGGACATAGAGATCCGTCCGGGAAGGCAGGTGCAGGCAGAAAACAGGGTCCGGTGGGAACCGATCGAGACCAAGATCACAACAATCAATGCCGGTTCGAAGAAAGTACCCGAGGCCACTCCCGGGGGACTCCTCGGGATCGGGACCAAACTCGATCCCGCACTCACGAAGAGCGATGCGCTTGCAGGACAGGTTGCCGGACACCCCGGAAAACTCCCCCCGGTCTGGGAGAAAGCACGTTTCCGTGTCACACTCATGGAGAGGGTGGTGGGTGCGAGCAGTGAAACGCACATCGAGCCCCTCAAACACCACGAGCCGCTGATGCTCTCCGTGGGGACCGCTGTCACCGTCGGAATCGTCGTCAATAGCAAGAAGGACTGGGTGGAGGTTACCCTGAAGCGACCCGTATGTGCTGAGATCGGGGCCAGGATTGCGATAAGCCGCCAGCTGGGAGGAAGATGGCGACTGATCGGGATGGGTGTGCTGACCGAGTGAAAGTCCTCCTCGATGCCAACGCCCTGATGATGCCATTCCAGTTCAGGGTCGATATATTCGATGAGCTGAGAAACCTTATTGGGGCATATGAACCATTGATACTGACAGAAGTCATCCAGGAACTGAAAGGGCTTTCACAGGGCCGGGGAAGAGGTGGGAGTGCAGCCCGTTCCGCCCTCCTCCTTTCTCACCGGTGCCTGGAGACCGGGAGCGGTTTCATTGACGGGACAGTCGATGAGAAGATCGTCCGGTTCGCGGCAGAGCAGGGGTGCATGGTATGCACCAATGACAGGGATCTCAGGGACAGTCTCCTTTCCCGCGGGATACCGGTGATCACCCTTATGCAGCAGAAGAAGCTTGGAATATTGAGAAGATAGCGGGAGAGTGTGGCTCATGTATTACAGGATGGAACTTGCGGACAAGGTACGGGTTCCCCCGAACCGGCTCGGTGAGGAGCTCACGAAGGTGATTCTTGATGTGCTCCAGGACCACCTTGAGGGGAGTATAGACAAGGAGATCGGGATTTTTATCGCCATCACAAGGGTGTTGAAGATCGGGGAGGGAGAGATCATCCCCGGTGATGGTGCGGTCTACTACGACGTGGAATTCGAGGCGGTCGCCCTCCGCCTGGTCATCCAGGAGGTCATCGAGGGACTTGTGGTGGAGACCACCAGCTTCGGAGCATTTGTGAGCCTCGGGCCGATTGATGCCATGCTGCACGTGAGCCAGGTATCGGACGAATATATCAATTATGACGAGAAGAACGCCCGCCTCATATGCCAGGAGTCGAAGCGTTTCATCGGGGTGGGCGAGCCGGTACGTGTCAGGGTGGTCACGCTCTCGCTGAACGAAAGGGAGCCCCGTGACAGCAAGATCGGCCTGACCATGCGCCAGTCAGGACTGGGCATGGCGCGCTGGCTCGAGGAGGACATGGTAAAGGAGAAAGAGAAGGAAAAGGAGAAAGGTGGAGAACGTGGCAGCCGTTAGGAAGAAACTGGTGCACGTGTGCAGGGAATGCCACAGGGTGGTGGAAGGCGAGGCCTGTGCCGTCTGCGGAAGTTCCAACCTGTCGACGGACTGGGCCGGGTATCTCGTGATCATCGACCCCAAGCGTTCTGAAGTTGCCAGGAAGATGAATATCACCCTTCCCGGCAGGTATGCGCTGAAGGTCCGCTGATGCTCCGGCTTCCAAAAAACCGCCGCCATCTCTTTCAATCTCCTTTTGGAACACTCGTGGCCGGGGTCTCATCACTCGCAACAGAACTCTCCTCCAGGCGTCTCTATACCGTGGGGGACGTGGTCACCCGGAATGTACTCGAGATGGGTCTCATCCCCGATCTTGCTGTGGTGGATGGACATACCATGAGGGAACCCTGCAGCGGGATCCCTGATGTGTTCCCTTCAGTCTTTCATGCGGCAAACCCCCCGGGGACGATTACGGGGATGCTTGTGGAGGCTTTGAAACAGGCGGTGGCATCTCCGCCGGCGCTTGTGATGGTGGAGGGGGAAGAGGACCTCGCCGTCATTCCCCTCGTCATGCAGGCCCCTGACGGGGTATGGGTCCTCTACGGCCAGCCCGGGCGGGGAGTCGTGGTCCGGGAGATCGATGATGCTGCACGCAAAGAGGCGTATACGCTCCTTTCGTGTTTTATTGAGGAATCTGACGAAAGTGAGATATCCTGATCTTTTTTATTATCCTGCGGCGGAGATAGACTATAAATAATTTCGCTGCGTATAATTAGAGGATACCATGGAATTTGAGGTCACCAGGGATACAAGGAACGAACTGCTCGGCCGCAGGGAGGTCGGGTTTTCCCTCCGGTTCGACGGCGCTACACCGTCAAGGATGCAGGTCGTGGGAAAGGTTGCCGCGCTGATGAATGTCCAGGAGAATCAGGTCGTGGTGGACTCGATGAAGACCAGTTTCGGCATGACATCCTGCACAGGAACTGCGAGGATTTACGACTCTGTTGAGCGCCGTGACCAGATCGAGCGCGCTTTCCTGATCAGCCGCGGCGTTCCAAAGCCGAAGGGAGAGGAGGCCTGAAGCGTGGCCGCAAAGAAGAAGGCAAAGTCTGCCTCCCTGAAGAGGAGCGCATACTACAAGGTCGAGGGTGACAAGGTTGCATTCAGCAGGAAATACTGCCCCAGATGCGGCCCCGGTGTTATCCTGGCAGACCACGCGGACAGGGCAGCCTGCGGCAAGTGCGGGTATACCGAGTTCAAGAAGAAGTAGAGTGACCTCACAGATTCCACAAGCATATATCGAATCCGCGGACGGACATTCCCGTTCTGAAATGGATCCTGTCCGCACAACTTACCACTCATATGACACAGACTCCTGTCCCAGGGCAGGTCCTCGGGATTGAGGGAACAGCCTGGAACCTCAGTGCCGCTCTTTTTGATACGGATCTTGTTGCCATTTATTCGAAACCATACCGGCCCTCCCAGGGGGGGATCCATCCCCGCGAGGCTGCGCAACACCATGCGTCCGAGATGGCCCGTGTGATAGAAAAAGTCCTCACTGATCCGTCGCAGATAGCGGGGATTGCGTTTTCCATGGGGCCCGGGCTCGGCCCCTGCCTCCGCACGGTGGCGACCGCAGCGCGGGCACTGGCCCTCTCCCTTGATGTGCCGCTGGTTGGCGTGAATCATTGTATCGCGCATGTGGAAATCGGTCGTTTCGCAACAGGGTGCCGTGATCCCGTGGTACTGTATGCGAGTGGTGCGAACACCCAGGTGATCGGATACCTGAACCGCCGTTATCGCATTTTTGGGGAAACCCTGGATATTGGCCTCGGCAATGCCCTGGACAAATTCGCACGGAGCAGGGGGCTTGCGCATCCCGGCGGTCCGGCTATTGAAGCCCTTGCGACAGAGGGGGCCTATCTCCCTCTCCCATATACCGTCAAGGGGATGGATCTCGCCTTCTCTGGCTTGGTCAGTGCGGCGAAGGAGCAGAAAGCCCCCCTCGAAGACATCTGTTACAGCCTCCAGGAGACTGCCTTTGCCATGTGCGTGGAAGTGACGGAGAGGGCGCTCGCACATGCCGGGAAAGACGAGGTGCTCCTGGTGGGGGGTGTGGGAGTCAACCGGCGCCTGCAGGAGATGCTCTCTCTCATGTGCAGGGAGCGGGGAGCGACGTTTTACGTGCCCGAACCCCAGTTCATGGGGGACAACGGGGCTATGATTGCGTACACGGGAAAGATCATGCTTGAGAGCGGGTGTGCCGTATCTCCCGGCGACACCCATGTAAACCCGAATTTCCGGTCTGACCAGGTCGAAGTCGTCTGGCGGGAAATGGAACCCGCTCCTGCGAAGCGATCGGCCTTTCCTGCAGCATGCCAGGTTGCCAGGGGTGCCGAGGCGGTGGTGACCATCAGGGACGATCTGGTAGAGAAGCGGCGACTCCCCAAGAAGTACCGCCAGCATGCACTTGATGCACGCCTCATCGCCGAGAGGACCCGTGCAGAGGCGCGCCTGATCTCCATGTCACGCAGGTGCGGGGTTCCCACTCCCATGATCAGGGATGTGACATCCGACACTCTTGTCATGGAGCGGGTCATGGGAACGCTCCTCAAAGACAGGCTGGGGGTCCCCGATCTCGTGGAAGCGGGAAAGACGGTGGGAAAGCTCCACAATGGCGGGATCGTCCATGGTGACCTTACAACCAGCAACATGATCATGCGGGATTCGTCCTGCGTCCTAATCGACTTCGGGCTCTCGGTGGTGTCGGAAGAGGTGGAGGCCCGCGGTGTCGATATCCATGTCCTCTTCCAGACCCTCGAGAGCACCACCGAATCCTGTCCCGAACTCAAAGATGCGTTCAGCCGGGGATACCGGTCCGTATTCGGCGGTGCTGGTGATGTCCTGCTACGTGAACAGGAGATTGAACGAAGGGGGCGTTACCTGTGAATTTTACGGTGGTCACGAGCAATTCGCACAAGGCAGCGGAGATCGCGGTCTTCTTCAGGGGCGTTGCAGAGGTCGCCCATGTGCCCATGGAGTGCCCTGAATACCGGGATGACGATGTGGGAGCAATCGCCTCAAAGAAGGCGGAGTATGCGTACGGCATCCTGAAAAGACCCCTGATGACGGACGATACAGGTTTCTGTATCCCGGCCCTCGGTGGATTTCCCGGCCCTTACGCAGCGTACGTGCAGCGGACAATCGGAAATGAGGGCATCCTTTGCCTGTTGCAGGATGTAGTGGACAGGAATGCCTATTTCGAGACGGCGGTTGCGTTTGCGCACGAGGGGGGAATAGAGATCTTCAGGGGCAGGATAGAAGGCAGGGTTGTCCCTCCACGCGGGCAGGGGGGGTTCGGGTATGATCCCATTTTTGAATGGGAGGGAAGGACGCTCGCGGAGCTGTCCATGGAAGAGAAGAGCAGGGTATCGCACAGGGCAAGGGCCTTATCCCGCCTGAAAATCTGGCTCGGGGACCATGACGAGGGGATGCAGCCGACTCCCGGGTGACACACAATCTTTTTGTGCCTGCAGGGCCTTCTATTAAAGACTACATAATGGTGTTCTGAAATGGCACGATTCCCGGAAGCTGAAGCAAGACTGCTCAATGTCAAGGTCTGTATGCGATGCAATGCCAGAAACGCTATGCGCGCAACCAGGTGTCGCAAGTGCGGCTACCAGAACCTGAGACCCAAGAACAAGGAAAGGAAAGCATAGGGAGCCTTATCTCTCTAGGCTGAATAAAAAGTCACTCTTTTCCCCTTCTCGCTGTATTCGCCCCTGAAAGTCTCGATATTCCTCTTGTACCCCAGTCGATCCTGGAAACCGAGTTCCCGAAGTCTCTCCCTGACCCTCATGACATCGGCTTCATCCCGCCAGTCGGGGGTGTAGACGTAGATCACCTTCCGGTTGTCCCTCGAATCCGGGTTCGGCCGGGCCGTGCTGACTTTTGCGGATATCCCGAGTTCTTTCCTGCAGGTCGCATCCCGGACCTTTATCCAGGCATTATCAATCTCTTCGGGAGGCAGGAAAATGAGCCACTTCCCCGCGAGTTCGTCCTCGATTGCATCAGGATGCACATCAGGGGCATCCTGGACGATCCAGTGCATTGTGGTGGTCTTTCCCGGCATCACCCCTTCCCCCTCGCAGATGAGCGTGTAGACCCGGTCTGCACTTCCGTATTTCTGCAGGAGGGCATCTCCGAGTTCGGGATAATCCCCGCAGAACTTCAGAAAAAGGTCCTGGAACTGGTCATGGAAATCGATCCGGTTCTCAACCAGGGAGAAGAGCAGCAGTCCCCGATCCTGCAGCTCGCGGTTCAGAAGGTGGAAGAGGAGGCCGCAGGCCACGTCCGGAAGTGTGTCCGGATCGATCATGCTCATACATTAGGATTGCCCGAATCGGGAAAAAAGGTTATGATACCTGTATTCTAGCGTCTGAGGGCGTTGCTGACCAGCATGGCGGCGTGTTCGCCCGAGAGGAGCATCCCTCCAAAGACAGGTCCCATGCGATGCTCGCCGGCGACGGCATTGGCTGCCATGCCGCACACCACGAGTCCCGGGAATACCTCCCTCGTATGGGAGACGATCTCTGATTCAGCCCTTTCCGCCCACATGAAGCCCTCTCCTCTGACCTTCACTTCTCCTCCCTTCTTCTCGACGAACCGTGCGAGCACGGCATCGTGGCCTGTGGCATCCACGGCATATGTGCACCGCATGGTGAGCGGATCGACATGGAGACTTGCCATCTCTACCGGTGTCCAGTTCACAACAAGCCCCGAGAGACGACCGTCACCCCGGACCATCACGTCCTCCACAGAGGTAAGGTTGAAAAATTCCACCCCTGCATCACACGCAGCAGCAGTGAGTTTCGAGACAGCCTCGACAGATCCTGCCACGTAATAGCCCTCCTGGTATGGAGAATGTGAGATATTGAACCGTTCCAGGAGGCGCTTTGCCGGTTCCTGCACGACAATTCGCGGAAGCATCATGCCGCCTCCCCACATTCCGCCCCCGATGGAGAGCTTCTTCTCTATCAGGGCTACCTGGAAGCCCTGGCCGCCGAGGAGTGCTGCTGCGGTGAGCCCGGATGGTCCTCCTCCCACCACTGCGACATCCATTTCCATGAATTCCAGGAGTTTCTCCATCTGGGTGGCAACAATTGCCCTGCTTATGGTGATCTCATCAAGCTCCATTGTATTGTTTCCCATAGTAGGTACCCGCGCCTTGCGAAAAATTATGCGCATGAGAGGGGCAGGAAGGAAGGGAGTGGTGGCGCTAATGCATGAATGCCTGTTTATTCTCCAATATCTCGAAAATTTAACGTTTTTTCATATACCGCAGGGGGAATGTTTATCTCGTGCGTCCAGAAAAATACTCAGCATGAAAATATGGAAGCGCGATCTCGGACTCACGCTGAGGATTTGGTTGACACTGTTCCTGCTGTTCCTGGTGTACCTGGTCTTCCTTGCCGTCCTCTCCATGCTGGGCGTGGGACTTCCGTTCCTTGTGCTCCTGGTATTCGTGATGGCATTCGTCCAGTACTTTTTTTCAGATAAACTGGTACTCTGGAGCACCCGCGCCCGGGTCATCGAACCCGATGAATATCCCGAACTGCACCGGATGGTCGAGCGGCTTGCGACAGAGGCCGATATCCCCAAGCCACGGGTTGCCATCATGCAGACCCCGGTGCCCAATGCTTTTGCCACGGGGCGCAGCCCGAAACACGCCGTTGTCGCGGTCACAGATTCCATCATGCGCCTGCTTTCTCCGCGGGAGCTCGAGGCAGTCCTGGCTCATGAACTGTCCCACGTGAAAAACCGCGATGTGCTCACCCTGACAATCGCCAGTTTCGTTGCCATGATCGCCGCACTCGTCATGAACAACTTCCTGTTTGCAAGCCTCTTCTCGGGGAGAGGCCGGGACGGAAATCCATGGATCATCGCGGGCATCGTTGCCATCATCGTGTATTTCGTGGCCCAGCTCCTGATCATGGCTCTCTCCCGGTACCGTGAATTTGCGGCTGACAGGGGGAGTGCGTACATCACAGGCAGGCCCCAGGATCTCATCACCGCACTCGAGAAGATCAGCGGACGCATGGACCATGTGCCTTCCGAGCAGAAACGGGTCGTGGAGAGTGCAAATGCGTTCTTCATCATCCCCGCACTTTCAGGCAGCAGTATCATGGAACTCTTCTCGACACACCCTCCTCTCGAGAAGAGAATTGCTGCCCTCGAGAAGGTTCAGATGGAGCTGAGAGGGTACTGATCCTTTCAGCCGATCATGCGCATTTTTTCCTGCGTAAAACGACACTTGTTTTTTCAGGCTATGTTGGCCATGTGCCGCTGAAGAAAAGCATCCGGTTTCATCATGCCATTCACCTGGAAATACCCGCCTCAAAGGAGAAAGATGGCGAAGAACACAAAGCATAATACCGTTTATGTTCATAATAAACAGGCGCACTGCATCGATGGTCTAGTGGCATGACTTAGGCCTTCCAAGCCTATAGCCCGGGTTCAATTCCCGGTCGATGCACTCGGGCTCGTGGTCTAGCTGGTTATGACGTCGCCTTCACACGGCGGAGGTCAGGAGTTCGAATCTCCTCGAGCCCATCAGACACAGGCGCTTTTACTAATATGCCTGTCCTGGTAACCTCTTTTGTCGAAAGGGCTGCCCCTAAAGCTTTAAGTCTGTTTTCAATACCGGAAATGCGTTCGTTCATGTCAGCAGGTTGTGCAACTGACGGGAATGCCCGGGCAAAGGTATTCTGATCCGTCACAATGAAGGTATCAGGAAACCGGAGGGACTCAATGCATCCAGGAAAAACGGGATGAGAACCATTTTATTGGGAGGGGATGGATACTGGGATGATCAACCCGTGAAAAAGACGACTCATCATATGGTTTTTCTCATCTTCGCGGTATTCCTCCTGGTACCATTGGTTCTCCTCTCGTTACTCGTTTCTGCCGGGAATTTCATGTACGGTGATTATTTTTCCGGGATCGCATCAGGCATCCTGGGCGTTGCGTGTGCAGGTGCTGTGTATTATCTCATAAAAAAGTACCGGGAGTGACACTTGCACCAGACACTCCGGGGATCATGCGTCAGGAACCCCCATTGAGGCGTTCCGATACCTACAAGTGCCCCCGTTCCGATAAACCCCTCGGGACCAGCGTACCCGGAGACGAGATACCATGCTCAAACACCTTCTTTTATCGATATGTGTGATTATCGTTGCAGGAGTAACCATCATCGCGCTCCTTCCCGGGTCCTCCGGGGGGCAGCATGACCTTGCAGGCATCACGTGGTACACGGAAGATTATCCCCCCTATAACTATGGAGAGGACGGAGTTCCCAAAGGGATTGCAGTTGATGTACTCCGCAAGGTCCTGAAAGAATCGGGGATCGATCCTGCAGAGGCGGACATCAGGGTAGGATCGTGGTCCGAAGGATACCAGACCGTGCTTTCCACCCCCATGACCGCACTCTTTTCCACCGCCAGGACACCTGAACGCGAAAACCTGTTCAAGTGGGCCGGCCCGGTCTTCGTATCGAGAAATGTGTTGTTTGCAGTGAAAGACGGAAATGTCTCCGTTTCCCACCCACAGGATATTGGCCGGCTCCGGATAGGGATCATACGTGATGACGTCGCAGGAGATGATCTCCTGGCCATCGGGGTTGCGCCGAGAGGGTGGGTTGTCGCCACGAGAGCGACAGAGATGGTCTCACTCCTTGAAAAGGGCGGAATAGATGCCTGGGCATACGCAGAACTGCCTGGCGAAGAGATCATCAGGAAACATGCGAGTGATCCGGGACAGTTCGAGATCGTGTACACTCTCGGGACCTGGGAATATTATTACGCTTTCAACCGGGATGTCCCTGATATAATCGTCAGCGAATTCCAGGCAGGATTAGACCGAATGATGCAGGAGAGAGGAACCCCGGCGCTGCAGAGTAGCGGGGCCTGAAGACCTGACCCGTGGCATGCACATGGTGCAACCATGTGCATTTGAGATGCGGGAAAAGGGTACCATGGCGGGATGCATGCAGATGCGGGAGGCATCTGCATTAGGGATGCAGCAATTGGA
>CAYVMJ010000002.1:323408-445669 GCA_964452625.1 uncultured Methanolinea sp.
AGCACACATTTTCTCACAGAGGAGAGGTTGAAGGAGACGTGACCCGTGGCGGGATGCATGCAGATGCGGGAGGCATCTGCATTAGGGATGCAGCAATTGGAATAGCGGGCACTCATGCCCGGGCAGCACACATTTTCTCACAGAGGAGAGGTTGAAGGAGACGTGACCCGTGGCGGGATACGTTGTGAGAATGCACATGCCTTCGGCATGTCGGAAATACTGCGGGAAGAGGATACCGTGGCGGGATACGTTGTGAGAATGCACATGCCTTCGGCATGTGCATCCACAGAATCAGGTATTATAATGTCGCCACGCATCAATGACTATGACAATAGAATGAGGAGCGGAGGGACCTTCATTGAAGGGGGCAGGATCATCCTGCTGGTGGGAGCAGCAGTGCTCCTTTTGTTATTCTGCGTACCTGTCATCGCGGACAATCCGTCGGAGGTTGCCATGGCTCTCTCAAAGAAGGCGGATGACCTGATCGCACAGGATCGTTACCAGGAGGCAATCGATCTCTACAACGAAGCAATCGCCCTCGATCCTTACAGCAGCGCCATATGGAACAGGCTTGGCATGGCGGAGATGGGCGTGGGACGCTATCCCGATGCGGCACAGGCGTTCCAGAAATCACTCGATCTCGATCCTTATTACTCCCTGGCATGGAGGAACAAGGGGGACGCTCTCCACGCACAGGAAGAGTACCAGGCAGCAATCGATGCATACGACAGGGCACTGGCTATCAATTCCAATGACCTTGACGCTCTCCTGCAGAAGGGCATAAACCTGCAGGTGCTGGGACAATCCGCCCAGGCAATGGAGATATACAGGGAGGTCATCCGACTCGCAGAGAAGGAGATGAGGCGGAACCCCAACCAGGCAAAGTACGATGCGACGCTCTGGACAAACCTGGGTGAAGCGCTTACAAGGCTTGGCAGGTACGAGGAAGCCCTCCAGGCATATGAGACCGCGGTCCAGATCAACCCAAAGTACGAGAAAGCCCGGAGCGGGATGGAGTTGGTGAACGAGACCCTGTATCGTGCCAGGGTCGCACCCGAATCGCTCGATATCCCCCTCCAGCCTGCGACCACCGTCACAACGGAGGCGCAAATCCCCCTCTCCCCCGTCCTTGTCATACTTGGGCTTTTTATTCCTTCAATTGCCCTGTTCCTTGCGGCTGGCCGCCGCAAAAAAACCGTGTGAAGGCTTTGGGAAACATCTGAACAATGGTATTCTTTCACATCATCCTCACCGACGATTGCAACCTCTGCTGCAGCTATTGCCGGGGCAGGCTGTTTTCGGGTGATGCTGAATGGTGCGGCAGGGATGTCGAGGTGGACGCATCAGTTCCGCCGGAACTCAGCACAGACTTCGGGGATCTTGCCGGGTTCCTTGGGAAGGACCCGGATGCCTGCCTCACGTTTTACGGGGGAGAACCGCTGATCAGGAGCGACCTGATCATGCGGATCATGGATCTTTTGCCACGCTGCCGGTTCATGATACAGACGAACGGGCTCCTTCTCGATGACCTCCCGCCACGGTACATCAGGAAATTCGAGACTATTCTCGTGTCCCTGGATGGTCCCCCCGATGTCAACGACAGGCATCGCGGGCCGGGGACCTACTCAGGGGTCATGGGTAATATCCGGTACCTTGAAGAGGCAGGTTTCAGCGGGGAACTGGTTGCCAGGATGACGGTAGGGGAAGATGTGGATATTGAGGATGCCGTGCAGCACCTCACTTCGAACCGGGACCACTCGTTTTCATCCGTTCACTGGCAGCTGGATGCGGAATTTTCAGGGTATGCGGGAAGCGGTTCGTTTGGGAGATGGCTCACAGGGAGTTACAACCCGGGTGTGCGCCGGCTCATCGGTGCATGGGTTGAGAGGATGGCCCGGGGAGAGGGAGTGGCCCGGTGGTACCCGTTCCTTCAGCCCGTGCAGGATATCATTGAAAAGAGGGAGAGTCGCCTGCGTTGCGGTGCGGGCCATGCAAATTACACGATCATGACAGATGGACACATCGTTCCCTGCCCCGTAATGACGGGTATGAAGGAATATTACGCCGGGCATATCTCTCACTCACATCCCCTGCACCTGCCGGTTATTGAAGTGGAGAGCGAATGCACCCGGTGCGCCATTCGTGGATTCTGCGGTGGGAGGTGCCTGTATTCCCAGATCATCCGGCCATGGCCCGAGGAGATGAGGCTTGCCGTGTGTGGCTCGGTGGAGAACCTCCGCCAGGGATTGATTGAGGCCATGCCCCGTATCCGGGAGTGCATCGACTCAGGCCTGATCAATTTGGACGATTTCTCCCATACACGATACAACGGGTGCGAGATCATTCCATGAGAGGCCCGAACACCCTACTTGTGGTATGGCTCACCACTGCATATCCTTGCCGCACGGAAAATCTGCTCAAGGAGGATGAGGCGGACCATCTGGTGGGGAAACGTCATCCGGGAGAGTGAGAGAGTATGCCCTGCTGAATCCCGGACCCTGACGGAGACACCAAGGGGACCCCCGATGAGGAAGGTGACTGCATTCTGTCCTTCCAGCACCCAGGAGTTGAGGTGCGCGGCAAGTTCTTCGCTGCTCCAGGTCTCCCCCCCGACATCGAGTAAAACCCGGATACCGCTTCCCCTGATGACAGAGAGCATCCTTGATCCCTCCTTCTCGAGGATTGCCTCTCTCTCTCCCTCAGTGGGCTTTGAGGGGATCTTCTCATCGGCCACATCAGTCATGTCCACCCTGAAGTATGGCTGGATCCGGGTGCAGTATTCCCGGATGCCTTCCTGGAGATAGCGGTCCCGGACCTTTCCCACCCCCACTATCCGGATCTGCATGCCAGGTAGTATGGAAGCGGAGCACGATGAAAGTGTGCGGCATTTTTGTGGATGATGAGCCGGATAACACTTTCACCCCTCACGGCGGCACCTTATATGCACCATTCCCCGATGTTGATACGTGGAGGCTGATTGGCCTCCCTCTGCTACCCTCAGAAGCATATATCAGAGGAACCCGGCAACTCCCCATTGCTCTTTTCGGGTTCTCTCTTTTTGCCAGGGAAAATCACCCGCTCAGGAAAAAGGACATGCTGCCCCAGTGAGGACGCAAGCTCACGGATCAGGACTCACAATTTTTTTGAACAAGGGCAGCACACGATGGATATGGCGCTTCGTTCCATCAACCTCCCGGGAATAGGGACCAAATACGAGCTTGAGACGGATAAAAAAGATATCGTGGCCATATTCTTTTTAAAAAACGGAAATATCCAGATGTATACGCTCCCCCACGATTCACCGTCACCGAGTGTGGCAGAACTGACACCGGGCGAGGCGAGGAGGCTGGGGGCAATACTCTCCGGGGCCATCATGGAGGCCGACCAGGAGAGCGTGGAGATTGCCTTCTCTGCGCTTTCAGACCTCCGTATCAGCGTGCATACCTACGTGATGGGAAAACAATGCGCCGGAAAAAGCCTGGAAGCCCTGCAGATCCGTGCACGGACGGGGGCGACGATCATCGCGGTCTCGCGGGGTGAGAAGAACGTGATCAATCCTCCTCCGGGGTTCGTATTCGAAGAAGGGGACACAGTTGTAGCCATAGGCGAGGCTGACCAGTTGAAGAATTTCGAGCAGGTTCTCCTGGTGACCTGATGGAAGGTATCGTTCTTGCGCTCTCAGTCTGCCTGGTGCTTGCCCTGATCACAAAGAAACTCTCCCTGCCGTCGATCCCGTTCTATATCATCGCCGGGCTCTTGCTGGGACAGAGCGGGCTTTCCCTGGTGGGAATCGACGAGGTCTCCCTCTTTCTCACCCGCCTGGGCCTCCTGTTCCTGCTCTTTTTCATGGGCCTCGAGATCAAACCGGCCCGAATCTGGAGCAAACAAAAAGAGATTCTCAAGACAGGGCTGCTTGACCTTCACATCAACGTGGCGATAGGGTTTCTCGCGGCGTTTGCGCTGGGCTTCTCCCTCCCCGATGCGCTGGTCGTCGCTGCCGCCTTCTTCATCAGCAGTACGGCCATGGCAGTGACATCCCTGGTTGAGAACCACAAACTGCTCATGCGCGAGGCCGAGACCGTCGTCTGGCTGATGGTATTCGAGGATATTGTCGTCATCATTCTCCTCGCCTTCATCGGGACTTCCTCCGAACACCCCCTCGTGGTGCTGGTGAAGATCACGGCACTGTTTGCTGTCATTCTGGCCATCACCCGGTTCGGAAAAGAATACATCATATCGGTCCTGAAGCGTGACGACGAACTCCCCGTTCTTCTCACATTCTCAGTGGTGCTCGGCATTGCGGGGCTCGCGTCTGCCTGGGGTATCCCGGAATCGTTCATGGTCATCGCATTCGGAACCATTCTTGGCACAATCGACCCGGTATCCTTCGAGATCCATTCGAGGCCCTTCAAGGATGTCTTCCTCGTGGTCTTCTTTGTCTTCTTCGGGATCACTACAGATCTCTTTTCCGGAGGTGTCTCACTTGGCGCAATTCTTGCCATCAGCATCCTGGCAGTGTTTGCGAAACTGATATCAGGTCTTGCCATCGGGAAATATGTGCATGGGAACAGGGGATCAGGTGTGGAGATATGGGCGAATACTGCGGGAAGAGGGGAGTTCTCCATCGCCATTGCCGCTTTGTACGGTTCCGCGGTGGTTTCAGGCACGGTCGCTGCGATGGTGATCGTCACATCTGTCGTGGGATCCTTTGCCGCCAGGTACAGCAAGAATATTCAGCGATATTTCATGAGATCGTGAAAAGACCCGCACACTCCCGATCGGGTACAGGTTTCCCGGACTTATACGTGGCATGTGCCGGTCGCAAAAAAGCAGGCCACAAAAAAATAAAACCTGCCGGGAATGCTGCTCTCAACCGGCCGGGTGGGCAGGGGGGACGGAAATCAGGGCCCGCTTTCCAGTATTTCAGATTTCACAGCAAAGAAGACAGGGCCCCGGACATCCACCTTCTTCTTCTGGTCGGTGATGAAACGCATGGCGTACTCTGCGATACGAAGGTTGATATCGCTCGGAAGCTTCGCCATTTTCACCTGTACATGGGCGGGCCGGCTGCAGCGCGCCTCTGCCTCGATTCGGGCTGCTGCAAGCGCACTGACCGCGTCGAAATAGGAAATTCCGGCCGGAACGCCCTCCTCCCTGACTTTTGCCCACTGGGGGGTGTCAGGGACACCCAGCACCGAGCCCTGGTGGACGAAGACCTCGTTTCCGCAGGCAGGGCCGCACAACCTGGCGCCGTCCTCCTCCTCCTCAACCGTCACCCGCGTCTGCACCCCGTTGAGCGACCCTTCGAATGCCACGAACGAGCAGGGACCAGCCGCGGCTGCATGCTCACGGGCGGTATGGGATATTGCGAGTGCGAGCCGTCTCCCCTCGATTGATGAGGGTTCTTCACGGAGCGTGATTGCGCCTGCGATCTCGAGATCGGTAAGGGGCATGGGATGGAACTGGGGGTACGTGAGCTGCCTGATGTCATTGGAGTTGTGTGCGATCATGGCAAGGCGCTCCACGCCGAGGCCGAGGTTCATGACGGGAATACCAATCCCGTATTCGGCGAGCGCCGACGGTGAATACATCCCGAAGGTGGCCACCTCGACCCATTCGTGCACCGGGTGGCGGGCGTACACCTCGGTCTGCGAGTCGGGCATGTAGTATTTGGATCTCTTCTCATCCGGGCGGAAACGAAAGTCTTCATACCCGAATGCCGAGAGGAGTGCCCGGGCCACGGCTTTTCCTTCCTCGTTGGTCACGTCCTCCCCCGCGACCACGCAGGACGCGGAATGGTAGCTCATCAGGCGTGTCGGCCCTTCCTCCTGCTCACGGCGAAAACACCGGTCAACGGAGAAGAGCCGTATCGGGAGGGGGGATTTCTCCCATATGGCCGCAAGAGTGAGGAACCAGCCGCTTGTCATGTGGCTGCGCAGCGTGCTCCGTGAGGACCTGGGGACAAGTTCGCGGAACGCCGAGAACACTTTCTCGTAGATCTCGACGGTCTTGCCGTCATCTATCCGGAGTGCCTCCGAAGTGGCGTGGATGAGATCGTCCCCGTCGATGGCCGATTTCTTATACTGTTGCAGTATCTCACGAAGCTTTTCCTCTGCATCAGCCCCGACATCCCTGCCGGTGATCCGTGCAATCCCTTCAAGTTCCTCCTTCCCGATTCCCTGGTTCGGTCTGTCCAGCCCACCGAGGTAGAATACCCTGTCGAGCACGGCGCTGGCCTCAGGCCCGAACTGCCGGTACACGTCCTGCTCTTCCACGATGATAGGGTTGCAGGCCTCGGTGAAACCAAGGCCAAGATACGTCTCCCTGAGGCGGTTGATCATGTCGTAAATGGGATGCGGGGTTGCCCGGTGGTAGTGCAGCCTCGGATACCGGTCCCCTGCACGAGCCGGTGTAAGTACGGCGGGGCCTTCGTGCCAGGCTTTTTCGAAATGCTCCCGGGATCTCTTCCTGTATTCATCCACATCGAATCTCATGGGACCCTCTCCAGGCAGACAACCCGGCTCAATGGATTTTCGTCCCTGACCCGGTACTCGCATGCTGCGGCAATCTTATCCGCGAACTCCTTCACATGGGCAAAACTCGGCATGTTCCCTCTATCCAATCTCTTTCTACTGTATCCGAGAAACATATATCCCTTCACTTCCACGAATGTGGCGCCCGAGTCCTGTATCTTCGCGGCATACGAGCCGGGATCATGGTCGTTCAGCCCCTTCACCAGGGTGACGCGGATGGCAGATCGCCGGGTGCCGAGGAGGGCCAGGCTCTCATGGATCGCCTCCCAGGTATCTTCCATGGGTCTGGACACCTTCCTGTAGGTCTCCTCATCAGG
Source organism: uncultured Methanolinea sp. (assembly GCA_964452625.1). Taxonomy (GTDB): domain Archaea; phylum Halobacteriota; class Methanomicrobia; order Methanomicrobiales; family Methanospirillaceae; genus Methanolinea_A. The sequence goes on from CAYVMJ010000002.1 coordinate 330,259, forward strand.
CGCAGTGAGTGATATATACGTCTGGAAAGGCCTGCATTTGGCGATGACATCCGGTCTTGTCCCGTTGCTGACCAGGAACGTCGTGAACCCCCCTTCCCTGAAGAGGTCGATCAGTGCAGGCAAGTGAGGATACAGGGTGGGCTCTCCCGAGAGCGATATGGCCACGTGCCTCGGGTCGAGGGCCTCGGCAAACCGTTCCGGCGTGACGTAGGGTGAGGGTTTGTACCCTGAAAGCGCCTTTTTCTGGAGGGGTTTCACCATGGCGAGGATTTCTGCCGGGAGAAGGTCCCTCTCTCCGGGATATTCGTGCTCAAATGACCTCCAGCAAAAGAGGCAGCGCTGGTTGCAACGGAGCGTCGGGGTCATCTGCACGCAGCGGTGACTGTCGATCCCGTAGAACTGGTGCTTATAGCACATCTCACCTCCGCGGAGCGCCCGCTTGCACCACAGGCAGGGCTTCAGTGCGGCAGAGGACTCCGGGGAGAAGAACTGGTAGCCCTGGCGGCGCAGGGCATCACATGGTTGAGAGGGCATCGATACCAAGGGTCTGCAGCGCCTCCGCAAGCGTGTTCTGTGCAGCCTTTACGAGGGTGAGTCGGGACCGCCTAGTGATCCCCTCGCTTTTGAGGACAGGCTCGAAATGGTAGAAGGCATTGAAGAGATCGGCAAGATCGCGGGCATATGCTGCAAGCAGGTGCGGCTTGAGTTCTTTCACGACACTCTCGATGACCATGGGGAACCGGATAATCTGCCTTGCAAGGGCGATTTCATGATCGTTCTCGAGGTTTACGCATTCCTCGAAAGTCCCTGCCTTCTCAAGGATGCTGCAGGCGCGTGCATGGGCGTACTGGATGTATGGCCCGCTCTGGCGTTCGAAATCGAGTGCCTCTTTCCAGTCAAAGACGGTGCTTTTTTCGGGGGATATCCTCACGATATCATACCGGATGGCCGCCAGAGCGACTGACCGTGCGATCTCCTGTCGTTCAGTGTCCGGCAGTTCGGGTCTCCGGACGGTCACCTCCTCAAGAGCCCTCCTGGTCACCTCGTCGAGAAGTTCATCAGCCGAGACGAATTTACCCGCCCGGGTGCTCATGGAACCTTCAGGCAGTGAGACGAACTCGAAATGGATGATCTCGGGGGCTCTCTCGCCGAGGAGTCCGAGCGTCGCGATCAGCTGTGCGCCGATCAGCTTGTGGTCAGCACCGAGGACATCGATTACCCGGTCGAAGTTGCGGCCTTTCCATGTGTGGTAGGCAAGATCGCGGGCGGCATAGACGGAGGTCCCGTCACTCCTGCGGAGCACGTATTCCTTCTCGAAGCCGCATCGCGAGAGATCGAGCCAGAGCTTGCCGTCATCCCTGCACTCCTGCATGTGAGAAATCTTGGCAAGGACGCGGGATGTGTCGCCGTTGCGGATGAAATCGCTCTCCCAGACGAACCGGTCATGCCTGGCTCCGAGGCGTCCGAGCGTGACTTTAAAACCATCCAGGCATTCGCTCACCGCTCCCCGGAAAAGGCGCTGGGTCGCTAGGTCACCCTTCTCCACGAGCTGCATCAGGCGGTCCACCTCGGCCACGCACTCAGGCCTTGCCTCAAGTTCCCTGTTTGCCGCGATATACACTCTGGCCACGTGGTGGTCTCCCTTCTCTCCCGGGAGGGGGGCGCTTTCAGGGTGTGAAAAACCCCATACCACTATGGCAATCTGGCGGCCCATGTCGTTGACGTAATACTGGACCTCCAGCGGGTAGCCGGCTTTCCGGAAACTGCGGGCAAGGGTGTCACCGATAATTGTGTTCCTGATATGTCCCACGTGCAGCGGCCCGTTGGGATTGGCGCTGGTATGCTCGAGTACGACCCTCTCCCCTTTTGGAGGGAGGGTTCCATAACCCCCGGAAGTGGCTTCACGAAGCGCCGTTTCAATTATTCTCCTGCTGAAATGGAAGTTAAGGTAAGGTCCCAGTGCCTCGACCCGGATCTCCTCCATGTCCTTCCTTCCTGCGAGTGCATCCGCGAGTTCGCGGGCGATTGCGGCAGGCGCCTTCTTCCTGATTCTCGCAAGGCCGAATGCAATGGTGCTTGCCAGGTCCGCGTGTTCACCCCCTTCGACGAGGAGCACATCGTCCTGGCCGCTCACCTCGCGGAGGGCGCATTCGATGGTATGAATGATTGTACAGAGCATTTCAGTATCCCGTCCGGTACCGGAGGATGGCTGCGATTCCCCCGAATGCAGAAAAGAGGATGGAGCCCTCCTCGAAATCGTCTGATATGATCTCCACCCGGGTGCTTGTCTGGTCAGCGAGACGGGTCAATTCCTCGATGATGTCCACTTCCTGGTCGACTACCAGCGGCCCCTCGCATTTTCGGCAGGTCTGTGCTGCGACGATATCCTGCACGGTCTTCCCGGGTTCAAGCTGGATGGTCCGCTCATCGGCATGTCCGCAGGCCTGGCAGCGTATGCTGACCCTCGACTTGCGCAGCGATGCCGAAAGGAGAAGGATATCCACCGAACCGACATCCAGGTTCTTCCGGATGCTCTCTTCGCCATAGGCAGCGAGTCCGTTTTCTTTGACCAGTTCCTTCAGGAACCGGTTCATGAACTCCTTCTCCTTGATCACCTCCATCCCTTTCAGGGCATCTTTTGCAGCATCGACGAGTTCCGAAAGGCCGCTCTCGTTCGTGTATGCCACATCGAAGAGGCCGATGATTCGCTTCTGGAGCTCGTGGTGGAGGTACTGGCCTGCCTCGAACTCCTCCTTGGTGGGGCTGGGGCCGCCTATCAGGACACCCTTGAACCGTTCGAAAAAGTCCTTCTCTGCAAGGAATATGGCACTCGCACGTTCGCCGATCTTGGTATAGAATTCGTTGATCGCAATCTCCCTCAGGCGTGCGAAACGGACGCTCGACTGTCCCCCCTTTCTCTGCTTCCCGGGCACCGTGGACGTTGTTCCCCCCACAGGCTCTATCCGGTTCCCGCGGAGAAATCCCCAGAATGCCTCTCTCCTGTCCAGGACAAGGAGCCCGTAGACACTCTTCTCTTCGAGCATCTCCTTCAGCGGCTCCAGTTCGAAATTCGAGCTGCACCTGTACATATAGAGGTTCAGGGGTTCGGGAGGTTCGATGATGGTGCATTCCAGGTCGGTACGGTCCCCCTGCAACTGGATGGTCCCGCAGAAGACGGCCATGCCGTGAGGTGGGGGGTTCCTGTAATATTTGAGCCTGGAGAGGATGGAGGATATGGCGCTCTGGACATTGGTCCTGGTCTGCTTGCTCTTGATATTGGCGCACTGACCGAACTCGTCGCGAAGCTGCGCGGTCACATCGTGGATCTGCTTGTCAGGGGGGATGTAGATTGTGATGAGTTCCGTTCCGCTTCCCTGCTTGGCCTCCAGCTTCTCGAGGGTCTTCCTGAACTCGTAGCGCCTCCGCCCCTCGTCCATCTCCTCTGTCTCGGTCATATCGGTCTCTTCGGCCATCCCGAAGCTTCAATATGATTCAACGCAGGGGGCCATAAATTTGCGCACATTCTTCAAGTATCAGGGCATCCGTCTCTTCGTTCTGCCCGTGTGTGCCGTTGAAGGCGAAGAAACTTTTAGGCTCCGGCAGAGCGTCATACAACGCCCGGCCAAGGGAAAACGGGATCACCGTATCCCCCGGTGCATGGAAGATCCAGGAGTTCCTGCCGGCCATCATCGTGGCAGCATTCTCGGGATCGACAGAGAGGAGAAACCTCCTTGCATCCCCGGTATAGTCGTCCCCCGCACGCGAAAAACCTGAAGTGGAGACCCCGATATACCCGGCGAACCCGCTGTCAACCGCGGCGGCGATTGCGGCATAGCGGCCGCCGTTGCTCTCCCCGACAGCATAGACCGGGATCCGGGACCTGTTCTGGAGATAGGCGCGCCCGCACGAGATGTCACACACCGAGAGGTAATACTGGGGCCACTCCCGGGCCATAAACCGCCTGAAATCCCTCTCAAGGTCCATCGGATACCCGTCCGTCTCCCCTCCGTTGCCTCTGACATCCAGTATCAGGTACGCATACGAGTGCGTGGCGTACATTTCCGCCCTTCCCAGGTGTCCCTCCTTCCTCACCCCTGCACCCGGAGCGAGCACGAATCCTGCCACAGGATTGTCAGGGACTGTTGCGATGGCATAGACATCGCCTTCCGGGTTCCTGAACACCACCCTGAACGTGGTGAATCCTTCATGGCGGGAGAGGATCGTCTCCTCAGCCTGGCAGGGAGGACAGCGAAGCGACAGCACGCCTGCGTCATCCACAGAATAAGTGCCGTGCTGCTGGTCAATGGACCGGCCGGGGGGCTCCCCCATGCAACCGGTGCCGACGACGAAGAGAGCAAGGAAGAGGCAGGGGAGGAAAACAACGGATTTCACCGGGACGCTCCGACACAGCGGAAGATAAGACTGATGGTCTTGGCATCGCAGATCCGGCCGTCCATGATCATGTCCGGGAGGTCCTCTGTGTTCACACGCACGAGCTCGATGATCTCGTCCGGGTCCTTCTCGTACAGGCATGACGGCGAGAGTCCGTGGGCCTCGTACAGGTGGATCACCTCGTCAGAAAAGCCCGGAGTCGTGTAAATGAATCCCCTCGGGATAAATGTCTCCGCCTGGAATCCTGTTTCCTCGATGAGCTCCCTCCGGGCCGTCGCGAGCGGATCCTCTCCCGGGTTGAGCGTCCCTGCGGGCGCCTCGAGGATATACTCCCCTATGACGAAACGGAACTGCCTGATGAGGTAACAGGACCCGTCAGCCCGGAAGGGCAGGATGGCGACGGCATTTCCCGGGTGGACTGCCACCTTCTCCACCCGGCAACCGTTGGGGAGATCGTATTCTCTCTCATCCACCCGGAGTCTCCGCCCGCGGTAAAGGTCTGTCATTGATCCTCCCGGTACGGGATGGGATCTTTCATTCCCAGAGAGGAGAATGCCTCTCTCCTGAAATGACATGATCCGCAGGTGCCGCATGCACGGTCATCATACTGGTAACAGGACCATGTGTGCTCGTAGGGCACGTGCAGGCGTAGCCCCTCTGCGAGGATCTCCCTCTTTGTCATCCGGATGAAGGGGGTGATCAGCCGGATCGAGGTTTCGTCGCGCGTGCCGGCATCAATCACCGCCTGGAAAGCCTCGATGAATGCAGGGCGGCAGTCGGGATACCCGCTGTAATCCTGGGACTGGACGCCTATGAAGACAGCATCTGCGGCCCTTGACTCCGCATAACTCGTGGCGATTGCCAGGAGGTTGGCGTTCCTGAACGGGACATAGGTGTTGGGAATGCCGGAACGCTCTGCACGGTACTGATCGACAGGGATGGAATGATCTGTGAGGCTGCTGCTCCCGAACTGCGAGAGATAGGAGAGGTCAACCTCCAGGAACTCCTCTGTGCAGAGGAGCGAAGCGATTGTCCTGGCACAGGCACGCTCTTTTTGCTCAGTTCTCTGCCCGTAATTAAAGTGGAGGGCGAGAATTCCATACCCCATTTCCCTCGCGATATAGGCAAGCGTCGTTGAGTCCATCCCACCGGAGAGGAGGCATACCGCTCTCATCTTCAGATCATCCCCAGGATCTTATGCAGTTGCAGCTGCAGCCTTGCAGGGAGATCAGCTTCTATGAGAAAGCGGGCGATTGCCGTCGCATCGGATCCTTCAACAGGCGAAAAGAAGATCTCCCCTGCGATTGCATTGTCCTGAATAGCCCGGGCAGCGTACTCGCAGTCTGCCATATCCCTGACTACGAACTTGACCGAGTCTTCGCTGGTGATATCCTGGAGAAGGGAGAGGTCGCTCTCCTCTCCCGAAGAGGGGCATTTGACGTCCATGCAGATGCGTGCACAGTCATGGAATACTGAAAATCCTATCGTGCCGTTTGTCTCGATGTCAATCACGTACCCGAGAGAGGAGAGGCTTTCTGCAAGAGAGAGGAGAGGGCGTCCCTGGAGGAGGGGTTCACCCCCTGTGATGCAGACATAGGAGCCTCCCATGGCCTGAACACGGCTGATGATCTCCCCGGGAGCCATTTCGGTTCCGTCGTGAAGGGCATGGGGAGTATCGCACCATGAGCAGCGCAGGTTGCACCCTGCAAAACGGATGAAGGTGCAGGGTCTCCCCTGGTTCCGCCCCTCTCCCTGTATACTCCGGAATATCTCACTGACCTTCATACACCACTTCGGCGTAACAGGTGGGGGATTCATAGACCCTTATTTGGGTTACCCTGGCATGGAAGCCCATACGGGTGCATTCATCATTGAGCTGGTCTGCGAAGAGGGATGCCAGCAGTTCGCTGGTGGGCTCGCCGGGTGTGGTGATGACCGGGTGGAAGGCCTGAATTGCAGCGACCATGGGGTCTTCACGGTTGAGCAGGATCTGGTGATCGAAGCGTTCAATGATGGTTTTTATCGTATTGTAGTCCATTAGGATGCCGGTCTTCTCGTCCGCCCGCCCCTCCATCCATACTTCCACCTTCCAGCGATGGCCATGCAGACAGGCGCATTTGCCCTGATAATGGAGCAGCCTGTGGCTTGCGTCGAACTGCACCTCCTTGAAGATCCGACAGATCATGAAAGAAGTTTGGCCGGAGCGGGATATAATATTATTAGCAATGGAAGGCAACCAATACAGGCAATCGGGGACCACTCCATAATGTATAAGACGCTACCGCGCGTTTGTATATAACACAAAGGGTGAAAAAGAGTCCACCGCAAACCAACTTCAACTGAGGGTATTTCATGGGTAATGGTAAATTTGCAGCCAGAAAACTGCTCAAGGATGCGAAAAAGTTCCGCTGGAGCGACCCCACGTTCGTGCGCAGCCAGGGGGGGGTCAACCTCAAGTCGGACCCGCTGGAGGGCGCTCCGCAGGCCAGGGGGATTGTGCTCGAGAAGATCGGTGTCGAGGCCAAGCAGCCGAACTCCGCCATCCGGAAGTGCGTGAGAGTGCAGCTGATCAAGAACGGCCGACAGGTTACAGCGTTCGCCGTAGGAGATGGAGCCATCAACTTCATCGACGAACACGACGAGGTCGAGATCGAGGGGATCGGCGGCCGCCTGGGTCGTTCCATGGGCGACATCCCGGGGGTCAGGTACGTGGTCACCAAGGTAAACAATGTCTCGCTCCACGAGATGGTCATCGGCCGCAAGGAGAAACCACGCAGGTGATCTGACATGACAGACGCAGAAACCGCATCAAGGCTCCTCTTCAACAAGTGGGATCTCGGGGAAGTGCAGGTGACTGACCCGAGTCTTGTCAGGTATATCAGCCTCAATCCCGTGATTGTCCCTCATTCGACTGGAAAATTCACCCGGCAGGAGTTCAACAAGGCCAATATGCTGATCGTCGAACGGCTCATCAACAGGCTGATGAAGTCCGAGATGAACACCGGCAACAAGCAGCTGGCGACCCGGATCGTGCGGGACGCATTCGAGACGATCCATAAAAAGACCAAGAAGAATCCGGTCCAGGTCCTTGTTGAGGCTATTGCCAATACGGGCCAGAGAGAGGAGACTGTCAGGCTGAAATACGGGGGGATCAATGTCCCCAAATCGGTGGACACCGCCCCCATCCGCAGGGTGAATACGTCCCTCTTCTTCATTTCAGAGGCGGTGTACAAGGCGGCGCACAAGAATAAGAAGCCGGTGGCCGCATGCCTGGCCGACGAGCTGATCGCCGCCTCCAAGGGTGACGTGAAGGCGTACTCGGTGAATAAGAAAGAAGAACGCGAAAGAATTGCGAAATCTGCCAGATAAGGAAATCTGTTCACTTTTTTGTGGTGTTTTTCATGGCCAGAGGCAAAAAATCAATCGAGAAAGTCACTGAACTGATGAGTGATCCGGTACATATCCGGAATATCGGTATCGTTGCCCACATCGATCACGGCAAGACCACGCTCTCCGACAACCTCCTCGCAGGTGCAGGGATCATATCGGAGGAACTTGCCGGGAGGCAGCTCTTCATGGACTCCGACGAGGAGGAGCAGGCCCGTGGCATCACAATCGATGCGAGCAACGTCTCCATGGTCCACGAGTACGAAGGGCAGGAGTTCCTTATCAACATGATCGACACCCCCGGTCACGTTGACTTCGGAGGGGACGTCACCCGTGCCATGCGTGCGGTGGACGGGGCGGTGGTCCTTGTTGATGCGGTCGAGGGGACCATGCCCCAGACAGAGACGGTGCTGCGGCAGGCCTTGAAAGAGGGGGTCCGCCCCGTGCTCTTCATCAACAAGGTGGACCGTCTCATTAACGAGCTCAAGGTGGACGAGATGGAGATGCAGATCCGCCTTGGCCGTGTCATAGACAAGGTCAACAAGCTGATCAAGGGGATGAACGAAGAGGCATACAATGCAGGCTGGAAACTCGATGCGGCGCAGGGTACGGTTGCATTCGGGTCAGCCCTCTACAACTGGGCGGTCTCCGTTCCGTTCATGAAGAAGAGCGGAGTCTCATTCAAGGAGGTCTACGAGAGTTGCAAGACCGGGGATATGAAGAACCTGGCAAAGCGGAGTCCCCTCTGCGAAGTGGTCCTTGACATGGTCGTCAAGCATCTCCCGAACCCGAAGGACTCCCAGAAGCGGCGTATCAGGGTGATATGGCACGGGGATGCCACCACTCCTGAAGGCAAGGCGATGCTCGACTGTGATCCGAATGGACCTGCTACCCTGATGGTCACCGATATCTCGTTTGATCCTCACGCCGGTGAAGTAGCGACGGGCAGGCTCTTTTCAGGGCGAATCAGGCGTGGCACCGAGCTCTACGTGATGGGCACGGCAATGAAGGTCAACCGCCTGCAGCAGGTAGGGATCTTCATGGGGCCGACGAGGGTCGAGGTTGAAGAGATAAGGGCAGGAAACATTGCCGCCGTGACCGGTCTGAAAGATGCAATCGTGGGATCAACGGTGACCACACTCCAGAGTATGACTCCGTTTGAGTCCCTGAAACACTACAGTGAACCTGTCATGACAGTGGCTGTCGAGGCCAAGAACATGAAGGACCTCCCGAAACTCGTCGAAGTGCTCCGCCAGGTGGCAAAGGAGGACCCCACCCTGCAGATCAACATCAACGAGGAGACCGGTGAGCACCTCATCGCCGGGATGGGGGAGTTGCACCTGGAGATTATCACGGGCCGGATCAAGAGGGACAAGGGCGTGGAGATCGTCACTTCGGAACCAATCGTCGTTTACAGGGAGACGATAACCCAGAAGGCGGGACCCGTTGAGGGGAAGTCCCCCAACCGGCACAACCGCTTCTACCTGGAACTCGAGGTTCTCCCGGATGCGATCGTGGATCTGATCAAGAACGGGCAGGTCTCCATGAACCAGTCCCAGCTGGAACGGAGGGATACCCTGATTGCTGCAGGGATGGACAAGGATGAGGCCAAGAACGTGAAAGATATCTATGGCAACACCATGTTCATTGACATGACGAAGGGTATCCAGTACCTGAACGAGACCATGGAACTGATCCTCGAGGGTGTCCATGAAGCCCTTGACGGAGGCCCACTGGCCGATGAAAAGGTGCAGAACCTGAAACTGCGGCTTGTGGACGTCAAGCTCCACGAGGATGCCATCCACAGGGGTCCGGCGCAGGTCATCCCTGCAGTCAGGGCGGCCGTAAAGGCAGGGATGCTCCTTGCAGGAGACACGCTGCTCGAACCGGTGCAGAAGATCCAGATCACGGTCCCCACCGACCAGATGGGAAATGCGACCTCGCAGATCCAGGGCCGCAGGGGACAGGTGTTCGACATCCAGAGCGAGGGGGATACAGTGACCGTCGTTGGAAAGGCGCCTGTTGCCGAGTTGTTCGGTTTCGCAGGCGATATCAGGTCTGCCACTGAAGGCCGTGCCATGTGGAGCACCGAGTTTGTCGGATTCGAGCTTGTGCCGAACAACCTGATAAAGGAAGTCGTGACTTCCATCCGCAAGCGTAAGGGGCTCAAGGAGCAGATGCCGACCCCCGCGGATTACCTGGCCTGATTCCTATTTTTCATACCATTTACTGAAGAATTTTTTCCACGGGACAGTTCATTCGCCCTGTATTTTCCCGGAAGGACTCTCTCTCCACACTGCACCGTGAAGGGGCAAGAAGGGATGGCTCAAATGAGGTTTTTTAGAATAAAAAGAGGTGGGTGTGGATCGAGATCTTTTTTACCATGAAAATGGCTTTACCATTTTTCATTTTGCATACGTACATCACGGGGTGAATCATAGATTTTTTTTCAAAAATTGGGGAAGGCCGGGCCGGCTCCCGGGCATCATGCAAGGGTAGCCCTGATGATGGTGACAGGCTGGAGGGGGCGATCGTTCCGATCCGTCCGGACCTTTGCGATCTTGTCCACCATGTCCATGCCACCCGTCACACGGCCGAAAACAGGGTGTTTGCCGTCGAGATAGTTGTTATTCACAAGGTTTATGAAGAACTGGCTCCCTCCGGTGTTCGGACCGGCATTCGCCATGGAGAGAGTGCCCCGATCGTTCTTCCTTCCCGGCTTAAACTCGTCTTTGATGGTATAACCCGGACCGCCCCTCCCGGTTCCCTCAGGATCGCCTCCCTGGATCATGAAGCCGTTGATGACCCGGTGGAAGATGACCCCGTCATAGAATCCTTTCTGCACGAGGGTGGCAAAATTACCTGCAGTGATGGGCATGTCTTCAAAAAGCTCTATCTCAATGGTGCCCAGGCTCGTCTCCATGCTGACACGTGAACCCGGGAGTGATCCTTCTTTTTCTGTCATACTGATCACTAAAAATATTGTCCTCCTCTCTTCAAGGCTCTTCTTATCCTGCCCTCATCCAGGAGCAGCAATACAGGTATTCACCGATCCTTCTCTCTCCGGGGAAATCCCCGGCAACCCGTACATATGCATAAAGGATGGGTCCCCTACTGGAACTGCACTTTAATGGAGAAATAAAAAAGGGGGATCAGGGTATCACGGGACTGGCAGACTTGTCGAAGGGGTTTGTGCGTATTGCAAGCGAGAAGAGATACGGGTAATGGTTCTTGAGATACTCCATGTAGGTGGCCCACTGTTCTATCAGCTCCCCGTACGCGCGGCAGATATCGCCTGAAAGGTGCATGCGATCGTTTATGGGGAGATGGGAGAGGTCGCTTCGTGACTGCAACTCCTCGTTGAGATGGAAGACTGCCCTCAAAAGCGTGGTAAAGGACTCATGTTCGAGGAGGACAGGGTTTTCCAGCAGGCGGATCATGAAATCTTCTTTCTTTCCCAGAAATGACGCAAGTTCGGGAAGATCGACACCTTCGTGAGATATGCTGCAGGAATACCGGGACAGGAAATTTCGGATTTTTGCAAAATCATTTCCTGACCATTCGTCGGATATCACAAGTTTCTCTCTCAAGAGTTCAAGGTTCGGGTCGTTTCTTGAAAACATTTCCAGTAACGCTGTACCCATCGTCGAGAAGAAAGTCCCGATGACCATGTTCATCTTTTCGATCTTCATACTCTTCTCCCTGTTCTCGAGGAGCTGATGCAGGATGAGCGTCACCAGCAATACCTCTACAGGGAGGAATGCGAGATCTCCCACCAGGAATATCCAGATATGGTGGGCATCATGGAAGGCGAGAAAGTGGATACAGTAGAGGATCACCGAAAGCAGTACAAGTGAGACGGCGACCACAAGGGTCCACTTTTTTTTATCGAGCATGCTGTATCGCTCCAGAATCTCATTCCGGTGAATAAAAAACTCTCGTTGAGGGACGCGGACACAAGGCCTCTTTCAGGTGCGCAGCTCGTGCGTATCACCATTCATGTTTCCTGACTGAATGTATCGATCAGGTTCACCCCCGCGTGGGATTCATCGCATTCACCCGTTGCATATCGAAACGGTAAAAAAAACAGGAGATCAATATCCTCATCGATGGCCGGAGGAAAACTGAAGATCGTAATTTTCGGGGCGTACAACGCGGGAAAATCCACATTTATCCAGTCGATAGATCCACGGGCGCGCCATGTCGAGGCCCACACGAGCAATGGCGATACCACTGTTGCGCTCGACTATGGCAGGGTCGAAATTCATGCGCTCCAGGTGTACCTTTTCGGGACGCCGGGACAGGACAGGTTCGAGTTTGTCCGGCAGATCATTTCCAGGGGGATGGATGCGGCAATCCTGATGGTGGACTGCAGTGCCTCCCCCGATGAATTTACGAAGCATCTGTATGAGGCCCTCGTCAGCCAGAAGATACCCCTTGCAGTGATGCTGAACAAGTGCGATCTCTCCGGTGCGTGCCCCGCCACAGCCCGGGAAAATTTCGGTGACGCCAGGATATACGAGATCTGTGCCAGCGAACGCGTCCAGGCATTGCCCGCGCTCACGGCATTCGTGGAGTCACTCGGGGCAGACCTGTAAGGCTTACCTTGGTGTGAAGGACAAAATCCCTCCCTGTCCCCGCCGGGATAACAAGGGAGGGGGCCGCAAAGAATATTTTCTGGTCTACTTCCACACGTTGACAGGATCGATGGCGGCATCGATAAGGAGGTCGAAGTCGATGGCCTTCAGCCAGCCTCCCTTTTCGAACATGTTCATGAAACAGACGCCAATTTTTGCCGCGTCCGGGTACTTCCCGATCGCCGACTTCACCTGTTCCATGCTCACGGGGACATTCGGCATGGAGAGCCCCCCCATGACCACCACTGCCGCAGGGTGTGCGATAACGGCCCTGCCCTTTGCCTGCATCCCGATATCTGGGACAAGCGATATTTTCTGGGCCTTGGACTCGTCAACGTAGGGGACGAAGATCTGGTCGATATCAAGGCTGCGAATCGCAAAACCCAGGAGCTCGACAAAGGGGGTGCAGGTGCCGGGGCACCCATAATAGACGATTGTATCTCCCGCTTTGATGCCCTTCTTCTCGATGAATTCCTTGAAGGGGCGGAGCATCCCCGGGACACCCTGAAAAACTTCCTTCTGCTTCATGTGGTTTTTACTCCTATGAGAATGAATAACAATTCCGGTGCATATGAATGTATAGGTACGGAGACGGCCGGGATACACTCCTGTCCGTCCCCGGGGAGGGAAGAAGAGATATGTCTGGTAGCAGCCCTGCAGAGACGCACGGGGCAGGAAAACAGGAGAAATCGGTGCTGGTCTGTTATGCCAGCCGATACGGGTCGACGAGGGAAATTGCCGAATGCATTGCAGAGGAGTTGAAGAAACTGGGAATGGCGGTCGACTGCGTGCCGGTAGGGTTGGAGATACACCCGGAAAAATACGATGCGGTAGTCATTGGGAGCCCTCTTTACATGGGAAAGTGGCTTGTCGAAGCCCGCGAGTTCGTCTCACGGGAAAGGGCAGGGCTTGGAATGATCCCGTGCGTGGTATTCTCTGTTGGGTATTCTTTCCGGGACCCGTCAGAAAAGAACCTGCAGAGTGGCATGGATGCACTCTCGGATATCCGCCTTCATATCGCGCCGCGTGATTCAGCATTTTTCCCGGGTGTGGCGGACCCGGGAAGGATGAATCCTGCGGATAAAGCAATATTCACCCTGGCGGGGGGAGTTGCGGGTGATTTCCGTGACATGGACCTGGTCAGGGCATGGGCCCGGACACTGCCGGCTGTACTTGGCAATCCTTAGTTGATCATCGCGAGGTCTCACCATCAGGGAAAAGGGAGCCGGGCATTTCAGGCCCCCACTTTCAATCCTGGAAAAATGAGAATGCAATACGATCAGGTTACCTTCACCAGAAGGAGGAAGGTCTCTCTCTGCTCGATGAACGTGATATTCACCGGGGTCCCCCACATCTGGATCGTGATGGTATCACCGGCTTCTTCATACTCAAAGGACACCCGCATGCCATCAACCCGGTATCGGGCATCCAGGTTCAATGGGAGTATTTTTTTCCCGTCGTCACCCAGGATGCCGTAGAATCCTCCTTCGATGTCCTGGTAGGTCACAGTGCCGGATGGAACCCAGGGTCTCCGGTATTCTGCGTAAATGGTCTGGTCCCCCCTCTCTTCTCCTGCAAATTTCCATGTATGAGTGCCGCCGGCACCCATCACCTGCGCAGACGGGGGAATATATTCATCTCCAAGGGACGCAATGCCTGCCGAATGGGAGAGTTGCCATGAGTATCCCGTGGTGGGGTTTTCGGGAAGCGACAGGGAGAAAGGTGTTCCCTGTGCGATGGATACATTCTGATCATTGTTGTCCTGGTCAAAGGACATGACAGGCTCCAGGGTGCCGGTGGGAGACGGGGTTGCCCCTGCCGGTCCCGGGTAGCTGGTGCACCCGGCCAGAAAAACGGCGAGGAGACAGGCGACTGCCACCCCGGCGAGCAGGAATTGATTATACGACATGGATATTTCTCACCTTTGTATGACACAAGTCTTCAGGCTCGGTCCATAAACTCTTTCTGATGACTGCGAATACTGTGGGGGAAAGTACTGCGTGGGCCCTACTCCTCGATCACGAGTCGTCTTTTTGGGTCGCTACGACAGATTCTCGAGGGGATGGCGCATACGAACGAATGAAAATACGCATGCACTCCCGGCCGGGAAAAGAAAAAAGGATTATTTCGGCCCCAGGTAGGGGTTCCTGAGTGCCTTGTTCACGCCGAACTTGGCCCTCTCTTCGACAGTCTTCTGGTTCTTGGTGATCTTCTCAGTTGCAAGCTTGGTCACAAGCTCGAGTCCAGGTTTCACCTGCTCGATGGGCTTTGTCTCAAAGCACCCGGCGGCGATAGCCTTTGACCAGATGTCGTCACCGTTCTTTGTCCTGACAAAGACCGTGCTCCAGCCGTCGGGGCTTCCGACCGAACCGGTCGAGACATCCGCAAGGTTTGCGACGTAGTCAAGACAGACGTGGCATCCGGGCTGCTCGTACTTGTGGGTCACCTTGAGGGGGAGCTGGACGACCTGCCCGCGCTGCCCGTAGACCCAGAACTTGCCCTTGCCGATCTCCATCTTCTTAACCGCTTCCATCTTCATGGCCGCATGGTCCTCGACGAGCTGCTTCACGCTCTGGTACGAGAAGTTCTCCATGCAGAAGATGCCGATGGCGAGCTTTATCTTGTCGGGAACGTCCCGGAGCCCGACGGGATAGAGCTGGCCCTTCCTGACCGCCTGCATCTGGCAGGGGGTTCCCACGATGCCGATCTTGTCAAGACCGTAACTGCGGGTGGCCTCCTTGATCCATGACACCTGCGGGCTGATGTTGTACTTGGTGCCGCTCGACGTCATCAGCTCCTCGACGGTGGTGGCGATGAACGGGCGGGGCCTCCAGGGCTCGTCGCCTTGTCCTGCCACGATTGCGCCGTCGATGATACCCTCTTCAAGGGCGAACTTGAAGAGCTGGGTGACAATACCCCCGTCCTGTGCCTTCTTCAGGATGGCCTTGTCAGCGCTGCGTGCCGAAACACAGAGTTTGTATTTTCCGAGTTCTCCTGCCATCTCTCTCACCTCATTTGAGTGCCGCATCAATGGCATCCATGATGCCCTCGAATTCGGGGATCACATCGAAGTTGAAGAAGCTCCTCGGGCACTGGGCGTAGCATGCACCGCACTTGATGCACATCTCCCTGTTCACGTTGGGCTTCCCGTACTCGTGGGTAATGGCCCTGACCGGGCATGCCGCTGCGCACGATCCGCAGCCCATGCAGAGGCCCTGGTTTACCACATCGTACATCAGGTCGCAGCCGCAGGCTTCGGTCCCGCGCTCGGCAAGCTGCATCAGCGGGGTCAAGTATTTCTTCGCCAGCTCCTGCTGGTCCTTGTTGCCTTTCAGGAGCAGGTACGCCATCACGCACACGTTCCTGATCAACTGCGGGCAGGGGGCGCATCCGGGGATGTAGACATCCACCTTGATCAGGTCCCCCACCGGCAGATAGGACTCGTGCTGGGGCTGGTTGGGCTGGCCACCGCGGCCGAACCGGGTGATGTTGCCATAACAGGCACAGCCGCCAACGGCCACTACCACTGCCGCCTTCTCGCGGGTCTCTTTGATCTCCTGTACTGAGATCTTGTCCTGGATACACACCGACCCCTCCACCAGTGCCACGTCCATCTTGGGGATGTGCCGCACGTCGGCAAGGGTCAGGCCATAGACAAGGTCGGCGTATTTGTCAAGTATGGTTAACAATCCACCATAGTTGTCTGCTAAGGATACCAGGCAGCCCGTGCAACCACTCATGTGCACGTGGCCAACTGTAATCTTGTCTGCCACAGGCTTTTCCTCCTTTTTCGTTGTAACAGCCTTTTTCTCCACGTCAGCTTTCGCCGCAGGTTTCACCTTCGGCTCCGGGCTGGCGCTCTCCTTTCCCATAATTTTCGAGACTAGTCCCATAATCCACTCCGACCAGGGCGAGCACTTCGCGCACTGCCCTTGGTATCGCGCTTGAAATCTCATCAGAGAGCCCCATCTCGAACTCAGGGGCGCTCACCCTCTTCGGCTGGCATCCGATGACAGTGATCTCCATCCTGTCTTTTAACCTGTGGAGCGGCTCGGTGAGGTCCCAGGAATGGGCATCCCTGTAACTTCCCGGCGGCAGGTCCTCGACCGTCAACCTGACGAGCTGGCCTGGCTCTCCCCCGAAATCAACAGTGTCAATCACGATAAGTCTCCGTGTGACGTCTGGATCAAGCAGTGTAAAGATGAAATGCGGCCCACCAAGGCCTGCATCCACGGCTTTGATATGATCGGGGAGATCGAGGCGCAAAAGCTCCTCAACAACAGCCGGTCCGAACCCGTCATCAGCGAACAACGGGTTGCCGCACCCTGCTATCACAATCTCTGGATACAGCATGGAGGTGTCTCACTGGATGAGTTTCTGGGCGACTATCTTCTTGTCATCATCGATGACGATCATGTGGGTGGCACATGACACGCACGGGTCGTATCCTCGGACGATGACCTCTGCAAGCTGCCAGGGAGCACCTGTCAGGGCACGGCTGCAGGTGGGGAAGTTCCAGGTGGTGGGCACCAGCATCTCGTAATAGAGCACTCTGCCATCCTTGACCTTCGCCAGGTGGACGTCGCATCCGCGGGGGGCCTCGTTTGCTGCCCACCCGAGTGATCCGTCACCCTGGGGAATGTGGTCAGCGAGAACTTTCCCGTTCGGGTTGTACTCGTCCAGCGCATTGATGATGGTGTACAGGCAGTCAGGATATTCCATCTGGCGTGCGATCTGCTGCCCTATGGTGCCTTTCTCGTCAAAGTTCTTGAACTGGACAAGCCTGGCACGGGGGCCGACTTCGACGGGGGAGCCATCATAAAGCGGGACACCGGTGCATGCCTCCATCTGGGGATTGACCTTGGTGCCTACCGGGGAGGTTCCACCTATCGGGTAGCTCGGGTCTGCAAGGCTGACCTCGCCTTCACCCATGTACCAGTCCCAGGGACGGACATCGGTCCACCGGTCGGGGTTCCATCCAGGGCATTCGTCCAGGTTGGAGCTTCCGTACATCGGATCTGCTGCCATGTAGCCCTGGTTGTGATACCCGAGAGTCTTCGGAATGGGGATCTGCTTTCCGCCTACCTCTGCCCAGTCACGCTTCTGGTAGTTGCGCAGGACTGCAATCATGAAGTCCATGTGCTCGAGAGCGAGAACCAGTCCTTCCTTGGCGAGGTCGTACATCTTGGTCTTTGCCTGCGTGGTACAGGCCTTGTACATCCCACCGACCCGCGGATTGCTGGGGTGAATCGCTTCTCCACCCGCGATTTCGCCGATTGTCTGGCCTACCTCGCGAAGCCTCTGGATCCGCTTGGCCACGGTCCGGACGGGCTCCTCGGGAGAGAACGGGTTGATCTTGGTATCAGTTCCGGGGAGGTACATGTCCGGAAGGGTCAGGATGTTGTGGAGCGCATGGCTGTGAAGCCTGTTTGCACACTGAAGGATAATCCTGAGCAGTTTTGCATCACGGGGGATCTCGCAGCGGATTGAGCCCTCCATCGATTCGATGCCGGCAAGGGTGTGGGCGATCGGACATATGCCGCACACTCGGGACGCGATCTTCGGGACCTGGTCCATCGTTTTCCCGAGAGCCAGCTTCTCCACCCCTCTCACAGGGGTGATGGAGAGCCAGTCACCACGCTCGACGATGCCTGCGTCGTCCACCTTCAGGACGAGCTTTGAGTGTCCCTCATGCCTCGTGGTTGGGGAGATCTCTACAATTTTCGACAATATTATCGCCTCATGGTATTCTCATGTTCTGTTTGCGATACCAGTGTAATTCCACATTCACCTCTCCTGCTGAGAGATGTTCGACCGTACAGAGTACGTTCAGGGAACATGTTGCAATCTTCCTATATTTATCTGCTGTGCAATAATGCACGGCACTGTTTCAGCAGTTTACTGTGCTTATTTTTTTAAAAAGCGCAATTATATCGCACTTCACGTACACACGGCCCAGCCTGTATGCCAGCCCCTCGAAAAAATTTCTGAAAATTCCCTTCTGAAGGAGGTTTTTTTCGATGAGGGGCATCACAATTCATGCGCTGTTCAGGTGTGAGGAATCGGCAGAGCATCACATTCCATGTCACAAAGGTATTAGAATAATGAGAGAAGGCATCTGCTCCGGATGTATTCATTGATGCCGTGAAATGCGGGGAACAGGAGTGAAAGGAATCCTGATCCGCATATGATATGAAAACAGGGTGTTATGACTTTTCCCCGTTCAATTCAACGTACAGCTCTGCCATGGTTGCCTGGCGTTCTGCATAGGCATCATGCTGGTGGATACTCTCCTCGTTTGTCTGCATGATGGTGATGAGTGAGTCACCGGGAATATCCCTGAACTCGGCCAGCACTTTCTTGGCGATCTCCCTGACACAGTCCTCCACGAAACGGGGATTTTTATGGGCATTCAGCACGACATAACTCTCGTCCCCGCGCTTGAGGAGTTCGAAGATGGATGTGCTCATCGATTCCTTCAGGATCCTGATTATCTTCTCCAGTTTCACGTGCTGGTCGTCATCAATCTCGATCGATAAAAATCCCCTGCCACGCTGATTGTGGGTTGCCATAGGGACTTCAGCAAGGAAACTCTGTATCTTCTCCTCGGGGATCTCCAGATTCTGAAGCACCGAAATTGCCCTCTCCTTCATGATGTCCTGGGCACAGGGGCAGGCGGTCATTCCTGTCACCTCCGCACCGATACTCTTCCGCACGATGGGATTCCGGAATGTTCTCCGGGCAACAGCCCGTGCATGGACCGTGACCACTTCATGGCAACTCGTATGCGATACCGGGGTCTCCCGCTTGACCATGAACTGGCTGTTCATCAGGACTTCGGTGCGGTCCGCATACTCATGGCGATCCAGGAGCTTCCGGGCAACCACGCTGCAGAGATTCTCAATCTCCTTCACGTCGCCGTCAATCGCCTGCTGGAGCACCTCGTCGATCACCTCGAAGTTGCGGGAGAGGTTGGCCCCCTTGAGGCTGCCCGGAAGATCGACAAAGACGTCGAAGTTGGAGATGAAGATCACAGGTCTTTTCTCAGGCCTCGAGACTTCCACCATTTTTTTGACGTTTTTGACCCCTACCCTGGTCAGGTTGATGCGGATATCTGGGATCGTTGACTGGACGTCTGGCAAATCACGCCCGGATTTATGTGGTAACTGACTGGGAATAGCGCATCGCTCCCAAGAATGATGTGGAAGGTAATTTTTTCATATAATATTTAAGTGCTCTGTTACTGATATGTCACTGATCATCCTATGATGGAAAAATACTATGATACTGACGCAGACCTGGGGTATCTCTCCGGGAAGAAAATTGCTGTCATCGGGTACGGTTCACAGGGAAGGGGCCAGGCCCTCAACCTGCGTGACAGCGGCCTTGACGTGGTGATTGGGCTTCGGCCCGGGCGGTCATGGCAGGCAGCTTCTGCCGACGGGTTCAAGGTCTACCCGGTCCCGGAGGCCGTGAAAATGGCAGGCATCGTGCAGGTCCTTGTCCCCGACGAGCACCAGGGAGCCATCTACCAGGCCGAGATCCGCCCGCACCTCTCTAAGAACAAGTGCCTGATGTTCTCCCACGGTTTTAATATCCATTTCGGGCAGATCGTGCCTCCTCCTGACGTGGATGTCATCATGGTGGCGCCGAAAGGCCCCGGTGCACTTGTCAGGAGAACGTATGAGGAGGGCAAAGGAGTCCCTGCGCTGATCGCCATCCACCAGAATTACTCCGGACAGGCAAAGCAGATGGCGCTTGCATATGCCAAGGGGATAGGGGCCACGAGGGCTGTGGTTCTGGAGACCACATTCCAGGAGGAAACCGAGACAGACCTTTTCGGTGAGCAGGCGGTGCTGTGCGGGGGCATCACCTCGCTTATCAGGGCAGGTTTTGAGACTCTTGTGGATGCGGGATACGCGCCCGAGATGGCCTATCTCGAGGTGCTGCACGAGACCAAGCTGATCGTGGATCTCATTTATGAGGGAGGGTTCACCAGGATGCGGAACTCGATCAGCAATACCGCCCAGTATGGTGACCTGACACGCGGGCCCCGGGTAATCGGCCCCGAGTCCTACCTTGCCATGCAGGAGATCCTGAAAGAGATCCAGAGCGGCGAGTTCGCCAAGGAGTGGATGCTTGAGAATATGGTGAACAGGCCGGTCTTCAACGCCCTCACCAGGGCCGACGAGGGGCACCTGATCGAACAGGTGGGAAAAGAAGTCCGGGACATGATGCCCCAGTTCAGAAAGTAATACCCTTTATTCTCCCTGATTTTTTGGCTGGTCTCACCGCGTGAATGCCCGGCACTCTTCGCATCTTCCATCCCAGTGATTACAGAGGCATCCCGCGTCCCAGGCGAGGAGAGGAATGTGGCATACAATGATGGAGGCATTTTTTACGTTCAGGCACCATATATAAAAACAATGGTTGAACCGTACGAGACACTCCTGAAGAAGGCCTATTCCCACGTGACCGAGCCCACCGAATCTGTCGAACGGTTTACCGTTCCTGAAGCCAGGTCATATATTGAAGGAAAAACCACTGTGCTGGAGAATTTTTCTGAGATCGCCGATACCGTCCGCCGCGACAAGGACCACCTCATGAAGTATCTCCTGGGGGAGCTTGGCACTGCGGGGAAGATCGATGGCTCAAGGGCCATCTTCAATGGAAAATTTGAAGCAACGCTGATCAATTCACTCGTAAAGGGCTACGTGGACGATTACGTCATCTGCTCGGAGTGCGGGAAGCCCGATACCCGCCTGGTGAAGGATGACCGCGTTCTCCTCCTCCGCTGCGATGCCTGCGGAGGCCACAGGCCTGTCAGGAAGAGAAAAGCACGGACCGAGCCGGTCAGCAACGAGATTTCGGAAGGAGCAGTACTCGATGTGGAAGTCCAGTCAGTGAGCCGGAGGGGTGATGGCGTGGTGAGGATGGGCCGCTACATCATTTATATCCCCGGAGGAAAACCCGGCCAGAATGTGAAAATTCGGATCACCAGGGTCTCGGGATCCATCGTCTTTACGGAAAGAGTGCTGAGCTGAAGGAAACGCACGGGAAGTGCGTTTTGGAAGGATAAGGAAAAAGACGAAAAATTTTTTAATGTTTTCCGGGTGAGAGGCTTTCGAGGAGTTCGTCGCACGTCCCCGATATACTTTTGCAGGCATCCACGATGACATCAAGCGGTGCCTTCCTTCCGTTTGTGGTCACGAGTAGTTCCGGGTCTGAAAACTGGAATTTTATGAGATATTTGGCAACGTCCACGTCAGGGTCCTTCAGGATCTCCTCAGTGAGGGCATTCATGAAGGTGTGACCCTCCCCCTGGACGACGAGTCTCACTTTGTCCTTCTGCAGTTCAAGGATCTTGATATTCATCCACCCATGAATGGGGGGTGGAATCCTATATAGGTATGTGTGGGTTCAGGAGATGCAATCTGCTTCGATGCCCACGGTTTTAGAAAAGGAATGTTTCGCCATCAGACCCCAGGTTCGGGAGGTCCCAGGGCATGTGGTGACTCATGTGCACGCAGCGGAACTCCGAAACACGGAGGTGAGCGGCCAGGTCACATGCCTCCTGGTAATTCATATGCTTGGGTACATGGAGATGCGGCGGGAGGAGTGCATCGACGAGGAGGAGGTCCACTCCCCGGAATGATTCATGCGTCCTCTCCGGGAGCTGTGCGATGGTATCGGATGTATATCCGATCCGTACTCCTTCGGCCTCTATCAGCACGCCGCAGGTGTATGCCGGGGGATGGATGACCGGGAGAAATGTGAATTCCAGCCCGAAAATGTCAACAGGTGTATATTCATCAACGGGGTGCCTCGCGAAGTCAAGGAACCGGAAGATCCCCCCGCAATAATCCATTACCCGGGGCGGCGCATACACCCCGGGCACCTTCTGGACGCGGTAGAACTCGCCAAATCCCATGAAGTGATCGTAATGGCCATGTGTCCAGAGCACGGCATCGATATGCGGTGATCCCGCTGCAAGGAGCTGCTGGCGGAGGTCGGGCCCGCTGTCGACGATGATGTGATGCCCCCCGTGCTCAATAAGGAGGGATGTCCGCAGCCTCTGTATTCCCGTATCATGAGCACGGGCGCACTGGGGGCAGGAGCACCCAATCCTTGGAGTACCTATGGCATCTCCCGTGCCAAGAAGGACGACCTTCATCCTATGACAACCAGTTCTGGGCGCGGATGGCGTTCCGGTTCTTCACACCTGCGATTCCGCGCTCGATGTCACCGGGAGAAATGGACTCTCGTTGGTCCATGAGTGATGAGAGAAGAGCCTCCTTTATCATGATCCTGAGATCCGCGCCGGAAAACCCTTCCGTCCGGTCAGCAAGACCGGCGAGGTCACAGGAGCAGGGCATGCCCGAGGAGAGCTTCTCGAGGATGGCCAGGCGCATGTCCCTGTCGGGAAGGCCGAACTCGACCACCTCGTCGAACCGCCTCCAGGCTGCATCATCCAGCAGCTGCGGGTGGTTCGTTGCGCCAATGAGAAGCACGCCGTGCCTGATCAGGCTCACCTGGTCGATATTCTTGAGGAGCGCATTCACCGCGCGCTTCATCGCCCCGTGGTCGTCAGCGACACGGCTCTTGGCAACGAAATCGAACTCGTCTATGAACAGAATGCATGGAGCAAGGCTTTTGGCAAAATCAAAGATACGGTCGATATTCTTCGAAGTCTCTCCAAGGTACTGGGAGGTGATCATGGAGAGCCTCACCTCAAGGAGCGGCAGGTGGAGTTTCCGCGAGAGGGCCAGTGCGAGGGAGGTCTTTCCCGTCCCGGGCGGGCCCACAAAGAGGAGCTTGCCCACTTCGTGAATCCGGTGCCGGCGGAGTATCTCGTGGTGCTTTCGCGCGACCTGGATTTTCCGGATGACATCCTGCTGGTCGATGGTGCATACAAGGTCCTCGAAATCCTGCTCCACCTCCTCCGGCGCGCTTAAAATAATCAGATCAAGGGCGCTTTTCAGGCGTTCGTCATCGGCGAGGACCTTTGTCACGCGGGACTGCAGAAAAACCCTCGTGTCTTCAATGGGGGGATTCTGCTGGCGCACTTTCTCGTAACTGACCGGTGTCGCCTCAAAATTTTCGAAGAAGAAAGCCAGAGCCGGGTTCTTTTTGACAGCCTCCAGGCCGCCCCTCTTCAGGAACCACCGTGCGGCCGGCTCGAGGGTTGTCAGCCTGATTCGCTGTCCGAACTCCTCGCAGGTGACCACGGGCGTCCCGGCGAGTTTCCGGCAGGCATCATCAATGCCAAGACTCCTCCTGACCATCCCCTCGCTCACATGCAGGGGACGCTTCACCTCTGCTGCCCCGTTGACCGTGAAAATGCCCCTGCATTCCGGGGTAAGGTCATTGGCATCCAGATCCTGGTGAATATTGAAGAGTTCTGCGGTGAGGAGGATCTCCATGAGCTTGAGGGTCTCGTCATCAGCAGCCATTTCAGTAACTTTTAGTATTTCCCCTGGAATTGTTTAAGAGTATCTCACGCGGTGGTGACGATGCACCCGTCACCGGTCACTATCATGGTATGTTCTGCCTGTGATACACGCGAACCCGGGATATCTGAGAGCACCGGGTATGCCCGTATGACATGGGCCCTGACAAGGGCGGTGAGGCCGATGTCGGGTTTTTCTCCCCGGAGCCATCTCTTTGAGAAGGGCAGCCCCTGGCGCGGACGCACCTCCTCGAGGATCCTCCGGGCCGCGGGAAGCCTCACCGGTCTGACAGCCAGCTGCTGGTAGATCTCTGTGCGGTGCTTTTCGTTCACCTGGCCCGTCCCGGTGCTTGCAAACGGTTCGATGGCAAAGACCATCCCCTCTTCGAGGACGGCACCACCCTGGATGCGGATGTTGGGGATATTCGGTGGTGTGTGGATCATGAACCTGTCCAGGCCGTGGCCGGTGAGATTCGCGACAGGACGGAATCCCCTGGATTCGATTTCCCTGTGAATCGCGGTTCCCAGTTCGCCGATGGTCACCCCGGGCCGGACAAGCGAGATGGCTCTCGTTAGCCCGCATCGCGAGGCTTCGACGAGGAGGGAATTTTCTCCCAGGTCGATGGTGGTTGCAGTGTCGGCGATATAGCCGTCAACATGGACACCGAGGTCGAGCTTGACCACGTCTCCCCGGGAAAAGATCCTTTCGTCACCGGCAGAGGCGGTATCATGGGCTGCATCCTCGTTGAGGGAGACGTTGAGCGGAAATGCAAGCCCGGCTCCGGCATCTTCCACCATTGCCTCGATAGTCTCCACTGCCCCAAGGTAGGATGCGCCCACCCTGATTACATCTGTACCCTTCGCAAGTATCCCCGAGGCAATCTTTCCTGCTTCGAGATAGCTGTCCATCATGTCATCCTTCATGCGTTCACCTCACAGTACCAGGTCGTCCGGGTATCGGGTCAGGGGCAAAAATCCCCCGGGGTCTATCACCCCGGTATTCTCAAGCCGGACTCCTCCAATCCCCTGGAAATAGAGGCCCGGTTCATTGGTGACCACGTTCCCT
Source organism: uncultured Methanolinea sp. (assembly GCA_964452625.1). Taxonomy (GTDB): domain Archaea; phylum Halobacteriota; class Methanomicrobia; order Methanomicrobiales; family Methanospirillaceae; genus Methanolinea_A. Next base: position 355,190 of record CAYVMJ010000002.1, read on the forward strand.
GCGTACAGTTCCTCCCCTCCGGGCCCGAGACTTGGCGCTTCATGGACCTCCAGTCCGACACCATGCCCGAGATTGTGCACGAATCCCGCATGCCCGCTCTCATAGCCGCGCTCCCTGAAGAAGTCGACCACATCCTGGTAAACTGCATCACCGCGTATGCCGGCGCGGATGCGTCCTGCAGCCAGCGCATGCGCTTCCCTGACCGCCTGGTACATCTCTCTCACCTCAACGGATGGCTCTCCCCGGCAGACAGTACGGGTCATATCGCTGTAATACCCCGTATTCTCATCGCGGGGAAAGATGTCGATCACGATGGGCTGATCTTTCTGCAGGCGTCCTTCACCCACGAGGTGGGGAAGCGCGGTCTCCTCGCCACAGGAGACGATGGTGCCTGATGCGATGCAGCCGTTCCCAAGAAGCACCTGGTGCATTGCAGCCCTGACCATGCCGGACGTGAGCGGCACGGCCCCCTGGAAGAGGAAATCTCCTTTCACTCTTGCTTTCCGGATCATCCTGATTCCCCTTTCCATGGCCCTGTCAGTGGCCGCCTGGACCGCCTGTATCTTTTCGATTTCCCACGCGGTCTTCACTGACCGCATGGCGAAAACAGCAGTCCGGTCAATTACCACGGTCCGCAACTCCGCGAGCTCCCTCGCGAGGGCATAGGGAAACTGCGGAGGGACCATTATTCCTCCCTGCACGAGTCCCGCGATCATACGGGCAAGAGCCCGCCACCGGTCATTCTCCTCCTTTACGATATCCAGGAGCCCTGCCTGGGCCCTGGAGAGAACGGCTGCAGTGGATTCCCTCTCTGCCCTTTCGCACTCCATCTGGGATACGATGACAATCCCCCGCTCGCCGGGGCGCCGGATGTAGACGATCGGGTCTGTGGTGGAAAAACGGGAGAGATAGCGCACATCAGCATCCTGCGAGGAACCAAAGGCGACGTAGGCTTCAGATCCGCTTCCCAGAAGTGCCTCTTCGAGCGCATCCATATCCTTTCATCATTGGGACCGATCCCACAAGTACTTTTATCATGGAGCTGACATTTCTGTAATGGACGAGGCCACGAAGGAGCAATTAAAATGGAAATTTTACCGCCTTGCGATCATGCTCAACGGCATTGTGCTGTTGATCGCGATCGGGGTCATTGCCCTCCTGAAGCTGCCGGATGGCATGGCGCTGCCCGTGGCCCTCGGGTTGTTTGTACTGGCTGCAGTCCTTGCAGTGTATTTCCGCACACAGTATGTCTTTACCAGAAAATGGCTCGATGAGCAGGCCTGAAAGTTCCCGGGTGGCGAGGCATGGCGCATGATTGAGAAGGTGAAGGGCGAGATCGAACTGATGCACCGGCACATCCAGGTGCTTCGGACTGTGGTTGCGCACCAGCCAATCGGCATCATGAAGCTCTCGGAACTGATGGATCTTCCATTCCACCGTATCCGCTATTCACTCCGCATTCTTGAACAGATGGGATATATCCGCGCCTCACCATCGGGCGCGGTTGCCACCCCCCAGAGCCTCGATCTCCTGAAGGGACTCGACCGGGAGCTTGCGGAAATGATAGGACTCCTTGAGAGCATGAAGCACCAGGATTCCTGACGGGTGCAATCCCGCAATGCATCCACTCGCCATCGAAGAACCCGCTACCTTTAACACTGCCAAAGGCAAAGTATGATGGCATATTTGATGTGCCGCCATAACTCAGTTGGTAGAGTGGCTGGCTGTTAACCAGCATGTCACAGGTTCGAGTCCTGTTGGCGGCGCTTTTTTCTCCAGGGGCCCGTAGCTTAGTCCGGTCAGAGCGCCCGGCTCATAACCGGGCGGTCATGCGTTCAAATCGCATCGGGCCCACTTTCAAATCCCCCGCCGTGATTCCTGCTTTCCTCTCAATCTCTCTTCAAAAGGTATGTATGGAGCCCGGGTACATATCCGGGTATGAGATGTCCTGTCTGCGGGGGAGAATGCATAGAGGATGCTCCGGATGTCCTGGAGTCGCTCTCTACTGTCTTCTCACGGTGCGATGAGTGCAGGTTCAGGATCCTCGACAAGAGCGTCCCCCTCAAGGGGAGGTATTATGCAACGCCCTGTTCCTGCAACAAACGCTTCATCGATGAGGTTTTTGCACACCTCTACGTGATCCTCCTTGACGTCGGGATCCTGTCAGGGGATGAACCGCTCAGGGCGGTAGGATCACCGCTGATCCATCCCGGCTTCTTCATGACAGCCCCGCCGTTTCTGCCACCCGACTCTCTCGTCCTGCTCTCCCCGATTGTCACAAAAGATGCAGGACAGAGGATAGTTGAGGAAGTTCCCGAGGTCAGGGGGGTGGTCAGATGCGGGGATTTCGTCCCGGGACTGACGGATCTCTTCCTCACCTCACCTCCACGGACCTATGAACTCCTTGCCGGGTGTGATGTGAGGGCAGGGGTATTTCCCACGGGTGCAGGGCCCCTTGTGATTTACAAGCAGCAATCCGTGATGCATATCGAGTTTCCCCGCATGAGGAATCCCAAGATACAGTCAGTGGAAAGATACCTGAAAATGCACAATCCTGCATGGTGTGTGGATATATGTGCGGGTGCCGGGACACTCGGGCTGTGCGCTGCAGGGCACGGTATTCCCGGGGCCATCCTCAACGACGCATGGTATGCGGCAGCGTTCTGGTCGGCTGTGAACCTCCATGTCAACCGCAGGTCCTTCAGAGTAGGAGATGTCGCAATCCATTCCACGTATGATGCCATGCGGGAGAAGCCGGTCGGGAAGGAACCGGTCAGGATAGCTGAAGCGGCCGGGGAGCAGACGATCATCATATACCAGGGAGACTGCCGGGAGTTATGGAGAGTACTGCCCCCGGAGCCGGTGTGTGCTGTGCTCGACCCCTTTGAAAAATCGGATAAGGACACGACGGACAGGTTCATACGTGCATGGCAAAGCCATGTCCCCGGCGAGGTATTTATCCCCTAGGATCTCCATATGGTATGGGGACTAGCCCGGGTGGCCCGGCGTCACCTGTGACCCGAAACCGTCGGCATGCGGGGGGCGAAGTTCGGAGAAGGCGGTACCGGGTTACCTGTGAACGGTGCAGGCCGACGTTGAAACCTCGTCCCATGAGGTCGGTGGACAGGGATCCAAGCCCCGGAGGGGGCGGCGACCTGTTGTTGCGGGGACCGGTCCAGGCCCGGAAGGGAGCAGACTTACCGTGAGCATTCGGCGCCCATGGGGTCGCGGGGCGGAGGAGGAATGTGCCCGGAGGGGGCAGCCGCGAGCCGTCGACCGAGAACGTGTCCCCATTTCCTGAGATGACCATATATGTCCAAAGTCTCGATCATCGGAGCCACAGGAAACGTTGGTACTTTTTCTGCCCATACCCTGGCAGGTATCCCCTATGTGCACGAGATCCTCCTTTTCGGGAGGGCCGGGCGTGAGAACCTGCTCTGTGGAATTACCCAGGACCTGGTAGACTCTTTTGCCGCATCGGGGCATTCCGTGGATCTCTCATGGACCACGGATCTTGAAGATGTCAGGGGATCTGATGTGGTCGTCTGTACGGCGGGGGTTCCCCGGAGACCCGGCCAGGATCGCCTTGACCTTGCAGTTGAAAACGCACGTATCGTCGCTCGTTCTGCTGAAATAATTGGAAGGTGTGCCCCGGATGCCATGATTCTGATGGTCACAAACCCCGTCGATGTGATGACATCTGTCGCACTGAAGTACTCGAAGATGCCCCCCAATCAGGTCTTCGGGCTGGGGACCCACCTCGATTCCATGCGCCTGAAGTCGCTCATCGCCAAACATTTCAGGGTCCACGTAAGCGAAGTGCATACCCGCATCATAGGGGAGCACGGGGATTCGATGGTCCCGCTCTGGTCTGCAACAACCATCGGGGGAATCCAGATCGGAAACCTGCCGGCATTCTCGCGACTGCCCGTGGAAGAGATCATTTCAACAGTGAAATCGAGCGGGGAGCAGATCATCCGGAACAAGGGATCCACGGTCTACGGGCCGGGTGAAGCGATCAGCACGCTGGTGCGCACTGTGCTCGGGAACGAGGACCGCATTCTCACAGTCTCTGCCTACATCCAGAGCGAGGTGCACGATATCGGTAATGTGTGCATCGGGGTTCCGGCAAGGATAAACCGGAGCGGTGTTTTCCCCGTACCGATAAAGATCTCGGACGAAGAGGTCACGCTTTTCCAGGAGTCCGTGGATAAGATACGCGCCATCACAAACGACATACTGCAAAAAATGAAGGAATAATTGTATTCCTTACCATATATGTGACCGGAAGGATGGTCGCGATATGGTTCAGGTAAGGGTCAGTTCAATGATCTCTGCGCGCTCTACACCGGGGATCTTCTGGATGTCCGCCTCAACCGCATCACTCTCGCCACCGGCGTCGTTTACGAGCGCTGCCACCTTGAGGGCTTTCAAGCCGAACCCGATAGGTTCTTCCCTGATATCCCTGACCGAGGGCACAGTCTTCTGTATCTCTGATTTGAGTGCATCGAGATCCACTTCGGGTGACTCAGGCATGACTTTGAGGATGATGGCGACAGTTCCCATCGTTCACGGCCCCCCGAATCCACACTTGGGGCATATGTACGGGATACTCTGTTCGCGGCACCGGTAACATCTCCTGATCTGGTATTCGCATTTCGGGCAACCGAATTCGGTGGAGCCCTGCTCGGCCAGGGGCGAATTGCATGATGTGCACTTTCTGATTGGCATGGAACCCTCCTGATAGAATGTTCTCATAATATCTCTCCTGAAACACTTAAAAGCCAATGGTCGTACCGATAGTGGGACTGCCTGTGAGCGCAGCCAGGATCCGATCGGGATGCCTGCCGGAGACGACACAGCAGGGTACATGGTGATCAATGACGAAAGGAAGGAAACAGGGATCAACGTCCTCCGTCTGAATGGGGAATTGCACAGATGAGCAGAGCCGACCCTCCGAATGAATTCCATCGACGGACTTGAGGAGGATCAGCGGGAGATGAAGTGAGTGCGCACACCATGCGGCAATGGTATCCGATGTCACTTCCCACCTGTGAGGGAGGGGATCACCAGATCTGAGTGCACCATAGGGAAGCAGGATTACAGGGTGCTCCGGGGTGTACAGCCCCGGGGAAGCAGGAATCCCGAAGGACGAGAGGTACCACCCGTACTGTTCCATGGCAGCTATTGCCATCCAGTGAGCGGCGGATCCCGCGACACGGGTGTGCCGCACCAGTTCTGCAAATTCGCCCCCGCCCGGGACAATAAGCACAGGAAAATCCAGTTCCCGGAGCTGGGCACAGATTTTTCCGGCAAGCTCCTGCAGGCTGCCGCCGATCTTCAGGACAAGGGGAGGGCTTATTCCGGGCATCTCTCTCAGTTGATACATTTTAGGCAGGTTAATAATTCCCTGTCTCTCCACATTTCAGAAGTGTCGCGAATTCTCCTCCTGGTAGTCTGGGTATTGATCTGCCCTGTCGCAGGGGTGTTGATTACAGAGTTCTGCCCTGATCCCTACCTGCCGGATGACAGGGACGAGTACCTCCGTCTCGAGGGGAGCGGTTCGCTCGACGGGATCGTGGTCACTGACGGAGAAGGCGGATTCCGTTTTCCTGCAGGAACCATGCTCCAGGGGAGCATCGTCATCGCAATGGACGCGGAGGACTATCGCAGCAGCCACGGGGTATATCCGGATTTCGAATGGAACGGAGGCACTCCCGAGGTCCCGGACGTCATCCGGACGGGGAGGTTCCAGTTATCCAACGGGCATGATCAACTGGAGCTCTATTCAGGGGATATCTGCCTGCAGAGGGTGGAATGGCCGGAGACGGTCACCACGCGCCAGGGGCAGGTGCATTTCCTCTCTGATGGAAGCTGGGATGGGAGGGTGCTGATGCTTGGCCAGTCGCGCTTCGAGGCCGCGATTTTCTACAATGCCAGCGGCATTGCATTCGTCTCGCCGGACTGTGCCAGGGAGATATTTTCCGAGACCGCAGGAAATGCAAAACACGAGATCCTCGTGAGCATTTACGAGATGACAAGCCCCGTGTTGGCGCGGGACCTCGAGGATGCACACAGGAGGGGAGTGAGGGTGGAAGTCCTGGTGGAAGGAGGGCCGGTGGGGGGAATTCCGGAAGAAGAACACATGGTGATCTCGAGCCTGGTTGAAGCCGGCATCCCGGTCCGCATGATGTCAGGCACCCGGTCTGTGCACAGCCCGTACCGTTTCCTTCATTCCAAATACATGGTGATCGATTCCCGGAGGGTGCTGATCACGAGTGAAAATTTCAAGGAGCACGGATTTCCCGAAACGGGCAGGAGAGGCAACAGGGGATGGGGGGTGGTCATCACACACACGGGTCTTGCAGAATACTTCAGGTCGGTATACACCCACGACACACAGGGCGCCTGGACGATTGCTGCCGTGCCGGAAGAAGGGTACGAGGAGGTGCCATCATGGCAGGAATACCCTGCAGAATATTCCCCGTACGTGTTTTCCGGAGCAACAGTGACTCCTGTTCTCTCACCGGACACGAGCGACCTGCTGCACCCGCTCATACTCTCTGCCGAAAGGAGCGTTGATATCGAGATGGCGTATATCTCGAACGAAACGGACCTTTCCCTGAATCCGTTCATCGCGGATGCGGTCAATGTCTCGCGCCGGGGAATACCGGTGAGGGTGCTTCTCGACTCATTTTATTACAACGTGGAAGGAGAAGATGACAACGACGAGATGGCATCAGTCCTCAACGGGATAGCGGCAACGGAAGGGCTCCCGCTTGAGGTGAGATGTGCGGATCTGAGTCCCGGGATTCTTGAAAAGATACACAACAAGGGGGTGATCGTGGATCAGAAAAAAGTGCTCGTCAGCAGTATCAACTGGAACCAGAACTCACCGACATTCAACCGGGAGGCCGGAGTGATCATCGACCACCCCGGTGTGGGAGCATATTATACGCGCGTATTTGAGAGGGACTGGCATGCATCTGAAGAGAGCGAACCCGCCCGGGGCCCGGATCTCTCGAAGGCAGCTGCTGCCGGCATGGTCATCGGCGGCCTGCTGTCCTTTGCATGGTACAGGAAAATTCGGGAGAGGTAGTTTTCAGGGCTCTCCGCGATCTTTCCTGAATAGATCTTTCTTCTTCTGTCCGTCCTGTTTCATTGCACACTTGCAGATATCGCAGAGCGTGATGCCTTCCTGCGTGCCGTTGACCGCCATGGTCCAGCGGTCGATGAGTGCATTCATGGCGGGGGTCATCTCCACATCGGCATCACCCCTTTTGCGGCTGAGGTACTGCGATACCGCAGCTCTCGTGATCCCGAGTTTCTTTGCCGCGTCACTCTGGCTCAAGCCCTCCTCGTGGACGAGCCGGAATACCATCTCGGCCCGCACGGCGGGGAGAACTCTGCGAACCATGGAGTCGCAGACAGTGATATCGCATTCCTTCTCATTCATGCCGTCACCGCAGGTGCGTGGGTCTCGCGGTTCTGGTAGATGATCTGCCGGGCATCCTTGAAATTGAATTTTTCGATGATCAGCTGGTGCTCTTTCAATCGTTTCAGTGCATATCTCACCGTACGTGGTGCAAGACGTGTCTTCTTCACCAGGTCTTTGTGGGTCATTGCCCCGCCTTCATAGAGGATGTGAAGGACGGTGAGAGATGACGGTGGTAAGCTCATCTCTGGCATGAGTTGGTGTTAACGCTGTTAACATATCAAATTGTCGGTGCTTATCAAGCAAAGAGTCCTAACTCAAATGTGTGATGCTTGTCCGCCAGGAGAAGGTTGCCATCCTTCTCCTCCTGCTGACTGTTGCGGTTGTACTGGTCTCGGCGGGCCTCCTGGAGGCGGTCGGGAAGGGTATATTCTCCCGGCCGTATGCACCGGATTGCGCGGATGGCGAACTGGTTCATTTCGAGGGAGTGGTGGAGGAGATCAGAACGACTGCAACGGGCGGCCACCAGATCCTGGCAGTCTCTGGGATCAGGGTTTTCGTGCCCTCATCCTGTGTCCGGAAGGGGTGGCCGAGCGAAGGGCAGGCGGTGTCGATGTATGGCATCGTGCAGACATACCGCGGAGAGAGAGAGATACTCATCCGGTCATCTGGGGATATTGGCCCACGCGATCCGCTGGAATGATGCATGTCCGGATAGTTGAATTCGGCCAATCTTAATAAGCAGACCGTGAGCATTAAAGGGTACGTGAATGCCATTCAACCGGATGGAGGTGACTGCCCATTGATGAACAGTGATGGAAGCACGGTGTTGCCGGGACATCAGGCCTGGATACTGTTGGTACTCGGTGCAATATGCATCGCCCTTGAAGCAGGCGTACATCTTTTCATGAGAACTGCAATCGGGTATACCCATATCTTTTACATACTTCTTGTCCTGGCAGCGGTCTGGTATTATAAAAAAGCACTCTTTGTGGCGGCTGCACTGGTGGCAGTAACATTCATCACGAGTTTTGTGGTCGGCGATTTCAACTGGGCCACACTCCTCCGGGCCGCGATGTTCCTGGTGGTCACCTATATCGTTGCCGCGATATCAGAAGAGAGGGATCGGGGGAGGGCTGAAATCCTGATCCAGAAGGAAGCGATCGAGAAGAAGCACTTTGCCCTCGTGGGATACCTGAGCGAAGTGACCCTCAGGATAAAAAATCCCATAAGGATTCTCCGGGACAACATCCTTGCCATCCGGCTGGAATTCGATGGGAAAATACCGGATCCCGAAATGCTGAAAATGGAACTCTCGACGCAGCTTGCACACGCGGAACAGATACTGGCCAATTTCGAGGAATTAAACCAGGATGTTGTTCGCGAGAACTCCGAAATTCCCGATGCCTACCGGGAGTTCCTGACCAGGTGAGGGGGCAGGAGACGTGCAGATTGATTTTTCCCGGATCGGCGAGGATCGCCTTTTTCTTGTACTCTCGTCTGCGGAGAAGCTGAAGAAGAACAACTCGCAGATCATCCGTACCCTGACAGCCCAGGGATACCGGGTCGTTGTGATCACGTCGAACCAGCCGTCAGCGGTGCTGAAGAGGATCTACACGACCGAAGGGATAGATACCTCGAGGGTCACATTTATCGACACCATAACTAAGTACGCCATGGGAAAAGTGCCGCCCGGACAGGAAGACTGCAGGTATATCAACAGCCCTTCGAACCTGACAGATCTCGGCATTGCGATCACAGAGACATTACACACTCTCGCCGGGGAGAAGACATGCCTGCTCTTTGATTCAGTCAGCACTATGCTCATCTACATCCCCTCCACCAACATCTCCAAATTTATCCATTTCATCACGAGCAAACTCCGCCTCGTCGATGCGTCGGGTATATTCCTGGCAGTGGAGAAGGGGCTTGACCCCCTCCTTCTCACCCAGCTCACCACTTACGTGGATGACACCATCGATATGGATAATCCCCCGGAGGAAAAAGCCGGGGGAGGGGCGGCGGAGGAGAGAGGATGATTGTTACATATCATTCATGAGATGAAGGACCCGATACTGCACTCTTCCTTCCTCAACGCATTCCCTGACCTGTTTCTCTCTCCTTGAAAGCGCCCCTGCCTTCCCTGTCTTGACCTCGACAAAAGTGATTCGTTCAAGTGACCCGGAGGAGAGTCCTTCGAAGATCATGAGATCGACGGGGGTGCCGAGGAATCTGGCATCACGGGGATTGTACGGAAACTGGGGAAAATAAGGTATCAGGTGTTCGGTCACTTTTCCCCTGACAACCGCCTCGCTCTTCCCGATCGCATCGCGGCGGATGCGCATTTCTTCCGCAAGTGTCCATTCCCTGTGCAAAATCTCGGCCCTGGCCCCTGCCTCCTTCTCCATGGCATGGGATCGCCATTCCTCGAAGAGTGCAGCTGCACGCTTCTCGAGAGTCAGGCGAAGCCGGATGCATATCAATGCCAGGAGGATGATTCCAATGGCCAGTACGAGCAGAGCCCATTCCAGCATATGCATACAGGACGGGTCTGAAATGAAAAAGGCTCGCCCCGCGGGGTGAAAGAGCGGGGGCCCGGAAAAAGCGGATTTTTGGCAGTGTTACGAATCGTTCCCAAGCCGCGAGAGGCCTTCTGCAGCCGCATCCCTGACCCTCTTGTCCGTATCAGTCAGGGCTGTGCGCAGGGCTTCTTTTGCGGACTGGCCTCCCAGCATGCCCAGTGCCCAGGCAGCATGCTTCCGGACCAGGGCTTTTGGGTCCTGCATGGCATCGAGGAGTGCCGGTACTGCCCTCTCATCACCGAGATGCCCAAGACCCACAGCAGCACCGATGCGCAGCCATTTCTCCTCTGATCGCAGTGCCTGGAGAAGCGGTTCGAATGCCCTCCCGTCCCCGATCTTCCCGAGTGACTTGGCTGCAATCCAGGAGACATCCACGAACGGGTCCGAGAGTGCGGTGATTAAAGGCAGGACGGCTGAGGCATCGCCGATGCTTCCCAGTGCCTCGGCCGCTTTCCAGCGATCATCGAGGTACTCGCTTTCCAGAAGTTGTATCAGCCCCCGTACACGCCTTCTCCTGGCATCATCTTCTGTCTGTGCGGTCTTTGCCGGAGAGGGATCTTCGTTCATTCACCCACCCGATAGGCAGGCATTTACAGCCGGGGCATGATAAGGGTTGCGTTTTCCGATCCGCCATGAATATTACATACTGCCGGCCGGGGACATCATGTCATTCCCCTCTGCAGGTCAGGTAAACGGACCATCTCCTTAAGAATGTACTTAACAAAGTGAAAAATTAAACGATAATATTTATCACCTCTCAGCGAATAACAGTAAAGTGCATCAATCCACGTTTGGTGCAACCAAGTTAAGTGCAGATTTGGCCGCCCGTCAGGTCTCATAGGGGTTATCCAGCAGGTTTTGCACAAGTGGAAATGTCCATGGTCGAACCCACAGCAATGCTGGTACCCCTCTTACGGGCAATGAGGCTTTTTGTATCCTGTTCATGCAACCGGGATAATTTCAGGAATTGGCACTCATCACTGGAACGCCTGTCCGGGTAAAAGATCCCCTGATTGTGTCTCTCTGGAATACAGCAGAAAGTGTTTACTGGATGATTTTTCCGGTATGATCCGTGCCGCATTCTCCCTGTTGCCTGAGTCGTTCTTTGAATGCGGGTGACTGCAATGTCGAGACAAGGACACTCATCATCGGATCCTTGAGTGTTTCGGGCCTCATTGCGAGTTCATATGAATCAATGCCCAGTGGAGAGAAGGAGAGCCCTGCATTCACTGCTGCTTTTTGGGAACAGATGCCGGCGTCTGCAACACAACTGGCTATCCTTCCCGCAATCACATCGGGATTCTTCACTTCCACATGGTATCCCTTGACGACAGAATCACGTATGCCATTCCTGGAAAGAAGAGTATCCAGGATGATGCGGTGTGGGGTCCCGCGTTCCGTATTCAGTATGGGTACCTTGCGGAGATCTTCGGGCCTGATCCCATCCCTGGAGGCAAGACCAAGTGGTTCTTCAGCAATCACCACCCGGATGAGAGGGCGGCTCTTGAATATTTTCAGGAGGTCTGTGAGAGTGTTCCCTTCAAAAACGGGCAGGTGAAGTGGTGCTGCATGACATGTGCCCGAGCGAAGTGCAAGCACTCCCCCGAGGTTACCCGTCCTGCAGCAACGCAGGAGTATGTCCTGTCCGAGCATCTGATCTGCAAGGAGGTCAAGGGGGGTGCTCTGGGAACCAATCAGGAACAACACCTTCTCCATCTGTGAAGGTTTCTCATAAAGGGTGACATCCACTTCCTGTTGCGCATCAAGCCCTTCCACAGAGGGGGGGATGTGGAGATACCCGTTTGAACGCACCAGAGCACTCTGCACGCCAAAACCCCGGGAAAGAGGGATCACGATGTATTTTCCGTCCACTTTCCCTGCTGAAACATGCACAAATTCATGATATCCAAGTTCAGATGGCAGTCGCTGGGCCAGCTTTGCCCTGATGCAATAAGAGGGATGGGGAGCCATTCCCCAGTGTTCAAGCAGCCTGCCTGCAAATTCGCGGACAATGGTCTGGGCGGCCACCGGATACCCCGGCATACCGATGACGGGAACTTTATCGACAATGCCCATCATGACAGGTTTTCCCGGTTTGATCTCAACACCATGAAAGAGGAGTTTTCCGGATTTCCTGATGATTTCTTCCGAAAAATCGGTAGTGCCGGCTGAAGACCCTGCGGAGAGAAGGACAAGGTCATTCTCTTTTACGGCCTGCTGCAGCTGGGCTGCAATCAGGTCCTGATCATCAGGCACCAGGGGATACCTGGTACAGCTTGCGCCCATACCGGAGAGATACGCCTCGGCGAAGAAATTGTTTGATTCCACGTATTGTTCAGGGAGAGGTGCGATTCCCAGTGGAACGAGTTCACTTCCTGTGGAAATTATCCCGACTTTGACGGAAAGGACACTCAAAAAAGCTATTCCGTAAGAGGCCAGGGCACCTACATCGACGGCCCTTATCTGGTGCCGCCTGGGAAGGATAAGGTCCCCGGTCCTGATATCCTCCCCTGCAGGCCGGATGAACTGCCATGGTGCAGCAGGTTTCCGGACAAGGTATTTTCCGTCTTCCTCCCAGACATCCTCTATCATGATCACGGCATCGTAAGACTGTGGGAGGGGCTGCCCTGTATTGATCCTGGCCGCACTGGAGAGGATATGCGGGGACTGTTCACTGGCTTTGTACGTCTCTGCAGCATGGACAGCAAGGCCATCCATCGCAGCCACATGAGTCCCGGGCACGGAAAAACGTGCATACACAGGCTCGGCTGTCACCCTTCCGACTGCAACGTCGAGGAGGACTGTCTCAACCTTGCCAGAACCCGGTGCAGCCTTTTTCATTTTCTCAATAGCATCATGGAATGAGATGAGGGAGAGGTATCGCCTGGCCATGGTATCAGAGAATTTTACATAAAGGAATTCAGATGTGTCTGTTCCTGTTATATATAAGTAGTTTATTTTTCTTAAATGTTGACTATTTTCCCTGTGCGGGGCAACCCCCCGGTTTCGTGAGAGGAATGTTAAATAAACCACTGTTATTACGATAGGAATTAAAGCTATTACATTAATAGTACTCCTCTGGTATGGACAGAGAATTCCACGAAACATGGTTTGAAACTTCCGAACCATGCTACAGGTTAGACCTGCGCCTGGGGATTCCACGTTCAAGGGCGAAGGGGGAACTGGAGCGGTGGATAGGGGACCAGGGACTCTGCCGGCACCCGGACTCCCATCCTTCCCTTATTCTCGCTGACATCCTTTCAGGTTCCATCCACGATCACGAGCGTATAAAACAGGCCGTGATTCAGTGTTCCCTCTCTTCAGGGCCGATACAGGTCAGGCTCTACCAGGGTGCCGGATATCCGCAGGATATTGAACCTTTATCGTATCGCATAAAGCCAAACAGGGGGCTCTGTGAATTTATCAGGGGGCTTTCTGACATCTTCATCCTTGGAGCGCCGGAAGGCTCGCTGGTCTCCTGCATGGAGGGGACCGTCCCTGACTCTCCGCCCTCCCCTCCCAGTGGAAATAAAGAATGGCGGGCATCAGTGCATACCGGGAAAGAATCTGAAGAGATTCCCTCTGCAGGGGTTGCCGATGATCGTCTTCTTCAATTGTCGAAAGGAAAGTATGACTTTTCACCCTGGAAAAAAACATCCGGAGATCCTGCCCGTCGCCGGACTCCCCGGGATGAGGAGCAGGAAAAACCACTGGTATTCGACATCCTCAGAATTATCCTCCGGAAAGGCGGAATCCCTCTTGCTGAATATGATCTTTACCTTCGCAGGTGGCTTGCATATCCTGCCTCGATCAGTGGTAAATATGAACGGAGAACGCTCCGGGAATACAGAGTCCGGCACGGATACCAGATGACACGGCCGGGCTGGATGGAAAAATCCCATATCTTCGCTATCAGTGACCTCCATCTCGGCCATCAGAATGCGATCCCGCGGTATAAAAGACCATTTCCGATGGCAAAGATCTCGGAAATGGACCGGGTCCTCATCAGGAACTGGAACTGGACCGTGAAGGAAGAGGACATCATACTGTACCTGGGGGATCTCTCTTTCATGAGCGATTTATCCCCTGAATCTTATCTGAAACGCCTGAAGGGGAGCATCTACTATCTGGAGGGGAATCATGACATTTATTACTCGCACATGTCTCATTGCCTCTTCATGAATTATCACGATATATCGTTCCTCTTCATTCATGATCCCGAGGAGCTGGTAAGACCTTTTGAGGGATGGGTCGTGCATGGGCATGTCCACAACAAGAATCTCACTGATTTTCCCTTTTTCAATCCCTTTGAGAAAAGGGTGAACGTGAGTGCCGAGGTGATTGGATACCGGCCGATATCGCTTGATGAGATAACCCGGCTCGTGCGGGATGCCAGGGATGTCATCGAGTTCCGGGATGCACATGCATCGTGCGCGGATGAAGAGAAGGTGAGCGGGGTGACCGGTTCCCGTCAGGTAAAGGGCACTCCCCTTTCTCCCCAATGAGAGGCTGCGTCAGGTGCCATCTGTGCGGGAGGAAGTCACACTCCGTACGGCAGCAGAGACATTTATGAGGGCGCGATCCGGGTTCGGGCTTGCCGGGAGGTCGGGATTCCGCTGATTCCTAAAAAACAAGGACCCTCTGGTGTTCCACGTCGAGTCCGGCAGGTGGCAGAAGGAGGATCTGGCTGAGCTCTGCGTGGGTAACCGCGCAGACATTTTTTGTGAGTGCATCCCCTGAAATCCCTCGCACCTGCATCGAGGGAATGTGCGCGTAATATTCCAGGTTGTCCAATCGTTTTGTCAACCCGATGAGGGACTGGAGATCACAGTCCGGGAGCATCCCGGTTGGGGAGTGCTGACCGGTCAGGGAATAAATACCCTCCTCGATGAACACAACCCTCGTGGGAATTTCCCTGTGCGCACATGCCGCGGCAAGATTCAATGCCCCTTTTGTGAATTCTGTCCCGTATGGGCCGTGAGTCACGAGAATAACGAGTGGAGGAATATCCTCCTGCGGCATTGATCCAATCCTTGGGATCCTGCGATGGGTGACCACACCGATGGTAAAAGAAGTATGCGAGAGGATCCGGTGTCTTCGGCAAAACCGGTCCGCAATCTGGTCCAGTTCTTTAATCCTGACATGGGGAATGAGGGATGCAGAGACCACCTTCCCCTTATCTCCCCTGAAGGTGCTGTACCCCCGCGAGGACGCACTTTCGTCACAGACAAGATAAAGGGGTGACAATCCGCTCCTTGTCGCGGAATCATACAGGTCGCTGAGCGATTTTCCGATACTCTCCTGGTATTGCGGCTGCTGGTCGCAGTGCGCGGCATGGACACCGTCAAGATATCCGTAGAATTCAGGAGAAATCCCTTTCCTGACAGCAGCCCGGAAGAGATCGATCATCCTCGCAGCGGTCCGGTACATGTAGGGGGGATGCAGAAGGAGAAATCCAAGCGAAGCGGGAGGAGTGAGGGGAAAGGGGGTATCCAGGAGGGTGTCCTGGAACGTGTTCCCAGGGGTTGAAGGCACGATCTGGTCGGGATACCTTACCCTGAAAGGCTCGATAGAAATTTTTCGCAATCGGAGATCCATCGGGTCAAAACCACACCGGAAACACGGCAACCTGAACAGTATCTCCCACAAATGGTGGTGCTGGCGGTCTATCAGGCTGTAACATGCATCGCCGAGGAGGAAGAATGTGAAAGGGGGGGTCGGGGTTCTCGGATGGTGGTGAAAACTCTCAGGATACAACCGGGTGCTGTAATATTTCAGCAGTTCGATCAGCCATTGGAGCCTCTCGGCGGTCAGCCTCTCCGATGTGAGGAAGGCATTTCCTTTCACAGTGTGCGGGTTCATGGAAAAATGCCCGGAATGTCTGGGTATTCCACTTTAAAACCTCCTCCCGTATCACAGTGGACTATTGCGGAATGGTGGAGGGGGTGTCTTTCGCTGACGGAACGTGAAAAAACTGCCGCGTTTCAGAGTTCACGTTCACGCCTCCCCACCGCTCCGACGAGCAGAGGCCACTGTTTTTCCGGATCCAGCCGTGCAATCTGCACCATCATCTGATCATGGAAGAGATCGATGGGCTGCACATCGCACCCCAGGCACGCGGATGCCATGATAAGGGCCTGGCAGATATAACCCGCCTCTATGAGGACACTCCGGTATCCCCTGTTGCCAAGGGCCCATGTTGAACGGTAAGGGATTCCAACCCAGAGGAATGTGACCGGTGCCCGTGTGATGAGAGTGAAGTTCATGCTGGCGGTGCCGAAGGCAAATGGGAGATCGGAATCCAGCCGTTCGATAACAATCCTGTGCGAGAGGGGAAGGTAACGGTAAAGCCCGGTTTCAAGACCATCTACTTCCCCTGCCACGAAGAACGTCTCTATCGGGTATCTGAACCCTCCGGAAGGGACATTGCGGATCTGCGGCGGATTTCCCTCCGTTTTCCGGATTCCCTGCGTACACCAGAGCAGGAATGAGAGTTCCTTCAGGGTGAGAGATGACCTCGAGAAGAATCCCGGAGGTTCCCATTTTTCAAGGGCCTCCCGTACGGTCACGTCTTTGATCTTTATCTGCTTTGGTTTGGGCAGGTTGATGAGAGTGGCATCATCTGGAACCGGTAATTCTTTCGGCGGTTCAGGGATCCGAAGGACGAGGTCAACCGTGGAAAAGTCAGGGTACCTTGTCTTCTCGAGAAATTCAATTCCGGGGTCTGTCATGAATACACCAGGGGTAGTGGGTAATCCTTAGCCTGTAAGGAAATATATTTTATATGAAGGGAAAAAAGGGGTTTTGTCTTAACACTCAGGCACGCACGTAGAGATTGGCGTAAATCTCCTTGCCCTTTGACTTGGGGTGGCGCTCGCCAAGGTCACCGATATAGTGCTTGAACGTGCCGCTTTCTCCGGCGATCTCCTTCTTGACCTTGTCAATCTCCTTGAAGCCTGGGAGCATGTACTGGATATTGCCAAGGACATAGATATCGCCTTTCACCATCTGGCCTCCGACACGGCCCTGGACATCACCCTTGATGATGACTGTGCCGCCTTCGGCGTGGGTTGATACGTGTATGAACGCATTCCCATCGATGATGATTGTGCCGCCGAGCATGAAGGTCCCGATATCATTGCCGGCATTTCCGTGGATGTGGATGGTACCTCCACGCATTCCGCGCCAGTCACCACGATACGCGCAGCCGACATGGTTCTGGGCGTTCCCGTCAACCTCGATCTCGCCGCCTTCCATGGCTATTCCGCAGAACGAGTCGACATTTCCCTTGACGTGGATCTTTCCGCCTTTCATCCATCCGCCCACATACATGTCAGCGTTGCCGTTGATGGTGATGGATCCGTCGGTCATCTTCGACCCGATATACTTCACCCGGGAACAATCGCCGTCAATGAGGATTTCAGTGTCGGCGGCAGTCTTCCCAGCGGAGCCGGAAACGCTGAAGAAATCTCCGAGTTTGATAAATGTCTTGCCCTCGCGGCCTTCCATGTCGGCAATCTCCGCAGGGGTTTTTCCGGCGAAAGCATCAGGGGAGATCGTGGGGCATTCGAGATAGAGCTCGGGGGTCTTGAATGGTTTCAGGGTAATCTTGGCCATGTTCAGGCCTCCACATCGACATCGATGACCAGCGGGTTTGGTGCAAGGGCGTCCCAGACAGGATAATTCTGTAATGCCACCGTGTAGTTTTTCAGGAATTTTTCATGGATGTCCCGTGTCACCTGCGGGTTCTCCTTCACCTTGGCTTTCACCCAGACCGTCCTCTTGTTGCCATGATCGGTGATTTCCCCGTTCTTGACCACAATCTGCCCGGACTTGATGAACCAGCTGGCACGGAGCAGCGCTTTCTCGATCATCTCGGGGTCACTCGGCATGTTCTTCACGTTAAGGTCGAATACCCCGACGTTTGCGTCAAGACCTGCACCGAGGCCGCCATACATATGGGAGAGGCCCAATGCCTTTGCCGGACCGGTCCTGGTCATCTGTGCAATTTCGTACAGCGTCAGTTCCCTGTCCATGCCGTGGATGTTGGTGGCATCGATCACCTTGTCCTTGTACTTGAACGTGTCAAGTGTGGCTTCCCTGGCTTTCTGGCTCATCAGCCACTTGATGACGCGGGGATACCTGATGAACGGGCCTGCGTTCGGGTGATCGGTCGTGACGAACGTGCGCATGGGATCCTTGGCATAGAGGCCGATCTCAAGCCCGATCGCCCATTGGATGCCGCACACCTTGATGTTCTTGTCGTACACGTAAGGCACGACGCCCGCGGCGGTTTCGAGCTCGACATCCACGTTTGCCCATTTCAGGTGGTTCAGGTGGTTCAGGTGGTGCTCGAATGGCCCGTCCGCGGTCATGGTGGTGGTCTCATCGAGCGTCACGCACCCGATGTCCACGGTGATATTCTTCTGGGTATTGACGTAATCCATGACTTCCCTGGCTTTTGATTCAAAGTTAGCCCAGGAATCTCCCCCATAGGAATGGAACTGGATATGCGTTGAGTGCATCACAGATTCGCGACCGAACCTGTTCCTGGCCTTCACACCTTCAGCGAGTTGGAGGGAATCGAGGGTGACCGTGTAGTTCCCCGGCTCTCCGAGGCTGTTCTGGTGGACATGGATGGAGTGGGGCAGCCCGAGGTACTCGTTTGTCTTCATGAGCCCCGAGATGATCTCCGCCGGTGTGATATCGTAGAACGGAACGGGGTCATTGATGCCGAGGCAGTTGAGCCCCCAGGCCCATGCGGCTGTGCCACCAGGATTGACCAGTTTTATCCCGTATCCCTTGGTTGTTGCAAGGAGCCATGCCACGTAGGCGGCAGCGTTCTCGATCTCGTTGTTCTTCAGGTACTCCATCACAAACCAGTTGTTCGCGAAGACCGGAAGGGCGGCTTCATCGATGATGGGGGTGTCATGGATCTCTTCGTGGACATGCGGGGAGTGGAGGGGAGGCATGGCAGCCTCCATCACGAACGCGTATCCCATCCTTGCATAATCGTACCCGGTCTTGAACGTGCTCGGGATGGAGAATCCCATCTCCATCCTGTAGTCCTCCTGGGCATTCGGGCTCTTGAAGAGTTTGTCTTCAGGCCGGAAGAGGCGGCCGGCATTCACTTTCGGTCCGGCGACATGAGCGTGGATATCGACCCCGCCCGGCATGACTACTTTTCCCTTGGCATCGATGACTTTAGCACCTGATCCTACCTTCTCGACAATTTTATCGTCTTTTATTGCGACATCCATCACGTCGCCATTGATCTTGCGCGAGGGGTCGATCACGAACCCGTTCTTGATCAGTATCTCTGCCATGTTAGTGCTCCGATGTGGTTGATGCTTTCGCATGTCCTTTCGCGTGTATCCAGATCGGCTCTGTCTGGGTCAGCTCGCACATGCGGGTATACACCTTGTCAAAGAACTCCTCGTCGCTCGGGACGCCTTCGGGACCGTCGATGACCTTCTTGAACTGGATGGGCACATTGTCCATCCGATATACGACGCCGGGTTCCTCGACCCCGACAACCCTGACCGGGACATGGAGGTCTGCTATCTCGCTTGCCATGCAGATGTTCGGGTCGACCGTGATGAAGGGATGTTTCTTCAGGTGCTGCACGGCAGCGATCGGGAAGTGTGCCCCTGCATCCGTGCCGACATTCATGAAACAGTCGACCTCATCCCTCATTGCAAGGTCGACGGAGCTGGTCTCGCCCGGGTTCATGTGCGCATGGGTTCCCTTCGAAAGATCGATACAATAGGGGAACCCGAACTGCCATGACCACACCTGTCCGGGGCCGGCGATGTTGTAGTGGCCCCGCATTGCCATAATCGAGGCTTTGGTATGGGTGTTCAGGTCACGGGTCGTACTGATCGCGATATCGACGTTGTGGTTGCGGCCATCGGTATGGGTGCATCCCATGCCGAAGAAGATCATCACAAACCGTGCATTCTTCATCTTGTCCGCCGCCTCGATGATCATCTCCCTCTTGCACCCTGCGACTTCCGCCGGGATATCGTGACCGCGGAGCACCGTCCTGAATGCATCGAAGAGGTCATAGTCATGCCCCTGCTTCAGCATGAAGTGATAATCTGCCAGTTTGGCTGTATCGGTCTCCCTCGGGTCGACGGAGATAATTGTCCGCTGCATCTGACCCTTGGTTGTGAAAAATCCTCTCGGGAATATCGAGTAGCGTGAGGTGTGCCTCGGGTGGGCATGCATCGGGTTGCATCCCCAGAAGACAACCACATCGGCCCTGTTTTTGACTTCCCCCAGGGTGCAGCTGGGATAGCCGTTGTCGAATATCGCGAGGAACGAGGGTCCGTGGCAGATAGAAGCGCAGTTATCAAGGACCGCACCTGCCTTCTCGGCAACACGGGCAACCGCGCTCATGCCCTCGCAGTTGGTGGACCCAAACCCATAGATGAGCGGCTTTTTCGCTTTCAACAGAGTCTTGGCGGTATAGTCGGTCGCTTCATCGTATGATACTTCCTTCATTGATCCATCGGGCTGTCTCATGCGGGGTCTCTTCGGGCGGTCCGGGCTGGAGACGTGGTGGAAGATCTCGTTCCCTATCACGCATGCGTTACGGGTCTCGAGGATCTTCTTTCCATCGTCAGAGACGAGGCATTCAATGTCATCGCAGGACGATCCGCAGTAGGGGCATCCGACCCCTGTGATCCATTTGGGCATTCAGTTTCCTCCTTTCCAGATTCCGACAGCTCCCTGGACGAGTTCCAGGGCAGTCTTAATTCTCTCGTTGATTGCAGGCTCTATGGTGACCGGGAAGCCACTGTATTGTGGCACGCCTGTTGACTGGGTTCTCGGGGGGACCACCTGGTTTGCCCACACCCCCTGTCGAATGTGCGCAAGCCCCGGGGGGCAGTACTGCGTCGGTTCGATCGCCTTGACAATGACGCTACCCGCCTCGCTCGTGACCCTGACGTTGGTGTTCCTCCAGATTCCGAGCCTCTTCATGTCTTCGGGATTCATTTCACAGACCGAGCAGGCAGCGAAATATTCCGGGGTCGTTTTTCCCTTCTCCATCGCCTGGCCTTCCTCGACAGCACGCTGGGTAATCATGTTCAGGATAATTTTTTCAGCCATGGTTGTACCTCATCAATTTTTCTGACACTTATGCACTCAATCAGCAACTGCCTGTTTCAGGTTGCGGCCTTCTGGGCAAATTCCCCGCGTCCGCTCAGCGTGATGACCTTGTAGGGGCAGGCCTCGACGCATACGCCGCATCCTGCACAAAGTTCTGTCTTCAGATCAAGGCTGATTGACTTGCCGTCCCTGACTGCATAGATCTTCTCGCTTGTCACCGGATCAATAGTGTAGATTTCCAGTGCATTGACAGGGCAGGCGGCCACACAATTTCCGCAGCCCGTGCATCGTTCCATGTTTACATGTACGCTGAATGCCATGTACAACCCCGTTTAGTAAGCATTATTAGTTAAACATTGTGAAAAGGGAAGTGTAAATTAACTTAATATAATTAACTAAAAAAAATTTTTTTGACATCTAATTAACATCATCAGAAAAAGTCCTGATCTACTGTTAATGTCAACCAACGAACATTATGTAGGATATGCCTTAAAAAAAGGGGAGAAACCGTTTGTTCTTTTTTTATACAGGACTTTCACGCAGGACTTTCAGTACCATCTTCCCCAAACTCCCTGATGATTCTGGTCTGGAAACCGCTGAAATCCATTGCATCCATCTGGTCAGTCAGGATTTTTCCACTGTAGGCATACCTGTAGATCCAATCCACCACCCGGCTGACAATTTCAACAGCAGCATCTTCGGATGACACCCTTATTAATTCGCGGCCAAGTTGCGGATGGCGACCTCTCCTCCCGCCTACCGTAATCAGATAATGGGGTATGGTCCCCTGGATGATATGGAATGGGCAACTGTCAATGCACATCCCACATTCCATGCATTTATTTTTATCAAGGGTGAAACGGCCATTGACCGTTATGATTGCTGTCTCCTTGCATGTGTGTACGCAAGTCCCGCACCCTGTACATTTTCCCTCGTTTCGGATGGGCACGCGGAGGCCGGTTATGCCAATCTCGCTCAAGCGTTCGCTGGTACATCCATTTGGGCAGGCGGAAACCGCAATTCTCACGCGTATAGGCATTCCTTTTCCAAAATGAATCCTATCCAGCTTCCCTAGGATCTCACCTGTTGCAATATTGGCCAGCCGGCAGCGTTCTGTTCCGGGACAGGTGGTAATATTGACGACCTCTTCATGTTCGGCCCCCAGACCAATCCCTATTTTCTCCATTGCCAGGAGGAGAGAGGGTATTCTGCCCCTTTCCACATGGGTGATTTCGATCGTCTGGCGGGTGGTGATGTGGAGCGAACTGATTCCAAACCTGCGGGAGATCCTCCCTATAGCCGAGATCTGTTCGGGAGTGATGCTCCCTCCCGGAAGCCTCAGGCGTATGGTGGAGAAGTTGGGATCGCGCTCATTGATAACTCCGCCACTTCGTTCGATCCGTTCTTTGATGCGGATCATCTGGGACTTTGATGGCATGCGACTCTCTCACTCGTGTGTATGTTCCATGTATTTAATTTTAGAGAAAAGTACACGTGCATGCTTTACTCTATCCAGCAGGATTCTCTTTTCGTGGCTCATTCATTCATGGAGAATATACTGAGCGATGGATGACCCCTGTAACCCTGCAGTGCGGATCCTGAAAACAGTGAAAAATCCATCTTTTCAAATGCAGGTATCCGGCCCCATTAATAAAGGAGACCGCAATACCTATAGAAAAAGATAGGACCTCCCTCCAGTCACCCCGCAGGTGATGATGTGAGGAGAAAACCCGGAAAGGAACTACCATGAGCAACCTTCACCTTATTGACGACCTGCTGTCGGCATTGCCTGAGGATCCTGTCCCTGTGCGTTCGGTCCTTGTCGGGGTGCACTGGACCGCGGTGTGCAGCCGGCGATGTGGTCTCGCCACGACAATTATTCCCGATAAACCGCATGATCATGCGACACTTGTCCGCAACGTCGGTAACCTGCATCAGAAGACCGTACAGGAACTGGCTGAATATGCATTATCGGAGAACCGCCTCGAAGCCAGCATCGGCATTGCAGCGATCAACTCCCTTCTCTTCATGGATGACTGCTCTGCGGTCGAAATGAATGCATCCGAAGTGCTGATAAGAAAAGGTGCCGGGAAAAACGTGGCGCTTGTGGGGCATTTTCCGTTTATCCCTGCGCTTCGCCGGTCTGTGGGAAATCTCTGGGTGATCGAGCAGAACCCTGTCGAGGGCGATTACCCCGCACAGTCCGCTGCCGATCTCATCCCGAAGGCAGATATCGTCGCACTCACCGGGAGTGCCCTGATCAACCATACCCTAGAGGACCTGCTCTCCCTGTGCCGCCCGGAGGCACTGGTTCTTGTCCTTGGGCCGAGCACTCCCCTCTCACAGGTCATGTTCGATCACGGGGCATCCATCATAGCCGGTTCTCAGGTTGTTGATGAAGCCGCCGTGATGCACACTGTCGGACAGGGTGCAACCTTCCAGCAGGTCAGGGGTGTGAGAAAACTGACATATTCCCGGACAGGATCATCACCTGTGTAACGAGATCCGGACGTGCGGCCCTTTTCATGGGAAAAAGGCTCCGCATTTTTTCATTTTGCATGCATGCATCCCGGGATGGAACCATGTGAGGATTGGACGAGAACGTGTGATGACCCCTGCTCGCAGGCTTTTCCGGGTGATGAAGAGATTATTCAGGGTTAACCGGCATCACATGGACCGCTGTTGCTTTGAATGTTGCATACACGCGGCTCCCCACTTCTATTTGCAGATCATGGCAGCTCTCCCGTGTGAGGAGTGCCGTGAGCGGGAATCCCACGTCGATGATAACCCGCACTGTGCTTCCAAACGGGATAATCTCTGACACAGTCCCATGCAGGCAGTTCCTGGCGCTTGAGGCAAACGGAGCCAGTGATACGATCACGTCCTCTGCGTGAAGTGTGGCGACGACATCGCCTGAAACCCTTGAAGAGGCATAGAACACCGGGCCGGTGGCAGGCGTGATGACGGCAATATACCCTGCCCTCGACGATGTCCCCCGGATCATATTGCCGATACCGAGAAACTCTGCGACAAAGGTATCGGCGGGATGTAAAAACACATCCGATGTCTCTCCCACCTGGACAATCCGGCCCTCGCGCATGATCGCTATCCGGTCGGCAGTCGCAAAGACGTCATCAAAGTGATGGGTGATCTGGACGATCGTCGTCCCGGTGAGCTTACGGATTCGGGAGAGTTCCGTCCGCATCCGCTCCCTCGTCTGCCTGTCGAGAGCACTCATGGGTTCGTCAAGCAGGAGGACATCGGGTTCGAGGACAAGGGCTCTCGCAAGGGCGACCCGCTGCTGTTCACCTCCCGAGAGAGTACCTGGGAATCTCCCTGCCAGGTGGCCGATCTCAAGCAAGGCATACATCTCCCGGATGGTCGCCTGCTGTGCTCCGGCGGGCATTTTTCTCTGTCTCAACCCGAATGCGATGTTCTCCTCAACGGTGAGATGCGGGAAGAGCATATAATCCTGGTAGACCATCCCGATGTTCCGTGTACGCGGCTCCGTCCGGGTAATTTCCCTGTCGCCAAGGAAGATACTTCCTGCATCGGGGTGATGGATCCCGGCAATGGTCTCGAGGAGCAC
Source organism: uncultured Methanolinea sp. (assembly GCA_964452625.1). Taxonomy (GTDB): domain Archaea; phylum Halobacteriota; class Methanomicrobia; order Methanomicrobiales; family Methanospirillaceae; genus Methanolinea_A. Next base: position 379,911 of record CAYVMJ010000002.1, read on the forward strand.
AGTCTTCCCGGCTCCGGTCGGCCCGAGGATGATAAAATATTCATTGGACCGTATTTCGAGGGACACGTCCCTTACAGAGAATCCGCCAAGGGTAATCGAGAGCGAATCGATGCGAAGCACTGCATTTCACCTCCTAAAAGACATGGACACCCCTGTCGAAGTATTCCACAGCGCACAGGGTGACGAGCGAGATTCCGATCAGAATGGTCGCGGCGGCCACTGCAAGGTTCAGGTCCCCTGTCGATATATTGAGATAGAGGGCGATGGGAAGCGTCTCGGTCCGCATCGTCGTCGCCCCTGCAACCATCAGGACTGCCCCGAATTCTCCCATGGCTTTTGACCAGGTAATCACAGTCCCCGCAAGTATTCCCGACCTTGCCATCGGCAGGGTCACGTGAAGAAAGGCACCTGCATCCGTGTAGCCGAGCGTCTTTGCGACATACTCGTAGCGTGGGTTGATCGTGGAGAAGGCGGATCGCAGTATCCGTATCATGTAGGGGATATTCACGAACACTTCCGCGATGATGATGCCGAGCGGAGTAAAAATGACCACAAAACCGGCCTGTTCGAGAGCTTTTCCCCAGGGTGTCGTGCCAAAGAAGAGGAGGAGTGCAATTCCTGCAACCAGCGGAGGGAGTGTGAGGGGGAGTGTCAGGGCAAGAGTTGCAATCCTCTTCCCGAAGAACTGGTACCTCGCGAGTGCGTATGCGACGGGAATAGCGAGCGCGATGCAGATGGCGGTGGATATCGCGCTTGTCACGAGGCTGAGCAGGATTGCGAACCGGATTTCAGGGCTGGCAAAACTTGCCGCGAGGGCAGGGAACGGAGAATAGAGGAGGAGACCGATAATGACGGCGCTGATGCTGATGAAAACCAGGAAAGTGAGAAAGATCGAGATTTTCTTCATCTCTTCATCAACGGTTTCCCTGTTGTGAGTGCTGATGCTGCGTGGTTTTCACGTCATCGGGGACTTGAAGGCTAATCCTGCGTATATTTTCAATATGCTGTGCAGATACCCATCCCGAAGTAGCACCGGGGAGACAGTCAAATGCAGGGATGTAGGGCTTTATATCAAGAATGGGTGTGCCATCCAGGAGGTCGATACCTTTAACGAAGAGTATTCCGTCAGAGATCTTTTCCAGCTGCACGTAGGAGATGCCGATAGGGTTCGGGCGGTTGATATGGCGGGTGGAAAAAATTCCATGGGGTATCTCCCCATCCACGAGCGGAGGCTCTTTCAGAGCCCGCCGCTCCGCACGGTCAAAATGATAGATGACGATGAGGTGGGAGAAGCCCTCCAGGCTCCCGAGTCCTTCCCGGTATTCGGGGAAGATCTCGATGGTCCCCTTCGCCTGCGTGAACGTGCTGTGCACCGGGGGAGCCCCTGCAGTGCGGAAGGGGGAATGGGCAACACCGATTTGTGCGTATTCTATCAACATGGATACATTCACCAAAGTCTTCTTCCCTCTTTATGGCTTCACATCCGCATATGCCGGATCAGGATATTTCGGAAAACCGTGCGAAACGAAGATCGCCTTCCCCTCATCGGATGCCACGAAATCTGCAAATTTCCTGGCATTATCCTGGTTTTCCGAAAAGGTCGTTATACCGACGGGGATGATTAATACTTCATTGATAGTTGTCGGAATAGTAATCGAATCCATGGCATCTGGATCGATATTGTCGAGCGTAAGGAGAGAGGCATCGACCTGACCGGTATTCATGAGGACGACGAGTTCATTGATTGTCGGGGTTCTTGTCACAACATTTTTCTCAACCGCATCGGTGATGTTGAGTCTCCTGAACATCTTCGCTCCTGCTTTTCCTATAGCGGTTGCATTCACGTCACCGAGGGCAATCCTGAGGCCCGGCCTGGCAAAGTCCTGGAGCATCGTGATGTTCTTCGGGTTTCCTTTCTGCACGGCGATTACAGGAACGTGGTAGGCAACGAGCTGATATGGGCCCACAAGACCCTGGTTCTTCGCATTGTTATACTCAACAGTGGACCCCGTGATGAATACATCACCTTTTCTTGTAAGGTTCATCTGGCTGATATGAACCCCGCTTCCTGCATAGTTGTACTGCACGTCAACGCCGTATTTCCCGGTGAATTCCCGGCCGATATCATTCATCGCAGATTTCAGTCCTGCCCCGGAATATACAAGGATGCTCGCCTGGGTAGATGCAGGGGATGGGGTATTGTCCTGTGAAGTGATACAACCCGGTGTTATTGCACCGAGGAGGATCAGAATGCATATAATGGACCCGATGATAACGGGATTTGTGTGGAACGAATGTTTTCTCATGCGAAAATGTCACAAAATGAATTATAATTAACTATTTTGTTTGGATATCTGTTTTAATCAATTTACCAATATTAACCTATAAAAGATTACCTTGAGACAAAAGTACTTAACTTACACAGAAATACAAAGGCCGCGCATTATTACAATTATTACGCTTGAAGGAAGGGGGCGGTCATGATACCAAAGATCTTTGATAAGGAAAAAGTTACCATCCCGATGATCAGTGAATATGAAGTGATCTCCGTGGATAGAGATGGAATAAAGCCGCGTCTCGTCCAGGTCTGCCAGGAGCAGCGTGTGCACCTTGAGGTCAACGGGGTTCACATTGCATCGATGATGATGAGTCCCCGTGAGCTTGCGGAATTCGCATGCGGCTATTGTGTGACAGAGGGTATCGTACGGGATATATCACATGTAAAGGAAGTCAGAATCGATCGGGATTGTGTACAGGTCACAGCACCGGACACGGATCCCTGCACGCTGTCACGGCCACGGGAAGTCCGGACATCGGGAGGCGTCGGCATTGTCCAGGATACCGGGATATTCGCAGCACCCCTGCTCCCGGCAACCCGGGTGTCGCGCACGGTCATTTTTTCAGCGATGGAATGCCTCAACGATCACGCAACACTCTGGCGGGAGACTGGCGGTACCCATTGCACTGTCCTGTACGATACCTGTGGCACCGCGGTTTCACATGCAGAGGACGTGGGCAGGCATAATTCAGTTGACAAGGCAATAGGGAAAGCGTTGTTGTCGGGAATCGATCCCGGAAAGACTTTTCTGTGCTGCTCCGGGAGGATGCCGGAAGGAATGGTGAGCAAAGTCTTCCACGCGGGGATCCCCATCGTCGTCACCAATAATGCCCCTTCGGCTCCAGGTATCGAACTTGCGAGGAGAGTGAAGATGACACTGGCCGGGTTCGTCCGCCCCCCCAGGATGAATATTTACAGTGTCCCTGATCGGATTATCCTGGACTGACCGATGAGATCAACCGGATGGCAGAGCGCGGGCTGAAAAGAGGTCTGATTCCGTGCATTCAAGTATCAGGGAGATTTCCTCAGGGTAAGTCCGGACAGAAAAAACGATCCTGCAACCGGGAACCGAGAGTGCACATCGCAGAGCCGTATTTTTGGTATGCCCGGGGACAATCCCGGAAAGCCTCCCGTTTCCCCGCCTCGCACCGGTGATGCCAATGAGGCTGTCCGTGATGCATGGGTGATCACCGATTGAGAGGTGAACCTCCGGCCGACGGAGATCCCCTCCGAGGACCCGGGTCGCATGTTCTGCAATGCGGACTGCAACCGCCGCCCCGGGGCACCATTCGCCGTGGTAATTCACCGCTTCCCGGATTAGCATCTGCCGGTATTCGGCCGGCCCCATCTTCTGTATTTTGACCGACCGGTCGTGATGCGTGGCAGAGAACACACAGTCCCATCCAGGCTGGTAAGGCTTGATATCGATCACGGGTGTCCCATCGATGCAGTCGAGGCAACCGACGTCGAGGATCCCGTCATCATTTTTGCACAGGAGTCTTACCACGCTCACCGAGAGAGGATTCGGCCGGGAGGGTGACCGGAGTGAGAACACGCCTTTGACGGGGAGATCCCCGGAAATTTTCCGTGCTCTTGCCCTCAGCAGGGCACGGTCCCCGCGATGCATCCAGCTGATAAGTATCAGGTGCGAGCTCGTCTCCACTCCTTCAAGGGCAGGGATAAAATCCGGAAATATCTCTATCTGCCCCTGCACCCCCTGGATGGGCATCAGGGTGGTTTTTGTCACGGGAGAATGGACCACCCCTACGGGTGTGAGTTGTATCCGGCCGTCCCTACTCCTTTTTGCTCTCTCCGGCACCCTTTGCTATCCCCTGTATGTGCACATTGCAGAATCATTCAGGTTACTTTTTCATAATATGCGAGGCTCCCGCACCCTGCACAGGTAGCGCCTTCCATGAGATTCTCGGGAACCTGCTCTCCGCAGGACGGGCATGTGACAGATTTCCACTTCTTCTTGAGCGTCACCTTCATGCGTACCCGCTCATGGGAGAACATATCGCATGCCGCAGTAATTATTTCCTCTGCAAGTTGCCGTTTCATGGTTGCCGGTTTGAATGCCGCGCTATTGTCATACCAGGAAGCCAGTGCAGGATACCGGTTCAGTTTCTCACGGTCGATGAAAATGCGGATACCTTCGGCGTATTCTTTTGTCGAGAACGGAGTGAAGGTCATCGCGAATTTTCCGATGGGGAGAACCCGGAGCCGGTGATTCCCGGTTGTGGCATGCATGATGACCTGGGGCGGGTCCGGGAGACACTTGTGCGTCTCGCACGTGACAAATATCTTTTCATCGGGTTTTCTGCCGAGAACCTTCAGGGCGCAGTCGACCATGAAAACCCCGATAAGCATTCCAGGAGCTGCATAGGTATGAAAATCGATGCACTTTTGGAACGATTCACGGAGGCTCTCCGGGATCCCCAACTTCTCCATCTTCTCAATCAGCTCTTCCGGAGTATATTCTGGGATGGCATGCATGTAGTACCATATTGATGAAAAACACTTTAAATATACAACATTCGGTAATTGTTAATATTGTAAATTTTACCTGGTTTCCGCGCAAAAATCCGGGTATCATACACTAATAATATTTAAAATCTACCCGGATGGGTGTGAATAACATGAACAACCATGGAAGAGTAATCCGGCAAATTGGCCGGTAATGTTAAAATAATTTAATATAATTGACTTTTCACCAATGGAGTGCACATAAACTTAAAATAGTTAATTTTTTCTTTAGTTAATGTATATCACAGATTGTCAGGGGGGTTTGATGCCCTGTCCTGCGTTCCGATCTGTTTCATTACGAGGCAGTATCCCGGGGCTCGAAGGGGTATGGAGAGATGATCCAGATTTGGTCTCCATGTATCAACCTGACTTCAAGAAGCATTCAGAAAAAAACAGATTGTCACAGGTGATTTGAATGAAACTCCTGTCTTTCTTGAAAGGAGAAAAATCTGGAACAGAAAAGGAGAATATTACAATGACAAAAGCATCTGGACCAGTCCTGAATTATGTTCCCACCACGTGCCCGTACTGCGGTGTAGGGTGCGCTCTGAACCTGGTGGTGAATGAGGGAAAAGTTGTGGGGGTTGAACCCAACAAGCGATCCCCGATAAACGAGGGCAAACTCTGCCCGAAAGGAATGACCTGCTGGGAACACGTCCACAGCCCGGACCGGCTGACCAAGCCGAAGATCAAGAAGAACGGGAAGTTCGTGGACGCGTCCTGGGATGAGGCTATCGACCTGATCGCAAAGAAGTTCAAGGAAATTTCCGATAAACACGGTCCGAAAGCCCTTGGATTCCAGAGTTCGTGCCGTACCGTGAATGAGGACTGCTACGCGCTGCAAAAGTTTGCACGATGTGCATTCCTGACAAACAACGTGGACAACTGTGCCCGTATTTGCCACGGACCTTCGGTTGCGGGGCTCTCGCTGTCGTTCGGTTCGGGGGCGGCCACGAACCCGTTCGAGGATGTCCTGAATGCCGACCTCATCGTCATGTGGGGTTCCAACGCATTCGAGGCCCACCCGCTCGCCGGGCGCCGCATCATACAGGCCAAGAAGAAAGGAATCCCGATAATCGTTATCGATCCGCGCTACAGTGCATCGGCACGCCTCGGAGACGAATGGATCCGGTTCAACCCGTCGACCCACATCGCGCTCGCGAACTCCATCATGTACTGGATTATCAAGGAAGGACTCGAGAACAAGGCGTTCATTGCGGAACGCACCAAGGGATTCGACGACCTCAAGAAGACTGTCGAGAAGTATGCCGATGCCGAGGAGATCCACGGCGTTCCGCTGGAGACGGTCAAGGACTTTGCACGCAAATACGCGAGGGCAAAGAACGCGGTCATCATCTACTGTCTCGGCATCACCGAACTGACCACCGGTACCGACAACGTCCGTTCCATGGGCAACCTTGCGCTCCTGACAGGCAATGTCGGCCGCCCGGGCGTGGGTGTCAACCCGCTCCGTGGCCAGAACAACGTGCAGGGTGCCTGTGACATGGGTGCATACCCGAACGTCTATTCAGGGTACCAGGCTGTTGCAGTTCCCGAAAACCGTGCAAAAATGGAGAAGCTCTGGTTCCTGAAGGAAGGGTCCCTGCCGGACTGGTATGGTTCGACCCTGACCGAGCAGATCAATGAAGCCGGAAATCCCATCAAGGCGATGTATTTCATGGGGCTGAACCCGGTTGTCTCCTACCCTGACTCGAACCATGTGATGCGGCAACTGGAGAAGCTCGATTTCTGCGTCATGCAGGATATCTTCTGGAACGAGAGCTGCGACTATGCGGATGTCGTCCTGCCCGGCACCTGCTTTGCCGAGAAGGACGGGACGTTCACCAGCGGCGAGCGCCGTATCAACCGCGTCCGTAAAGCCGTAGACGGCCCCGGAGAGTCGAAGTATGACTGGGAGATCATCGCAATGGTCGCCAAGAAGCTGGGCCTCAAGGGCTTCGACTGGAAGACCGCCGAGGATGTATGGGACGACCTGCGTGCATGCACCCCGTCCATGTTCGGGTGCACGTACGAAAGGCTGGGGAAGCCAGAGTCCGTTCACTGGCCATGCCCTGCAGTCGATCACCCGGGCACACCGATCCTCCACGTCGGAAAGTTCTCGGCAGCGGATGGCAAGGGCACCATGTTCGGCCTCGAGTACCGCGAACCGGCGGAAGTCGTGGATGCCGAGTACCCGTTCACTCTCATGACCGGGCGTGTGATATTCCACTACCACACCAGGACCCAGACCGATCGTGCCAAGCAGCTGCACTATGAGGTGCCGGAGTCCTACATCCAGATCAACACGATCGATGCGAAGAAACTGGGCATCAAGGAAGGCGAGAAGATCAAGGTATCGAGCCGCCGTGGGCAGATCGAGACCCTCGCACGCATATCCGACGATGTGGCGCCCGGTGTGACGTACATGTCCATGCACTTCCATAAGGGTGCGAACACCCTGACCAACACAGCGCTCGACCCGCTCTCCAAGATGCCGGAGCTGAAACACTGTGCGATAAAGATCGAAAAGATTGCGGGGGCGAAGTAAATGGCAAAGAAAGGCGATATGCTCTATGCATGGACCAATGATTCCGCCCTCGCAAAGAAGGCGGAATGCGGAGGTGCGGTGACAGAGCTTCTCAAGTATGCACTCGAGAGCAAGACCGTTGAGGCAGTTCTTGCCGTGAAACGCGGTGTCGACATTTACGATGCGGTCCCGGTCATCGTGACAAACCCGAAAGATCTTGACGGATGCGCAGGGTCGCTCCACTGCGGGACACTCCTCCTCTCAAAACTTGTGACTGAATATGCGCCCAAGTTGTCCGGGAAGAAGATCGGAATGGTTGTCAAGGGATGCGACATGATGGGGCTTCTCGAACTCGCAAAGCGCAACCAGGTCAACCTCGACAACATCCTCATGATCGGTGTCAACTGTGGTGGATCGGTCAGCCCGGTCGCCGCACGGAAGATGATCAGGGAGAAATTCGGAGTCGACCCGGACAAGGTCACCAAGGAAGAGATCGACAAGGGCCAGTTCATCATCGAGTACGAAGGCGGCCACAAGGGGATCAAGATGGACGACCTCGAGGACGAGGGATATGGCCGTCGCAGCAACTGCCGCCGCTGCAAGGTGAAAATTCCCCGGCAGGCGGACCTCGCCTGCGGGAACTGGGGAGTCATCGGCGACAAGGCCGGCAAGGCCACGTTTGTCGAGGTCTGCAGTGAGAAGGGTGCAGCCCTGCTGACAAAAGTCGTCGACGCGAAGAAGCTCAGCACGGAACCGGCAGATCCCAAGGGCATCGAGATTCGGGGCAAGACCGAGAAAGCAATGCTCAAACTCGGCGACAAATGGCGCCAGCGCGACTTCTCTGCCCTTGCTCCAAAACTCTGGGATGTCATTGCAGACGAGACGGGACGTTGCATGAAGTGTTATGCATGCATCGACCACTGTCCGGTCTGCGTCACAAGGCCCGACAAGTTCGAGCAGCCCGACCTCATGGTCCGCGCAGGATTTGTCCCGGCCGACCCGATGTTCCACCTGCGCAGGTTTGCGCACATCTCCGACTCCTGCATTAACTGCGGCCAGTGCGAGGAATGCTGCCCGGCGGAGATACCGCTCGCGCTCTTCAGCCATGCAATCCGGACCGAGGCAGACAAGTTCTTCGAGGCGAAACTCGGGAAGTCAGCCTACACCAATTAAACTTTTTTTTGAAAATCGCATTCGCGATTTTCATTTTGTATTCATGTGCCTCGAAGTGAATCATGTGGTTTCTATCAAATCTAGACCTCTCACAACCCTGGCTTGAGTTCCAGGGAGTTGCATTCACTGATTGGTAATTATCTTTACTGAGTCCTTTTTTCCATCTCTCCTCGATTCGGATTGATACAGGCATGGAGCACAGGCTCCCGTTCATCATCCCCACCCTGATGAAAAGAGCACTTTTCTGCCGGCTCCGGAATGCTACCCACTAATAATAATCAAAAATTGATTTGAAATAATTAATTTTATTAACATATTTACCAAAGTCATTGAATATACTCAATTTCACGAAGAAGTTAACCTTTAGTGTTGAACAGAGTATGAATTCCTGGAGAAAACGACATGAGTGATGTAGCATCATCAAAGATGAAATACGTGCAGACCACGTGCCCGTATTGCGGCGTGGGCTGTACGCTGAACCTTGTGGTCAGTGACGGAAAACTTGTGGGGGTCGAACCTTACAAGAGGTCCCCGATCAACGAAGGCAAACTCTGCCCGAAAGGCATGACCTGCTGGGAGTTTGTCCAGAGCCCCGACCGCCTTACAAAGCCCCTCATCAAGAAGGACGGCAAGTTCGTGGAGGCTTCCTGGGACGAGGCACTGGACCTGATCGCGAAGAAATTAAAGGAGACATACGACAAGCATGGACCGAAGTCTCTCGGCTTCCAGGTCTCCTGCCGCACTCCGAACGAGGAGTGCTATATCATGCAGAAACTTGCAAGGGTTGCCTTCAAAACCAACAACGTGGACAACTGTGCAAGGATCTGCCATGGACCCTCGGTTGCGGGTCTTTCTCTCTCCTTCGGATCGGGAGCAGCCACGAACCCGTTCGAGGACGTCCTGAATTCGGACATGATCCTCATGTGGGGTTCGAATGCAGTTGAGGCCCACCCGCTTGCAGGGCGCCGGGTCGCCCAGGCAAAACTGAAGGGCATTCCCATCATCGTTATGGATCCAAGGTATTCCCCGACAGCCCGCCTTGCAGACGACTGGGTCCGGTTCAACCCGTCCACCCATATCGCCCTCGCCAATTCCATGATGTACTGGATCATCAAGGAAGGCCTCGAGGACAAGGAATTCATCAAGAAGAGGACGAAGGGCTTTGAGGATCTCAAGAAAACCGTTGAGAAATATGCCGATGCCGAGGATATCCATGGCGTTCCGCTGGAGAAGGTCAAGGATATTGCCAGGAAATATGCAAAGGCAAAGAACGCGGTCATCATCTACTGCCTCGGCATCACCGAGCTTACCACAGGTACCGACAACGTCCGTTCGATGGGCAACCTCTCCATGCTCACCGGAAACGTGGGGCGCGAGGGTGTTGGAGTCAACCCGCTCCGCGGCCAGAACAACGTGCAGGGCGCCTGCGACATGGGGGCATATCCGAACGTATATTCCGGATACCAGAAATGCGAAGTGCCTGAGATCCGGAAGAAAATGGAAGAGTTGTGGGGTATGGAGGCAGGTTCTCTCCCTGAATGGTACGGATCCACCCTCACAGAGCAGATCAACCAGTGCGGCGATCCTGTCAAGGCCATGTATATTTTCGCACTGAACCCCGTGGTCTCTTACCCGGATTCGAACCATGTCATGCGGCAACTGGAGAAGCTTGATTTCCTCGTGGTTCAGGACATTTTCTGGACCGAGACCTGCGAGTATGCGGACGTGGTCCTTCCGGGCTGTTCGTTTGCAGAAAAGGACGGGACTTTCACGAGCGGGGAGCGGCGTATCAACCGTATCCGAAAAGCTGTTGACACGCCGGGAGATTCCAAGGAGGACTGGGAGATCTTCGTCATGCTGGCGAAAAAGCTCGGTCTATCGGGGTTCGACTTCAAGTCACCGGAAGATATATGGAACGATTTACGAAGGTGCACTCCATCCATGGCAGGATGCAGTTACACACGGCTCGAGAGGCCCGAGTCCCTCCACTGGCCCTGCCCATCAGAAGACCATCCGGGAACTCCAATCCTTCATCGGGAGAAATTCGCTGCTGCCGACGGCCTGGGCACCTTCTTCGGGCTCGAACACCGGCCACCCGCCGAAGTCGCGGATGCCGAGTATCCCTTTACCCTGATGACTGGCCGGTTGATCTTCCACTATCACACCAGGACACAGACGGACCGGGCCAAGGTCCTTCATTACGAGGTTCCTGAAAACTACGTGCAGATCAACACCGACGATGCGAAGAGGCTGAAGATTGCAAATGGCGAAAAGATCAAGGTACGCAGCCGTAGGGGCGAGTCTCTCCCGATTGCCCGTGTCACAGATGAAGTTGCACCTGGCGTGCTGTTCATGGCCATGCATTTCCCGCAGGGAGCCAATGCACTCACCAACACGGCGCTTGACCCGCTGTCAAAGATGCCCGAGCTGAAGCACTGTGCTGTTGCTGTCGAGAAGATCAAGGGGGGGAACTAGACCATGGTAAAGAAAGGCGACATGTTCTACGCGTGGACCACGGACGCTAACCTCGCCAAGAAGGCCGAGTGCGGCGGTGCGGTGACCCAGCTCCTGAAGTTTGCCCTGGAGAGCAAGGCTGTTGATGCGGTGCTTGCGGTGAAGAAAGGCCAGGACCTGTATGACGCGGTTCCTGTCATCATCACCGATCCGAAAGAGCTGGACCAGACCGCCGGCTCCCTGCACTGTGGGACACTTCTTGTCTCGAAACTCGTCAAGAAGTACCTTGACGGGGCAAAAGATATGAAGATCGCCATGACCGTCAAGGGATGCGATGCCATGGCCCTCTACGAACTCGCCAAGCGCCAGCAGGTGAACCTCGACAATGTCCTGATGATCGGTGTCAACTGCGGAGGTTCGGTCAGCCCGGTGACCGCACGGAAGATGATCAGGGAAAAATTCGACGTCGACCCGGACAAGGTACACAAGGAAGAGATCGACAAGGGCCAGTTCATCATCGAGTACGAGGGAGGACACAAGGGGATCTCGATCGACGAACTGGAGGAGCAGGGATATGGGCGACGGAGCAACTGCCGCCGGTGCAAGATGAAAGTCCCGCGCCAGGCAGATCTCGCCTGCGGGAACTGGGGAGTGATCGGCGAGAAGGCAGGCAAGGCCACGTTTGTCGAAGTCTGCAGCGAGAAGGGAGCCGGGCTCCTCAAGGCAGCGGTCGGTGCCGGAGTCATCAAGACAGAGGCACCGAACCCGAAAGGCCTTGAAATACGGGGCAAGGTAGAAGGAGCGATGTTCAAGCTCGCCGACAAGTGGCGAAAGAAGGACTTCGAGTCTCTCGGTTACGGACGCGACCGGCTCAAGAAGATCAAGGAGGCCACGTCCCGCTGCATCAAGTGCTATGCCTGTATCGAGCAGTGCCCGATCTGTTATTGCGTTGAATGCAGTACGAAGAAGCCGTACCTGGTGCCCCCAGGGGAACTCCCGGTCAGTTTCATGTTCCACCTGATCCGGTTCGCCCATATTGCAGATTCATGTGTGAACTGTGGCCAGTGCGAGGAAAACTGTCCCATGGAGATCCCGAACTCGCTCTTCATGCATGCCAACCAGGTGGAGCTCGAGAAGATGTTCGGGTATGTCCCGGGACAGGACATGACCCTGCCATTGCTGGCCCTCGTGGAAGAGAGGGAGGAGAGGGACAGGCTCCTTGCGACCGGAAGCGACCAGATCTTCGATATATTCAAGTAAAAACAACCGGTGCGGGATGAACCCCCGACGCACCGCCTCTTTTTTAAAATCCTGTTATTCTCCAGCCCCCCTTTTACTGCCGTTAAGGAAAATACCCGGGCAGGGGGTGGATCTCCCGTCCTGATTACCCGGGAATCAGCCGGGGATTATTTCCAGGCTCACATCAAGGTTCCGCACACTATGGGTGAGAGCCCCCATGCTGATGAGATCAACTCCCAAAATGGCATAATCCGCAATATTTTCCTCTGTAATGCCCCCGGAGACCTCGATGAGGAGCTTTTCGCGAAGGCTTGAACTCTCAAGAAGAGCGAGGGTCTCAGTTATCGTGGCAGGGGACATGTTGTCAAGGAGAAGGATGTCCGCACCGGCACGGGCGGCAGCAAGGGCATCGTCCGCACTCTCGACCTCGACCTCCACCTTTCTGTACCGTGAATGTGCCTTTGCAGCACGGACAGCCTCAACAAGTGGGACCAGGAGGAGGTGATTGTCCTTGATCAGCATTCCGTCCGAGAGTGTCATCCGGTGGGGGTCTCCCCCTCCAAGGATGACTGCTTTCTTATCGAGGAGGCGCAGGCCGGGAGCGGTCTTCCTGGTGGACGCAATACGGCAGCCTGTCCCTGTCCCGTCGAGGAGATCCTGGAGGCGGCGTGTCATGGAAGCGATCCCGCTCATCCGCCCCATGATATTGAGGGCGGTTCGCTCCACAAGAAGGATTGCCCTGGCCGGCCCTTCCAGGCATGCAAGAACCTCGCCGTGATCCACTGCCGCACCGTCCCTGACAAGGGGTTCCGCCTCAACACCAGACACTCCAAAGAGGATCAGCGCCTCATCGAGCCCTGCAATAATACCCGCCTGACGGGCGATAATTTCCGCCCTGCACCGCACATCGCCGATGACGGCATCGGATGTGATGTCTCCTGCCGGTGCATCCTCATGAATAAAGGAGAGCAGGATATCCAGGGGTACCCGGGGAGCCCTTTTCACCGGCCTATCACCAGCATCCGCTCGATGGCTACCCGTGCCCTGTCCATAATCGCGGGAGGGATGGTCACTTCGAACTGCTCATTCTCCAGTGCAGCGAGGAGATTCTCGGCCGTGATCTTCTTCATGTCCTCGCATATCGCCTCTTCCCGGACATGGAATGTGTGGCCGGGAAAGAGGGTTTTCAGCCTGTATCCCATTTCCCTCTCTGTCAGGATGTTCCAGTCCTGCGAATCGCCCCCACGTTCCCTTACTGCCCTGACCATCCCTCCCGTGGAGGCTACCATGTCCGATTCGCGCTGGATCTCGGGGCGGCATTCTGGATGGCAGATGATGGTGCCACCTCTCGTCCGGGCAGCCTCGATATCTGCAGGGGTGAAGCATTCATGCACGTAGCAGTGGCCCTGTGGGGGGATCGCGATGATCCTCTTCTCTTGGATTTGTGACTGGATATAGGCGGCCAGGTTCGCATCGGGCCCCACGATCACCTCTTCCGATGGGAGGGAGCGGACCACGTGCACGGCGTTTGCAGAAGTGCAGATCACATCGGCGTGCGCCTTGCAGACGGCGGTGCTGTTGATGTAGAGGACTACTGGAGCTCCGGGATGGGTCACTTTTGCCTCCTCAATCATTTCAGGCGTGAGCTGGTCGGCGAGCGGGCAGGTGGCATCCATGACCGGGATGAGGACTTTTTTTTCGGGGTTGAGGATCTTGGCGGTCTCGGCCATGAAAAGAACACCGCAGAATACGATGATTGGCGATTGAGTCTCGCTGGCTTTCTTTGCCAGTTCGTAGCTGTCCCCCACCACGTCCGCAAGATCCTGTATTTCAGGCAGCTGGTAGTTGTGTGCCAGGATGATTGCTTTCTTTGCCTTTTTTACGGCGAGAATACGTCGCTTCAGGTTCATGTACCGACCACCAGGGGTTTTTCAAGGTTCCGGAGAAGGGTGAGGATGGAGAGCGCGGCAAGGTAACTTGTGGCAGGATTGTCGGGGCTCGGGACATTGCTCACACGGATATAGAGTTCCCCGAAGTCTCCCTCCGCCTCGATCTCGTGGATGTTCCTCTCCACGGCCGGATCGGCATACAGTTCCACGTCGGCATCCCTGCCTGCAGCAAGGCTCAGCGCGACCGAGACATTGACGTTCTTCGGGAACTCCTTGATACATTCATGCGATTTCCCTTCAAAGACCAGGATTCGCTCTTCCGTCTCTATGCCAAGGGATTCAGGGCTCTTGGTGGTCCGCAGGAGAAGCCGGCGGATACTGGAGATCTGCCCCACCTTGAGGTTGTCGAGCCCGACAATGGCACCGCTGGGGACGTAGATGCGCCGGTCTGCCGCTTCTGCTATCTGCAGCAGGTCGTTGCGGAAACCGGGATCCGCGAGGGCTCCCACTGACAGCAGGATGAGGTGCTTGCCATGGGAGAGAACAATCTCGGCGTACTGGCGGACTGCCCTGACAGAAGCTGCTTCGACCAGGTAATCGAAATCGCTGCTGATAAAGGAGTCAAAATCCGGGTGTGCTGTCCCTCCGCATGCGGACGCAAGTTCCAGGGCTCTTTCATACACCTGGTCGTACAGGGCCACAATCTCGCAGTTTTCCCGATATTTTGCGATGATATGGCCGATATTTCCGCAGCCCAACACCCCGATCCTGATCATTGTACACACATAATAGATACCAGTGATTAAGCATTTTCCTCTTTCTGGTGATGATCTCCTCCCGGCAGACAGGATTCGGGCAGAAGATACGGCTGCTGCGGTGTGTGCCGCAGGAATGCGGGCGTAATGCACAGATGTGAATCCTCATCATCCCTGGGAAAGAAGAGATCATGACAGTGTAATATGAAAAGAGGTCCGGGGGATTGGCCCGATAACGCTGACGCGATTCGGGGCATCAGGGGAAAAAAGGTCTTTATCCGGACTTTTGGGTGCACTTACAATGTGGCTGAGAGTCAGAAGCTCGGGCATGTCCTTGGAGAGCAGCAATGCACTCTTGTAAAGGATCCCGGGGAGGCGGAACTGGCTGTTGTGAATACCTGCACGGTCATCGGCGCGACAGAAAGGAAAGTGATCAGGGCGCTTCTGGAACTTCGCCATCTCCCCCTGTATGTCACCGGGTGCATGGCCGCAGTGCAGAGGGATCTCATCCTCTCTGTATGCAACCCGATCTTCATCAGCCCCTCTGACATCCAGGCGGCATACCGAAGAGAAGGCACAGTTCCCGGTGTTCCGGTCGGGATAGTACAGATATGCCGCGGGTGCCGCGGATCATGCTCGTACTGCATCACCCGAAGGGCAAGGGGCGCCCTTGTGAGCCGGAGTCCTGCAGAGATAGAGAGGGAAGTGAAGCTCCTGGCAGAACGGGGAGCAGCAGAGATACCGCTGACAGGACAGGATGTGAGTTCCTGGGGTGCAGATGCCGGCTCTGACCTGGGGATGCTCCTTGCCAGGATCAATACAATTCCTGGAACATTCATGGTCAGGGTGGGGATGATGAATCCTGCCACCCTCTATCCCATCAGGGAATCCGTTGCGGGAGCGTACCTTGGGGAACGGATATTCTCGATGCTTCACCTGCCCATCCAGTCGGGGTCAGACGCAATCCTCGAGAGGATGGGGAGGGGATATGGGACGGACCAGGTCATACGCATTGTACGGGGATTCCGGGAACTCCATCCCGATATTTCGCTCCATACTGATATCATATGCGGATTCCCGGGTGAGACAGAGGAGGATTTTGAGGAGACACTGGCAGTTCTCCACCTCGTGCAACCCGACAAGGTCAATATCACCCGCTATTCTCCAAGGCCCGGCACTCCCGCCGAACGGGAGAAGGACATGCCTGACCGCGTCAAGAAGGAGAGATCGAGGGTGCTGCGGATACACTCCGAGAGAATCGCAAGGCAGAGGAATGCGGCCTGGGTGTCACGGGAAGTCCCGGTCATCTTCACCGAACATCCAAGGGCAGGTTCATCGATGGGCAGGACTCCGAACTACCAGGGCGTGGTGGTCCCAGAACACTACAAGCCCGGCACAGTAGGGACGGTTCGCCTGACGGAAGATCGTGTCTATTACTTCCTTGGCGAACTTGTGTAACTCCCTCCCGGCATTGGTCTCTTTTTTCGGCATCCTTTTTCACGTTCCCTTTTCCGCATCGTAATGTATCGCATTATAGGGTTTATAACGCCGAAAAAGGAAGAAAAGGAACCATTAATGCTTTAGTGGTTCCCATTCATCCCTAACGTCCCGGGAGAGCCGGGCAGAACAGGGAATGAAAGAGAGGAGACGCCCGGAATGGACCAGATAGAGAAGGGATACCAGGCACTGCTGAAGAAGATTGAGGATATGGACAGGAAAATTGAACCCCTTGCAAAGGAGGTGCAGGCTCACGAATCTGAACTGATGGCCAGGATGGGACAGATGACCGCACCGCTGGTCAAAAAAATCGGCATGAACCTGCTGAAGGAGGGGAAACAGGACACCAGCGGTGAGTTGTATGACACGGTATACTATGAGAATAAGATGATCATCCTTGGGAAGACCGACCCGATCGGACAGCGTCCTGACAGGCCCGGCAGGAAGGTGGATGAGCAGTTCTGTGTCCTGGCCGATGACGGTAATTTCTACGAGCTCATGTTCAGCACCGAAGGAATTGTTGTCGATTCGTACCGGAAGCAGCTCTCGCCGGGCGAAGCTCTCCGGACCTACGGCCACGAGATTATGGTCATGCTGTACCGGGCGATGAGGGATTACCTCAAGGGAGAAAAGGAACTCATCGACGCCCTGGAAAAGACAATCGCATTTGTAATGGCTGAAAAATAAGAGGAGGAGAATTTACTTCCACTTGAACATGGGGAAAGCGGGTTTCAGGAGATCGTCATCGGGTCTGTCCAGAGCAGAGAGGGCGAGCGTCTTTTTATATTCAGTTCCCGTCTCGTTCTGGTAATTTAGGAGAATTTTCACCTGGTCGATCATCGTGTCGGAGGGAAACTCTTTTTTTGCTTCCACATCAAGGGACGGGATTGTATACTGTATATCCTGGGGTACCAGGGTGAGCCTGATCGACATTGCCTTCGCATTGCCCCTGTTCCTGACGACAATCCCTTTTGCATCCTCTTTCAGCGTCACGTGAACATCGGGGTTCATGGCGCTGTCCGACATGATGAAGAGGGACATGGCAAGTGCGATGACAAGGACGATGCCAATCAGGCTGGCATAGATATCGAAGATAAAGAAGAGTGCCACACAGACTGCCAGGCCCAAAACCACCAGGATGATGTGGTTCCTTTCCATACTATGCATTCCGCCTTGATCGATAATAAGAGGATGGGAAATGGGCCCGATGTGATTCGAACACATGACCTCCCGGTTATCAGCCGGGCGCACCACCTGGCTATGCTACGGGCCCTTCTGGTTGCCCAAGTAGTTAAACCTCTGACCCTTTTATAAGTTTTGAATCACCCGGGGCCCCTCGTATGGGATCGCTATATTACATGTGACGGGGCAGAGTATGTGTGAAGAATACCACTGGTGGTGGACAAGTGACAATGCAGTATCTCCTCGGGAATGAAGCGATAGCCAGGGGGTGCCTGGAGTCCCCCGTTCATTTCGTAACGGGGTATCCCGGGACGCCATCTTCCGAAGTGATTGATATCCTGCGTTCCCTTCCGGAACGCGATTATTACGTGGAATGGTCGGTGAACGAGAAGGTGGCGCTCGAGAATGCCCTCGCGGCAGCGTGGTGCGGGCTGCGTGCGCTCTGCACGATGAAGCACGTGGGTCTTAATGTTGCGGCGGATCCGCTGATGACCGCGGCATACACCGGGGTCACCGGGGGTCTCGTGATCATGAGCGCCGACGACCCATTCGCACACAGTTCCCAGAATGAGCAGGACAGCCGCTGCTATGCCCTCTTCTCGCGGCTGCCATGCCTCGATCCCGGAAGTATCCAGGAAGCTCATGATATGGTCAGGGATGCCTTCTCCCTCTCGGAGGAGCTCTCCCTCCCTGTCCTTTTCCGGCCGACCACACGCATCTGCCACTCCAAGGGGGATACACTCCTCGGGAACCCCGCATCATTGCCAAGGAAAGGAGAGTTCCACAGGAATCCCCGGCAGTATGTCGTGATACCGGCTCATACACGGGTTCTTCACAGGAAACTGAACCAGAAACAGCCCATGGTGAAAAAAACCCTCCTGGACCGGGGTTACAACAGGGCGACTGTGCGGGGATCCGTGGCGGTGGTGGCAAGCGGCATCGCAGCCGCCTACGTGCAGGAGGTTCTCCCGGAGGATGTCTCCTTCATGAAGATAGGCGCGTACCCGATCGATGAAGAGTGGCTGGCCGAGTTCGTCCGGCAGCACGAGAAGGTGCTCGTCATAGAGGAACTCCATCCCGTCGTGGAGGAAGCGGTGCGGCAGGTGGCAGGATGCGTGGCCGTGCACGGGAAGAAGGACGGCATGGTGCCATACGAGGGGGAACTCTCGACCATGGCCGTGGCAGGGATCATGGAGACCTGCGGCATACGGCCAAAAAGGACATTCGCGGTTCAGGCACCCGAGGGGGATCTCCCCGCACGCCCGCCCATCCTCTGTGCAGGATGCATGCACAGGCCTGTCTTCTATGCCATGCGGAAGGTATTCAAAGACGGAATCTTCCCGAGCGATATAGGGTGCTATACCCTCGGACTGCAGCTCGGGGCAGTCGATACCACCATCTGCATGGGCGCATCAGTGACCATCGCCAGCGGTATTGCCCACTCAGGAGAGGAGCGGGAGGTGGTGGCCACCATAGGGGACTCCACATTTTTGCATACCGGGATCCCCGGACTCCTGAACGCGGTCTACAATGGCGCACGGATGATCCTGATCATCCTGGACAACCGCATCACTGCCATGACCGGCCACCAGCCCAACCCGTCTTCCGGAATCACTGCATGCGGAGTGTCGACACCCCCCGTGTCCCTGGAAGCGATATGCCGGGCATGCGGGGTCAGTTACGTGGAAACCGCTGATCCCTACGACATGGTCTCTCTCCAGGCAATGCTGAAGGAAGCCCGGGAGCGGCCGGGAGTGAAGGTGATCATTGCGCGGCAGCCCTGCGTGATCACCGCCCGGAGGGCGGGCATACGCCGGGGGCGTTTCCAGGTGGATCCCGGCAGGTGCACCAGTTGCGGGATCTGCATCACGTTCGGGTGCCCTGCCATCGAGAAGGTCGACGAGAAGGCCTTCATCAGCGACCTCTGCAGCGGCTGCGGGGTCTGCGCACAGATATGCCCGTCGGGGGCGATTGGAAAGGAGGTGAAGCGATGACCGGGAGCTATGACATCCTCCTCGTGGGAATAGGGGGGCAGGGTATCATCCTTGCATCCAACATACTTGGCGAGGCCTGTCTCATCGAGAGCAGGAGCGTACGAGGTGCGGAGACGCATGGTATGGCCCAGAGGGGGGGTTCGGTGGAGGGGCATATCCGTATCGACGGGAAGTTCGGGCCGCTCATCGCACCGGGCACAGCACATCTCATGATCGCATTTGACATGCTGGAAGCCCTCCGGTATTCCCATTTCCTCGCACCCGGAGGGCACATGGTGGTCAACAGCCACATTGTAATCCCGACCTCCGTCTACATGCAGGGGGCAGTCGCGCCCACCCGGGACGAGATCATGGAGCGCCTCGGGGGAAGGGATGTCTGCCTCGTTGACGCAGATACACTTGCGACAGAGGCAGGAAGCCCCCTGTCGCAGAACGTTGTGATGATCGGGGCAGCCTCCTGGTTCATGCCCTTTGAACCAGGTTCCCTTGTGGGTGCGGTGGAGCGGCTTGTCCCGGTGAAGACAACCGGGATAAACAGAAAAGCCTTTGAACTGGGCAGGGCCGCAGGGGAGAAATGCCGGGAACGGAGCAGGGGAGCGTGAACCCCCCCGATCTCGGACCTTTTACGCCGGACACCATCTGCCACGGGGACGCCCTGGAACTCCTCCCCCGGCTGCCCCCGGGATGCATCGACCTGCTGGTGACTGATCCGCCGTTCGCTATAGATTTCCGTGCGCAGCGGCTGAATTACAACCGCACAGGTTCCCATGTCCTGGAAGGATACCGCGAGATCCCGCCGTCCGAATACGGGGCATTCACCCTGAGGTGGATGAAGGAAGCATTCCGGGTCCTCTCCCAGGAGGGAAGCCTTTACGTCTTTTCGGGATGGAACCGGCTGAAGGAAGTACTGTGCGGCCTTGATGAGGCAGGCTTCACCACCATAAATCACCTGATATGGAAATACCAGTTCGGGGTTTTCACACGCCGGAAGTACGTCACCAGCCATTACCACATCCTGTTTGCCGCCAAGGACCCCCGGCATTACACTTTCCACAAGGTGGAGCACTACCCTGAGGACGTCTGGGTTATCAACCGCGAATACTGGAAGGGAAAGAAGAAGACTCCCACCAAACTCCCCCGGGAACTCGTGGAAAGGATCCTCTCCTTCTCAAGCAGCCCCGGCGACGTTGTGCTCGATCCATTTCTCGGATCCGGGACAGTGGCGGTAGTCAGCAGCGGGATGGGGAGACATTTCCTGGGTTTTGAAGTGGTGGATGAGTATTATGCATTTGCGAAGCAGCGGCTGCAGGAACAAGGTCTCCCCCCACCGCAGGCACCAGAGAAAGGTCACGGGAAGAAAGAAGCACGCTGAGGGGGAGAATTGAACTCCCGAGGGGCCGAGGCCCCACAGGCTCTCCAGGCCTGCGCCGTACCGCTAGACTACCTCAGCAAAAAGGTGCATCCATACTATGGGGCGGGGTTTTTTTTAATGCTATCTCCACTTCGTTTCAGAATGGAGATGTGCCAGTGAGTGAAGTCTTCAGTGGCGCGGCAGTATACCCCGTTTCCTGCGGCGTCATTTCCTGATCGCGTCCTTGCATTTTTTTCTCCAGCCCCTTGGATATGTTCCCGGGGCCAGGAAGACACTACGCGGTGCTGCCACGAGCCCGGGTGTTCCGGGAGGGACCTGTGATGAAGCTGCAATGGCTTCTCCGATACAGACCAGTTCGCCCTTCTCCGTCAGAACTGCCACAACATCCCCCTTCCCGAACCTGTCCTGGCGGACGACTCCCACGCCGGCAAGCGCTGCCCCGTGGCAGACGGCATCTACGGCCGAATTGCGGATTACCAGTGAGGGGAGCCCCCCAGCAACGGTCCGGGGCGGGAGGATCATCGACGCCAGGTGCCGGGGGTCTCCTTCCCGTGCCATGACGGATGCATCCTTGAGATCCGCGAGCGTGTATGCCATATCTTCGGTGAATACTCCGGAACGGACACGCCTGAGTTCCTGCATGTGTGCGCCGCATCCCATTGATAGCCCCATGTGGTGGCACAGAGACCGGATATATGTCCCCGCGTCACAGGTGATGCGGAGGGCCGCTTCCCTTCCCCGGACCTCCAGCACTTCGACCGCATGGATGCTCCGTATGCGAAGATTCCTCGCAACCGCACTCTTGCGGGGCGGCCTCTGGTATACGCGGCCTGTAAACTCCTCCGCAACTTTTTCCAGCCTGCCCCCGGGTATATCGCCGTGCATGCGGAGGACCGCCACGTACTCCTTGTCCTCGGAGAGGAGGACCGGGGCCAGGCGGACGGCGTTTCCGATCATCACCACGAGGACACCGGAGACCCCTGGGTCAAGCGTGCCTGCATGGCCCACCCTTGCACACAGCATCTCCCCTGCCCATGCAGTCACCTGATGGCTGGAGGGACCCCTGGGCTTGTCGAGGACCAGCAGGCCGTGTTCAGGAATTTGGGGCAGAGTCATAGATTCCCGGCCTGCTGTCCGCGTGCAGTCTCTTCGAGGGACCGGTTCAGCGCCTGCAGAGTCCCTTCAAGGGATCCGTCTCCCACGACAGCAGGAGGATGGCCGCCATCCCGCATCGCCGCTGCGGTCACCTCGCCGATGGCCACCAGAAGAAGACCGGGGGTCGTTTCCCACACGGCCTGCCTGTAGGACATGGCGCTGGTGAAGAGGAGGGCACCGGCATCCCCCAGCGGGAGGGGTGTCCGGGTGGGGACGAGGGAGTAGCAGCGCACCTCGGTCACGCTCCCCCCCGCGCCCTCGATGGATGCCATGAGGCCGGGATTCGGCACATCAGCGCGTGGAATGCCTATATGTTTTCCTTCAATCCAGGTGCCAAGATGACGGGCGAAGTCGGAACTGTAGAAACTGTCAAGGATCTCGGCGGCAATCCCGTACTTTGCAAGTTCCCTCGCTGTCTGGGGACCTATCGCCACAACCCTCGGCCAGCGGGTGAGAAGGGGGCCGATCAGCCGGGCGGGAAGGGCGCTGGTGAAAAAGATACAGTCATAGGCATCACTGTTCACATCCCCGGCGAACCGGGAGACCTCCTCATGGTTGATCCTGGCCTCAAGCGGCGAGACAGCGATGCACCGGTGCCCGTACTTCCTGCACCTTGCCTTGTCGTCTGTACTCTTCTCTTTCAGCCTCGTGATGGCGATCAACATGGATCGTTCCCTGCCCGGGTTCGGATGTGTTCTATCTGTTTCGAATCCTTTATCTTAATTCCCCACCATCCTAGGCGAGGATGATTGAGATCCTGGCGGGAACCGCGGCAGGGGTGGTTCTCGGGACCGTCTCGGGAATCCTGCCCGGAATCCATGTCAACACACTTGCCGGGATCATGCTTGCAATGCTGGCCGTCCTCCTCCCCCTCTTCGGCCCTTTCTTCCTGGCGGCGGCGCTCTTCTCCGCACTCATCACTCACTGTTTCCTTGATGCCATCCCGAGCACTTTTCTCGGGATTCCGGATGCCGATACCGCGCTCGCGGTGCTTCCGGCCCACGCCCTGTGCATGGAAGGGAAGGGGGAGGAAGCGGTCAGGATATCCGCACTCGGGAGCGTGACAGGTCTTGTCGCCGCAGTACCGCTCTGCGGGCTCCTTCCGGTCGTTATTCCCCCGGTCCAGCCGATCCTTGACTGGGCAAGCGGGGTCATCCTGGTCGCCGTGATCGGTTTCCTGCTGATCCAGAGCGAATCCCCCCGGTGGGGATTCGTGACCTTCTGCGCATCCGGGATACTCGGGGTCTTCTCGTTCCGGTATTCATACATTGCCCCGCCGCTTCTCGGGCAGGGTGCGGTACTCATGCCCCTCCTCTCCGGGCTCTTCGGGATATCCATCCTCCTCTTTTCCGGGAAAGGGGCCATACCCCTGCAGCGGTTTTCAGGGCTTGAGATTCGGCGCGACGGGGTGCTGAAAGGAACAATACTCGGAGGCGCTGCCGGACTCGTGGTGGGGTGGCTGCCGGGCCTGTCCAATGCCACCGCCAATGGGGTGCTGGCATCCGCGGTGAATTACACCCGTGATCGGAGGGGCTACCTGCTTGCGACCAGTGCGGCAAACACGATGAATGCGATGGTGGGCCTTGCGGCTTTTTTTGCGATCGAACGGACCAGGAACGGGGTGGTCGCCGCCATTTCCCTCCTGGAAATGCCATCTCTTCCGCTTCTTTTGGTCTCCGGGACGCTGGCGGCACTGGCAGCCTATCCACTCACCATATCGCTTGCCCGCACCGCACACCTGCTCGAGAGGCTGGACCGCGCCCGCCTGAACATGGTGGTGATGGGATTCGTGGTTGCCGTATCCTTCCTCTCTGCGGGCATTTTCGGGATTTTCCTCCTCCTCCTGGCAACGGCTGTCGGGTGCATTCCGCGGCTGGTCAATATCCCGCAGGTATTCTGCATGGGAGCCGTCATGGTTCCTGTGATGCTGTACTCCTTCGGCATCGGGGGGATATGAGACCCCCGAATGACCGGAAAAGGGCTGCAACACCTGAGTGACTATATTACCTCTCCATGACCCAGATCATCTGATGGCATCCTATTGGTTCGGGGAGATCCGCGATGATACATGTATTCCTTTCGCATCGCATCACCCGGAACACCTCTCGGACAGGCTGGACTCGCCCGGGATGGATACGGGGGAGATCACCCCGTTCTCCTGGGAAGCGGCGGTGGAATGCGGTTTTGTCGGGTCGAGAGAGGAGTACCTGCGGGTGCTTCGCTCACTCTGCATCTTCCGCGCCGGGAGGGAACTTGCCAGGATAGCCAGCCAGCCGGAACAGGAACTCGTGCAGATGGTGCGGATGCTCGAACAGGTTGACGAGGCGATCAACACCCTCACCGAAAAAGCCCTGGAATGGCATGCGGCGAAGGATCCGGCATTCTCCCGGAAATACCACAGGGTGCGGGGGCGGAAGGCCAGGGAGATCCTTCTTGCAGGCGAAAATCCCCTTATCCGGGCCATTGGCACCGAGGCCGAGCATCTCTCCGCTGTCAGGGCCGATCTTTCCAGGGAGATTTCGAGGATGTCGGGGGAAGTGATGCCAAACAGCAGCATGCTTGTCGGGGGCATTGTCGCGGCCCGGCTCCTCTCATCGGCAGGGGGGCTCTTACACCTGGCAAGGCTCCCGGCAGGTGCGATCCAGGTCCTCGGTGCCGGGCAGGCACTCTTCTCACACCTGAAGAGCGGGACCCTTCCGCCAAAACACGGGATTATCTACCAGCACCAGCGGGTGCATGCCGCACCAAAGGAGCGGAGAGGAAAGGTTTCCAGGACTCTCGCAGCGAAACTGGCGATTGCCGCCCGGATAGACTATTACCGCGGGCAGGTGGACGGGGGTTTCCTGGAATCTGCAGAGAAGGCCATCAACCGGGCGGGAGGCAGGATATGATCCGGGTTGATGGAACTCTCGTCTCGAAAGGGGAGGGGGGTGTGTACGGGGAGCGTATAATTCAGGGGTACCGGGTCTGGAATCCGTACCGGAGCAAGCTCGCCGCATACTATGAAAAAGGTGGCGACGCGGAGATCGGGTCATCGATGAGAGTGCTGTACCTCGGGGCGGCCCACGGCACCACCGCGTCCCACGTGGCTGATTATGCAGAATCCGTGTATGCCGTAGAGAATGCGTACTCTCCCATGCGGGACCTCCTTGCGGTTGCGGCCAGGAGAAAGAACATCATCCCGATCTTTGCTGATGCGACCCGGCCATCGTTCTATGCCCCGCTGGTGGAAACCGTGCAGATGCTCATCCAGGATGTCGCCCACCCCGATCAAACAGGCATTGCACGGAAGAACTCGTCATTCCTCGGGGAGGGCTGCATTGCACTCATCGCAATAAAGGCACGGAGTATCGATGTATCGCGGAGTCCCCGTGATGTGGTGGATGAGGCCTGCAATGCTCTCGACGGGTCATCGCTTGCGGTCGAAAAAGTGACATGGCTCGAACCGTATCACCATGATCATGCCATCCTCGCCTGCAGGAAGCAGGGATGAATGAACGAATAGAAGAGTAGCCCGGAGCAGATTCGAACTGCTGTCGCGGGATCCAGAGTCCCGCATGATTGACCGCTACACTACCGGGCTATCGCACCCACATTTATACGTCCTTTCCCGTAATTAACCTGACTGATTCTGTCCTGGTGGAACGCCCCATTTCACGTGCGGGAGGGGCATTTCCCGCATGCAAGGCACACCTCCGGGATCGGCCGGAAGGTTGTGCCCTTCCCGCAGAAAGGCTCGATATCCGCAGAATCACGGCGGTAATATATGTGGGGGACGAGGGAGATATGGGTGTAGGAGCCGCATCCGAGGCCGACCGAGCGGGCGATCTCCCGCTGCAGCGAGACCAGTGCGAACATATTCGCACCTGCCGCGGTGAGCATGTCGTTGCTGCGGAACACGACCTTCATATGCAGCAGTCCGGCCCGTGCCACGCACTGCACCAGCTGGAGGCAGGGGCAGTCATCCATCGTCTCATCGGTTGCCGGGTTCCAGGTGATGGCGATTGCCCTCCGGCTGGACGGTGCGTCCCGTATCTTCTCTGTGATATATGTGATCTGGTCAATATGCACTTCTGTCCCGTTCTCCCGCAAAAGGCCATTCCCCCAGTTGAAGAGCCGGTCGTGGTAGTCATACTCGAATATCGAGTCCGAACCCTTGATCAGGTCCCTTGCATACTGTTCCATGAACCTCTGCTGGAACCGGGAATGGGGGCTGACCATGGGGTGGCTGTCCGGCTTTTCCACACGCATGGCAACCTCTTCGAATTCAACCGTGGCCTCCCCGTCTTCCGTTTCGAGGATCCATCCTTTTTCCAGGATCATCCTCACTACCTGTTCGTGGGCTGACGCCAGGGTGGGGGCCTTGATAATACGCATGCATCAATATGGTGCGGGAAAAATAGTTAAGGTAGTGCAATCGGATTGCCCATCAATCGGGTTCCCCATCTTTAATGGGGTTCTCTGCCACTGGGTATTTGTATTGTCAGATCTACATCTATAGCCTATTATTATAGCAGAATGACATTATTGTAATGCGCGTGGTAGGAAAAGCAGTTCTGCAAATGCGACGATGTGGGTACCATGGTGTTTCATGTCCGTGGCAGGCAAAAACCGGCGTTGTCAATTTCTTTGCGGAATTGAGCGCCTTCTCACGGATAAATTCTTCCATATCCGACCAAAAAGGATATATTAAGTGTTCCACAAATACTGAATCATATTCCGTTATTCGGAGTATGGAGCACGGTTGAATTGCCGTTCGACAGCTGTCGATGGCAATGCTGACGTGTGCAATGGATTTGAACGTTCAGGATTTGGACATGAGTAAGGAGGACAAAAGATGATTAAGCGCTTTAGCCTTGCACTGATTGCCGTAGTCGTACTTGCGGCACTGATGCTGCCCGCATCAGCCGCCACGGTTACCGGCATTCCGGCAGGCGGAGATGTATTCATCGGTGAAGAGGGTCTTGATATATCTGTAGGACTTGGAGCTGCAACCCAGATTGCATTCTGGGCCAGCGGCACTGCAACTACCGATCAGCCGACCTCTACTATCACCGTATCAAGCCCGACCAGTTTCTATATCTCCCCGCAGCTCTTTGTGGGCAAGACCGGAACCTGGTACCAGTGGACTGGCGTAAGGGGTGCAGCAGTCATGAATGTTGTTGACCCCGCAATTACAGTCAAGATCTGGGACAACACCGCAGCCAAGGATGTGACCGGCAAGTCAGTACCGCCGGGCAACTACCTGAACTTCAGGGTTGAGACCAACACCTACTCGGTTACCTCGAGAACTGATTTCACTACAGGTACCGACGGGTTCGTCGACATCCGTGTCAAGACTGCTGACGGTGCGACCTATACCGCACTCTTCCAGAACACCACAACCTCGTTCGCTATCACCGGTCTTGAACCGAACAGCGACCTGTGGTACTGGAGACCCACCGCGAATGGAAACGGATGGTTTACCGAGGCTCTTGATTCAAGCGGCGTCAGGATGTACAAGGCCGGCACCTACACAGTCTACGCCGAGTTGAACCTGAACAAGATCAAGGACAACTACAAGGCAGCGGATGGCACCGACTACACCGGAAAGACCATTTCCAGCACCCAGACCGTGAACATCGCTGCCTCTACCGTCAAGATCGAGGCCAGCAAGGATGTCGTCGTCCGCGGCAACCCGTTCTCTGTGACCGTCACAGGTCAGCCGAACACCTACTATGCGGTGTGGGTCAAGGGAACCGGGCAGATGACCGGTCTCGCGCTCGACCAGCCCCCGATGCTCGTTGAGAGCCAGAAGGACGTCACGTCCAACACCTTCATCGGCGAGTACCAGTACGAGGGCGGTGCAGGCTACGACATCATGGACGATGTCCCTGTCAACCCGAGTGCATTCCGCTACTTCGCAGCCGTGAAGACCTCCAACAGTGGAACAGTCACTGTCGGCTGGGTCACCTCACAGGAGACCAAGGACAAGAAGTACACCTTCCGTGTTGAGCGTGGTCCCGGTGCCCAGTACATTACCGACGCTACCTGGCGCGACCGCCTCTACGCTGACCAGTTCAAGTCAGACGAGGTCGACGTGAAGGTCGAGAAGGGAACCGTGACCGTTGTTGCCTCAGGCGACGCGAGTTATTACCTGGGCCAGGAAGTCAAGCTGACCGGTACCAACTCCGAGACGGACACT
The DNA here is from genome assembly GCA_964452625.1 of uncultured Methanolinea sp. Taxonomy (GTDB): domain Archaea; phylum Halobacteriota; class Methanomicrobia; order Methanomicrobiales; family Methanospirillaceae; genus Methanolinea_A. Next base: position 408,196 of record CAYVMJ010000002.1, read on the forward strand.
GTCTACCTGTTCCTCACCGGTCCGAACCTCCCCGGCCAGGGCGGCAAGCTCACTGAGCCGCAGGTCGGAGTAGTGAACGGTGTCGCAAACAGCTTCACCACCACCGATGTCCTTGACGACAACACGTGGGAGTACAAGTGGCAGACAGCCAACCTGAACATCGATGCAGGTACCTACACCGTCTATGCAGTTGCAACTCCCTCTGACAGGAACACCCTGTCCGACACCCAGTATGCAACCGTCTCCATCATCATCAGGAAGCCGTTCGTGACCGCCATCGCATCCCAGTCCACCATCGCCCAGGGTGACAAGTTCTACATCCGCGGCGTGGCAGAGGGACAGCCCTCCCAGGGTGTCCAGGTCTGGATCATGGGCAAGAACTACGTGCGGGTTGACACCGAGAGCGTCAACAACGACGGAAGCTTCGAGAAGGAGATCAACCAGGGAATCACCGCCAACATGGCACCCGGCCAGTACTTCGTGGTCGTCCAGCACCCGATGTACAACGACCAGCTCGACGTGAACCCGAGAGCAGTTGCCCCGTGGCCCTACCGCGAAGTCGTCGGACCTTACCCCGTAGCCAACTCCGTGCTCTTCCTCCTTGAGGGGCCCGGCAGCCTGCAGGGATCTGACGCCGCAGAGGCACTGGTCGTGGCACTCGACAACGCAGCCGTTGACGATACCTACACCAAGCTGCAGTTCCTGGTCGAGGCACCCACCATCAAGATCACCCCGATCACCGAGAAGCAGGTAGGCGAGAAGTTCGAGATCAAGGGCACCACCAACCTTGCCGTCGATGACGAGATCCTGGTTGAGGTCGTCTCCTCGTCCTTCTCCCCGACCCAGAAGACCCAGAGCGGTGAGTTCAGTGGCGCAACCGGCACGGTAAAGGTCCAGAAGGGAACCGAAGGCTTCAACACCTGGTCCTTCCCTGTCGACACCACCACCTTCAAGCCCGATGAGTACATCGTGCAGGTCTCTGGCGTGACCGTGGACGTGACCTCGACAGCACTCTTCAACGTTGTCGAAGTCAAGCCGACCACGATCCCGACCACCGCCCCGCCGACCCCGGTGACCACTGCTGCAACCCCTGTGCCGACCACCCCGACCCCGACCCCGAGCCCGACAACCCCGGGATTCGGTGCCCTGGTTGCCCTGATCGGCCTTGGTGCAGTGGCCTTCCTCATCGTGCGCAAGCACTGAACACCAAAACCTACCTTTTTTCTGCGCAACCTCTCCATCGGGAGTGATACCCGGGGATTCCCCGGAGATTCGGGGACTTTTATTGCCTCTAAGTCAGTGTTTTTCCCCTTGAAATGCAGGAACCAATTATATCATTGCGATTCCAATGTAGTGAGTGCCAGAAGCCAGGCGTCTGTTGGAGTCAGGGGTTCCCGCAGGGATCCGGCGGGAGACTGGATGTGCCTGCGGGCTGCCGGGAGACGTACCATCACATGAAGCTCACCGCGAAGATTGTCGACATCGGCACACGGGAGGTCCTCCTGCATATCGAGGATTCGAGAAATATCGGGGTGCTCCCGGGCGACCGCGTACAGATACTGAACGAGGCGACGGGAGTCACCGTTGCCGCATTCATCGATACCACGACCACGCTTCTCCCAAAAGGCACTATCGGCATCTACCAGGTGACCAACAAGTGCCTGCAGATCGCTGACGGAATGCCCGTGGAGGTGCGAAAAGCGGAGAGGCCGATCACCCTTGATTATATCAAGAAGAAGATGGACGGCGAACACCTCACAAAGGATGAGACTTATGCCGTGATCAGGGATGTTGTCTCAGATAACCTCTCCCCTGCAGAACTGACAGCATACATCACGTCCTGCTATATCAACTCGATGGACATGGATGAGATCGAGCACCTCACCAGGGCCATGGTGGATACGGGGGAGAGGCTGACCTTCCATGAGCACCCAATAGTCGACAAGCATTCAATTGGTGGTGTCCCCGGTAACAAGATCTCCCTCCTTGTCGTCCCGATTATCGCCGCAAGCGGGCTCAAGATTCCAAAGACCAGTTCCCGCGCCATCACCGGCGCCGGAGGGACAGCTGATCTCATGGAGGTGCTCGCCCCCGTCAACTTTTCGGCATCGGAAGTCCAGCAGATGACAGAGAAGGTGGGGGGTGTGATTGTCTGGGGAGGTGCCACGAATATCGCTCCCGCGGATGACAAGATCATCATCCAGGAATATCCCTTCCGCATCGATGCACGGGGGCAGATGCTTGCCAGTGTCATGGCCAAGAAATATGCCGTGGGTGCTGATCTCGCGGTCATTGATATTCCCGTCGGGATGCATACCAAGGTGCCTACCGTCCAGGAAGGAAGAAAGATGGCCCGCGAGTTCATCGAGCTCGGCGATCGGCTGAATATCCAGGTGGAATGCGCCATCACATACGGCGACTCTCCCGTGGGCCGCAGTATCGGTCCGAACCTTGAAGTGATGGAGGCCCTTCGCATCCTGGAAGGGGGAGAGGCTCCCGGGTCACTCCTCCAGAAGAGTCTCGCCATTGCAGGTATGGCGCTCGAGATGTCAGGAAAGTCCCCCAGGGGGATGGGGATGGAATTTGCATCGGATATCCTTAAAAGGGGAGATGCTCTCAAAAAATTCCTTCAGATCATCGAGATCCAGGGGGGAGATCCGAAGATCAGGTCAGACGACATAGAGCCGGGGAAGCACCAGTTCGTTGTCAATGCCCCTGTGACCGGGTATGTCATCGAGATGAACAACAGGTCCCTGATCAGCCTGGCGAGAACCGCGGGGGCCCCGCATGACCGGGGAGCCGGCGTCCTGCTTCATGCCAAGAAGGGGAGCCGTGTGGAGAAGGGCGAACCCATCTTCACCATCTTCGCGGACAGGAGCTGGCGCCTCCAGAAAGCAATCGAGGAAGGGCGCAAGCTGATGCCGGTGCTGGTGGAAGGGATGCTGCTCGACCGTGTTCCCCACGAGACCCGGTGGGGATGAGGCTTCGCGCTTAACCTGATGGTCCCCCTTTTTTGATGGGATATACACTGCCCGTTCTCAATATTTTGACACGGCGCGTGCAGGAGAGACACATTCCTCAACGGACCCAGAAGAGACGGACCCAGCGGGAATCGAACCCGCGTCCTTGGGTCCGAAGCCCAAGAGGATGTCCTCTACCCCATGGATCCGACACAGGCGTTGGCAGGACAACCTATTAAGCATTTTCTGTGGTATTGATCTGTACGATGATCCTATCATCCTCCGAGATCACGAGGCGCCTTCATGAAAGCACGGATGAAGGTCCCCTGGTCATTGATCCCTACAGCGATGAATGCCAGCAACCGGCATCCTACGATCTCAGGGTGGGCGGGGATTTCGTCCTGCCCCCACGGGTGTGTACGCTGGTGAATACCCTGGAGAGAGTAGAACTCCCGCATGACCTCGCGGCGACCCTGCGGTGCCGCTCCTCTTTCGGGAGGAGAGGAGTGATGGTCACGGCTGGTTTTGTAGACCCCGGTTTTCGCGGACAGCTGACGCTCTGCCTGGTCAACATGGGGTCAGAGCATCTCACAATACGGAAATATGAGCGGGTCGTACAGATGATATTCCACCAGGTTCTTGACGGGCAGAGCGCATATTGCGGGCGTTACCAGGACAGTTGCGGAGTAATCCAGGCGAGATGAATGATTCGTACAGAAAGAAAATATGTCGAGATCCTGCGCATCCTCAAAGAGCACAGGGAGCCCATGGGCGCAAAACGCCTCTCGGAACTGATGGCCGAACGCGGCTTTGTTCTGAGCGACCGGGCAGTGCAGTATTACCTCCGGTACCTGGACGAGGTGGGGTTCACCGAGAAGGTAGGGAATATGGGCAGGATCCTCACGCCATTTGGCATGGAGGAGACGGAGAGTGCGCTTGTCGGAGACCGGATCGGGTTCATCATCTCCAAACTCGAGCGCCTGGCATTCAGGAGTACGTTCGATCCCGCAACATGCACGGGCGATGTCGCATACAATCTCTCCATCATACCCGAAGAACGAATCCCTGATGCAACCCGTGCGTTTGACGAGATTATTGCTGCCCGGTGCGGTTTCTTCTCCGGATACCGTGTGATCGACAGCGATCCCAGGATTCCCCACGGGCATGCCGGGATCATGAGCATCTGCAGCATCACCATGGACGGCGTCTTCCAGAGAAGCGGGATTCCGGTGAGGATGGCATACGGGGGGCGCCTTGACATCCAGCACGGCGAGGCGACACGGTTTGTGGATCTCATCGGGTATCGCGGAACGACCATCGATCCGCTCCAGCTCTTCATCTCCGCGGGGCTGACCTCACTCTCGTCCCTGGTGTCCACCGGGACAGGGACGGGTCTTGCAAACGTGAGGGAGATCCCCGCTCTTGCGGAGAACAAGGCACGCGAAGTCGTTGCTCTTATGAAAAAAGCAGGGTTTGTATTCCCTGTCGCCATGGGAACTTCTGTCTTCAACCTGTCCTCAGATCCCTACCGCCTCTCCATCGTGGCGTTCTCGGGGATGAATTTCATCGCCAACACCTTTGAAAAGGGCATTCCTGTCAGGACAGAGATTGGGGCAGGAAACGTTCCATTTTCAAGAATCATCCAGGATTGAGTCAAAATGTCCCTGCGGGGAGGTGGCAGCCTCCCGGGGTTTGATCAGAGGATGGTCGTTTTCTCTGGCGAAGCGGAATTTCCGCCGGTCACAGGTCCTTCAGATCCTGCAGGTGCACCCCTGTCCCGCACCTGCCGTATCTCCTCTACACGTGGCAGGGTATCCATCCCTGCCAGGATGATGAAGATGCCAAGAAAACGGCTTCCGCTCACCGGATAATCGCCCGACCTGAGTTCCAGGCCGCTGATGGTGCGGTCGATCCATCTCCTGACGGTCATGAACCCCTTCATGCTCATCTCATGCGAAGGGCCGGCAATCAGGATGAGTGCTTTTTTCACTGTTTCGAGGTTTGTAGGTGTTGATATCTCTTCGAAAATTGATTTTTTTGTAAGCTCAACAACCCTGGATGCCTTGAGGTGCTGATCCTGCACGGAAGGCGTCCCCGGTCGTATCCTGGACATGAGGTCGAGAGGATTCTCCCTCGCGATCTCATCGCGGGCATACCCGATGGTAATAAGTCCCATCCCCTGTATCGTGTTCAGGATCTCCCCTGCATCCAGCACGACCTGGGGAAGGTCTGATGCGTCCCTCTCTGAAAATTCCCCTGCCCTGAGCAGGAGAGTGATACGACGGGAGATCAGGTTGTTCATCCCCTTGAAGAACAGTTCCGTTTTTGATTCCGGTGGCTGGGTGTCGGGTTTTTTCCCTAACAGGCTTCCAATGTCCACCGGACGCACGGGCTCATCATCTACGGGCAGAGACGAGGCCTTTTCCGTCCAGTATTCATTGTCAAAGAGTATCACTCCGTCAAGGATCTCAAGAAGTCCATCAAGATGTTCGGCCGCAAGGCCGGCATGCTCTCCCCCTTCCTTCCTGCAGGGGAGGGTGCAGAGGCCGAAGATGGGTTCACTGATGGACTTTTTCAGGACCGATACCAGCTCGCGGGCAGTCCCTGCCATGGTGCCACCCAGGCCCGTGCAGACCAGGAGGGCGTCGATATCCCCGTCATCCATTGACTGAAGCCTGGTTAGTATCTCCTCGCAGGGGAGGTGTGCGGCAAGGTCCCCCGGTTTTGAGGGATCCAGTGGCTGGAAAAAGAGCCGCTGTTCGGCAGGCACATGATTGAGCGAGTTCAGCTGATCTGCGTCGCTGTCAACAGCAATCCCGAAGATGCAGTACACGGGAGATTTTCGGTCGTGGACGAGCAGGCGGTCGGTTATCCGGCAACCGGCTCCACCCAGGCCTACTGTGAGTATGCGCATGATCAGTCCTGGTTTGGTAATGTATGCGGGTATGCGGAGGACCAGGGAGATTCTCTCCGGACCCGGGAAAATTTTTTAAAAATCTCCCTTCCGCACTCTCTCTATGTGAATTTTTTCCTGGAATAATAAAGCACTTCTGCTGCCTGGTGCCATGCAGCAGGTTGTGACAGGGTATATGGATTGGGGGCGCATGAGAGTCCGCGCCCGTGCACTCTCCCTGTCCGACGCATGTTCCGGGAGCCTGTCATCGAAGGGTATTCTGTCACCCAAGAACTGAAATCTCCGTGCGTTAGGGATAAAAATACAATCTTCTTTTAAAATCAGAGTTCATCCCGGGGTTCTTTTTCACGGATACCGGGATTAACACATCATTCTGCGGAAAAAAATGATAATGTATTTAAATCTTCGTTCGATATTATTCCATGAGGTGAACGTACCTTGACAACCTATGGAATAGAATTTGTGCCTGGCAACGTGAATGTCAAGCAGGTGGTCAATTTCTGTAAACTCGCAGAGTCAAAGGACATTGACTATGCGTGGATCACCAACCACTACAACAACCGCCACTGCTACCCCACCCTTGCCATGATCGCCGCTGCCACCACGACCCTCAAGATGGGCCCCGGCATCATGAACGCTTTTACTGACACACCCGCTGCCATGGCCTCGTTTGCCTGTACGCTGAACGAGATCTCCGACGGCCGTGCGGTGCTCGGCATCGGGCCAGGGGACCTTTCCACGCTCCCGAAGCTTGCGATCAACCCGGTCAAACCGGTTGGCAGGCTCAAGGAGGCAGTAGCCCAGATCCGCAGGCTTACTGCCGGCGAAGAGGTCAAGAAGTCAGGAATGGAGTTCTTTGACTACGATGGCGCCAAGCTCACCGGAGTGACCCTCCCCGGGAAGAAGGGAATCCCGGTCTACATCGGTGCACAGGGACCAAAGGTCCTGGAGCTTGCAGGAACCGTTGGTGACGGCGCCCTGATCAATGCATCCAACCCCAAGGACTTCGCAGTCGCCATCCCCATCATCAAGGCAGCCTGCGACAAGGTGGGCAAGAAGGGCTTTGACGTGGGTGCATACACCGCCATGTCCATCGACATGAACGAGAAGAAGGCCCGGAACGCCGCCAAGATCGTGGCAGCCTTCATTGCAGCCGGTTCACCACCCGACCTCCTCCAGAGACATGGCCTGGATGCCGCAAAGGTGGCAAACATCAAGAATGCGCTGGCCAAGTTCGACTTCAAGACTGCCGGGGAGAACGTGGATGACAAGACCATCGATGCCTTCACCATTGCCGGAACCCCGGACACTGTCAAACAGAAGTGCGAAGACCTCGCCAAGGCCGGTGTCACACAGATCATCTTCGGATCCCCGCTCGGGCCGGACATGACCAACTCGATCCGCCTGCTCGGCAAGTACGTCGTGTGAACGAGTACGACCGGGCATCCAGGAAAAACCTTTTTTTTATTTTGGCCTGACCGCGATGTCAGATCCCCCCTCTCCATGAAACCCCTGTTCACTGTCACTCACATACGATCCGGGGACCATGCAATCGAATACCGCGAGGAGTGCATCACCGGGATCAGGTGTAAAATTTCCCCCGAACGGATCAACAGGAGGCTGAATGCGGCCTATGTTCCCCCGCCCCAGGTCGCGACGTGTCCGTTCTGCCCCGGGCATGTGGAGAAGATGACCCCCTGCTTCCCTGACGGCACCCGCATCCGGAGAGGTGAGAGCCTGACTTTTCCGAATCTCTTCCCATTCGCAGAATGGCACACGGTGACGGTCATCACGCGGGCCCACCAGGTCAGCCGGTTCGAACCCCGCCAGCTGCAGGACGCTCTGACAGGCCTCATGTCATCCCTCTCCGGGCACGAAGGTTACCCCAGCCTCAACTGGAACTATCTCCCGTCAGCAGGGGCATCGCTCTCCCACCCACACCTGCAGGGAATGGTGGACCGCAGACCTTCAGCCCTGGCTGAAAGGTACATGCGGGGGAGTGACCGGTATTTTGCAAGGCACTCCCGCTCGTACTGGCAGGACCTGGTGGAGTGGGAACGCCAGGGAGAGAGGTTTCTCTTTGGCGATGAGATCGCCTGGATTGCCCAGGCGGTACCGCTGGGGGAGCGCGAGGTGCGGGCTATCCTCCCCGTCTCCCGCATGGATGACTTCGAACCTTACATCGAACCATTTGTCGCAGGTCTCCTCTCAATCCTCGCCATGTACAGGACCCTCGACACCCATGCCTTCAATATGTCAATTTTCTTCGACCGCGAGGCCTCTGCACGCCGGTTTTCAGCGTTTTGTTCCATTATCTCGCGTATCAATCCAAATGCCGCAGCGATAAGCGACACCGCCTTCATGGAAAGGCTTCACCAGGAACCCGTGATACTCACCCTCCCGGAGGAACTGGGAGCCTATTACGCGAAGAGCCTGTAATCCCGGCGGGATGCCCGGGTGAGGCAGAGTGTCTGAAAAGAAGCGTAGCGGCAGGAGAGATCCTGTTTTCCGCGTGAAAATAAAAAGAAGAAAAAAAGATTACTCAGGCTTGCTGATCAGCTTGGTCTTCGCGACAATGACGCCGTCCTTCTTGTGAGGCTTGCGGATGGTTCCGTCACATGCCTTCTCCAGTTCACGGGCCTCGTCGCACAGCACAGCTGCAACCCTCATCATTTCGTGGGCACTGCATACGATGGGGATGTATTTCTCCCATTCCTTTGTCATGAAGCAGCCCTTTACGTTGACCATTGCGACCGACTGGGCAATCTCGTATGCGGCCCGTGCCTTGGCGAGTGCGTAGGGGTTGGTAAATTCGCCGTCGACAGCCTTGTCGGAGGTGACCACGAGTTTGGGCAATGCCAGCTCGGCACCCTTCTTGCCGGCTTTCACCTGGTCGATGATCCCGTCAAGGGCCATCTGCAGCTTGCGGAATGCTCCGGTGAGTGCGAGGACTTTTACAAGGTTGCCGTTGTAGTCGGCCATCTCGGTGGGGTCCAGGAACTCCCTGCGGGCACCAATCATGGCATCGCCCTTCATGATGACGTATCCGAACTTGCCGTCCTTGATTTCCGCCCACTCCTTCTTGGTGGTGACATCGTCGGTGATGAAGACGGTCGGGATACCGGCGCCGAGCAGGCGCTCACGGGCTCCTGTCGGGCCCGGAAGGACGCCATTCGGGGAGACCACGATGGCGAAATCGGGTTTCCAGGCGATCATGTTGTTCACGACGCGGTCGATGTCCTCGGGCTGAAGCTTGGTTCCGCTCGTGGCCATGAACGTCTGCATGTCTTCACGGTCTGCCCTCTCATCCAGGAGGAGCTCAGCCATGACTCCGCTGGCGATATTGCCTAATTTTGCAACTCCAACTTTCACAACCATGTAATACACCTCGTTACTGGTGATAACAGGTTACTATCTGTCGGTGCAAATATAAACGTTTTGAAATCTTTTTTTTGCAAAAAAGCGGTCAAAAACGCGAATAACAGGAGATCAGGGATGAATCTTCCCCCGAGTCCTTCAGCCAGATCCTTCAGGCACCCGGGTGCGGTCCGGAAATGAGTCGAAAGTTAACGAAAAGTGTTTAAGTCGGATGGTCTTATGCAATTATATGAAAGACGGGCTGCTGACAGACCGGCAGAAAGAAGTCCTCCGTTACAGGAAGCAGGGCCTCACACAGCAGCAGATTGCCGATATCATCCATACTTCCAAAGCGAACGTGTGCACCATCGAGAAGTCTGCCGTGGAGAACGTAAAAAGGGCAAGAGAAACGCTTGAATTTTTATACACTCTGGATGCGACTCACCTTTTCACGATAAAGGCAGGAACCGACCTCCTGGAAGTAGCCCCGGCCATATACCACGAAGCTGAAAAAGTGGGGATCAAGGTGAAATACGACACCATCTCTCTCATCAATAAATTACGTGATGCAGCACCCGAACGTTTCAAAGCCCGGTTTGTAAAAGATGACATTGATGTCTACATCAACGATGAAGGAGATCTCTATTTCGGATAACCGGTTGACCGGGAGAACAGGAACAAGTTTTATATCCATTTCCTTCTTATTATAAAGGAAGCCTATTTGAGGATCCTGTAAGATCCCCGGGTGAATCTGCCCGGGTATGGATCATCATCACAGGTCGGGGGCACGGATCAGCGCATCTGTGCCTTTGTATGAGTGTGTGGTGAGCAATCACCACCTGCTGACATGGTGGATCTGAATGTGGCGTGCAGGGCGGACGTGTCCTTCCGGATTTGTGCCCCGTATCTGCTGTTACCACGGTGGATGAACGCCCATTTCAGGATCTCTTTGCGAGACAGGTCACGAAGGAAGGCGGCATGGATCGGAAAGTGCAGCCGCATTTCCGGGTAACTGCACCTGGGGAGGGCCGCGGCTCTCTTCATGCTGCGGCGAAGTGTGGCATGTGCGGCGAAAAAAACCGGGCACATGACATGCACTCGCAAGCCGGACGGCCCTGGAGCGGCACTCATCTCCGGTGAATACCGGATGATAATAGGCGAATTCAACCGTCTAACCGGTTCCTGGTGGTCCCTGACCACCATTTGAGTCAAGAAGTGCAGGAATGATTGAACCATGCCAAAAATAAACCAGCCACGAAAAGGATCCCTTGCGTTCAGCCCCCGCAAGAGGGCCAAGAGCCCGGTACCCAAGTACCAGTCCTGGCCTTCCTACCAGGGGAATCCGGTTCTGCAGGGCTTTGCCGGCTACAAAGTAGGCATGACCCACGTGATCATGGTCGATGATCATAAAAACAGCCCGACCGAGGGGAAAGACATCATGGTCCCGGTCACGGTTGTGGAGATCCCGGCCATGAAGGTTGCAGCCATACGGGCTTACAGCAGGGATTCTTACGGCAAGCACCCCCTGACGGAGGTCTGGGCAGGAGATCTCGATGAATCACTGGGGAAACGGATTACGCCACCCAGGGAGTATGACGGGTCAGCGGCAAAAGAGGCCATAAGAGACGCAATTGCCAGGGGCGCCGTCGCAGAATTATTTGCGGTGATGCATACCACGCCCAACGTGGTGCCGGGAATACCCAAGAAAGTTCCCGACATCATGGAAGTAAAGGTCGCCGGTGGCACCACAGAAGAGCAGTTTGCGTTCCTCGAGGAGCTCCTCGGAAAACCAGTCGACCTGAAAAACGTGATAGAGGCAGGGGCATACGCCGATATCACCGCTATTACTACAGGGAAAGGGACCCAGGGGCCGGTCAAACGCTGGGGGATAAAGCTCCGCAAGCGCAAACACTCCCGTGGGGGAAAGAAGCGCCACATCGGCAACCTGGGACCGTGGAATCCCCACCATGTACGCTGGCAGGTTCCCCAGATGGGACAGATGGGCTACCAGCAGAGGACGGAATTCAACAAGCGCATCCTCAAAATCGGGGAGAATGGGTCAGAGGTCAGCCCTGACGGGGGTTTCCTGCACTATGGCGTGCTGGAGAACCCGTACGTGCTGATCAAGGGGTCCATTCCCGGTCCGGTCAAGCGGCTGGTGCGGATACGCCCCGCCATGCGGCAGGGAGAACACATGGTCAGGCAGCCCGCGATCGAGTTTGTGAGCGTGGGGAGCAAGCAGGGGTGAACCAGGGATGAAAGCACAGGTATTATCTCTCGATGGATCAGTGGCAGGGGATATCGAGCTCCCCGCAGTATTCTCGGAAGAGTTCCGCCCTGACCTGATCAAGAAGGCAGTCATAGCCCTGCAGAGCACGAGGCGCCAGCCCCACGGCACGTATGCATACGCCGGCATCCTCTCTTCGGCACACAGCTGGGGTTCAGGGCGCGGCGTCGCGCAGGTCCCCAGGATCAAGGGCGGCTCGCGGGTCGCGAAGATCCCGCAGGCAAGGGGCGGCCGCGAGGCACACCCCCCCGTGGTTCAGAAAGTGCTGGTCAGGCAGATCAACAAGAAAGAGAAGCAGAAAGCCTTCCGTTCCGCACTGGCAGCAACGGTCTCCGAGGATCTCGTAAGAGCCCGCGGCCATGCATTCTCCTGCCAGGTGCCTCTTGTCATGGAGGACCGCTTCGGCGATCTCCAGAAGACAAGTGAGATCATCTCAGCCCTGGAAGCAGTGGGAGTTATCCAGGACGTGGAAAGGTCGAAGGCGAGCAAGAAAGTCCGCGCAGGCCGCGGGAAGATGAGGGGCCGGCGCTACAAGCAGAGGAAGAGTCTTCTTATCGTGACCGCCGACACCCCTCTCAGGGCAGCCGGAAACCTTGCAGGCGTCGACGTCGCAACCGTGGACCAGCTGAACTGCGAGCTCCTTGCACCGGGAACACTCGCCGGGAGACTGACGGTGTGGACTAAGAGCGCACTCCAGAAACTGGGAGGTCAGTAACCATGGTGCTCCGTTATCCGTTCGTCACGGAAAAGGCAATGATGATGCTCGAGAACCAGAACAAACTCCAGTTCGTGGTCGACAGCGATGCCACCAAGAACCAGATCAAGCGGGAGATCGAGCGTGCCTTTGATCAGGAAGTCGCCCGTGTGTCCACGATCATGACCATGGACGGGCAGAAGAAGGCGGTCATCAGTTTCGCCAACGAGAAAGCGGCCGAGGAGATACTCAGCCGCCTTGGTATCATGTAGGTGGGGAAGATGGGACATCGTATTACCACACAGAGCCGGGGGAAAGGAGGTCCGACCTACCGGGCTCCATCCCACCGGTACAAGGCCGAATTGCGGCACGTGAGCAGCGGCGAGAGTACCGTGCGCGGGGTCATCGAGGATATCGAGCATGACCCCGCCAGGCATGCACCTATTGCACTGGTGAGGCTGGAGACCGGGAGCAAGGTCTACATGCTTGTCACCGAGGGAATGGGCGTCGGCGATGCTATCGCATGGGGGGTCGAAGCAGAAGTCCGGAACGGGAACACGCTCCCGCTCGGATCAATACCCACCGGGACATTCATCTGCAACATCGAGGCCCAGCCAAACGACGGCGGAAAATTCGTCCGTTCGGGAGGCGTCCAGGCAGTTGTGGTGGACAAGAGCGAAGGCAGGGTGGGAGTGACCATGCCCAGCGGGAAGACCAAGTGGTTCAACCACCGCTGCCGTGCCACCATTGGAATAGTCGCCGGCGGAGGCAGAGGGGAGAAACCCTTCGTCAAGGCCGGGAAGAAGTATCACAAGATGAGGAATTCCGCATCCAACTGGCCCCGTGTACGCGGCGTCGCCATGAACGTGATCGACCATCCGTTCGGGGGCGGAGGCCATCAGCATCCGGGAAGGCCGAAGACAGTCGCCCGTGGAACCTCCCCCGGAAGGGCGGTAGGGCACATGGCAGCCAGGAAAACAGGGCTCTCAAAGAAGTGAGGGGTAAGATATGGCAAAAAAGACACAGAAGAGACTCCCGAGACGGCGTGAGGAATACACTTACCGTGGATTCCGGCTTGATGAACTGCGTGCCATGGGAATGTCGGAACTCATCCCTCTCATGCCATCCCGTGCCCGCCGCAAAGTGACCCGCGGTCTTTCGCGTGGAGAAGAGCACTTCCTGACACAGTTCAGGAAGGGCGATGGGGCCATCCGCACCCACTTGAGGGATATGATCATCATGCCCGAGATGGTGGGAAGGGCAGTCGAGATCCACAACGGCAAAGAGTATGTCAGGGTCGAGCTCCAGCCGGAATCGATCTTCCATTACCTGGGTGAATTTGCGCTCACAAGGCGGAAGGTGAGCCACGGGAGCGCCGGTATCGGTGCCACCCGGTCGAGTAAATACGTGCCGCTGAAGTGATGAACATGGCCAGAACACTCTATTCACAGGATATCGAGGGCGATAATGTGGCAAGGGGGAAGGCGAACGAACTTCCCATCTCCCCCAAGCATGCCATGGAGATCGCCCGTTTCATCAGGTTCAAGCGCACCGGAGAGGCAATCTCCTACCTCGAACAGGTCATCGAGAAGAAGAAGGCCATCCCCTTCCACAGGTTCAACAGCAAAGTTGCCCACAAGAGGGGTCTTCCCGGATGGGATGCCGGCCGCTACCCGAAAAAAGCCTCCCATGCGTATATCAGGCTCCTGCAGTCAGTCGTCAAGAATGCCGAGTACATCGGCCTTGATGCCGGGAAGCTGGAGATCGTGCATGTATCGGCGAACCGCGGCCGTGGCGTCAGGGGCATATTCCCCAGGGCCATGGGCAGGGCCACCCCGAAGCGAAGGGAGACCGTGAACATCGAGATCGTGGTCAGGGAAGTGCAGTAATGGCAGTAGAAAGAAAATTCGTGGCAGAAGGCGTGCGCAAGGCCCGCGTGGAGAAGCACCTCAAGAAGGAGCTCAAACGGGCCGGGTACGGAGGCATGGACCTGCAGCGCACTCCCCTCGGGACACAGGTCACCATTTTTGCGGAAAAGCCCGGTATCGTGATCGGGAAGGGTGGAAAAGTGGTCCGCCAGATCACCCAGGATCTCGCGACCGACTTTGCCGTGGAATCACCCCAGATTGAGGTGCAGCAGGTGCCAAACCCCAGCTTCAATGCGCAGATCATGGCAGAAAGGCTGGCGAACGCGCTGGAACGCGGCTGGTATTTCCGAAAGGCCGGCCAGAGCATCATCCGGAGGGTGATGGATGCAGGCGCACTCGGGTGCGAAGTGGTCATTGCAGGGAAGCTCACCGGTGCAAGAGCGCGGGTTCAGAAATTTTCTGCCGGGTATATCAAGCACTGCGGAGAGCCTTCCAACACCATCGTGGAGAAGGGCTACGCAGTCGCGGTCAAGAAACTGGGTGTCATCGGAGTCCAGGTGAAGATTATTCCCGCCGGTGCAAAGATTCCCGACCATTTCGAGGTGACTGCGAAGAGGGAGAAGCCCCGGTCAACCTCGGAGATCGCCGTCACCCCCGTGGGAGAGGAAGTCATCGACGATCTCCCGGATGAGATCGAAGACTACGACGAGGAGACACTGCTCGGGAGGAAATGAGTATGGCCATATTCCGTGCACAGGAAGTGCGGCAGCTTTCCGACGTGGAACTGCAGGAGCAGACGGACAAGCTCAAGATGGAGCTTATCCAGCACAACGGAAAAGTCAGTGCCGGCGGTGCCACCGAGAATCCGGGGCGGATCAGGGAACTGCGCCGGACTATTGCCCGGATGAAGACAGAAGCGAACAGCAGGAGACGCGGGTGAGATGATCTCCCCACGCAACATCCTAATGCACGAGCTCATAGGCCTGGATGTGACCGTGGTGGAGGCCAGCAATCCTGCACTGTCCGGACTTTCGGGCCGGATTATCGATGAGACCAGGAATACACTGGTCATCCTGGGTGACCGGGGTCAGAAAAGGGTCCAGAAGCACAGGACCCGTTTCCGCCTCACACTCCCGGATGGTGTCCTGGTTGAGATAGACGGCTCCATACTGGTCATGGCACCAGAAAGACGGATCAATGCATTGCAGAAAACCAGAGGGAAATAATGGCAAAAAACATCGGATTGAGCGTCAGGCAGCCTGAAAGGGATTGTGATGACGCAAATTGTCCGTTTCACGGCACTTTACCGGTGCGCGGCCAGGTGATCACCGGCAAAGTCGTGAGCGACCGGATGATTGGAACGGTGGTGGTAGAGCGGGCATACCTGCACTACGTGGGCAAATACAACCGCTACGAGAAGCGGAACAGCAAGATCCATGCCCACAACCCACCCTGCATTCAGGCGAAGACCGGTGATACCGTGCGCATCGCTGAGTGCAGGCCGCTCTCTAAGACTACCACCTTTGTCGTGGTGGAGGTGCAGCCATCATGAAGGCAAAGCAGTCGAACATCCCGAGAGCGCTCTCGACCGGGACCAGGATGATCTGTGCAGACAACACCGGGGCCCGTGAGGTCCAGATCGTCTCAGTCTTCGGGTACCACGGCGTGCGCAGGCGGCAGCCCAAGATGGGGCTTGGCGATATCGCCACCGTGAGCGTGAAGAAAGGCACCCCCGACATGCGCCGCAAACTTGTGCGGGCAGTGGTGATCCGGCAGAAGAAGGAGATGCGCAGGCCGAGCGGTCTGCGGGTCAGCTTCGAGGATAACGCTGTCGTCGTGGTAGATGAGAAGAACGAGCCGCGCGGGACAGAGATCAAGGGTCCCGTTGCCAGGGAAGTGGCCGAGCGGTTCCCGAAGATCGGCTCCATGGCCACCATTATCGTGTGAGGGACAGGCTATGGTGCGTATCGAGAGTACACAACCGAGAAAACAGAGGAAGGCACGATATACCGCGGCAGTTCATGCCCGGGGCCGTTTCCTGCATGCACCGCTCGCACCGGCGCTCCGCGAGCAGTATCACACCCGCAGCGCACGAGTGGTGGTGGGAGATACCGTCAAGGTGCTCAGGGGAGAGGCTGCAGGGACGGAAGGGCCGGTGGATACGGTGGATACCAAGAAGTCACGCATCGTCGTCCAGGGCGTATCGGTTCCCAAGTCGGACGGGACCGAGATGCCGAGGCCGATATCGCCTTCCAGCGTACAGATCACAAAATTGAACCTGAAGGATCCGCGCCGCGCGGAGTCCCTGGGGGAGAGTGAATAATGTCAGATCATTTGAAGAGGCTCAACGCCCCCGATTCCTGGCACGTGGCCAGGAAGACGGAGAAGTTCATCACCAGGACCTCCCCTGGACCGCACAACGCAAACGCCATCCCGGTCACGGTATGGCTGCGGGATCACATGCACTTTGCGGCGAATGCAAAAGAAGTCAGGCAGATCCTGCTGCAGAAGGACATCATCATCAATGGGAAACCCTGCAGGAATTCCCGGATGGGAATCGGCATATTCGACATCATCTCGATTCCCCGGATAGACAAGCACTACCGGATACTCCGGGACAAGAGAGGCCGCCACAAGACCATCGAGATCGATGCGGAGGCTGCGAAGAGCCGCCTTGCCAAGATACGGAACAAGACCGTTGTCGCGGGAGGAAAGGTGCAGCTCAACCTGAGGTACGGTGCGAACGTTCTCGCCGACAACACCTACAAGTCCGGGGACTCGGTGGTCATCTCCCTCGAGCCCGGGACCCGTTTCGCAATCCTCGATCACTTCCCGTTTGCGGTCGGCAACATGGCCATGGTTATCGGCGGGAAACACTCGGGAAAGGTCGCCCGCATCGTGGGGATCGAGAAGGTTCCCGGGAGCGTGCCCAACCGTGTGATCCTGGAAGAGCAGGGGAGCGATGCCCGTTTCGAGACGATCGACGACTACATCTACATGGTGGGCCGTGAGAATCCGGCCCTCAACGAGTGGGGGATTGAAGAATGAACCCCATGCGCAATCTCTATGTGGAAAAAGTCGTGGTCCACATGGGCGTGGGCGAGGCCGGCGACAAGCTGACGAAGGCAGTCGACCTGATGAAGTCAATCACAGGCGGAACGCCGGTGCGCAGCAATGCCAAGCAGACCAACACCACATTCGGGATCAGGAAGGGTGCTCCTATAAGCTGCAGGGTCACATTGCGCGGAGAGCCGGCAACGAAGTTCCTCGACACCGCTTTCAATATCGTCGAAAGGCGGATTGCAGGCGGCCAGATCGATCGTCGGGGTAACTTCTCGTTCGGCATCGAGGAGCATACCGATTTCCCGGGAATGAGCTACGACCCCCAGATCGGCATTTACGGGATGGATATCAACGTGGTCCTCGCCCGGCGCGGAATCCGCATCTCGCGGAGATCCATCGAGCAGCGCAAGCTTCCCCAGAAGCAGCACGTCAATCCCGAAGATACCATTGCCTTCCTCCGGGAAAGCCATAAGGTGGAGGTGCTCTGACATGGGCGGCGAGAGGACCAGGAAATACGGACGCGGCGCAAACGAATGCAAGATGTGCGGCCGGAAACAGGGGCTTGTGCGAAAGTACAACATCATGTTCTGCCGCCAGTGTTTCCGCGAATGGGCCCAGAAGATGGGCTTTAAGAAGATGAACTAGAGGAGAGGTTTGGCATATGGCAAGACTCAACACAATCGCAGATGGCATGTGCGCCCTCAAGAACGCGGCCGACGGAGGGAAGTCCACGGTGATCATAGAGCCGGCCAGCAAACTGCTGGGAGCGATGTTCCGCATCATGCAGGACTCGGGGTATATCAACGGCTTTGAGTTCATCGAGGACGGACGGGGAGGCCAGTTCAAGGTGCACCTCTCCGGCAGGATCAACCGTTGCGGGGCCATCTCCCCCCGCTATTCAGTGCAGCTCCAGGAGCTGGAATACTGGGAGACGCAGTTTCTCCCGGGGAAGAACTTCGGCATTCTCATCCTCTCCACATCCAGGGGGGTCATTACCCATGAACAGGCCCGCCGGGAGGGAGTGGGTGGAGAACTGCTGGGGTACGTGTACTGATGAGGATGCGTGGAAATTATGGCAACAGAACGTAGAGTACGCATCCCCCGGGGTGTAAAAGTAGATATCGAGGGCCCCGTCGTGAAGGTAAAAGGCCCCAAGGGGCAGCTGGAGCGGAACTTCCGGTTTCCCCAGATTGCCATGACACTGGACGGAGACGATGTGGTCATCCTGACAGAGGCAGACCGGAAGAGGACGGCTGCCATGGTCGGGACAATTCAGGCGCACGTTGCAAACATGTGCAGGGGTGTGTCGGAGGGATTCGAGTACCGCATGAAAGTGGTCTACAGCCACTTCCCTATCCAGCTCAAGCTCACGGGCAACCGCCTGGAGATCAACAATTTCCTTGGCGAGAAGAAACCCCGCTTTGCCATGATCAGGGAAGGCGTTACTGCCAAGGTCGGCAATGACGAGATTGTCCTTACCGGGATCGACCGCGAGACACTTGGGATAACCTCAGCGAATATCGAACATGCCACCAGGATACGGGACCGTGATCCCCGCATCTTCCAGGACGGCATATACAGGATCCAGAGGGGATGAAGACCATGGCTGACGATAAAATTCGACTTATCCGTGTCCGGGTCCAGAAATCGGCCCGTTTCAAGCGGGACGGCGCAGGGAAGAAGCAGCAGCTTGCCGACACATGGAGGAGACCCCGCGGGCTTCATCACAAGCAGCGGATCCAGAAGAAGGCAAAAGGCCCCATGCCCACCCCGGGATACGGAAGCCCGGTGGAGGTCAGGGGCTTGCATCCAAGCGGATACCGCGACGTCCTGGTCCACAACCCCGACGAACTGGCAGGCCTTGACCCGTCGTGCGATGCAATCCGCATCGCGGCCTCGGTGGGGGCGAAAAAGAGAGGCGTCATCCAGGAGAAGGCGCTGGCTGAAGGGTTGAAAGTCATCAATCCAAAGGACCTGACCGCGGGAAAGAGGAAGTCCGCCGAAACTGACGAGGAGGCTTCAGCCGGTGAGGCTGCATCTGACGAGGAGGTGGATGAGAATGACTAACCTTTCCACCCAGAAACGGATTTCTGCATCAATCCTCGGGTGCGGTGTGCACAGGGTGAGGTTCGATCCCGAAAGACTCTCCGACATCCAGAATGCCATCTCCAGGGAAGACCTCCGCACCCTCATCGACGAGGACGCCATCAGTGCAGTCCAGCGCAAGGGCAACAGCAGGGGAAGGGCCCGGGAGAAGATGGCCAAGCGATCATACGGGCACTGCAAGGGCCCGGGACGACGCAGGGGAGCGGCCGGGGCCAGGAACCCCCGCAAACGCCAGTGGATACAGAAGATCCGTGCGATCAGGAAAACACTGACCGAGCTGAAGGACAGCGGCGAGATCAACCCCCACCTCTACCGCATGCTCTACCGGCAGGCGGCAGGAGGACAATACAGGAGTGTTGCCCATCTCAAAGCCCACCTCGCACTCATTTCCGGGAGGGTGAAGTAACATGGCCACAGGACCCCGTTACTTTGTCCCCTTCCGCAGGAGGAAGGAGGGCAGGACCGACTATCATGCACGGATGAAAATGGTGGTCTCCGACCGGCCCCGGATGGTGGTGCGCCGTTCGAACCGCCACATCACCATCCAGATGGTCACTGCAGAAATGGACGGCGACCGGACCCTGGTGACCGCCCATTCAGGCGAGTTGTCAAAATACGGGTTCAGGGGTTCGACTGCCAGCACCCCGGCGGCATATCTCACGGGGATGCTCTTCGCGGTGAAAGCCCTGAACGCCGATCACGAATCTGCAATCCTGGATATCGGTCTTCACAGGGCAACCCGGGGAGCCCGCATATTTGCCGCCCTGAAAGGGGCTGTGGCAGCGGGACTGGATGTGCCGCACGGAGAGGAGATACTCCCTGGCGATGACCGGGTGAAAGGTGCGCATATCGCAGCATACGCCCCGGATCGCGCCGGCGATCTCGTGCAGAACGTGGAACAGACTATGGACGCCATCATGAAGGAGCTGGAGTAATATGGCATATGAGAAAGAGGAATGGGTTCCTCTCACCGGCCTCGGGAAGATGGTGGTATCCGGCCAGTTCACCAGCATCGACCAGGTGCTGGAGAGCGGCCGGCCCATCAAGGAGCCCGGTATCGTGGATGCTTTCCTCCCCGACCTCGAAGACGAGGTGCTGGACATCACCATGGTACAGCGGATGACCGACTCCGGCCGGCGGGTGAAGTTCCGTGCCGTAGTGGTGGTCGGAAACAGGAACGGGTATATCGGTTTTGGCCAGGGCAAGGACGCCCAGGTGGGAGAGGCCATCAAGAAGGCGATTGTGCATGCCAAGACCAACCTGATCAAGGTGCGCAGGGGCTGCGGCAGCTGGGAATGCGGCTGCGACACCATGCACTCCATACCGATGGTCGTGGAAGGGTCTGCAGGCAGTGTCCGGGTCACCCTCAAACCGGCACCGCAGGGCATCGGCCTGGTGACCGGGGAGATCAGCAAAAAGGTTCTGGAACTGGCCGGCATACGCGATGCATGGACCTTCTCCCGCGGCCAGACAAGGACCACCATCAACTTTGCCAAGGCCACCTTCAATGCGCTGAAGGCAACCAACATGATCCGCACGGGAGGCCAGGAATAATGTACGCGATCGTGCAGGTCCGCGGGGTGGTGAATACCCGGCGGGACATCAGGGACACGCTGAAGATGCTCCGCCTGCACCACATCAATCACTGCGTGCTGGTCCCCGATACCCCTGAATACCTTGGCATGATCCGGAAGGTCAAGGACTTCGTGGCCTACGGAGAGGTGGACGATGCAACCATCGAGACCATCCTCCGCACCAGGGGCAGGGTGGAAGGAAACCGGCCGCTCACAGATGAGTACGTGAAGGAGAACTCCACATACCCGGGCATCGCTGATTTCGCGAGAGCGCTGGTATCCGGGGAAGCCCGGCTGTCGGATATTCCCGGGGTAAAGCCCGTGCTCAGGCTGCACCCTCCACGAAAAGGGTACCGGACGATCAAGAGGACATACCCCCAGGGCGGGGCTCTCGGGTACTACGGAAAGGAGATTAATGCGCTCCTTTACAAGATGAGGTGAAGCGATGCCAGTGAACAAACGATCAAAATACCGTGGCTCAAGGACGTGTGGGGGAGGAACCCACAAGAACCGCAGGGGCGCCGGGAACAGGGGAGGGAGAGGAAGGGCCGGTCACCGCGACCACCGCTTCTCCCATTTCCTGCTGGCAGGGGAGATCCACAACGGCAAGCACGGGTTTATCAACAAGACTCCTGACTGCATGAAAGTCCTCTCTGTCGGGCGTCTCGACGAGATGGTTGAGGAGCTTGTCGCTGCGGGAATCGCATCCCGCGAGGGCGATGCAGTGGTGATCTCCGCGGATCAAATCGGTATCGATAAGATACTTGGCAACGGAAAAGTCACTCAGAAGATGCACGTCTCGGCACGGGCATTTTCAGGACAGGCAAAACAGAAGATAGAGGCGATGGGTGGCCAGACCCTGGTTATCTGATCCCTTTTTGTGGTGAAAAAATGGGAGAACTTCTGGACCGAATGGAACCGCTGCTCGCAGCGATGCCCACCGTAAAAAGCCCCGAGGGTCACGTACATTTCAAGAACAAGCTGATATGGACCGCGGGGATACTCGTCCTGTATTTTGTGCTTACCAACATCCCACTGTTCGGCCTTGATCCGAACTCCCAGGATATCTTCTTCGTTTGGCGTGCCCTCCTCGCAGGGGCCAGCGGTTCGCTGGTGCAGCTGGGTATCGGCCCCATCGTGACCGCCTCAATCGTCCTGCAGCTGCTGAAAGGGGCAGACCTTATCCATATCGATACAGCAGACCTCCACGGGCAGATCCAGTACATGGGGCTGCAGAAACTCCTGATCTTCGTCATGATCATCATAGAGGCCGCCCCGAACCTGGTCGGCGGTTTCCTGCTGCCTGATCCGGGCATTGCCGCATCATTCTTCGGCGGGAACCTGTTCCTGGTGTCTCTCCTCATCTTTATCCAGGTATGTATCGGGGGTGTCCTGATCGTCTTCATGGACGAGGTTGTCACCAAGTGGGGGATAGGATCGGGGGTGGGACTCTTCATCATTGCAGGAATTTCCCAGGCCATCATCAACGGGTTCATCAACTGGGCTCCCGTGAGCGACCAGTACCCGGTCGGTTTCTTCCCCCGCATCGCTGCGGTGATCATGGACGGGGCCAACTTCCTGCAATATATGGGTACCGATATCATCGCATTCATCACCACCATCGCCATCTTCCTCATCATCGTATACGTGGAGTCCACCAGGATCGAGATACCTCTTGCCCATGCCCAGGTCCGGGGTGCGCGTGCGAGGTTCCCTGTGAAACTGATCTATGCAAGTGTCCTCCCGATGATCCTTGTCAGGGTGCTGCAGGCGAACATCCAGATGATCGGCCTCTTCCTGAACAACGTCGGGGTCACCATTTTCGGCACGTTCCAGGGGAACAATCCCGTGAGCGGTCTGATGTGGTACCTCGCTCCCATCAACGGCCCCTCCGACTGGATGTGGTGGATATACGACCTCGGGCATGCACCCTGGGAGGTGCTCATGAGGATGGGGATCGATATCCTGATCGTGGTGGTGGGAGGTGCCATCTTCGCCCTGTTCTGGATCAAGACGGCAGGAATGGACTCCAAAGACGTGGCCCGCCAGATCCAGCACTCGGGCATGTCAATCCCGGGATACAGGAGAAATCCCCAGGTGCTCGAGAAGTACCTGGACCGCTACATCCCGAGGGTCACGGTCATAGGCGGGGTATTCATCGGGATTCTCTCGGTCTTTGCCAACCTCTTCGGGGTGATCGGGATGGTGAGCGGGACGGGACTCCTGCTTACCGTGTCCATTACGTACCGCCTCTACGAGGAGATCGCAAGCCAGCAGATCATGGAGATGTACCCCTTCATGAGGACATTTTTCGGGAAGGAGTGAGAATGACAGGGAGGAGAGTGATCATCACTGGTGTCCCAGGCGTCGGAAAGACTACCGTGGTGACCGGTGCATTGAAAGTCCTGGAGGGAGAGGGGGTCTCATACCGGTCCCTCAATTTCGGAACGTACATGTTTGAGACCGCCCAGAAAGAGGGCCTTGCGAAGGACCGCGATGAGATGCGCCGGCTCCCCGGGGACATACAGAAGACACTGCAGCAGAGTGCTGCCCGTGCGATGGCAAAGGAGAGCGGGAACATCCTCGTCGATACCCATGCATCGGTCAGGACGCCCAGGGGATTTCTTGCCGGGCTTCCGGAATGGGTGCTCCGCGAACTGATGCCTGATACCATCATCCTGGTGGAGACCGACGATGACCAGATCCTGATGCGCCGGCTCTCTGACGAGACCAGGACAAGGGATATGGAGGGATCGGGGTCTATCCGCGATCACCAGATGTTCAACCGGGCCATTGCCGCTTCCTACTCGATGCTGACCGGGTGCACGATCAAGTACATCACAAACGCCGATTTTCTTCTTGACCGGGCAGTGGAAGAGATGGCTGCAGTACTCAGGTGAGCCGGGATGAAAAAGAAATTCGGTGGTTTCATCGCCATGCTTGTGGCCATGGGGATGATCCTCACCTACAGCATTGCACCTATCAGGGAAGGCGTGGGATCCGCCATGGATGCAGTGCTCGGGCCCCTGGCCGGGTACATGCCCTTTTATATCCTGATCATTCTCCTCTCTGCCGCGACCGGGCTGTATTCCTCCATCATCCAGAAATACACCATCGATTACGAGAGGATGACAGAGGTGCAGGAGAAGATGAAAGTCTTCCAGAGGGAGTTCCGCGAGGCCCAGCTCTCCGGTGACGAGAAGAAGATCAAGAGACTCGATGCGAAGAGAGACAGGGTGATGAAGGAGCAGCTGGAGCTCTCCCAGCAGCAGTTCACGCCGATGGCCTATATCCTCATCATCACCGTGCCCATCTTCTTCTGGCTCCTTTTCAGGCTGGGGGTCGCACCCGAGGCGACGATCACCATGCCGTTTTTCGGGACTCATACCCTTGCTGATGCGGTACTCGGTCCTGTCCCGGCATGGATTCTCTGGTACATGATGTGCTCACTCTCTGTCAGCCAGGTGGTAAGGAAGGCCCTGAACATCGGGGGCATTTGATGCGTATCACGGTGAGCGGGCTCCCCGGGAGCGGGACCACATCGCTTGCCCGGCACCTGGCCGCCTCTCACCATTACACCCTTATTTCCGCCGGGGAGGTATTCCGGCAGATGGCCAGTGAGAAGAACCTTGATCTTGCAGAGTTCGGAAAGTTCGCAGAGCGGAACCCTGCCATCGACCGCGAGATCGATGTCCGCCAGCGCAGGATCGCGGAGGGCCAAAACGATATCATTGCCGAGGGGAGGCTCTCGGGCTGGTGCGTGAGGAATGCAGATCTGAAGATATGGCTCCAGGCGTCAATCGAATGCAGGGTTGAACGCATCTTTTCGCGGGACAATCCGGGGGATATGGAGATCGCGCTCGCAATGACCCGCGAGAGGGAAGCATCCGAAGCATTCCGGTACCGCGACTATTATTCCATCGACATCAACGATCTCTCTCCTTACCACATCATCCTCAATTCCGAGAAGTTCGGGGTGGAGGATCTCGCCATGCTGGTGGATGCGGCCATCAGCAGGGTTGAGAAGGATTGAAGGTGCCCTGTAACCCGGGTCTTCCTGCGCGAATGACCATCAGTTCACCTCACGCTCTCTCTTCCTGCCTGCATATCGCCTCTGCAAGATCCTTATCGCGATTGTATCAGATGACCCGTGCAGGCGAATATTATCGTGGAGTATACTGATACATATCTTCCATGCGGCAGTGCATTGCAACGCCCTGCACAGGGCGGGAGGGATTTCCTTGAAACTCCGTATTCTCACAGATAATTCCACGCTCATCGATCACTATTTTCTCGCCGAGCCCGGTTTTTCCGCGCTTATCGAGGCTGATGGGGGAAAAGTGCTCTTTGACCTCGGATATTCTGATGTGTTCATGAAAAATGCCCTGAAGATGGGGCAGGATCTCCTTGATCTCTCATGTGTCGTCCTCTCCCACGGTCATCTAGACCACACCTGGGGGCTGGTGTATCTCATGGCGGCCCTGACGGAAGCGCATATAGAGAAGAGATCATACATGAAGCCGCGCCTTGTGGCCCACCCCGATGTCTTTCTTTCCAAGCAGTCACGGAGCGGGCTCCCCGAGACAGGGTCACTCATATCGGAGGAGAAGTGCAGCGGGCATTTTTCCCTGCACCTCTCGCGGGAACCATTCTGGCTCTTTGATGACCTGGTGTTCCTGGGAGAGATTCCCCGGAGGTATGCGTTTGAGTCCGTTGAGCCGGGGAGGATGATAAGACGGGACGGTGCAATGGGTCCCGATCAGATGGCAGACGACAGCGCCATTGCCTGGAAAGGAAAAGAAGGCCTGGTAGTGGTGACCGGCTGCTCCCATTCAGGCATCTGCAATATCGTCGCCCATGCCCGTGAAGTCTGCGGGGAAGATCGGGTCCAGGATGTTATCGGCGGGTTTCACCTGATGAATGCACCGGAAAGCCGTCTCGAATCCATGATCGGGGCACTGGCCGACATGGGTGTGACCCGGATGCATCCCTGCCACTGCACCGGTTTCCATGCCATTCACAGGCTGGCGGAGGCATTCCAGGTGGAAGAGACAGGTTCCGGACTGGTGTCTGACTATATCTGACCGCGATACGGGAGCCCCGTGGTTTTTCTGAATGGATTGCCCCGCCGCGTGTCACGGTGGGGACCCAATGTGCAGGACCGGGATGACCGTGGTGCAAAAAAATTACATGATTCTCATCAAAACACACGCATGCAGGATGAAAATGCCGGAGGCATTTTCATGTAGAAAAGGCACATCCTGCCCCACTTTCAGGTCATGTGTCCCGAGCCCTGGAGCATCATCAGAGTATTTCCCCCGGGGGATTGGGAAGGAAAGTGGTATATACACAGGAAGAATGAGCGGTATCTTGTATACACACTACCCATTTTATTATCCGGAAACGAATAATAATCACGATTTTTTCACGGAGAGAGCGGATGGATGCCGATGAAGAGGTGGATCTCCTCGCAGTCAGCGAGTGGGATTCCGGGGCCCTTGTTGATCTCTATAAAGCGGGCGGCTGGTGGAAAGAGGGGTGGGATCCTGCCCATATACCCCTCCTGATCAGGTCAACATTCCAATTTATTGTGGCGGTTCACAGGCAGAGCGGAAAAACCGTGGGGATGGGACGCGCCATCTCTGACGGTGTCTCGGATGCATATATCCAGGATCTCGTGGTCCTGCCCGAATTCAGGGGAAGGGGCACAGGCAAAGCCCTGCTGGAAAGGCTGGTCGAGGCATGTCTTTCCAGGGGAATCACGTGGATTGCTCTTGTGGCTGAGCCAGGCACCGAAGAGTTTTATACGGACACTGGTTTTTCCCCCATGGAGGGCCATGTTCCGATGCTCTATCGGGGGAGGAAGGGCGGGTGCTGACTTTCTCGCAGTTCCGGCCCGTGACACTTGGGGAACGGCAGCTCTTCAGCAGGCATTATGCCAGGTATCCCCAGGTGCACAGTGATAACCTCTTCACCAACATGGTCTGCTGGAATCACTACGCGCATTATTCCTATCTGCCGGTCGGGGAGTCTATCGTCCTCTCCAGCACCATCCTCGGAAAGACGAAGTTCCGTCCCCCTATTGGCCCCCGCGACCAGGATCTCCTCGAGGAAGTGTTCAGCCTTGCTGTGAGGGAGGGGGATGAGGCACCGCTTGTGCTTGTCGATTCCTCCACAAGGGAATGGATACAGTACCTGTACCCGGACTTAACTCTTCACCATGACAGGGATCATTTTGAGTATGTGTACTGTTCCCGGGACCTCGCAAGTCTCCCGGGGGGGAAATACCTTACTGAAAGGCGACAGCTCAACAGGTTCAGGAAGAAATGCCCCCCCGAGGTGGAAGAGATGTCCCCTTCAAACCTTCCGGATGTGAAAGTGTTCCTCCAGAAATGGTGCGAATGGAAACAGTGTGACGACCATCCCTTCCTCAGTTATGAAAAAGATGCAGTTTTGTATGCGATAGAGCATTTTTCGGATCTGGGGCTCTCCGGGCTGCTTCTCCGGGTCAGGGGCAACGTGGGAGCCATGACAGTCTTCGAGGAACTGAATCCTGAGACTGCAGTGATCCATTTCGAGAAGGGTCTGCCCGACTGCGAAGGCATCTACAAGGCCATCAATGCAGAGACTGCGGCACTGCTTGAGGACAGGTACCCCTTTATCAACCGGGAGAGCGATATGGGGGTTCCTGGTCTCCGGGAGGCAAAGAGGAGGTACCATCCCCACCATATGGTGGAGGTCTCATATGCCCTCAAAGAAGACATCGCCCGGCTTGTCTGAGTCTCCCATCCGGCGCGGCAGCATTATATTGCGTTTACTGAAATATTTCATTTATCGATATTCCGGATTTTATATCCATAAAAAATGAGCGCAATTTGGGCATATTTTTTTCCTCGCTGAATAGCCGGTGCGCGTTGGGAATCGGGGCTATTCTGTGCCGTTTTCCAATAAAGACTGATTTTGTCATATTTCTTCAAAAAAGGCTCAATATTTGCCTATATTATTCAAAAAGGAGAGCGAAACGGCATTGGAATGGGGCAAAGCTTTAAAATGGGGAGATTAAACCTCTAAGATAGTAGTTCCGCTGGGAACTATGGTGGGAGAATGACAATGCTTTCAATGAAGCGTGAAGCAACCGTCCGGAACATGAAGGACGATGACGTGATAAAGAAGTACAAGACAGACATGGCATGGGGTTTGTGTACCATGGTGGACCTGAAACACTGCGACCCGGAGACCATCAGGAACCCGGAGAAGATACATGAGTTCATCATTCAGCTCTGTGATCTCATCGAGATGAAGAGATTCGGCGACCCCACTATAGTCCACTTCGGACCCTGTGCCAAGGTAGCAGGCTACTCCATGACCCAGCTTATCGAGACCTCGCTCATTTCAGGTCATTTTGCCAACGAGACCAATGCGGCATACCTGG
This sequence comes from uncultured Methanolinea sp., assembly GCA_964452625.1. Lineage (GTDB taxonomy): Archaea > Halobacteriota > Methanomicrobia > Methanomicrobiales > Methanospirillaceae > Methanolinea_A. The sequence goes on from CAYVMJ010000002.1 coordinate 436,451, forward strand.
ATATATTCAGTTGCAAGGAGTACGCCCCCGAAAAGACCGCGAAATTCTGCAAGGAGTTCTTCGGAGCAAAATCGATGAACTTCACTGTTGCATTCCGGTACTGAAATCCATACGATTATCCAGAACGGACATCCCCCACGGGCACGAGGGGGATGAGACACGATACTCTTTTTGTTTCGTTTACACGATATCGCCGCAGCAGATCTCCGGCAGGGAGATGCCAGCCAGTCTTCGCGCAGGCGATATATGGCGACATTCCGCCGGGGCATTCAAGGATGAAGTTGGCCATTTCAAATGGAAACTGCGGTTTTCACACCCCTGTATGCCCCGTTGAGGGCAGGAAAAAAAGCGGGGGATATTTCCGTTCAGCAGTATTCAAGCAAGAAAACCCATGATGCCATCGGCGATGATTTTTACCGCGATGGCAGCAACAAGCATCCCAAGCACTCTTGCCATGATATCTGTGACGCATTCGCCAAGGACACGCTGGATATGAGATGAGAACCTCAACACAATCCATGTTGCGACAAGGGAGAGGGTGATTGCTATCGCCGGAACCAAAATCCCGTACTCTTCCGACAGGAGGATGACCGTGGTGATGGCGCCGGGACCACAGAGGAGCGGGGTGCCGATCACCACTCCTGCAACGGATTGTGAAGGCCCTCTTGATCTCCCGATGTCGAGCCCGAGGGCCATCTGAAGACCCAGGATGAAGAGGAGAATACCCCCCGCCACCTGGAAGCTCGGCATGGTGATGCCCAGGATGTCGAATATGAAGAAATTGAAGAAGAGGAAGATGTAGAGGAGGAAACCAGCGACAGCCACTGCTATCAGGGCCTGCCTGTTGATCTCGGCCGGAGACTGGCCCTTTGTCAGTGAGGTAAAGACCGGGATGCTGAGGATGGGATCCAGAATCACGAAGAGGGCTGAAAAAGCGTAAATGACAGAGGCGAGCATGTCCGGCATAGCAAGTGCTCCCTCAGTATTCTTTTCCTGAATTATAAAAGCATGATTGGGATACTCGCCAGGGTGAGAGCGATCCTGCACCGGTTCTGCGTGGATATTATATGCTCTCCTGGAATGTTCCTGATCGATAGGGGGGTTGATGCCAGATTCTGGGGGTGTCCGGCAAAATGAAAAAACCAGGTGACATATCCAGAGAGAGCAGAATAATATCTACTTCTGACCTTAAAAATATTCATCTTCGACCTGTATTGGGAAACGGGATAAAACCTGGTGAAAACGATCCGGTCAGGGCCCGGGTCAGCGCCGATCCACCAATCTTTTCGGGCGTCTTCTTGCCTGCGAGAGTTCGAGACCACCAGGAGAAATGATCTCTGTTTTGACCTCGAACTGCTGAGAGAGCGCCTCTGAAAGCCCTGGCTTGATACGGAGAAACGATGAGAGAAAACTCTCCCCGATTTCCTCCCCGGGCACATCTCCCTGGTCGAGTGCCTCCATCCTCACCTGGAGAGTGACAGTATCCCCATCCCCGGAATATACAAAAGCCTCATATTCCCCGCTCAGGTATTCCATATTTTCACGCTGGAAGACACCCCTTTCGATGTCTACCCGGTTCACAGGCGTTCCAAGAATCCAGACCGTCTCTGCCTCGCGCTGCGGGGTGTATATCTTCATATGTGTTCTCCCGCACGCACAGGGATCTCGTGTCAGCACCACCGTCGTGTCTTCGGTATCGTAATTGATAAGGAGAGTACCGCAGCGGCCCCCGGGAGGCAGGAGAGTCGTGAGCACTGCTCTCCCGCAGTCTCCATCGGGGACAAAACCGCCCCACGAGGGGTCGTACACATCAAGGTGCACCATGTCCTCCGGCACGTGGAGCCCCGTGCGTTCAGTGCACTCTCCGCACATGGTCCCCTCGGTGCTGCCGTAGGTGTTGAACACCGGACGATCCCAGACCTCGGCAACATAGGCCCTTGATTCATCTGCAAAACTTTCTCCACCCACGATGAGTTTTTCAAGCGAAGTTCCCCGGGGATCCATCCCGTCTTGTCGCAGCTGGCGGGCAAGTCTCAACAGCTTGAACACGCTCCCCACGATTCCAGTCGGGCGGTAACTCTCGAGGATGCGGCGGGGGAACGTGCACTTCCCGGTGGGAATGATGCTCATGCCGATTTCCCGGGCAGCGAGAGTCATGGTATTTGCCCCCACGTTCATCCCGTAAGATGCGCAGATCACCACCCTGTCCCCCCTCCCGAACCCTTGCGACATAAATATCCTGGCATATTTGGCAGCGTAACGCTCCCAGTCATCCCAGGTGAGAAAGAAGCTCTTGGGTGTGCCCGAAGTGCCGCTGGTTTCGTGCACAGTGAAGATATCTTCCCATGACACGCTTCTGAACTGGAATTCGTCAGTTATGGGGGGCTGATTCTCGCGTATCGTCCTGCCGGAGATGATGGGAAGTCTCCTCAGGTCATCATGGCACCGCACATCAGTCGGGTGGATACCATGCTCACGGAACCATTTCCGATAGAAGGGTGAATGTGTGCCCGCATACTTCACGGTGTACTGTATCCGTTCATCCACAAGGGCATCGAGTTCATCGCGGGGGAGGGTCTCAATCGGGGAATCGAAAAATGATCCGGTCACCATCAATGAATCGATCAGCACTAAGGACGGATATACCCTCCTTTCCGGGCCACGTCATGGGACAGCAGTTCTTCCAGGGGGAGGTCTCCCGGCAAAAACTCCTTCATGCTGAAATTTTCTCTCATGGCAGCCAGATCACAGTAGTTCCAGGAAAAATAGTATTAAATTCTCCCTGGATATCACATAGTGGTAAAGAAAGGATGAACACACATGGCCAACATGATGCGGTACAAATGTAAAGTATGCGGCTACATTTACTCTCCTGTTCGTGGAGAGCCGCACAATGGTATTCCCGCGGGGACGTCATTTGATGATCTCCCCGACACCTACATATGCCCGATCTGCGGGATGGAAGGAAAGGGCAAGGTGGGAAAATGGGGGTTCGAAGAGTGGGTTCCCACCAAGTGGATATGCTCGGTCTGCGGGTACGTGTACGACCAGAAGAGGGGAGAACCGCACCGGGGCATCAAACCCGGTACGGCATTTGAGGATCTCCCTGATGACTATACCTGCCCGGTCTGCAACCTGGATCCAAAGATATCCAAGGAGTACGGGAAGGTATTCAAACAGGGATTCGACCCCCTGGATATCCCGTAAACACTCTTTTTCCCCAACTTCCCCCCGATGGGGGGCCGGGTCCGGCCTTCGGCAGTACACCTGGGATAAGGCGAAGATCCGCAGGAGCAGTTCATCCTGCATTCCTGTCTCCAGTGATACCATGACAAAGGGGGGAGTGTCACTTTCGCAGGAATGTGAACAGGAATTGGGTATCTGGTTCCTTCAGGGCAGCAGGAGACTCCATCGTATGGAATGGGGCAGTGCTTGTGTATCGCATTATATGGTATATGAAATGAAAAAAGCGGAATAAAGCCAGTTTTTCTCTCCATTCGGGGCTCCGGTCAGGGGCCCGGCCGGCACTGGTGAATGTATATATTAATACTTTTCCGGAGCACCACTCATACAGGAAACGCAAAATCCGGGTGATTTTCAATATGTTCGAGCGGATTCTCATTCCCACAGATTTTTCCTGGTATGCACAGAAGACACTGTTTTGCGTGCCGGAGATCCCCGGAGCCGGAGTGGTGGTGCTCCTGCATGTGACGGATGATGCAGCAGAACGAAGCACATGGCACACCCTTGCGGAGGTGAAATCTGCGGCCAGCGCCCCGGCACACGCCCTTGCATATGCCGGAGAATTCCTGGAGAAGAAGGGGATATCCGTGATATATGAGATCGTCCCCCCGGAAGAGAAAGGTGCTCATGCCGCCATCCTCGCATCTGCGGAGAGGCACCGGGCCGACCTCATCCTGATAGGGGGGCATGGAAGGGGCTTTTTGAAGGACATGATCATGGGGAGCACCTCCCAAAAGGTTGTCGAGGAGGCGAATGTCCATGTACTTGTGACTCATTTCCGCGAACAGCCACCAAAGCAGGAGAATGAGGTCCCGGTGTCCATTCCAGGCAGCCAGGAGCATCTCTTCTCCCGGGTTCTCGTCCCCGTGGACTTTTCACGGCCCACCTACGAGACCATCGAGTTCGTGGGTGAAATGGGGGGATACCGGGAGATGATCCCCTTTCACGTGATCGACACGGTCGAAGACCGTAAGGATCTGCATGCGAAACTTGCGGATTCCATGCAGAAGCTCGCCTTTCTGAAGCGGGATCTCGAATCCGGGGCAGGGAAGATCACGCCACTCATCCGCTTTGGAGATCCCGCAGATGAGATCTGCAGAATGGCCGAAGAGGAGCAGGCAACCCTGATTCTCATCTCGCGTTTCGGTGCATCGGATTACACAAAGAATGCACGGATCGGGAGTATCGCTGTAAAAGTGGCGAAAAACGCCCGTATTCCGGTACTGATACGGTATCCTTCATTCACACTCGATGTCCAGGAGAGAGAGCTGACACAGAAGGAATTCCCTCTCGCCGAGAGAGTATGGTCCCATTACCGGCAGCAGAAAGTGGATCCATCACGTGACCGCATATTCGGAGTTTTTGTCGAGGGAGAACTTGTCTCCGCCGCACGCTGCAGGAGATACCCCGATTGCGCTGAACTGGATGGGCTTTTTACACTGGAGGAGTTCCGCGGGAAGGGATATGCACGGAGATGTACCGCTCTCCTGGTACGCGAGTGCGGGACTGAACCGCTTTTCACCTTCTCCACCAAGGAGACGATAAGTTTCTTCAGATCATTTGGTTTTTCTGAAATCGGAGAAAAAGACATCCCGCAGTCGATCCAGGAGCGGTACCGCTTTGCCATGGGAGACCTCGCCGCTGCCAATTTGTATCCGATGAGCAGGGGGGCATAAGCCCCCCTGCGGGGGATACGGGGGGAGAGGCGAAGGGAAACATCCAAAAGAGAAAAAGGGAGCAGTAGTGGGCGTAACCGCCCGCTACTGCGGGCCCACGCGGGGGAGTGCCTCCTCCACTTTCACTCCCCTTACCCCATGCTTCATGCAGATGCCAGGGCAAGACACCCGAGGGATATGCCATGGCAGAACAGTCAGTACGACGGGAGTCCCGCAAGGGACGCGAAGATATGCACCAGACTGCCGACCGGTGGCTCCGGGCCAGGAGGGCTCTTCCCGCAAGCGACCAGCCCCACGCCGAACGACTGGCGGAAATGATCCGGGTGCATGCCATCCACCGCCTTCCAGCAATCGAGGACCCGCTCGAGGCGGCGATGTTCTCGCTTCTGATAGAGATGGTGAAGGATCAGGAGCAGAAGGAGGAGAAGTAGCCCCGCTCCATTTGCGTGAAGGCAAGCGGTGCAGGAATGGCAACCCTTACCTTTTCCGGAGCGAAACACTGGAGCAGGAATGAAGAACCCTTTCCATATCATGCTTGTCCCCACGCTGGGGTGCCCGGCGCGGTGCAGTTACTGCTGGAGTTCCGATCCCGCGTCGCCCCGGATGAGCATCGGGACGGTCGGGGATGTGGTGGACTGGCTCTCTCACCTTCAGAAGGAGAGGGTAACGTTCACCTTCCACGGGGGAGAGCCGCTTCTCGCAGGTGCCGGGTTCTACAGGGAAGCCCTCCCGATGATATCAGATGGACTGTCCCACATGAAGCCCGAGTTTGCGATGCAGTCGAACCTCTGGCTTCTCACTCCCGAGATTGCCGAAATCCTTGCAAAATACCGCGTGCCGCTTGGGACCAGTATCGATGGTCCTGAGGATCTGTGCAACATGCAGAGGGGAGAGGGCTACTTCCAGAGAACCATGCAGGGGTATGAGATCGCCAGGCAGCATGGCCTGCGGGTCAGTTTCATCTGCACATTCACGTCCCGTTCTTTCCGTGAGAAGGAGAAGATCGTCCGGTTTTTCATGGAGAATGGTTTTACCCTCAAGCTCCACCCGGCGCTTCCCTCGCTCCGGAATGCAAACCCCGAGCCATGGGTTCTTGATCCCGGGGATTACGGGGAACTGCTTGTCTATCTCCTGGACCTCTCCCTCGAAAACCTGGGAAAGGTGGAGATCATGAATATCAGCGACCTGTGCAAGTGCGTGTTTACCCGCCACGGCACCGTCTGCACCTTCGTGGATTGCATGGGGAGCACCTTTGCGGTCGGTCCTGACGGCGGCATCTATCCATGCTACAGGTTCGTCGGGATGCCTGAGTACGTGATGGGATACGTGCATGACCGGCCGACACTCGAGGAACTGGCCGACTCCCCCATTGGCCGGTCCATGGCGCAGTTTAAGGATTTGGTTGACAGGGAGTGTGCGGAGTGTCCGCACATCAGGTATTGCCGCGGCGGGTGCCCCTATAATGCAATGGTTCCGCACGATGGTGAGATAAAGGGCGTGGATCCTTATTGCAGGGCGTATGCACGTATTTTTGACGAGATTGGCGACCGCCTGAACAGGGAGATGAGCGAAGCGGCCCCGTTCGAGATGATGCCGTTCCCGCAGCCCGGCCGCAGGGATCGGAACCAGAAGACTCCCGGGATCATGTCACTCATGCGGTACCAGGTTCTGAAGGACCGGATAGTGCGGTAAGCATGCGCGAATGCGCATGCTTTCGCATAATTTTACAGCGGATAAAAGAGAACCTGGGAAAGGCAAGTTCACGCGAATGCGCATGCTTTCGCATAATTTTACAGCGGATAAAAGAGAACCTGGGAAAGGCAAGTTCACGCGAATGAAAATAGCTTCGCCAGTGTAGGTTACAATCTGGAGAAGAGCACCGGGATTTCGTTGCGTTATGCGAATGCACACACCTTCGGCATGTGCATAAAAAAATTTAAATGAGTTTGAATATGGGGTGGTTATCCGCCTTGACATCGAGGCCAAGTGGGCGTACTGCTTCGAGTGTGACGATGTCCATGTAGGCCTGAGCAGTGATCATAGGCTCGACGTTTTCAATCGGGCCGTACATGATCAGGTCGGCACCAAGCGTGCTTGCAACGAGGTTGCAGCCGATATCGGGTGCAGACCATGCTGCCTGGATGACACTCTCAATATTTCCACCCTGGTAGTGGTGCAGTAACTGCTTGAGGTATGCATCCTTGCCCTTCAGGGTCTCCGCGAGCTGGGAGGGGTTCTTCTTCGATCCCTTCCAGCGCTTGAGCCAGGTCCATGCAACCGTCATGTTGTGGTACGCACCACCGGTCGGGTAGCCATGCAGGGCCTTGCAGGCGAGGATCTCACGGTATGCACTCCCTGACCCGAGACCGAGGGGCGTTGCCGCGGTGTCCAGGATCGGGCGGGTGATTCCGCACTCTTCGGAGATAGGGATCATACCCTTCGCCTGACCTGCAACACCGCCTTCCACCAGCACTTTCTCCCTGCCTGGCACTGAAGGATCGGCGGGGTTGAACGCCAGAACAATCGCTGCGTCCACATCGCTGTTCTTCAGCGCCTCGATGTTCTCCGGCAGGATCGAGCCGTTGATCGAGTTGTAGATCGCCCTCTTTGCGAGACCGACCTCGGTCACGTACTTGCAGGCATGTGCGAGGGCTGCGGGCACCGAGGAATCCATCAGGAACGCAGTCTTGTTGTCGATACTGTCGAACCAGCTGAAGTAACTCTCGAATGCAGCCGGGTATTCGGCGAGGATCTGGATGAAGTGAGGAATTCCCACCATGTCTGAGAGTTCCTGGCACCTGTTCCAGAGAGCCTCCGCTGCTGCCTTGTCTATCTTTCCGGTCTTGTCATCGAGCACAATCTCGTGCTTGTTGTAGAAGATTGAGCAGGCCAGTACAGTTGGGTACTCCCCGGGCTGTCCGCCAATCTTTGTGCCGTTGAAGTCCCAGACTTGCTGCTCTTTTTCGAATCGGAACATATTTTTTCATACCTCCTTACATCATCATATTCAGTTTCGGGAGCAGGACCAGCAGCATGACAAACACGGTCAGCCCGGCGACCAGTCCATACAGGATGCCAATATCCCGGCCGATTTTCCTGCCCACACGCTGGGCAATCTCTGCATCGGCGAACTCGATCTGCTTCTCGATCTTGTCCAGCCGCTTCTCAATCTCAAGGAATTGCGGGTTGACCCCGGCTGCAGCGACTTCAACGCCTCCTGCGGCCTCCTTGACCTCCACGACCATCGGGTCGGCGGCGAATGCGCCCGGGTCACGCCCCTTGAGTTCGTTGATCTTGGCCTTGATGGCGCCGAGGTCCTCGGCCTCCATGATATTGACCAGTTCAACCTGCTCCTGGAAGCGCTTGATTGCATCATCGTTGAGGTTCTCGATGAAGGGAATCGCACCCTCTGCACCGACGACCCTCCCTTCCTTGACCCCGCCCTTGTGGAGCGCGGCCATGGTCTGGCCGGCGAGGTGACCCTTGACCTCGGTCCCGCAGAGCAGGAGGAACCGGATGTTGGGGTTGGAGATGATGTTGGCGATGACCTTCTCAAGACCAAGGTTCTCGGTCTTGCAGGATCCGCAGATTGCGGCCCCGCCATCGCAGATACCCTTCTCGTCGAGGTGGGATCCGCAGGTCATCACGGCCACGGGGCTGTTTGCATCCCCGGGATGGAAGTCTCCCTGTACAATCGGCCATCCGCTTGCTGGTGATTTCTTTTCTGCCATTTCTCTCACCTCACATAACCACGGCAGGAACGACGATCAGGATCAGTGCGGTCAGGACACCTGCGGCAAACCCGATGATACCGGAGCCCAGGAGTGCCGAGTCGTACTTGTTCGATCTCGCCAGGATCTGTGCCTTGTAGCGGATGTTCTCCACCATGTTCTCGATAGCGACCATTCTGATAGGCCCTGCCATCTTTGGTTCGTCTTCACCCATCTTGTTCACCCCATCAGCATGAATCCGAGGACGGCGAACGACACGATGAGACCGATCATGAGACCTTCGATCTTGCCCGCGTAGACACCGGCCGCGAACTTGTCACGGTACCCGATGTCTGTCACCATCTTCTCGATCACTTTCATTCGCGCGTGGATGAGGGCCAGTTCACCGGACATGGGCTGGACGACCCCTCCGGTCTCTTCAACGCCTCCTGCGGCCTCCTTGACCTCGACGATCATCGGGTCGGCGGCGAATGCGCCCGGGTCACGCCCCTTGAGTTCGTTGATCTTGGCCTTGATGGCGCCGAGGTCCTCGGCCTCCATGATATTGACCAGTTCAACCTGCTCCTGGA
>CAYVMJ010000003.1:0-177367 GCA_964452625.1 uncultured Methanolinea sp.
GAGAGAGGAGACCAGAGAGATCTTGATACACAATAACGGGGCAACGTGCTCGCTCCGCTCCATCTCCGTCCGCTCCTCCCTCCGGTCCGGTGCTCCTTGACTCCGCTACACTCGCACCATACTCCTGATTTTCTCTTCCTAATCCTGATTCACTGACGTTCCCGGCTTAGTCGTCCCACTCCTTGCCGGCAGCTGTTCCATCCCGCTCCTCTCATCGTGCTTCGCACCATGCTCGTCGCTGTTTACCGGACAATGATGACGCTCAGGCTGTTGTGGACTAAGCATCTCTCGTATTACGGGATTTGAACATGTTTTCTGAAAGCCCAAGCCGGGTTGCCAACAGAGCCTGCAAATCATTTATTTTTTCACAAGCGCAGAAATGCGGTTGAAATAGTGTAAGATTGGTTTTATAGTGAACTGACCGTGCGACAGTTCAATTTCCCATCAGATGAAATATCAATGGAAAACCATGTTGATTGAAATAGGAAAAGAATTGCAACAATCGGGGTACTTAATTCCATTTTCCAATAACGAGAAGAAGAATAAATTACAGAATCCTGCAGAATTATACCTCACTGTTTTCTGTAAAAGTACCATTAATGCTCGATGAAGGCTTAGAAGGTCTCTGAAAAAGAGGAAAATAGTGGGGAATCATTAATCTCCCTGTTCAGACTGATTTTACCTCATCCGGTTGCTGAAGTGATGAAGTAATTTCTTCCCGGGATGCCGGCTTCTCAAGTCTCCCCATGACAGAAAGAGCCGCGGGCATGACAAAGATTGCCCCACAAAGTGAAAAGCCGACTGCAATGAGCGTGGTGTACCCGAAATTACTGATGATAGGGAACGTGGCGAGGCAGAGCGCCGAGAATCCAGTGAAGGTCGCGAGGCCGGACACCGTGATGGCAGTCCCTATCTTATGAACGCTTTCCTGAATTGCCGCAAGGTTGTCGCCCAGGCGTTCCTTTTCTTCTGCGTACCGCTCCATGACAAGGATGGTATACTCTGCCGCAACTCCAATCGTCATCGAGCCGAGAGTTGCCGTCAGCGGAGTATAGGCGATATCCAGGAGATACATGGCCACGGCATTCCACCCGACTATAAAGATTATTGGGATCATGGGGGTGACCGCATGGAGATGACGGTAGACAAGGACCAGGAAGATGAAGACAAAGATAAATCCGAGATAGGTCATGGCCTCCTTGGAATCTGCCAGTGTTGATAACAGCGTGGTATAGAGATCGAAACTTCCTACCGGTGCCACACTGATCCCGGCAGGTGGTTCCAGGAAAGTGATGTCATCGATCATCTGCTGCTTCAATGTGTTTCGCTGGGTCATGTCCAGGTCGATCGTGCTGAATTTTATCACCCCGCTCAGGGAACCGCTCAGATACTCGTTCCTTGTCTCTTCCGGGATGGAGGAGAGCACCTCGTCGAGATCTGCCTGCGTTTCCGGCATAACTCCGCCATTATATGAGAGTATGGTGGTGACAATACTGCTAGCCCCGGTCAGTTCAGGATGGTGGGAGAGTTCGTAGTCCTGGAACTTCTGGATCCACACGATGATGTCGAGATCGGTCCCATACCCCCTGACATAGAAATCCGCCGTGCTCGTCGAACCCATGATCCTGGTAACCTTGTCGATATTGATCTTTGCAGGCATATCACCGGGGACAAACGAATCCTCGCTCGTCTGGATCGGAATAGAGGGGTCGATTATAAAACCAAGCCCTGCGATGACGCCGAGAACCAGTAGAATAGACAGGGGTTTTTTTGCAATCTTCACCGAGACGTCCGTAAGGAACTTGCCGTAGGAGAAGGACTTTTTCTTCCTGTTTCCGTTTTTGGAATCATCCATGACGAAATCGCATGCATCGGTTCCGACTGCGTAGCAGGTCTCGGTTTCAGGCTTCTTCGGTTTGTAATCCAGCAGGAGACAGAGGGTTGGAACCCCTATGCATGAAGCCCAGTACGAGGTGAAGATGCCGATGATCGCCACGAGACCGAACGCCCGGATCATGGGGACCTCTGAGATGAACATGGCAACAAATCCCATGCAGGTGGCAAGCATTGCATACAGGACCGCGGGGCCGGTCTTTGTTACTGTCATGAACACCGCATCTTCGAGCGAACCCTTCCTTGCTTCCTCATCGAACCTTGCATGGAACTGGATTGCATAATCGATGCCGAGCCCGATCAGGACCGGAAATGCCCCGATCACTGCCATGTTCAACCCGATACCGGCAAGACCCATCAGGCCAAGCGAGGTCACGAGCCCGATCCCGACAAGCAGGACCGGCATAAAACGGTAACGGACATAGGCAAAGAGGATCCCCATCGCAAGTACAATGAGGACCATTGCACCCCCGATCAGGATCGCCATATTGCTTGAAAGTCCCTCTTCCATCTGCTGCATGAACGCAGGTTGTCCGGAATATTCCACGGTAATGCCAGGAGGCTTTTCGGTATGCTCCACGAGCGATATCACGTTATTCATTGCTGCCTGCTGGACGTCTTCGGACACGCTCTTGTCAAGCTGGACCTGGACAAGGGTGAGACTGTTCGAAGGAACAACAAGATTGCGTGTGGCCGAGGGAAGCGCCCCGACAATATTGTTGATCTCTGCCGTGGACGTGGGTAAAGTCCCACCATGGGCACTTTTCAGGACCTCGACAATACTCGACGTTCCCTCGATATTTACCTGTTGCCGGATATCCCTCTCTAAATCGTCGATGAAAGAGAGGATTGCGGGATTCAGGGGATCACTGGTCTCAATGATAAGGATAATCGTCGAATCGGGCTGGAAATTCTCGGTGTATTCTGCATAGACGATTCCCTTTTTCGAGTTCTCATCCATGTATGTCTTCCATCCGCTCTCCATGGTGATCTGGGTCATTCCGAAGACGGCAACACAGAAAAGCGCTACCACCAGCCCGGCTACGAGTAGCGGTTTGCGGTTGATCGTGTGGGCAATACCCTCAAAAATCCTGTCAATCATTCGGAATCAGGAACCTCCTCTCTTAATACTTCATGATCCGGTGCTGGATTTCGGAAAAATTATCCGGATTTCACTTCCCCGTTTCCTTTCTGGCGGCGAAGGTGGTAGAAATACCCGCCCCCAATGATTCCAACAGCAATGAGGCCAATCATGAGATAGAGTCCCGTATTGGATTGCTCGACCACTTCTATCCTGACCTTAATAGGATCAGATATGATGCTGTTATCAAGGGCATCCCGGTATCGCACCTCAGAATCCAGTCCGTACTCTTTCTCTGTCGCCGTACTGTCAACCGAGATCTTGAAGGTTGCCTCCTTCATTTCACCGGGTGCAATGGTTCCAAGAAATGCAGTGTCATCGTTGCTAGTGAAGGGGTCAACGGCACTGATACGGGCCTGGGCACTGTACACTGTTGCATCGCCGGTATTCTTATATTGGACGGTGACCGCTCTCTCCTGGCCAGACGAGATCTCTATGGGATCTGAGACCACCGTAAATTCTGTCTTCCCCCCGACTGGTATCCCAATGGTCGTTCGTTCACTGTCGACAAAATCCCCTTCAGAGTTCTCGTAGTTAATATATACATCGAGGGGGTACGTCTTACTCTCGGCCTCATCTTTCACCGATATCTTAAAGGTGGATGTAATTTCTGCCCCGACAGGGAAGTCACCGATATAGGAGCTGGCATCGGTGGGGATGATCATGCTATTGTCATTTTGGGCGATCTTCACGATCGCTTTCATCCCGTTTTCCTGGCCGGTGTTATTAACTACAAGGGTGAGGTAGCCTTCCGTCCCTGCGTTGAGGTGCTCGGTATCGGCCGATATAATGGAGAACTGGAGCACCGGCTTAATCTTCACCGGGAGATAGAGAGTCTCTTTCACGTCGTTATAGACATACTGGATACTGTCGGTCCCCATTTGTTCGGCCATCCAAAGATACCTATAATCGAGGTTCAGGGGCAGGTCATAGGTGCCGACCATCGCGTCCTTCGGGATCTTCACATTGAACTTTATGATTGTGCTGCTCCCTCCCTTCAGGTCACCGATCATCTGGGGATCGCTCTTTATGATGAGCGGCGAGTCCCCGGATCCGAGAGTTGCCGTAATCAATTTTGCAGTGTTGGGTTGATCATCCCGGTCGATGATGCCGGACCCGACGAATTTTAATTCATTGAGCCCTTCGTTCTGTAGCTGGACGGCGATAACCACACTATCACCGGGGCTGAATTCATTCGTTCCCGACACCGCAGCAGTCAGTTCCGGAGAACCCGTCATATACCGTTCACCGGCGCTCACCGATGCAATCGCAAAGCATGCAAGGACAATGGCAATGAAACATGCCGATCCCAGCATATGCCACGGTGATGTTTTAGGTCCGTTGTTACCCGAAACCTTCGTTCGTGAGCCGGATTCTGATACCGGCGTTCCTATTCTTAACATTGTTTGGTCCTCATTTCGGTTGCAATAACTGGACCAATAATGTCTATTTGGATCCATATAAAACTAGCTAAGAAAGTTGTAAATATTTTTACAACTAATTCTAATAATAGAGACGCCTTGCTTTGGTGATATCATGAACCATAGTTCCGGTAAACAAATAAAACACGGGTGTAAACTCACTGGTATGGAAAATTTTTCCCCGGCACTTATTTCATCCCTCAACACTCTCGGACTGACGAATGACGAAGCGAGGGTATATGCCACGTTGGTCCTGCTCGATCATGCGGAGGCAAAAGAGATCGTCGAGTATCTGTCACTCTCAAAACCCAGTGTATACAAGGCGCTCAACCAACTGGATAGCCGGGGACTGGCGGTAAAACAATATTCCAAACCCTTACAGTATCGTGCGATCTCCCCTGAAATGGCTCTCTCCATCCTCATGCGGGATCATGAGAAGGCATCAGAACAGGCTCTTTTGGAATTGAAAAAACTCGAAAGGAAGCAAGTAAGGACCGATATGGAGGAACCTCTTTGGACCATCTATGGTGATGTGAATATCGAGTATAAAATTCAGGAGCTTTTCCGGAAAGCAAAGCACCATATCTCAATGATTCTTGGAGAACGGTATATCCCAGCGCTGAACCATGTAAAGGTCCGGGATATTCCTTTTCGCCTCATCATCCTTTCATCGTCTCCTGATCTCGAAGAAGAATTCCATAAAAAGTTCCCGGGGAAATTAACCGAGATCCATGTTATCCCGCTGGAGAAACTTGAAACACACTCTCAGCACGTGACCTTACCCGAGATCAAAGAAATCTGGAAATACCTCAATTTCGAGAATTTACTTAATTTGAATATTGACAGCGAAGAAATCCTTATGGGAGCAGGATTTTCAAAAGGCGCATCGGTTCTGAATACCCGGAATAAGGGTGCCATCGTCCAGATAGAAATGCTCAACCAGCTGTTCTGGAACCGGTTTATCGGAAATGATGAAATGGGAAGATCATGAAATTTTGTATATGTCTTCACCCTATATAAGGGAGAAGTCATCCACTATCCCTCCTCTCTACCCCAACTCATACTCCAGGTCGTAAAAGCACTCTGGCGCCGACATAAATACCGCATCTTCTTCTGCTTCTAATCATTCGTAATCTGCATCAGCGGGGATACCTGTTCTTCGGCGGTGTGAATAAAAGTCATCCTTCACTTGGTCTCTTCGATCATCTTCCGGAATCTGGGCGAAACCGAATCCGGAGAGCGCGGGTCACCAAGTCGTTATGATCCAGGGAACAGTGAGAAGTGCAGCAGGCGACGAGGAGTGAACATGGTGGTGGCGTTAGAGAGTTACAACAACATGTTCTGTCTGGAAAAGATCCAAAAATGAATAGGAGGAGAGGATTACACGGACTTTACCGCGAGTTCTACATCTTGTTCTTTGATGGTCTTCCGTCCAGCATGCATTGCGAGTCTGTTTGCTTCTTTAGTAAGATTTGCAATGTAATCTTCTGTCAATGCTCCAAGAGCAACAGCGGCATCATTGCCGACTCTTTCTGCTCCATTCTTCTTTGCAATCCTTGCAATAGCTGCAATAGGTAATTCTGCCACCTTAATTGCCTCAAAAGAATTGAGGGTGAGAGAGTATTTAACGATTTTCGAATAACTGGCTTATGGGAATCCTGAACAAGAAAGGAATGTCATGATATCACATGTGACAGAGTTGTAAGAATCACTTTTCATTTCGATTCCTTTTCCAGGTTATCATGCCCTTTATTAGTCCTTTTGGCCTTCCCCGTATGTTCCAGTATATTGGGGCTTAAAGAGAATCTTTACACCTTCCATCCAGATGTCGCGGATCTCTTTCTCATGTATCCACGCCGTCTCGTAATTTTGCAGGCCGGAGAACAACGCGGTAAGGAGCAAAGCGAGTCTATGGACGTCCGCTTGAGTTTGTATGAAGTGCTGCTTCTTCTCCTTTCTGATTACATCCTCAAACGTTGCGATGAGCCCGTTGAAGTACTCCCACATCGCATGCCTCACTTCGGGGTTCCGTGTGGCGAGTGCGAACATCTCGAAGAAGATTGCACGTCTGCGTTCGTCTGTTAAGGAAAACCGGTCGAATATATGCATGAACATCTCATCAAGGGGCCGGTTGTAATACGAATCGAACGTCGATCGTTCGAACTCCTTCTGGAATTTTTTAAAAACCGCCGCTATTAGGTCTTCTTTAGTCTTGAAGTACCAATAAATCGCGCCTTTTGTGACTCCCAGTTTCTTTGCCACGTCATCGAACGTCATCTTGTCGCAGCCGCGCTCCGCGATCACATCCATAGCGGCCTCGATGATGCGGCGCTGTGCATCTTCCTTGTATTCCGGGACGACCTTTGGCATGCTTGATATTGACTTCACCCGGGGAAAGTAAAAAACATTGCATCCGGATGAGACACAAACCGCTAGGTATTTATACATTCCATAAGGTATGTTGTTTTACCAAAAGACTGTGAAAGGAGGAACGTGCGGTGGAGACAGGCCATGAAGGACGTGTGGATGCGGCGAAGAAAAGGATGAAAGGGATCATCGGAGGGCTGGTGAATGCAGCGGTCGTGGGCGTACTCCTGTTCGTCCCGGCCGGGACGTTCGAGTGGCCCATGGCATGGGTGTTGCTCGGATACACCATCATCAGCTTTACCATCAACAGCCTCCTGGTCAGGCCGGACCTCATCGACGAACGCATGCACCGGCATGCCGATGCCAAACCGTTTGACCGGTTCCTTGTCATGGCGATCGTGCTTGCGGGATTTGCTGCGATCGTTGTCGCGGGTTTCGACTACCGGTACGGCTGGACCGGATCTCTCCCCATGGTTGTCGCGGCGGCAGGATTTCTGCTGGTCGTGCTCTCAGGGCTGATCGTCATCTGGGCGACGACGTCGAACCCGTTCTTCTCAGCAGTCATCCGTATCCAGGACGACCGCGGGCATTCCGTGGTATCGACCGGGCCGTACCGGTTTATCCGGCACCCGGGGTACGCCGGGTGGTGTCTGTACATGATCTGCCTGCCGCTGATGCTCGGGTCGCTCGTTGCCCTCATCCCGGGAGCGATCGCCGCCGGGCTGGATGTCGTGAGGACATATCTTGAAGACCGGATCCTGCTGGAAGAACTCCCGGAATACCGCGAGTATGCGGACCGGGTCAGGTACCGGCTGGTGCCGGGAGTGTGGTGAGAATGAACGGCAGTCCTGAAAATTCCGCCGCTATGAAGGTGAGGGCAGGGCCAGGCACAATGGCAGAAGGGATCGCACTCCAGCGGTTCGGTGAGACGATGCTCCCGGAAGGAGTACGGATCTTCTCCGATCCGTACGCCATTCACTTTCTCGATCCGGCAATACTTGCGTGGACCCGGGATCACCCGGTGGAAACGAAGGCAATTGGTGACGAGATCGAGCAAAAGATGCCGGGATGGTCAAATGCAATCCGAGGGAGGATCCGGTACTTCGATGATATTGTGCAGGACGCTCCCCGCAAGGGGTTCTCCCAGCTCGTAATCCTGGGGGCAGGATATGATACCCGCGCGGAGCGGATCGTCGCACTTGACGGGCACATGAAGATCTTCGAGATCGACCGGCCGGAGATTGTGACGAGAAAGATCGGGATTTTATCGTCAATTGTTCCGAAACTGCCGGCCCATGTCGCATTCATCCCGTTCGATATGGCGAGGGGAGACTGCTGGCAGCCGCTCGTAGACGCTGGGTGGTCTGCGGAGGCCAAGACGCTCTTCCTGCTTGAGGGGCTCCTCATGTACCTGACCGAGGATGCGGCACGGAGCCTGCTCACCGGGATTGCGGAGCACGCCGTGCCCGGCAGCGCCGTGCTCTTCGATTTCCTTCCCCGGTCGCTTGCAGACGGATCATCGGACGCCGAGGGCGGGCAGAATATCCGGAGCTGGACGATCCAGATTGGGGAGCCGATCGTGTCCGGGTTCGCCGATGGTGAAATCGAGCCTTTCCTCACCAGTATTGGTTACTCCGAAGTATCGGTCATCCCCTCCCGGGAGCTTGGAAAGAAGTATTACACGGGAAAGAATGCAAACCGGCGAGTTTCCGGGCTTATATCGGTGGCACACGCGAATGTTGCAGGAGGAATTCCGCAATGACCGGAACAAAGCGAAACGTCCGGCCTCCCGCAATCAACTTCGATGTGATTTACGGCCGGACCACCGGCACCTGCTGCTGGGGCTGTGCGAAACGGGACGACTGCCCGATGGAGGCCGTGGGAAGAAAATGCACCCGGGACCACACAACCTGCGATGAATGCACGTGGTGGGGAATACGGGGATGCATCTACTTCGAGATCGACAGGAATTTCTTGAGGATGTGATGAGAAATGCAGATCGTACACTGTCATGACATCAATAAGTATTCCGAGGTCCATGGCGAGGGCGAACCGCTCCTGATGAGACAGGGACCGTGTTTTGGGATTTCTGATTGGGAGAGATGAAATGCAAGAATCAGACAATGGTGTGGCACCCGAGATGAGGAATATGAGTAAAGGCCCAAGTGAAACGGCCGAGACAATTGCCATGGTGCGAGGAGCGGGATGGTTCAGGCGACTGTGAGGAGTTTTATGACGAAGCCGTGGCCGTCATCATGGCCATTACAGCCGCCTTATGATCTATCGGTGTAATACTTCCAACAAAGATATCTCCAGGCAGAAGAGACAGCCTGATCATTCGCAGGACTCACTGGCACAACAACTATCAGGTGTTCTGAAACTCACAAATCCTGAAATTATCGAGGAAATTGCAGAATCCGATTTCCCTAATTGATTCCAACTTATTCCGCCCCCCTCACTCCTCAAACTCCTGCATTGCAACCACCTCATCTTTGAGAGAGTTCCACCTGGCCGCAGTTGTCAAGGAATACTTGACAACTCACACACAACTCCCACCACACAGTTGAAACATTCCCAACCCCAATTGAAACATTTTTAGTTTCAATTGTAACATTTTTTATTTCAAAAGTGGCAATCAACTGTTTTGCTTGAGTCGCTCATCGGGTCAAAGACGAGAGTCTCATTGCTCACCCTGTTCCTCATGAATCCCGGGAGATAGTATTACGTCCGCGAGATCAGCCTCCCTATCATAAAAACGACTCTCTATGTTCCCTATTCTTAAATCTTGAATTGAGCAAAAATGTGTGAAGCGGAGACGAAAATCAGAGCCTTTGGGGGGAATCGAACCCCCGACCTACACCTTACCAAGGTGTCGCTCTACCGACTGAGCCACAAAGGCGCAATGCGACAACAATTGTCAACGTGTATCCTTTAAAAGATTACGGAACTGTCAGGAAAAAGGGTGTTTTTTCCGGAATCTTACAGATGTCCTGGGGTCATCACGCGGATTGCGGTTTCATCCGGCTCTCCCGGATATTCCCTTCAGGATCTCTATTGTCTTCTGCACACCTTCGAGTGTCGCGACCTCCACGACGGGTGTGGCCCGTTCCCGCTCAACCGCCTGCATGACTGCCGCAAAATCGATGGATCCTTCACCTGCCGGGGAGTGTGAATCCTCTCTGCCATCATTATCATGGAGGTGGACATGCCGGAATGGCCTGGACAGGAACGCCGGCAGGCAGGAGTTGAGATTGGCATGGCCCACATCAAGGGCAAGGCCCACACCGTCAATCATGTCCATCTCTTCGGGGAACCTGAGAAAGAAATAGTCCCAGTTGCCCATGTTCTCAATATAATAGGTGACCGAGAGATCCGCGGCTGTCCGGTTGAGTTCGGCAAAGGACTTCTCAAACTGCCTTTCAGCGCGTTCCCGCTCTTCTTTCCAGGCGAAATACCCGGGGTGGATGACTACAGGGGCGCTCTTTTCGGCCGCAAGGGCAAAGCACCGGGCGATCACCTCGACGCTGGCTTTCCGTATCGGTTCGAGGATGCTCGCGATATTGACGGTCCGGCACGGTGCGTGGAACGCATACTGCAACGAGAAAGTGTCGAGGATTTCGGTTGAGTCGATAAAATGGGGACCGTCGTCCATAATCTCGACGAAATCTGAATGCAGGGACAGAGTCTCCAGCGCATAAGGGAGCGGATATTCGTGGAGGCAGAAGGAGGAGATCCCGAACATACACTGGTCTCATTGGGCGATGCGAAATAGGTTTGCGTGCGGTAATCGAAGAAAAAAGTGGCGATCAGTCCCGCATGTGCACGTCCACCTGCGGGAAGGGAATCTCGATTCCTTCTTCCTTGAACCGTTCGGCAACCCGGGTATTAATCGCGTCCTTTGTCTCGAATGTCATCGCAAAGTCATTGGTCCAGACCACCATCTGGAAGTTGAGGCTCGATGCTCCGAACTCTATGAAAAATACCTGGGGCTCGGGATCTTCGAGGATAAACGGGTGCTTCGCGGCAGCCTCCTTGACCACCCCCAGGAGGATCTCCCTTACCTTATTCACATCCGACCCATATGCGACCCCTATGGGCAGCCGTACCTTGAGTTTTGTATCGGGCATGGCATAATTGACCACGTAATTGCTGACGAGTTTCGAGTTCGGGATGGTGACAATCTGGTTGTCAAGGGTCTTCATCCGGGTACTGCGGGGTCCCACGTGGATAATATCGCCATAATACTGGTCGATCTGGATACGATCGTTCAACTTGAAAGGCTTGTCAACAGCAATCAGGGCTCCGCCGAAAAAATTCGAGAAAATATCCTGTGCGGCCAGAGCGACCGTAAGGGTGACAATCCCGGCACCCGCAAGGAGCGGAGTAATGTCTATCTCAAGCATATAGAGGATGATGAGGAAAGCGCAGAACCATACGATATATTTTACAACAATCAGCCCGAGCGCGATCATCCGGTCGTCGATATCTGACGCCGTTCTCCCCGCGATCCTTGTTCCATATATACTGATGAAATTGTATGCAAAACTTGAGACAACCCAGGCGCCCAGGATGACATATATTGCGTCATAGTATTTGCTTTCCAGCACCCATTCCAGGTCAGGGGGCAATGTGGCAACCTGCAGTGCAAAATACACCGACATGATGAGAACGACGAGAATTGCGGGGGTCCCGAGGGCGGCGATAAGAATATCATCCAGTCTTGAATGGGTGACTTCTGCTTTTTTCTGCAGCCATCCCACGAAGAGAAAGAGCATGATGGCGATGCAGATCCCGATCACAATGATGAAAAGTGCCAGTATATCGCCCTGCAGCCCAAAGAAACTGGCCCCGACCAGCGGTGCTGTATTCATGCCGTCCCCTTCGGTCATAACAGTACCATTATCAATTCTGATACAAAATAATTAATCCTTAAAATGGTCCTGGGTAAGGAAATATCGGAAAAAATAAAGGAAACAATCGATCGCGACCTTACATTCATGCACATCTGCGGAACCCACGAGGCCGCGATCGCACGGACGGGTCTTCGGAGCATCCTTCCTTCAAACCTGAAGATCGTGATGGGCCCGGGCTGCCCGGTATGCATCACGCCCCAGGGGGAGATCGACGCGGCACTGGATCTCATTGACAGGGGATGCATTGTCGCCACCTACGGCGATCTCCTGAGAGTCCCCGGAAGCAGGGGATCACTCGAATCCTCTGGCGGGGATGTGAGAGTGGTGCAGGGTGTGCACAAGGCAGTCGAGATCGCAAAGAATACAAAAAGGGAAGTCGCGTTCATCTCGGTCGGATTCGAGACGACTGCCCCCACTGTTGCGGCAACGCTGCTCACCCGGCCCCCGGAAAATTTCAGCATCCTTTCGTGCCATCGCCTGGTACCTCCCGCAATGAAGTGGCTGCTCGAACAGGGAGAGGCAAGGCTGCATGGCTTCCTCCTCCCCGGCCATGTCTGCACCGTCGTCGGGTACAGGGACTACGAACAGTTCCCCGTTCCACAGGTGGTGGCAGGGTTTGAGCCGGAGGACATCCTGCTGGGTCTCCTCATGCTTGCCGAACAGGTAAAAAACGGTGACGCAAAAGTGGAGAATGCGTACCCGAGGGCGGTGACCCGCGATGGGAATCTCAAGGCAAGAAAACTGATGTACGAAGTCTTTCAGCCTGTCGACGCAGAGTGGAGGGGGTTTCCTGTCATCCCCTCATCAGGGCTCGGGATCAGGGCCGAGTTCGGGGAGTACGACGCCCAGAAAAAGTTCGATATCACCTTCCGGCATGTCGACAAGCATTCCGCCTGCATATGCGACAGAGTACTGCGGGGAGTTGCCGATCCTACCGACTGTAAACTTTTTGGGAGGGTATGCACTCCCCGGACACCTGTCGGCCCCTGCATGGTCAGCCACGAAGGGGCCTGCAAGATATGGCATATGTACCAGGTAAAGAAGGGATAGGTTCCCGCGGCTCACGACCTCATGCGCTTTCGGGATTATTTGCACCCGGTCCTCTCCCTGACAAATATATTTACCCTTTGAAAGGCCATCATTATGAACCGTACAGGAATCCGGACATGTGCGGTGTTTTATCTTGTGCCCCGGTAGGGTAGTGGACATCCTAGGAGCCTCCGGAGCTTCTGACCCGGGTTCAAATCCCGGCCGGGGCGTATTTCCTTTCAATTGATGTTCCTGTCGCATCATCGCGAAAAAGTATATCACAGTTACACTATTTTCTGACTGTATTCTCGCATTCAGCCAAAACAGGATTCGGTTTATCAGAAAAATCCGGGTGTTTCTGGTGAAGTATCACGGGAACACAATTGACAGAGCGCTTCCGCAAAGAATGAGTTAGTAAAAAATATGTATCGGCATCACCGATTATGATAGATTCAGGTTTTGCAGGCACAAACAGGTCGAATCTGGTTTGAGGAAATGGAAATATCTGCAATAAAAATGGAGATTGGTGGAATTTGTGCGCAGATAACATCGCTGCACGACGAGATCATCGATCATGTTACCGACAGGTACCGCGATTTCCTGTCTGATAGTCCCCCTGATTTCTGTTTCGAGATGGCTTTTGCCAAGAGTACCGATCCGGCTGAGTTTCTTGGTGTGCCCGGAGAGATGCTCGGGACGTTTGTCAACCGACATTTAACAGCCTGGGAGGAGACCAATGCTAAGCCCGCTGGCTCTTCTCCACCCAATACCTTTCGGATGAAGCAGCCGTTGCATGTAATGAATGACCGGTTGGCGAGCAGGCCACAAGTCACCCAAATCGGTTCGAAAAGCCTGTTTCAACGCCGTGACCTGGCAGGGTGGATTGATGTCGGGGGGAGACTTGGAAGATGCGTCCTGAAGAGATACATGGAGGATATCGCTATCGAATCATTCATTCGTATCTGCTATTCATTTCTGGCTGTTCAAAATGATGGGCTGCTACTTCACTCGGCGGGCATAGTCAGAAACGGCAATGGCTATATTTTTCCTGGAGTTTCCGGTACAGGCAAATCTACCATTGCCAGACTGGCCACAAGCCGGGAGCGGGTACTGAGCGACGAACTTGTCATGGTCAGAAAAAATGAAGGAGATTTCCTGGTCTATAGCACTCCCTTTTTCGGGACAAACAAGAATGCGGAGTGCAACAGCAGGGCAATACTTAAGGCTGCCTTTTTACCGGTCAAGGACAGCCGGGTCTGTCTGGAAAAAGCCAGACCGGCCCTGGCCTTGAGCAAACTGATGTCCTGTACTCTTTTCTTCAGCCGGGAAGACGGAATGAATCGGCGCTTAATGGACATCAGCGCCGAGATGGTCGATACAGTCCCCTTTTATGATATGCATTTCCGGCGCGACAGATCCTTCTGGGAGTGTATAAGCGCAATTGAGAAAAATGGAGGTAATAAATGCTGAATTTGGATCAGGTGCTCCGGATCGATAAGAGAACCGCTTCCCGCATCCTTTTTGGGGAGGCCGTGGTGCTGACGCCGATGAACAGCAAAGTGTACAGTTTCAATGAGACCGGCAGCCGTATCTGGGAGCTTCTGGATGGCGAACCGACGGTGGGTGAGATCGTTGCCCGGCTTCACCGGGAATTCCAGGTCAGTGAGGAACAGGCCAGAACCGACGTCGAATCTTTTGTTGAAACTTTAATTGCAAGGGGCTTGATCATCCTGGGACGAGCCGACTCAAAGGGAGAGGCCGATGGACCCAATGGCAACTCCAGGTGACGGACCGCCGCCCCACCGTACCATCCCGGGCGCAATCAAGATTCTCCAGGCCAAGGCACGGGCGCATGATATTCCCCTCCACGTGATGCTGGAGTTGACAAACCGCTGTAACGCCTCGTGCCGGCATTGTTACATCAGCAACCGTTCTTTGGAGAACGAGCTGAACCTTGCCGAGTACGACAGTATCCTGACCCAGCTGGCCGCATCCGGGACCCTGTTCCTGGTCTTCAGCGGAGGGGAACCGCTGGTCCGCCCCGACTTCTTTGAGATTGCTGCCCTGGCCCGGCAAAAACAATTTTCAATAACCATCTTTTCCAATGCCACTTTGATTACACCGGCAATAGCCGACCGGCTGGCCGATCTCTGTCCTGAGCGGGTGGAAATAAGCCTGCTGGGCGGCCATGCAGCCACCCACGACCGGATCACCCGTCTTCCGGGATCCTTTGACAAGACACTGTGTGGTGCCCGCCTGCTTATCGAGAGAGGGGTATCAGTCCAGTTCAAGACCACCTGGATGCGGGACAATATCGGGGAAGCCGTTGAGATCCAGGCCCTGGCAAAGGATTTGGGCGCCTCATTCCGCAGCGCTTTCCTTGTTATCCACAGGAGAGATGGGGATGCATCGACAGCCGATTTAAGAGCTACCCCGGATCAACTGCGGGCGATGGCACTCCAGATCTACGAGCGCCACGAGATCAAATCTGTTCCCCCAGAACCCGCAGCTCTTTTGGACTGGCAGAAGGAGGCCAACCCCTGCGGGATGGGCCAGCTCTCCTGCCGGATCGATTCCTGCGGCAATGTTTACCCTTGTGCAGCGGTCGATATTGTGCTCGGCAACCTGAGGCAGGAAGCATTTAACTCCATCTGGCACGGTTCGGAGGAACTGAAGCGGCTGCGGTCCATCCGGATTGCCGACCTGGCTGAATGCAGTTCGTGTGAACTTTTCGAACGCTGCAACCGGTGTGCCGGGCTGGCACGCATGGAGACGGGCAGCCTGCTGGGGCCGTCGCCGCAGGCATGCATTGTTACCAGGGCCTTTGAGGGTTTTTACCAGGAGCGGCGGTGCCAGTTGCAGTGAACCGTGCCTATGGACAATGAAACCAGGCTCAGGCTCTCCCTTGACATGCTGAAGGAAGTAATTGAGCGGGATATGGATATCCCGCTCAAGACTTCCGGGTTGAGCATGAGGCCGGCAATTAACGACGGGGATTGGATCGTGGTCCGCCGGGCACGGGAAGGTGAGATCCAGGCCGGGGATATTATCATCTACCAGGCAGACAGTACCTTCGTTGCGCACAGGGTGATCAACCGCCGGGAAGCAGCAGGTAAGACCATTTTTCAGGTGAAGGGTGATGCGCACCTGGCCTCGGAGGGGGTGCTCCCTGCTGAAAAGATTGTCGCCCGGGTGGTCACCATACAAAAAAGGAACCTGGTGATCGACATGGAGCAACCGTTCTGGCGGCATGCCAGCCGGATCATAGCCTGCTATTCCTCACTGGTAGATATACTCACCAGGCGCCTCCATTTCCAGTCTGATCCGACCGGACCGGCAGGACGCCTTCTGACAGCCTTGGTCTGTCTGCCTCCTAGGTTGGTGATGGCTCTCTTCGGACTGGCCGCTACTTTCAGCCGGTCTGAAAATAAAATCCCCTAGCGGATGGCGCCGAGGTAACCGCGTCCAGTGAAACATGCCATTCTTGTTGATCGATCGGACCCTGGTCAACGACTTCAGGGAGAACTCCAGCCATCTGGAGATCTCCGGGTACCGCTGTATTCTTTGTCCAATGCTGTGGAGTACTGACGCGAAACTGCAGATAAGAATGGCAAGACCCGGAGAATGATGACAACAATACGCGACCAGGATTAGTACAACTCGTAAAAATCGGCCGGATGAATAACTTTCGTCTTCCCTGCAGTAAATGGAAATATCTTTTTATCGGAGAGGTCGATTATTATTCTCAACAAGAGAAACAGGTTAGGTACTATGGAAAACCGCAAAGCATATTCAGCCCCGTGCATAACGTGGGAGAGCGAACTGGAGCAGACTTCTCTGGCATGTAATGCCACGTCCATCATGCTGGATACAACACCGAGCTGCAATGCCCAGGCAAACCAGAAAGGTGGTCTCTGGTGGGCCGAGGATGGTTTCTGTAACAGCCCGGTTTTTGATGGCGTTCCGGTGTGCTTCCCATCGGAAATCGGCATGGTGCTCAGCTGACCTTGGTCCTTGGTTAAGTCCTGCCTTTATAACACATTTTTAGATTGCCGGTACAACCGGTCTTCGGGATATTTAAATCGCGGCCGGGGCGTATTGTTCCTTCTCAGGCCACTTGCATATTCATTACAATTGAAGATCAACATCAGTCTGGGAGCGAGGTTTTTCGTCAATGCAGGATCTGTCTGAAATAACAGGACGGTATGGTTCCTATCTCCAGGACGTGGCACAATTCTTAGAGAAAAATTCCCGCGTTATGGCCACACTCGCAGACCTCATCGACGATTCACACGCAATCCATATCTTCGGATTCGGCCGGAGCGGGACCGCTGCCCTCGCAATGGCAATACGACTGCGGCATTTCCTTTCCCCTGCAAAAGAGGTGTTCTGGCTGGGAGACCAGGTCAGGAATCCGGTGCGTGAGCGTGACCTCGTGATTCTCGTTTCCGCCTCCGGCGATCGGAAAGAAGTCGTATCATTCCTCGACCTCACATTACAAAAAAAAGCCCGGACCTTTGCCATTACACTCAATGAGAAGTCACCGCTTGCATGCCGAGCACATGAAAGAGTAATCCTTCCGGGTATGGATGGCAACATGGTGTATGGAGGAGGGGATTTTGAGCTTGCATCATGGTATTTCCAGGAAATATTCCTTACCTGGTATGGTCTTGTGCATGATATCCCCAAAGAGAGGATCGGACAGAATCATGTCTGATATCCCCACGGATTCTGCTTCCTGATTATCCCTGGAGAGGAGAGTTACCAGCGCTGTCTTTTCCGCGTCCGGTATGGCAATTTTTGCTGCGGTAAAATGTTCATCGGGATTTAAAAACCGGGATCTCCTGGCAGTATTGGGGATAGAATCCTGCATATGCTGCTATCCTGATTCAGTCATAACGATAGAAAAAACAGGCTCCCCATTCCTTCTTTTCTCCGGGTTTCAGGGATTTGAGCTGTGCATCGGCATGTTCCTCGCAGACGGTTGACCCGCAGCAACCAAGGATTTGGACACCAATCGCATCCCTGCCACACACATCGCACCGCTTCCCTGAATGCTCTTTCATAGGATATATCTTATTGGTGGTGTGTCCATGTCAATGCACCGAAATTGCGTATCATGAATGCTATAATCCCATCATGACTTTTTTTCGGATCAACACGTAATTCTGCTTTATTTTTGTATTCCAGGAAATTTTCGTTGGAATACTGGAATCCCTCTTCTCTGCCATTGTTGATGAGGGGGCATAATCTTTATCGTTATAGCGAACCAAGTGTGGCATGCTGGACAAGGATCATGTGTACATTTCATGCTCCTTGATTTATTGTCTGGCACCCTCCATGTGGTCGGTCTGCAGCCCTCCACACCTTGAATGGCCTGGTCATCCGGTATATACTCCCCAACATGACCGCACCGGGTACCTCGCGGTCGATACCAGGATGACCCCAGGCTCTTCATGTGAAGATCTCTTCTCTCTGAAATTATCCTGAAATTTCCCGGCGTCAGCATTCTTCCAGGACCATCATATGACAAGTTCCTGCAGGGGAACCTGATGAAAAATGCAGGGAACCAGTGAGTACCTGAAAAACCCTGGGGAGGATCGACCCGTATAATGGTTTCACTCATTTGGCATATGACCGGACGGTTTTCTCCTCAGGACACATCTCATGATGTGCAGATGAAGACTGCACTGCGACAAAAAAGAACGGGAATTCGTAATTTTGTGGGATATCGCTTCTTTTTTCCTCCCAGGTCAGGGACTATCCGGTTCACCAGCCCTGTCCCATGAAAAAATCCGGTGGTCCAGTGAATCAATGATATCCAGCAGGAGAATGCAGATGGTCAGCATGACCAGGGACCGGAAGGCAAGCGCAGCAAGATCATCGAACCATGAGGTGTACACCAGAAGGACCCCGTGCAGGACGTATCCCAATCCCAATCCAAGGGCAGCAGAGGAGATCCATTTCCTGTGTGCAATGCAATACCGGGAGATCACACCTACTGCAATACCGCTTACAATGTATGCAGGGATCTCAACATAGGGGTCTGATCCCGGGAATCCTGCCAACAGCCCCACGATTGCCCCTCCTGCGGGCCCTGTCAGGACGCCTGCACATACCACACAGGCATCCCTTGGATCAATCACCACGGCATCCCCGATGCGCAGAAAGAAGGACTCGTACCCAATCAGGCAGGCAGCAATCGCAAGGCATGAGATAATCGCGAACCTTCCGGCAGCAGGGGGTATGTCTCTCATCGCATTTTTGTATATATGCACGATGGATTATAATGGAGATACATCTTTTGAGAAGGTTTCCGCCGGACAACGATACAACGTATGAGCCCGACCAGGGGAGATACGGGATTGCCTGGTCAACACCCGTGAGCAGGTCCCCATTGATGAAGAAAATGAAATACCCCGGATTACGGGGCCTCATCGGGTAACCTTGAGCCGACCTGGTAGGGTTCCAGGACCGCATCAAGGACCTTATACCGCATTCCGGATTTCTGTGTCACGTACACCTCGATATGATCATCGCCGTCAGTGCCCTGGAGGGTCACTTTGCTGTTAATGATGGGCGAGAGATCTCTCTTCTTGATCTCACCTTCGGATGTGGTCAGGATCACCTCACACGACTTGATCACCCTCTGGCCGGGTCCCCCGGCAAAGATGACGGTGACCAGGTTCTGGGGCGGGTTCTTCTGCACCTGTATGGCAACCTCTGTTCCCCTGGGAACAGTGTCTGTCGGCGATACCGTAAACGTGGCCGCGGTCGTGGGAAGCGGGGTTGCAGCGGTATCATTCCCATTCTGTCCTGCGAAGAGGAGAATTGTCTGTAAGGGCTGAAATCCCGGAAAGACCATCATTAAGGCAATAACGAGGATAACAATCCCGGCAAGGGCAAGGAGAGGGACCCTGCACTTCCGGAACCAGGATGACCCGCCTGGAACTTCCGGGGACAGAGCCCCCGATACCGCGGCAAGCCGGGAACAATGTTCCTTTTCAGCAGGTATGGCAGGCGGGATGGCATCCTGGAGTGCGGCAAGTCCCGACAGATACGTGTCATCCTTCCTGTAGAACGGGAGGTACACCAGGTTGAGCCCTTTATGCGAGAAATCATAGTCAATAGACTGCAGGGTGCCGGATTCATCGAGCTCGTGTCCCAGGAAGAGAAATTCAGCCATACCCCTCGCATCTGCCATGGGCAGGCTCACAGGGAGTCTCGCTTCTTCTCCGAGAGTCCCTTCCCCAAGAGTGAGGGGGATGTGGGCGGAGGTGAGCGTCCTGTTCCACCAGGATTCCGTGTCCGCGGGGAGATCTGACGCACAGATGAAAAACCTCTGCGCGCCATCCATTCGTGTCCTTCCATGGATGAGCCGTGAGACCCTGCCGCCCCTGACCTGTTCATTCCTGACAGTGATATCGGCATCAATAACCCAGAATGGGATAAAGATGCGGGGGAGTGATTCCTGGCGCGAAAAACCGACGACTGTCACCGTGAGTGGAACGAGCTCCCCGTTCTCGATCACCATGCGGGTGTGGCAGGAGCCGCATTCCAGAGCCCTGTCCGCCTCTTTCGGTATAATTGGCGCCTGGCAGTGTATGCATCGGAGTACTTTTATATCCGGTTTCTCCTTCATAACCCCAGCCCTCCCTGGAACAGGTCGATGACCTTGTCCTTTGCGATATCCGGCAGTCTTTTTATTATGCTCCTGAACCGGCCGATCAGGGTCTGCCGTTTTGTGCGGGAAAGGTCATCTGTGACAACCTCGGAACCGAACCTGAAAGTGTCGTATGCCCAGGCTATCGCGACGAATCCTATAATCAGCGGGAAGATTGAGAGCAGCAGGGATTCCACATCGAATCCTGCCCCGGGAAGCATGACTGCGGAGACTCCGATCAGTGCACCCCCGGCGACCGACCCGGCTGCCCCGGCAAGACTCTGATACAGGATATCGCCCGGAGCCCTCGCTGAAACCACTTTCCCCGTCACTCCATCGAGTACGGCCAGATATCCCCGGTTCCTATACCGGAACCTGATGATCCAGAAGGGATATGCGAGTTGCTGGAATGAGCGGGGGCTCACATGCATCTTCCTGAACGTGACCTTCTTCATGCCGGCCCGGGTTTTCGCATCCTCACACGCTCTCTCGGCGATTCCTTCTTTTGCATGGATGAATGCATCAGATACGGATGATGAAGGGGTAAAAGCGACAATATCTCCCGGTGTGTAAGGCTCGACTTCCCTGACTGTGGTCAGGAGGTGTTCAATCCCGAGATCGCCGGGATCGCAGCCGAGATGGGTCCAGATATACTCGCGGTCGACACTTGCAGAGGAGTAATCCTTCTTGAAGAGCAGGGGTATGTCCGGGTCCCATGACGAGCCATTCCAGCGGAGCCAGTCGCCATCGATATCACTCATCCTCCAGAGCGTGCCCTCCCTGTCTTTTACCGTCAGACCTTCAAGTTCATTCGAGAATTCCTTTGCACCAAGTTCTCCGGCATCTTTCCTGGCCTTCAGCTCATCAAATAACCGTTCGGCCTCCTGGAAGTTCACGAATATCCACCTCCTTTCGTGTGCGATCCTATGAGGTGCCTGAAAGGAATGGGAATGCAGTTCATCATCCCCACACAGTCATACCGTGCATCCGGAATCATGGCACACCACCCATACGATTCGCGGAAAAAGGAACAAATGGGGGATTTTTCACCGAGAGCCTGTTGCATTCCGGGGCCGAGGCAACAACCGTGACTGATTTGATGGGATACTTGTTCTCAGGATCATAGTCCTGGAGTGTTGTCATTCCCTCATCCTTTACCCATCGCCCGTGAACCGATGCCCCATCAGAAGAACCGGGCTGGACTTCCGACCATGCACTGAAAGACCCGTCAGCCCGGATCTCCATTGTGACCTTGCCATACCCGGGGATAGATCCCCATGTCCACTGGCCCGTGATATCACAGTCAGGATAGACGGGAGTGAATATCCCCGATGCCATCACCACTCCGCCAAGAATAACAGCGGCGATCACAATTCCGACTATCTTGGCAGTGGAAAGACCAACCCCAAGCCCTCCAAGAGCCCCGGCAGTGCCGGTCTGGACGGCCGCAGGCGTTCCAGTCGCCTCTGCCCCCCCTGTTGCCTTGTCGATGATCTTCGGCGCAAGATCCGCTGCACGGTCGATATCACGGAGTTCTTTTTTGAACCCGCAGGCAATCGCCTGGGCATGGGCCACCATTCTCCAGAACGGGAGGTATACCGGGTATATCTCGGTTATTTCAGCATTTTTTCCCAGATCCCGTGCTTTCCATCCGCGTGTGAGCCACTGGTGAAACGAGTCTCTTGCCGCCGCCTCGTCGACAGAGAGCCTTACCATCACTCTCTGTGCACCTTCCCCACTTTCGCGTATACTCGCAACCCCGCAGTGGGGGCAGAGAACGATCTCCTCCCCTTCCAAAAGACTCAAAGTCCCGTGACAGTTCGGACATTGACCCTCTATCTGGAACTTATCCATGATATCGTACCTCACCTGGCCTTTGCAACGCGGTATCCGCCTGCGAATGCTCCAATGAACCCGGCAACGAGAAGAACTGAGAGGACAGGGGATAGAATGAGTCCTGCAACTGCCCCCAGGAAGCCAAGGATAATCCCCGATGCCATCACCGTTCCGTACGGTCTCGACGACCGGACGGGATATACTCCCGGGTGTACAGTTCCCGCTGATCCGTCAATCACCACGATGAATGAGTTCCCCTGGTACTCGTACACGACGGTGAAAACAGGGACAAAAATGAGTGACTGCTCTTTCACATCCCCACCGGGACCTGTAAGACTGGGTGCAAGGGGGATATCGGGGTTGAGTCTTTCTGCCCCTGCGAAGTCGGCATCGCTGTGAAATTCTTTGAGTTTCCCGGCGGGGACCCGGAGTCCTGACATGCCGGGGAGAGTGGATACTCGCGCAGGTCTTGTGATGACTTCCTGTGTCCCTCCTCTGTCAATCCTGAACCTGTAGAGTGGGAAAAAGTGACGTGAGAGAGATCGGATGGTGACACCTTTCTCCAGATCTGCTGCCATTTCGGGTCCTGCAGTCCATCGCATGAAAATATCCCGCGCTTCGCTCTCCGGAAGGACAAACGGCAGAATGTATGTGACCAGAATCCCACCGGAATCGAAGAAGAGTGTATTTTCACAGTGCCCACAACGCACGAAGCGATCATTCTGATCGGCAATGACAGGATATGCACACTTCGGACACTGGTATGTATCCATATACTGTGTCGTGAGTGACTGATATTATAAAATATGTTTTGCAATTCTAATCCGGCACTCTTTCCTGTTGCGGTGCATCATACAGTATATCTGAAAGAACTTTTCAAAAAAATCCATGTCATGTACCTGTGTGTAATGCTCTCTTCCCGGCCGGTTACAAAAAAACAAGTCATGTGCACCGGCCGCCTGGCAAAGTCACGTATGTCTTGCAGGTATTGCCCGGACACAGGGTTCATTCAAAGGGAAGGTAACCCACAGGAGCGAGGAGCCCCCCGATTCCTCCTGGGACTCAAGCAGGCCGCGTGAGGAGAGTGATCCTGATACGCGAAGGTCTCTATGCGATATCCTGCAGTAAGATCGGCGCGAGTGACCGCGTCAATACCGGGGATGTGCTCAAAAATGATTCCGCTCCCGCAGGATTCGACATACCCGAAATACTCCTGTTATCGGGAATACAGTTCTGCACTATTCTTTTTTCCATATGCCGGAATAGCCCCCCCATCATCTGATCAGTGGATACACTGTGGGCATTCACTGTTCTTCAGGTAACGATCTGCGAATGATCCTTATGACTTCCCGCGACAATGTGATCCATGAAGACTGCGCCATGATTGGTCCCGAGACTCTGAACACGCCGCACCTTGTCCTGCGCCATTTTACACAGGATGATGCCGCCCGGGTTGCGGAACTTGCGGGTGATATCCATATTGCATCGGGAGTACTCAATATCCCGCACCCATACACGATTGAGGATGCGAGGGACTGGATAGGGCAGCACCGGTTCCTCAGGGAACACGGGGAAGAGATCATCTACGCAATCACGAAGCGGGATTCCGGAAGTCTTGCCGGAGCGATAAGCCTCCGGGTCGATGCAGAGCATGCGCATGCAGAGCTTGGGTACTGGATCGGGAGACCGTTCCAGGGCTGCGGGTATGCCACCGAGGCCGCGGGATCGATGCTCGAACTCGGGTTTTGCGGCCTCGGCCTCCACCGCATCTACGCCCGGCACCTCGCCTGGAATACCTCATCGTCACGGGTGCTCACCCGCATCGGGATGGTCCATGAAGGGGTCATGCGGGGACATGTCTTAAAGTGGGGTGTTTTCCATGATGTGCACTGGTACAGTATCATGGACGATGAGTTCTATTCATCATCCGTGCGAGCCTGCCATCCTGAAACAGACCCCCGGGGGATCTGATGGCCATGTCCCGAAGGTTACCCCTCCTCATCTCGATTCCCCATGGCGGAACAGGAATCCCGGAGGTCGTGCGTGGAAAGATAGCGCTGAGTGCTTCCGCGCTCCGGCATTACAGCGATCCCGGATCAATCCACCTGTTCGGATTCCATGATTCAGTGGAAACCCTTGTCAGCTCCCCCGTATCAAGGGTGGTCGTGGACCTGAACCGCCCGCCGTATCACAGGCCCCCCCGGCATCAGGATGGTGTCGTGAAATACCGGACTTCTCTGGGCCAGGATATCTGGAAGGAAGGCATGCGCCCCGACCTTCGGGATATCCACCAGCTCCTTCTGCACCACTATTTTCCTTACCATGCCAGGATCGATTCCCTTCTTGAGAGTGCAGGAATCGCCGCAGCCCTGGACTGCCACACCATGGTTGACGTGGGACTTCCGGGAGCCCCTGACGAGGGTAAGAAGAGACCGCTCATCTGCCTCGGGAATTCGGGAGACGGGAATGGTTCACCGAAAAAAGGGGTGCTCCCCACCTGCCCGGAGTCCTGGATCCAGGATCTGGCGCGGTTGTTCCGCGGGCGGTTTCCTGCTCCGGGATCGGTTGCCATCAACCACCCCTATTCGGGAGGCTTCATCTCCAATGCGCACTACTGGCACAAGGGGATTCCATGGATACAGGTCGAAGTGAACCGCTCGCTCTATGAATCAGGCGATGCGAACCCGGAGAACGGGTCGCGGGTGGATCAGGTCCTGCTTGATGGACTGAAGGCAGTGATCCGGGAAGTCCTTGAAGAGTGGTCCGCCGGGATTGCAGTGACCGACAATCCTGTCACATCATCCGGATGATATCCCGCATCCCCAAATCAGACCGTCAAATGATGGTGGCCGGATGATTCATGCACCCCGTCTCATCATCGTGCAGCTCTCCGGATCCTGGCGGGGTTTTATCCTCATTATATCAACGATATGACCCGTATTCCGTGATTTATCAGTATTCTGTATGATATGCGCCTCAGGATATTCAGACCGGGGGGAAGGCTGCGGTGATGGCCCCCAGGAGAAGCAGGCCGAGGAAACTGCCAGTCAGGAGCCGCTCTGTGATGCGGTGCGAATCTGCGCTCATTTTCATCACCATTTTCGAAAGACAATGAATGGAAAAGAATGTGATGATGCATGCCGGCATATGAAAGGACGTATGATCTCTTCCTTTGATCTGCCTGGTGGATTCATCGATCCCCGCTGTTCAACTCCCGGCCATGGTAACCCTCAAATACACAGCAAGCAGCACCAAGAAGAGGAGCATTCCCAAGGAGCGGACTCATGACCATCCGTGGCATCGTTCCGGAGACTGACCTTACCCGAGGGATCACCGACGATTCAAAAAAATCCGGGTTATTCTGGACAACGCTCCCGTCGAGGATGATGAGCGAGGGATCATACGCGGCAATGAGTGCTGATATCCCCCTCGCCTGCACGTCTTTGAGAGAATCCAGGAATCGAAGGACGACGGCACTTCCCTCCCTGGCAGCTGCAAAGAGCCCGGCGGCATCCGGGAGAGCGCTGAAGGGACTTTCTGTCCCCGACGTTTCACACCATGCCTGGAAAAAGGCAGGGATGAACCTCCCCGACCCGCACCCTTCCCAGTGCCCGCGTCCCCCGCACCCGCACGGGAGATTCCAGGAGGTCTCGACCGTAAAATGACCCACTTCGGCGAAATTGCCCTCCTCGCCAAAGAGCAGCCTCCCCTGTTCAAATACCCCCGCCCCGATCCCGGTGGATATCGTGAGGTAGACGAAATGTGAGACGCCTGTCCCGGCCCCGAACCGGACTTCTCCGAGTGCGCCGGCGTGGCAGTCGTTCAGGAAATAGACCGGGAGGGAAAAACGCTCCCTGATCGGACCCACGAGAGGGATTACAGGGAGTGGGATATTGGGGGGATTCACCACTTCGCCCTTCCTGCTGTCAACCGGGCCTGCTGTTGATATCCCGATGCCTGCGACCTTTTCCATGTCAGATGGCTCCATGATCGAAGTGATCAGATCTCCCAGAAGGCTCACCAGGACACCTGCATGTCCGGGCGACTGAGGTGTGGCGATCGATCTGTGCCGGAGGATCGCCCCGTCACCACGGACAAGGCCTGCCCGCATATTCGTTGCGCCAAAATCAACTGCAATCGCAATGATATCGGGATCGTAGGTCTGCATGTATGTCATTTGGTATGAGAAAGAATTGACTTCTAGTATTCGGTCCCTGCGGGATGACGGCCGGAATTTTCGCTCCGGGATTGTCCAGCGGACTCCCACATTTTATCCCAGAAGTACATCTGAAATAAGCATGACAGTCACAATAATCAGCAGCGTGCCGATGGCAATCTCAAGGACTCTTGACGGGGTTTTCGGGGAGAGGTATACCCCGGCCTGAGCGCCGATCACTGCGCCAGGGGCGAATGCGAGAAAGAAGGGGAGCGAAATATGACCGAGCATGAAGTGCATCCCGGTTCCGCTGAGTGACGTGATCAATATGACGGCTGCTGAAGTGGCGACTGCACAATGTATGGGTATGCGGGCGATTGTGAGCGCGGGCACGTTCACAATCCCACCGCCAATTCCTGTCAGCCCGCTCATGAACCCCGCGAGAGCACCCCAGCTGGCGAGATGAACGGGGTATACGTTCAGAGGGCGCCCTTCCGGCCGGCAGCCATGACAGACGTCCTTCCAGCACGGCCCAGAAAGGAGGGGAAAAACAAGGGGAAATTCACGGTACAGCATCTTGATCCCCATGAGGAAAAGGATGATGCAGAACACAGCAATCATGAAGGCGGAAGGAATGAATGTGGTGGCAAAGGCTCCAAGAACGGCACATGCCATGCCCGGCAGGGCGAGGCAGGCGGTGCTCTTCGGGAGAACCCTGCCCTGCCTCGCATAGCCGACAGATGCCGAGAGCGTCGTGCAGCTGATGACAGCAAGGCTTGTGCCGACTGCAACCCGCGGATCAACACCAAAGAGGATGACAAGAAGGGGTACATACAGGAAGCCGCCCCCCAGCCCCAGGAGTGCGGATACCATACCTATCAGGACCCCCATCCCGCAGGAAATGAGCAGTTCAGGCGGTACCATGAATCGCGTTCTCCCACACACTAATCATCCGTCCTCAGCCATAAAGGTGTAGAATTTTTCACCACCTGCGGTGAATTCGTGGGAAAAGACTCAAAAACAATCCAGGGTGTGGGGATATTTTCTCGCCAGCCTGGACATTCACATCAATTCATTGAACCCCGAAGTCCTGTCATTTAACCGACTGGTTCTTCCCGGGAGTCTTCTGGGTGTCTGATTTCATATATCCCGGAACTGATGGACTCACGGGAACAGGCCAGACATACCACACACAGAGCAGGAAGGATATCCTGCGGTTAAGAGAGGGGAGGGGTACCTGCTCCCGGACCAAAACCCGGTCAGGAATCTGATCAATCCCGGCACCACAGGAGATACACATGAGATCCAGGACAAAAAAACACCAGATGCCACTAGATGCCACCTTGCACAATTCGAGAGAGACTGGAAAACACGGTGCCCGCGTTTCAGTTCCTGCCAGGAGATTTCGAACAAAGGGGGGATGAGCAGAAAAAACAGTACTGAGATCGATTCCCGCAGGTTGTGTTGATATCTCTCTTCAATATACGTTCTCTTTTTTGGCCGGATCACTACCGGGAACCACCCTGGAACCATCCCAATTTTATTAAGATGAGAAAAATACTGTCCTGACATTTCCTGGATCCGGGCGTCACACCAGAGCAGTAACCATTTCTCCCCTCCATCAGGTATCCATATGTCCCGGGACATGTAGGATAATGCTATCATCAGGGGACGTGAGAAGTAAGTATACCACTATAAGACTGTAATATCCCGATGCAACGAACATAAATGAACAGGGTTGATTCTTGAATAAAAGGTGATTCAGGGTGGATCTGGCTCTCTATACTGAAATTATCCAGGTGTTTGCCTTTATTTTTGGGGTTGTCGGGGCAATTCTCATCATATACGGAGGACTGAAGGCCGCATTCAAGGTATTGATGAGGGAGGTCTGGAGAAGGGATATCTCCTATAACCTCATCCGGAGGGAATTCACCAGTAAAATTGTCTTCGGGCTCGAGTTCTTCATTGCCGCCGACGTGCTCACAACCCTTATCGCACCCACCCAGGAAGAACTCATTCTTCTCGCGGTGGTGGTCATCATCAGGACCATACTCGGATACTTCCTGGCCCGCGAGACCGAGGAGTTCCCGCTGGAATAAAGGAATTCGCTGCACATCTGCCTTTTTTCCGACTGTGCAGGACGTTGACATTCTTTTTTCCAGGAGTGTCCCCTGTTGTTATGGATCCGGGAAATTCGATCACATGCCAAAAAACCGCACCCACCAGGGCTTTGTCTTTCCGTGATAGATTCTGCTTTCCCCGCTCCCCTTCCGGATATCTTCGACTGTATAGAGCAATTGCGGGTATTCCCCATGCAGGACTCCCAGAAGCTCCTTCATGTGCGACCTGGGCACGACCATGAAGAGGACGGCGACGGGAGAAGTGAGGTACCCGGTTCCATCAAGACGTGTAATCCCGTACCCCATGCTCCCGAACCGGTCCATCAGGGACAGGGGATCCCCCGGGACAAAAACCCTCACCACCACGCTCCCGATGCTGATCCGGTCTTCCATGTGCATCCCTATGACCGTCCCGATAGCATATCCCGCGATGTAGGCAATGATCCCGAGAATGTTCTGAAGGTTGGTGAGAACAAGGCCCGTCGAAAGGAGCCATATGGCAACCTTAACCACCCCTATCCCGGCAGCCAGGTTGGTATGGCCCCGGTTTATGTAGATGGTCCGGATCGTCTCGAGGCTTGTCTCCACTATACGGGCAAGTAGTATAATGAGAGGGAGAAAAAAGGTGAAATCCGGCATATCACGCTGAAAAGGAATGTTGGTCCGATCCTGATATGAAGGTATGCACTTTAAATATCCTGATGGGAGACGGGGAGATAGAATAAGAGAGTAAAAGAGCCGCCAGGGGGACTTGAACCCCCGACCTGCTGATTACGAATCAGCCGCTATACCGCTAAGCCATGGCGGCACGATACCCTGTACAATCAACCTGATGAAATATGAATATTCGGCTCGGGAGCGCCCTTTCCCGGCCCAAAAAAGGTGCAGTGAGCGGCCCTTCAGGAATACCCGCGTATTGTGGTGACACTATCGCCCTGCTGCTTTCCCTGGGCAGGTTCGACCTTGCCGAACTTGGCCTCGTAGTCTGCCATGGTCTTTGAGAAAACCGAGAGGAGGGTTTTTGCATGCTGGGGCGTGATGCTCACGATTG
The DNA here is from genome assembly GCA_964452625.1 of uncultured Methanolinea sp. Lineage (GTDB taxonomy): Archaea > Halobacteriota > Methanomicrobia > Methanomicrobiales > Methanospirillaceae > Methanolinea_A. The sequence continues at coordinate 29,591 of CAYVMJ010000003.1, forward strand.
CCTTGGCCCTTGCCTGGTTCACACCCGGGATCTGGTGCAGGAATACAAAAGTGAATTCGTCTTCTTTATAGGCGATCTGGATCATATTGCTGTATACCGGGTCAAGGGTGTTGGGAACATTCACCGCGATCTCATGGGAACTCATAATGTACAGTGGGTGCGAAAATGGTTAATCCTTTTCAGGTTGTATCGATCCGATCCCTGTCCCGAAGAACTCTGTATGGATCACGGATTCTTATGGGATTGCATGAGATCCTGTACAGTGCGTGCACCAGATGTCACTCATGTGGGTGTACCGGGAACATGCACCCCGTCTGCCCTGAACGTGATGCGTGCCGGGAGGCGGGTCGGAATGGATGAAATGAAAGGCATGCAGGATCGTCCAATCCCGGTGTCGTCCGTCATCAGGGCGACCCTCTGCCCCATGCGGTTTTTCCTCGACACCAGATCGGGGGAGCCGCGGAAAGAGAGCCATGCATACACCATCTGCAAGCAGATCTCCGCTCATCTCGGCAGTTCTCTTGATCCAGGGGAGATCTGGAACGAGATATCCGCGATTATCCCCGACGCCGATACCCGTTCATACGAATACATGGAGAGCTGCATCGCACGCTGCAACGAGGGTGGTCCCTGGCGGCATTTCACGGATACAGATGTGTTCTTCCAGTCCGAAAAGCACGGACTGGCAGGAAACATAGACAAGATGCATGAAGAAGACCCGTTCTTCTCTATCGTCAGAGCTGCCCCCGCACCCCCTTCGGGGATCTACACTTCGGACAGGCTCAGGATATTCGGGTACATGCTCATTTTGAACGATCAGACAGAAAGGGATGTGAGGGGAGGGATTGTAGAGTACATCCCGTCCGGGATCGCACGCTCTTGCATCCCGGGGCCGATTGACAAGAGACGGTTCTTCAGGGCACTGCACGATGCAAGGGATATCATGACTGGGGATACTCCCCCGAAACCTCACGGTATCAGGTGCCGTGAATGCGAATCGCGGGAATCATGCAGGCCATCAGGAAAAAAGCTCTCCGATATCCTCTGAATGAATTTTAGAATCTCCTTTCGGGACACATGCGTGCAAAATGAAAATCGCGGATTCTGGATTTCGCAACAGGCCTGGCGCATGAAAATGCCAGAGGCATTTTTTTATATCAAGGCATAAAGCCTGCACCGCTCCGTCGTGCACTCTGACCCGGGGGATGTCACGGGGATGTTCCCGATTATTTCCTGAGCGGATCCTCTCCGAGCAGGGTCAATGATCGGATATATTCCCCTCTCGCCTCCCGGGTGGTTCCCACGATGAGCCATTCCTCATCTCCGTGCGTCTCGCACACCCCCCGGGCCTCGATCAGTTCGCCGGCGAGTGCCTGTCCGCTGTAGGTATGGGTGAAAGAGAGGACTCTTGAAATCTCCTCGTGGTCCACCCGGAATTCGGCCGGGTTGTCGTGTGCAAGGCTTGCGTCTGTGACACGTGCCTCGATCGTTTTTTCTCCCCTGACAATGCCTCGCCCGGAGGGGTGGGGGTGCAGGGCACTATAAGGGCGGGTGTAGAGGAGATCGAAATAGGTCTGGTCGATCTGCCCCCTGTTCCATTTTCTCTCTTCGTGAAGGAGAAACTCATCAAAGGAGATCTCGGGTTTTCTCTTCTCGAAAATTTTTTGCCAGGTCTCTTCAGTAATGGCAGGCAGCCTCCCGGAAAGTACCGCCTTCTTGAGGAGGGATTGTGCGCGAAACCAGTGTTTCCCGTATACAACCAGATCGATATCAGATCCGGCATTCTCAAGCCCGCAGAGGAATGAACCGGTGCACCCGATGCTTCCGGGAGGAAGCGAAAACAGTGAAAGAAGAGCAGAGATTCTCGAATCACGCCTTGCAATCCCTGCGATCTCCTCCTCCGGTTTCAGGACCCTTTGTATGTCCCCGGCAGGGACGCGGTGGAGGAGGTCGAGGTACCCGGGTTTTTCCTGCCTGATCAGGTCATAGGATTCTTCGAAATCCACCTTCCTGTACCGCTCACCGGTCTTCCGTGCCCGGTCTCCTTTGGGGTCGGGCACGTACCGCAGCAGGCATCCCACCCGTGCACCGTTATCGTAGGTGGAGACCGCATACAGCCATCCATCCTTATCCTCGATAAAGTCACGCAACCTGACAGGTTTTCTTTTCATTCTACCCTCCTAAAGTGTGCGGAAAAACGCTTCGACTGCATCGGCACACGCACCCCGCCTGATGATGACTCCCGTGGAGACATCCACGACAGTGCTGGGGGTTCCTGGCAGCCTGCCTGCATCAAGGAGGAGATCGTGCGTGACATGGCATTCGTCCGGCGATGCCGGATCCCTGCCGCCATGGATATTGGCGCTCGTCGCAGTGATCGGTGAGTCAAAGTGTTCAATGAGGCGGAGAGCGAGCGGGTGGGCGGGAATCCTTATCCCGATCATGCCGGTTCCTCCCGTCAAAATTCCCGGCAGGCAGTGTTTTGCAGGGACAACCATCGTGAGCGGTCCCGGGAAAAAGGCTTTCATGAACGAGGACGCCCGTTCATCAATCCTTGCGATCCCGTATGCCATCTCCCCATCACAGACTGCAACCGATATCGGTTCTGCAACGGGGCGTCTCTTTGCCTCATATACCTTGAGGATCGCCTCATCAGAGAGGGCATCGGCCCCAAGCCCGTATATCGTGTCAGTGGGATATATGACCAGGCCGTCATGTGCGAGGATCCGGGCGGCTCTCTCAACCAGGTCCATGTCAGAATTCCTTTCCCCTGACCCTGCTGATATCAAACACCGCCTTTTCGCTGACATGCATGACGGCAAATACACCTGCCTGGATCGGGTCGGTGACAACCATGTCGACATGTGCGGGGACACTTCCGGCCATCTTCAGGGCAATCACCGGTATCCCCGCGTCCCTGACCCTGTCGACAGCTTTTGAAATCTCCCCTCCCATGAGTGAGCCGGCAAGAACGAGTATCGCGGCCCGCGGAAGCCTCGCGACCGCATCGACCGCCTGCGCTACGGTTTTCTCTCCGACAAGCGGGATGGTATCGACAGAGATTCGTTCGCCCCGGATATTATGCCTGTCCGCCTCGTTCACTGCACCCAGTGCGACCTGTGCTACCTGCGCTCCTCCCCCGATGATGATGACGCGGGTACCGTAGATGTGGCTGAACGGCTCCACTTCCCTTACTTCCCGGACAGAATCGATCTCCTTCAGGTGTGCGAACATTGCACCGGGATCCTCGCATTCATCGTATTCCATGTAGAGTTCGGCCATCCCGTCCCAGGGCCCGGAATCAAAAATCTCCTGGTGGATCATCAGGATATTGGCATTATGTCCGGCGACAACAGTGGATATATCCCGCAGGACGCCTTTCCGGTTCTCCGCGATGATGCGGAGGGCAAAAAGATCAGACTCCTGTTCTTCCATGGAGGGTATGCGATAGCCGGGGATCGAACCCGGGTTAGAGGCTTGGGAAGCCCCTGTCCTGCCGCTAGACTACTATCGCACAAGGAAATTTGGTAGTATGGTTTCGTGTCCGTCCGACATAAAGGTTCTTTTTCACAGGGAAAGGATGCACTGCGCGGGGATATATCCGCGCAGCCGGATGCGGATGAGTGGTGCAGGAAAGACGGCGGTTTCAGCGTGACCCCCTGCGTTCCCTGTTCTCGTGGAGTTCCCGGATGACATCCCTGTGAAGGGAGAGCATCATGTCCGAGAGTATGCCGAACATGAAGATCTGGAACCCCACCACAATCAGGAGAACAGTGAGAATCGTGAGTGGCAGGTGCTCAATCTGGCGCAGCCATTCCATGATAACGTAAATCCCGGTGAGAACTCCTGCGATCATGACGATGATGCCGATAATGCCGAAATAAAAGAGGGGATTGTTCATTTTCGCAAGGCGATAAATGGTCGCGGTAATCTTGAACCCGTCATGGAAAGGGTTCAGTTTCGTGGGTGTGCCCGGCCGCTTTTTGTAGCTGATCGGAACAATGGATATCTTCTGGCCGCTCCGGACAGCTTCGGCTGATATCTCGGTTTCAATCCCAAAACCCACCTCTTTCAGGTGCATTTGCCTGATGGCGTCAGCCGTAAATGCCCGGCTGCCCGAGAGGATATCCGCAAGGTATGTGGAGTGGGCAACCTTGAAGAGGCGGTTGAGTATGTGGTTCCCAAAAAGATTCAGCCGGGAGAAGGCATCCCTGTTCTGTTCAATGAGCCTGTCCCCGATGACATGATCGAAACCTTCCGAGAGGGGTGCCAGCATCTTTTCGGCATCCTGCGGGGAGTAGGTCCCGTCACCATCGACCATCAGGATATAGGGTTGTTCGATGAGAGAAAACGCCTCTGTGAGAGCATTGCCCTTCCCCTTCTTTGACTGGACCTCGACCCTTGCCCCTTCGCGTGCCGCAACCGAGCGGGTGTCATCGCTACTGTTCCCATCAATGACAAGGATGTTCGTGTAACCCAGCTGCCTGAACTCCCGTATCAGGTCTCCAATGGTGGGACCCTCGTTCAGGGTGGGGATGAGGACACATACCTGGTCCTTCTCTATCGGCATTGAGGTATTATTTTAAAAATCCACGGACATAAGTGCTTCCATGCACATCGCCAAGAAAGGTCTCCGCGTGCTCGGTATCGCGGAGAGTTTCGCGTCCCGTACGTATTCGGTGCTGGCAGGCGTGGTGATGCGCAAGGATCTCCGTATAGACGGGATATCGTTCTCCCGGATCACCGTTGGCGGCATGGATGCAACAGATGGCGTCATTGCCATTTTTCGTCAGCTTAAACGAAGGGACATCAATATCATCCTTATCAGCGGATGCGTGATTGCATGGTATAACATCCTCGATCCATCCATGGTCCATGAATACACAGGAATCCCGGTGATTGTGGTCACGTACGAGGATTCAGAGGGTTTAAAGGAAGATATCACCCACCATTTCCCGGGGGATGCCGCCCGGCTGGCCTGCTATGAATCGCTCGGGCAGAGGGTTCCCCTCACTCTCGACACGGGATATACCCTTTACCTGCGTTCGTATGGCATGGACATCGAAGATGCGGGGAAAATATGCCGTGATTTCACATGGGACGGGAAGGTCCCGGAACCCCTTCGGGTCGCACGACTGATGGCAAGGGCTGCCATGTATTTTTCGGGTACATCCTGAACACCCTTTGTGAGAGAGCGGGATGGGTCGGGTGGGATACGGATATTCACATTCAGGGAATTGCACATGCAATTTCCGTCAATAAAAAGAGGGGATTCAGATCCCTTTTGGCACCGCTGTGGGCCCGTAAGGTGTCCGGTGATAGACAAGGGTGCTTCCAAGTTTGGAAGTGATGACGAGCTGCCCTGCGCTCACTTCGTAACTCGAAGCATCCTGGAGGATCTCCATGTACGTTGTTTCGAGATCGCTTGTCTCTGCACAGTACATGAGCGTGGATATCACCGGGCCGACAGTGATACCTTTCCCATTGGGGAGCATTTCGCCCGTGAGGGTATACTCAGTGCTGAAATGGTTGCATCCCGCAAACCCGGACAATCCCCCGGATTCACTGAACTCAGCATCCATCTCCGTGGTCGTCGTCTGGATGGGGTTCGATCCTCCCGGTCCCGTCATTGCAACAAGATACCAGGTTCCGAGCAGCCCCTGATCAACGATCGGGGAGGGCGTAACCGCTGCAGAAGTGGTCGGGACAGGGGTGGCCTGGCCCTGCGTTGTATCAGTGCAGCCGGAAAGGAGAAGGAGGCATACTGCACACGCAACAAGAATACACCAGTAAAATTTCATACAATGCGTAAAACACGAGGCAAGTTAATAATGATCATCCACCGGCGAACGGGCTCAGCAGGGAATGCAGCAGTATACTTCGGGATGCTTCAGGCAGTTTTACTATGGCGTGAAACGAGAGTGGGACCCGGACGCCCGTACACTTCCACTGTGATCAGATCCCCGGGATGGAATGTCCCGTCAGTGAAATCGATCGCGATCTTCTCGTGCGGGTTCCACCAATCGCCCGAACACCCGAGCCCGGCAAGGGTCTGTACCCCGTAGTGGTGGGTTCCCACGAAATGGTAGCCGTTGAGCGTCTCGATGTTGCAGGGAACCTTCTCCTGGTTCCGGTAAAAGACCGCGTACAGATCATGATTCCTGTACCTGACCGTCCCGTTATGGTAAAGGGCGACCCGGGAATCATAATTCATCGATCCTGTTTCACTGATGTGACGCACACTTTTAATTTCAAGAAATGAGGGGACTGGCGGGTCACGAGGCAAATCGAGAGAGAACATGGATATCATCAGGAGCACCATTGCTGCAAGGAGCATGGTGGTGGCAACCATAAGGATCACACCGACGTTATGCGATACGGCGTCATCATTCTGCACGGGGATCAAACTATCGATGGTTGTCTGATAGTGAGAATAAATTTTTCGAATTGAAAGCGGCAGGCTGCCTGCTGAAACGGATGCCCGAACCAGATTTCTCTGGTCATTGTAAAAAAACGTCCCTTATGGCACGAAATAGCAGGGAAGTGAGCGGCAGGGACAGGAAAAACAGAGAGAATATCAGTCTTCTACACACCGGTTATGATGGCCTCAAACGTGCTGTTCTTATTCATGTGCAGCCAGTACCCGTTTCCGGGATACATGAGCCGCGTATCGCTGTGACTGCCTGCGCCATTTTTCACGATGGATATCTCGTATGTCTGGTTCAGGGGGTCGAAGCCATAGAGATAATCCCAATAGTTATTAACCGGTGAGAGCGTATCCCGGGCAGGTGTGCCTTGATGGGTTGTGATGCCAAAGCCATTCCACCCCCTGAAAAGATCGCGCTCCACAAATCCCTGTTCCAAGGAGAAATAGAGAGGAATTGTGGTATGGCCGGAACTGTAGACCCAGACACTGTCCGTCGGATGAAGTGCGGTGATGGGGTATATCCTCTCAAAGAGCTGGAGGGTTGTATTGTAACGCCAGATAGAATGGCCATCAGTGGGGACCGTGGAGAATATCGCACCGGTATCGGCCCCGGTTCTCAACGCTCTTGGAATTGACACATGATTCCATCCACGCTCAAATGTGAGCGTGAAATCCGGGACTCCGGTGGGGGTTACGGTGGGAGTAATCGTGGACGTGGTGGTCGGGGATGTGGGAACAGGGGTTGTCGTGGTTGGTGTAGTGGTCGGGGCGGATGTGGCAGTGGTTGGGGTAACTGTTGTCACTGTAGTGGTAGGGGTAATGGTGGTCACGGTTGTCGTGGGGGTTGTAGTGGGTGTAGTGGTGGGAGTCGGTGTCATGCTGCCGAAAGAGAGCGTAAGGTTCCGGGCTTCTCCCGAGGAAAAGACGGCGGTCTGTGCTGCCTGGACGGTTCCGTTCAGCCAGAATGAGATCGTGACCACACCACCCCCGACCTCCTCTGTTGTGGCATACACCTTGAGCCGGTTGTCGAAGGGTCCGGGACCCCCGTACACTCCTGGAATTGCAACCAGTACAGTTCCTGCATCGCGGGTGTCGATTCTTCCGGTGATTGTTGAACCGGCTGTAACGGGAATTCCATATGCTGTGGCTTCCCCGAAGAATTCAGAGGGAATCTGAACCGTGGGCTGGGTGGTGGGAGTAGGAGTGGGGGATGTTGTGGTGGGTGTAGGTGTGGGGGATGTTGTGGTGGGTGTAGGAGTAGGAATGGATACCGTAATATAGTCGTACTTGATGAGAGAGTGATACCCCTGACTATCTGTACGGTCAAGCCTGACGCTGTATGATCCTTCGCTCTCGTATGTGTGCGTAATTGCGCCAACAGGGTCCATCGCAATGGTCCCATCGCCGAAGTCCCACCGCCGGTAATTATCAATGACAGGCAGGGTGCTGATATCCGTGAAAAGGACCGTGAGCGGGGGTGAACCTGATGTCACATTTGCGGTGAAATCTCGTATGACCGGATCATCCGCCGACACGGGGATAATGAAAAAAAGGGAGAACAGGAGCAGGCTCCAAAATATTATGCCGGTTCCCAACTGATCATTCCGGAATCGTGAACACATATATCCCATCCGATTATGCCCTCGTTATTGGATCTTTACACGGATAGATATTTATACTTCCTGTACAGTGCAGGAGTTGGGAGATGAAAATCCTGCGGTATGTAGGGATAGTGATGATGGTGTGCGTACATGCCACGCATAGATTCAAGTAGTCACATGCCCATCTCCGGATGACCCGCCTGGGTCAGGGGTTGCTCCATGAATGCCGGACTACAATACCCGATAGACAATTCTCCACGTGAAAGATGGAGGGTGATATCGGATATGGAAGATAGAGGGCGTTCTTCCGTGGATTTATTGATACGGGAATTGCGAAGCGATGATAAAAGAGTCCGCATCGCAGCAGCGGACGCTCTCGGGAAACTGGGAGAAAAGAGTGCTCTCGAATCCCTTGTTCAGCTCCTTTCTGATACAGACCATGATGTCAGGTTTGCCTCTGCGATTGCCCTGGGTACACTGGGTGGCCCGGAAGCTGTCTCAGCGCTCGAACACGCATGCAGGGATAAAAACTGCTACGTGCGGATGGCTGCTGAGGAGGGGCTTATCCGCTCCAGGAACGCACAGGAATCCTGAACAAGACCTATTTCCTTTTTATTTCACGGGATGCGGCGGGTTGCCTCATGGAATTCCTTACAGCATGAGTATTCTTTCAAAAGGAAATGCCAGCTGGATTGAGATGAAAAAAAGGGGAGAACCAGTTTTATCTTTCTTCCTCTCCGGTCCGAACCCTGACTGACCGTTCAACAGGGAGAACGAATATCCGCCCGTCACCTATCTTCCCGGTACGGGCAGATTCTGCAACTGCCCGGATAACCTGGTCGGCATCGGCATCCTTTACCACAATTTCTATCTGGATCTTCGGGATGAGATCCACTGTCATGATCCCTCCCCGGTACTGGAGCTGTATTCCTTTCTGATCCCCTCTTCCCATCACGTCAAGGACTGTCATGCCGTAACTGCCTATCCCTTCCAGGGCTTTTTTGATAAATTCAAGCCGTTCAGGACGAACGATTGCCTTGATAAGTTTCATTGCACCCTCACCTTACCTATACCCGTTCTCCATGCTGCGAGATATCAAGGCCCACATACTCTTCCTCTTCGCTGACCCGGAGTCCCATCACCCTGTCAACGGCATATGCAAGGATATACGTGACGGCAAATGCATACACGAGGGCAGCAACCGCACCTGCGGCGTTGGCCAGGAACTGGGAGACATTCCCTTCAATAAGCCCCGAGTACCCGTTCACTGCGGCGACCGCAAAAATCCCGGTCGCAAGCGCGCCCCACAGGCCACCCATCCCGTGAATGGACCAGGCATCCAGGCTTTCATCCAGCCCTTTTTCGAGACGCCACAGCATGCACCCGTAACAGAGAACCCCGGCGATGATGCCTATGAGAATGGCTCCCGGAACAGTCACGTACCCGGCTGCAGGCGTGATGGCAACCAGGCCTGCGATGGCTCCGCTTACCATGCCAAGGGAACTTGGTTTTCCCTTCACCCAGCTGACCGCGAGCCATGCCATGCCCCCGGCGGCCGCTGAAATATTCGTCACAAGGAACGCGCTGGCAGCCAGGCTGTTGGCAGCAAGCGCACTCCCTCCATTGAATCCGAACCAGCCGAACCAGAGGAGGGCCGCGCCGAGGAGTGTCATCGGGATGTTATGCGGCTCCATGGTATACTTACCAAATCCTGCCCGTTTCCCAATCACCAGGGCCACTGCGAGGGCTGCAAAACCCGAACTGATGTGCACCACGGTGCCGCCGGCAAAGTCCAGCGACCCGAATGCCATAGCCCATCCGCCGCCCCAGGCCCAGTGGGCCAGCGGGTCATACACAAGCGTTGTCCATAGCAATGCAAACACGAGGAAAGCAGAAAGTTTCACCCTCTCGGCAAATCCGGAGGTCACTATTGCCATTGCAATGGCAGCGAATACCAGCTGGAATGCGACGAAGAGCAGCGGGGGATACCCCGACTCTCCGGCGTCCATGCCTATGCCCTGAAGTCCGATATACTGGAGGTCGCCGATGAATCCTCCCACATCCTGCCCGAATGACAGCGAATAACCCAGCACAACCCACTGGATGCTGACCAGTGCGAAGACGATGAAGGAGAGCGCCACCATCGAGATAAAATTCTTCCTGCGGACAAGACCGCCATAGAAGAAACCTACACCAGGCGTCATCAGCATCACAAGCGCGGTAGAAGTCAGCAACCAGGCCGTCGTTCCTGTATCTAGTGCCATGTTAATCTCCAAATTCTATATCCTCATCAGATTCACAAAGTCCAGTATGCCATACCAGATCCGGATGATTACTTTTCCCGCGGCAATCTCCTGGAAACGATGCCACCATGATGAATCCCTCCCGGTGATAAGTTGAAATCAGGGTCCGGATCACGAAGACTCCTTCTGTTCACTGGTATATCAAATGACGCAGGATCCATTGGAACAAGTCCGACAATTCATACACTGATCGGAAAACCGGGCATCTCCACTGTTATAAGGGGTCCCGGACTGTTGCTGCATGGCCGTTCCTTCTCTCTTTGTCATTTGATTGGTAGAAGTTGTGTTCCCTCGTACTTAATGCTTTTTGTTTTACGAGAAAGACACGGATTAGAAACACTCCTGTGTACAAAATGCCATCAAAAGCACGGCAGGAGATGCATGGAATTTCTGGAAAAGTGCCGGGTTTCCAACCCGGCACACCATTGCACAAGACACGGATATCTTGTCCGTGTGAGATTTTTGGGAGAACCTGATGAATGTTTCTTACATATCAGGCCTCCACATGGTATGTCCTGACCTGAATGGGTTCTTCCACATCAATGATAAAAATCCGTCCATCGCCGAGTTTCCCGGTGAACGCATGCGTGCATGAAGTGTTGATTGCCTTCTCTTCCAGATTATCCGGGACAAGGATATCCATCCGGACCTTCGGGATCATGTCGACCTGAAATATTTTTCCTTTTTGCTGTAGCCTGATACCTTTCTGGCCTCCTCTCCCTGCGACACTCGGGAGAGTCATACCGTACATGCCATCCATTTCAAGCCCTTTCTGGATAAAAGGAATTCTTTCTTCACGGATATAGGCAGAAATCCCTTTCATGAAAAATGTCTCCTACCTTTCTTTCCTGAGTGTGGCATCCCTTCTTCCTCACCTCCCGGTTCGAATGGTAGCCACCTCATATCACGGTTCTCCTCTATGAAAGATTTCGCCAGGATGTGCAGTGATGTGCCTGACACACCCTTATTGATTTGTTGTTCAGAACAATTCATCAGGGTATAGCAAGAAGGAAATTTCATGCCATGTACTAAATAACTTTCTATTGCACGAAGTAAAAAAAAATTAATATGTTGCCAGGTATCGGTCAAGTTCCCATGGATGCACGGCAAGCCTGAAGGCATCGCTCTCCATCTGCGCGATGGAATTCAACCCATCCATGATGTGAGCCCCCATGGCTTTCTTGATCACTGCGTCCTTGTTCAGTTCCGCATTTGCTTCCGAGAGGCTTCCGGGGAGCATCTCTATTCCTCGGGCTTTCCGCTCTTTCTCCGAGAGGTGATAAATATTGACATCTGTGCTCTCAGGTGGTTCAATCTTCTTCCTGATTCCGTCAAGCCCTGCCGCAAGCATTGCAGCAAAGCAGAGATACGGGTTGCACATGGGATCGGGGCTCCGGAATTCAGCGCGGGTGCTGTTACCGCGGGCCGCGGGAACACGCACAAGAGCTGACCTGTTTGCTGCGCTCCAGCTGATGTAGACTGGTGCCTCATATCCGGGAACCAGGCGCTTGTAGGAATTGATGGTGGGATTGGCGACACGGGTTACAGCTTTTGCGTGAGTGAGGAGTCCCCCGATGTAATGATACGCGGTGTCCGAGAGTTGTTTCTCCCCTTTTGGATCGTAGAAGGCATTCTTCCCGTTCTTTTCAAGGGACCCGTGGGTATGCATACCGCTGCCGTTGATGCCTGCGATGGGTTTGGCCATGAAAGTGGCATGGAGGTTACGTTTGAGTGCGAGAGTCTTGGTTGCGAACTTGAATGTGATGACCCTGTCGGCTGTATCGAGTGCAGCACTGTACTTGAAATCTATCTCATGCTGGCTCTCCGCGACCTCATGGTGGGATGCCTCGATTTCAAAGCCCATATCGGTCAGGGCAAAAACAATATCCCTCCGGACATCCTCTGCCCAGTCGGTCGGGGCAAGATCGAAATATCCTCCGTAATCCTGGTAGGCAGTGGAAGGACGGCCGTCGAGTGTTTTGAAGAGGAAAAATTCCAGTTCCGGGCCCGTGTTGAAGGTGTAACCCATTGCTTTGGCCTCTTGCAGCTGCTTCTTGAGGATGTAGCGCGGATCTCCCTCGAAGGGTTTATTCCCGTATGTATATACATCACATATGAACCGCGCAACCCTCGCATCTGCAGGCCTCCATGGAAGGATTGCATAGGTATTCATATCCGGCTTCAGGAGCATGTCAGACTCTTCAATTCGTGCAAATCCCTCGATAGAAGAACCATCGAACCAGATACCTTCATTAAGGGCTTTTTCTGCCTGCTGTACAGGAATTGCCACGTTCTTGGGCATCCCCTGGATATCCGTGAACTGCAGGCGCAGGAATTTAACCAGATCTGCATCGATTCGTTCCAGCATCTCAGACACGATGTCTCGGCTCATATGGAAATTAACTTCTACCTGATCAGATTTATATTTAATGTAACACACTTCATTATGAACAATATGAGAGCCTCTGCAGTGATCAAGATGTGCAGGTGCCTCCGTAAATATCCAAACGACCTGTGATGTAAATGTGTGGAATTATTGGAGTCATTGACAGATCCCGGGGATGTATGGACGGCACCAGTATCCGGTCGGCGCTCTCCATGATGGATGAACGGGGGAGTGGTGAAGGGGCAGGATATGTGGCATACGGCGCTTTCCCTGACTTTGCCGATTATTATGCCATCCATGTCTTCTTCGACAATATTCATGAGACCAAGTCCGCAGTAGACCATGAACTGGAAAAATGGGGTACTGTCGTACACGAGGAAGAGATTCCCACGTATGAACAGCCCAGCATCAGGAAGGTGCACACTCCCTGGAGATATTTCTTCCAGCCCGATCCCGGTCTCATGCCCAGGAGCACCACCCCTGAGGATGATATCGTCATGCACCTCGTCATGAAGGTGAACACGAGCGTTCCCGGGGCACTGGTCTATTCTTCAGGAAAGAACGTTGCAATATTCAAGGCATCGGGCTGGCCCGAGGAAGTGGCTGATTTTTACCGGATACAGGATTACAAGGGATACATATGGCTTGGCCACAACAGGTACCCGACCAACACACCGGGGTGGTGGGGCGGAGCCCACCCCTTCAACCTGCTGCACTGGAGTGTGGTGCACAACGGTGAAATCACTTCATATGGTACAAACCGCCGCTACATCGAGAGTTATGGATACCGCTGCTCCATGTTTACCGACACTGAGGTGGTTGCATATCTCTTCGATCTCCTCGTACGCCGGCACCATCTGAGTCCGGAAATTGCCGTGAAAGCACTCGCACCCCCGTTCTGGGATGATATCGACAGCATGGATGAAAGAGAGGAACACCTGTGCAGGGCAATACGCCTCACATACGGGCCGGCCCTGATGAACGGCCCGTTTGCAATTGTCGTCGCAAAGCCGGATGCGATTGTGGGATTCACCGACCGGATTAAGCTCAGGCCGCTCGTCTCGGGAACCTCAGGTCCCCGCCTGTACATATCAAGTGAAGAAGCTGCAATACGGGTCATGGAACCCGATGTGGATGATATCACGATGCCCCGGGCAGGAGAGCCTGTCATAGGCAGGGTGGTGGCATGACCATCGGGAGTGTCCCCGTCAAGTTCCGGATTTCAGTTGACCACGACCAGTGCATGCTCTGCGGGAGGTGCATCGAGAACTGTCCCTACGATGTGTTCCGTATGGAGAATGACCGCATCCACGTGAACTCCAGAAAATGTGTGGCATGCCACCGGTGCATTGCCATGTGCCCGCGCGATGCCATCCAAATAAAAGAGAGACCGGTCGACTACAGGAGCCACCCGGTATGGACGGCTGATGTCAGGGAAGCCATCTACAACCAGGCCCGGACCGGAAAGATCATACTCGCGGGTATGGGAAATGCGAATCCCTATCCTGTCATTTTCGACAGCCTGGTCCTTGATGCGTGCCAGGTGACAAACCCGAGCATCGACCCCCTCCGCGAACCGATGGAGCTGCGGACCTACATCGGGAAAAAACCTTCAAAACTGGATATCAGGGAAAATAACGGTGATGTAGAGGTCCTTACCCCCCTATCCCCGAACCTGCAGCTGGAGACCCCCATCATGATCGGGCACATGAGCTATGGGGCTATAAGCCTGAATGCCCAGCTCAGCATTGCAAAAGCAGTCAGTGCGACAGGGACATTCATGGGGACAGGGGAAGGGGGATTGCACCAGTCCCTCTACCCTTACCAGGATCACATGATTGTCCAGGTGGCGTCAGGAAGGTTCGGTGTGGATATCAATTACCTCGAACGTGGCTCTGCGATAGAGATCAAGATCGGCCAGGGGGCGAAACCGGGCATAGGCGGCCATCTCCCCGGGGAGAAAGTCTGTGAGGACGTATCCTGCACACGGATGATCCCGCAAGGAAGCGACGCCATCAGCCCGGCACCCCACCACGACATCTACAGCATAGAGGATCTCAAGCAGCTGGTGCGGAGCCTGAAAGAGGCGACAGAATGGAAAAAACCTGTCTTTGTCAAGATTGCAGCCGTTCATAACTCCGCAGCAATCGCTGCCGGGATTGCCAGATCTGCAGCAGATGCCGTTGTGATCGACGGATTCCGGGGCGGAACCGGAGCAGCCCCAAAGGTATTCCGCGATCATGTCGGCATCCCTATCGAGGCAGCAATAGCCAGCGTAGATGCCAAGCTGCGCTCCCAGGGGATCAGGAACGAGGTCTCTCTCATCGCAAGCGGAGGCCTCCGCGAGAGTGCGGACGTGGCAAAAGTGATTGCGCTCGGTGCAGACGCGGTGTATATCGGGACCGCAGCGCTCGTGGCAATGGGGTGCAGGGTCTGCGGCACATGCTACAGGGGACTGTGTCCGTGGGGAATCGCAACCCAGCGGCCGGACCTTGTCGCACGCCTCGATCCGGAAACCGCATCACGCAATGTCGCAAATCTCATCCATGCCTGGACGCTTGAGCTCTCCGAACTGATGGGAGCGGCCGGGATAAACAGCATTGAGAGCCTGCGAGGGAACAGGGACAGGTTGCGGGGATACCTGCTCGACGAATCCATCATGAAGGTACTGGACGTCAAGCCAGTGGGAGCCTGATGCCACCCATGGAACGTGTGAGTATCGATGCAAAGGGCATGCATTACACGCCTCTCAACAGGGCGATCAGGGCCGCAGTCTCCGGAGGCGCCCGCGAGATTCTTATAGAGAACGTGATGGGGCAGCGGTTCATCGCCGACGGGCTCAAAGGCGATGTGACGCTCATCATCAACGGTGTCCCGGGCGGCGATCTCGGGATGTTCATGAGCGGCCCGACCTGCATCGTTCATGGAAATTGCGACCATGCCCCGGGAAATACCATGGACTCGGGGAGTATCATCATCCACGGTGGCGCCGGTGACGCGGTAGCCCACTCCATGCGTGGGGGAAAGGTCTTTGTCAGGGATTCGATCGGGTACCGGGGAGGAATCCATATGAAACAGTACATGGATAAAAGACCCGTCCTTGTTGTTGGCGGAAGTTTCCGGGCATTCCTGGGAGAATACATGGCCGGAGGACTGATCCTCGCGCTCAGTGACCGTGGCCGGGAACCGATACGCGAACGGGGGATCGGTTCGGGAATTCATGGAGGGAAAATTGTGATCCGGGGGGATATCGAAGAACGTTACTTGGGTGTCGGAGCCATAAAAAAAGCGCTCCCGGAAGATGAGATGAAAGAGATTGCCCCCATCATCAGGGAATTCTGCACACACTTTTCAGCAGACCCCGATCCGCTGCTGTCGGAATCCTACGTGCAGATCACTCCTTCGAGCAGCAGGCCATTTGCTAGCAAGTATACCTGGGAGTGAAAGACACCATGGCAACCAAGAATTATCTTGATTTGAAAAATGAGGTCTGGGACAGGGATCTCTGCGCGGGATGCGGAGCGTGCGTCGCAGTCTGTCCTGCCGACGCCATCTGTTTTGATGAATCCGGCGGGGCCATCCGTCCCAGGAACATCGGATACTGCAAGCAGTTGAATGATGAGGTTGACTGCGGCGCATGTTATGATGCATGCCCGAGGGTGATGCCGGTCACATCCGTTGTACTGGGTGACTATATCGAGATCGTCTCTGCAAGGACCACCCTCGATGTCCCCAGAAAGCAGACGGGGGGGGCCGTAACCGCAATTCTCGTCACCGCGCTCCGGGAGAAATTGATCGATGCAGTCGTGACCGTCGCCGAGGACCGGTGGACCCTGAAACCGGTCTCTGTGGTCATCACCGATACAGGAGAACTCGTTCACCATGCCGGCAGCCGGTACAACTGGTGGGTCCCGCTCGTGGCCGCACTGAAGACAGCAGTCATTGATAAAAAATACCAGAAGATCGCGGTGATCGGAGTGCCGTGCGTGGTCGGAGCCATCCGCCGGATCCGGGAGAGTGAAAACGACCTCCTGAAACCGTTCGGCAGGAGGATACGTCTGGTCGTGGGGCTTTTCTGCACGGAGACCTTCGATTACCATCTCCTTATGGAAGAAATTCTCGGTAAGGGTCACCACATTGAACCATGGGATATCGATCACCTGGATGTGAAGGGAAGGCTCGAAGTGACCATGCGAAACGGTTCGTCCTCTACTTTTCCACTCCCGGAACTGGAGAAGGCCATCCGTCCGGGATGTCATCAGTGCACGGACTTCACCGCACTTGCTTCCGATATATCGGCAGGGTCGGTCGGGAGCGAGAAAGGGTATTCCACACTCATCGTGAGGAATGATGTCGGGAGGATGTTCCTCCATGATGCAATCAGCAGGAAGAACCTCGAACTGGGGAGTCCGGTCAATACTGGCGCCATCGAGAAACTTGGCGGCATGAAAATCGCGAAATCCCACAGGAAGTAAATCCTCCATACCCTCTTTTTTTCTTATTCCGGGACCTTGCCGGTTTCATCCTGGCGGGATTCACTGGAAAAATATAATTGGCTTTCAGGGGAGATTATCTGCTGAAAGATGGATCTGTTTGTCATGAGATGGAGTATTCTTCTTATCTGTTGCCTGTTACTCGCAGGGTTCGGAACAGGCATGGTGAGCGCAGAAGCCGAAGATGGGCAGGGAGCCGTGTTTTCCGGTCAGCCGCAGCTTCCCCATTCATTCTACGGGACCATCGAAGCTGCGGGGAGTGCTGTTCCTGCAGGCGTTCCCGTTGAAGTACGGGCAGAAGGCATCACTACAGGATTGTCGGGAAACCCGATCCATTCCCGCCAAGGAGGATATGGATCCCCCGATCCGATGATTCCGCGGCTTGAAGTCCAGGGAATGCTCGCGAGTGGAACCCCGTTGACATTCTTTGTGGGAGGCGTAACAGCTGAAGTGCAGGCGGGAGGTCCGGCTGGCCCATGGACCGGGAGCTATCCTTTCTCCCCGGGGGAAGTGACTGAACTGAACCTGCGGGTTGGGACAGTGGTGACACCCGATCCCGGGTACAGGGAGTCCATTGAGCCGACCATCGCAACAACACTGCCTGCCACCGTTCCGGCAGGCGGGGTGAACCCCTCCACGGACATGATGCTCGTGCTGATATCCATCCTTGTGGTCCTTGGAATTGTTGCATTGTATCTCGGCAGGAGAGCGGAAAAGACGAAAAAAACGGAAGGAGGAAGAGAAGAGACGGGCGACGCAGGGGACCGGCAGGATTAGGCGACCCGCTTTCATGGCTTAACCGGGCCCATCCAACCATTTTAAGTACCTTTTGTAAAAAAGACATAACTACAGGCACCCTTGGCATCTCCGGCAGATTTCATCAGCAAGACAGCTTTTGGATACAATATGTATGAAAAACATCCCGCGTCTCTTGAGGGGGATGGAACACACCACAGGAAGGAATCGCATGCACAAAAAAATCATTTTACTGCTCACCCTCGTTGCAGTATTACTCACACCGGCCGCAGCAATCAATTTCTCAGGCATAGAAAAAATCCGGCTGCTGACCGACGACCGTCTTACCCCGTTGAATCCTGACTTCATTGCATACATCAAGTACCACTCCATCGCCGAAAGGCAAAGTATGGAGACAGGGGGGCACAGCCTGGGGCTTATCCCCACGCCTTTCTCCCTGAAAGAAATCTTCATCGGCAACGAGGGATCTGCATTCCCGAATGTGTCATCGACCCTGACGGAATCCTATAATATCACCAGGGAGAATATAAAATCCCAGGCATCATTCCGCCTTGCTCCCCTCAACCCGGAATTCGAGGCATTCATCCGGGACCGGGCAGCCGAGAAGAACCAGCCTGTCGACCAGGAAGGATATGCGCTCGGGCTCATCCCCCCCCTGATAGATATCGGTGCGCCTGGTTCATCGGGAAATGCGGATGCGGATACGGACTCCCAGGGCAGTTCGGGTAGCAATGCCGCTCCCGCGGGAAACCAGGCATCATATATCACAACCGCTTCATCGCCAAGCCATTTTGACCTGCGCACCGCCGGCAGGCTCAATCCGGTACGGGACCAGGAGGGGTGTGGTGCATGCTGGGCTTTCTCCACGTACGGATCCCTCGAATCGACACACCTTCCCGGGAACAGGTGGGATTTCTCCGAAAACCATCTCAAGAACACACACGGGTTCGACCTGTCCGCCTGCCAGGGCGGGAATTACCAGATGTCAACTGCGTATCTCGCCCGATGGAGCGGAGCGGTGAGCGAGGATTCGGATCCCTACAGTACTTCGGGCAGCATCTCATCGCAGAATGTACCGGTCGTGCAGCATGTCCAGGACGTCGTATACCTGCCTCCAAGGACAGGCCCGCTTGACAACGCGCTCATCAAGCAGATGCTCCAGCAGTATGGGGCCCTGTATTCACAGATCAGGTGGGAGAGTGGGTATTATGCGAAGAATCCCGCCACCTATTATTACTCCGGGTCGTCTATTCCGAACCATGCCGTAGTCATCGCAGGCTGGGATGACACTTACAGCAGGAACAGGTTCGCGGTGGCGCCTCCCGGAGATGGCGCGTTCCTTGTCAGGAACAGCTGGGGAGACGACTGGGGTGACAGGGGGTATTTCTATGTCTCGTATTATGACTCGTGGATAGGGAAACCGTCCATCCAGTATTTTTCCGAGGATCCCGGCAATTATGACAGGGTTTATCAGTATGACCCGCTCGGATGGGTGATCAGCTTCGGTTCGGGAGGCGATACAGCCTGGTTTGCGAACGTTTTTACTGCAACCCGGGCAGAAGAACTGGAAGCAGTCAGTTTCTATACATCGGTTCCCAATTCGGAATATCATGTAGAGGTGTACAGGGACGTGACACAGAGCCCGAGAGGACAGGTTGCAAGCCTCGTCCAGACAGGGAGTATACCGTTTGCCGGGTATCACACTATCGACCTCACTTCACCGGTCACCCTCCAGGAGGGGAAAAAATTCTCCGTGGTGGTCAGGTTGAAGACCCCGGGATACAACTACCCGGTCGCAATCGAATACCCCTACAGCGGTTACTCGACAAAGGCAACAGCGAGATCCGGAGAGAGCTGGGTCAGCAGCGACGGCACGTCATGGAGCGATCTCTCCACGCTCTTTCCCAATACCAATGCCTGCCTGAAGGCATTCACCAGGTCTTCTGCCTCCACCCCGGTGCTCACACCCACCACGACCCCGACCCCTGCTCCCACATCAACCATCACTACAACTGACCGGAGACCCCCTTCAGTGAGCATCATATCACCGAAGATCATGACCAGCTATGAGCCCGGGGCCGCTGTCCTGATCGAATGGTCCGCAAAAGATAACGTGGGGGTGGCTGTTGTCGCTGTCACGTACTCCGTCGACAGGGGTACAACATGGACGACTCTCCAGGAACCGGCTCCGGCATCGGGTACATATACCTGGACGGTCCCGGAAGGGATTTCGGGGACGGTGACTCTCAAGATCACTGCGACAGATGAATCTGGGAATCGTGGATCATCCAGCAGGTCCGTTACCATCAAATCGTCCGGCTCTCCGGACAGATCGGTTATCCAGAGACCCGCCGCCTTAATGACTGTCCCGACTATCTCCAATCAGGTCCTGTCCCATTCTTACGATGAAATGAAGACCGCTGCAGGTGAAATTTCCCGATATACTCCCGTGAGCGAGCAGATCGATCTTGACAGTGCCCGGCAGGCTGCCCTGCAGAGAGCACTCTAAAAAAAAGAGATCCTGTATGTGCGGGAAACATAGATTCAATCTTACACGGGGTCGTATAGATACACAAGATCTGTTGCGAGATGGTGAGAAGAAAGGATCTCTCCCGGGGGTGCGTGCTCTGCCAGAAGGGGGCGAAGATGGTGCTGTTCATCACGGGTATCTGTCCCCGTGCCTGCTGGTACTGCCCGCTCTCGCGGGAAAGGAAAGACAGGGATGTCATATACGCAAATGAAAAGCGTATTGCGACCCCTGAAGAGGCAGTGGAGACAGCGCGGCTGATGAGTGCGCTGGGCACAGGGATCACAGGAGGCGAACCGCTGGGCAGCCTGGAAAGAGTCGTGACTTTCAGCCGTCACCTCAAGAACACCTTCGGGAACAGCCATCACATCCACCTCTATACCGGACTGGCACCCGGAAAAGAGACTCTCATCTCTCTCTTTGGACTGGTTGACGAGATCCGCATGCATCCCCCGTACGAGCTCTGGGAAGGGATCGAGAGAACAGAATACAGGCAATCACTCGAGACCGCGAGGGAAATGGGTTTTTCCGCTGGGATAGAAGTTCCGTCGCTTCCCGGTATCGGTCATTTTGAAGCCCTGCTCCCCCTCGTGGATTTTCTTAATATCAACGAACTTGAATGGGGTGAGACGAACGCGGGTGCCATGCGGGAGAGGAATATGGTTCTTGCGGATGGAGTACACAATGCCGTCAGGGGAGGCCGTGACTGGGCCCGGAGACTCATTCAACATCCGAAAGTACACTGGTGCTCATCGAGATTCAAGGATTCCGTGCAGTTGCGAAAGCGGCTTCTTCGGGTTGCGCGCAATACCGCAAGGCCATTCGACCAGGTCACCGCCGACGGCACCATCCTCTACGGCGTATGGGTGCACGAGGGTGCCCTGCCTCCAGTCTTCCAACAACTCGGACCGGATATGTACGAGGTAAAAGAGAATGGCGTGGAGACTGCATGGTGGGTGATTACTGAATTTTCCGGCCAGCTGTCAGGCGAGAAGAACATTGTCGAGAGATACCCCGACCGGGGACTTATCGTGGAGGTGACACCCGTCACATGATCCGGGAGCTTGTATTTCCTCTGTATGAGCGCATCGTGCGCCTCCAGTGCAGGAATATTCCCCGGCATATCGCCATCATCCAGGATGGAAACCGCCGTTTCGCCAGGCTGCAGAAACTTCCCAGGTCCGTGGGTCACCGTGCAGGTGCAGCCCGGACCGAGGAGATGCTCGAATGGGCCCGTGAAATCGGTATCCGCCACCTCACCATCTATTCGTTTTCGACGGAAAATTTCCAGAGAGATGCCGAAGAGGTCGAAGATCTGTTCCGGCTTTTCAAGGAGAAGTTCGAAAAGGTGGCTGAAGATCCGAGAGTGCACAGGGGGGGCATCAGGGTGCAGATAGTCGGGGACCGGAGTCTTCTCCCGAAGGACCTGCGTGAAGTGATAGAGAAGGCCGAAGAGGCCACCCGGTCTTATGCGGGGTACTGCCTCAATGTCGCCCTTGCGTACGGGGGACGCAACGAGATCGTCCAGGCGGCAGGAAGTATACTAAAGGGAGTAAAGTCCGGAGACATCGCCCCTGGTGAGATCACGCCGAATCTCGTGGAGGAACACCTCCACTCCGGCAAACAGATACCCCCGGTGGACCTGATCATCCGGACCGGAAACGAGTACCGGACCTCCAACTTCCTCCCGTGGCTTGCAAGCGGGCATGAATCAGCCGTCTATTTCTGTGCTCCCTACTGGCCTTTATTCAGGAAAATAGACCTGTTGCGGGCTATCAGGGTTTACTCCCAGAGAGTGGATTCACAGCGGGAGAGGACCCCCGGGTGCCTTTGAGTGCGGGTTCTCTCATTTTCCGAACCTGCGGACCCTCGACTGGTAATCCCGCAGTGCGCGAAGGAAGTCGGTTTTCCGGAAGAGTGCCCAGTTCACATCCGAGAAGAAGAGTTCCGAATAGACCGACTGCCATATCAGGAAATCTGTCAGGTGGCTCCCCCCGGTCTTTATAACAAGATCGGGGGTGTACCTGAAAGTCAGGCGCTCTTCGATGGCATGTTCTGTCACATCTTCGGGCGACAGCCCTTCTTCTGCCATCCGCCTGATGCACTCGCAGATCTCCTCTCTCCCGCTTTTCCCGACTGCTACATGTACCTGCATCCCTTCCCCGGTGGTCTCTTCACCGGTCCCCAGGTGGATAGAAAGACACGCAAAGCCTGCGATATCCCTTATATTATCCATGAAGGGTTCGATCATTTCCGGATCCTTCGTACTGATGTGGAACGTGACTCCCTCGATTCCCCTCAATTTTCCCCCCCCTTCACGCACCTGTAAGGTGTGTGTCACATACTGGGAGATCTCCACGCACCACCGCGTCACCTCCACCAGTTTTCCGGGCTCCTCCCTCATGTCATCGCCGCACACCATGAAGCAGATATGTGCCGGGAGGATTGAAAGCCCTGAGAGAAGCCTCTGTTCGTACAGCCACCGGATCATGATGCCCACTCCATCAGTTCCCGGGGCTCAAATGTGTTGAGGACAGCCTCCGGCCCTGCCCATCCCCTGCGGCAGAGGCCGAGGCCGAAATCCAGGAATGCGAGCTCTGCTGGAGCATGCGAATCGGTCCCGATGGAAATTTTGACACCCCTGCCGGTTGCCTCCCTGATGTGGATATCATCGAGATCCATCCGGTAGGGCGAGGCATTGCACTCCAGGGCAGTCCCTGCCGCTGCCGCTGATTCGATGATCCGCTGCATGTCGATTGCGTATGCCTCCCGCTGCCCGAGCAGTCTCCCGGTAGGGTGCCCTATGATATCAATATGTTCATTCGCAATTGCAGAAAGAACCCTCCGTGTCATCACATCCTCCTCCTGCGAAAAAGCAGAATGGACCGATCCGATGACAAGGTCAAGGTCTTTCAATGCCCCCAAGGGAAGTCCCGCAGATCCATCCGCCAGGATATCCACCTCCACGCCATGAAGTACCTGGCACATGGATGTCCGGTTGACCACCTCGATCTCGTGCGCCTGTTTCCGGAGACCTGCCTCATCGAGTCCACGGGCAATCCCGAGAGAGGACGAGTGATCGGTGCAGAGCAGATACGTATACCCCATCCTCTCCCCGGCATTGGCAAGGTCCCGTATACCGAGCTGCCCGTCGCTCCAGGTGCTGTGCACATGGAGATCGCCCCTGATGTGCGAACCGTTGACAAGCGACGGGAGGCTGTGGGAGAGCGCGGCCTCCACTTCCCCCCAGTCTTCACGCAACTCGGGGACTATGTAATCCATTCCCAGAAATGAGAATAATTCCGCTTCACTGGCGAACTCGACCGACCTGCCGCTGGAAAGGTCTGCCAGTCCGTACTCATTCAGTTTCATCCCTTTGGAGAGGGCAATCTCCCTCATGCGGATATTGAATGCCTTGGAGCCGGTGAGATAGAGGAGCATGGAGCCGCATATGGATGGGCGGGCATACCTGATATCGACCCTCGATCCTTTGCAGCGAAAAGAAGTCTTCTTCTCACCACTCTCGATCATCTCCTCCGCAATGCCCCGCAGGGCAGGGTTGAGCACTGAAGGGCTCTCCCTGGTCACGATATCGATATCCCCGATGGTGCTCTTCTTTCTCCGGTAACTCCCGGCGACTGTATAGGTCCCCTCTTCCATCACTTTGCCGACAATTTCGATGACCTCGCCTGCCTGGAGCCGGTTCATCCTGGTCGTGGATTGCCGGTGGCGTGCAATGGATGCGAGGATGGCCCGCTCCTTTTTCTCACCAAACCCTTTCACGGCCCGTATGCGGTGACCGCGGGCAGCTCTCTCGAGATCATCGACATTCTCGATCCGCAACTTTTTCCAGAGGGTTTTCACAGTTTTCGGGCCCACGCCATCGATATCGAGCATTTCCGGGAGACCTGCAGGAACCTTTGCCATAGCTTCCTCATGCTCTTTAAAGGAACCCGTCTCCACAATTTCCTGTATGTTCGTGGCGATGGTATTCCCAATACCATTGATGGCCTCGAGCTCATTTTTTGAGAGCGTCACAACCGGAGCGGCCAGTCTCCCGATGACATCAGATGCTCTTGCGTAAGAGCGGATTTTGAAGGGGTTCTCGTCCAGTATCTCGAGGAGCTGCCCCATCCTGTGCAGCATGCCGGCGATTGTTCGGTTGGACACCTCTCTGTTATTCACACGAGCACCTGCAAGACCTGTATAATCATCTTTCGGCATTATTCCTGAAATGCATTCTCTTTGCATGGAGACCGTGCAGGAAAAGAAACGGGTGAAGTCCTGACAGTCAATAAAACCCACGATTCTGAATTTCTCCGGTGAAAAAAGGTGTTTTAAGGATGAGCGATGCCGTTCAGATGTGCTGATCGATATCCCTGAGCAGTTGCGTGATATCCACCCAGATAATCAGTTCATTCGTCTCCTTTTCTGTCTCCTTGTCCTTCACGCTCTTTTTGATGATGCCGAGGATCGACATCTCATCGCCGATCTCGGATGCCGACTTGGTATCCACATTCTTCATGTCGAACGTGGAGACCGAGAGGACATCGTCGACCATGATCCCGATCTTGGACCGCGTATTCTTCTCGTCAAGGACGATGATGCGGCAGTTCTCTTCGGGTTGCTCGGATGCTTCCGTGATATGCATCCGCTGCTTGAGATCGACGATCGTGGTGATTTCCCCGCGGAGGTCAATGATCCCCTTGATAAACGCGGGGGTATTCGGAAGCTTTGTGATGGTGGTGTATTCCACCACCTCCTTCACATCAAAGAGATCGATGGCAAAGAATTCTTTGCCGAGGAGAAACTCCACGACTTGGAGTGTATCTCCCCGTTCCCTGCCGGCGGCAGATGCGGTGCTCCTGCGCGCAGAGGCACCTGTCGCATCTTTTGCCTCTTCCCCCACTGCGTGTGCTGTCATGGTCACGACCCCTCCGGATCAGGTCTTGAACTTCGACACTTCTGTCGAGACCTTTACCACGATATCGTTGACATTTGCAATAACCTTGGTGATCTGGTCGATTGCCGCTGCAGTCTCCTCGCTGACCGCCGCCGCGTCGGTAGCCTCTTTCGAGGTGTTCCGGACAAGATCGCTCACCTCGTTGATGCTTGCGGTCACTTCCTCGACCGATGCTGCCTGCTCTTCTGACGCTGCGGCCACCTCGGTCACATTCCTGCTGATCTGGTCGATGGACTCCACGATCCTGTTGAAGTTCTCGAGCGTCTCTTTCAGGGCGATGCTCCCATCCTTGACCTCAGTGTTGGACGTGGCGACCGTCTCGGCAGCAGTCTGGGTCTGTTTCTGGAGGTTCCCGATCATCTCTGCAATCCGTTCCGCCGAGGTCCGCGATTCTTCTGCGAGGCTCTTGACCTCTGTTGCGACCACCGCAAAGCCACGCCCTGCATCCCCGGCTCTTGCAGCCTCGATCGCGGCATTCAGTGCCAGCAGGTTGGTCTGGTTCGCAAGGTCCGTGATCAGGTTCACGATCTCCCCGATCTTGTCCATCTGTGACTTGATCTCAAGGATGATGACATTCACTTCGTTCGACGACTTGGTGATGCCGTTCATGCCGTTCTCGGTCTTCCTGGCAAGGTCGATGCCTTTGCGCGAGTAGTCATTGGATTCCTGGACAAGGGTGGAGACCGCTTCCGCCTTAGTTGCCACCTGCTGGATGGTCTTGCTCAGGTCCTCCATGGCCTTCAGAACCTCGTTAATGCCGTGGCTGCTCTGCTCGGCGTTCCCGCTCACCGCGGCGGAGTTCTTTGCCACCTGTGCGGAACCCGCCGAGACTTCCTCGATGCTCGCGTTCGCCTCCTCCGCACTCGCCCCGAGTTCCGCGACCTGCTGGTTCACCACGTTGAGCGCCTTGGAGACCTGTATGCCGATATTGTCCAGCGCTTCCTTGAACTTGATAAAGTCGCCCTTGACCTGGACCGCCGGATCAAAGCTTGCCCTGAAATCACCCTTTGCATACTCATTCGAGACCCGCATGGCCTCGTTCACGGGCGCAATCACGGCATCGAGGGTGTCATTCACACCTTCCACGATCTTGCGGTAATCTCCCTGGTGCCTGGCGGCATCCGCCCTGACCTGCAGTTTCCCGTCGACTGCCGATTTGGAGAGCATGTTCGTGTCGGCAATCAGTGCATTGATGTTGTCGATGCACAGGTTCAGGTTGCTCTTGATGATATTGAAATCCCCGCGATACGCATCGGTGATCTTTGCAGGGATATCCCCCTTCGCGATGCGCTCAAAGTTGGCGGCTGCCACGTTGAGCGGCCCGATGACCGCGTCCAGTGTCTCGTTGAAACCCTTGATAAGGTTTGCATAATCCCCTTTGAATTTCGAGGCATCCCCTCGCTCTGCAAGGCGGCCTTCGGATGCGGCCACGCTCACGCTGGCCATCTCGTCCGAGAAGTGCTGTATGGTATTGACCACCCCGCCGAAGGATTTTGTCACCTCGCTGATCTCGTCGCCTCCTGCAACGGCGCCGGACTCCGTCTCAAGCGCACGGGCCGCGGCATTGATCTCCCCGTCCATGACCTGGTTCCCCAGGTTCACAAGGTTCCCCATCCTCCGGGCGATGGATCTTCCGAACAGGATCGACACGAGTGCGCCGATTGCGATACTCGCAGCAAGGATGATGATGATCGCGTTCCGGATCCCGTCGATAGGCCCGTTGAATTCAACAGGGTTTACACGTGCACAAAGGATCATATCGGTGGGCGGGAAGTACTGGTAATATGCACGTGCCTCCTTCCCTTCAAAGATGTAATCCATCCTGAGCGGTTTTTCTATTGCCCTGTCCTTGTTCGCGATCATCTCCCTGATAAAGTCGTATTGTTGCCCGATGTTCTGTCCTTCGAGAGTGGGGTGAATCGTTGCAATTCCTCCGCTGTTGACTGCGAAGATATATCCGGTTGTGCCGATTTTAATATCCTTTACTTCACTCGTGAGGGATGAGAAGAGGGAATCAAGAGGGGCTCCAATGAATATCATACCAATGACCTCCCCGGAGTTACTCTTGATGGGCTCATATGCTGCGAGATATTGTTGGCCTAACACGTCTATCGTACTAAAACTGGTCTCGCCTTTCGCGATGACAGTATTGTATACGGCATCAGAAGCAGGGGTTCCAAGAGCCCTTGTGCCGTCTGCACCGATGACATTTGTCGAGACCCGGATTGCCTGGTTCCCGATCTTCTGGAAGACCGTGGCCTTGGAACCGGTCATTTTCTCAAGGTCGTCGACAATCTCGTTGTTGTTATTGATGATGTATGTTCCACCGGTGCCACCCGTGAGAACGAGGTTGCCATCGATTATCGCGGGAGTCCCATGTTCATAGACCATGTAATGGAACATATTCAAGTCTCCCAATGTCTTTACCTTGGAGAGCTCGTACGTGCTGGCAGTCATCCTCTGAACGTCGCTGATCTGCATTGTCAGGAAGTTGTCAACCTGTTCATTTATCGCTGCACTGGAATTGAAATACGCGACCAGTCCCAGTATGAGTGTCGGGACGATCACGAGGATCAGGCAGATGATCAGGATCTTTGTCCCGATCTTCATCCGGGAGAACCCTCCGGAAAACATTACCATTTTTTTTCGACCTCCTTCTGTTATTATTCACCTTTCCGATCAATCATGCATCACTCTCACACAGACACGATTCTGCAGTGCCAATCCCCATAGTATGGACTCTACAAGGAATTCTGGAGAGATAATCGAAATTTTCCTTCTAAATATATATATGTTGGCTTCTTTCATCATCAAAAACAATAATTAAAATAGTTGTACATTAATGTGTGTAACTAATAATTTAGAGTTTTGAGGCATTGTAATACCCAGCGGTAATCACCATGGCAGAGAGGGGGGATATCGACCGGATACGTGAGCTGTTAAGGCAGCACGAGAAAGGGCTCACCATCGAGGAGGTGGCATCAAACCTCAACATCAACAGGAGCACCGCCTCGAAGTACCTTAATTCACTGGTTATGTCCGGGTCTGCAACCATACGGAAACTCGGACCTGCAAAACTTTTCTACCTGCGGGAATGCCTTCCCCTCCAGCAACTCCTCGACTGTACTTTTGATGGAGTGATCGTCCTTGATGCAGACCTTGTCGTCCAGGAGGTCAATATAAATACACTGGATTTTTTCAGAGTGGACCCTGAACAGGTGAAGGGACAACCGGTCATGATGACCCCTCTCCGGCCTGTATTCGATAATGATACCATGCAGGTGCTCAACGATCTTGCCGATACCGGCGAGACTCTCATGGAAGGGGATCTCACGAGGGATCAGGAAACCTGGCATATACAGAGAAAGATCATTCCAATCATTTTCCAGTCGGGAAACCCCGGATCGTGCATCATCTTCAGGCTTTCATCACAAGGAAGGAGAACTGCTCCTGTCCAGTATCCCCCCGCTGCATCTTTTGATCCCTCTTATACAAGAACGTGCAACCAGGCATTCCAGCTCAATGCCCTGTTCCGGAGATTCTCCCAGAACCAGCTGTCACAGGCCGCAGAAACCCTGAAGACGATCAGGGAGACGTCCGACCAGAGGAAAATCCGGGAGCTTCTCCAGGAAGAGATCCTCATCGTCGAAAACCTCCGGTTTCACCTCAATCTCCTTGAAGAATACCTGGGGGATGATCTCAAAGCCCCAGGCTGGTATGTTCTCGATGAGATCATCGACGATGCCCTGAAGAATATCAAACTTGCACATGTCCGTTTTTTTTCTGATATCAGGAATACTGAAATTTTCTCGGACCGGGAATGCGGACGTATCTTCCCGACACTCCTCGAGAATTCGCTCGTCCACGGGAAAAAAGTGACATCGATCAGGGTCACTGCACGGGAGACAGATGAGGGTCTGATGATTATATATGCTGATGATGGTGTCGGGATACCTGATGGGGACAAGCCCCTCCTCTTCGAATGGGGTCATGGGATCCACAGGGCACACTCGCTCTTCCTCTCGCGCCAGATCCTCTCCATCACAGATATCTCCATCAGGGAGTCGGGGGTGTATGGAAAGGGTGCCCGGTTTGAAATTCTCGTCCCGGAAGAAAGATGGAGAAAGAGAGGAGAGGTGTAAGGCGGGATTATTGTTCGTCCTTCCGCACGAATATCTTCTTGAGGGGTTTATACGGTGCGAAGAGATGCTCGACTTCCCTTCCCAGGAACTCGGACATTCCCATGACGTAATATCCGCCAGGGCTCAACCCCTGGTGAAACATCCGCACGAGGTCATTCTTCTGCGTGTCCGAAAAGTAGATGGTCACGTTGCGACATGAAATGATATCGAGGTACCGGCTGACCGGCACTCCCGACATCAGGTCATGGTGCTGGAACTTGACCTTCTCCTTGATGTGTGGTTTTATCTCGTACCTGCCGTCTTCCCTGTGTTTGAAATGGCGGCGGAGCTGGCTTTCGGTTACGAATTCAAGGGCACTTTTCTCGTAAATCCCTTCCTTTGCCTTCTTCAGGATGGTCTCGTCGATATCAGTGGCGATGATCATCCAGTCGACATCCTTCAAAATAGTGGTCATGTCATGCAACATGATGGCATAGGAATAGGGTTCCTCGCCGGACGAACAGCCCGCACTCCATACCCTGAGTTTCTTTCTCTGCCTCAGGATGGGAGGTATAATTTCAGACCGGAGGCACTCGTATACCGGCGGGTCCCGGAAGAACTTGGTCACGTTGATGGTCAGGGCGTTCTTCAGCGCTTCGTGTTCATCCTTGTGCTGGAGGAGGTATTCCTGGTATTCTTTATATGTGGCGATATGCCTCGAGTTCATCCTCGATGCCAGTCGGCGCTTAATATAATCCTCCTTGTAATTCGTGCACTGGATATTGAAAAGCCGCTGTATGGTCTGGAGAAGGCTCTGAAATTCGTCCATGAATCCCCTTGATCTCAGCGTGAGGCCATCTCGAAGAGATCTTCAATGAGTTTGTCGATATCAAGATATAAAACGAGCCTTTGCGACACCTCTTCATTCTCCCGTCCTTCATGTGTGTCGCGGATACGTATAACGCCTTTTATAAATGATTTCCCCACACTCGCACATCCATTTCCCGAATATTCGATATCGCTTTCATTTACATCCAGCACGCTGTAGACCTCGTCGACCATGATACCGATGTTGTCCCCCCTGGCTGCTTCAGGGATGAAAATGATGAATTTTTCGGATGCGGATCCAGATTCCTGGTCAGGAGATCCAATCAGGGCGTTGATGGCGATCATGGTGGTAATTTCCCCCCTGATATTGGTCATTCCCGCTATATACCGGGCGGTCCTTGGGATGGGAGTGATGGGAAGGGATTCCACTATCTCCCGCGTGAGATGGATATCCATGGCATAATAATTGTCACCCAGTTTAAATTCCAGGATTTTTGGCATGGTCAATACCCTGTTTTCAGGTCGTCAGCCTGAAGGATCCCATGATCTCCCTGCAGTGACCCATCTTACCCCTTATCTCATTGGTGGCACTGGCAATCTCTTCGATGGATGCGCTGCTCTCTTCTGCAAGGGCGGCAAGGTGTTCGGTATTCCTTTCGTTCTTCACGATAAGGGTATGGATCAGATCGACATTGTTCAGCACGTTGCTGGTTGCCGCTGCCTGGTTCTCAGTCTCCCTGGAGATGTCGGTGATGCTCCCCGCAGTGTTCCTTATTCCTGCCGCCATCTGGTTCAATGCCTCGATGGTAACCTCAACGCTCCTGATGCCCGTCACAATCTCCTCGTATGCCTTTTTCATGGAGGTGACGGTCTGCCCGCTGGAATTGGAGATATCCCTGATGACATCATCGATATTTTTGGTCGCATTCTTGGATCCCCCTGCAAGGTTCCGCACCTCTCCTGCGACCACCGCAAATCCCCTTCCGTGCTCACCTGCCCTGGCAGCTTCAATCGCGGCATTGAGTGCGAGGAGATTTGTCTGATTGGCAATGTCGGTGATCACCTTGACGATGTTGCTTATTTCCTGGGTCTTTTTGTCAAGGGTAACCATCTCATCCATGGCAGTCCTCGAGAGATCCTGGACGATATTCATCTTTCCTGTTGCATCATTCCCCAGTTTCCGCGCTTCCTCTTCGTTACTGAGTACACTTCTTGAGGTCTCTGCCATTGCCTGCGATGAAGATGCAATCTTTTCCACTGCATTATTCAGTTCCGACATATCCTTCTTGACCTGCTCCAGTTGCAGGAGCTGATCTTTTGCGTCATCCGATGTCTTCTGGGCTGTGGTCGCAACTGTCTGGGATGCCCTCGCCACCTCATCCGTCCCGGCCAGGATATCGCTCAGGGCCATATCAAGGTCCTCAATGACTTTATTTGTCTCGGAGATGAGGCCCGTGAGCCTGTCAATACTCTGGTTCAGGTCGCGCTTGACCTTCTGCAGTGGATCATGCTCAAAAATCACGGCCTTCTTGGTGAGGTCGCCCCGGGATATGTTCTCGAGGATGTCCCCTGTCTCCGCGATACTCTTCTGCAGCCTGTCTTCAAGAGTGCGCCGCTCTGTGACGTTGTTATATATGACAAAGAGGGACTGCACATCGCCCTGCTCGTTGAGAATGGGAATGCCATACTGCTCGAGGATCTTGACGCCTGACGGCATATCAACGGTGACTTCACCGAAACTGCGTTTCTTCTCCATGAAAGCAGCCTTGAGACCTTCCCCCTTCTGCTCAATGATCTTGAAGCTCTTCGCATTCATCTTCCGGAGCTGGCTCCGTTCAATCCCGGAGAGATCGCTGTAAGCCTTATTTGCCGTAAGGATATTCCAGTTCCGATCAAAGATCAGGATAGGGAGAGGGTTTTCCGTAAATACAATCTGGTTGCGGATCCGCAGATCTTCTGTAGCTTTCAGAAGAGCGTTAATGGTTTCTGCATATTCACGGCATCCGGGTTCAACTTCATTAGTGTCCAGAACAACGTGATAGGACGTCCGTTTTTTAATCGCTTCCTGAACGTCCGCGAGACTGCCTTTTTTCACCATGCCACCTCGTTTCATGATATTGTCTTCGAAGTCCTATATTAAATGATTGCTAATAATAATCATAAATGAACAACGTTAATCATGACTGGTCGATGGGAGGTATTCCTCCTGAAATGGTCTGCAATAAAGTGGGAATCATGCAAAATAACACAAGGCATCATACAAATTCTCAAATATTGTCCTCTCCAACAGTACTGGCATGAAGACCTCCGCCAGGGAAGATTTCCTCGAGGCGCTCTGCATGATCTCCCGAAGAACTCATGGATTTCCCTCTGTTGGAGATCTCTCTGCTCACTTCTCGCTGAGCCATGCGGAGGTCCGCGACCGGCTCGTGGACCTTGAGAGGCAGGGTGACATCCTCATGCATCCTGGCGATCGTATCGAACTTTCATCACAGGGTTCACAGCTGGGCTGTCGTGTCATGAGAAAGCACCAGGTGCTGGAAAATTTCTTCTCGAATATTCTGGGGATGGACCCTGGCACCGCTTCAGACGAGGCATGCATCCTTGAACACGATATCTCGGACGAGGCGGTCGAGAGGCTGGACCGCTACCTCACCCGGCCAAGGGGCAGGGGGTACTGGCGAAGATCCTGCAGGCCGGATCTCCCCACTCTCCTGCAATTCCCCGAGGGGACCAGATTAAAAGTTATTACAGTCAAATGCCCCGGGGGTTGCCAGCGCCTTTCGGACATGGGGATATTCCCGGGGGAGACAATAACACTCATCCACACTCTCAACAACAAGGCTGTCGTGGTAGAGGTCAAGGGGTGTGATATCGCCCTTTCACACGAAATCGCGTCCTGCATCTTCGTGGAGAAACAGGAATGAGGCTGGGACTCATCGGAAACCCCAATGTAGGGAAATCCCTCATTTTTCACCAGCTTACCGGCCTTGGGGTTGAGGTGAGCAACTACCCGGGCACGACAGTGGACCTGATGAAAGGGAATCTCTGCTTCAAGAATGAACGACTGGAACTCGTGGATCTGCCGGGCATATACTCACTCGAAGGCAATTCACCGGAAGAGCAGATGGTCAGGACATTCATCAGTGAGAAAGAAGCCGAAACGCTCATCGCGATACTCGATGCCTCGCATCTGGAACGAAACCTCTATCTCCTCCTCCAGCTCGCCGAGTATGGCAAGCCTCTTGTTGTCGTGCTGAACATGATGGACGAGGCGACGAAGCAGGGGAAGGTGATTGATGCGGAGCATCTCTCATCACTCATGGACGCAGAGGTGATACCTGCATCAGCAATACAGGGAATGAATATCGCGGAGATCATCCCTGCCGCTCTCTTCAGGGCCCGGGCACCGAAGATACAGGTCCCGTACGACCACCATATAGAAGCTGCCATACGGAGTATCCAGTCCGTGCACCCGGTCACACGTCTCCAGGCATTGCAGGCACTCCAGGGGATCGGGACCGACCAGGAGACACTCGAGCTCGCGGAGGCGCTGACACCGGAGATTGAAGAGATGCACCGCATGTCTGTCGCCCAGATCATCGCCGCAAACCGGCACCATCGTGCGCATGCCATTGCCACCGGGGTGAGCCGCGTGCAGGAAGAGAAAGGACGTGATACGCTTGACACAATCCTCACATCCCGGTATCTTGGCCCTGCCATACTGGTCACTGTTCTCCTCTCCATACTGGCGGCGGTCTTTCTCTTTGGGTCATACCTTGAAGAGCTGCTTGTTGGTGCATTCGAGACGTTATGCATTGATCCGTTCCTCGCGCTCCCCATGGATCCCCTCCCACAGCAGCTCGGTCTTTCATTCCTCCTCGCGCTCCAGGCAGGACTCGGGATCGCGTTCCCCTTTATCTTTACGTTCTACATCTTCATCTCGCTCCTCGAAGATTCAGGGTATCTCACCCGGGCAGCGTTTCTTGCCGACAGGTCCATGCATCGCATGGGTATGCACGGGCAGGGGCTGATCCCTCTTATCCTGGGTTTCGGATGTAATGTGCCGGCCATCATGGGCATCCGTCTCCTGAGAACCAGGAGGGAACGTGTGATTGCCTCATTCCTGGTGAGCATGGTCCCCTGTTCGGCGAGGACAGTGATCATTGCAGGCATTGTCGCCGCTTTTGTCGGATTCGCTGCCGCAATCAGTATATACATCATCACATTTGGCCTGATCATACTGACCGGCCTCATACTCTCCCGCATCACCCCGGGAGAGCAGTATGGCATGATACTCGAGCTGGCACCGCTGCGGGTTCCACGAATCGGGAATGTGCTCGCAAAATCATGGTACCGCATCAGGGAGTTCCTCTTCATCGCCATGCCCCTCCTGATCATCGCAAGCCTCATATTGGGATTCCTGCAGTACGCGGGTTTCTTCACACTCTTCCAGGAGGCCATATCTCCATGGTCCGAGGCTGTCCTGGGACTCCCCGGATATGCCGCAACCGCACTTCTCTTTGGCATACTCAGAAAAGAGATGGCCCTCGAGACACTCGTCATCCTTGCAGGGACCGCAGACCTCGCATCCGTACTATCTGCGACGCAGATCTACGTGTTTGCAGTCGTGAGCGTTCTCTTCATCCCCTGCATCTCCACCATCGGGGTGCTTGCACGCGTCGTTGGAGCGCGTATCACCCTCCTTGTGTCGTTCTACACCCTGATTCTGGGTATAATTATCGGAGCGCTTATAAACATGCTCATAGTATGATGAGTAAAAGATGTACATATACAAGACGGGGATAAGCCTCATAGATCAGGTAAATGAGGGCATTCCTCCGGGAAGTAACATTCTCATCCTGGCCCCGTCCATGAGTTCCGGGGAACATCTGGGGTATGCTCTTGCGAGGCCGCGGGAGGGGGAATACGCGCTTATCCTTTCGACGGTAAAGCGCTCTGTCGATCTGCTGGATTATTTTTCTGCCGAACAGATCGACAGGAACCCCATAGGGATCATTGATTCGGTCACCAAACTCTCGACTCCGGATGTCCGTGATAATACACAGATAAAGTACGTATCAAGCCCGAGCGATCTCACGGGTATCGGTATCAAATTTTCATCGATGGTTGAAAATATTTTCAACGGTGAATTTTCCAGTGCGGAAAATGCCCTCTTCCCACCCCCGATACGGTTCTACATTGATTCCCTTACAACACTGCTCATGTACCGCAAACTGGAGGTGCTTTACCAGTTTCTTCACGTTATCACTGCCAAATTAAAAAAAATGGAAGCAATCGGGATTTATATCCTGAATAACGAGTCATTCGATGAAAAGACACTTTCTTTAATGAAACAGCTGATGAATGTAGTGATCGAGGTGAAGACCGAACAGCACGGGGAATTCTTCAGGATCCGGGGGGTTGTCGGAGTATCGCAGGAATGGGTGCCGTTCCGGGTTCACAATGGCAACCTGGAGGTGATCGCATGATCCGGACTGGAATCACAGGCATTGATGAGATGCTCGGCTCCGGGATACCTAGGGGGACACGGGTCGTATTCTCGCTGGAGCCTGGGGTCGAGGGGCGTTTATTCATGTACAGGACACTCGCCACAGTGTTGCAGGAGGGAAAAAAAGTCCTGGTTCTGGCACCCCACTCTACAGAAAAGGCATTCTGCTCGGAATTTTCAGAACTCCTGAAACTCCAGATCCCTGACCGGGATGGATGCGCCATCATCCTTGACAGTCGGGTACGTGAAACCATCAATGCAAAGGAGAAAAAGATAGGTTCAAGGGTAAAAGCCTGGAAGAAGCTGGTGCAGGACACCATCGACACACATACCATTGACGTGGTGTGCGTGTATTTTGACCTCCTCTACGAGGATCTCGGCCTTGCTGGTGCACTGGATGTCCTCCCATCCCGGAAAGGTCCTCATAAGGTGACGACAATTGTGGAACACCTGAACCTCGAAGGAGACAGCCTCATTGCAGGGTTCGCATCCGATAACATCTTTGACCTCATCATATCTGTCCATTCCGCGTTTACCCTCGTGCCGTTCTTCAATTTTTTTACCCTGGAGTATGTCTCATGGTCAAGGATGCCCCGGAGATCCATCCCGTACTCTGTCTCAGATCAGAGCATCCGCCTCTATATTCCCAAAATAATCATCACCGGGCCGGCCTCGTCAGGGAAATCCACTTTTGTTGCGAATGCCTCGGACAGGGGAATTTCCGTTGACCGTGGCGACCTGGACGGATATCGCACCACTGTGGCAATGGATCTTGGGTGGCTCCATTTCAGGGGCTTTGATATCACCATCTTCGGAACCCCCGGTCAACCGAGGTTCGATCCCATCCTTCCCCAACTCTTCAGGAACGCGATGGGATTCATCCTCGTTCTCGATGCGACAAGGCCTGATACTCTCGCACGTGCGAGGGAGCTCCTGACTCTGCCGCATGCCGAAAAACTCCCCCTTGTGATCGCAGTGAACAAATCGGATCTCCCCCACCAGATGGATGAAGAGATGATCCGGCAGAGCCTGAAACTCCGTGATGACGTACCGGTATTCTTCATCAGTTCACTCAAACGATCAGATGTGCACTTTGTGGTGGAGTCGATGGTGGATAGAATCACCCGCCATCCCTACTGAACCGGACATTGACACAGACCAAAACATATTCCCGGTGCAAGGACAGTTTCATGCTCTCATTCATCGGCCTCGGCCTCTATGATCACAAGGACATCTCCATCCGGGGGCTCCAGCGTATACGACAGTCCGACCACGTATTTCTCGAAGGCTATACATCGCGACTGCAGGGAACCTCACTTTCAGAGATGCAGGAATGCTTCGGAAAGGCAATTCGGGTCGTCGGCCGCAAAGAGGTGGAGCAGCATCCCGAGATCATCCTCGATCCGGCGGTCGTTGGTGAAGTGGCGTTTCTCACCGGCGGAGACCCCATGGTCTCCACCACCCACGCCGACCTCCGTATACGCGCTGCACAGCGGGGGATACGGACCTCTCTCATCCACGGGGCATCGATATCCAGTGCGGTATGCGGTCTGACCGGGCTGCAGAATTACCGGTTCGGAAAATCCTGTTCACTCCCGTTTCCGCAGAAGAACTGGGCTCCCGTTACACCGATCGAAGTGATTGGAAAGAATCTCTCCCAGGGTCTTCATACCCTGGTATACCTCGATATCCAGCATGACCGTTGCATGACAATCCCGGAAGCTGTTGCCTTACTTGAACAGATGGGAGAGACGACCGGGGTCTCCATCCCCCTCTATGTTGGAGTTGCCAGGGCAGGATCGGATGAGCCGGTCGTTGCAGCAGGACCCGCGCAGGAAGTATCCCGGGTAGATTTCGGCCCCCCCCTTCACATACTGGTCATCCCCGGCCCCCTGCATGTGATGGAACAGGAATACCTCCTTCTGTTCGGAGGACTGTAGCGGTGCGGGACTGGCAGGCTGAACTTGAGTTCAGGTTCAGGCATCTTGTGATTCCCCTGCCCCACCGGACAATCCTCTTTGGTGTGGCAGGAGATTTCCAGGAGATGGCCGGATCCTACCTCTCGGATGGCAACCATTTTTTCTCCATCGATGATATCGTGAATGCCATTGCATCATGGTCATATGCACTGGGATGGCTCGATGCGGGGTGCAGCCTTGGCCTTTTCAGGGCACCGGTGCATGAAAAAAGGTGGCTTTTTGCGGAGATTGTGATCCCCGCAGGGGAACACCCGCACCTGCAGGAGAAAACTCACAGGTACCAGAATCTGCTCTCAACCGCCCTCGAATCCGTAGAGCCCGCACCAGAGCCGGA
The DNA here is from genome assembly GCA_964452625.1 of uncultured Methanolinea sp. Lineage (GTDB taxonomy): Archaea > Halobacteriota > Methanomicrobia > Methanomicrobiales > Methanospirillaceae > Methanolinea_A. The sequence continues at coordinate 67,821 of CAYVMJ010000003.1, forward strand.
TACCCCGGTCCATCACGCTGCAGAGAGGTTCATCCTGGCATCAGCACTTTCGCGGGAATATGGAAGATGTTTTCTGTCGCTTGGAAAAATACCCAATTCTCTTGGAGCGTTCAGTTATGGTCACGCATGGCTCGATGCAGGAGTCAGGGCAGCTCTTGTCAGGGTGACGGGATCCAGGGGGATATTTGCAGTGTAGCGGGGAATGACCTGGGGTCTGCCTGTACTATTCACAATGTATATCCCCAGAAGAATCACATATTAATGGTTTAACGCCGTTTTTTATCCGGGTTCAGGAACATGAAAAAGACTGAGAGGCGCTGGCTCTGGGTATCGCTGGGATTCTCCCTCCTCGTAATAGTGATAATCCTCTTCTTCACCATTGATGCCTCGACATTCTCCCTCCTGAAGAACGTGGACCCGGTATTTTTTCTCCTCGCCATCCTCTGTCACCTCTTCGCTATCGGATTCTGGGCACTCCGGATCAAGTACATGAGCTGGGGGCTCGGGTACCGCGTAGGATTCCTCCACTGTCTCAACCTTGTGTGTGCCAACCTGCTTATCGCGGCCATAACCCCTTCCCAGGCAGGGGGAGAACCCGTCAGGGTTCATGAACTTTACAAAGCAGGTGTCAGGATAGGGGACGCAACGGCCATCGTGATCACCGAGAGGATCCTTGACGGGTTTGTGCTTGGACTCGGGGGAGCATTTTTCATGCTGGTGCTCGGGAGCATATGGCAGCAGATCGGATCGATATACAGTTATTTCATGTACGCATCATGGATCATGATCACGGGGCTTGTGCTTCTCTTTTTATATTCCGTAAAAAAACCCGCTGTCCTGAAACGGTTTCTCCTGCGTGTTGCAAGGTATATCGCCCGGATACTTGGCAAAACAAAGATGGAGAAGTACGAACAGGTCATCGATCGCGAAGTTGACAACTTTCACAATACTCTCTCCATGTTCATATCACATGGAAAAAAAGGTCTTTTCCTTGGACTTATCTTCACGGCCTCCTTCTGGTTTCTCGAAAGCGTCATCGTCTCCCTCATCCTGTTGGGTCTCGGCCAGCCCCCTATTTACGTGGAATCGTTGATCATCCAGCTGATTATCGCCGTCATCATGATGATCCCGCTGACTCCGGGGGGATCGGGGATTGCCGAAATTCTTTTCACGTCGATGTACAGTATTTTCATCCCGACCTCACTCATCGGCATTGTCGTCGTATTATGGAGGACAATCCTGTTTTATTCAAATATCCTTCTTGGTCTTGTCGGAAGTCTCGTCATTGTCCGTCGGGAAGCCGGGCAGACTGACGTAAAAACGCAGGAATAAGAACCTTCCAGTAACCCCTGATGATCACCGGGGCATGCAGGAGAATATATAACCAAACGCGGGAATAATGGTTTCTTGTTGCGTAATGGACAGGAAAACTCCGGAATACTGGAAAAATACAGGAAATGATTTTTTCGGGAGAGAAAGATACACCATTGCAATACGGTGTTATGTCCGGGCAATTACTTTGGATCCCGGTTACATCGACGCGTGGAACAATCTCGGCTTTGCATATAAAAAAATGGGGAAGATCGAGGAGGCAAGAAAATGCGACGAGAAAGTGAAGGAACTGAAAGGGAGCAGGGGGCGATAACGTATAAGGCACATTGGTTTTCCTGATTTGAATAACAGCAGCGATTTTTTTTAAAAAATTCACATGATCCCCTTTCGAGATACATGCATTCAGAATGAAAACCGCGGATGATGGATTTTGCATCCGTCCTCCTGCCCCAAAACACCCCCCACATCCTAAATGCACATCGCTATGCCTTGTGCATGCCGGAGGCATTTTCATAAAAAAGCACCCGGCATCTATCCCCTGGTGCATGCATGAATTGAAAAAAAAGGGATGAAATGGTTCCCTCTCTGGCCATTGCCGGTAGCCAGGAAAAAAAACCTTCTGAAAATATTCGGTCTGCAATAACCTTAAGTCCGCCCCGGGCAATCCATTGTTGCGACCAATGGATCCCGTAGCTTGCTCGGTGAAAGGGGTATACATGGCAGTCGGCCCTCTCGGGGCGTCACCCGCAGTGATTCTCTCTCTTGCGGGGGAGGATACCTGCCTGCCCATCTATATCGGGCTCTGGGAAGCGATATCCATAAGAAACGCACTCAAACAGGAGATTCCTCCCCGTCCCCTGACCCATGATCTCTTCGTGGAATTCATGAAATCTTTTGATATCGTGCTCAACGAACTGATCATCGACTCGCTGGAAGACGGAGTATATTATGCACGACTCATATTCACAAGGGATCATCACCAGGTCAGCATGGACTGTCGCCCGAGCGACGGCATTGCCCTCTCCTTGAGGTACGGATCTGTTCTGCTGATTGATCCGGGAGTCGCCGCCAGCTCTTCAGTCAGCTTCTCGGAGATAGAAGGATTGCAGGATCTCGATTCCTACCTGACCAGCTGATTATTTTCTCCTGGATTCCAGTTCTCTCAGGATATCTGCGTATTCAAGGCCTGCAGCTTTCAGGCTGACAAGGAGATGGAACTGGAGATCCGCAGCCTCCATGATGATCTCATTTTCCCGGCCGTTCTTGACCGCTATAATATATTCAGCAGCCTCTTCCCCCACCTTTTCCAGAACCCTGTCGATCCCCTTCGGATCACGGAGAAGCGAGGCAATGTAGGATCCTTCCCGTGGATCCTGCACGCGGTCACAGATGACTCCCCAGAGCTCTTCGAGAACGTTACTGCCGGTCAATGTCCTGTGCCTCCACAACGACATCGCCTATCTCAAGACCATGGTACCTTCGCAACAGTACCCTCGCCTTTTCGATTGTCGCACCCCCTTTCCCTATCGCGATGCCGAGATCTCCTTTCTGCCTCACCACGATCTTCACCGTCCCCTCAGTTTCAGAGTCCTCAATGCCAGTCACTTCCGCGGGTTTGAACATGTTGATGAGGAACTGCCTGACATCCTCCGCATATTCCACCATCTCGACTTTTTTTCCAAGTACTGTCTGGAGCCTCCGGATATTGTCCCCTTTCTTTCCTATGGCAAGGCCCATGTCCCCCTGCCTGATGATATATATCACACGTTCAAATCGTTCGTCGATCACGCAGTCAAGCGCAGTAGCCCGTGTAAGTATTCGTAATTCTTCGATATACCGCCTTTCTTTGAAGCCTATTGTACGTTGCATCTACCTGTCCTTCGTATATGTGTGACAGGTCAGGAATTAAAAACGTTCGGAATAGTGCCCCTTCCATGGATTGACCCATCCCGTAAGTGCTGCATTGTATGCACGGATCCCTGTCGGGTGCATGGATTTTTAGCCAGGAAACCCCGCTCCGGGATATGATGTACAATACCTTTCATGTCCCCCCGGGAAAATAACGGTCCCTCCAGGAGAGAGGAGATACGGGGGAATGTAAAAAAATGTGGAATGGCCGGATTAACTGATAAGATAGGTGGCAGATATCTGGGCGCTGATGGTCACCTGGCCCGGTTCCACGGGGGTCGAGACTGATGTGGCCTTTGCATCCATTGCAGCCGGTCGGGCATTCTCGTAGTATACGGGGGGATAATAGCTTCCGACATTGATCTCCTTGACCCCTGTGATTGTCACCCCTGCCGCTGCTGCAACAATATCGGCATCTGCACGGGCTTTTCGGACCGCCTTTCCGAGAACTTCACTGCGGAGGCTCTGCTCGAGTTCCTCACTGACCATGAACATGATGCTGTCGACCTGGTTTGCACCGGCAGCAACCGCTGCGTCGATGACCTCTCCGGTCTTCGTCACATCGCGGATTGTCACCTGGACGCTGTTTGTCACGCGATATGTCTTCACTTTCTTGGAAAAGATCGAGGAAGTGTCATCGTATACCGGATAGATTGAGTACCCTGATGTCCTGACGTCCGCATCGGCGATTCCTGCAGCCTTGATTGCCTTCACCACGGCATCCATCTTTGCCGCATTCTCTGACTGCGCCATTTTGACATCGGCATTCTCGGTCTGCACAGAGACCGTGACCTGGGCACGGTCAGGTGTGACTTTTACTTCTGAGGATCCCGATGTTATGATGACCCGGTCGTTGTCCTCTGCGGCATGGACCCCTGTCACCAGGACTGCACAGGCGAGCAGCATAAGCATCGCAATGAGAGATGTCTTTTTGTATGACATATGCATCACCAGCACGTACCGCCCGAAAATTCAAATACTTTTCTTTGAATGCGAAAAAAGTCGCAGTATCGGAATTTTTTATCTCGGACCGGCGATAACAGAAGGCCCGATTCGACAGCCAAGGCCTCATTCCCGTTGCAAAATGGCATCCAATCCAGGGAAGTGACTTGGGGCAAAGTCCGGAATTCACCCTTCCAACTATCACAATTAATATATCTCTTCTTTGTTATAATGCAAGTCATATATACATCGTGAATAACACTCAGGGCTTCACACGACAAACACCAGTATTTACCAATGATTTCGCGTCTGCGCGATTGGTTTCCACCAGGATAGGGGGAATGAACAAAGATGAATTCATTGCGATTATGCACAGGGATCATCCTGCTTGCCCTTATTGCATTTGTACCTGCCACAAGTGGTGAAACTTATGCATATATCACGGATTCCCGGGACGATTCTGTATCAACGGCTGAGCCTACCCCAACCCCAACGGAGGCCCCGCTGCACGCCGGTTTCACCACTTCAGGCATCATGGGGACTGCTCCCTTCACTGTGCAGTTCCAGGATGCGTCGCAGGGTAACCCGACCGGGTGGAACTGGGATATCGATGGCGACGGGTTCAAAGAGTACGAGACCAGGGACTGTGAACATACCTATACCGAACCCGGAACCTACACGGTTTCACTTTCAGTGACGAGGGATCGAGAACTCGACAGCATCATCCGGACAGACTGTATTCAGGTATTGATGGAACTCCCCGGTTCGGCGGATTTCATGCTCACTCTTCATCCGGGGTGGAACTTCATATCAGTTCCACAAACCCTTGCAGAAGGCCACAGGACCGCAGGTGAAGTGTTCAGCGGCGTAGACACCGGGGGGCATTCGATCTTCTGGTATGATGCATCGCATCAGAACTGGAACCAGATGAATCCTCTCGACACTCTTGATCCTTTCAGGGGATTCTGGATTTATTCTGTGTCATCAGCACAGGTCCCGCTCACCCTGAACTATGATCCATCGGTGGAACACACAGTCGTGCTGCAGCCGGGATGGAACGCGATCGGTTTCACATATCTATACTCTGCACGGGATGCGTTGTTCCCTGTTCAGAACGCCTGGACCCAGCTGATCGGGTATGACAGTGAATCCCAGAAGTACGAGACCTCGATTGTCAATGGTGGTCCGGGGGCCCACAGCGATATTTATCCTGTGTTTCCAGGAAAGGGATACTGGGTTTTCATGAATGAGGGAGGAACGTTGTCCTTCTCCACCTATCCCCTGGAAACAGGTCTTCCGATCGTAGATGAGTCATATCCTGTGTACAGGACCATCATTCCCAACCTCACCAGTGTGGAGATACAGCAGCTTGGTGCTCTGTTCGGTGTGTCGGGAGAAGTCGAGGATTACATTCCTTCATCGGGGATCTTCAGGATCACTGATTATTCAAGGGACCCTTATGCAGTTCTTGAATTTAATCGCAATTCAGGGGCATACAGATACCAGATTCCCGACAAGGCAATGCCGTATTCTACAGATATCCCGCCGGATCTTCCATCTGATGAAGAGGCACGGATCATAGCGACGGAATACCTCCTGGAACGAAACCTGCTCCCTGTCGATCTGCACTTCAGTAGCGTGAGTATCGGATCAGCGTACGGGGATTCAATTCATGTATACAATCTTTCCAAGTATGTTCGTTTCACGAGGGAGATCGATGGCATTCCGGTGTATAATGCTGGCATCACGGTCACCCTCGGGGAGGGAGGTGAGGTGGTGGGAGTCACGAACAATGTACGTCAATATGACCCTGTTCCTGTCCGGGACATGAAAATTCGTACACCGGTGCAAGCGTACGAGCGGCTCCGTGCAGGCGACCTCATCATGCGGCCATTATGCTGCACCAGTTATTTTGCAGTCAGGAACATCTCGCTCGGTTACTGGACTGAGGATGCGGTCAGCACGCAGGAATACATGCTGCCTGTCTATGCATTTGCATGCCATGAACCATCCGGCATTGAGGAGATTACCCTCTATGTGTGGGCTGTGGATCCGTCTGATGTGTAACATTTTACCTTTACCCATGTTTTTATAAGAATCGCAGGCTGTTCAGCCTCTTCCCTGATACTCTGATTTTCCCTTCAGAATAGACTCTTATCCGCTGTCAGGGGATCCTGGATCATCCCGATAGATCTGGCCGGATGGAGATATGGAGAGGCCCCGAATGTCTCTTCGGTCCGCGCAGAATGCAACACCAAATCCCGCCGGAACGCTGCAATTTCTCCCCAAAATACAAGAACAGGGAAAACGCATACATTGGTGAAACCTAATATGGCAGCAACGCTTGTCGAGAAGATATTCTCCAGGAGATGCGGACGCCCTGTCAGGGCTGGCGAGGTGATCATGGCACCCGTGGATGCGGCGATGATCCATGATATCACCGGGCCTCTGGCAGTCCGGAAGTTCCGCGAGATGGGTGGGAAGATTGTATTCGATCCGGGCAAAATAGTGCTCCTCTTCGATCACCAGATCCCTGCAGACTCTCTTCCGGCAGCAGAGAACCATGTGTTCTTAAGGAGATTCGCCATCGAGCAGCAGATAGAAAACCTCGATATCAAGGAAGGGATCTGCCACCAGGTGGTAATGGAAAAGGGCCGGGCTGCACCAGGCGAGATCATTGTCGGTGCCGACTCCCACACCTGCATGTACGGGGCGGCAGGAGCATTCTCTACCGGCATCGGGTCGACGGACATGGGGTTCGTCCTCAAGTTCGGGGCTCTCTACTTCCGGGTCCCGGAGACCATCCGGCTCGATATCACAGGAAACTTCCCGGGAAGGGTCGGCCCAAAAGACCTGATCCTTGCAATCGCAGGGAAGATCGGGGCTGACGGCGCCACCTACCAGGCACTCGAGTTTGCCGGCGGGACCATGCAGAAGATGGATATGGCCGGCCGGATGACCTGCTGCAACATGGCCGTCGAGATGGGGGCAAAGGCCGGGATAGTCCCGCCCGATACCGTGACCTGGGAGTACCTGAAGGCAAGGAGAAAGGGGGTTTCGCCGTTCCCTCTGGAGAGCGACAGCGACGCGACCTATTCCGCACGCCACCAGGTCGACGTGAGCACGCTCTCCCCGAAAGTGGCAACGCCGCATAATGTTGACCAGGTGGTGGATGTCGAAAAAGTCGCCGGAACCCATATAGATCAGGTCTTCATAGGGTCCTGCACGAACGGCAGGTTCGAGGATCTGGCCGAAGCGGCTGAGGTGCTCGGGAACCAAAAGTTCCACGATTCCGTCCGGGTGCTCGTCATCCCTGCGTCCCGGCCAGAGTACTTAAAAGCGCTCCGGGCCGGGATAATCGAGCAGTTCATCGCAGCCGGAGCACTCGTCGAGGCTCCCTGCTGCGGCCCCTGCATGGGAGGAGCATTCGGGCTGCTGGCACCGGGCGAGGTCTCGCTTTCGACATCGAACAGGAATTTCAAGGGGAGGCAGGGGAGCGCCGAGTCATTCGTGTACCTCTGCTCACCGGCAACCGCGGCAGCAAGCGCTGTACACGGCGAGATCACAGACCCGAGGGAGGCGCAACAATGAGGACATGGAAATTTGGCGACAATATCGATACCGATGCGATCGTCCCCGGGAGATACCTGACCATCTATGACCCGGCAATCCTCGCCTCCCATGCGTTCGAAGGCACGAGGGACGAGTATGCAAAACAGGTAAAGAAAGGTGACATCATCGTTGCCGGCCGGAACTTCGGCTGCGGCTCGTCGAGAGAACATGCTCCTCTCGCCCTCTCTGGTGCGGGGGTCAGGTTCATCATCGCACGGTCATTTGCCCGGATATTTTACCGGAATGCGATCAGTGTCGGGCTCCTCCCCCTGGTTTGTGCCGATGCAGACAGGATTGCCGACGGGTCCGATCTTGTCGTGCACATGAACGAGGGGTACGTGGTATCCGGCGGAAAGAAATACGCCATCGAGCCAGTGCCGGGATTCCTGCAGGAGATCGTGAACGCCGGCGGGCTCGTGGAGTATGCACGATCCCTTGAGGAGGTGAAGACATGCACAGGGTCGCGGTCATAGGAGGCGACGGTATCGGTCCCGAGATCATCTGTGAAGGAAAAAAAGTACTGGAGGCAGCGGGAGACCGGTACGGGTTCTCTCTTGGCTGGGAGGAGTTTTCTATCGGTGCAGATCACTACCTCGAGACAGGGGAACTGCTGACAGAAGAGCATTTGCGCGATCTTGCACAGTATAAAGCCATCTACTTTGGCGCAATAGGTGATGAGCGTGTCACCCCGGGAATACTGGAGAAGGGAATTCTCCTTGCCCTCCGTTTTCACTTTGACCAGTATATCAATCTTCGGCCAATCCGCCTCCTTGAAGGGGTCTCCACTCCCCTTGCAGGCAAGAAACCCTCCGATATCGACTTCGTCGTGGTGAGGGAGAACACTGAGGACTTCTATGTGGGAGTCGGGGGGCGTTTCAGAAAATCCCAGAAAACGACACTGGAGATCCGGCGGGAGCTCTACAATGTCAGGTTCGGCCTTGACATGGAGAGCGACGCGGAGGAGATCGCATACCAGGTGGGGGTGATCACCCGCGAAGGAGCACGCAGGGCAATCTCCTTTGCCTGTGACCTGGCCGAAAGGAGGAGGAAAAAACTGACATCGGTCGACAAAGCAAATGTCCTCTCCGATGTGTACGGGCTATGGAGAGAAGTGTTCTCAGAAGAGACACAGAAATTTCCGGAAATCACCACTGAGTTCACTTTTGTCGACGCCATCACCATGTGGTTCGTGAAGAATCCCGAATGGTTTGACGTCGTGGTCACCCCCAACATGTTCGGGGACATCATCACCGATCTCGGTGCCATGATCCAGGGCGGCATGGGGCTTGCTCCGGGAGGAAACATCAATCCCTCGGGAACCTCGATGTTCGAGCCAATCCACGGCTCCGCACCCAAATATAAGGGACAGGGAGTAGCGAACCCCATGGCGACCATCTGGGCCGGGTCCATGCTCCTCGATCACATAGGGGAGCATGACGCAGCAGAAGGTGTGCTGCATGCACTCGGGCAATCCATCCTCGATGGCGTTGTGACACGGGACATGGGTGGGTCTTCCCGCACTTCGGATGTCGGGGATTACGTCGCTGCAATGATCAAATCAGGTGACAGCAGGGTAAGGTGAACAGCCGTCCTTTTCTTGAAGGAATCATCCCCCGCTTTTTTTCCCGTGCTTTCATTAAAAAAAGAGGGCCTAGGGAACAGGCTTCCTTCCTGTCCAGGCATCTTTTTTCATATTTTTCACCGGCCGGCAGGGAGGTGTGATGCCCCTTCGGTCTTCTACTCAGGCTGTCATCCTGTCGGCAGTTTCAGTATGGCAGCACTGCGGCAGAGGTATGAAATAATCGGTGATGAGCCGGTCCCTCGATGCCTCCGCCGGCAGGAGTGCGGGCAGTTCCATGATCCGTGCGATACGCTCTCTGTAAGCAAGAACCTCCCGGAGAGAATCCAGTGCGAGGGTATACCTGTCCCCATTCACCAGTTCGATGTTCAGCGCTTTTCCCGACCGGGATATCCTGGCGGTTCCCACCGGACCCCCCAGATACTCCATCCAGTTCTGCTTGATCCGTTCGATGCGGGCTGGTGTGCCTCGCTGGATGGCAGAGATCAGTGCGTCAATGAGTATGCAGAGTCTTGCTCTGTAAATGTTGAGCTCAAGGATCTCGCGTGGAACTCCATCACCATCAAGGACTTCCTTCCCGTCCCGGCTGAGATATCCTGCTCTTTGCATCTCACTCACCTCACTCCTATCCTCTCACGATTGCGGTATATAAGGGCTCGATATGCGCGGGGTGAAAGTAAAAAAATGAGATACTTCACTCCGTGATGCACACATACAAAATGAAAATGGCAAAGCCATTTTGATATTCACTGCCTGTGACTGACAAGTGGTCGAACTTATCGAATGAAAATGGCAAAGCCATTTTGATATTCACTGCCTGTGACTGACAAGTGGTCGAACTTATCGAATGAAATGGCAAAGCCATTTTAATATTCACTGCCTGTGACTGACAAGTGGTCGAACTTATCGAATGAAAATGGCAAAGCCATTTTCATAGTGAAAAGAGGGAGGATGCAGCCCCTCATTCAGGATACTTTCTGGTGATCGATGCAGGCGTTTAAGACCGATTCCATGAGGGCAAGGGCTCCTTCGATTCCTGCGAGCGGCCTCGCATGCAGTCTCACCAGTCCCCTGAGTGGCGGGGTTACCCCCACACACGCTGCGGACGGGAAGGCAGTCTGCTCAAAAGAAGATCCGAGCACGAGGTCGGGCGCCATCTGTTCGAGCATCTCTCTGATCCCTTCATAATCCCTGACCCACTTCGAAGGGTACGGGCCTTCGCCCGGGGCGTTTCTGGCGGCAATACCCAGGATCTCGGCATCGAGATACTCGGCCAGCATGCCGGCAATCGCCTGCATGGAGGCGTCCTGCCCCGAAAGGACAACCGAAGGGGGGTCAAATCTTGTTAAATATTTGTCGCAGGCCGCATTGATTCGCTCCTCCGCGGCGGGGAGATGGCACCCGGAGAGAATACCCCCGCTCTCCGGGAACCTGTCTTCAAGTGCACGGACAGCCTTTCGCATCGCGTGAATCCCCAGCAGCGACCCAAGCGACGACCCCCTGCCGGAGACGAGATCGGGGTTTGCATGGACGGTGAAAGGCGCAATCTCCGTATTGTTCCCTGTATCACAGGAGCAGAGGGGCATTCCGAATCCTGCTCCTGCCATCCGGAGCACCCGTTCAATTTCCTGGAGGTTTCCTCTCAGGAAGGGATCCATAAGGGAGAGCCCGTCGATGTTGACGCAGGCCTGCATCGTCTCCGACTCCGGGAGGGTGAGTGATGAGAGGGCTGCGAGGTATCCCTTCTCATACTCGCCGGAAAATCCCGGCGAATCGAGGACGTGGATCCTAAGACCGTCCCCATACCGTGCCTCGAGCGATGCCCGGACATCCTCGCCTATGATTGACGGGACGCACGAGAGAATCACGAAGATATCCCTGTACTTCTTCGCAATTCCATCTATCGTCCGGAACAATGCCTCGTCGGTCCCGAGAATGATATCCTCATCCGAAAGAGCGGTGCAATACAGGGGGACATGGAGGGTGGTCGCCGGGTAGAAATAGCACCCTTCGGACCCGTGGATCACAATGCCCATCCTGCCAAACCCCGAGAGGCAGGCTGCCGCCCCGGTGAGCCCGCACGGCCAGAGAGGCCCGGCACATTCAGGCATGGCAGCCTCTCTTCCACCTGTGGAGCAGTCTCCGGATTCCGTTCGTCCCGACCGGGAACGGGTCCGGTACCGGGACAGGATTCCCATTCTCGTGCACTTCGATATCGAAGAGATCGGCAAGCTCGTAGCCGAAGCGGGATGATCCGTCCTCCGTATACGGGGTGCTGAACCTGACCCGCTTTCCTTTCAGTGATGAGAAGGTCCGCACCATCTCCTTCTGGAGGGCTTCTTCCCTGTCGACGGCAGGAGTGGTCTCTATGGAGAGTATTTTCCCGACCTCCTCCATGAAGTGAAGCGTCCCTTCCATCCCGAGCGGGAACGATTCGATGAAGGGAATTCCGAGGTTTTCTTCGAGCGATGTCCCCAGCGGGACCATGGACGGGTCCCGGAGGATGTTCAGGGAGGCATCCCCAAGCCGCCGTATCTCCGGAAGCGAGGTTGCGCACACGAACCGGGTATTGACTGGAACTCCCAGACACTGGAGGATCCGCGACACCTCGCGGAAATGCTCAAAAACCTCGTATTCAAGCGTCTTCTCACCCACGAGATTGACGGAGTGCGTCCGCTCCCCTTTCGCGGAGAGATGCGAGAGGGCCCGGAGGGCCTCCATGTGGCCTGAGAGGAATCCGCCGCCAAGGAACCCGCCCGTGGGGATATGGAGGACTGGGGTCTCCCGGGGCATCCTGCATATCGCCTCCACATCGTCCCCTATGGTTGCGGCAACGCATGTCGACAGGATGCACACGATCTCGGGACGATGCGAAAGTGCCCGGTAAAGGGCTTCCTCAAGAAGCGGTTCGCCCCCGAAGATGACCTCCTTCTCGGATATATCTGTCGAGATGAGCGAGGGGGGAGCCACGCGGTCCCTGACGGCGTGGAGTGCATGGAGGAGGGAGAAGTTATGGTGGGCACACCCCGCAGGTCCGTGGATCAGCGTTGTGCAGTTCCTGATCTCGGTCGTGACAGAGAGCGCCCCTGTCAGCGTGCACCCGTCATCGCGTGGAGTAGGCATAGGCGAGATCTTCCAGGTCTCCCATCTCGAGCGGCCCGGGAATATCCAGCCTCCGGTTCTCCATGATTTTTTTTGCAAGCTCGCGGTAGACCCCGGCCTGATCGGATTCGGGGGCAAACTGGATCACCGTCTTTTTGTTCAGTTCCGCCTGCTGGACAACCTGGTCCCGCGGGATGAAGAGAATCATGGAACTGCCGATTTTTTGGGAGAACTCGCTGACAAGCTCTTCTTCATGCGGGAGATTCTTGGCATTGCAGATCACTCCGCCAAGGCGGCACCTGCTCCGGGAACGTGACGAAAGACGGGATATGGCCTTGCATATGTTGTTGGCTGCGTACAGTGACATCAGTTCGCCGGAAGTCACAAGATATACCTCTTCGGCGTAGCCCTCCCGCATGGGCATCGCAAATCCGCCGCAGACCACGTCACCGAGGACATCATAGACCACCACATCCGCGGTGAGCGCACCCAGTCTCTCCAGGATCTGGAATGTCGCGATGATTCCCCTGCCCGCACACCCGACTCCCGGCTCAGGCCCTCCCGCCTCCACGCACCTGACACCGTGATACCCCCTGAACACGACCTCGTCGAGGCTGATCTCCCTGTCACCTCTTTCCCTGACGAGATCCATCACCGTGGGAATGAGCCTGCCCTGCATCAGCATCCGGGTGCTGTCCCGTTTTGGATCGCAGCCGATCTGCAACACATCGAGGTCCTGCAGGGAGAGCGCTGCCGAAAGGTTGGCCGATGTGGTTGATTTCCCTATACCCCCTTTCCCGTACAGGGCAATCTGTTTCATCATCAGGTATTGGACGGCCCGGTTAATTAGTTATTCTGAAGTTAACAAAAGTGGAGTTTAATTATAGATACGAAATCTAGTCTGATCCGCGTATCAATCCAAGGATCAGGACAAATACCGCGATGACCTCCAGGCGTCCGACCCACATGACGATGATGAACACCCACTTGGAGAGGAGGGGCATGGTGGGGCTCACGTATCCCGTGGTAATCCCGCAGGAGCTCAGGGCAGACACAATTTCGAAGATGAGATCGGTGAGCCCGAACGAGATGATGTGCACCTGGAGGATTGCCATTGTCGCGACAAACACCGTGATGACCGAGAGTATGATGACAAGCAGGCTCTTGGAAAGTTCCGGCTCGGCAACCTCCACCGGGATATTGCGCCCCTCGTATTTGAAGGGAACAAGGACCCTGCTGCTGACAAACGCACGCTTGAACCACCAGATAATCCCCCGGTATCCAAGGGCTATCCGGGAGAGGCGGATGCCTCCTGCCGTGCTCCCGCTTGAGCCGCCCACAAAGATGAGCATGGTCAGGAACACCACGGTGACGCTCGGGAAAAGGTGAGGATTTGCGTTCTGGAATCCTGTTGTGCTGAGAGCAGCGGCAGTCATGAAAATCCCCTGTCGGAGAGATTCCGGTGCTGAATACTCCGCAAGGAAGAAGAGGTCGGCGATGACAAGCATGGCTCCGAATACGAGAAAAATGAAGAGAAGCCTGACCTGCTCATCGGTGAAAAACGAGATCTTCCTGCTCCGGTACGTCATGTAGTAAAGGGTAAAGGGGGTTGATCCGAGGATCATGACCGGTATGAGAACCAGTTCGAGCAGGGGATTCTGGTAATAGAGCAGCCCCCCGTCTTTTGGCACAAAACCCCCGGTGGAGATCGCAGAGATGGCGAGATTCAGTGCGTCCCAGAGGGGAACCCGTGCCATCATGATCAACCCGGCGGATATGACAGTCAGGAGGATATACACGGCCCAGATCTCTTTTCCATTCGCGATCACGCTTGGCAGAATGCGCTCTGCCCTTCTCTCCGCACGAAAGAGCGGACTTGTGTCCAGTCCGGAACGAAACGCAGGTGTCAGGGCAAGAGAGATGACCGCAAGACCCCCCACCCATTGCATGTAGGTTCTCCAGAAGAGGAGGCTCTCCGGGAGGGCGTCTTTTCCCGTAAGCAGAGAGAAACTGGTACCCGTCCACCCTGCCATGGCTTCAAAAAGCGCATCTGAAAAAGATATATCCAGCACCAGCATGAACGGGATGCAGGATACGAGGGCAAATGCAAGCCACACCAGTGCCACGGAACTGAGCGCAGCGGAGAATCGTATCTCTTCCTTCTGCCTGGGCAGCCTGTTCAGGAGCATCCCGCTGCAGAAGAACAGTGCGGGAACCAGTGCCAGGGGTAAAAGCATGTGCCATTCCCGGAAGATGACCGCCACGGGAAGCGGAATAAGGGTGAGCGGGCTGATAAAGACAAGCATCTCACCAAGCTCCCCGAGTACAGCGGAGAAATACCGTATCCTGCCCATTGCTATCTGAATGGTTACCCTTTCGTGCCTGATGTATGTTTGCCCGCGCCGACGATAACAGGAGGATTTCCGGTCAGGAGATCTGCCGCCTGTGGGATATGATCCTCCAGCAGACGACCAGCTGCATGATATCAGTCGGTGTCAGGAGAGGACAGCCGGGCAGGAAATCCCACGGGTTCACCCCTGTCTGGTCCTGGAGCATCGAAACAAGCGCATGTGCGGAGTCGCAGGGGAATCCCCCGTCAAGGTCGATCCTCCCCATGAAACGCCCCTCGTCCATCACGGGATGGTATTCGACGCTGTATGGCCGGGTATGCCCGGCAAGGAATGATCCGAGATCAAACTGCATCCAGACCTCTTCGGACACCCCGGCGAGAGGAGACATGGCCAGGGAGACCCGGTAAATGTTCTCCTCCCATCCAAGCCGCCGGCCGTACCGGGAGAAAGATATCCCGATAATTCCCTGCGCATAGGCGCGCTGGGGGGCCACATAGGCAAGGTAATCCGGCTCTCGCACGGCCATCTCTTTTCTCACCTCCTGTTCGGTGTATCCCCTGCTCCCCATGTCGCGCTTGAGTTTCCATTCACGCTTCACATCGGGGACCGGATCCACGAAAAATGAAAAATCGAGGAGGGAGCGCAGCGTCGGGTGCACCAGGGTATGCAAACCTTCGAGGATGACGATCTTTGACGGGGGGAAGAAGTATGGCCCCTCGATTGTCCCGGAACTGTGGTTGTATCTCATCTTCTCCACTCCCTCACCCCTTTTCAGCTGCCCGATATCGCGCACGAGGCGGTCGAGATCGTTTGCCCTGGGAGAGAGCGGGGTGATCTGCAGGGCTTCCCTCTCCCTGCGGCTGTAAATGTGGTAATCGTCAAGAGTGAGAGTGGAGACAAGGTCTTCCCCGAGGAGGTTCCTGATGGCTGCCGTAAAAGTCGTCTTGCCGGACCCGCTGTCCCCGGCCACGCCGATGATGTACACGTAATCGGATGCGGATATGAACTCCGGGAAACGGGAAAGTGTCCTCATTGTGTATCTCCTGCCCGCATCTTCTGAAAAGTGACCTCCTGCCATCTGAAACGAGCGGCAGGGGCATTCACTCCGTCGCGGTCCGGAAGGATGTACAATCACCCTTCCGGTTTCAGGATCCCGATATCCCTGTGCTTCTTTGCGATGATGTCCGCAAGGAGGTCAAGATCCCTGAGATCCTGCGCACCAGGCGCACCCCGGATATACACGGGATCAAGGAATTCAGGCTCCATCCGGGTGAGCATGCTCTTCAGCGTATCGACTGTCCTCCCTCCCCACCCATAGGAGCCGATGATCGAGACAAACCGAGCCTTTGGACGGAGGAGATTTGCGAGATATGTCGCATAGACCACACCCGGGTGCGGCCCGAAGATGAGTGTGGGTGTCCCCACCACTATTGTGGCCGCATCAACGAGTGCCATGGCCAGTTCGCCGATATCGGTGGCCACGAGATTGAAGGGGAGCACCCGGATACCCCGTTCGATCAACGCCCCTGTCAGGTGCTCCACCATCTTTTCCGTACTTCCATGCATACTGATGTAAGGGATGACGACCTCGTTCTTCACCTCATCGCTGGTCCAGTCGCGGTATGCATCCATGATTAGGGATGGCTCTTTATAGATGGGTCCGTGGCTTGGTGCGATCATTGCGATATCAAGTGTGCCGAGTTTTTCCATGTGCTCCCTGATGCTGGACCGGAACGGCATCATGATCTCCGCGTAATACCGCTTTGCCGCGTGGAATATTTCGTTCCAGTCTCCGACCTGCAAGGTACTCTCTGCGATGTGTGAGCCGAAAAGATCGCAAGAGAACAGAATCCGATCCTCGCGCGCATACGTGACCATGGTTTCAGGCCAGTGGACCCAGGGTGTGATAAGGAACTCGAGGGTTTTGCCCCCCAGATCAAGTGTATCACGGTCCTTGATCACCAGGCATCGTTCCTTCCCGATGTCAAGAAGGGCCGTGACCAGGTCGAGGCTTTTTTCATTCACCACGATCCTGGCCTGGGGAAAGAGCTCGGCGATCATGGGCAGAGAGCCCGAATGATCCTGCTCGGCGTGATTGACAATCAGGTAATCTATTGTGTCAACCCTGCTCTTCACCAGGTTTGTGACAAGTTCGAGTTCCTTGGCAGGATCGACCGTGTCGATAAGTGCGGTCTTCTCCTTTCCCTTCACCAGATAGGCATTGTAGCTTGTACCCTGGGGAAGGGGTATCAGGGCATCAAAGAGGCGCCGGTCAAAATCGAGAGCCCCAACCGAGTAAATATCGGGTGCTATTCTCTGAACAGGCATCGGGATCACTCATATCCGCGTGAACTTATCGGGGGTGGCCTGGCACACGGGGCACCTCCAGTCGCCGGGAAGGTCCCGGAAATCTGTGCCTCCGGGAATGTTCATCGACGGCTCACCCTTACCGGGCTCATACACGTGCCCGCATATTGTGCATTGATACGAATCCATTCGCTGCGACACTCCTTTTAATACCTGATGATAGATGCGATAACGCAGTGTATCGTTCATAATCCCCTCCCATAATGATTTCCATACGGGAGACCCCCATGGACGGATGGATACATCTCATATGAAATCAGGTCAATGCAGAAGGTATGCAGACAATAAAGGATGCAGTGATGGTGGTGGCCCGGCTGATGGCACTCTCTGCCCGGACTGCCCCGAAAGGAAAGGGAAAAGACTGTGTTGAATGCCATATCGCAGGACCATCCGATCTCCCGCGACTCTCGGAAGAGATGGTACGGCTCTCGGACCTGCTGGGATTGGCCATATTCTCCCGGGATGCGAAAAATATCTCTGCATCGGACGCATGCCTCATACTTGGGGTCAGGGGCCAGGAGCCGATCGGTATCAACTGCCAGGGTTGCGGGTATGAGGGATGTGACGAAATGGTTTCGGCGACCGGCTCCGTTATTCCGGCTGCGCCGTTCAAAGGGCCGAATTGCGTCATCAAGGTCACTGACCTCGGAATTGCGGTGGGATCCGCCGTAAAAACCGCATCGCTGCACAATGTGGACAACAGGGTGATGTACACTGCAGGTGTCGCGGCCCTCTCTCTGGGATGGCTCCTGCGGTGCACGGTCGCCTACGGGATTCCACTCAGTGCATCAGGGAAAAACATTTTCTTCGATAGAGAGAAGTAGGAACTTTGCACAAAATTTATTAAGACCAAATACCACTTTTATGTATGGCTGCGAACCATACAACGGCGATAAAAGGGTTTCTGGACATCCAGAAGACCAAAGGAACAGGGTATGCATACAGGGCCGCTCTCTTTTCATTTCTATCGTATGTCTATGATGGGGTAGAATGGACCAAGCATGGCGCTACAGAAGAACAGGTACAGAACTTTGAGAGACTGGCCGATCAGTATCTTACCGAATGTAAGCGTAAGAAGAACCCGCGAGATCCATACCAGGACCTAATCGGGTTTACCGGGACACTGAATGGCTCGATTGC
This sequence comes from uncultured Methanolinea sp., assembly GCA_964452625.1. Taxonomy (GTDB): domain Archaea; phylum Halobacteriota; class Methanomicrobia; order Methanomicrobiales; family Methanospirillaceae; genus Methanolinea_A. The sequence continues at coordinate 86,154 of CAYVMJ010000003.1, forward strand.
TCCCAAGACAATCAATGTCAAAGTGGTTGCGGTTAAGGAATGGCTCTCTCATAACCGGATTGAGCTTCGAACCGGTGATATGAAGAGAATCCGGCGCAAGATGCCGCGTGTAAGGGCGATAACTCAAGAGGTTGTATTCACCAAGGAGATCCTTCGCAAGATCCTTTCTCACATGGACATACGCGGGAAGGCAATCACTCTCTTCCTGCTATCCACAGGGTGCAGGATTGGTGAAGCCATTTGCATAAAAGAAAGGGATGTTGACCTGAATGTAATACCTGCGCGAGTGTACATTCCCGCGGAAATTACAAAGACTGATCAACCGCGGACGGTTTTTCTCTCTGATGAAGCACGGGAAGCATTGAAAACTTTTCTCTCAGCCAGGGACCAATACATTGAAACAAAACACCGGAGAGCTCGAAGTGAGTCAGCCAAAACCGGAGTGATAAAAACCGACCTTTATTTATTTTCAATAGGGGGAAATTCAGTCAGGGAAATATGGGATCGGGCATGTAAAAAAGTGATGATTGTTGATTCAAAAAACGAGAGAAACCCGCTATATGAGAAGGACGATAAAACCGGATATAACCGGGCCAGGATACATGGCCTTCGTAAATTCTTCCGTTCAAATATGGCGACGGTGATGCCTGACGGCATGGTTGAAAAATTGATGGGACACGAGGCGGGGCTCCAAGGTGTTTACTCCCGATATACCGATGATCAAATAGCGGAATTCTTTTTGAAGGGTATGGAAAGTGTCACTATCAATGCTCTTGACCCCGTCACAAAACAAAAAATTGTGAATCTTTCAGAGGAGAATGCAGAGTTAAGGAAGCGGTTGGAAGAGCTGGAGAAGCAGAGCGACCTAACCGGCGTACTTCTGAAGAGACTGCTGGAGAGCAGCAACCCAAGCGAAATCGCAAGGGCGATCACGAATGGAAGGTAGAAATGCGGCACCTCTCTTTTTCAAATACCATAACCATGCGTGTGTAGAGTATACTCAATTTTTAGATCGAGTAAACTCAATATAATAAGGCTATTTTGCGAAAATAAGACCAAAAAACCAACCAACCGGGGACAACAAATATATTCTGCCATATCCACGCATGAGTATGGCGAGACTGACCTTGCAGGATGGCACTGTTCTGATGCCAACCACCGTGGTATTACCAGAAAAACTGGTTGAGAAGGCTGTTCGGTTTAAAATAAACAGAGCGGCTTTATTCCGCGGAGCACTCCAGAAGGAGATCGAGAAGTTAGAAGAAAAAGCACAGGGGCAGAATCTAGCTGCGAACCGGACCGCCCCTGCACACCCCCTTTGAAGGGAGGCGAGTAGAGCTTGATCACACAAGCAATTAACGCTTCTTCTCCTCCTCCCAGGGTTTCCCGGCAGGATCTTGATGAACTGTCACCACTCTGGCAGGCTCTGGCATCAGAGCTGGAAAAAAGGCACTTGATCGAGGTGCAAGAATGAGAAGCCCGGAGCCCTCTGCGGACCCCGGAAAGCGGGCTGGTGGACCCGATAACCCATCGGCACCGAGAACCTATAAAACTTGTTGTCCTAAATGCGACAACAGTGTGACAGGCCTTGCCAGCGGGAAACCTGCAAGGTTCTGTGTTGAACGCCCCGTTCTTGATGAGCACCAAGAATACAATTCCTTGGTTGCTCCCAGAATGATGCTGAACACCGAGCTCGCTTTTCATTTCTGCCGGGGCGACCACTTCACCCCACGGGGCGAGATGAAGATCCCGCCGATCCGCAAGAAGCCAGCACCGGCAAGCAAACCACGACAGAACCTAATCAGCCGGGTCTGCAAATACTGCGGGAATTCCTACAAGCCAGGATCACCGAACAGCAATTATTGCAGTCCGGAGTGCTCACGGGAAGCACGAGCGATCCGTGAGAAGGCACGGAGAGCTGCGAAGCGGGGCGGGGATGCCCAATGAACCCTCCCACAGCCATTGATAGACCCCTGCCAGCAAAATGCAGATCGGGTTTGGGTAAAGATACCGATCCAATAGAGAAAGTTCTCCAGACGCACGATAATGCGTTAACTGATACAACCCAGAAGTGCCTTCATTGTGGTCGACCAATCATATGGCCCCGCAAAGGGAAAATTTACTGTTCAACTAGCTGCCGCGTGATGGGGTGCAGGAAAAGGAAGCGGGAAGCGGGGATGCAGCCATGAATACCGACTCCCTGATGAACATCCCGCTGGAGCTCCGCGAGCTGCCCCGCTGGATCGTGTGGAGGAAAGTGTTCAACCCAGATACCAAGAAGGAACAAAAAATTCCCTTCCAGCCCCGCGATCCTCATCGGAGGGCGAGCTCCACTGACCCACTGACCTGGAGCGACTTCAGAACCGCGCTCTTCATCGCCGAGAACCACGGGTTTGATGGTATCGGGTCCGTCGTCGTCGATCCGTTGATATTTTTCGACTACGACCGCGTCGTTGAACATTGGACCATTGCACCGTGGGTATTCGACGAGCTCAAGCTGCTCAATACTTACACGGAGTATTCACAGAGCGGGACCGGCATCCATGCAGTTGGCAGGGCAAAGAAGCCCGGTCCGATGGGTGATGAAAGGGAAGTGTACGACTCCGGACGGTTCATGTATCTGACCGGGAAGCTGGTCCCTGGACTCCCCGCTGAAATCCGGGAATGCCAACGGGCAGTTGATGCACTTCACGAGAAGAGCACCCCAAAGGCCATTACCCAAACCAAGCGGGTGATCATCAACAACCAATGCGATCGGATGCGTCTCGTCGATGCCCTTGATCTCTCTATCCGCGAAATTGCGCTCCCTGACAACGCAGTGAAACGAGGACCAGGTATCTGGCAGGGTGCAAATCCCTGGCATGGCAGCACCAGCGGGATGAACTTTACCATCGACGAGGGTCGCGGCGTGTGGTTCTGTTTCAGACACTGGACCGGCGGGGGCTGCCTGGAGGCGCTCGCAGTGTCGGAAGGTATCATCAATTGCGAGGATGTCCGGCGGGGCTGCCTTGATGGTCACTGGCATGAGGTATTCGATGCCCTGGAGCGCCGGGGATACCGGAAGTCATGGGCGGATCGCGCTGTCCGCGTCGGTAAAAAGGTGGTGACGGTATGAGCACCACGGAGACACCACCACAGGAGACGAGCAATAAACCGAAGAAGGAGAAAAAGGAGCCCGTTCCGGGGCGACTATCCTACTATGACGATCAGAAAAAAGGGGCGCTCTACCTTACCGTTCTTGACAACCAGAACCACTATTGGTTCGCTTTTGAAACCAGCGGAAAAATTGAGGTTTGCGACGAGCTTAAGATCGATGGGAAGGCCTTCCAACCACAGCGGATCCCACTGGTCAATGGAATGATCAGCGATGTGGTGACGGTCCCCCGCTTGGATCTTCTACAAGCTGCCCCATTGCTCCCTGCCAATGAAATTGCGGTAGATATTAAAGCGCATATTAGGAAGTATTTCGACGCACCGGACCTGGAAATTGATCTTTTCACTTACTACATCATCTTTACGTGGTTCTACCAGAAGGGAAATGTCGCACCCCTTTTACGGTTCCTTGCCGACTTGGGGAGCGGAAAGAGCCGGGGGCTCGATGTCGTCGGTGATCTGTGTTTCTACCGGACCCGTCTCGATGGCGGGACCACCCTATCTTCTATCCTGAGACTGAAACAGCAGTGGCAGGGGACGGTGATCATGGATGAAGCCGATATCAAGGGCGACTCCCGATCGGAAGCTGGCGGGTTTGAAGATATGATGGCAAAATTCCTGAACCTTGGGTTCGAGCGTGGGAAGGCACTGCTAAAAACGAACCAGAATGATTTCAGCGTTCAGGAAGTCTTTGATCCATACGGTCCCAAGATATTGGGGATGCGGTCCCCGTTCAGAGATGGGGCGATCGAATCCCGCTGCCTGTCTTACTCCCCGATGGAAACGACCCGGAATGATATCCCAATCATCCTACCACCTCAATACCGCGTCGAAAGGGATATGTTGGTTGCCAAAATTGTCCGGTTCACCCTTCATCACTGGCCATCGGTTGATGGTTTTGACTTCATCGATGTGCAGGACATGCCGATCGACAAGCGGACGGCCCAGAGCGCTGCTCCTTTGTCATTCGTGGTCAAACAGATATTTCCTGACGGTGAAAAGACCTTCAGGAATTACATCCGGCAGCGATACCGGGAGATCCGGCGAATCCGATCCCAGAGCGATGAAGGGACCGCGTTTAACACGCTGGTTTCACTGGCAATCGGTGATATTGACTTTAAAAAGGACTTCCCTTCCCTGTACACCCAAGAAGGCACACTCATTCGAGTAACTCCCCGAATGCTTGCCGCTGCGTATGGCTGGAGTTCATCGAACCGGATCACCAAGAAGCTGGTCGATATCCTCCACTTCGAGAAGCGGAAAGAGAAGGTAAGCGGTCGATCGGAAACGGTCATTATTGTGCCGAATGAGGATGCCTGGAAATCAGCATATCGGCGATACCACTACAGCGATGATGAACAAGAATCATTCATTCCAGCCATCCCGCCAGCTCTGGATCGGGGATGCCGGTTGAAAGCCAATGATGGTGGCGGTTCCAAAGTTCCAGAAGTTCTAAAGACAGTAGGAGAGGGGGTATCCCCTTCTATTAGTACAAATACTGAAGATGATACTATCCGGACTCAGGTTATTGGAACTAATGGAACCATAGATAGAGATACCCCCTCTCCCCCTGTGTCTGGAACTTTCAGAACTTTGGAACCGGAAAGCAAAAATTGTGATGAAAGTTCCGGAAGTTCCAAAATTCTCCCGGTTGGTGATACCACATCATTCTGTAGAGCTGCGGGTATCGCAATGCTGCCAGATATCCCCTCCTATCATCGAATGACCCCTGACGAGCGCCGGAAGTTCGGGCATTGCATTATAGCCGGTTGCATCAACCCGAAGATATACGCTGACCAGGGCGGGCAGCAATACCTGTGTGAGACCCACTACCTGATGATCAAACAAAAGTTCTTCCCCGGCCTTTCATCCGAGGGGCAGCAGGGAGGACCACCAGCTATCTGCATCCCACACGAGCGAGCCATCCACATCGACACCGAGGATCGGGATGAATGATTCCGATCCCTGCCGGCATGCTGTATGTCGCTGACGATGAGATCGGGGATTTGTTCGGTCCTGGTTATGAAGCACTCTGTTTCGAATACATGTGGAATTGTGTAAAGATACGTGAAGCCTGGCCGAACCGAGCAAAGGAACGCCCAATTCATAGAAGAAGGAAAAGGAAAAAAAGAAATCGGAAATAAAAGGCATATAAAGGGGATACAGGGGGATGGGGGCTTATACATGCGCCGATCGGAAAATTTAGTATTAATTAATTAACGCGCGAGGCACGGGGTAGGGGAAAGGGGTACAGGGGGGTATAAGGGGGGGAACGGACCGGCTCCCTGGCTCTGGCACTCCTGGCTACAGTCTCGATCAGATCAGAACGCGGGTGGGGGGATACATGAATGCTTTATACTCCCAAACCAAAAACACCCATTAACTCACGAAATTAAAAATCCTATCAAAATGTGACAATAATTAGAAAATAATTAATTCGAATTACTCCTTTTATTTTAGTGGAGTATCAAAGATTGAATAATTCTTTATATAAATAAAAATATTTTTAAAATATGAAAATGGATCATGCTCCTATTTTTATTCTTTTTTTTTGTCTTTTAGCGAACATTGTTTTAGGGATAAAAATAAGAGATGTTTTAATAATAGGTTCATTTCTTGGATTTTTAGTTATAATTTTATTATTAGTCTTTAAAAATAAAAATATTAGAGAATCGTTCAGAAAACGGCAAATTACAAATCCTTGGTTTTTTAATGGAGTAATATATCTATATTTTGAATCGCTTGCGCTTTGTTCTACAGTGTTTATTTATAATATTTTTAATTTATGGGAAAACACCCACATTGATACTGCACGATATCTTTTAAGTGCAATAATCCAAAGTGAAGCAGCAATTCTATCATTAGTGATTAGTATCACATTAATCGGAGTTCAATTTATTTCTCAAAAATACTCTACCTACGGAACAACAATTTTTAAAAATAATCCAAATCTTTGGATTCTATTATCCATTTATATTTTTTCTCTCCTTTTTGGGGTTTTTTCCTTAAAATCTATTTATGGTGAATCAATGGGAGATATTTCAAATAATCTTCTTTCCTTATCAATTAATGACATCCAAATCTGGCAAATAAACATAGGACTAATTTTATGTTTAGAAATTTTTCTCTTTGTTACTTGCCTATTATCATTAATCCCATATTATTGGAACATATTAACGGTATTTATTCCAGTAAATATCCTTCAATATCAAAAATTTAAAATATTATCTACAAATCCCAATCCGGGAGATCAAGACAATTCTGACTTAAATTCCGACATTATTTCAATTTTTGATATTATTCGAATTTCAGCAAAAGATGATGACATCAACACAATGGATTTTGGGTTTCTTCAGTTATCGAAGATTATCCAAGAGATTAAAGATCCAAACGATTTTCGAATACAAAAAATTAAAATTTATTTAGATGATCTTCAAGATCTTGAGAAAAATAAAATGTCTCAAGAAGCTGAAAAACTTCGAAATAGTATAAAATTATACCGAGATTTATGGGGAGTTATATATTAGATCCTGATAATATTCAGAATCAATCAAAAATTATTCCATTTCCTTTTTTAAACAGTCTAAAATAGGTGTTACAAGGTTTTTAGCTTCAATAAATGCGGGATCGATGAGATAAAAATCATCCATAACTCTTGATGTATCTATTTGTTTTTTCCCAACTAATTCACGTCTGTATTCTTCAATAGCGAGAATATGCCCATAAAACGCATTGAGTTTCTCAACTAGATCAACATCAAATTGAAGCACATCGGTTCCAATCGTATAAAACAACCCACTTTTTGGGTAAATGGGTCCTTTTTCACAAAACAAACCAAAATCCGATGTTTGAATTTTATCAAGTCTATTCTTGATAGTTTGAATTTCGTTATAAAAAAGTTTTGAATATTGCCTTTTTTTATCCTTTTGCTTTTTTTCCTCGTATTTTTTTGTAATGATGAATGTGACTATAGCGGTAACAATAGCAGTGACAATAGTCCAAAATACAGTAATCATCAGGGTTTGCATAATCCATCGTTAAAATTCCTATTATTCTACATTTTTAAAAAGGATATCTTATTATAGCCTCACGGCAGTCTTGGCACCACATGCATCTAGTACTCTGGTCAGGAAAAAAAACACACTTTCACCCCGGCTACTACATGGATTGATACATTATTCATCCACACTGTTGATTTGTCACGTTCCGCACCTACCGGGATGCTGACACAAGGGTTTCGGAAAAGTTCATCACCAGGGCTGGCTTTGAGTTATGTTGATTCGGTATGGCTGGCCCCTTATACAGAAAATCGCATTCATTATTCCAAATCTATTGTTATGATTGCGAAGTACTTGTTTATAAAAAGAAAAGGGGAAAAAGTGTTATTTTCGTGAGAATACATGCCCTTCAAGAGCATTCGTTTCCGCAGCCACATTTTCGAATACCCCTTGCCATGGATTCATAAGATCTCCAGCACTTTCTCGTTCATCGGGATCTAACACTAACATTCGGTGGATTAATTCACTTATGATTCCCCCGTAACGACCTGGTATATGACCAATTGGATCCATGATTAAATCATCAATTAATTGATTGGCTTTCCTTTGAGGGTTTCGTCCTGTAAAAAGTTCTGCCGCTATTAATCCCAATTGAAATACATCGCTTTTTGGGGTTATTTGTGATTCTCCTCTCGAATAACTGATGAGTTCAGGAGTTCTATATAAATATGGCAAAGCAACATCACGACTTTCTGCAACTAGTGTAAGATCTTCTTCTTCGGCACCACCGACAGATTTTATCAATCCAAAATCTCCAAGCATGCAGGAGGGACCATTTAAAAAAATATTTTTAGGCTTGATATCTCTGTGAACAATTGGATGTGGTATTCTCGTCGCTAGATAATTTAGTGCAGAAAGAATTTGTAAAATATATGAAACCTTTTCGATTTTTACAGCACTTCCAGTTCTTATTGTATAATCCAAGGTCATTGGTTGATATTCAGTTATCAAGAATGGAAATTGTTCTCCCTGGTAAGGAAATAAACCATAATCATAAACTGGAGTTATTGAAGGGTGGTTAACGCCAATTAAAAATTCGATTTCTCTCATAAACCGTTCTCTACGAGCGGGAATTGATAGACGTCGAAACATTTTCAACGCAAATAGTGATCCTTGGTTTTCACCAGATGTTGCTAAAACAAGAAAAACAATAGAATTTCCACCGGTTCCCAAATGTTGTAATTTTTTATACCATTCTTCTGTATGCCCAGAAATGGCTTTCCCAAAATTGAGAAAAATTGAATCAACCATAGGTAACCCTCTTGATAAGGATGACAATATAATTTTTGTTGATTATAATTTAAAAAAATAGAATAATTGCAGCCGACCGGGATAAATTGGCCACGTGATCCACATTACGGGACATATGCATCATCAAGGATGAATTGATATCATCCAACTTTACCTAATACTGCTTTTAAGAGATTAAACAGTTTCACCCTACACGGCCAGTTTTTAAAGGACATGGAATTGAAAAAATGTTAATGTCCGATTTAATCACTACTATTCCTTTAATTCGTGAGTCTGTGGCCGCTATTCTTCGCATAAAGACAATAAAACCACAAACGGTGAAAAAGGGTAAAGTGGCACCTGGGAAATACCAATTATCATTTGGCAGTGCATTCTGTATAGTTACTGATCGCTACCTTTTAACGGCTAACCACGTTGTGAAAGCGCGAACTCCGCAAGAACATTTTTATGCGTTTATAGTCCCTCAAAACAACAACCCGGCTTATCATTTTCCAATTGTTGCCTTTCCTATCGAACGACCAGATATTGATATCGCAGTCCTTGAAATTGGACCATGTAAAAAACCAGGTGTGCATTTACCATCAATTCCATTATCATTTTCTCAACAAAATGATGGTTCTCGGGTTCTCACCATTGGATATGCCGCTCCCCTTGTAAGTAAAATCAACGTGGACGAACAAGGTAATTTTAACCAAGGAGAATTTTTCCTTAAAAGTAGCGCAAATGAGGGTATTGTTTCAGCTCAATATATTCTTGAGAATACCCTTTTATATGAACTTAATGTCGGATGGCATCACGGAGAAAGTGGAGGGCCTATTGTTACTCTTACTGATCCACCATCAGCATTTTCAATCATGCAAAGTTATCGCAATATCCAATCTCCCCACGGATTCGTAGCTGGACCACATCGCGGTGTTGCTTTATCTGCAATTCAAAAGGAATTGACAGATCTTGGTGTAACTATTGACCAATCCTGAGTCTTCACTCACCGGGAAGAATCCGGCTTAAACTGCTTACAGTCCGGGCATTGCCAGCCGACCGGTATGAACCCAAACCCATTGCGGCAATACACCCGGCGCATGACAACCGGGCCGGCACTGTGCTGGCAGACTGCGCGCTTACCCTTCAATGACATGCGAGGTATTTTATTTGTATACAACCAAGAATGTATCGGAGCCCGTATAGGTCTTATTTTTGCTCAAAAAGGACCAATATCAAATTGTTTTTATTTAGTCGTCTAACAGGAAACATTTTCTTTGATAGGCAGTGATGCATTGTCAGTGAAACGCACATGGCCATAATGAAGATCCGGGGCGGAGACCTTGACCTTGTCGAGTACGAGTTCAATTCATTTCCCCCGGGGAAGGAAATACGGACTCTCGGGATCACACGCCCGAAGTCACTCGTCCCGGCAAAGGGGACGGTAAAGGTCAGGGCACCCGCCCGGATTCACCTGACAGTCCTGGATATGAACAGGTTCTCCCCGGCCCGGCCCGGTGGCGGGGGGGTCGGGTTTGCGATCCAGCTCTATTGCAGTGTCGAGGTTAAGTGCCTGGAAAAGGGCCTGGAGATCGATTACGACCGACCTGCAATTATCAGGCATTTTGTGGAGGTCTTCAAAAAAATCTCCGGGTATCGGGGAGGTTTTGCGATCAGGGCGGTTGACCACAAGCACCAGCATGTCGGCCTCGGCTCGACGAGCACCATCATGATATCGCTCGCTCACGCCCTCAATCATGCCGTGGGGTCGCCGTTTGACAGCGATCAGTTGCGGCGGATGATCGGGTATAACTACGTGGAAGAGAACATTGAGGGGAATGTATCATTCGGGTTCGAGACAGGGGTGGGACCGGCAGTCAGCATCCACGGGGGGATGGCCATCATGGGCGACGAGCTCGTCCTCGTGTATCACCACTCATTTGCCGAGGGGAAGAATGTATACATCCTGATCCCCCCGACCGACATCTCGTCTGCCGGCACGCAGGAGTTTGACCTCCTGATGAACAAGGCCCGTGTCCTTGATTACCGCGACCGCGAGATCAAGGCCTACATGATCATGATGGATCTCATCCCTGCACTGGAACGCGGTGACCTCGATAAGATAGGTAATACCATCTGGGAGATCGAGTTCCGCGGGTCAAAGCGCGCAGAGGTCGAGCACCACAGCTATTCCATTTACCGCCACATGAGCCGGCTGCGTGAAGCCGGCTTCGAATTCGTGGGAATGAGCTCTGTCGGACCTTCTATTGCCATCATCACGGAGAAAAAGAAGAGTGACGTTGAGCGGATACTGCGGGACCTCGGGTTCTCTATCGCGGTCATGACAGCGGTCGATAACAAGGGCCTTGTCATCACCACTGAAAAGCCGAAGAAATCCACGGCAAAAAGAAAAGGGAAATGAATTAAGGGAAATGGATTTCGGATCACGCACAGTCCGGCACAGAGAACCAAATGGTTTTTTTATATGAAAATGGCTTCGCCATTTTTATTCTGTATGCCTGAGTCCCGAATAAGGATCATGTGAGTCTTTTTTGAGCGTGTGGGAGTGTTACGGAAATTTTCTCATTCCCCCTCCAGAGGATTTGGATATCCCCACGCGGGAGGGAAACGTGGAATGATTTATGCCGGAATCTTTCGTATATATTACCTCATCATATCCCCCTGCCTCTTTCTGAAATGCACCACCACACCAGCGTGGAGAAAAGGAATGCGGGGGGATTTTCACGGGGCCCCCCTGCATGCATGAACTGAGTATCGCATATGATATTTTTGCCACCGCAAAAAAGGCTGCCCTCGAACACAGGGCCACGGAGGTAAAGTCGGTTTCGGTGGAATTCGGCGAAATGGCCATGGCCAATCCCGAACAGGTCAGTTTTCTCTTTGATACACTCAAGGAGGAAGACCCTCTCATGAAAGGTGCGAATCTCGCATGGACCGTCATCCCCCCCCTGACCCGCTGCCCGTGCGGGTATGAGGGGGAGGAACGCTTCGTATGCCCCCGCTGCGGCGGGCTGCCCGGGCTTGTCAAAGGCAGGGAGATCCTTGTGACAAATATCGAGATAGAGGTGGATGACGAATGAAGGTCAATCTGATGCACGGTGCCGGGGGAGAGGTGATGGGGGAACTTCTCGAGATTCTCACGCACCTTGAGCACGGGAATGCCGGGGGCATAGGGCTGGAATCTCTCGATGACGGAGCCGTCATCCCAATACGGGGTGCGAATATCGTATTCACCACCGATTCACACGTTGTCCGGCCAATATTCTTCCCCGGGGGTGATATCGGGCGGATAGCGGTCTGTGGAACGATCAATGACCTGGCCATGATGGGAGGAAGACCGATCGCTCTCTCCTGCGGCATGATCATTGAAGAGGGTTTTGAGACCGATGACCTCGCGCGGATCGTACAATCCATGGATCAGGCACTTGGAGAGTGCGGGGCCAGTCTCGTGACCGGCGATACCAAGGTGCTTGAAAAAGGGGCACTTGACGGGATTGTCGTCAATACAGCAGGAATCGGGATTGCAGACCGCGTTATCCGGGACAATGCCCTCCAGCCCGGGGATGATATCATTGTTTCAGGGACCCTCGGGGATCACGGTATGACCATCATGACCGAACGTGCGGGACTCTCCCTTGGTGAACAACTGCGCTCTGACGTGGCCCCACTCTGGGGCCTCGTGGAATGTGCCATGAACGCAGGTGAGATCCATGCGATGAAGGACCCGACCCGCGGTGGTTTCGCCAGTGCTATCAATGAAATGGCACGAAAGAGCCGGGTCTCGGTCAGGATTCGGGAGAGAGCCCTTCCGCTGAGAAAGAGTGTCAGGAGTGCTGCCGAGATGCTGGGCATAGACCCACTGCAGGTGGCCAACGAGGGCAAGGTTGTGATGGGTGTGCCGCGAAAACACTCGGAAGCGATTCTTGAGGCGATCCGGTCACATCGCTACGGGACTGAAGCAGCCATTATCGGCGAGGTGGTGGCAGGTTCCCATGTCATCATGGAAACATCAATCGGGGGAGAGCGTTTTATAGAGCCTCCTGTTGGCGATCCCGTCCCTAGAGTCTGCTGATTCAGGAAGAACCTGTATCTCCTGACAGGTATTCCCATATCATGTCGAGTGCTTTCTGCTCCCTTGCTCCTCCGCACCTGTGAACAAGGGATGCATGGTGTTTGATGAGTCCCATAAGGGCGGGATCCTTGTTCCTGAGGTACCGTGTCGCATGGATTGTTGCTTCAATGATGCTGGAAAAACCTCTGTTTACAGGATGGACTGCACAGGTGAGCATCTGCTCATAGAGTTGCGTGAGATCCACGAGCAGGGCTTCATTGGTCTCCCTTATGACTTCTGCAGAGAATGCTGCCCAGGCCTCGGCGTCCGAAAGACGCTGGACCCAGAGATCCCCCACCCTCTCGGAGATAAATTGTTCCCGGTCCAGGTCGGAGAATGCGGTCTGCACATAGATAACAGGATCAAATATGAAATTGGCCACTACCCAGCCGGTACGGGCAATGTTTGCAGCCGTATGGCTGCCATGGAATACCACCATTCTCATGCTCTGATCCCGGCATATGATACCCATAGGGGCCGCATTCCATTCGGTGGTGGCAATAACCTCGTTGATGCCCTCCCTCAACAGTCCCATACCCATCCCTCTCCAAGTGCTATGTAGATGGACGCGATGATAATGTCTGCGATTGAGCCGGGATTGATACTTTTGTCAATGCATTCCTGGTCGAAAACCTGGAGATCGCGCAATCCTTCCCTCACCTCCCTCGCCTTCTCCATGGTCTTCCATGCAACATCCTGCCCGTGTTTCTTGATGATGAATGTATCCGGTTCAAGGGCCAGCATCGCGAGGAAAGCCTCCACAATGGCTTCCCGGCCGCAGCCCGCAGCATGAATGAGATCCGCCCCCCTCCTCACCATCTGGAAACCGTTCACCCATTCCCTTGCCACCATATCCCTTGGCGCCGAATAGAGCATGACATCGCGGAGGTTCATCCCGCGGGACCGGAGTTCCTTGAGTGATTCGGGGTCATTCACATCGAGGTCATGCCCGGGAATAACCCGGACCTGGGTCTTTCCAAAAGCCCTGTAGAATTCGATGGCATCGTCGACGGTGGTTCCCTGCACAATCCTCCCGGCTCCCGGGATATCTCCTCCCATGACCAGGGGAATAAGGAGAAGAAAAGCCCCGAAATGTGTATTCCCTCCCGAATAGCCGCTTGTGCAGTCAACGGCCCGATGGATCAGGGCGCCGGGCCCCCCTTCTCCACGCTCCGCCGCCTCGAGTGCCGGGCGGGCAAGGATGGCCGATGCGAGAAAATGTTCAAGACGCGTCGTGGAATAATCGTGACAGCGGTCAACGTTCCCTGGCTTGGGGTAGGCCGATACCTCAAGGACCATTGCCATCTGGGCGCGTTCAGTTCGTGTGAGAATCCGCATTGCTGTCGAAAAGATGCAGCATGATCTTGTCAGCCAGAACTTTCTTCTGCCGCATGTACTCCCTGTTTGAAAGCCCGGCCTGCTTGAGAGTCATGTCACGGAACATGCAGGGGGACGAGTCTTTACAGCACCATGCAAGACTTCCGAAACAGGTCTGGGCTCCTGTGTCAAGGGGAGTGCCGGCGACTGCTTCCTGCTTGAATGAGAGGTAATCCTCCCTGTCAAACCCAATTTTTTCAAGGGTCGGAAGGAGGGGACAGTTCTTCACCGGCATGCAACAGAAGGTGAGAGCCCGTATGTCACCTCCCCGGCAGAGCTGTTTCGGGGCGTTGTACCACCCATGGTCATCGGTAAACCGGGCAATCGCCGCATCCAGGCCGGCAAGTGTTCTCTCGTCAGAGTGGCGGGCGAGGGATATCATGTCTGCTCCATGGGAGAGCATGTCTTTCATTCTTTCGAATGTGTTGATAGAATTATTGGCTATCAGGACAAGGGGGCAGCTGTTCCGAATCTGGCGCACCTTCTGGTATCCGAAATCCATCAGGTCCACGTGGATGATGTCCGCCCCTGCCTTCCATATCTTTTTTGCCAGCAGCCGGTCATCGGCGCTGACTCCCGCCCGTATCTTGACCGAGACGACGACCTCCTCCTTCTTCAGTGCCTGTATATACTGGCCGAGAAGATCCGTATGCTGGAGGAGGAATTCGCCGCAGCGTGCCTGAATGAGGGGTTCCTGGCGACAGTGGGCATCTATCTCGTATATGACGCCGTCCCCGAGCTGCGATGCGAGATGCGAAAATGATTCCGCACAGCTCCCCCTCACATTCAGGCCCGTCACCACATCAGAGGATGCCATGTGTGCGACCTGCGCGGAGAGCTCCTCGACGGGATCGTCATACACGAATTCCTTGCGTCCGGAACGGGCCAGGCTCCGGCTGGCTTCCATGGTCCTGGTATCGATGGAGTATCCCCCGAGAAATGCGGCCCCGATATGGGGGGCACGGGCCAGCGCATATTCCGCATCCACAATGCCCCCCATAGCAGAGATTGCAATGGGTGTTTTTACAACCTGGTTATTCAGGACCAGGCCATACCTCTCATAATTGCGCATCGCTTCCATTGAACGGCTCTCATCCCCGGATTTTTCAGACACTGCCGAAGTTCTTATAAGTATGATTTTCCGGGAATAAATAAAGCTGGATATACCGGGAGGACATGTTCCAACCCGTTTCATGAAATGGCGGCTCTGCCGCAGAGGCAGTGGTTTCTGGTGCGGGAAGCCCGGCACACATTCCTCTTCCTGTGGAGAGTGCTTTTTTCCCTCTCTTCCCCCGCAGACTGAAAAGTGCCCGTCTTCTTCTTTCTTTCTGAAATTTGACGCTTCTCATTTATTCCGGAAAGCAGGATGCCGTTTCCTGTATTTCTGGAAAAGCGCCACTCTTTTTCATGAGAGGCCAGCCGCGCGGACAGGGAAAAGTGGTAATCATTTTACCACGGCAAGTACAATATATTAATACATGAGTAAGACAGGCTTGTTACTAATCGGGCACGGGAGCAAACTTCCCTACAATAAGAACCTGGTGGAGAACACCGCCGCTCTTATTGCCGGGAAGAACCCGGAATTCATTGTCAAATGCGGTTTTATGAATCTGAATTCCCCGAGCATCGAAGAGTCCATGGCCGAGTTCCGGCAAGAGGCGATCGATGTACTTGTAGTGGTACCCCTGTTCCTTGCCAAGGGGGTCCATATCCTCAAGGATATCCCCGCGGCCATCGGCCTCAATGAGGGAGAGACGCGGGGTGTTTTTTCCCTGAACAGCCATACCGTCCCCCTCCTGTATGCCGATCCAATCGGGAGCGACCCGCTGCTCGCCGAACTGATGATCAAGAATGCAGAGCGGGCCCTCTCATCGCTGTGAGGGTATGCACATCCTTGTCCTTGATACCATCCACGGGGGAAAGGGTATCGCAGACTCCCTGAGCCGGCTCGGTCACTCTGTGGACATGGTGGATGTGTACCGGGAAGAGGTGGGGATCACGCCCCGGGCTGCGGAGCAATCGGAGTATGATCTCATGGTTGCCCCTGTACACCTGAACCCCGCGTATCCCCTTCTCCAGAGGGTCTCTGCACCGGTTGTCACCCATCACCAGGCGGTGAGATGGATCATCGGGACACAGGTGCCGCGTCCCTTCGTAGAGATCACCGGTGCCCGGGGGAAGACGACGACGGCGCACGCACTTGCACACCTCATGACAGGGCCGGGTGTCCTCCATTCATCTCGGGGAACTGTAACATATCCATCATGCAGCCTCCATGCACAGGGCGGAATAACCCCGGCATCCCTTCTCGATGCTGTGGGAATCGCCAATTCACTTGCAGGGTGGATGGTCGCAGAGATCTCACTTGGATATATCGGTTCCGGCCAGCTGGGTATCCTGACATCGATGGATTCCTATCGTTTTGCCGGAGGACGGAAAGATGCGCGGGAAGAGAAGATCCGCTCGGGATTGTCGCTTCCCTGTCTCATCACCCCGCCGGGATCACCCCGGGGAGGCAACAGGATTCCTGCTGATGATATTGCCTGCGTCACATCAGATACATGCCGGTATAAATGGGAAGAAATACGTGGAGAATTTTCCAATCCACTATTCCAAAGAGATGGATACCGTGATTCCCTTGCCATGGCCGCCGCGGCCGCGTGCATCCTTGGCATCGATCCCTCCCCCCTCGCCACATTCCTTCCTCTTAAAGGGAGAATGGATCTCTCGCGTGCCGGGGAGACTATGGTTGTCGATGATTCGAATTCCGGGACCTGCGCCCTGACCGCACGGCAGGCCATCAGGCTGGCCAGGCAGCAATCCGGGCAAAGAAGCCCTTTCACCCTCGTCATCGGGAAAGAGGAGGGGGCAATCTGCGATGGATTTCCCGCAGAGGACGTCATCACCGTGATCCGGTTGGATTCTCCCGACAGGGTAGTCTTAGTGGGAAAGGATTACTATCCGCAAATCCCGTCTCTTCTGAAACATACGATCCGGTTTTCCTGCTGCAACACTCTTGCTGAAGGAAGAGACATTGCCCTCCGGGAAGCACGCGGTGGTATGGTTGTGCTGGCGGTGAAAACATGGCGTTGAAACCTGTCAAGTACATGCAGCCGCGGCCAAGTTCCATCGTGGCTGCGCTCTATACTGCAAGAGATCTCGGTGTCGATGTAGCCATCCTGCACGGGCCGTCGGGCTGCTCATTCAAGCATGCCAGGTTGCTTGAAGAAGACGGAATGAGGGTGCTGACCACCTCGCTTGCGGATCATGAGTTCATATTCGGTGGCCAGCAGCCGCTGGAGCGCGTGCTTCAGTATGCCGAAGAGACGTTTTCCCCTCACCGGATCGCGGTGATAGGCACCTGCGTCTCCATGATCATCGGCGAAGACCTCCAGTCGGCCATACAGAACGCGGGGATTTCCACTCCCGTCATCTCGGTCGAGATACATGCGGGATTTCCGGAAAATATCGACGGGGTCATTGCAACCCTTGAGCCGGCTGCAGCGGCCGGCTGGATCAGCGCCGGGGAACTGGACCGCCAGAAGACGCTCCTCGCACAGGCCAACGAGGTGGAGAGGCTGCGGGGAGCCGCATGCAAGCCCTATATCCAGCCCTCGCGGGGAGACCTGAAACACCTGGCAGCGGAGAGGCTGCTTGCCCTTTCGCGGAGCGGGGCAAAGGGGATGGCAATCATGAATGCCAAGAAAGAGACTGCCTACATGTTCGCCGATGAACTGCTGGCGCTGCACCAGGTCTGTCCTGATGCCGATATCACATATATTGCCAACCTGGAGGAGAGAGGGCTTCCGAAGGTGAGAGAGGATACACGCCGCATCAGGGACGAAATGCACGCGAAAGGGCTCACCCCGGTCCTCTGCGGTGCCCTTGATGAATATGGTGCAAACGGTGGGAGGCTCGGCGAGCTGATAAGAAAAACCGGGCCAGCCTTTGCATTCATTGCCGGTGTCCCGCACGCCATCCCCCCGCTGTACCTTGAAGGAGTCGAATGTATCTCGGTGACAAATGGCCCGCGGCAGGTGGAGCCGCTGAAGGACATCGGGCACAGGTACGTCGTGGTCGAAGTTGACCTGCATCCCAAAACGCTGGGAGTCACCCACATCGTGGAGAGTGAACTCGGCGCGGTGATCCGGAGCATGGCATGAAAGCACTGATGATTGCGGGGGACCGTTCAGGAAGCGGTAAGACCAGCATCACTCTTGCAATCGCGGCGCTCCTCTCGCAGAGGATGACCGTCCAGACCTTCAAGGTCGGGATGGACTACATCGACCCGTCCTATCTTTCAGGGGTGACGGGGCGACCCTGCAGGAACCTCGACAGCTATGTCATGGACCAGAAGCTGATCCGCCAGGTATTCGACCATGGATGCACAGGTGCCGACCTGGCACTCGTCGAAGGGGTGAGAGGACTTTATGAAGGGGCAGAAGCCCTTGACGGGACCGGGAGCAGTGCATCTGTGGCAGGCTGCCTGGATATCCCAGTCGTGCTGGTGGTGAATGCCCGGAGCATCACACGGAGTGCAGCAGCCCTTGTCAGGGGGTTCCAGGCATTCGACCCGGATATCCGCATCGCGGGTGTCATCCTGAACAACGTGGCAGGCGAAAAGCACATCAGGAAAGCGAGGAGCGCTATCGAGCACTATTGCAGTATTCCTGTGATAGGCGCCATCCCACGCATGCCCGAGATGGAGCTTGCGATGCGCCACCTCGGGCTGATGCCCTTCCGGGAGGGGCAGGGGAACCGGGAATTCCAGGAAAGGATCCGGGTCGTGACAGAAAAGATAGGTGAGCACGTGGATCTCGATCAACTCCTGTCTGCGGCCTGCACGATTCGGACTTTTGATGAGCCTCCTGTCCTCTTTGTGCAGACACAGAGGGCCGATGTGAAGGTCGGCATCGCCTATGATGAAGCGTTCAATTTCTACTATGCTGACCTCTTTGACGTCCTTCGTGCTCTGGGATCTGATGTCGTGTATTTCAGCCCTCTCAGGGACCCTCTCCCCGATGCCGGGGGGTACATCATCGGGGGAGGGTATCCTGAATTGTTCCTCCCGGAACTCTCGGCACACACCGGAATAATGGAGGACACATACCGTGCATCCAGGCAGGGGACGCCGATATATGCGGAGTGTGGCGGGCTGATGTACCTCACCGGAGAAATTATCCTGAAAGAAGGGTGGCAGGGGCAGAAGCAGGAGTCGAGGTATCCCATGTGCGGGGTTTTTGAAGGCTCAGCCGCGATACCCGCGAGGAGGGTGGTTGCCTACGTGGAGGGCAGAAGCCTTCCCGGGTCCCCGATGGGTGAATCCCGGTTCAGGGGCCATGAATTCCATTATTCCGACGTTGCCCTCTCCCCGCCAATACAGTATGTGTATACACTGAACAGGGGTTATGGCATTTCGGGCGGGCACGATGGAGCACTGTCAGGAAAGACCCTGGGGAGCTATACGCACCTCCACCCGGTCAGCTCGATCGACATGTTCGCGCATTTCCTTGACTGTTGCCGGGGCGCCGTCTGAAAAAGGTCTCTCGCCGGGTTGTCACAATACATTGTCTTTCCGGGTTCACGGGAAAAGATATGGATACCTTCGCCCGGGCATCCTTCGCGGGCTGAGCCACATATCGTGGAGCGGTTTTCCATTCATACGGTAAGATAATACGCATCCGCCGGATCCACAGCAAGTACATACAGGTCCACTTCCTCCGGGCTGAATCTGTCACGGCATACAAACCTGTATACAGGCACCACCTCCCCTCCTTCGCTCCGTATCCCTGCAAACCGGCAGGTAAAAAATACCATGAGAGAAAACATTCATCTCATGTTCATCTACATCGACGGGAAGTTCTATCCGAAAGAGGAGGCCAAAATCTCTGTCTTTGATCATGGCCTCCTCTACGGGGACGGGGTTTTCGAGGGGATAAGGGCCTACAACGGCCGGGTCTTCCGCCTCCCGGAGCACCTTGACCGGCTTTACGATTCGGCCAGAACCATCGATCTCTGCATCCCCCTCTCCAAGGAGGAGATGACGAGCGCCATCATCGAGACTCTCAGGAAGAACAACCTGAAGAATGCCTACATCAGGCCTCTTGTCACCAGGGGCGTGGGCGACCTCGGCCTCTGCCCCACCAAATGCCCGAAGGCCACAGTGATCATCATCGCCACCGACTGGGGTGCAATGTACGGCGACCTCTACGAGAAGGGACTCAAGGCGGTCACCGTCTCCATCAGGCGCAACCCCTGCTGTTCCCTGCCGCCAAACGTCAAGTCCCTCAACTATCTCAACAACATCCTTGCCAAGATCGAAGCGAACTGCAAGGGTGGAGACGAGGCCATCATGTTTGACATGCAGGGGCATATATCCGAGGGGTCGGGGGATAATATCTATATCGTCAAGAACGGAACCATCCTGACGCCCCCCACCCTGAATAATCTCAGGGGAATCACTCGTATGGTGGTGCTCGAACTGGCTGCCCGGCTTGGCATCCCCGTGCAGGAGACCAACCTCGGATACTTTGATCTTTACACGGCAGACGAGGTTTTTGTCACCGGGACGGCAGCGGAAGTGGCGCCCATTGTGTATATTGACGGGAGGCATATCGGTTCAGGCAGGCCGGGCCCCATCACCCGGCAGCTGATGGCTGCATTCAAGACAGTTACCGAGAAAGAGGGGACCCCCGTATATTAGACCGGATCAATCCATCCAGCCGGTTCCACAACTCTTTTTACCGTGAAGCACGAAATAAAAAGGGCACTTGCTGCTATAGTGTAGTCCGGCCAATCATGCCGGCCTTTCACGCCGGCGACTGGGGTTCGAATCCCCATAGCAGCACTTTGAGGTTATTTAAGGATTATTTTTGATATAATTGTGTATTTCTTCGTATTTTTCTTCAATTGACAAGGAGGAGACTATGGCTCCCTGGTACTCTGGGTTTCAAGCACCTGGTGCGAGTCTCATATTCCCCATGTTCAGGTCCAGACCAGACGTAAAAGCGCACTTTCGCAGTCGGGTAGAGGACCAGGGCCGAGTAATATTCTTCGATCGATATTAACGTGTCGGAGCCATCCTACACGGCCCTTTGCATCTTATTCGGATCGATCATTGTCAGGGACAACGTGGTTCCGGGTGTTCCCGGGTACGGCGGCCCGTGGAGCGTCGAACCGGCTGGTGTCGACGGGAGGTTATATGCGTAACTCCTTCCATCCCATCGAGAGGGGCCATTGGTAAGGCGGGTGGTTTCCATTAAAGACATCCCGTTCGGGCTTGATCAGGGATATGATTTCAATTTCCGTTCAGCCGGCCATCATCGTGTTTGATGTTCCCGGAATGGAAAATCATCCCTGTTTGAGATTTTTGTGCAAATTCCGACATTGTCGGGTAAGCCTTATGGGTATGTTTAAAAAAAGAAAAGAATCCGATAATCTGAAAAAGATAAAGTCGTACGGTCATGTGTGGTTGGATCTCTTCGATCCCCTATGTCTCTGTAAAACACCTTCTTTAAAGATCTCCGATTGCGAGGGATAAACCCCGCTGAATAAACTCGATACTCTCATTCTTGCATCCCATCTTGCTGAGGGTTATCCCTTTATTATACCAGGTTTCTGCATTAAACGGATCACACTCGAGAGCCGATTCATAGCATGAAATTGCTTCCTCATATCTGCCAAGCGTATCCAGAACATTCCCCTTTGAGTGAAAAGCCCTGGCGTGTCGGGGATTAATCTTAAGAACCAGGTCATAGCCCTCGATAGCTTTGGCATAATCCTCATGATATTTCTTCTCGTTTGCCTGACGCAGCATGATCTCAACATGAGGATTAATCATAGATACGGTCCCTGAATCACTTCTGGATCTCATGGTTTTTTCCATGGTATTACACTTAACATTATTGATATAAATAGTTTTTGAATAACAATTATTTTTTGTATATATTACTTTTGCTTTATGATTAATCAAGAAAATGACACATTAAATACTTTTCTACTATTTTATAATTATATTATTTATAACAACGCATAACCCTGTGATAGAAAATGGCGTAATGGTTCGAACTGGATATTTTTTATCACAACATCAGGGATCGTGATGCGGCCATTAGTGGACTTTGCGAGGTATTATCGAATCGCCATTGGCAGATCAGACGGGACCATAGAGACGATGAATTTTGGTTTTTTTAGCGTGTGCGGTTCTTATCAGTGAATCCCGGGAATAATCTCTCCTGCTTCCCGTTCGTGTTATTCCCCAGATGGCTTTTATGAAAATGCCCACCGATTAAAGAAAACAGAATAATTGCAGAAAAATTAGAGAGATTCCAACAACCATATCGCCCCACGATGTGTCAGGGACAGGATATCCTATAAAAAAATGGCCGAACTGATGGCCTGAATGACCATCCACTGTTTTTACTCTCTTTCATGTCATTCTGTCTGTTGACAGGGGAAAAAGAGATGATTGAAATTTTCAAAGAGGTGAGACAGGATCAATGTCACCCGATTAGTTTCTTCTTCATTGCGAGGGACAGGACATACTGCAGAACAAATTGTGACAGTCCGAAACAAATGAGAATAATGGCAATACTAATCCCGGGAATCAGGTTTTCGATAAGCAGGGATACACCAAAGATAATCATCAGGATGGCCGTAAGGATTGCCAGGACAAGTAGAAATATCATCAGCCGGAGATCTTTTCCCTCCGGTTTTTTGACGGCTACCTCTGACTTTTGTTTTGGCCTGACCAGGGTGTAGAGAAGATAAAATCCTCCGAGAATAATCAAAACTCCGATAATGAACATCAGATGTTCAACTACCATGTCAGGAACAATAACCGCAAATGCACCGACTGCTACAAACACTATCCCTACAAGGAGGAAGATCCAGTTGCGTTTGAACACTAGTGTCGTAATACAGCCGACTGCCAGCGCCTGGACACCAAACAACACTACCAGGGTACCGTGCATGGCACTTAGTGCATATGGCAGTAACCCCAGGTTAATCGGAACCATCAGACAGCCTAAAACCAGCATGTAGAAACCATACTGCATCGCCATAACGATGTCAAGGGAGATTCCTGGAGTTTTTGTGGACATGTCGGATTCGGGGTCTGCCTGATACACCTTCTGGAGGATAAAGGCAAGGCAGAACAGGGCGATGCCTAAAAGAAGAGCGCCAACAGCCAGAAGATTAGTTGAATGGATACCGGGCAGGCAAATTTGTACTGCAATCAGTACGGCAATCAGGCTCTCCAGGATGCAGACAACTGCACTGTTGATGGTAAGTTGCCTGATTAGTCTGTTACCCTGTGTTTTCCCGACCCAGTACCTCTCCTGTGCAAAAAAAAGCTGCACAAAAAGCAGGATACTGCCAACGCCGAAGATGGCCATCACGAGAACCTTTGGAATGGTACCAAGAATCCCCGGAACAAAACAGGTGCAAAACCCAATCACCGTGATGATGATCCCTGGAATAAGTGCCGACCACGATCTTTTCACAAATCCAATCGGAATTTTTCCAGTAGTCTGCAGTTGCAAGCCAAACATAACCAGAAGGAGACCATACACACCTTCCACATAGTAGGGCAATGCTCCTGCAGCAACCGTCAACAGCACGGCACCGATGACGACCATTATCATGCTAAAGGCCAGGAGAAGAATAACTTCCAGGGAAAGGCTAGTCTCTTCGGATAATTTCATTTTCATTGCTGGGTTGCAGGGATTTATCTGTCTTTCACAATTGTCGTGCACATTTTTTTGAAATATTCTTCAGGCAATGATCAGGAAATGCCGGATCTTTTCACCAATCCGCATACCAGGTAAAAACATGGTGAAATGGCAAAAGCTTACAGTCATCTTTGATAAAAAGGCCGGGCCTCTTCATAACAAATCAGATACAGGAAATGAGATAAAAACCACCCATGCGGTTACACTGGTATTAAATTCATGAAAAAAGAGACGGTTCCTGACCCTCATACCGCATCACGATGCATCAGGGACACGTTCCGTATAAGCATGGAGGTACCGCTGGCCGGAATAAATCTCATCTTTTGCGGTCTTCCCGGATTTTCCTGCCAGAACAACGACACCGGCATCCCTCCAGGGTCCCCGTTCCGCGAGAACAACCGCTCCCTCTGTCTTCCCGTAAGCAGTCAGAGATGTCTCCCTGATAGTCAGTGATTTCCCCGTAATGCCGGCCCGGAAGCCGTAAACGTCAAGTTTACAGACTGTCATGGATATTTCCCCGCACGGCACGGATAACCCGTAATTCTCGGCATCAATCGTGATAAGGCCCCCCAATTCGAGATCTCCTTTCTCAACAACAATACCACAGCCCTTCGAATCCCTCATCCGTGAATTGGTAATCCTGATAATCCCGAGAGGGATCTTTATTGATCCCGACGGGATGAGGATCCCGTATTCATCCGCAGTAATCTCCACTAGGCCGTTGTTAATAAACAGATTACCACTCTCGGATACAATTCCGCCAAACCTGCCGGAAATAATGACGGTCGCTCCATGGATGCCGATATCCTTTGTCGCATAAATCCCCACATTACCGTTTGCATTCAGATTTACCAGTGCACCGATGATCAGGTTGCCCTCTTTCACCGAAAGACCGATCTCCACACCGGAAATCTTCAGACGACCTCGTTCAATTTTCAGCGATTTTCCTACAGAAAATCCGACATTTCCGGAAGCCGAGAGATGAATAGTATCAATTTCCACAGATCCTGCCACAACCAGTCCGCTTTTCCGACCAGATACATCGATGATTCCAGTGGTCACGGCCATCTTTTTCCCGGAAATCCGCATGCCGTCTTCAGCCTCCCCGGAAAAAGAGACCTGCCCGTCAGAGTGGGTATAGCAGCCGTCTACCACAATTCCGTTGATCTTGCCGATCCCCATAATCCGCCCACCAGAGATTTCTGCATTCCCTGCAATCTGCATTGCCGTATCTCCCGTAAGCACCAAATCTCCCGAGGCATAGTTTAAATCACCGCCAACAGATATCACGGTCTCCCCGGATACAGTGACATTTCCGTCTTGCATATGCAGGTTTCCTCCAACCGCGATGGCATTTTTCCCGGAAATTTCGTAGATACTACCAGAAAGATCCATATCCTGGGAAACGAAACACCCATAATCCTTTCCTGACAGAATACCATTCGACCGGAGAATATTGCACGAACCGTTTACCTGCACACAGGATGTTGCATTCAGATCGAATGTCGAAACGTCAACGGTGAGACTGCCCTCCTCCAGGCGAATACCAGTATCGCCGCAGAAGGCGTCAAAAACACAAGACGATACAGAAATAGAACCGTGGTGAATCTGAATTCCGCATCCCTCCGGACTCTCGATCTTGAGGCCCCCTACGGAGAAATTCATGTCTCCCGCAAGGTCAATTCCTGCACGATTTCCATAGATTATCAGGGAACACATGGCGGTTATGGTTAATCCCCCGAATACCGATCTGATTGCGGTCGTTTCGGAACTGATATCGAGTACGCTCCCGTTTGTGACGGAGATGTTTCCTGATGCAAAGATCCCGTACTCGTTTGTCCGGATGATGAGGACGGTTTTTACAATTTCCAGGGAGCCGGACTCAACAATAATCCCCCCGTCGTCTCCCTGTATGGACAACATTGCCATGCCGGTAAGTTTGAGGTTTCCGTTGTGAATGCAAATACCCGGGCCATACGGGCTGAAGATCTGGTTGTCTATCTGTTCAACCCGGATGGTGATGTCTCCGGATGCTTCAATCGACGAGCCATGATAGTTGGAAAGGACAATGGTGCGTGTTTCTGCCACCCAGTTCCACCCATTGCCATAACAGTCGTCTTCGCCGGAGTAGGATTTCCCGCCGATGATAAACTCATCATTGACATCCTGCGCTCCTGACCTGTATTGATTGCTGTTAGCGGCATCAAGATTGGTATGCGGTTCATCGTCATGTTGTTTTGCACAAAAGAGTTCGTAATCCAGTCTCTGCTTTAGTGTCGGGCCTGCAATAGCCAAAAGACTGGTACAGTACGTGATTACGCTGTCGAAATCCCCACACCGCCGCATAGTATCAAGGATTTGAACCCATTTGTCCGAGGGGATGTCTGCAAATGTTTTATTGCCTGCAAATATCAGGGACAGGGCTTTTCTACGGCAGGAGACGGCTATCTCACGCTGGCGCATGGTGTCAGCAGACCATGCTGCCGAAAGATAATACTCTATGGCTTTTTCCGGATTGTTCTCCTCCAGCTGGATACGTGCAGCACGCATGTACCGTGAAGGAGACAGTGGGATATCCGGATTCTGGAGATCGCAGTAATCGGGAGACCGCAGAAATTCCTTGGTGATTACTGTTTTTTCCCCGATGTCCTTTGCAACGTATCCGCAATGTGGGCATACTTCAAGTTGGTTTTTAAGAGTTTCTGCCGTCAGTTCCTTTGGACGACCATCAAGTTCCACTATTCCCGATGTCCCTGCTGTAACGGGACGCGTGGAGGGCGCATTGTAGATCTGTTTCGATGATTTATGGCAGACAAAACAGGTTTTGGGAACGGTCTTCATCTGCGGCATGACAACATCACTTTGGTGATTGCTCAGTATAATCCAAGCAACTATATCCAGTTAACACTTGGATAGGATCATCAAAAAGATCTTGGTCGCGACAGTACCATACCGAAACTGCACCTTCTGGACGAAAAACAGGAATTTCTGGGCGTCAATTCTAGCATATTACAGTAATCGTTGTTTTAAAAGGACCGGGACTTTTCTGTACCTTTGAATATGAACATTCCTATTCACGAACTCCCTTTCGGGGGCAATTCTTCGATGTTTAAATCCATTGCGATGACGCTTGAAGAATTTGCCAAAGCACACCATTTCTATTCCGGAAAACAAACATCATCTCCAGCATTCCAAATCGGGACAATCAAAATAAAAAAAACGTGAGTATGAGATCCCGGCATTCCGGGCACTCCCATACATGACTACCAGGCCGGACTGAATATTGCCTGTTCTTTATCCGGTCTTTGATACACGATCAATACTTGACAGTGGGGAGCTTGAACACACCGCTTCCATCATATGTCTTTGATGTGCTCTTGATGGATGGCTTGATGGTCGGCATCTTGAATGCCCCATCCGAATCATAGGTCTTGGTTGTGCTCTTGATGGATGGCTTGATGGTCGGCATCTTGAATGCCCCATCCGAATCATAGGTCTTGGTTGTGCTCTTGATGGATGGCTTGATGGTGGGAACCTTAAAAGCACTGCCATATGTCTTATCAGTGGTCTTGATAGACGGGGTGATATCTGCGGCAGAAACGCTGAACACCAGCATCGAACATACCACGATTGCAATCACGAGATAGTAGATCTGTCTCATACAATTCCTCCGGTTACAATAGGCTTGTCCGCATCAATATTTATAGGTTCCTTTTTTCTGTGCTCTATTCCAGGGGATATTCAGCCGTTTTTTAAAATTCGGGAATCCGAATGCACACCTTTTAACCGGGATATGTCTTCAGGCATTTCAGGAAGATAATCCTTCCTAATGACCGAAAAAGGAGTCCCGGGGAATTCCGGGAATCAGATCACGCACCAGATGAAACTGACCATTCAGGGAATCATGATGCGATATCTTTCAATCGTGCAATTGCTTTTTCCGCTTCCTTTCGTACCGAATCGTCTCCATCATCCAGCGTCTCTGAGAGCGCAGGGATGGCTATGGTGTTTCCCATCGCCCCGAGTGCCCAGGCAGCGTTCTTCCTCACCGGGATCTTCGGATCCTTCAGGAGAGGGAGGAGGGGTTCTGCGGCATCCGGCTTCCCAATCCTCCCGAGTGCCCATGCCGACCCCTGGCGGACCCACTTGTTTTCAGACCGGAGTTTTCCAATCAGGGAGGGAATTGCTCTCTGGTCCCCTATCTTTCCGAGTGCCTGGGCAGCAAGCCATTGCACCTCCACATAGGGATCATCAAGGGCGGCAATAAGCGGATCCACAGCTCTTCCATCCCTGATGACCCCGAGGGCTTCTGCCGCCTTCACCCTGTCATCAAGGTACTCACTGAATAGCAGTGAGATGAAATAATCCAGCTTCCCCTCATCAATCGATACTGCCATATGTTCATCTGCAACCCCCGTATTGTTAAACGCACCGGAATCAGGTGCCGGGCATCTGTGAAGCGGGAAGACATATACGTAAGGCAGGAGACGATATGGATGAGAGAATCATGGAAGAGAGACGTGGAAAGTTTGTGCAGGGAGCGTGGATCGAAGAGGCTCAGGAGCCGGAAGAGAGGAACCGTGAAGACCCCCTCGATCAGCGCATCGAACAGGTCTCGACCCTTGTCGCCACCTCGCTCCACCAGGTCATCGCCCTGGCCCGGGATCTCATCACGACCCCTGATGGACATGCGCACATAGAAAAACAGATTCACAAGGCATCATCACATGTCGAAAAGGCACTCTCAGAGATTATGAAATCCGGAGAAGAGAGCGTGACTGGAAAAGCCGGTGCAGGAAAAGAAAAAAAGATACGGATTGAATGACGGATCATCCGTCTGACTGCTACAAAATCTGACCAGTTACACCCATGGATACAGCAACAGCCACACCCGGGGCCCGGTACCTGGGGACACTTGTGCATTTTCTCGGGCAGCCTGAAATCGGAATCAGGAATCCCACACCTTCAGCTCTTGCACGATATGCAGCTGCATGCACCCACCCCTCTTATCTGCGGGAGCAGGCAGAGGCAAATTCTGCACCTGCCACACCCGATGAATACGAAAGGCTGGAATTCCTCGGGGACCGGGTGCTCAACCTGGTGGTCGCCGGGTACCTGTTCTCTGAAAGCAACCAGAGTGAAGGATGCATGACGTCCCGCATGGAGGTTGTGAAGAACCAGCATCTCGGCGTCATTATCCCCTCGCTCAACATCGGTTTTTACGATATTATCCGCGTGGGGCGCACACAGGTGATAACCACGCGGATCATTGCTTCATCATTCGAAGCATTCATTGGTGCATGCTACCTTGATGCAGGGTTCGAACACACAAAGGAAATGATCATACGGCTCATGGGTGATGAGATCGCATCTTACACTTCTAATGACAATTACAAGAAGATACTCCAGGAGGAAGTCCAGAAAACCCTGGGAATCGTGCCTGAATATATCCTGAAAGAGAAATCCGGGCCCTATCATCAGCCGGAATTTACCTATCTGGTTCTTATTGATGGAAAAGTGTCCGGAGAAGGGAGGGGAAGCAGCAAGGCGAAGGCTACCCAGGATGCGGCGCGTTCGGCACTCCGAATGCTCGGTTATCAGCCGCAAGATTCACAGAACCCTTCACGCTCTTCATATGGTACGTAAGAGTCCCTGGTGCGCTCCGGTCTCCGGAGCACTTATGCAACCCTGTGCATTTATTTCAGATGAAGGATATTCTCCTTTGCCAAAGACACGGGAGAGCCTCCCCAATCCGGGAAGGAGGAGGTCGGGCATATGACAAAGAAAATACTTGTGGCAGTGGATGGATCGCCTCCCACGCATAAGGTGATCCGTGTAGGACTTGAGGAAGCACGGTGCCATAATGCCGAATTGCATATCGTCCATGTGATCGAGAACGGATGGGCGGAAGGGGATGTCGCGCGGGAACTGGCCATTCGGGACCTTGAAGAAGAGGCCGCTTCGCTTCTTTCTTCCATGAAGGCCGAGGCTGAAGCACAGGGTGCGGAAGCAATAGTCCATCTCCTGAGGGGTCATCCTGGTGACCGGATTGTCGATTGCGCAATAGATCTCGGGGTGGACATGGTCATCCTGGGATCCGTGGGGAGGAGCCAGGTGAAGAGGATGATAGCAGGGAGTGTCTCGATGTTCGTGGTGACACATTGTCCTGTGACCACCATGGTGGTGAAACCGGGGATCTGATCTTCTCAGCAGGTCTCTGGTCCAGGGCGAAGAATAATGGTGATCGCGCCCTGCTCCCCAGTGCAGGTGAGAGCCCTGATGCGATTCCGGTGCATATGCTCTTCCCGCACACCTTTTCATCGTACTATTCCAAAAATGCAGGCGTCGTCCTTTTCTTTTCGTACATTCTGGGGGGGCTGGCTCTTCATATCCCGCACGTATTCCTCCATTTATCACTCCGGAATTTCACAGCGTCCTGAAAAGAGGCCCTCATACCCGCGTTGATGCCGAAAAATTTTGCACGATCAACGTCTCCAATGTGACCTGAAATGCGACATGGGAAGCATTTCATCATCTGGCATCCATATTCTTGGTCGAACATCATTACATGGGCTCCACAGGAACCGGGATGAGTAGCCAATGGCGCCGGGAAGGGATTGTCCAATCGGTGGTGCTGGCTGCGATAACGATGGCCGTCATCGACGGAATTGTTGTGAGCATCGCACTTCCTTCGATAACCCGTGATTTTTTTGCAGATGTCGCCCAGTCACAGTGGATTATTACAGCCTATCTCGTCACAGAGACCAGCCTTCTTCTCTTTTTCGGGAGACTGGCAGAGCATACCGGGAAAAGAACGCTCTTTCTCGCCGGGCTCGTCCTGTTTACCACCACTTCGCTTGCATGCGGCCTTTCCAAGAGCCTTCTTGAATTGATTGTATTCCGTATCCTTCAGGCCTGCGGGTCTGCCATGATATTCTCGATCAGCGGAGCGATCCTGTTCGAATCGTCAGGTCCAAAAAACCAGGCAAAAACCATGGGGTACATCGGTGCAGTCACCGCGGCAGGGGGAATCGCGGCACCCATCCTGGGTGGATGTATCACGGATGCACTGGGCTGGGAGTATATATTTTTCATCAATATTCCCATCGGGATACTCGGGCTGGTGATGTTTGCCCGTTTTTCAGCATCTGAAACGCAGAACGAACGCCTGCTTCACATGGACTGGCCCGGCTCCGCAACCATGATCCTGTCACTGATCTTCATGGTCCTGTTCCTTGTCGAACTGTCATACACCTCATTCTGGTCAGTCCCTGCCCTGGTATACCTCTGCGTCTCACTTGTCTCCATGCTCCTCTTTCTCCTGGTGGAATCCAAAAGTGAATATCCTCTCCTTGATCTTGCGGTGTTCAGGAACCCCGGCTTTACCATCCCCAATATGGCCACTATCTGTTTTTACATGGCGTTATTCATGCTGAACCTCATAGGACCTTTCTATTTTGAAGGAGTCATGGGAATGAAACCCACTCAGGTGGGCCTGGTTTTCCTCATAGCCCCTGTCATCCTTGTCATCGCATCTCCGCTGTCAGGCTGGTTGTATGATAGGCGCGACAGTCGTTTTCTTCCGGCCGCGGGAATCACGCTCACAGGTCTTTCGATGCTCCTCCTTGCCTATGCAACATTGACAGTAAACCTTTTTCTCATCGTCCTCCTCTTTGTCCCCCTCTCCCTCGGCAGCTCGCTCTTTCACAGCCCGAGCAGCACTGATATCATGAGAGCCCTGCCCATGGAGAAGGCGGGTCTTGCCTCAAGCGTGAGTGCGACCATCCGGAATCTGGGCATGACGTTCGGTGTGTGCCTGTCAGGAATACTCCTGAGCGTCCTGCTTCTTCGTGCCGGATATCCCGGTCCTGTCCAGGATGCGGCACCCGGGCTTCTTGCAGGAGCGGTGTGTGCCATCCTCTGCATAGGGGCAGTGTTATGCGGGACAGGAGCGATTCTCTATCTCGTCAAGAACCTCCTCATTGACAGGAGATGAGACTTCCCGGGACACACATTTCCGAAATTTCTGGATTGCTTCAGGAATACCTTGCATCGCCTCCCTTTTAAAAAAATGGAGTTGAATGGGTAGCCTTGACCTCTTTTTTTCTGAACTGGGAATTCTATAAGGGAGTCTCCTTTTGTCCGAAATCTTCTCCTGTCTTCTGCCCATTCGCTTCCCTGGAGACCAGGCAGAATATACCCCCTATCAGCATAACCAGGTCCAGGGGAGGTATCACGCAGGAGATAATGGCAAAGATCCCGGCCCTTGAGAAATTTCGGTTTTCCGCGGCCTGGAGAGCCAGAAATCCCATGATAAGACCTACGATCTTGACTGCAAAGAGGGGAACGAGGATGAGCAGGGGGATGACCATGCTGATATTAAATGCAAGGATTGACCCTGCAGTATACATTATCCCTCCGATCACTCCAAGGAACAGGAGGAAGAGAATTCCCAGAATAAGGGAGACCAGGATGAGTATCTTTCCTATTTTCGCCTCGGCACTTATCCCTTCAAGATTCAGCATCTTGTTTTCACCAGATACTACTTCCGACATGCAATCCCTTGAAGATATTGCAAAACGGACAGCCGGATATACCATCCAAAAAATCGCTCATTTCCATAAGACCCGGGCAAACCCCGTCAGAACACACCCCATACAACTCTTTTACGGAACGCGCAATGTCGTTTCAATGAAAAATGAAACGAATCCACAGGTTTTCCTCTGCCTTTCGCAGTGTCCTGTTCCCGTTTGATGCAATATCGCCAGTGTCAATGACCAGGAACAGGATTATTTTTCGTCAGACTGGATGGCAGGACAGAAATTGCAGAGAGAGAAGAATACATCCCTGTGCTTGTCCCTTACCGGGCAGAGAAAAACACCGTTCTTCTCTTCGACCTTCTGCCCTCCGGGAAAAGGGGTTTTGATGGGATGCCCGGGGCTCTCGAGCACAAACATGACAAAACCCGCCAGGAGATAATAGAATAACCTGTGCATGGGTGAATGGAACTGGGGGAGGTATTCGGCCTTTATGTCAAAGGCATAGCAACCCTCGGGTACCATCTCAAAATAGGAGAGAAATGCATCCCGGTCCCTAATTGGCTGTACCATTCCCTGAAACGCACCGCCAGTACACATGGTGAGAAGAGAATGGTGCGCATCCACTATCTGTGAAAGCAGAAAAGGTCCCGCTAATCTCCTGTAGGTAGGCGGGAGGCGATGGATTTCGTACCGGACCCTGCCCATGATCACCTGCAGGTCGAACAGTGAGTAGGATGATACCTCGCGGGCGAGGAGGGTTCCGAGCTCGCCCCTCGTGACGGCTCCGGACATCCTCCTGCATATCTCCTGAATTCTCTCCCATTCGGGTCCGCGGGCTGGAATCATGATATAATATCCGCATACATGTTGCGACAGTCGGGATGGCCCGGTGCATCCGGCCATAAAGGGATGGACTGAATTCGATAGCACCGTATCATGATTTCATCCTCATTCATGCTATACAGCATACCCTTTTTCTCACGCTCTGCATGTATTGCGATATGTTCAATGGGGCAGTGATAAATGAACAGGGGGGAATCCGCCCCGTTCCTCACATTCATGTATGAATTATTTAGATCTTCCCCTCATTGCAAGAACTGCAGCACAGAGTCCTCCTATTGCAAGAAGATATCCCGCAGGTGTCCTGGTGGGCGAGGGGGTTGACTGCGGTGTGACTTTTGGCTCTATCCCCGCAGCAGTCGGCTGCGTGAGGATTACATCGGTACCCTGTTGCCCTATAGGCGGGACGACGTGGATGATGAAATTGGAGATTGGCTGGACCCCTGCAACGGTTCCTGCCTGGGGACACTTCCCTGATCCTGCTTCACCCTCCTGGAAGAGTACACTCACGAGGGAGCCGTCGTTCCTTCCCGAATACTCGGTCGACTGGCCCGGATTCAGGAATACATCATGGACGCGGTGTCCGCCGGATGAAATCATCACATGCGCGGACAGGGCTTTACAGACCGCGCCGCTGCAGCTGCTGCAATCAGGGAGTGTTTCATATTCCACCAGGTATCCGCCTGCAAGCGTGACTGGCAGCGTACCGGGGTCCCCGAAGACCTCGGTCGAAAGCCATTCTCCCGGACCTGCTCCCCCCGAGACAAGTGCGATGCCTGCCCATGCACCACCGCTTCCCCCCATGACGGTCGCAACAACCTGATCATTGTTGTGGAATACGGTGTACACATCCTCATCCGG
The DNA here is from genome assembly GCA_964452625.1 of uncultured Methanolinea sp. Taxonomy (GTDB): domain Archaea; phylum Halobacteriota; class Methanomicrobia; order Methanomicrobiales; family Methanospirillaceae; genus Methanolinea_A. The sequence goes on from CAYVMJ010000003.1 coordinate 120,076, forward strand.
AACAGATCCCACTACCTGAAGGGGTGTCACAGGGGAGAAATTGCATACAGGACTCCCCGTTGAATAATCGCATGAGTAAACTGATTCTGCACGAATGGCGAGCGTGTGTGAGAGCGGATCCAGAGCTGTGACCCTTCCCAGATAGCAGCTTTCCTGGATGACGGCCATCGCGGGCATTCCCATGAGGACAGACAGGGTTGCAAGAGTGAGGAGGGCCCTTTTCACCCGGTCTGTACCTTGGCCTGAGTGTGTCATGATTATGGTCAGGTATGGAATCATGGCGATAAAAAACCAGTTGATGGGCGTAGACATCCCCAGAACGGGATAGTAAAAAACAGGGTGAATCTTTCACATCTCATGTGTGAACCCGGGATTCCTTGTGAAAATCCGGGCCACACCAAAAACGCCGGTATTACTCCCTTTCAGAGAGAGGGAATAATCGTGTGATTTGAAATAATGAGAAGCCTTCCTTCATACAGGGACGCCCGCCTTCCTGATCAGGTAGTAGGCTGCTGCCAGGCATATCACAACAACCCCCATGCCCCACAGAGTGAGATCCGAGAGCGGCATGTCGGAATAAGGATCGAGAAGGATGATTTTCCTCGCGACTGCGATGATCGCGAGCAGGACGATGATCTCCACATGGATCTCCTGTTTCCTGATATATGCCTTGATGGTATCGAGCAGCTCAATTCCTATCAAAATGAGCAGGAAAAAACCGAAAATGGTAAGGATCTCGTGATTATCCAGCCGGTATGTATGATCCAGGATTAGCCCGGCACCCATGAGGAGGACCAGTTCAATAACGGAAATGAGGATGACAATCGCGAGGAGTATCATCAGGACGTAGTAAATCCCTTTTTCAAACCTGTTCATGCGTTCAAGCATCGAACCATACTCCCTTTTGACCCGTGGTGACAACCCCTGGATACTCTCTGCATCTCACCGGACCCTGGGCTTTGCCGAAACCGGAACCTGTCAGCGGCACGGTTGGTCCGGGTGAGAATTGTATGTGCATATGCACATTCAATGGCCATAAACCCTGTGCAGTTCATAATTCATTCCGGCAATTTCCTGGTGTTCGGAGATGTATCACCGGGTTGATGCATGAAGGAACGAACAGGCAGAACAAGGAGTGGATCGCACCAGCAGACACACTTTGTCACATTCCGTACATGTCCCCGGGGGCGCAGACGACCACCATCTATTTTTGTAGATGGAGAGAGAGGTGTGCATATATGCGGTTGAACGCTTTTGCCCATGGCATCCTGCCCATCATTCTCATCATTGTCATGATCACCCCCGGTACTGGATCGCAGCCTATCGCAGGTGAAACAGGGTATTTCCTGATTGAGTCCGGTCCATCGGGTGCCCGGGTTATTTTCGACGGCACTTTTTTAGGTGTCACACCTGTCACCTACCCGGCTGTATCCGGCACAGCGCCCGAGCACACCATCACCATATCAGCAAACGGGTACTATCCCTACACCACCCAGTACACCTCCAATCCGGAACCCGGTGAGACCGTCCGGGTCTATGCGGAACTGGAACAAAGCCGGTCATCCGGGACCCTGGTGGTCACCTCAAATCCCGGAGGTGCACTGATCACCATCGACGGCGGAAAAGGGCAGCAGGCACCCTGGACATACCAGGATATCCTTGCGGGTGGTCATCTCGTGCAGGCCTTCCTTTCAGGATATGAACCCTATGTCACCATTACAAATGTCCCCGCCGGTGGCAGTATCACTGTTGAGGCGACACTAAAACCACTCTCCGAAGTGGGGTCACTGCAGATAAAGAGCTCCCCGGGAGCCGCCGATGTTTACGTTGACGGGATCTTCAGGGGGTCCACTGCCACGACCGTGGGAAACCTTGCGGCAGGATCTCATTTTGCGCTCCTGAAACGAGTGGGGTACCAGGACTGGTCCGGGCTCGTCAATGTACAGCCGAAACAGGTGACTGTCCTTGACATCTCCCTCCAGGTGGAGACTGAGATGAAGACAGGGTTTCTCCATATTGATTCTGCTCCGGCAGGTGCTTCTGTCATGGTCGATGGGATCTACCAGGGTGTGACCCAGTCTGGAAACCCGCTGGATCTTACGGGAATATCCCCCGGAGAGCACACGGTCACATTCCGGCTCCAGAATTACCAGGATTATGCCACCAGGGTGCCGGTACAGGCAGGAAAAACCGCAAGTGTCCGGGCGACTCTCACTCCTGTTGAGGTACCTGCAGGGTCCGGTGTGGTGCAGATCTACTCCGAACCATCGGGGGCAAACATCTTTATCGACAACATGTGCGTGGGCATTTCTCCCCTGACCATCCCGTCTGTCCCATCAGGTTCTCATATCATCACCATACGACTGAACGGGTATCAGGACTACCAGAACACGTTCAACCTGAGCCCCGGACAGACCGCGCAGATACAGGTAGCTCTGAATCCTGACTCCCCCCTTGTCCCCTTCCCGCTCTGTTCCTGCCTCTTCGCACTTTTCGCGGCGGGGATCATTTTCTATGCCGGGACCAAAAAGAGGTGAACACCTTTTTCTAAAAAAACCGCATTTTTCTTTTCACTCCCTCCCATACCAGAAGACGGCACGGGACATGCGGGGGAAAATTTTCGCCTGTTTTCTCTCTCTTTCACACCCTGAAAAAACGGATACTTCCCGGGGGGCTATTCATGCTCTCCCGGGACCCACCGGGAACCAAGCGCTGTGTGCTCCTTTTTCCATATCGGCACTGATTCCTTGATCTTGTCAATGATGTATTCACAGCCCTGGAATGCCGCCTTCCGGTGGGATGCCCCGACAACAATAAGGACAATATGTTCTCCAACAGAAAGAGATCCTGTCCTGTGGATGATATCCACCCGGTTCACTCCGAACCTGGCAATCGCTTCGTCCCTTATACGGGAAAGATCCTGTTCTGCCACCTCCTCATACGCCTCGATATCCATCTTTTCAATCCCGTCATCCCTCACGAACCCGAGGAAACTGACAAGGGCACCCGTTTCACTGGAACCAGCCCCGGAAAGGATCGAGGCAACATCAAAATCATCCCTGGTGATTTGTATCATATGTCATCACCGGGTCATCCGCCGGCAACAGGCGGATAGAGTGCCACCTCGTCCCCCGCCTCAACTGCACGCTGCTCTCTCCCATCCCCGCTGATCCTCTCCCGGTTCACCAGGACGATCACGGAACGTTTTATTGTCCCCCCGTCATCCAGCAGTTCCGCAATTCCATGTTCATTCCTCCCGGCCACCGCCTCCACAACCATGTGAATGGTTGCGGGTGCACGGACCTGTACCTCGAAATGATCACCAAACATCTCCCTGAACCGGGCAAAGGCCCTGACGTGGACTGTAATCATCATATCCGCTCACTGGTTCCGCATACACTGCATCCCCTGTCTCTCATGAGGGGGATCTGTTCAAGCCTGCCGCACTTCCCATCCCACACCACGAGGACGTTTCTGGCAATGCCACCCTCACCAAGTACAATTTTTATTGCCTCGAGGGCTTCCATGGCTCCGACGATCCCTGCAGTCACACCGAGAACGGCACGAAACTCCCCTTCCGGAGGATACGGCATCATGCATTGGAGGCAGGCGGTCTCTCCCGGGATAATGGTGGTCATCTGCCCGAAAAATCCACTCACCGCCGCATGCACAAGTGGAATCCGTTCCGTTATTGCAACCCTGTTCAGGATATAACGGGCCGGGTAGTTATCCAGTGCATCCAAGAGGAGATCCATGCCGCTGGCAAGTGCGGATGCACTGTCTTCTCCGAGTGGGACTGGTATCGGTTCGATGCGGATATCCGGATTCATTGCCTCGAGTTTCTCAGCGGCTGATTCCACCTTCAACCGGGTGATGTCGGGTTCGGCATGCAGGACCTGCCTGTTCAGGTTGCTCCGTTCCACCCTGTCGTGGTCTACCAGACGGATATGCCCGATACCTGCCGCTGCAAGGTACAGCGCGACAGGCGATCCCAGTCCTCCGGCGCCAGCCACACATACCGATGCGTTGCGGAGGCGCTCCTGCCCTTCTTCACCGATCAGGGGCAACTGGCGCATATAATGTTGGCGCTCCCTCTCTGAAAGCATCCGGTCCTCTCCATCCTCTTGTCTGGTTTTTTTGCCAGTGCAGGCAGTATGGGGAATATATAGTCATCCCGGAACATAATGATGTGTAAGAACTGACCGTGTTTTCCCCCCGGGCCGGTCTCTTTTGGGAACTGAAGGTGTGGCGATGGATACAGGTGCGGAATCCATGGAGGCGCTTGTCCGTTATCTGGAAGGATCAGAAGGAATGGTCATTTCCTATTCGGGAGGGCTGGACAGCACGTTTCTGGCCGTCCTCGCCCATGAATCCACCGGCGGGCAGGCGATCTGCGTGCTGCTTGACTCCCCGTTGATCCCGAGAAGCACCGTAAAAGCAGCAAAAAACCGGGCTGATCTCTATGGAATACCCTGTGACATTGTTCCTTTTCCCATCCTTGAGGATGACGGGTTCCGGGCGAACACCCCCGCAAGGTGTTATCTCTGTAAAAAGAGGGGTGCCGCATTATTGTGGAAGAAAGCAGCGGAATATGGCTTCCGGCATGTAGTGGACGGTGTGAACTGTTCCGATTACAGGGAATTACGCCCCGGGATACAGGCATCTGATGAGGAGTGTGTTCTTCACCCCCTCGCCTCCTGCGGGTTCACAAAATCCATGATACGGGATGCTGCGCACAGGCGGGGATTTTCTTTCCGGGACCTTCCCTCCTCACCGTGTCTTGCAACGCGGATCAGGTATGGGGAGGAGATCACGGTGCCGGTACTCAAAAGGATTGAAGACACAGAAGATTTTCTTGCGGGGTTGGGATTTCACCGGGTGAGAGTCAGGGTACATGGAAATCTTGCGCGAATCGAAATCCCGGAAGACTCATTTACGGACCTTATCACATGCCGCGATAGAATCATCAGGAAATTCCATGATGCCGGATTCCTGTACTGCACATTCGATTTGGAGGGTATACGGACCGGGAGTATGGACAAAGAGATTGTCCGGCATCTCCCTGGTGAGAGCCGCACGTAGGGAGTGATGCCACAGGGTGCCCATATTAGGGATATCTCAAACGATCACCAGGTGTTTTCATGACGGGTTGCATGCACCCGGACACTTCTCTTCCATAGCCATCCTCCCGCGGAAATTCTATGTGTTCCTGAATGTATCCTTACTAAAAAAAAGCACATGGCTTCATGGCCGGGACACATACACGTACGATGAAAATTACGGAGCCATTTTGACAGAAGAAAAGGTGGTATGATGGACACTGGACAGAATATTCCGGTATACACCAGGGCTGCCCTCCTCACCTGTGTCGGGAGATACCGGGAAGCACTCATGCTTTTCTCCCGGGATGAGCCGGGCAACCCGCGAAGCGCTGTAGACCTCGCTTCATGGGCATTCACCCTGAACCGGACAGGGCGCTTCCAGGAGGCCATGGCACGATGTGAGGAAGCGCTCTCGATTGATATCTGCTGCGCTGACGCCTGGTTCGTACGCGGTCTGACGCTCTCCTACCTGGGCAGGTATGAGGATGCGACAGCCTGCCTCGAGAGGGCAATTCATTACGATCGGTCCCACGCGGAATCCTGGTACATCAGGGGCAACTGTTTATACCAGCAGGGGGATTTCGGAAATGCCATCGCCTGCTATGATCAGGTCCTGTCCATCGATCCCCATTCCCCGAAAGCACTGTATAACCGGGGCGTTGCATTCTCCGATACCGGAGATCATCACGCGGCCATTTCGACATTTGATGCCTGTATTTCAGAAAATCCCGGTGTCGGGGTGGTATGGACCAACAGGGGGGTATCCCTGGCAGCTCTCGGAAGGTATGAAGATGCCCTCAATGATTTTGACATGGCGCTCACCCTCGATCCCCATGATATCGTTGCCCTCAACAACAAGGGCATTGCCCTCTCGAAACTGGGCAGGGACATTGAGGCGGCGGAGGTGCTCGATGAAGCAAGAAGGATATCGCGTCTCCGGTCACCCGGGAGAAGGATATGGTAAAGCACTATCCGGCGGGCCGCAGATCCCCGCAGAAGAAACCATAAAAATCTTTCAATTCCGGGAACCAGTTCACTCTCTTCCGAATCCTTTTTTTACCTTCTTCTTCCTTATATGCATCTGCCGTGTCACATTCCCTGCACTCAATGGAAATACCGCGTATCACCTGCAGTCTCTTCGGCGCCATCAAGGCCGCTGCAACAATGAAGAATACCATCATTCTCGTTCATGGTCCGAGGGGATGCGTCTACCATATCAACTATATCCTTGGGCTCAGGGGTGACCGCCATTCCCCCGTCTACTGCACCAGCATGGACGAACATGATGTGGTATTCGGAGCAGAGGACCGGCTGAAGCAGGCCATCGAGGATATCGATGCCGCGAAAAATCCCGACATGCTGGTGGTCCTCTCCTGCTGCACATCGGGAATCATCGGGGAAGATGTGCAGAATGCCTGCCGGACAGCCCGGACCCGTGCAAAAGTATTCAGTATTGATGCAGGAGGATTTACCGGTGATTTCACCGTGGGATATGCAAAGACACTTGAGACAATAGTATCGGAGGCCGCCGAACCTGTTGAACGGACTATTCCGGGGACCGTGAATATCCTGGGGATGCTCAGGGCGGGGCCGGACCTGCGGGAGATTCGCCGGCTCCTCTCTCTCCTTGACCTTCATGTGGGGTTGGTGATTCCGGCCGGAGCCTCATATGCAGAACTCTGCCGGGTCGGGACGGCATCGCTCAATATCGTGATGTGCGAGACTTCCGGAATGCGGGCTGCACAATATCTCCAGCAGAGGTTCGGGACACCGTATATCAGTGTCGTGTTCCCTGTAGGTGTTGAACTGAGCAGGGAATTTCTTGCCAGGATTGCCTCTGCGCTTGGCATCACCCGCATTCCCCCCATCCTTGCAAATGAGGAGGATTTTTTTTCCGGCACTCATCCCCCACGCATTGCACTCTTTTCCGGACCAACGAGGGCCATAGCAATTTCGCGGTTTCTGTGCCTGAAGGGTATTCCTCCTGTTCTTGTGATACTCGATTTTCCCACACCACTTTTTGAGGATGTAAAGAAAGCCGCTGGCAATGAATGCACTGTTCTCGTCAGCCCTGACTGGGACAGTATCAAGAAATCACTCACTGATCATCATGCAGACCTTATTCTCGGCGGACTCATGGAACGCCCTATCGCATCGGATCTCGGGCTTCCTCTCATAGATGTGATGCATGGCAGCCAGAGGACCGCCGGGCCCGGCGGAGGGAATACACTCCTGCGCCTGGTGTCCGGTCACACCTCGCGCTGATCTCCTCCGGTTTCAGACAGGTGGGAAAATATCCTTTTTTTCATGAAAATCCACTGGGAGAAGAGGATCACTCACGCCTTTCCCGGCCAGGGAACATTGATCCGGGACACGCATTCATCCGCCTCCTTCTCCCTTCCCATCTCCCTGAGAGTGAGCGATTTCTGGTAATAGACAAATGCATTCACGGCGTTCAGTTCAAGTGCACGGTTAAAACAGGCCAGTGATTCGTCCAGCCGGTGCAGTTCACGCAGCGCGATGCCCTTGCTTGCAATGACCCGGATATTCCGTGGGCTGATTGAGAGAGAGCGGTCGAAACATTTGAGTGCTTCAGCATACCTCCCCATCTCGTTCAGGCAGTATCCCCTGTCATTCAGGGCATAGAGAAATCCGGGATTGAGAGAGAGCGCAAGGTCGAAGCATTTCATGGCTTCCTGGCACCGGTGTATCTTTCTCAATGTATATCCCTTCTTGAAGAGTATCAGGAGATGATGGGGTTCTTCCACCAAAGCCTCATCATAGGTGGATAATGCCTCCTCGTGCCTCCCCATCTCATAATAAATATCCCCCATCGCCTCCCTGATGGACGTGTCATGGGGGTTCTCTTTCAGCGCCCCGGAGTAAAGCGATATCGCCTCTTCGTGCCTCCCCATATTCTTCGCGCGATTCGCCCTCTCCACCAGGTCACTCCCTTCCATAAAAGTGAAGGTATGCCTCGCAGTATATAAGATATTCCCTTTAACCCATTTAGTGAAAAACAATGGATTAGTGTCTCAACAACATTTTCACTGACCGTTGAGGGTTATTCCAATGGAAATATGAGGGAAACATTTATATGCACATAGCCTGAATTGTGACATATAAAGGTGGCATTTGTAGGTAGTGCTCACGAAGAGCTTCGGGCTTTGTGAAAAATGCCCTGTAGTTCTGACTCTGCATCCCTGTGAGTGCACACTCTGGAGATGAGATGTCATGCACCATTCCAAATCCTGCAGGATGAGAATTTCCCTCATTTCAGCCCTGCTGGTGATCACCGCGGTGCTGGTTCCGGTAGCCGCAGAAGATCTCACGGCAGATTTCAATGCATCGCCTCTTTTCGGGGAATCGCCGCTCGATGTACAGTTTACTGACCAGTCAATCGGCTGCGTCACATCATGGCTCTGGTATTTTGGTGACGAGTATTCCACCAACATCCGAAATCCACTCCACAGGTATGACAGCGCCGGGGATTATACCGTGAGACTGACAGTCGCAAACGCAAGCGGCAGCAACGCCACGGAGAAGCTCGATTACATCCATGTCACAAATCCCGCCCCTGTTGCGGACTTTTCCGGTGATCCGGTCACCGGGCCGGCACCTTTGAGCGTCCAGTTCACTGATACCTCCACTGGTGTGATCACAGGCTACCAGTGGGACTTCGGTGACGGGTACAATTCAACTGACTCCGATCCCTTTCATATATTCAACTACCCGGGCAGCTACACAGTGAGCCTTACGGTTTCGAATGACGGGGGATCGAACACCCGTACTCTCACGGATTATATCAACGTGACCACCACTCCTCCGGAGGCTGATTTTTCCGCCAACAGCACCGCGGGAACGGCGCCGCATCATGTCCTCTTCACCGATGCCTCGTCCGGGGAGAACATCACACAGTGGTCATGGACTTTTGGTGATGGGGGCACATCAGATGAAACCAATCCCGTTCACGTGTACCAGAATGCAGGCAAATATTCGGTCTCTCTGACTGTCGGTAACGCAGGAGGTCCGAATACTCTCACCAGGGACGAATATATCCGGGTATTCCAGGACATCCCTCTCGCGGATTTCTATGCCGATCCCACTTCCGGGGGAGAGCCACTTGCGGTCCAGTTCTATGACACGTCTCTTGGAGCCCCTTCCACATGGTACTGGCAGTTCGGGGATGGCGGCGTTTCAGCGTTGCAGAGCCCCTCGCACACATACCAGAACCCAGGCCTCTACACTGTCAGCCTCACTGCGGGATCTTCTGGTGGCATCAACACCACGATAAAAACTGATTATATCTCGGTTTCCCAACAGATCCCCGTAGCGGATTTCTCTGCGTATCCCACAACAGGAGCGATCCCTCTGACGGTCAATTTCACCGACCAGTCTTCCGGGACTCCCACATCATGGTCCTGGAATTTTGGTGACGGGGCAAAATCGGAATCACAGAATCCCTCACATCAGTACATGTCTCCCGGGACATTCACCGTGAACCTCACGGTCTCGAACGCGCATGGGTCTCACTCGATACAAAAAGAGGATTACATTGTCACCGGCGAGCTCCCGCACGCCAATTTCACTGCTTCCACGACAACGCCGCACACTTCTGAATATATCGATTTCGAAGACCTTTCAACCGGAGATCCCATTGAATATCTCTGGGATTTTGGTGATGGTTCCACGAGTTCAAACCAGAACCCCTGGCATTGGTACCAGGATCCCGGGAATTACACTGTCTCACTCCATGTCACGAACATGTTCGGGGACGATACGGAGATCAAGACAGATTATATACATGTCACGCCAAGTCCGGCGGAAGCATGGTTTGAGGGCGACCCGCGGGACGGATCATTCCCACTGACCGTGACCTTTTACCAGTGGTCATATGGAGGGTATTACGATAATCTCTCCTATCAATGGGATTTCGGTGACGGAACCCCGAATTCCACAAGTTCCGCGCAGGAAGTGGTGCATACATACATGGAGGCCGGAGTATATACCGTCACACTCACGGTATCTGCAGATAGCCTGTCAAGCACATACCAGAGGGTCAATTACATTGGGTCCCAGTCCCCCCCGCCCCCTGTTGCAGGGTTTACCGCAACCCCGGTGAGCGGGAATGCTCCAATGAGCGTCAGTTTCATTGACCAGTCATCAGGATCACCGCCCCTTTCGTATACATGGGACTTCGGCGATAGCTCGAACTCCACAGAGAAGAATCCTGTGCACACCTATGCAACTGCGGGGGCCTACAATGTCACCCTCACCACGACAAACGCAGGGGGAAGCAGCATCGAATTCAAAGAAAATTACATCAGTGTCGGATCGGTTGCCCCGCTCGTCGCGGAGTTTTCGTCCAATGTGACCAGCGGTGCATTGCCCCTCTCCGTGCATTTCCAGGATGCCTCGGAAGGTAATCCAAGCTCGTGGTACTGGAACTTCGGTGGAAGCGCTTACTATGTCCTGAGTGAAGTGACCACCAATGATATCGAGATGTACAGCAGCCGGCAGCCCTCGACAGAAAAGGATCCGGTCGTTGTCTACGAGTCTCCGGGCAATTATACCGTAACCCTCACCGTCAGCCGTACGGGTGAGACCGACACAATTGAAAAGGTGGACTATATCCAGGTTACCCCGCCACCACCCGTTGCGGACTTCTATGGGTACAACAGGGAGGGGCCTGCCCCACTGACTGTCGAATTCGATGGCTACATATCCTGGTGGTATTACTACGATGAGTTCATCTGGGACTTCGGCGATGGCACAAGCGCAACTGATACCTACCCCTGGATAGAGCATACATACCAGGATCCCGGCCTGTATAACGTGACACTCACTGTCACCAGCCAGTACGGAAATGACACCATAACAAAGGCCGGGTATGTCAATGTAACCCAGCCCCAACCACCGGTCCCCTCCTTCGAGGCAGAACCCCTGTCCGGTGATGCTCCCCTCGCGGTCGAATTCTCGGACACATCGGAAGGCATTGTCACTTCACGCCTGTGGGACTATGGTGACGGGACTTCCGAATGGGTGAATTCCAGTACCGAAACAACCCATATGTACGCGATTCCGGGAATCTACACTGTGAGCCTCACTGCCGGCAACGGCGGGGGCCAGGCAACCGAAACAAAGACGGATTATATCTCTGTCAACCCGTCAGGATCGCCGCCTGACGCCCAGTTCTCGGCAGTCCCGGGAACAGGTTCTGCACCCCTGACGGTCTATTTCACTGACGCGTCAACCGGCTCACCTTCCAGATGGGAATGGTCCTTTGGTGACGGGGAGACCTCACATGAGCAGAACCCCTCGCATACCTACACTGCCGCGGGCAGGTATACGGCCATCCTCACCGTGTACAACAGCGGCGGCAGCGACTCCATCTCGCGCATCATATGGGTGAGGGCTCCCCGTCCTCCCATGGCCTTCTTCATGACAGACAAATCACTCGGCAAAGCGCCTATGACAGTGCAATTTACGGATCGCTCGTATAACAGTCCCACCAGCTGGACATGGAACTTCGGCGACGGAGAAGTCTCATCTCTCAGGAATCCCACGCACACCTATACAACGCCCGGAACCTATACTGCAACACTGACTGTTCAGAACGGGGCAGGCAGCAGCAGTACATCCCGGAGACTGTATGTGAGATAGGAATACTCTCCTCTTTTTCCTGTATTGCCGGCATTTCGCCCGGCTGATGAGTCTTATCCCATCTTTCCTTTATTTTTTTCGCCTTTCTCCTGTGCCGGAGGTAAGATAGTCTTCAGGAAAGCAATCCCTTCTGATCCCTGGCTCACTACCGCCTGGATTGCACGGTCAAGGTCCTTGACACTGAAATCATAATAAAATGGGTAAATATATCTCGAAAGCGTGAATCCGATAACCTTTCCGTCTTCGATTATTCGTGAGAATCCTGTAAGGGGGGAAGTGAATGCCTTGGTCAGCTCAAAGATGAAATGCGGATCCATCTTTTCATAAAAGGAGTTCAGAGCATCCACCTCGGGCCCTTTTGGCAGGGTGATCTGGAAAGCCACGAGGAAATACGCTTTTCCTTTCTGGTTCTCAAGGAGTATGGGATAGTCGCCGAATTTGACCCAGAATCCCCGGAAATCCCCATCGTCAAACTCTTTTATGATATTGACATCGATCTCCTGAAGGTATTGCCGAAGCTCTTTTATGACGAGGGCGTCATCTTTTTTCTCCACCGGTCCCTTCATTTCAGTCATATACGTGCTCTTTCATCCCTGCATTAGTTTAGCCTTTTCCCCTCCCCGCGATCCCATTATGTCAAACCCGGAGGTTCAAAGAATATAAATAGGTCTCCCGTTCTTCCTGTTTCTTGGCGCCAGGAAGGTGCATACACTCCAGCCTGACGCCCGGGAAAGGCACTGCGGATCCTTTTACACTGGAGGATCCCCATCAAATGGTGTCGCTTCCCGATCCCTAAATACAGGAGGTGAAACCACATTGGAGTACCGGCATCAGAATCTCATGCTGCCAGGCATCATCCTCATATGCCTTCTCATACTTCCCGCAGCAGGAGCATCTCTGGTATCAGATTGCCGGGGAGATCTCTTCTGTACCCCACAGCAGGAATGCCCCCTTTCCCCGGCCAATCCTTACTCATCAGGCTTGGTATCTTCCCACTATTTTGCGGAAGCGCTGAAAACGGCGCAGGGCGGATCGGACCCGGCAGGGTCCGTCTCCCTCCCGGGCCCTTCCTCGGTGGGAACCATATCTGCCTGGGTAAACCAGAACTCGATGCAGGGCAACGCAAACGGGTTGGTCTCCACCATTGAGTACCACCAGAAGGTGACCGCTTCCGGGCAGATACAGGGCTTTTCGTTCTCTGCCGGATGGGTCTCCTGATATTGCAGTCCTCCCTCCGGGGAGGCTGTACTGTTTTTTTAGAGAGCCGGGAATTTACCTGTTCGGGCCTGGAACCGATCTTCCGGGAGGCCTATGATACAAAATCCCCTATGGTCCGCTGCTTGTTGTCAACCGATGCCAGTGACGACAGACGGATGCCAGCCAGCCTGACCTTCTTTTTCGACAGGAGGGGAAGTACCAGATCCCTTGCTGTTCTCTGTATGACCATTGCATCCCCGGTATTGCAGGTGAAGGACCGTGCCCTTGTGACCGTGGTGAAATCAAGATACCGTATTTTCACAGTGATGGTCCGTGCAAGAAGACCTGACACCTCCAAATCCCTGCAGAGACTCCGTATCATCTCATTGAGGGTGAGAAGGATCTGTCCGGCGTCTTCACAATCACAATCAAATGTTGTCTCCCGGCTGATGGACTTGCTGGAGGAACATTCTATCACTTCTGCATCATCAATCCCGCGTGCAAGATTCTGGATCTCGACTGCACCCCGTCCCAGAACGCCCATGAGTGCCTGGATATCTGCACGGGCAAGATCACCGATTGTACAGATTCCCCTCTGCTGTAATGCAGTGTCAGTCTTTTTACCGATTCCAGGTATGCGCCTGATGGGGAGGGGATGAAGGATCTCCTCCACACGCCATGGGGGAATGATTACCAGGCCGCCTGGTTTCTGCAGATCGGAGGCGATTTTTGCGATGGTTTTTCCGGGCCCTGCACCGACAGAGCAGGTGAGGTGCTCATTTACAAAAATATCCTCCTTGATCTGCCGTGAGATCTCTCCGGCCAGCGTAAAATCCCCGAGTGTCGAGATATCGAGAAAAGCCTCGTCAATGCTCACCTGCTGGAACCTGTCTGCATATCCCCTCAAGATACCCATAATCCTTTCGGATGCCTCGATATAGAGCCCGTATCTCGGGGCCAAAAAGATGGCATGCGGACAGAGGCAAAAAGCATGGGAGATGGGCATGGCCGAGTGGATTCCATAATCCCTGGCTTCATACGAGCAGGTGCAGACGACTCCCCGGCCTTTTCCATCCCTTGGATCGGCACCTATCACCAGTGGTTTGCCCGCGAGATCGGGATGTTCACGCACTTCTACCGCAGCAAAAAAACTGTCCATGTCGATATGGAGGATGACAGGGTTTTTCGGATACGCTCCCTTCATTGGTCAAACCCACCGTCCATGGCTCATTTCCCGATCAGACTCTCCCATCCAATGCCGACATTTGATCGATTCCGGATTTCTCTCCAGCAGATATATCAGTTCAGGATCATATCCCTTTTATCATGAAAGGGTGTGGGGCTCACCCTTAAAATATCCCGTTGTCCGGCCAGATGTGAGTAAAAATGAGTCTGTTATCACCAAAACAACCCTTCTGGAGGCAACTGATGGTGGTCATTTTTATACTCATCATCATCCTCGTGATAGCGGGGATTACCATCAATTATACCATCATGGCCCGGGACTACCAGGAGAATGAACAGACGCTGCGGAACATGACGGAGGCATACATCTCCTCTTCTTTCCAGCGGATCGATACGGGCCTGAAAATGTATGATAATACCTATAATGAAAAGATGCGGGAGGGATTCTCCACGGTCATGACCGGATATAACCAGTCCGGGGGAGACCCGTCAAAAATGAATCTCGGGCTCCTCTCTGAAGATGCGGGCATGTCCATCCATATCATCAATCGTTCAGGTGTGATCGAATACTCCTCGTCTCCATACGACATCGGGCTCGATTTTACTGTAATATACCCGGACTTCTACCAGTACCTGCAAAAGATCTGGTATTCCCCCGGTTTTTACCCGGACAGGATCGTCACGGAGTGGCTGAACGGCACGCTCACAAAATTCGCATACATGCCCACCTCTGACAACAAGTATGTCATTGAACTGGGTTATGCATCCAGCCGGATCACCGCAGAACGCAGGGGATTGAGATACGGGGATGTCAGGGAGGAGGCACAGCAATTCAACCCCTATATCGAGGAGATACGCATCTGGCAGAAACAGAAACGGGTCGTGGGAAATTCAAGTTACAAACCTGATGAAACCCAGTCATCTATCCTGGACAGCATGCTCAAAAACCGGACAAGTCTCGAGTTTACGGATCCTGACGGTTCGCGGATGAGAAAGTGGCTCTTTGTGGATATGCTGGATCCGCAGTACGCGGCCGATATGAGCCTGATCGTGGAAATTGTCTATAATAAGGCCAAGGTGCAGAAAGACCTGCAGCAGCTGGTGCTCTTTCATCTAATTGTTGCGGGCATTGTCCTTTTTGGCGGGGGGATCCTCTCATTTACCCTGTCACGGAGGCTGTCAAGACCAATCCAGGGGATAGTCTCGGATGTGGATCGCATCTCCCAGGGGGACCTCTCGCATCGCATCTCCCCGCCCACGGCTGTGGAATTCCAGAGTATCGGCACCAGCATCAATGCCATGGTCCAGACACTCAAGGGAACGATCGTGCAGTTGCAGGAGAGCCAGGAAGCCCTGAAAAAGGGCGAGGAACGCTATCGTTCCGTCGTGGAGACACAGACCGAGATGATCGCCCGGTTCCTCCCTGACGGAACCCACGTGTTCACCAACGATGCCTACTGTGCATACTTCCACATCCCATGTGAGGAGATCATCGGCACACGATTCAGACCTGTCATCCCCGATGAGGAACAGGCCATGCTCCGCGAATACTTCTCAATGTTCTCCCCGGATCACCCTGACGGAACCATCGAACATCGTATCATTCTGCCGGGGGGAGAGGTGCGCTGGCAGCAGTGGAATGATCGTGCCATTTTTGATGAGAAGGGGAACATCCAGGAATACCAGTCCGTCGGGCGTGATATCACAGACCGGAAGAACACCGAGGCTGCATTCCAGACAATGCTCAGAAGCATGGTGGGCACAACCGGTATCGACTCGCTTCGGAAAATTACAGAGAATATCAGTTCATGGATAGGTGCCGACTGTGTCATGATAGGAGAGATACAGCCCGGCATGGAGAATGTCAGGGTCCTCTCCATGTACCTCGATGGCAGGTATATTCCTGACTATTCCTACAGTCTCAAAGGGACTCCGTGTGAAAATGTTGCAGAGAAGCAATTCTGCATCTATACCGATAATGTCGTCCAGCTCTTTCCTGACAGCAGGGACCTCGTGGAGCTTCATATAAGGGGATACATGGGGACCCCATTGAGAAATTCCGCCGGCCAGGTGATCGGAGTTCTCTGTACTCTTTTCCGAAACCCCATTCAACCCCTCCCCATCATGCAGGAGATCATCTCGATTATTGCAGTCAAGGCTGCCGCGGAAATTGAACGCACCCACATCGTTGCCGCGCTCGAGGAGAGCGAAAAGAACTACCGGACACTCGTAGAGAGCGCCAACAGCATTATCCTCCGGTTCTCCCCCGACGGGACAGTCACATTTGCAAATCCCTATGCACTCTCTTTCTTCGGATTCACACGCGATGAACTCATTGGAAAGAATGTTGTTGGGACCATTGTCCCGCAGAGAGACAGCAACGGGATGGACCTTCGGAAGATGATACTGGATATCGCAGTCCATCCGGAGCGCTATAAAGTTCATCAGAATGAAAACATTACCCGCGATCAGAGGCGGGTGTGGGTTTCCTGGACAAACCAGGTGCTTCTTGATGCGGATGGCGGGGTGGTGGAGGTGCTCTCTGTCGGAAACGACATCACAAGGCTGAAAGAGATGGAAGACGCTCTCCAGCATATCAACGAAATGCTCGAACGGAAGGTTGCCGAACGAACAACCGAACTTGAGAGCGCAAATAAAGAACTTGAAGCGTTCAGCTATTCAGTTTCGCATGATCTGAGAGCTCCACTCAGGGCGATTGACGGTTTTGCATACATGATCCTCTCAAAATTCTCTGACCAGTTGCCCGAAGAGGGAGCCAGATACCTGGAACGGATACGACAGAATATTCTGAATATGGGACAGCTCATCGATGCCATTCTCAACTTTTCACGCATGTCCCGGCAGCCGCTGAGCACCCAGACCATCTACCCGGTTTCAATGGTGAACGAGATAATAGAGGTTCTTCAGCCATCCATAAGGGAGCGGAAGGTGGAGATATCTGTCAGGGATCTCCCTCCCTTCCAGGGGGATCCCTCACTTGTCAGGCAGGTATTTGCAAACCTCATCTCCAATGCTCTCAAATTTTCAAAGCAGCGGGAGAAGGCAAGAATAGAGATCGGCAGCACCACAAAAGACGGGCACACGGTCTACCATGTCCGCGACAATGGTGTCGGATTTGACATGCAGTTCAGGGATAAAATATTCGGTGTCTTCCAGCGTCTTCACTCGACCCAGGAATATGAGGGGACGGGAATCGGGCTCGCCATTGTTCAGCGCATCATCCAGAGGCACAAGGGGAAAATATGGGTAGAATCCGGGATAAACAAGGGCACAACCTTCTATTTCACTTTTGGATTATCCGGGGAAGAATGAAGGACGGATGCACCAAATCCTGCTCTCCTTCACAGATCCCACAAGTACATCAGAGATGGAGATCACCAGGCGAGCGGTGTTTTTCGGGGATGAATCTGTACCTGCCGGTTTTCCTCACGCTGCAAAGCCAGGCTCTGCGATATCATTGTATGGAAATAGTCCTCAATTGTACAACAGATGAACCCGAGTCAGCAGACCAGCCTTCAGGTACGTGATACCCTGGATATCCTGGTGAGGCACTGGAATCAGGGAGACATTTCCGGCTTCCTTTCCCATACCGATACCGAATGTTCAGGAATAGGAACCAGTTCGGATGGCCCTTTCCGGGGGTCTGATGAATTCAGGAGATTCCTGGAAACGGAGACAGGGATACTGAAAGGACTCGGACTTTCAGAGAGTAGTGTTGATGCAATCGGCACCATCAGCTGGATAACCGGGACTTTTCACGCTTTAAAAAATGATGGTCGCACCATCACGGGTGGGAGATTTTCCATGGTATTGAAAGGGACCGGCCATGCATGGGTCCTGGTGCACCTGCACCTCTCGTGCCCGGCCGGATGAATGGATATAATGATTCCCCGCAGCCTTTCCCGCCCACCCGGTTACAGTGAAGGGAACTGCTGGCTCACGCAATGAATGGCACCCATCCCCCTTATCATCTCACGACAGTCAATCCCTCTGACAATCCTTCCCAAAAAGACCTCGCGGAGGATGCCGAGTGCCCGTTCATCCGCGGGATCGCCAAAGGTTGGCGCAAGGACAACTCCGTTTGCGATATAAAAATTTGTATAACTTGCGGGGACGGGATCGTCGAACGCCGCGGGCATGGGGAGGGGTATGACGCGGAGGGGTGAACCGTCATACGCGGGGGTTCGCCTCAATATCTCGTAATTCTCCATCAGAACGGTGTAATTTTCACTATTTCTGTCATTCTCCAGGGCACAGACGACTGTCCGGGGATCGATGAAACGTGCGACGTCATCGACGTGACCATCGGTATCATCCCCGGCAATGCCCCCTTTCAACCAGATGAACCGGTCCACTCCCAGAGTGTCTCCCAGTATCTTTTCGATCTCCTCTTTCCCGCGGGTGGGATTGCGATTAGGATGAAGGAGGCATTGAGCAGTGGTCATCAGGGACCCGCACCCATCCACATCAATGGATCCCCCCTCCATGACGATCCCTGGTGAAAATTGTGCAATATTGAGGATATCGCCGATAACCGAGGGAATAATTGAATCAGCCGCGAGCTCGGGATACTTGCCCCCCCAGGCATTGAACTCCCAGTCCACCATGGCAATCGCCGGACTCCGGGTATGCACAAGGAAAACCGGGCCGTAATCCCGAAACCAGACATCTGCATAGGGGTGGAGAAAGAACCTGACCTGCCGGAGATCTATCCCTCCATCTGCAAGGAATCCCTTCACCTTGTCCCGCATCCGGGGGTCCCTGACAAGCAAAAAGATCCGCTCCCTTCCCTGGAGCGCGCGAATCATCTCCAGGTATGAATGCTCGACACTGGAAAGGTCGAAAAATGTCCCGTTCCCGTACGGCCATGAGAGCCAGATACCCTGGTGCGGTTCCCATTCAGCAGGCATGCGGAAGCCACATTCTTTCGGGGTATCACCTGCGGGTGAATACCTCGCGCTCACGATGTTTCCGTATGTCTCCGGCCGCCTGTTTTTCAGAAAACCCCACCCTTCCCTGACCATTTCGTTCATGGAGAGATCGATATCCGCGATGAGGATCTCTTCGCTATCCCCGGCCTCCGCCACCAGGTTCCCGAATGCATCGCAGATGAACGAACCACCAAAGAAGCGGAGATCCCCTTCGTCTCCGACCCGGTTTATTGCCGCGACATGAATTCCATTGGCGATGGCATGTCCCTGCTGTACCGTCCTCCAGGCCTTCTTCCAGTCCCCTTCACAGGGGTCGCCGAGGTCACGGATATAACCGAGCGCCGTGGGATAGACGATGATCTGTGCACCCCGGAGAGCCACTATCCTCGCTGGTTCCGGGAACCACTGATCATAGCAGATAAGGACTGCAATCCTTCCGAAGGGGGTGTTTTCCACAACGTATTCGGATCCCGGGGAGAAATATTCCTTCTCGTAATAATGGGGATCCTGGGGAATGTGCACCTTCCGGTACACTGTGCCTGTCGTTCCGTCCGGCTTTATGATGACCGCCGAATTATAGTGCCTTCCCGCCGCCACCTTCTCAAAGACAGGAGCGACGATCACAGCACCATATTCCCGCGCAAGATCGCCGAGTGTCCGTGTGATGAGACCCGGAATCGTCTCAGCGAACTGCTCAACGGACACGCCACGTTCATGCGGAAAGTAGGGCAGGGTGAAAATTTCCTGGAGGCAGACGACATTTGCTCCCCGCAGCAGTGCATCTTTTACCATCCTGCATGCCTTTTCAAGGTTTTCTTCCGGATCCGGCCCTGTTGCGGCCTGGATCAACCCAAGGCAGATTTTTCCTGATTCCATGCGCGAACCCATGTGGTCACCTCTCACAGTACAATCTCCCCAACACGTGATCAAATGCCCGACCCGGCGGAAATGTCCCGGAAGCATTCCCAGTGGGGAGCCAGGTGACGGGAAAGTGCGAGGACATTACTCCGGACCTTTTCCTGAGCCAAAGGATCTTCTGCCCTTAGTAGCCAGTCATGATAGATATCAGGTTCCCTGATATGTGTGATATCGAGACCTGCCATCGCTGCCAGGATACCGAGGTTTGTATAGGGAAGACCCCCTTCCACGCTATATCCGCCCTCGAGAACGGCAACAAGCCGCCCGCCACAGAGAGTATCTGCCAGCATAACCGCCTTTTTCATCAGCTCTGCATATCCCCTTGCCGTGAGGGCGAGCCCTGTGAGCGGATCTGTGAAGTGGTTGTCCTGGCCCGCAGATACCGCGATGACATCCGGGGAAAATTCCGCTGCAAGGGGGGCAATGACAGTGTCAAAGAGATAATGGTAACTTCCGTCACCGGTGCCGGCCGGCACAGGCATATTGACCGTGTACCCGGTACCGGCCCCGCATCCTGTCTCTTCAACATGCCCTGATCCCGGATAGAACGGCATCTGGTGGATGGAGGTAAAGAGCACGGTGGGATCATCATAAAAAATCTGCTGCGTGCCATCCCCGTGATGGGCGTCCCAGTCAAGGATCAGCACCCGCCGGATGCCTTCCTGCTGCATGTGCCGCACCATGACCGCCATGTTATTCAGGTAACAGAACCCTGCTCCGGTCCCCTGGCGGGCATGATGCCCCGGGGGCCGCACCAGGGCAAACGCATTCTCTGTTTCTCCTGTGAGGACTGCATCGGCCGCCCTGATAGCACCGCCGGCAGCAAGAAGCGCATGGGAGAAGAGATTGACAGGGATGTTCGTATCAAAATCGATGAATCCTCCCCGCCTGCTGGCTTCCTCGAGGAAAGCGAGGTATTCGTGGTGGTGAACCCGTGCGACCGCCTCCCTTGAAGCCTCCCGGGGAGTGATCACTTTCACTGACGGATGACGCATCAGTCCTTCCTCGCGTATCTGGTCGATGGTGTAACTCAACCGTTCACGCCGCTCCGGGTGATCCCTTGTCTGTTCATGGAGAAGGTAATCCGGATGGAACACGAGCGCCGTTGTCATTGCGCCTCCACGGTGATCCCGGGCGCGATCTGGACGACCACATCCGCGATGCGTGCATTCCGGTATGAACCGCGTATGACATCATAGGAATGGAAATGCAGGACATCTATGTCATCCAGGTCCCGTGGATCCGCCCCTGCTGCAAGCGCCCGCCGCCGCACCTCTTCCCGGCACTTCTCCAGGATCGCCTCATCATCCCCCATCTGATCAATTTCCTGCCGCTCCCCGTTGTACATCGCCCATGTGCGGGCCGAGTCGAACCTGGCATGGAGGGTGAGGCTGAACCTTGAGACGGCCACACCAACGGCATTTGCACACTCATGGTGAGGGGGAATGGTAAAACGAGTCCCGGTACGCCTTGCAATCTCCGGGATGAGATATGGAGCAAGGAAACCTGTTCCTACGAGAACCCCGGCTCCGCTGGCTGAAATAACCCGCGATGCACAGGTATAATACTCCTCGAGTGCCAGCGAGGCAAGGTCGTGTGTAAGTATGCCGGAGGCCTTGAAATCCCCTATCTCTTCACCGGTCCTGTTCAGTGCGTCGGTCAGTGTCGGGTTGGACCCCCCGAAGGCCAGGGCATCTCCCAGTCTTCGCGGCTCCAGGACTTCACAGATATGAGAATCCCCCCCGAACGGGAGAGACAGGGCACTGACCGCCGTGGTAACGGTCCTTTCCCCCTCGTGAAGAATGCCCTCCATGATGGGCTTTCCTCCCTCAAGAGGAACAAGGTCGGTGGTTGTCCCTCCGACATCCACCACCATACAATCATCCACCCCGCTCAGAAAATATGCCCCGATGGCCACCGCTGCAGCACTCGAATGTGCGAGGAGCGAGGGATTCTCGATGGCATATTCCGGAAGGGTGAGCCCCCCGTCACCCTTGAAAAAGAGAAAATCACTCTTCTCCTTCCGGATGTCCCCGGCAAGGCTGATGACCGTCTCTTTCATGACGGCATTCAGTCTTGTGGTCGCCACCCGGCCGGGAAAATCGAGTTGCGCCAGGTGATGGCTCACTGCAATCCTCTCCCGGGAAAAGAAACGGAGGGCTCGCGAGGCCGCCTCTTCCTCGACAGCAGGATTCCTCACAGAAAACTTTCCTGCGATTGCAAGGGCATCCCCCTGCGAGACGGTGAGTGCCTCATCAATTTCCACGAGATCGAGGGACTCCACGATGTCGCCACGGTGATTCACCGCTCCCGAGACGGCCCCGGGCCAGAAGAGGCCCGGTCCCGGTATCAGGAGGGTATGCACCTTCAGTGGACTTCCTGTCAGCATGCGGTTGAGCGGAGTCGATGTGCTGACCGCAAGTCTCCCATGTGCCCTGATACGCGCCAGCCCCTCTCTCAATCCACGGGCATTGGATATCTTCTCTGATGAGATATCTCCCTCCACCATTGCCAGGTCCGTATTGGTTCCCCCGACATCCATCCCGATGAGCATTCCTGCATTGTCCCCGATACCACAGGTTCCGCGCGAATACTCAAAAACATTCCCTGGCGCGTTTGTGATCCCCCCGTCTCTTCTCAGCTTTCACAATACAGGCGGTCTGGAGAGATGCATGGAAAGATGCAGATTTCATATCCATGATGCCTGGTATTCCATCCGGTACACCCCGGAAAAAATGTTCTTTTCCGTGCCACCCATGTGACGGCAGGAGAAAAATATCCCGGAGCGGAAACCCGGGAATCGACCGCAAAAAAGGGTGAAAGACCTGTTGATTATCGACCTTAAGGGTTGCTGCGTGGGTATCCGATGCCCCTGAGACTTTCCGCCACTTCCGCCAGTACTGCAGGATCTTCAATGGTGGGGGGAACCGAATACCTCTCCCCGTCAGCGATCTTCTTCATTGCGCCACGCAGGATCTTCCCGGATCTGGTCTTCGGGAGCCTCCTGACCACGACCGCAACCTTGAACGAGGCAATGGGGCCGATACGATCTCTCACCATCTGGATAAGTTCGGTGACGATCTCCCCGTTGTTGCGCCGGACCCCTGCCTTGAGGACCACGAATCCGACGGGTATCTCCCCCTTCACCTCGTCCGCAACCCCAGTAACCGCACATTCAGCGACATCCGGGTGGGACGCAAGCACCTCTTCCATCGCACCGGTGGAGAGGCGGTGCCCTGCAGTATTGATGATGTCATCCGTGCGGCCCATGATCCAGAGATAGAGATCATTATCGATGTATCCTGCGTCCCCTGTCAGGTAATAACCGGGATATGCTGAATAATACGTCCGCACGCACTCGGCATTTTTTTGCCACAATGTCGTGAAGCACCCGGGAGGCAGGGGCAGATGTATCACGAGGTTTCCCGTCACACCGTGTGGCATCTCCTTCCCCTGATCATCGAGCACGCGCATATCATATCCCGGCATGGCCCTGGTACATGAACCCGGTTTAACCGGGAGCATGGATAACCCCACGGGATTAGCCCCTATGGCCCACCCCGTTTCTGTCTGCCACCAGTGATCTATGACAGGAATGCGCAGGCGCGATTCTGCCCACGAGAGTGTGTCCGGATCGCACCGCTCACCGGCAAGGAAAAGGGTCCGCAACCCTGAAAGGTCATATTTTTTCATGTAGATTCCCTCAGGGTCTTCGCGTTTTATAGCGCGGAGAGCTGTCGGCGCACAGAAAAGCACACTCACCCCGTGCTCTGATGCGACCCTCCAGAATGCGCCAGGGTCAGGTGTTCCCACCGACTTCCCTTCATACAGGATACTCGTGCTCCCATAGGCAAGCGGGGCATAGACAATGTAAGAGTGTCCCACCACCCACCCGACATCCGATGCGGCCCAGAACACCTCTCCCGGGGCAAGCCCGTAAATGTTTTTCATGCTCCACAGGAGGGCGACAAGATGCCCGCCATTGTCCCTGACCACCCCCTTCGGGATTCCCGTGGTCCCGGAGGTATACAGGATATAGAGGGGATCGGTTGCATGAAGGGGGACGCACGGAGCGGGTGATGCGGAGTCCATCAGGCTGTTCCATTCAAGATCCCTACCGGGGAGGAGTTCAGCCCTGTGTTCAGGTCTCTGCACGATGACGCAGTGTTCCACATGAACACCGGCAAGAGTGAGAGCGTCGTCGATGAGGGGTTTGTAGGGGATGATCCGGTTCACCTCGATCCCGCAGGATGCAATGAGGATCACTTTTGGCTGGGCGTCCCGAATCCTCGACGCAAGCTCCCGGGGAGCAAACCCCCCGAAAACCACAGAGTGGACAGCGCCGATCCTCGCGCAGGCGAGCATGGAGATGACCGCCTCGGGTATCATGGGCATGTAAATCACGACCCTGTCGCCTTTCCCCACCCCAAGGCGTACGAGCCCTCCCGCACACCTGGCAACACGGTCACGAAGTTCCCGGAAAGAGTAATGAGTGATCGTCGACGTCACAGGACTATCGTAAATGAGGGCCCACCGGTCGCCTTCACCCCTCTCCACGTGCCGGTCCAGGGCATTGTAGCACGTATTGAGCATACCTCCGGGGAACCATTGAGTGAATGGAGGGTTTGATATATCCACTACCCGATCCCAGGACTCTGTCCAGGATACCTGCTCCGCCGCTTCTGCCCAGAAATGCTCCGGATCCCGGAGCGACCGGGTATATGCCTGATCATACCCGGAATACCGAATAAAAGACCCTCCCTGCCATGCTATAACATAGCAGATCTTTCTCTGGGCCGGTCAAATACCTTTCCCGGTGTGGGGGTATTCATCCCCGGCGCCTCTCCACCGGATGTATAATACTACACTCCTGAAATCCTTCCGGCACACCTATATCGCACCACCCCGAATCTCTGATATCAGGATGGATACCTCCCTCATCATCTTCATTGGTATATCACTCGCGATGGATTGCTTTGCCGTCTCCCTCGCGGCGGGCACTTCCCACTCCCGGAGGAAGTTTTCTCTCGCCCTCATTCTGGGAACATTCTTTGGGGTCTTCCAGGCCGGCATGATGCTGATGGGATGGGGTCTGGGTTCTGCATTATATGCTCTTATCATGCATTTTGATCACTGGATCGCATTCGCCATCCTTTCTCTCATTGGAGTAAAAATGCTCTATGAGGGTATACGCGGGGATGCTGACAGAATGCACCGGGATTATTTTGCCCCCTCTCCCCTCGTCATTCTCGCTGTTGCGACCAGCATCGATTCTCTGGGAGTGGGACTCTCCCTTGCATTCGTTGAAGACTCGATTCTCGCTGTCGCCGTCGCTGCGGGGGCGATATCATTCATCTTCTCCTTTACTGGTGCCATGCTCGGTGGTGTCATGACCAGAAGGTTTGGTGAGAAGACCGAGATTCTTGGAGGTGTGATCCTCATCGGCATTGGAATTCGCATCCTCCTTGAGCATTCCGCATTACTGTAACACCGAATCCCCCCATCCATTTTCTGGATGTCCCCGCACGGAAGTATCTTCAAGAAAGCCCCGTGGGATTCCTCGCACCAGCCGGAAAAAGACAGGAAACTGCATCTGATGCGGGAAAATATTTATCACACCTATCCTCTCACGTATTGAGAAAGGAGAGGTCAGTTCTTCACATGCCGGATGTATATCACACCATATACCAGAAACTCGAGAAGATCGGGGTTTTCGGGGTTCGGCAGTATGCAGTGATCGAGAATCCCCCACATGTGCCACTCTGCATCGATCGGCTCTCGGAAAATATTTACGCGTTGTCACAGAATCCAGAAGCAGACGGGGTCATGTATGCCGATCCTGATATGGAAATCCGGGTGGATCACCAGAAAAAGATCGCCGAACCCCTCACCTTCCAGTCGGGTGAAGAACAGAGAGTAGTGTATCCTGCTCCCGGGAAAGTGAATCTCAAAGCAAGAAACGATCTTTCCCTGTTCCTTGATGGCTGGCTCTCTGATCTCATCCGGAAAGGTTTCATCAGGAACCAGTAAATAAAACCGGTGATAATGGTGCAGGGCAGATATTTCCTCACTTCCCTGTCAGATCCTGCTCTTGCCGGAAAGATGCAATATTATCACTTACCACCACATACCACCCCATGACACTTCATGAAGGCTCTCATATGGGAGGAAGAGATCCTGCAGCTTCCCCGGCAGCACCCCCGTTCTATGACCCGGTCTTTGAGGATGCCTACCGCTACATCATTGATTGGTATCCGGTCCCGAAACGACCGCTTGCCATCTTCATCCCCTGTGCAGTCAGAAAACCGTACAGCATGAGCCCAAGTCACCGCCTGTTCAACAGCGTGATCCACGATGTATTCAGCGGGGATGAATACCACCTGGTGATTTTCGGGACATGCGGGACAGTCCCTGCAGAACTCGAACAGATGTATCCCTTTGCCCATTATCACTACATGCTCGGAAAATGTGGCAATAAGCGGGTTCTTGAAGACTTTCTCGAGATAGAAACCTACAGGATTGAGGGATATTTGAAAAAGACCCGGAATCACTACAGAATGCGAGTTGCATATTGTATCGGCATTTTCCGCGAGGCCATGATCAGGGCATCCCGGAGGAGTGCGATACCCCTCGACCTGTTGCTTCCGGCGGATTCTACGATAGAGAAGATGAAGGATCACACCTCCGCTTTCCCGGAGGGCTCTCTCTCGCGAAAGGAGTATCTGAGTGAGTTTCGGGATTGTCTCTTATCAGTGAAGGTTTAAAATACGGGCTTTCCTGTTGGCAGTGGAAATCTGCGTGTTATCACGCTTCTTGCCCGCACAAGAGTTGTTCTTGCCCCCGTGAAAAACCCCCACATGGAAAGGGCCCGTTATCTGCCCGCACCCTCTCATGATTCTGAATCGTTTCCTACCCGGATGAACCTTTTTTTTGATAATTACGCGTTCTCCGTGGCTTTGAATATTCCAAAAGGTTTAATTATTATTGATTTCTATGTAATAGCAGGTGTATTAGTGTCCAACTAAGTCACCGACTGAACGTTCCAATCCATGGTGGAAACCCTGCCATGAGTGGCAGGGTTGACGCCTCCTGTTGATCCCATTCAGCTCCTTTTGTGCAATTGTTTTGTTCCTGGTATATCGGCTTTTCAAAAAATGGTACAGGGCACATCTTCCATAGAAACTGCTCAAAAAAACAGGCACTGTCTGCGAAAATGAAGTGCCCCGTGAGGATGATGCCGGACACACATGCTCGGCCCCGGGATACCACGTCTTTTTCACCTGCACCTCTTCCGCCGTTTTGAGATGCACATTCACGGTATCTCAGCATCATGTTCCCTGAACATACCTCTTCGGCTCCATTGGTGGAATGTCTTTTTCACCCATGGCCTTTTCCGCCGTTCTGGACCATGGATTCATACCATCATGGCAGTATGTTGCCTGAACATTTGTTCGGCCCCCTGGTGATCTGTCTTCTTCGCCCCTGTGTCGTGTAGCCGTTTGAACACAGGGACTCATTTCACCATGGCACGTATCCCCAGTCGGTTCCTCACTGAGGCATACTGCTTGTAGTCTTCATAATATAAATAATTTGTGTTTTAGACAGGTTTATATACTCTTTATAAACCTGATATATTCCCAAAGCGCGCATACCCAGTACAACATGCGGATATCCGTTCATTCCTTTCTCGCCATGGGTAAGGTGCCGCGTTGGGTCATGTACAAAAAATGTTATTTCAGGTGTATGTACCAGCCGGTATGCGTGTCATCCAGGATATGGGGGGGTGTCGGTTTTGTGAAGAGACTGACCAGGACCATGGCACAGACAGCTACCGCAACACCATAAAGGCTGAAATGGACCGGCAAAATGAACACTTTAAAATAAGAAATTCCCCCGAAGACACACGATGAGACAAGCCCGAGCGACATCGCAGCGAGCGCTCCTTCCCTTGTAGCCCTTCGCCAGTAGAGTCCGGCAAGAAGCGGAACGGCAAATGTGGCAAACATGATGCCAATCCCTGCCCATATCAGCCATGCGAGCAGCGCAGGGGGATCCAGTGCAAGGAGAACAGTGATGATGGCAGTGACTGCAACTGCAATCTTGCTCACTGTCAGCACCCGTTTTTCAGACGCCTGGGGGTGAAGGATGTTCCTGTAAATGTCCCAGCTGAAATAGGTCCCGATTGTGAGCATAAGCCGATCCGTTGTCGACATGACCGCAGCCAGGACTACGACCGCAAAAAGCCCCCACAGTGCGATGTGCGGAATCGCAGACTGGATCCCGTAAATAAAAACGAAATCCCCTGCATTCTTTACCTCCGGGAGGGTAATGATTCCCTCCTCCACAAGGACAATCCCTGCAAAACCTCCGAACTTGAGGAGGAACATGACAACCCCGTATATTCCAAAGGCAATCAGGGGGGACCATTTGAAATACCGTGCATCCCTGACCGCGAGAATGTTATTGATCACATGGGGTGCACACGCAAGGCCGATCATCAGGAGGAGTGAGAATGACACCACGTATTCGGGGGTGAAGAGGCCCCCTGCAACCCATGGCTGCACAAGATCTGGATTATGTCCTGCCATGACTTCGTTGATATGGGAAAAACCCCCTGCTTTCATGATAACCAGAGGTGCCATCACCACTACCCCAACGATGAGGATCAATCCCTGTATCAGGGTGGTCCATGTGACCGCGTAGAGCCCGCCTATAACAGTATATACGGTCACGATGAATGCTCCCAGCAGCAGGGCTATCCAGTGGGGCAGGTTGAATATCCACATCAGCACGATACTGACAGCAGTATACTGGCCCGCAAGGTAGATCATCGAGACGACAATTCCTGAAACCGCGGAGAGTGCCCGGAGAGCTCCGGGACTATCATACCTGTGGACAAAATAATCCTGGACAGTGAGATACCCGTTCTTTCCGGCCAGGGCATGGACCTTCACTCCAAAGAAAATGATGCAGAATGCGACCGAGAGCGGGACGAATATCTGTTCCCAGATCGTCGGCCAGCCGTAATTGAAGCCGAGGCCCGAGACCCCGAGCAGTGACATCCCGCTGCAGACGGATCCCACCATCAGCATCGTGAAGAGCCAGAATCCGAGGGATCGGCCTGCGACCATGTAATCACTCATGGTATGGATCTTTTTTGACGCCCACACCCCGATTCCCACAAGGAAAATGAAGTAGAATGCAACAATCGCGGCATCAACCGGGTCGATCACTGCACAGCCCCCTTATAATACAATCCCCAGAGGATGAGAAGGATGACTGCGACCAGCACCGTGCTCCCGACAGAAGCAATTGTGAATAACGGAAGACCACACATCGATGTATCCCTATCACATGCAGTATAACAGGTCATAATAAATTCGCTTTTTTCGCAAAAATTGCCTCATCCGGGGCATCCTGCTGTTCGTCCGGGCCATGCGGGCAGGCAAACCGGGCTGATTTTATGATTTGTTGCACCCGGACACAGTTGCTTTTTCCAAACATTTATCTGTGGCATTTTCCATCCCTAATCACTGCGTTACCACCCCATTATCATGATGCAGAAGAAGAATGATCTGGTGTGAAAGGCGGATAATATCCTGTGATCCGCAAAAGAAAGAAAAGGGTGCTCCATGGCAGAGGATATCAGGGATTTAATCGATAAAATAAACCAGGATGGAATACAATCAGCAGAAGAAAAAGCCCGGATAATCGAGGCTGACGCAAGGAAAAAGGCCGATGAGATAATTGCTTCGGCAAGGCTTGAATCAGAGAAGATGACTGCTGCAGCCCTGGAACGGATCACACGGGAGGAAGAGCGTGAAAGAACTGTGCTTGCCCAGGCCGGGAGGGATCTTCTCCTCTCCCTGCGGAATGAGATACATGCCATGCTCGAGCGGATCATCGCTGGAGATATCAGACAGGCGCTGACCCCTGAAGCGCTCTTCACACTCATATCTGATGCCGTCAGGCACTACACGGCCGAAAGCAACAGTGATATAGAAATCCTCCTGAATAAAGACGATCTGGAGATCCTCGAAAAGAACTATTTTTCCCGCCTCAAGGAAGAAACGAAAAAGAATATTGTACTCAGACCTGCCGATGAGGTGAAGGGAGGATTTGTCATCAGTTTTGATGCGGGCAGG
Organism: uncultured Methanolinea sp.; assembly: GCA_964452625.1. Classification (GTDB taxonomy): domain Archaea; phylum Halobacteriota; class Methanomicrobia; order Methanomicrobiales; family Methanospirillaceae; genus Methanolinea_A. The sequence continues at coordinate 150,238 of CAYVMJ010000003.1, forward strand.
TCCTGCTACGATTTCACAGATAAGAGCCTTGCCGAATATATCGGCGCTCACCTCAAGCCAAAACTCAACAGGATACTCCAGGAATCACGAAAAGAGTGAATTACCATGGCAGACTTCTACCCTTACCTGATACCGAGCCTCCCTATGCTGCAGTTCGGGATGAAACCGCCATTCTCCTTCGAAACATTTCTCGAAAAATGCAGGCAGTTTATTCCCAAAAAAGAGTGCCACATCCTGCAGAATCTGCCGCTTGCGGAAAATTATCCGGAAAATGATGCGGACAACCCGACTGTCAGGAAATGGATAGCATTCGATCTCTCCCTCCGGAATGAGCTCGTGAAGATCCGCACGACACACACACATGCGGACCCCTCACTTTACATGCGTCCCTGCGGTTATACCGACTCATCAGTCGTTCATGCTGCAATGGCGGCGGGTGCCAGCCCGTCACCACTTGATGCAGAGAGGGTGCTTGACGAGACACGCTGGAAAGCGCTGGATGATTACTCTTCAGGCCATCATTTTGACATGGATTTTCTGGTTATTTACGCGTATAAACTGATGATACTGCTCCGCTGGGAGAATATACGCAACGCAGATCCCAGGAAACAACTAACAGAGGCACTATCGCACTCATGAGGTTACATGACTGCACAGAGACGAGGAACAATCACGAAGATCAGCGGGAACATGGTGAGCGCCAGGTTTGAGGACCAGGTCATGCAGAATGAAGTGGCCTTTGTTCTGCATGGAGATGCCCGGCTCAAATCAGAGATCATCAGGGTGCGTGGGAATATTGCCGAGATGCAGGTCTACGAAGACACCGGCAGTCTGCAGATCGGTGATGAGGTCGAATTTACCGGTGAACTGCTCTCGGTCGAACTCGGGCCCGGGATCCTGGGACAGATATTTGACGGTCTCCAGAACCCGCTTCCGGATCTCGCCAGGCAATGCGGTTTTTTCCTCAAAAGAGGCGTATACATCGAGGCGCTTTCAGATTCGCAGACATGGGAATTCTTCCCCCTGGCACACCCGGGAGATATGGTCCGTGCCGGAGATAAGATCGGCTACGTGGAAGAGAAGATCTTCCGGCATTACTGCATGGTCCCCTTCTCACTTGAAGGGACGTACGAGGTCTTATCTGTTGAAGAGCCGGGAAAGTTCACAAAGCACCAGGAAGTGGCCAGGATACGGAGCCCGGCCGGACATGTGCACCCGGTGTCGCTGAGCCAGAACTGGCCTGTGAAAATTCCCATCCAGGCTTACGCAGAGAAGCTCAGACCTGCAGACCCGCTGGTCACCAAGATGCGTGTCATCGACTCGCTCTTTCCCGTTGCCCGCGGGGGAACGTACTGCATTCCGGGTCCTTTCGGGGCAGGAAAGACGGTGCTGCAGCAACTGATCAGCCGTCATGCGGATGCAGACGTGGTTGTCATCGCCGCATGCGGCGAGCGTGCGGGGGAAGTGGTCGAGACGATAAAGACATTTCCCACGCTGACCGACCCGAGGACCGGCCGCCCCTTGAGCGACCGCACAGTCATCATCTGTAATACCAGTTCCATGCCGGTCGCCGCCAGGGAGTCGAGCGTCTACACGGCAGTCACCATTGCAGAATACTACCGTCAGATGGGACTGAACGTCCTGCTGCTCGCCGACTCCACCTCCCGCTGGGCACAGGCAATGCGGGAGATGTCGGGGAGGCTCGAAGAGATCCCCGGGGAAGAAGCCTTCCCCGCCTATCTTGAATCCCGCATCGCATCTTTCTATGAAAGGGCCGGCCTGGTGAGATTGCACGATGGATCGACCGGATCCGTGACGATCGGCGGCGCTGTCAGCCCCGCAGGGGGTAATTTCGAGGAGCCAGTGACGCAGGCAACCCTGAAAGTGGTGGGCGCATTCCACGGTCTTTCCCGGAGCCGGTCGGATGCCCGCAGGTACCCGGCCATCGACCCGCTCATCAGCTGGAGCAAGTACGGGAGTTTCATCGATGAGAACCAGAAGGAGAGGGGGCAGCAAATCCTGCGGAAGGGCAACGATGTCGCGCAGATGATGAAGGTTATCGGCGAGGAGGGGACATCCCTCAATGATTACACGGATTACCTGAAAGCGGAATTTTTTGATTTTGTCTACCTGCAGCAGAACGCATTCGATCCCATCGATGAGGCCACCCCGAAAGAACGGCAGATCTATGTCTTTGATTTTATCTACCGCATACTTGAGGCGGAATTTTCTTTTGATGACAAGAATTCGGCCCTGCATTTCTTCCAGCAGCTCCGCCAGCTCTTCAGGGGATGGAACTCTGCACCTTACCAGAGTGATGAGTTCCAGGCAGCAGAACAAGAGATCGCGACGCTCCTGCTCGGGCGGATGAAGAGAGATTAGCATGAAGAAATTCTACTCCCATATCATCCAGATTGTCGGGGACGTCATCACTGTGGAGGCGGAGGGCGTGGGAAACATGGAGATAGCCCTGGTGACGACCGGGCAGGGAACATCCCTCGCCCAGGTTATCCGCCTCGACGGAAAGAAAGTGTTCCTCCAGGTTTTTGCGGGAAGCCGCGGCATATCAACGGGTGACCGTGTGCGTTTTCTCGGGCACCCCATGCGGATCTCCACCAGCAGTGCACTCCTCGGGCGGATATTCAACGGAAGCGGCAGACCCCTGGACAGGGGCCCGGACCTGACTGATGACCTTGTGGATATCGGGGGACCACCGGTCAATCCCGTCAAAAGAATCATACCCGACAAGATGATCCGGACCGGCATCCCGATGATCGACGTCTTCAACTCCCTTGTCGAATCGCAGAAACTTCCCGTCTTCTCCATTGCAGGGGAGCCCTACAACGAATTGCTGGCCAGGATTGCCACCCAGGCCGAGGTCGATATTATCATTCTCGGCGGCATGGGCCTGAAATATGACGACTATCTCTTTTTCAGGGACATCCTGGAGGAACACGGTGCCCTTTCCCGCTCGATCGTGTTCATGCATACCGCCGCAGATCCCATTGTCGAGTGCCTGCTTGTGCCGGATCTCAGCCTTGCCGTGGCCGAACATTTCGCCCTTGAAGGAAAACGGGTGCTGGTTTTACTGACCGACATGAGTAATTTCTGCGATGCCCTGAAAGTGATCTCGATCACCATGGAGCAGATCCCCTCGAACAGGGGATATCCCGGCGACCTGTACAGCCAGCTCGCCGCCCGCTATGAAAAGGCAGTGGATTTTGATACGGCAGGCTCAATCACAATCCTTGCCGCGACCACCATGCCGGGAGATGACGTGACCCACCCGATACCGGACAACACGGGGTACATCACGGAAGGGCAGTTTTATCTGAAAGGAGGTGTGATTGAACCCTTCGGCTCCCTGAGCCGGCTGAAACAGCAGGTGAACGCGAAGACCCGTGGAGACCACAGGACGATCATGGATACCATGATCCAGCTCTTCGCGCAATACCGTGAGACCATGGAAAAACAGGCGATGGGGTTTGAAATGAGCGCCTGGGACACCAAGCTCCTGAAATACGGGAGGCTTTTTGAGGATAAGATGATGTCACTCTCGGTGAATATCCCTCTCGAGAGAGCACTGGACCTGGGCTGGGAGATCCTGCACGAATGTTTCTCTCCCGAAGAGACGGGGATTAAAAAGTCAATCATTGAAACCTACTGGCCGGAAAAAGATGAAGATTAAACTCACACAGGGTGAACTGAAGCGGCAAAGAGACTCTCTGCGGCAGTACGAGAGATACCTGCCTACCCTGCAGTTGAAGAAACAGCAATTGCAGATTGAGATACTCACCCAGAACAGTGCTGAAACGGACAGGTTGCAGGCGTTGTCGAAGATGGAAAAATCGGCCGAGGAATGGGCAGCATTACTCCCGGAGGTCCCTGAAATCGGGGAATGGCTCCAGCCGAAAAGAATCGTCCTGGGCAGGAAAAACATTGCAGGGGTGGAACTGCCCATCTTTGAAGGGATAGAATTTGAGCCTGCCGGGTATGACCTGTTCCTGACACCCCTGTGGGTGGACTGGGGTCTTGAGGGCTTGCGAAAAATTGTGGCGCTTCGTGAGGAGATCAAGGTGATTGAAAAGGGTATTGCAATCCTGAAACAGGAATTACGCATCACCACGCAACGTGTCAACCTGTTCGAGAAGGTGAAAATACCCGAGGCAAAAGAGGCGATCCGGCTGATCAAGATCTATATCGGGGACCAGATGACCAACGCTGTCGGCCGCAGTAAGATTGCCAAGAAAAAGATCGAGGAAACGGGGTGGGGGGGAGTGCTGCCGTGATCGTTCCGATGAAAAAAGCGGCAATTCTCTTCAGGACCTGCGATGCAGACGAGACGATAAAGCATATTCGTGCACTGGGGGTCATTCACGTCGAGCACCAGAACCCTGTCGAAGGAAAGAATATCTCCGATCTCCGGGAAAAAGCAGCCTCCATCAATTCCGCTGTCGATTTCATGCACCTGGCCCGGGGATCCCTGAAAAGTGATCCGCCGCAGGAATCTGTCAGCGGCGAATGGAAGGATCTTGCAGACCGTATCATAGAACTCGGCAGAGAGAGAGAGAACCTGGAGACTGCAGCGAGGAGTCTTGCCGGTCAGATACAGGAATGGGAACCCTGGGGAGATATTGACAGGAATCAGGTGGCAGATTTAAGAGAAAAAGGTGTTTTTCTTGCACTCTGTCAGGTGCCGATAAAGGAAACTGGGAAGTTTCCCGACGATGTCGTCGTGAAAACGATATATACCTCAAAAGACATCGCTCATTGCGTCACGATATCCCGCAGGGAGCTGGAATGCCCGTATGTAATGGTCAACCCCCCGGAAGAGAGCCTCTATGCGATGAAGGCGCGGCTTTCGGAGATGGGCGCGAGGATTGACCTGATAAGAAAAGAACTCCTCGATTCCGCCCGGTTCCATGATGCCCTTCTGGAGAAGAGAAAAGAACTCGAGAAAGAGATGGAGTTCCAGCAGGTGCTGAATGGAATGGGCACCGAGAACCACATCAGTTATGTGACCGGGTACGTGCCCTTCGACATCGAAGAAGACCTTGTCGCGGAAGCAAGGATGAGAAAATGGGGCATCATGATCACGGATCCATCGGATGTGGATGAAGTGCCGACACTCATCCGCAACCCCTCATGGATAAGCCTCATCCGCCCGGTGTTAAACCTTCTCGGCCTTACCCCGGGGTACCGGGAACTCGATATCAGTTGTCTTTTCCTGGTCTTCTTCTGTATCTTCTTTGGCATTCTGATTGGTGATGCAGGATACGGGCTTGTGTATATCCTGCTCACCCTTGTGCTGCAGAAGTCTGTGCTGAAGAGAATGAACCTGGACAGTCCTGAGATGAAGAGAACCATTTCATTGTTCTATCTCCTCGGGGTGTGCCTCTTTATATGGGGCCTCCTCACAGGAACTTTCTTTGGTCAGTCCTGGTTCCTGGCTGCCGGATATACTCCTGTTGTTCCCCAGCTGAACGACACCAGCTTCATGCAGACATTCTGCTTCTTTCTGGGAGCGCTGCACCTGTCCATTGCGCACATCTGGAGGGCGGTGCTCAAATTCCCTTCACTCACATTATGTGCGGATATCGGCTGGATATGTGTTCTCTGGACCGCTTTCTTCCTCGCAAATACCCTTATCCTGGGAAATTCATTCCCTCCGTACGGGATATGGCTGATTGCAGCAGGGATCCTGCTCGTGGTCCTTTTCACCCACCCCCAGCGGAACTTCCTGAAGGGGATCGCAACGGGGCTTGGGACAATCGCGCTGAGTCTTGTGAATAATTTCACGGATGTAATCTCCTATATCCGCCTCTATGCGGTCGGCCTGGCCACACTGGCTATCGCGGAGACCACGAACACACTCGCATTCGGGTTCGGCGACGGGATTGTTGCACTTGTTGTCGGAGTCGTTATTCTTATCACCGGACATGGCCTAAACATCATCCTGGGACCCATGTCGGTTCTCGTGCACGGTGTCAGGCTGAACGTGCTCGAGTTCTCAGGTCATGCGAATGTCATATGGAGCGGGACAGCGTATGAACCACTGAAGGAGGACTAATACCCGGAGGATATCATGGACGCAAATCTTTTGACACAGTTTCAGGATCTTGGCCTGAGCATGGTGCTCGCACTCGCCGCATGCGGGTCTGCTGCGGGCACGGGAACCGCAGGAATGGCTGCGATAGGTGCATGGAAGAAAAATTACAGCCAGAATAAACCGGCTGCATTCATGCTCGTCGCGTTCGTCGGTGCACCCCTCACCCAGACGATTTATGGCATGATCGTCATGAACCAGATGTATGAAATTGCCGCGCAGGGCATCTATTTATGGGGCATCGGCGCCTTTTGCGGGGCTGCAATGGGTCTTTCTGCGTATTTCCAGGGAAAATGCGGCGCCTGCGCCTGCGACTCGATGGGAGAGACAGGAAAGGGTTTTGGAAATTACATGATCGTGCTCGGCATGGTCGAGACCGTTGCACTGCTGGTCATGGCATTTACACTTGGAATAATGGGAAGGTTCGGCGGGTAATCCAATTTTTTGGGCAGAACAGGAAAAAGAAGAATGGTGTACACCCGCTTTGCTATGAAAATCGCATCCGCGATTTTCATTGTGTATTCATGTGTCTCGAAGTGAATCATGTGGTTTTTTTGGGTAATGCGTCATTTTCTGCCGCCGGTCCTGTGTATCAGCAAGGGCGGAGTTGTGAGTTGAAAATTCATCAATAAATGTCAAAGATTAAAGTGCGGGTTCTTGTATTTCATGTCTCATGTGCGAGGGATCCCGCCGCGCCAAAGCCCCGATTGATCCGCAGAAGGATTCTGTTGAAAACACCATGCAGCGTTTCATCTCATAATGCCTGATGCCTCTCCCATGGGTTCATGGGATTTTCCGGATCTATTTCATTCCTTCTTCCTGATGATGATGACCGGCCTTTTTGCGTTTACTGCGACGGCATCCGCACAACTCCCGATAAGAAGCTCGCGGAACCACCCTCTTCCCACGGAGCTCATCCAGATGACCGACACATCCTCCTCATCGGCAACTTTCATGATCTCTGTTGCAGGGTGCCCTATTCTGACGATTGCCCTCGCTTTCATGCCCTTGGCCGCAAGCACACTTCGTATCTCCCCAAGCCGGTCTTTTGCCTTCCGGATGCACAGATCGATTTCCCCCTTGGTCTCGCCACGTGAGACCACATAGAAGAGGACCACCTCTCCCACCCCGTCCGTCCTGCTCACGAGATCAACCGCGTATTCTGAATATCGCGAGAAATCGACCGGGCAGAGAACGCGGGAGAGGATCCTCGGGCAGAACATCTCAAATGACTTCGCTTCCCTGTTCCCGATAACCTTATGGCGCATGATCAGGACACTTGTCCTGCTGCGGCGGAGAACCGCCAACGAGACACTTCCGAGGAGTATTCCCTCGATGAGACTCTTTCCACGGGCACCAACCACTATCAGCGATGCATGAATGCGCTCTCCCTGTTCCATGATCGCGCCGGCAGTGTCAGATGACACTGCGACTGCAGTGGTCACCCTGATATCAGGGCTGTGTGTTTCGATATAATGCTTCTCTTCCCTTAAGTGTTTTTTTTCCTCGTGAAAGAGTGCAGCACCTATCTCTCCACCCCCCCTCGGGGAGTGGGTTTCTTCAATGACATGAAACAGGATGAGTTCCCGGACTCCCGGAAAACCTGCGATACAGTCGAGAATCTTCCTTGCGTACTCTGAAAAATCAGTGGGAAATAAAACCTTTGAGAACATATGGTGCCCCTGTATTACATTATGGATGTCCCGGTTTTTAATTGACAATAACAATCGTAACTCTCATGAGTAATATCAATCTCCTGGAAACCGCACTCATTTGCGGATATTTCACCATACTCCTCCGGCATATCAATTCTCCATATCCAGTTCCTGAAGGGAATCATGCTTTTTTAATTGAAAAAAGCTTCGTCATTCATGAGGCGGCTGTTCTTATCTGCATTGTGTGCTTTGTGTCCCGATATGCCGAGCATAGACAATTGAGAAATATGCCCTGAATATTCCAGTCCGCGACTGGAACATGTCCAATCAGAATGTATGGAAAAAACAGCCCCCATCTAGGCTACGGGGCTGACTGATATAGATGGTATTCCTCATCGTATTGGGGAAATGTACGATAAAACAAAGGGATGTGAACGGCATTCACATGCATTTCCCTTCCGGATTATCCACCATTGATTTAACTCCCCTGGAAAATCAATGATAAATGCGCGTGTTTCTTTCCAGTTGGGAAAGAACAATTAAACATATAAAAAATTTTCCCGATTTTAAAGGAGAACTATAGTAAATTATATAACCCAGAATAGATACTCTATTAGCCCTTCATCAGAGGGAGGGGGTGCGAAATGGTCAACGAACAGACGATGGAGATGATCGAGAGGTTAAAACTTCTTGCCCTGAAGCGGTGCGAAGAGCGTATTCAGAATGCTTCAGGGAGTTCGTACCCAAAACTCCCCGATCGATCCACACACGCACATTGCTACGGCGTCACCGCCATGCTTCGCCATCGTCATGGAATTTAAAGGGTGAAGGAATCCATCGAAGAACAAGCCCATATATTGCCGCAATATGGGTTGAGCAGGGAGGCAGTGACAGAGGATGAAATTCGTGGATCAGCCCGGATTGATATGGAACACAGGAAAGGCTGCGGGGGACTGTTGTTGCAATAAAGGGAAAGTGATGCGGCAAAAATTTTGTAATGCACGGGAACACTGCCGGAGAATCGGATGTCCCCAGGAACCAGCGTATGCGGGAGGAACCTCAAAGGGTAGCGAGTGATGTGACATGGCTGCTGAAAAGTCACTGTTAACAAAAATCCGTGAGAAGGAACTTGAAGTCAGTGTCAGGATCGACGATGTCCGGACCGAAGGGGACAGGATGATCGAGCAGGCAAGGAAAGAAGCCCATTCAATAATGAATTCCTCGGAAGAGGAGGGGAAAAGAGCTGCAGACACCTTTCTGGAGAGAGAGCTGAAGAAGATCCAGAAAGAAGCAGAACAGATCAGGCTTGAAGCGAAGGGGCAGGTCGAATCGCTTCGGAAAAAAGGGGAGAATAACATACCAAACGCGGTTGAAAAAATTATCGGCTTAATCCTGTCAGGATAGAAAGACATGCTCCAGAAAATGATAAAAATACAGGTGCTGGGTCCGAAGAAAGACCTGCATAATGTACTGGATGTACTGTATGCAAAGGGGACCGTGCATGTCGAAGATGCATCCGCACCCACGGCACCGGGGGAAATATCACTCAAAAGAATGAGCGCTGAACAGGTCGGGGACATTACTGTTGCACATTCAAAGATCGGGGGCATTCTTCTCACGCTGCCGAAAATCAAATATGACGAAAAGTCTGTCGCGTATTCCTATTCCAACCTGAAGTCGATGAGCCACGAGAACCTCCTCACACATGCCAATTCCGTTATTAACGAACTCGAAGTAGCCACTAAAACCCTTGCAAAAGAGAAGAGCGACCTTGAAATCGGCCTGATCAACCTGGGCCGGTATGAGAAGATTATCGACAAGATCCGGCCTCTCGAGACCAGTATGCCCAAGCTGGAAGGCTTTGAAATCACCGTCCTCCTAATCCAGAAGGAGTTTAAGGATGTCATCGACATCATCCGGAATGCACTCGCTGAGATCACAAAGCACCAGTTCGAGCTGCTCTCTGCCGAACTTGATGATACCACCATCGCGGCGGTTACAATTTTCAACAAACGATACTCCGAACACGTGCACTCATATTTTTTCGACCAGAATGTGAATGAGGTAAGGTTGCCTCCCGAATACCTGGGAAAACCTTTCAACGAGATATTCACCCTGATCGAAGAGAAAAAAGTCACTTCAACCCGGGAGATATCGCGCCTGAATGCCGAGCTGGAAAAAATTTCCTCCAGGTGGTACATAGAACTGAACGCATTACACCGGATTCTTGGGGAGAGAACGGAAGAACTGAGTATTTTTTCGAAAATCGGCCAGACGGAATATACATTTGTGCTGGCAGGATGGATTCCGAAAAAAACACTCACAGAAACCAGGGACATACTCAAAGACACATTCGGGGGGAGGGTTATTGTCAATGAACTTGTCCTCTCCTCGGAAGAAATGGCAGAGGCACCGACATTTTATGATAATCCGAGTTTTGTCAAACCATTCGAGTTTCTCATGCGGGTCGTAAGCCCTGCAAAATCCACCGAGGTCGATCCGAGCCCGCTCATGGCAATTTTTCTTCCGCTCTTCTTTGGAATCATGGTGGGAGATATCGGGTACGGGATTATCATTATCGCGTTTGCCCTCATCATGAAATGGAAATTCTCCGACCGCGATTGGCTCCAGCACCTGATGAATGTCCTTATCCTGGGCGCGATTTGGGCGGTTATCTTTGGGTGGCTGTATGGCGAATTTTTAGGCGACCTGGGAGAACACATGGGGTGGATTGAGCCAAAGACATTCCTGGGCATCACCTGGAACCGGATGGAGGCGATTGTCCCATTCCTGATTCTGTCGATTGCGATCGGCGTATTTCATGTTTTCATGGGGCTCAGCCTGGGAATAATCAATGCCTGGACCGCGATGAGCTGCAAGCGGCACGTGGACAAGGCCAAGAAACACATCTGTGAAAAAACGGGGATGATAATCGTGATTACTGGTCTGATCATCGTGCTTGCAGGAATGATGATGGCACTCCCCACGACCCTCATGTCGGCAGGTGCCGTGCTGATAATCGTGGCTATTCCACTTATAGTGTATGGCGGCGGGGCCTTCGGCACGTTCGAGATCATGAGCACCATCACGAATATTCTCTCATACTCCCGTATCATGGCAATCGGTATGGCATCGGTTATTCTCGCGGTGGTTGCGAACAAACTGGGAGGTATGATGGAAGTGGCCCTCGTAGGATTAATTATTGCGGTCCTCCTTCATACGCTCAACCTCATTCTGGCCATGTTCAGTCCATTCCTTCATTCTCTCCGTCTGCACCTCGTGGAGTTTGACTCAAAATTTTATGAGGGGGGGGGAAAGATGTACAAACCTTTTAAAAAGGAGAACGGAGGTAAGTCGGTTTGAACCGAATGGAAAACCCTGCTGAAGCCGGATATATCGATATACCCGCAGGAGAGGAGTTGTCCATGTAACAGAATACGAGAGACAGGCGTGGTGTTTCATCACTCTATACCATGATGCGAAGAGAAGGGCATACAATCAGAATTGAATCATGAATAAAAGCGATGTGCCGCCTGTGCAAAGGGCGGCGCTTCGGAAGGAGGCTGATGTGAATGGTTGATTTCGGAATCCCCATTGGGGCAGGCATCGCATTCGGGCTTGGAGCGCTCGGTACCGGGATTGCACAGTCAAGAATTGGCGCAGCGGGGGCGGGAACGATTGCAGAAAAACCAGAAATGTTTGGATTAATGATCATTCTGGTGGCAATTCCCGAGACTCTCGTAATTCTTGGTTTCGTGGTTGCATCCATGATCATGATCATGCTGGTGTGAACCGGGAAAATCCTGGAATCCTTATAGGGCTGAGGAACCTCACCGAAACGTCATAAATAACGGGTGAACCATGGCAATTGATGATCTGATCAAGGCTGTTGAATTGGGCGGGGAGGAGCGGATCTCCGAGATACAGGAACGCTCAAAAGCCGAGGCAGATGAGATACTCACTGAGGCACGGGAAAGAGACCTGCCAATTAAAAAACGTTACATGCAAGAGGCAACGGAATCGGTTGCGATACAGAGAAACAAGATCATCTCGGAGGTAAGGGAAAAAAGCCGCATGGAGGTAATTAAATCAAAAAACGATGTTTTTGAACGGGCTTTTGAAGAAGCGTCCCGAAACCTGGGATCCGTACGTGAAGGCCCGGGATACAGAAAGATACTGAAAGAACTTGTGACCGAGGCGCTCCGCAACCTTGGCAGTGACGGTGTAGTCCTTCATATCGATAAGAGGGATGAAGGTATGACCAGGGATATCCTGAAAGAAATGAACGTCTCCTGCGACATTGTAACCGACCTGACCTGTGCCGGTGGCCTGAACGCGACCAGTAGTGATGAACGGTTTATCGTATTCAACACGCTCGAATCACGCCTTAAAAAAGCAAAGGAGATATACAGACCAGAAATTTTCTCTGCGTTATTCGGTGAGTGACATGGAGTATGCGTATGTGAATGCACGGATAAAGGCCATGAAAAGCCGCCTGCTTGACCAGCCGCTCCTTGAACAACTTATCAACAAGCCTGATATCGATTCGTTCATCACAGAACTTGAAAAAACCACCTACAGGGAGGAACTGGAAAAAGCAGGGGTGCTCTATTCGGGTATTAACCGCATTGAAGTCGCAATCCGGAAAGACCTCGTGAAAACCTTCAGAACAATCCTGAATCTTATCCGGGGCGGTGACAGTGAAAGATACCTCACCATAATTCTAAACCGGTGGGATGTCCAGAATATCAAGACAATTCTACGGGGCAAGAAGATCCAGGAAAATCCATCGGAAATCCTCGAATGCCTGATCCCCGCAGGTGAACTTGACGAGGCAGCACTCACCGAACTGGTAAAACAACCCGATGTGAAGGCGGTAATTGATCTCCTCGCCACATGGGGCATTGTATATGCACGCCCCCTCACTGCCAACTTCAAGGAATTCGCTGATACGGGGGACATGCTGGTCCTCGAATATGCCCTTGATACGTTTTATTACCAGGATGCCATGTCAAAGTTAAAAGGCGGGGAATCGGATGATGCGCGTATCCTCAAGAGTATCCTCGTTACTGAAATTGACATCAACAACATAAAAACAGTGCTGCGGGCAATCCGGGACCGGATTGACACTGAAGAGGCAAAACGCTATTTCGTTCAGGGGAGCCCTGAATTCGATGCGAATAAACTCCTTTCAATAATGAAGGCGGGGACGATCGAGGGAGCATTAAAACAACTTGAGCGTACCCCGTACCACTTTATATCCAGGATATCCCCGGAATACATTGCGGCAGAAAAAATTTCAGCGTTTGAAAAGGAACTTGAACGACACCTTGTGAAAAAATCGTTAGCTCTGTTTATGGGGGATCCCCTCTCGATCGCTATCCCAATCGCCTACATATGGGCGAAATACACCGAGGTTACGAATATACGGGTCATAGCCCGATGCAAGGTCACAGAAGTCCCGGATAAAGAACTCAGGGAGGCGCTCATCATTGTATAAGTTTATCGTCGTCACCGATCCCGATACAGCCCCGGGTTTTCGCCTGGCTGGTGTCGATGTTATGGAGATCCAGAACTCCGATGAGGTTCGGGCAATGCTTCCCTCTCTGCTCCTGAAAGATGATACCGGCATTATCGCAATCAATGAGGATTACATGATGTCACTTGATGAAAAGATGATGGAAAAAATTGAAAGATCCTATCGGCCTATTATCATCCCAATACCTTCGCATTCGAAGAAACTGGGCCGGACGAGTTACATCGAGGGGCTGCTGAGAAGAGCAATCGGGTACAACATCGTGCTGAGGAAGTAAGTGTATGATTGTCGGTGCTATTTCAAGAATTTCGGGTCCTGTTGTCCTGTCGGAAGGTATGCGGGGGTCCCGGATGTATGATGTGGTGAAGGTCGGCGAGCAGGAGCTGAACGGCGAGATCATACGCCTTGACGGGGATCAGGCCGTTATCCAGGTTTACGAGGACACAACCGGTCTGCAGGTTGGCGAGAAAGTCTCAAATACCGGGCTGCCGCTTTCCGTCGAGCTTGGGCCGGGTCTCCTGTCCTCGATCTATGATGGGATCCAGCGGCCGCTCCCCCTCCTCGCTGAAAAGAGCGGGAGTTTCATCTCGAGAGGTATAACGCTTCCCGGTCTCTCTCATGATAAAAAATGGGAATTTTATCCACGGGTGAAAAAGGGAGACCACATAGCGGGTGGGGACGTGATCGGAACCGTGACCGAATACCACCTCGAACACCGCGTCATGATTCCACCTTTTATATCAGGTACGATCAGAGACATCCACGGCGGGGAGTACACCGTCGATCAACCCGTCTGTACCCTGGAAGAAGGAACTGATATCACGATGATGCAGACATGGCCGGTCCGGAAGGGGAGACCCTATCAGCGCAAAATGGATCCTGATACGTTACTGGTAACAGGACAGCGTGTTTTTGATACACTCTTCCCCGTCTCCAAGGGAGGAACTGCGATGATACCTGGCGGGTTCGGTACAGGAAAAACTGTTGCAGAGCAGACACTTGCCAAATGGTCTGACACCCAGATTGTTGTGTATATCGGGTGTGGAGAGCGGGGCAATGAAATGACAGATGTACTCACTGAATTTCCGGAACTGCTCGACCCAAGGACGAAGCGCCCCCTGATCCAGCGGACCATCCTGATCGCCAATACATCCAATATGCCCGTTGCTGCCCGGGAAGCATCCATTTATACTGGTATCACGCTCGCGGAATATTACCGCGATATGGGTTATGACGTCGCGCTCATGGCCGACTCCACGTCGCGCTGGGGCGAAGCACTTCGGGAAGTGTCAGGCAGACTTGAAGAGATGCCTGGCGAAGAAGGCTACCCTGCATATCTTGCGACAAGGCTTGCCGCATTCTACGAACGGGCGGGTCGGGTTGTCTGCCTTGGTTCTGATGAACGGAAAGGATCGGTGACAGTGGTCGGGGCTGTATCACCCCCCGGGGGTGACTTCTCTGAACCAATAACCCAGAATACCCTTCGCATCGCAGGCACATTCTGGGCTCTCGACACGAGTCTTGCATACCGGCGGCATTTTCCTTCAGTAAACTGGATTAAAAGTTACTCCCTCTACCTGGACCAGATCAAAGACTGGTATGTAACGAGCGGTTTTTCTGACTGGAAGGCTCTCCGGGCGCGTGCGATGTATCTCCTTCAGAAAGAAGTCGAGCTCCAGGAGATCGTGCAGCTTGTCGGTCCCGATGCATTACCGGAAAGTGAAAAAGCAATTCTTGAGATCACACGCATGATCCGGGAAGATTTCCTCCAGCAGAGTGCATACCATGACATTGATTCCTTTTGCTCTCTTGAAAAGCAATACTGGATGCTCAAGGTGATACTCTCATTCTATGACAGGGTCGACCAGTCCATGGGAAAAGGGGTTTCACTCGCGAAAATCCTGAAATCTCCAATAAAAACCGAGATCGGGCGAATGAAAGAGCTGAGCGATGTTGAAAAAATAAAGGACCTGATCGTTCAGATCGATGTTACTCTTGGTGCACTGGAGGCGCAGCGATGAACCGGGCACCACTCTATACAAAAGAGGCAAAAGCAATCAGCTATGTCTCAGGCCCGCTGATATTCATCCAGAATGTGAAGGGGGTTTCATATGGTGAAATCGTCCGGATCATTCTTCCCACGGGTGAAGAGCGCACCGGCCAGGTCCTTGATATCTCAAAGGACATTGCAGTCACCCAGGTGTACGAAGGGACGAGTGGCATCGACAACAAAGAGACACGGGTCAGGTTCACCGGGGAACCCCCGAAGATTAAAGTCTCAATCGAGATGCTGGGACGGATTTTCAACGGAGTAGGAAAACCACGTGATGGAGGACCTGACATCATTGAAGAAACACACCTTGACATCAGCGGCATGCCCATTAATCCTTCTGCCCGGGACAAGCCCGCTGATTTTATCCAGACAGGGATGTCAACGATCGATGGCCTGAACACCCTGGTCAGGGGGCAGAAACTGCCAATTTTCTCTGGTGCGGGTCTTCCTGCGAACAAGCTTGCAGCGCAGATCGCACGACAGGCAAGGGTCCTTGGCGAAGAAGAGAAATTTGCGGTGATTTTCGTCGCCATGGGGATAACTTACAAGGAAGCGTCCTTTTTCATGCGGGATTTCGAGCGAACAGGGGCACTCGAGCGTGTCGTGTTCTTCATGAACCTTGCAGATGATCCTACGATTGAAAGGATCGCAACTCCCAGATGCGCACTTACCGCCGCTGAATTCCTTGCCTTTGAACACGATCTTCACGTCCTCGTGATCCTGACCGACATGATCAATTACTGCGAGGCTTTGCGGGAGATCTCCACGGCCAGGGAGGAAGTACCCGGCCGCAGAGGGTATCCCGGCTACATGTATACCGATCTTGCCTCTATCTACGAGCGTGCAGGAAGGGTGAAAGGTAAGAAAGGATCCATCACCCAGATCCCGATCCTGACCATGCCGGATGATGATATCACGCACCCCGTTCCCGATCTGACCGGCTACATCACCGAAGGACAGATCGTTCTTTCACGCGACCTGTTCCGTCGTGGAGCTGATCCCCCGGTCGACACCCTTCCATGCCTTTCACGTCTGATGAACCTCGGAATCGGGCCAGGAAAAACCAGAGAAGACCATAGAAATGTTGCCGATCAGCTGTATGCATCATATGCGTACGGAAGGGATTTGCGAAGGCTCGTGGCTATTGTCGGGGAAGAAGCGCTCACTGAACTTGACAAGAAATACTTAAAATTCGCTGACGAATTCGAACGCCGGTTCATCACCCAGGGAGACGAAAACCGGAGTATTGAGAGAACGCTTGAGATCGGGTGGGAGTTATTCACCCTCCTTCCCATAGATGAATTGAAACGAATTAAACGTGAATTTATCCAGAAATATCATCCAGCCAGTCAAAAGGGATCATAATGGAACAGATAAATCCCACCCGGATGGAACTTATAAAGAAAAATGCTCAAATCAAACTGGCAGAGCAGGGCCGTGATCTCCTCCGGGAGAAGATGGATGCCCTCATCCAGGAATTTTTCAATGTGATGGAGTCGGTGTCACAGTCACGAAGCGAACTGGAAACACTCTCTGATGTTGCCCAGCATGCACTCCTCATCGCTCAGGCGATCGATGATCCCGTCACCCTGAAATCCGCCTCGTTTGCTACCAGGCGCGGTGTCACCCTGGATATCAAGGGAAAGAATGTCATGGGTGTCCCCGTCCCGGTGATCGAAAAGAAGCGTTTTGTGAAAAGTCTCCTTGATCGGGGATACAGTATCCTGGGGGTGAGCGGAAGAATCGATGAAGCCGCAGAGAAATATGAAGCGGAACTGGATCTCATCATATCGCTCGCGGAGACTGAAACGTCCTTGAGGAGGCTTGGTTCCGAGATCCAGATGACCCGTAGGAGGGTGAATGCTCTGGAACAGGTTCTCATTCCTGAACTGAAGAGGCAGGCAAAGTATATCGAGATCACCATAGACGAGAGGGATCGCGAAGACCTCTATCGTCTGAAAAAAGTAAAAAAGATCATTGAAAGGAAGAAGAGGGAGAGTCTGAACTCATGAGGGTCATGAAATTCACGCTGCCATTCTGAATAATCCCTGACAGTTTCGAGAGTCTTATGAAACCCTCTCTAATATTTTCACTACATCTGTCACTGCATCACTTTCCAGACGCTTCTTCCCCTTCACCTCTTTTGCAATCCTGATAATCTCATCGATGTCCTCCCATGAAAGGCGGGTGAATGCAAAACCCTCCCATGTGCGACGGTCAAGCGAGACCCAGCTCTCTCCCAGAATAAACTTGAGAAGATCGATGTCCCTTGCGGAGTAAATCTTCCAGTCCTGCCCGATATTCTCCCTTATCTTTTCGATTGCCTTTTCGACCGCCATATCCTTGTGAATCTGGAATATTCTCCGGCCCCTTTCGTCATCTGTCACTTCAGGCATACCCACCAGCATATTCTACACTTCCCAAAAGGATATATATTTTTTTCATTTTCTTTTGATAATGGGCGGGTCAATTCTTTTTTGGGGAGTCGATATGGATGGAAATGGAGAAGGATGCGCTTTATGGGGAGAATATTCGGTCGGTAATGAAGAGGGATGTGGATATACCAATGTAGTGGAAGTATTTATTCGAAGAAAAATGATTACACCGGATTGGGACAGGCGCCCGTTCTGAAAGAAGAGTATTATCCCTTTCGTTCGCCTTTTCTTTCTATCCTCTCATAGATTGCAATCAGGCCCTGCTGATTTGTCTCGCTGCAGAATCCATGGCCGCCCCGCGTCGTTGCCAGAACATGTCGTAAATGCCGATAGGATCTCATACAATCCCCCCTCCCCTGTGGAAGTGCGTACATCATTCCTGTCCACAGGGTAAGAATATTGTATATTATCACATACCCGGAAAATAAATGAATGCAAAGCGGTCATGCGCTGCATATGACAGCATGTCGGTATGGTTTTACATTATCACGTGGTCGTAAGAATTTTCAAGGCTTTCTCCACCGCGGTCCTCTCATCGATCTCCTTTTCTTTAGATTCCCTTCCAATCACGATGAGGTTAAAGAGATCCATGCGAGAAAGTCTCGAGAACGTTATTTTCTCCCATATTCCCCGCTCCACGAAAACCCAGGCATCTCCCAGGGCATGCTTCAACAATTCAATATCCGTCTGTGAAAATTCCTTCCATTCATCTCCCAGGTTTTTTCTGATCTTCTCGATCGCAAGTTCCACGTTCTTCTCCTTTTGCAGGGAAAAAATCCGTCTCCCAATTTCAGTCCGGGATACATCAGGCATGTCGGGCTCCCTCCCAGTGTACAAGGTCAGGGTACGCCTCAATATACGCACAGACGGATAATGGTTTCCAGTAATTTCACACCCTTCTGCTGTGCGGATGAAGATACACCTGATATTGCGAAGAGCCGGGAAAAGAGGCGTGTTAACCATTTTTGGGTCAAATAAGAATGATTAATAATGACAGAACTCCAGATTCTACCCATTCGAGGGTGAGTCTTTGATGATATTGCCATTCCTGATACTCTTCCCTGTCGCTATCGCAGCGGTTCTCCTCCTCGTTTCGAACGATACCTGGAGAAGACCGGTTGTATACGCAGGTGCGACCGTCATCGGTGCAGCCTCCCTCTACCTTTTGTTCATCACCCCGGAAGCAGGCCCGGAGTTCTTCCCGGTCAGTTTCGAACCCATATCGGGGCTGATGTTCTGGGCAGAGATGGCCATCGCCGCGTTCCTTGTCTACCTTTCAGTCAGGTATAAGAAATACCTGGCCCTGTTCCTGGTCGTGGCGCAGGCTGCCCTTCTTGCCTACTTCGAGATGACCGCTGCTCATGGTGTTCATTCCGTTCCCACACTCTTCATCGACCAACTGTCGCTCATCATGGCCCTGATAATCGGCATCATAGGAAGCCTCATCTGCGTGTATGCCCTTGGCTACATGGCGACCTACCAGGAGCACCACCCCGATGTGAAGGACCGGCGCAGGAGCTTCTTCTTCCTGGTATTCTTCTTCCTCTCATCCATGTTCGGGCTGGTGTTCTCCAATTACCTCCCCTGGGTCTTCTTCTTCTGGGAGCTCACCACCCTCTGCTCGTTCCTCCTCATCGGGTACTCGGGTACCGGTGAGGCTGTCAATAACGCGTTTTTGGCCCTGAACATGAACCTGGTGGGAGGTATCGCCTTTGTGGGAGCCCTCCTCTACCTGTCGTTCGTCAGCCCTGGGGGCGAGCTTTTGGAGATCAGCACCCTCATCCAGTCAGGTCATGCAGTGGCCCTCGTCCCGGCGGTGCTGATTGCCTTTGCAGGAATCACCAAGGCCGCGCTGATGCCCTTCTCTGCATGGCTCGTGGGTGCAATGGTGGCGCCGACACCCGTCTCGGCACTGCTCCACTCAAGCACCATGGTCAAGGCAGGGGTGTATATCATAGTGAGATTTGCCCCTGTCCTGACCGGAACGATGGAAGGCCTCATCATCGCACTCGTCGGGGGCTTCACATTCCTGCTCGCATCTGCGATCGCAATATCCCAGAGCAATGCCAAGAAGGTGCTTGCATACTCCACCATCGCCAACCTCGGCCTCATCGTTGCCTGTGCCGGAGTCGGAACCTACAAGCTTGTCTGGGCGGCCATACTCCTGATCATCTTCCACGCCATCGCCAAGTCTCTCCTGTTCCTCTGCGTGGGCACCGTGGAGCACCGTATCGGCAGCAAGGATATCGAGGACATGACAGGACTGATCGTGCGCATGCCGCGTGTCGCGGTGATGATGTTCATCGGCATCGCGGGAATGTTCCTCGCACCGTTCGGCATGCTGATATCCAAGTGGGCGGCCATCGAGGCCTTCATCGAGGCCCAGTTCGGCCTCATCTTCGTTGCGATCCTGGCATTCGGAGGATCGATCACGGTGCTGTTCTGGTCGAAATGGATGGGGAAGATCATCTCGGTCTGCCCGGTAGCCTTAAAGGTCGAGAACGGCATCCAGAAAGAGAAATGGATAGCACTGTCCATCCTCACCGCCATGACCGTGTTCATCTGCCTCGCGTTCCCGGTTGTCTCCTCCCACCTGATTGAGCCGTTCGTGCTCTCGGTCTATGGCCAGACGGCACGCCTTTCGCAGGACAACATCATGATCATGGCCATGATGCTCTTCCTCCTCATGATCATGCCCTTCTCCCTTCTCTGGTTCAGAAAAGAGAAGAATATCGTCCCTCCCTACATGGCAGGCAGGCCGACTTCCCCGGATCTCCATTTCCTCGGCTCCATGGGGGTCCGGCGGCAGGTAGGGCTCGGGAATTACTACTTCGAGGAGGTATTTGGTGAAAGAAGACTCTTCATGGCCGGGACCGCCCTCTGCTTCGGCCTCATTCTGCTTGTGGGAACCCTCACTGCGGGGGTGGCACTATGATGTCGGTATTCGATGCGCTGTTATTCATCGTCGTCGCCCCGTTCCTCGGAGGCCTGCTGGCCGGCATCGACCGCAAGGTGACCGCAAGGATGCAGGGGAGAGTCGGGCCGCCCGTCCTCCAGCCGTTTTATGATGTAGGAAAACTCTTCCAGAAGGATCAGATCGTGGTTACTCCCTCGCAGCATTTCTATATCCTCTCCTACCTGGTATTCATCGTGGCAAGCGGGGCGCTCTTTTTCGCCGGTGGGGACCTGCTGCTGGTGATATTTGCCTTCACCCTTGCCCATATCTTCCTGGTGCTCGGGGCGTATTCTTCGTATTCACCCTACAGCCACATTGGTGCGGAAAGGGAGCTTATCCAGATCATCGCCTATGAGCCGATGATTATCCTTTCCGCAGTGGGGATGTACCTGGTGACAAGGAGTTTCTACGTAGGGGACATCGTGGGGAGTCCCATTCCCCTTATTCTCTATCTCCCCGGCGTGTTCCTCGGGTTTCTGATGGTGCTTACGATCAAGCTCCGAAAGTCACCCTTCGATCTCTCCACTTCGCACCACGCGCACCAGGAGATCGTCAAGGGGGTGACCACCGAATTTTCCGGACCTATGCTCGGGAGGGTTGAGATCGCCCACTGGTATGAGAATATCTTCCTCCTGGGATTCATCTATCTCTTCTTTGCATGGAACCCCCTCATCGCCATCCTTGCCATCATCGTTGCGTATCTCCTGGAGATCCTGATCGATAATACATTCTCCCGCGGAACCTGGCAGTTCACCCTGAAAAGCGCCTGGATCATCGCGGGGATGATGGGGCTGGTCAACCTTGGTGTGCTCTATTATCTCTCGGGGGTGATGCCTGTATGAGCAACCTCTCCAGATCGCCCTGGATCCTGCATTACGATGCGTCGAGCTGCAACGGGTGCGATATCGAAGTCCTTGCATGCCTCTCACCCCTGTATGACGTGGAGAGGTTCGGGATTATCAACACCGGCAACCCCAAGCATGCCGACATTCTGGTGATCACAGGCGGTGTGAACGAGCAGAACAGGGAGGTCATCCGGAACCTCTACCACCAGATGCCGGATCCGAAGGTTGTGGTCGCAGTGGGTATCTGTGCCTGTACCGGCGGCGTGTTCAGGGAGTGTTACAACGTGGTGGGTGGCATCGACTGCCTGATACCCGTGGACGTATATGTTCCGGGCTGTGCCGCCCGGCCGGAATCCATCATCGACGGTATTGTAAAAGGCCTGTCGATACTGGAAGAGAAGAAGGCGAAGATGACAACATCCGTCCAGGTAGCCCATGGAGGTGAAAAATGACCATGAACGAGCAGACTACCACCGTAGTGGAGCGGGATCACCTGATAGGAAAAGTCGAAGAATTCAAAAAGCAGGGGTATCGGCTGGTGCAGATGAGCTGCACGAAGGTGGGGGACCTCTACGAGATCAATTACTCATTTGACCTGAACTACCAGTTCAAAAATCTCAGGATTGTGGTGGACGGCCAGACTGAAATAGCCAGCATCTCCGGGATTTACTGGGGGGCATTCGTCTACGAGAACGAGATGCATGATCTCTTCGGCATCCGCGTCGTGGGAATGAACGTTGATTTTGGTGGGAACCTCATCCGGACCGCGAAAAAGAATCCCTTTGCGAATCCCACCTTCAGGGGGGAGGGGTCATGTCCAGAAAAATAATCGTCCCGTTCGGGCCCCAGCATCCCGTGCTTCCCGAGCCCATCCATATCGACCTGGTGCTCCAGGACGAGAAGGTGGTCGAGGCTATCCCCTCGATCGGGTACATCCACAGGGGCCTCGAAACCCTCGTGGCCAGGCGCGAGTATCCGGAATACGTCTATGTCGCGGAACGCACGTGCGGCATCTGCAGCTTCATCCATGGAATGACCTACTGCCAGGCTGTCGAGCAGGTCATGAACCTTGAAGTGCCGGAACGCGCATTATTCCTCCGGACCATCTGGTCAGAATACTCCAGGATGCACTCGCACCTCCTCTGGTTGGGTCTTTTTGCCGATGCACTCGGTTTCGAGAACCTCTTCATGGCCTCATGGAAACTCCGGGAGTTCGTTCTCGATGTTCTCGAGGAGACTACCGGCGGCCGGGTCATCCAGGGAAGCTGTAAAGTGGGGGGGGTGAGAAGGGACATTTCGGCCGAGACGCTCGACCGCATGGTCAGCGACCTGGACAGTTTCGAGCGCGACCTGAATGAACTGGCGAATGTGTTTCTCAGGGATGAGTCCATCATCGCCCGCACGCGGGGAGTGGGGGTGCTCTCCAGGGACGATGCGTATTACATGGGAGCAATGGGGCCCACTGCGCGCGGCAGTGGTGTTGCGATCGATCTGAGGGAGACAGGATACGCCGCCTATGGAAAAATCAATTTCAAACCGGTCGTTGAATATGACGGCGACTGCTACTCCCGCTGTGCAGTCAGGATGAAAGAGGTCCTCGCATCGGTTGACCTGATCAGGCAGGCAGCAAAGAAGATCCCTGATGGCGAGACAGAGGTCAAGCCGAAGGGAAACCCTGATGGAGAATGCTTCTCACGGGCGGAACAGCCGCGCGGAGAACTGGTGCACTATGTCAGGGGGGACGGGACCAGGCACCTGGTCCGGTCACGAATCCGGACCCCCACGCTCACGAACCTCCCCCCGCTCGTGAAGATGCTCGGAGGGTGTGAGCTCGCGGACGTGCCCGTTATTGTGCTCAGCATAGACCCCTGCATCGGGTGCATGGAGAGGTGAAAGGAACATGTCATACTTCGAGATGGTAAAGACCGCCGTCCTGACGACGCTCAGGAAACCCGCCACCAGGAGATATCCCGCCGTCCCTGCCAAGGTGTGCGCCCTTTCCCGGGGGAGGGTGGCGATTGACCCGTCACGCTGCATCTCCTGCGGGATGTGCATGAAAAAGTGCCCTTCCGGTGCCATATGCGTGGAAAAAGATGCAAAGACATGGAGTATCGACCGCCTGAAATGCGTGGTCTGCAACTGCTGCGTAGAGGTATGTCCTGCCCATTGCCTGACTATGGAGACAGGATATTCCCCGAGCACAACACAGCACCAGGGAGTCGAGGTGTTCCAGATAACATATGTGAAACCCGAGAGGCCTCCCCGCAGGGAACCTGATGCAAAAGCTGAACCGGGGACAGCTGCGGATTAGTGATTCATCCATTCTTTTTTCGAATGAAAATCACTTCGTGATTTTCATCGTGTATGTTCGACGGCATGGCGGTCATGGGCGGTTGCGATGAAAATGGCCTTGCCATTTCCTATGAAAATGCCTCCGGCATTTTCATGCGCCGGGCCTGTTGCGAAATCCCTCATCCGCGATTTTCATTTTACATGTGTGCATCACGGAGTGAATCATAGATTTTTTTCCATATCTCGTCCGTATTGAACCGGCCAATTATACCGGATTGATACACCATCTCCTTTGTATCAATGCGCCGTGTCACCCGAGTCCCAGTTCCACGCGGACATCCTGCATTGCTCCAAGCGCGAGGGCCAGGAAATCGGACAATTCCATGAAACGGGTTATTCCCTCCACTTTATCCCTCCTGCAGCCTGCCGCAAATGATTTCTCCCTGTACTTTTTCCGGAGGGTCTTTTCACTCACCTGCGAGATGTTTTTTCCTTTTACTGCAGCGGCGGCAACAATCAGCCCTGAAATATTATCCGCTGCCTGAAGGGCGACGTCAACAGGGTCGCCCGATTCTCCAAAGAGAGAGTCGTTGTGATGCCTGACCGCCAGGGCAATATCTTCATCGACTCCCTGTGCGAGAAGCATCCGCGCCCCTTCATCGCCGTGCCGGTTCATATCACCCCCCACAATCTCATAATCGATATCGTGAAGGATGCCGATAAGTTCCCAGCGTTCCGGGTCTTTGCCCATGCGGCCTGCAAGGGCTTTCATGATGGCTGCTGTGGCGAGGCAGTGTGACCGGAGGCTCTCTTTCTGCACGCATGAAAATAACAAAGCGCACGCTTCTTCTCTCTGCATGACAAAAGGAGGTTCTCTCGCGCGACCCCATTAGCCCTCGCATCGGATGCGCATGCTCCTGGCGGCCTTATCAGCCTGCACGAGTGGAAGCGGGAATCTCGATTCCCTGCAGCAGCGAAGAACAACCTCCCGGGCCAATTCCAGGGTTGTCCGGTACCCTGCCGAAACGCATACGGGGTTTTTCCCTTCAACGGTACGCAGGACCATTCCCACCACCCCGCCATCCATGAGTATCGGCGTGGCTTCCCCTCTGGATGCCGGCGGCTCTGAAATACGCATCCCCCGCAGGATGCTCCCTGCAACACCAATGCTTGGCACCTTGAGAAAAGCGCCAAGGTGACGTGCAAGACCCACCCGTTCCGGATGTGCATATCCATGTCCGTGCACCAGGAGAACTCCGGGCATCAGATGCAGTAATTGCCAGGCTTCGAGGAGTGCGGGAATCTCCCTGAATGCAAAATACCCTGGGATATAAGGATACCTGACGGGGGATTGTGCCTCCACCCGGACATGAAACGAGAGCCCGGAAAAATCCATCATCACTATCGCAGCATACGCGGAACCGGACCCGTAGCTGACGTCCATGCCGGCGATGAGTGACGGGATTCCTGTGAGAGCGGCAGGGGCATCGTCCAGTCTCCGGCGAAGGTCTTTTTGTATTGCTTTTGCTTCCTCAATGGAACGAGGTATTGTAAACTGCTCCATTTCTCCATGGGGGTATACGACGGTCCTATTCTTATACCATCCATACCTGCCTGATACCTTTTCTCATATCCGCCCCATTGACCCGGAGAACCTTTTTTGTTCCTTCAGGAGCATTCTATATACGAGATGGGATCCGGATGACCAGGGATCAACAGGATGCCGCCAAAACCGTTGTGCTCGAAGAGATTCCCGATTACTTCATGGAGCTCTCGGAATACCTGGAAGTCCTCTCCAACAGCCAGCGTCTGAAAATTCTCAAGATCCTCGAGAAAAAACCCCGCGATGTGCGCATGATCGCATCGGAGATCGAGACAAGTTACGAGAATACTAAAAAGCATCTGGACAAGCTGATGGCCATGGGGCTTATCCGTAAAGAGGTGGGCCTCGGTCAGCAGACTTCAAAGGGGGTGCACCCCGTATGGAAATATTCCCTTGTTCCCGGGGCCATGGAAGCAGTCGTCCGGAATCTCGGTATCTTCTCCAATATGCGCATCCAGATGGCGGATGCGGACATGAAAAAGCGCCTGGATGAAGTGAGGACTGCAATTCAGGGCGATATCACCGGATGCCGCCCTATGCTGATTCTCCTTGGAGGACCTGATGACGGGAAATGTTTCTGTATTCAGGACAGGGAGGTTCGTATCGGGAGGATTGATGTGCGGGCGGAGGCTGACACGGAACAGAGCGGAGACGTGATATTGTCCAGGGAATACTCATCGGTCAGCAGGGTCAGCCGCCCCCATGCGCTCCTCCGGAAGGAAGGTTTAAAATGGCTTCTGGAGGACAGGGGAAGTACCGGCGGGACTTTCCTGAACAGCACTCCTCTCCAAAAGAAGGTGCCTGCGGAGCTCTCAGATGGAGACCTCATTGAACTTGCGAAAGGGACCGCCGGGGCCCGATTACTCGTCATCATCCCCGGCAGGGAGTAACCCGGCCCCCTCCCCCCATTCCTCTTCCCATGTCACGCCGTTCTCTCCGGATTGTCCTCCCGTTCATCCTCATTGCGATTCTCCTGATGGTGATTCCCACTGCGGGGGAGGATACCTTTACCATTACTGCTATTGCGGGAATTGGGGGAAAGATCACTCCTTCCGGCAGTGTGACGGTTGCCAAGCAGAGCAGTCAGTCATTCACGATAGAAGCATCCCCAGGATACCGCATCGATAATGTTCTGGTAGATCACAAGTCGGTCGGTGCGATATCCGAATATACCTTCAATAAGATCAACATGAACCACGCGATCTCCGCGTATTTCACACCTTCATACGGGTCTCTCCAGGTACAGACGGAACCCCCGGGTGCCTCGGTATTCATCGACAACACCTTCTATGGGGCCACCAATCCTTACGGACCGGTGACATTCACATCAATTATTCCCGGTACCCACTCTGTCCGGATCATTCTGGCCGGGTATCAGGAATACCAGTCGGATGTTCAGATTGTTGACGGGCAGACAACAGACATGGAGTTAATTGTCCTCCCCCCTGTTCCCACCACCACTGTTACCACTACCGCCACCACCACCCAACCTACCACTTCCCCCACTACCACCATCCCCACCACCACTGTTACCACTACCGCCACCACCACCCAACCTACCACTTCCTCCACTACCACCATCCCCACCACCACTGTTACCACTACCGCCACCACCACCCAACCTACCACTTCCTCCACTACCACCATCC